>NZ_JACHJJ010000014.1 GCF_014203605.1 Thiemannella venezuelensis | reverse complement strand
CGGGTGTTCGTGCTGGATGAGTGGTTGCGTCCGGTGCCGGTGGGGGTGGTGGGGGAGTTGTATGTGGCGGGGGCGGGTCTGGCGCGGGGGTATGCGGGGCGGGCGGGGTTGTCGGCGGAGCGGTTCGTGGCGTGTCCGTTCGGGGGGCCGGGGTCGCGGATGTACCGGTCGGGGGATCTGGCGCGGTGGGGGCGGGATGGCCGGTTGGTGTATCTGGGGCGGGCCGATCAGCAGGTGAAGGTGCGGGGGTTCCGGATCGAGCCGGGGGAGGTCGAGGCGGTTCTGGTGTCGCATCCGGGGGTGGTGGAGGCGGCGGTGGTCGTGCGGGAGGACCGGCCGGGCGACCGGCGGCTGGTGGCGTACGTGGTGGGGGCGCCGGGCGCGGGCCGTCCGGCGGCGGAGGGGTCGGCCGGGATGCGCGCCGTACCGGCGGAGTCGCCACGGGATGTGGCGGAGGGGGCGGCATCACCGGAGCGCGCGCCGGAGAACGGGACCGCTCTGTCAGCGGAGGAGGTGCGGTCCTTCGTGCGGGAGCGGTTGCCGGAGTACATGGTGCCGGCGGCGGTGGTGGTGCTGGGGGCGTTGCCGTTGACGGGCAACGGGAAGCTGGATCGGGCGGCGTTGCCGGTGCCGGGGGTGGCGGTGTCGGGGCGGGGGCCGTCCACGGGTCGGGAGGCGGTTCTGGCGGGGGTGTTCGCCGAGGTTTTGGGGTTGGGCTCGGTGGGGGTGGATGACGGGTTCTTCGATCTGGGCGGGGACAGCATCAGCGCGATCCGGTTGGTGGCGCGGGCCCGGCAGGCGGGATTGGTGTTCTCGCCGAAGGATGTGTTCCGGCATCAGAGTGTGCAGGCTTTGGCATTGGTGGCGGTGGAGGAGGAGGGGGTCGAGGTCGAGCCGGAGGGAGCCGGGACCGGCCCGGTGCAGCCCACACCGATCATGCACTGGTTGAGCGAGCTGCCCGGCCCGACGGACGACTTCAGCCAGACGGTGGTGCTGCGGGTGCCGCCGGGTCTGGGGCTGGAGCCGCTGACCGCGGCGGTGCAGGCCGTACTCGACCGGCACGACACGTTGCGGCTGGTCTGCCGGGGATTGCTCTCGGCAATGAATATCGCCGAGAGCAATCCCCGGCCGGGGGAACCCGTCGGGGGCCTGGAGGTGCTGCCGGCGGGGGCGGTGGCGGCGGCCGGGTGCGTGCGCCGGGTGGAGACGGCGGATGATCTTGCCGCCGCAGTGGCGCGGGAGGCGGCGCGGTCGCGGGCGGGGCTGGATCCCGCGTGCGGGCGGATGGTGCAGGTGGCGTGGCTGGACGCCGGGCCGGGGGTGTCGGGGCGGCTGGTGGTGACGGTCCATCACCTGTCGGTGGACGGGGTGTCGTGGCGGATCCTGCTGCCGGACCTGTTCGCCGCGTGGGAGGCGGCGGGCCGGGGGGAGGAGCCGGTGCTGGATCCGGTGCCGACCTCGTTCCGGACCTGGGCCCGCAGACTCCACGCCGAAGCGCAGGTCAGGGAGGGGGAGCTCGGCCTGTGGACCCGGATCCTGGAAGGGGACGGCCGCGCGGAGGACGCGCTCGCCGCCTGGCGGGACCAGGGAGAGGACGCACCGGCCGCAGGGTGCGGCCCGGAGGGGGACGGTCCCGGCGCCCGGCCGGACGCGGCGCAGGGCACGGGCGGTGCCCTGCCGGATTCCCGGGGAGCCGAGCCCGGTCGCCTGGACCCGGCGCGGGACACCTTCGGCACCCAGGGACACCTCACCCTCGAACTGCCCCCCGAGATCACCGAACCGCTGCTCACCACCGTTCCCGCCGCCTTCCACGGCCGGGTCAACGACGTGCTGCTCGCCGGGCTCGCGCTCGCCGCGGCCAGGTGCACCGGACGGGAGTCGATCCTGCTCGACCTCGAAGGACACGGCAGGGAGGAGATCCTCCCCGGCGTGGACCTGTCCAGGACCGCCGGCTGGTTCACGACCATGTACCCCGTCCGGCTCGACCCCGGCCCGGCGGACTGGAGCGACCTGCCCGGCCCCACCGCGAGCCGGGCGATCAAACGGGTCAAGGAGCAGCTCCGGGCGATCCCCGACAACGGCATCGGGTACGGCCTGCTCCGCCACCTCAACCCCGGGACCTCGGCCCGGCTGAGCACCTACCCGGCCCCGGAGCTGGCCTTCAACTACCTCGGCCGGGTCGAGGCCGCCCCGGGGACGGACTGGTCCCCGGCGGACGAGTCCGACGCGGCGGGCGGCGGGCACGACCCCGGCCTCGCTCTGCCGCACGCACTGGAGGTCAACGCCCTCACCCGGGACACGCCCGAGGGGCCGCGCCTGCGGGCGACCTGGTCATGGGCGGGCCGCCTGTACACCGAAGAGCGGGTCAGGGAGCTGGCCGAGGCGTGGTTCGCCGCGCTGACCGGGCTGTCCCTGCACACCGGCGGCGGCCTGACCCCCTCGGACCTGCTGGTCCCCGTCAGCCAGGAAGAGATCGACGCGTTCGCGGCGGAACTCGACGCGGAGTGGAGCGCCCGATGACACCCACCGGCTCGATCACCACCTCCGGCACCGCCGCCCCGGCGCTCACCGGCCCCGTGATCCCGGCCGCCCCCGCCGCTCCGGCGACCGGCGGCCCGGCATCCCAGCTCGAGGACATCCTGCCGCTCTCGCCGCTCCAGCAGGGCCTGTACTTCCACGCCGTGTTCGACGAGGCCGCGCCCGACGTCTACACCGCCCAACTCGTCCTCGAACTGGAGGGCCCGCTCGACGCGGCGCGACTCAGGGACGCCGCCGCCAGGCTGCTCGCACGCCACCCCAACCTGCGCGCCTCCTTCCGGCAGCGGGCGAGCGGCGACCCCGTCCAGCTCGTCCACCGCCGGGTCGAGGTCCCCTGGCGGGAGGTCTCCGGCGGGGACCCCGACGCCGTGGCGGCCGAGGAGCGGGCCCGCCGGTTCGACCTGGCCCGGCCGCCGCTGCTCCGGTTCGCCCTGGTACGGCTCGCACCGGACCGGCACCGGCTGGTCCTCACCAACCACCACATCCTGCTCGACGGCTGGTCCACCCCCCTCCTGGCCGCCGAGTTCCTCGCCCTCTACACCGGCGCGGAGCCTCCGCCCGCCCCGCCGTACAAGGACTACCTGGCCTGGCTCGTCCGGCAGGACCGCGCCGCCGCCGGAGCGGCGTGGGGCCGGGCCCTGGACGGGCTCGACGGGCCCACGCTGGTCGCCCCCGACCTCGCGGGCGGGCCCCCGGCCGACCCCGGCCGGGTCCGGGCCCACCTCAGCGAAGGGCTCACCGACCGGCTCACCACCGTCCTGCGGTCCCGCTCCCTCACCCTCAACACCGCGGTCCAGGGCGCGTGGGCGCTGCTGCTGGCCCAGCTCACCGGCCGCGACGACGTCGTCTTCGGCGGCACCGTCTCCGGCCGCCCGGCCGAGCTGCCCGGCGTGGAGCGCATGGTCGGCCTGTTCATCAACACCCTCCCGGTCCGGGTACGGCTCCGCCCCGACGAGACCCTGACCGGGCTGCTGGCCCGGATCCAGGCGGAGCAGACCGACCTGCTGCCCCACCACCACCTCGGCCTGGCGGAGATCCAGCGGTGGCACGGCTCCGGTGCGCTGTTCGACACGATGACGGTCCTGGAGAACTACCCGACGGACACCGCGGCGGCCGAGGTCGGCGACGGGCTCAGGCTCACCGGGGCCGGGGGGAGCGACGCCACCCACTACCCGCTCGCCCTGGCGGTCGTCCCGGGCGGGCGGCTCTCGCTGCGCCTGGACCACCGCCCGGACGTCTTCCCCCGCGCGGAGGCGCTGCGCCTGCTCAACCGGCTGACGCGGCTGCTCAAGGCCGTCGCCGCCGACCCCGACCTGCCGCTGGCCCGGCTCGACCTGCTCTCCGCCGACGAGCGGGCCCTGGTCGGGGCGGAGGCCGTACCGGGAGGGACGGCGGACGCGGAGACCGGGCGGGACGCGACGCTCGTGAGCGCCTTCGCCGAGCAGGCGGAGAGGACCCCCGACGCCGAGGCCGTCGCCGGTGACGGGTTCTCCCTCACCTACGCCGCGCTCAACGGGCGGGCCAACCGGCTCGCCCACCTGCTGGCCGAGCTGGGGGTGGGGCCGGAGACCCCGGTCGCGGTGCTGCTGGAGCGGTCGGCCGAGGTGGTCGTGGCGACCCTGGCGATCGCCAAGGCCGGCGGCACGTACGTGCCCGTCCACCACGGCTACCCGCCGGAGCGGATGAGCTGGGTGATGGCCGACACGGGCGCGCCCGTCCTGGTCACCGACCGCGAGCCGGGCTTCGCCCACGGAGCCGCGGTGGTCCGCCTGGACCTTCCCGGCGCCGCCGCGGGCGACGACCCGGGCTTCGTGCCGGAGTACGACCCGCACGTACGGGTCCACCCCGGCCAGCTCGCCTACGTGATCTACACCTCGGGCTCGACCGGCACGCCCAAGGGCGTCGCCGTACGCCACCGCGACGTCGTCGCCCTCGCCGCCGACCGGTGCTGGACCGGGAGGCACCGGCGCGTGCTGATGCACTCGCCGCACGCCTTCGACGCCTCCACCTACGAGATCTGGGTGCCGCTGCTGACCGGGGGCACGGTCGTCGTCGCCCCGCCCGGCGAGCTCGACCCGGCCGCGCTCGCCCGGCTCGCGCACGAGCACCGGCTGACCGCGCTGTTCATCACGACCGCCCTGTTCAACCTGGTCGCGGAGGAGGACCCGGGGACGTTCGCGCTCCTGGCGGAGGTCCTCACCGGCGGCGAGGCCGCCTCGCCCGCGGCCATGCGCCGGGTGCGCGACGCCTGCCCGGACACCGTCCTCGGCCACGTCTACGGGCCCACCGAGACCACCACCTACGCCACCTACCACGCGGTCTCCGAGGTCGGGGAGGGCGCGCCGCCCATCGGCCGGGCCATGGACGGCATGCGGGCGCACGTGCTGGACGGTTTCCTCCGGCCGGTCCCGCCGGGCGCGGTCGGCGAACTGTACCTGTCCGGCGCGGGCCTCGCCCGGGGGTACCTCGGGCGGGCGGGGCTGACCGCCGAGCGGTTCACGGCCTGCCCGTACGGCGGGCGGATGTACCGGACCGGGGACCTGGCCCGGTGGACGCCGGAGGGCGAGCTGGAGTACCTGGGCCGGGCCGACCAGCAGGTCAAGATCCGCGGGTTCCGGATCGAGCCGGGCGAGATCGAGGCGGTGCTGGCCCGGCACCCCTCGGTCGCGCAGGTGTCGGTGCTGGCCCGGGACAACCGGCTGGTCGCCTACGTGGTGGGCGTGGAGGAGCGCACGGCGGGCGGCGGGCGGGAGGGCGCCGGGGACGTCCCGGCGGCCGGGACCACCGCCGGAGGCGTCGTGCCGGAGGAGCTGCGGGCGTTCGCGGGGAAGACCCTGCCCGAGTACATGGTCCCGCAGGCGGTCGTGGTCCTGGACGCGCTGCCGCTCACCCCGAACGGCAAGGTCGATCGCGCCGCCCTCCCGGAACCGGGCGTGCCCGCATCCGGACGGGCCCCCGAAACCCCCGGCGAGGAGCGGTTCTGCCGCCTGTTCGCCGAGGTCCTCGGCCTGGAGCGGGTCGGCGCCGACGACGGCTTCTTCGACCTGGGCGGCGACAGCATCGCGGTCATCCAGCTCGTCTCCCGAGCCCGGAGGGAGGGACTGGAGATCAGCCCCCGCGAGGTGTTCGCCCGTCAGACGGCCGAGGCCCTGGCCCGCGCCGGCTCCCCGGACGACCCGGACGGCCCCGGCGACCCGGACGCCTCCACGGGACGCGAGATCCTGCTCCCGCTGCGCCGGACGGGCGCCGCGCCGCCGCTGTTCTGCGTGCACCCCGGCGCCGGCCTCGGCTGGCCGTACTCCGGCCTGCTCCGCCGCCTCGGCCCGGACCAGCCGGTCTACGCCCTCCAGGCGAGGGTGCTGTCCGAGCCGGACTACACCGCCCCCTCGATCGAGGCCATGGCCCGCGACTACCTCGAACAGGTCCGCCGCGTCCGGCCGCGCGGGCCGTACCTGCTGGCCGGCTGGTCGATGGGCGGCCTGATCGCCCACGCCATGGCCGTCGAGCTGCGCGAGAGCGGCGAGGAGGTCGCGCTGCTGGCCGTGCTCGACGCCTACCCGGGGCGGGAGGGCGGCCCGGACGAGCGGGACGTGCTGCCCGAACTGCTCGCCGCGATCGGCTACCGCGGCTCGGGGGAGATCGACGACGTCGTCGCGTTCGTCCGGGACCAGGGCGGCCGGTACGCCACCCTCGACGAGCAGACATTGCTCGCGGTCTACCGCAACTACCGCAACGGTGTGAAAATCTCCCAGGAGTACGAGCCGCGCTGCTTCGACGGCGACGTGCTCTTCGTCACCGCCGCCCACGGCCGCGAGGCGGACAGCCCCACGGCCGCCGACTGGAAGCCGTACGTCACCGGAACGATCACCGACCACGCGGTCGCCTGCGACCACGCGAGCATGCTGAACCCCGGACCGGCGGCGCAGATCGCCGAGCTGCTCAGGAAGGAACTGCGATGACCAACCCCTTCGAGAACCCCGACGGCACCTACTTCGCACTGGTCAACGACGAGGGCCAGTACTCCCTCTGGCCCTCCTGGGCGGAGATCCCGGCGGGCTGGACCGTCGCCTTCGGCGAGGACACCCGGCAGGCCTGCCTGGACCACATCGAGACGAACTGGACCGACATGCGGCCCAGCAGCCTGATCCGGGCGATGGGCGAATGAGCCCCGCCGGCCTCCCCTCCGCGGCCGGCGCGATCCGCGCTCTCCCCGCCGGAGCGCCAGCGACCGGTGGACCCCCCGCCCGGCCCCGTACGGTCCCCGGCGCGGGGAGCACGCCCCGATGACCCTGCTCCGCTGCCCCCGCCCCCGGCCGGGGGCGACCACCCGCCTGGTCTGCTTCGCGCACGCCGGCGGCTCGGCCGTCGCCTACCGCGAGTGGCCCGCCCTGCTGCCCGACTCGGTCGAGCTGCACGGCGTGCAGCTCCCCGGCCGGGCCGACCGGTTCGCGGAGCCGTTCCCGGAGAGCCTCGACGCGCTGGCCGCCGAGATCGCCGGGGCGCTCGCCCCCCTGCTGGACCGGCGTGTGGCGCTGTTCGGGCACAGCATGGGCGCGCTGCTGGCCTACGAGGTCACCCGCCTGCTGGAGGCGCAGGGCCTCGGCCCGGTCCGGCTGTTCGTCTCGGGCTGCCCGGCGCCGCACGAGCCCCGGGAGAGGCGCAGGTTCTCCGAGTACGACGACGACCGCCTGGTGGCCGAGCTCGCCCGGCTGGGCGGCTCCGAGCCGGCGGTCCTGTCCCACCGGGGGATGCGCGAGGTCATCCTGCCCTACGTGCGCGGCGACTTCCGGCTGATCGAGGACCACCGCTCCCGCCCCGGCCCCCCGCTGCGCACCCCGATCTCCGCGTTCGTCGGCGAGGCCGACCCGGTCGTCACGGCGGCCCAGGCCAAGTCCTGGGAGGCGTGCACGGTCTCGGGCTTCACCCTGACGACGTTCCCCGGCGACCACTTCTACCTGCAGCCCCTGCGGGAGCGGGTGGTCGCCGAGGTCGTTCAGATGATGAGCGCGAAGCAGTCGGGACGGTAGTCCTCGGGCAGCGGCCCGGGGACCTCCAGCGCCTTGTTGACGTAGGAGAGCATCACCGGGTCCAGCGTCTCCAGGTTGTGCCCGATGGCGCCCTCGACGAGCCCCTTGAGCGGGCAGTCGTCCTGGAGCAGCCGGTTGCCGACCTGCTCGGGCGGGCCCTCGATGAAGGTCGAGGCGACCTCCTGCTCGGCCTTCAGCCCGAGGGCGGTGTAGCTCACGCCGGGTTCGACCATCGAGGGGCTGCCGAGCGCCTTCATCAGCTCGGAGCCCGGGCGCAGCTCGTCGCAGACCGTCTCCCACCCGCAGCTCCTGCTCAGCTCCTCGGTGAGGTCGTGGTGCGGCGCGCCCAGCGTGACGAGCTCGGCGACCTTCCCCGCCCCGCCGTCGAAACGCATGTACGCCCGGGGCACGACCCCGCCGAGGCTGTGCCCGACGACGGCCACCTTCTCGGCCCCGGTCGCCTGGAGCACCCCCTCCACGAAGATCCCCAGCGCCTGCGCCGACTCCCTGATCGACCTGCTCCACCCGTAGTCGAGCGCGAAGACGCAGTAGCCCTGCTTGCTCAGGTACGGCGCCGCCACCGGCCACGTCACCGCCCCGGTGCTCTTGGCCCCGTGCACCAGGACCACCGGGTACGGCGTGGCCTCCCGGGGCCGGCAGTCGAAGTCGTTGGCGCCGGAGAGCCCCTCCGAGGCCATCCTCCTGGCCTCGGCGACCCGGTCGGTCCTGGGCGGCTCGGGCGTCGCCTCCCGGCCCACCATCGTGTCGGCGGCGAAGACGAGCACCGCGAGCCCGACCGCGACACACAGGATGACCACGGCGATCTGGCCGAGACGGAGCTGCCCCACGCGATCTCTCCTCCGAAGGGACCCGGAAGATGCAGCCTCGCCCACGGGCCCCGCCCGGTTCTATGGCCCCGCCGCACCGCTTGCCCGGCGAACTTGGCACGGCCGTACAACTCCGGCAGCGGAGCGCCGCCCCCTCGGATGGCGGGTTCTGCCGAAGAATCCCTGGCCGTTGGGCGACAACCGCCCATGAGGGCGGGGCGGGCGGGCCGTTACCGTCGCCCCTGTGGGTGAACGTGTGGTGATCGCGCTCGGCGGCAACGCCATGACGGCCTCGGACGGGAGCGCGACGCCGGAGGACCAGCGCCGCGCCGTCGAGGGGGCGATGCGGCACGCCGCCGCGCTGATCGCCGCGGGCCACCAGGTCGTCCTCACCCACGGCAACGGCCCGCAGGTGGGAAACCTGATCCTGAAGAACCAGCTCGCCGCGGACGTGGTGCCCCCGGTGCCGCTCGACTGGTGCGGGGCGCAGACCCAGGCGACGATCGGCGCGCTCGTGCTCAACGCCCTCGACGGCCGCGCCTCCGTCGTGGTCACCCGCACGCTCGTCGACCCCGCCGACCCGGCCTTCGGCGACCCGGTCAAACCCATCGGCCGCTACTTCACCGAGGCCGAGGCCCGCCGCTTCGAGGCGCTCGGCCAGACCTGGCGGCGCTTCGAGCGGGGCTGGCGCCGGGTGGTGCCCTCCCCGGAGCCGCTGCAGATCCTCGACGCGCCCGCCGTGGCGGCGCTGATGGCCGCCGGGTTCGTCGTCGTGGCGGCGGGCGGCGGGGGCGTGCCCGTGGTCCGCGGCCCCGACGGGAGACTGACCGGGGTCGAGGCCGTCATCGACAAGGATCTGGCCGCGGCCCTGCTGGCCCGGACCGTGCGGGCCGCCCGGCTGGTGATCGCCACCGACGTGCCGCAGGCCGTCGTGGGCTTCGGTACGGCGCAGGCCCGCCCCATCGGCCCGATCACCGCCTCCGAGCTCCGCGGGCTGCACGCCGCCGGGCACTTCGCCGCGGGAAGTATGGGCCCGAAGGTGGAGGCGGCCCTGCGCTTCGTCGAGCACGGCGGCGACCGGGCGGTCATCACCTCGCTGGAGAACATCGCCGAGGCGGTCACCGGGCAGGCCGGGACCGTGGTGCGGAAGTGAGCGGTGCGAAAGTGAGCGGTGCGGAAGCAAACGGTGCGGAAGCCGAGACGACCGACTGGAAGGTGGCTGTGATGCCGGAACCGATCGAAGTGCGCAAGGTGCCCATCGAGAGCGTGACCGACGCCTCCGGGCTGGCGAAGCTCATCGACGACGGGGTGATCGAGGCGCACCGGGTGCTCGCGGTGATCGGCAAGACCGAGGGCAACGGAGGGGTGAACGACTACACCCGGATCCTGGCCGACCGCGCCTTCCGCGAGGTGCTCGCCGCCAAGGGCCACCCGGCGCCCGAGAGCGTCCCGCTGGTGTGGTCCGGCGGCACCGACGGCGTGCTCAGCCCGCACGCCACCGTCTTCGCCACCACCGCCCCGGAACCGGGCGCCGAGCCGGGCGACGAGCCGCGCGTCAGCGTCGGCATCGCGATGAGCGAGGTCATCCTGCCCGAGGACATCGGCCGCCCCGCCATGGTGGAGAAGGTCGCGGCCGGGGTGCGCGAGGCCATGAAGACCGCGGGGATCGACGACCCCGCCGACGTGCACTACGTGCAGACCAAGACACCGCTGCTGACGCTGGCCACCATCAACGACGCCAAGTCGCGCGGCAAGGACGTGGTGACCGAGGACACCGGCCCGTCCATGGACATCTCCAACTCCACCACCGCGCTCGGCATCGCCGTCGCCCTCGGCGAGATCGAGATGCCCTCGGCCGAGCAGATCCACCGGGACCTGTCGCTGTACTCCTCGGTCGCCTCCTGCTCCAGCGGGGTCGAACTCGACCGCGCCCAGATCGTGGTCGTCGGCAACGTCCGCGGCATCGGCGGGCGCTACCGCATCGGCCACTCGGTGATGAAGGACGCGCTGGACGCCGACGGCATCTGGGAGGCGATCCGCTCCAGCGGCATCGAGCTGCCCGAGCGCCCGCACCCCTCCGACCTGAAGGGCCGCCTGGTCAACGTCTTCATGAAGTGCGAGGCCGACCCCTCCGGCCATGTCCGGGGCCGCCGCAACATCATGCTCGACGACTCCGACGTGCACTGGCACCGCCAGATCAAGGCGACCGTCGGCGGAGTGGCGGCCTCGGTCACCGGCGACCCGGCGGTCTTCGTCAGCGTCGCCGCCGTGCACCAGGGGCCGAGCGGAGGAGGCCCGGTGGCCGCCATCGCCGACCTCGGCTGACCCCCGCCGCCCTCCTCCGGGGAGGGTACGGCCGCGCCTCCCGCGCGGCCGTACCCCCACCGGAGGGGCCGGTCACCTCCACAGCGCGTAGACGACCGCGAGGGCCGCGACGAAGGCCGTCGCCTCCACCGTGTACCGGGTCGCCCGCGCGAGCCGCGACTCCCCGAGCCGGGTGCCGTTCTCGGCCGATCCCATCATGGCCTGCCCTCCCTGTCCGGTGAGAGCATCCTGGCCCGCCCGCGGGCCCGGCCGCATGGGTCCCATGTCCCGACTTTCCGGGACCGGGGAGCCGTGCGCCCCGGGACCGGCGCGGCTCCGGGACGGGGAACCCACCGCGTGTCCCGCCCCTCCACCGGCCCCCGGTAGGCTCGCGGTTCGTGCCGAGCATTCCGCAGCCCCTGGTCCCCGACGACGACGGCGGCGCCGACGCCTCCGCGGCGTCCGCGCTCGCCGCCTTCTCCGCCGGTACGGCCGGTCCCGGCGAGGTGGTCGCCGCGCTGAGCGGCGCCCGCCTGCTGGTCCCCGTGGTGGCCCTGCTGATCGGCTCCGAGGTCGGCGAGCACGGGCTCCGGCAGGAGAAGGAGAGCGAGATGGCCCTGCCGAAACTCGTCGGCAAGGACGGCCGCGAAGCGGTGCTCGCCTTCACCGGGACCGAACCGCTCAGGCGCTGGCGCCCCGACGCCCGGCCCATCCAGGCCACCGTCCCGCAGGTCTGCCGGGCCGCCGCGCAGGAGAAGGCCGCCGCCGTGGTGGTCGACGTGGCCGGGCCGGTGCCGTTCGTGATCGAGGGAGGCGTGCTCGCGGCCTTCGCCGCCGTGGAGTCGGGGACCCTCGACGAGCTGGCCGCCGGGGTCCCCGGGATCACCGTGGCGCGGATGGCAGAGGCCCCCGGGGATGCCGGGGCCCCCAGGCGTCGGCGGTTCGGTTGGCCACGACGTGGACGAGGTTGATCGTCAGGATCGCCGGGGCGATCACCGCGACGAACCCGCCGAAGTCACGTTCGAAGACCAGGGCGAGGATGACCGCGGTGACCCCGTTCTGCTGGGCCAGGCCGAGGTGGACCCGGTCGATCACCGGCAGGCCGTGGGTGAGCACCAGCGCGGCGAGCATCTGGGCGGCGAACGCGGTCAGCCCGAGCAGCACGCCCATGCTCATGTTCGCCCCGCCCACCAGCAGCAGTCCCATCAGGAACGCCGAGAGCGCGAACGCCGCGCTCACCGCGCGGGCCAGCCAGCGTGAGTCCGGCAGCCGGAGGTAGAGCCCGGCGGTCGCCAGGCCGAGCATGAGCGAGCTCCACGCGGCCGAGACGACCGCGGTGACCGCCGCCACGTAGCTCAGCACCGGCGGGGCGGTCCTGACCAGCCGCCACACCAGGTAGGCGACCAGCGCGAACAGGGCGTTCAACCCCAGGTCGGCGAAGTAGGCCGCCGACAGCCCGCCGCCGCCCGAGCCGCTCACCAGCGCCGCCGCGTACACCGCCAGGATGATCGTCACCGGGTCGTCGAAGGAGGACCAGGCCCCCAGAATCGTCTTGGCCCGGCCGGAGAGCCGGTCGTCCCGCATTACGGAGGCGACCGAGAGCGGGTCGATCTGGGCGACCACCACCGCCATGATCAGCGCGCGCGGGTCGCCGGAGACCAGGTGGACGACCCCGGTGATGAACGCGGTCTTGAGGACCACCCCCACGGTGACGGCCAGCACGATCAGCCGCGTGTGCTCCCTGGCCTCGGCGCGGTCGATGCCGTGCGTGCTGCCGTACAGGCCGATGGCCAGCAGCAGGCTGCTGAACAGCACGTAGACGGAGGAATGCTCGAGGCCGTCCAGCCCGCCGAGTTCGGCGGCGAGCCAGCCGAGGCCGACGACGACGATCAGGAGCCCGATTCGGGCCAAGGCTCACTCCTTGAGATGGACCGCAGCCGGCCTCCCTGCTCCGCGGGGTTCGGGGGGCGTTCGCGCTGGTTGATCGGGGGAAGCGTGAAATGGCCGCGGATCATGTCCACCAGCCTCGCCATCTTGTCGTCGGCGATGTCCACCTTGCGCTGGTCCAGGGTCACGCCGATCAGGTAGCGGGTCTCGTCGATCCAGTAGAAGTACAGGGCGCCGCGCTCGACGTCGAGGACGGTGCGGATGAGGATGCCGCCCTCGATCCGCCGGAACTGCCGGTTGAGCCGGCCGGTGAGCCAGTCGAGCTGGTGGCCGGCCTTCAGGTAGACCTCCCGGCGCTCCTCCTGGTCGGTGTCGTGGAAGAAGTGCGCCAGGTCGGCGTCGTCGAGCACGTCGGTGTAGAAGCAGCAGCGCCCGTCGGCGTAGTAGGCGACGAAGTGCAGGTCGTCCTGGTCGAGCATGGCGACGCAGCTGCCGAGCGACTTCTCCACCGACGGGCCGATCCCCGGCAGGGTGCGGATCAGGATCTCCGACTCGCCGATGACCTTCCGCTTGGTGGCGCTGGGCGGCGGGCCCATCCCGGCCTCCAGGTAGGGCAGGTAGAGGCCCCTGCGGTACTGGATGAGGAGGTAGACGCCGGTGACGAACGCGAAGGCGCTCACCCCGGTGGTGATCAGCCCGTGCAGCTCGCCCGGGACGCCGCTCCGCCCCAGCACCGGGCCGAACGCGGCGACGAGCCCGAGCACGCCCTCACCGGCCGCGGTGACCGTCAGCGCGGCCACCATCAGCACCGGCAGCCGCGCCCGGATCCGGCCGATCACCGTGGCGAGCAGCGCGAGGGAGACGATCACCACGACGACCGTGACGGCGCGCGAGACGTCGTACTCCTCGCCCTCGATGTACCAGGCGACGATCTCCAGCAGGACGGGGAGCAGGATCAGGGACGCGATGACGGCGGGCAGCCGTGCGAAGCGGTCCCTGTCCACGCGATCCCCTCCTCCGGGCGGAAGTGGTCACCAGCGTCCATGATCGGCTCCGGCTCCGTCAATGACGTCGCACGTCATACCTGGGGCGCCCGGCGGACACGGAAAGTTCGGCCGGACTATGGTCGAGCGGTGATCTCCCCCTGGTGGACCGTCCCGCCGGCCGCGCTCGCCCTGATCGCGCTCGCCCTGGTCGCAGGCGGCCTGCAACGCGCCGCGGTGTTCCGCCACTCGGTGGAGCACGGCCGGCCGCCGCGCGCCCACTGCCCGGCCTGCGCCGCCCGCCTCGTTCCCGGAGCCGGCGGGGACGCGCTCCGGGGGAACCGACGGAGGGCGGCCGCTCCGCGGGGAGGGGGGAGGCCGGCCCTCCCGGGCGGGCCGGGCATGGCGGTCCTGCCGTCCACGGGCCGCTGCCCGGCCTGCTCGGCCGAGATCGGGCCGCCGCCGTTCTCCGTCGAACTGATCACCGCGCTGCTCCTGGCGGACCTGGCGGCGGTGGCGGTTCCCACCGGGGAGGCGGGTGGACCGGGCGGGCCTCCCGGGGAACTGCTGGCCTTCGGCTGGCTGGCCGTACTGGCGGTTCCGCTCGCGTTCGTCGACACGGCCGTCCGCAGGCTCCCCGACCGGCTGACCCTGCCCGCCTGGGCGGGGACCCTCACGATCCTCGCGGTGACCGCCGCCCTCGGGCACCGCCCCGGCGACCTGGTCACGGCCGTGCTCGGCGGCCTGGCGATGGGCGCCTTCTACCTGCTGCTCTTCCTCATCCATCCGGCCGGGATCGGCCTGGGCGACGCCAAGCTCGGCCTGGCCCTGGGCAGTGCCCTGGGCTGGTTCGGCTGGAACGAGGTCCTCGCCGGGCTGTTCCTCACCCACCTGCTCGGCGGCCTGTACGGCGCCGCCCTGCTCGCCCTGCGCCGCGCCCGAAGGGGAACCGAGATCCCCTTCGGCCCCTTCATGATCATTGCGGCCTTCGCCGTCATCCTGACCGGCCGCTGAACCGGCGGGCCCGGATCCGCGTCAGAGGTCCCGCTCGGCGACGATCTCGTCGTCGCTCTTCTCCCCGGTCGGCCGGAAACCGAGCTTCAGGTAGAACGGCTCGGGTCCGCCGTCGCCCGGCACCCAGGTCACCGTCACCCGTGTCTTCCCGCGCCTGCGGAGCTCCTCGCACACGGCCTCCACCGCGAAGCGGCCGTATCCCCGGCCCTGCTCGTCGGCGGCGACGGCCAGCCTCCAGAGGCCGGAGCGGGGCGGGTCCTGCGGGTCGTCCGGGTTGAGGGGGACGTCCAGGAAGAGCATCACGAAGCCCACGAGCCGGTCGCCGTCGAAGACCAGGCGCGGCCAGGCGACGTCGGGTTGCACGTACGCCTCGGCCAGCGACTGCGCGACCGGAGCCACGAAGCGCTCCTGGCCGGGGCGGAGCCTCATGTCGCACGCGGCGCGGACGTTCTCGGGGGTGACCTTCTCCAGGCGGAGCGACGCTGTCATGCCGGGCACCCTATAGACACCCCGAGGGGGCCGGGCAACCGAATAACGGCCCGCCGGTGCCGTACGGGACCGGCGGGCCGGAGGCGCATCGGGGAGGGAACCCGCGGGCGGAGCCGGTCCCGGGTGGCGCGGGGGCTCACCGGGCGAGGGACCCCGCCGAGGCGGTGAGCCGTACCTGTGCTGGGAACCGGTCCGCAACCTGCGGTAGAACAGGGGAAGCCCTGCCACCGCAGCGGCTTCCCCGGAGGAGCGCCCACCGCCATGCCCCGTACCTGGACCACCCGGCCCGAGACCGGGCGGGACGTCCCCGCGATCCGCGAGGTCGTTCTCGCGGCCTTCCCCACCCCGATGGAGGCCGACCTCGTCGAGGCGCTGCGCGCCGACCCCGCGTGGATCCCCGGCCTGTCCATCGTGGCCGTGGACGACGACGGCACCGTCGCCGGCCACGCCCTCCTCACCCGCTGCCACGTCGGCGACGCCCCGGCGCTGGCCCTGGCCTCCTGCGCGGTCCTGCCCCGCCACCAGAAGCAGGGCGCGGGCTCGGCCGCGATCCGCGCCGGCCTGGAGGCCGCCCGCGCCATGGGCGAGAACCTCGTCCTCGTGCTCGGCCACGCCGGGTACTACCCGCGGTTCGGCTTCACCCGGGCATCCGCCTACGGGATCCGCCCGCCCTTCGAGGCCCCCGACGAGGCGATGATGGCCCTGGTGTTCGACGACGCCCTCCCGGTCCCGAGCGGTGTCATCGCCTACGCTCCGCCGTTCGGCGTCTGACCCGCCCGCCGGCTCCTGCGGTGCCGGAATCCGCCGGCAGCGCCGCGCCGGCGCGACGAGCGGCGTGCAGGGGGCGGCCTCCCCGCCGCCGAAGGACCTGAACACCGGCCGTTACCGGACGCCGATGGCGGACGGGCGCGGGGCCGGGGACCGGCGTGTTAGCGTCGCGCACGTGCCCCCCGCGATCCTCTTCGACATGAACGGCGTCCTCGTCGACGACGAGGATCTCCACTTCCAGGCGGCCCGGCGGGTCGTGGAGGGCATGGGGCTCTCCATGAGCGGCGAGGAGTACGGCGCGTTCTTCTTCGGAAGGACGGACAGGGAAGGGTTCGGGGACTTCTTCGCCCGGCGCACTCCCTCGGTCCGCCAGGACGTCGCAGGCGTCGTCGCGGAGAAGTCGCGGGCCTACAGCCGGCTCGCGGCGTCCGGTCTCCGGGCCTGCGAGGGAGCGGCCGAGCTCGTCAGGAGCCTGGACCGGGCGGGTTTCCCCCTGGGGCTGGTCACCGGCGCGATCCGCGCCGAAGCGGAGGCCGTCCTCGCACTCCTGGAGATCGGGGACCTGTTCAGGGGCGTGGTCACCGCGGAGGACGTCTCAGCGGGGAAGCCCTCGCCCGAGCCCTACCTCAGGGGTGCGTCCCGGCTGGGCCGGGAGCCGCGCGAGTGCGTCGTCATCGAGGACTCGCCCAGCGGCGTGCGGTCCGCCAGGGCCGCCGGGATGGCCTGCATCGCCGTGACCTCCACGTACGGCGCCCGCGACCTGGCGGAGGCGGACCTGGTCGTCGCCCGGCTGACAGAGCTGACCGTCGAGACGATCAAGGTCATGGCCGCCTGACGGAGATCGCGGGATCAGGGTCCTTTCGCGGGTCACCCGCCGCGGAAGGAGAGGCCGCGCTCGGCGAGGGTGTCGCGGAGGATGCGCACCGCCTTCGGCCCCACGCCGTGCAGCGCGAGGAGCTCGGCCTCGGTGACGCCGGTGAGCTGCTCCAGGCGGGTGTAGCCCGCGCCCTCCAGCGCGCGTTGCGCGGGGGCGCCGATCTTCGGCAGGCCGCTCTCTCCGTGTTCCACGGTCACTCCTCCGGGCTCAGGTGTCCTCGAGGCGGCGTAGCAGCGAACGTTTGGCCGCGGCGAACTCGTCGTCGGTGAGCACGCCCGAGCGGTGCAACTCGCCGAGCTCGCCCAGCCGGCGGATCACGGTGTCGTGGCTCTCCAGCTCGGCCACGCGGCGCAGCAGCGCATCCTGCTCTCCGGATCCGCCGGCCGGCAGCGCGGGCGGATCCGCGGGCAGCCGCGCGAGCCGGGCCAGTACGGCTGCGGCCACCAGGGCGGTCGTGCCGCCGTAGCGCTGCACGCCCCAGGCCAGGCAGTGCAGGTCCTTCTCCGGCGCCTTGGCGGGCGGGCCGCCCCTGAGCCGGAAGCGGAGGAAGCCGTAGCCCAGGCCGTGCTGCGGGGCCCACTCCACGCCCTCCACGTCCGGCAGCAGGAACGCCTGCGGACCCGCCGACTCCTTGCCCGAGCCGGCGAACAGCGTCCACTCCAGGCGGATCCGCTCGCCGTCGAAGCTGACCGTGCCGTCGCCCGCCGCGGCCGAGACCGGGACGGCGGGGCCGGGCAGCAGGAAGGCCTCGGCGGGGCCGCTCGGCACCTGCTCCAGCGTCAGGGCGTTGCGCACCTCGTCGACGAGGTACTCGGCCGCCCCGGTGCGCTCCCTGGGGACGGCCAGCCGGTAGGGGTCGGCGGGGCCGGTGAGCCGCCCGGCGACCACGTCGGCCAGCGGGTCCGCGCCCGGTCGCAGGCGGAGCTGGAGGCTGCCGCCCTTGCGCGACGGCTCGAACGACACGCCGCCGATCGCCGCGAGGGGGACGGCCAGCTCGCCGAGCGTCCTGCGCAGTTCGTGGACGCCGTCCCCGCCCGGCACGATCCGGAGGACCTCACCGTCGAACGTCCATGACCCCTCCGGGACGAAGATCTCGGTCATGCCCGTCACCATAGGACATCTCCGGCATGTCGCGGTGTGTCCCCGTCCTTCCGTCGACCGAAGTATCGCGTCGCCCGACTTCGGTAGGGTGCCCCGCCGTACCCCGGCCGAGGGGGATCCTTCCGTGCCGGACGTCCGGTGAGGGCCGGGACCGCTCATGGATCAACTCTGATAAATGATGCCTGATTGAAATCTTTTGCCGCTTATGGAATTTTTTATTGTCTGATATAATCGCCAAATCTCTATATAGCCTTTCGTTCCGTGAAACATGACGGACAACCAAGTCAGACGGCGCTCATGGCGGCGGCGGCCCGCGCGGCGCACCTGATCGTCGACGGCGAACCCCGGATCTTCACCGACCCGCTGGCGTACCGGCTCCTCGGGGCGGGGGCCGAGGAGATGGTCGGCTACCACCGCTCCCACGGGGGGCATCCCGTGCTCGCCGGCGCCCGGGTGTCCGCCGTGACCCGCAGCCGCTACACGGAGGACCGCCTCGCGCAGGGCGCACGACGGGGCCTGACGCAGTACGTCGTCCTCGGTGCGGGCCTCGACTCCTTCGCCTACCGGCCGGAGGCGGCCGCCGGGATACGGGTGTTCGAGGTCGACCACCCGGCCACCCAGCGGTGGAAACGCGATCTGCTGGCCGGGGCGGGGATCGCGGTGCCGGACACCGTCGCCTTCGTCCCCGCCGACTTCGAGGACGGGTCGCTGGCGGACCGGCTCGCGGCGGGCGGGTTCGACCCCGCCCGGCCGGCGTTCGTGAGCTGGCTCGGCGTCAGCATGTACCTGACCGGGCAGGCGGTCGGCCGGATGCTCGACGTGGTCGCCGGGTTCGCGCCCGGCAGCGAGCTCGTCCTGGACCACCTGCTCCCGGAGGAGCTGCGGGACGAGGCGGGCCGGGCGTACGCCGAGGCGGTCATGGCGGTGGCCGCGCAGGGCGGCGAGCCCTGGGTCTCGTTCTTCGGCCCGGAGGAGATGTCCTCGCTCCTGGAGGAGCACGCGTTCGAGGTGATCGGGCACGCGAGCCAGCGCGACTCGGTCGAGGCCGCCCTCTGGGAGCGCTCCGACGCCCTGCGCCCGTCCGGGCTCGTGCACCTCGCCCACGCGAGAATCCCCGGACCGGCCTGACCGGCGTGGGGCGGCGTGGGTCGGCGGCCGGGGACGCCCGGCCGCCGTCCCGTGCCACCGCCTCATGCCGCCGTCCCGTTCCTCCGTCTCATGTCGCCGTCTCATGTCGCCGTCTCATCAGGTGAGCTGCGGCCATTCCAGTGGGCGGCACGTGGAAGACTTGTCCTCATGTTGCGCTGGTTGACCGCCGGAGAGTCCCACGGCCCCGAGCTCGTCGCGATCCTGGAAGGACTGCCCGCAGGGGTGGAGGTGACGACGGCCGACATCGACCGCGCCCTGGCGCGCCGCCGCCTCGGCTACGGCCGCGGCGCCCGGATGAAGTTCGAGCAGGACGTGGTCACCGTCGTGGGCGGCGTGCGGCACGGCCGCACCCTCGGCAGCCCCGTGGCCGTCCGCGTGGGCAACACCGAGTGGCCCAAGTGGGAGACCGTCATGGCCGCCGATCCGGTGGACCCGGCGGTGCTGGAGGGCCAGGCCCGCAACGCGCCCCGCTCGCGCCCCCGCCCCGGCCACGCCGACCTCGCCGGCATGCAGAAGTACGGCTTCGACGACGCCCGCCCGGTGCTCGACCGGGCCAGCGCCCGCGAGACCGCGGCCCGCGTCGCGCTCGGCCAGGTCGCCAGGAACTTCCTCAAGCAGGCGCTCGGCGTCGAGATCGTCAGCCACGTCGTCTCCATCGGCTCGGCGCAGACCACCGAGGGCGTCGTGCCCGGCCCCGGCGACATGGACGCCGTCGACGCCGACCCGGTGCGCTGCGCCGACCCGGCCGGCAGCGCCGCGATGGTCGCCGAGATCGACAAGGCCCACAAGGACGGCGACACCCTCGGCGGCGTCGTCGAGGTGCTCGCCTACGGCCTCCCGCCGGGCCTGGGCAGCTACACCCACTGGGACCGCCGCCTGGACGCCCGGCTGGCCGCCGCCCTGATGGGCATCCAGGCGATCAAGGGCGTCGCGGTCGGCGACGGCTTCGAGACCGCCCGCCGCCCCGGCTCCCGCGCCCACGACGAGATCGAGAACACCCCGGACGGCGTGCGCCGCATCACCAACCGGGCCGGCGGGGTCGAGGGCGGCATGACCAACGGCGAGCCGCTGCGCGTCAGCGCCGCCATGAAGCCGATCTCCACCGTGCCCCGGGCGCTGGCCACCATCGACGTGCTGACCGGTGAGGCGGCCAAGGCCCACCACGAGCGCTCCGACGTCTGCGCGGTCCCGGCCGCCGCGATCGTCGCCGAGGCGATGGTCGCCCTGGTCCTGGCCGACGCCGCGCTCGAGAAGCTCGGCGGCGACTCCGTCGAGGAGGTCGCCCGCAACCTGTCCGGATACCTCTCCTCCATGGTGATCAAATAATGAGTCCTCGCGCGGTGCTGATCGGTGCTCCGGGATCGGGCAAGTCGACCGTCGGCAGGCTGCTGGCCGAGCGGCTCGGGGTCGCCTTCCGCGACACCGACGCCGACGTGGAGGCCGTGGCGGGCAAGCCGGTGGGCGACATCTTCGTCGAGGACGGCGAGGAGCGCTTCCGCGAGCTGGAGGCGGAGGCCGTACGGCTGGCGCTGGCCGAGCACGACGGCGTGCTCTCGCTGGGCGGCGGCGCGATCCTGGCCGAGGCGACCCGGAAGCTGCTCGCCGGGCACCCGGTGGTCTACCTGGAGGTCGGCCTCTCGCAGGCGGTCTCCCGGGTGGGGCTGGGCTCGGCGCGCCCGCTGCTGGTGCTCAACCCGCGCAGCCAGCTCAAGAAGCTGATGGACGCCCGCCGCCCTGTCTACCAGGAACTGGCCGCGATCACGGTCTCGACCGACGATCGGGCGCCCGGCGAGGTCGCGGACGAGATCGTGAAGGGGATCGGCGGATGAGCGGACACGACGTGAAGGCGGTCCTGACGGGGGCCCGGCGATGACGGTCACCAGGATCCCGGTCCCCGGCGAGGCGCCGTACGACGTGGTGGTCGGCACCGGCGTCCTCGGCGAGCTGCCCGGGCTGCTCGGGCCGAAGGTCCGCACCGTCGCGGTCGTGCACCCGGCGAGCCTGCCGGAGATCGCCCGGCCGGTGTGCGGCGCGATCGAGGCGGCCGGATACGAGGTCGTCGCGCTGCCGGTGCCCGACGCCGAGCGGGCCAAGACCGTCGAGGTGGCCGCCGAGCTCTGGTCGGCCTTCGGCCGCTACGGCATCACCCGCTCCGACGCCGTGGTCGGCGTCGGCGGCGGGGCCACCACCGACCTGGCCGGGTTCGTGGCCGCCACCTGGCTGCGCGGGGTCAAGGTCGTGCAGGTGCCGACGACCCTGCTCGGCATGGTCGACGCGGCGGTCGGCGGCAAGACCGGCATCAACACCCCCGAGGGCAAGAACCTCGTCGGCTCCTTCCATCCGCCCGCCGGGGTCCTGTGCGACCTGGCCACGCTGGTCTCGGTGCCCCGCGACGACTACGTCGGCGGGCTGGCGGAGATCATCAAGGGCGGGTTCATCGCCGACCCGGTGATCCTGGACCTCGTCGAGGCCGACCCCGAGGGCGCCCGGCTCCCCGAGGGGCGGCACACCCGCGAGCTGATCGAGCGGAAGGTCCGGATCAAGGCCCACGTCGTCGGCGCGGACCTGCGCGAGGGCGGCCTGCGGGAGATCCTCAACTACGGCCACACCCTGGCCCACGCCATCGAGCGGGTCGAGGACTACCGGATGCGCCACGGCGAGGCCGTCGCCATCGGCATGGTCTACGCCGCCGAGCTGTCCCGGCTGGACGGCCGGATCGGCGCCGACGTCGTGGAGCGCACGCGCTCCGTCCTGGCCTCGGTCGGCCTGCCCACGGCCTACCGCAGGGAGGCCTGGCCCGCGCTCCGCGACCATATGCGGCTGGACAAGAAGAGCCGCGGCGCCACGCTGCGCTTCGTCGTCCTGGACGGCCTGGCCAGGGTCTCCCCGCTGGAGGACCCGGCCGAGGAGCTCCTGGAGGCCGCCTACAACGAGGTCGCGCGGTGAACCGCGCCGAGTGCCCGGAAGCGGGCCCGGCGGGCGGTACGGCCGCGCGGCGAGTGAGGAACGGTGAATGATCGGATGAAGCTCGTCTACGTCCTCAACGGCCCCAACCTCTCCCGGCTGGGCACCCGCGAGCCCGACGTCTACGGCGCCGAGACCTTCGCCGACCTGGCCGAGCTCTGCCGGGAGACCGGCCGGGAGCTGGGCCTGTCGGTGGAGGTCAGGCAGACCGACGACGAGGCCGAGATGGTGGGCTGGCTGCACGAGGCGGCCGACGGGAAGATCCCGGTGGTGCTGAACCCGGCGGCGTTCACCCACTACTCGTACGCGCTGCGCGACGCCATCGCCCAGCGCACCGCGCCCCTGGTGGAGGTGCACATCTCCAACCCGGCGGCGCGCGAGGAGTTCCGGCACACCTCGGTGGTCGCCGCGGTGGCCACCGGCACCATCGCCGGGTTCGGCCTCACCTCGTACGTGCTGGCCCTGCGGGCCGTCGCCGACGCGGGCTGACCGGCAGGGGCGTGCCGGCGGCCGGCGGGATCCGGGCGACCGGGACCGTCTGAACAACCGATCGCGGCCGGACGCCGCGATCATGGGATCGGGGGGACCCGTGACGCACTACCGTTCCTTCGTCGCCCTCGGCGACAGCTTCACCGAGGGCCTGAACGACCCCGCCGCGGACGACCGCGGCGGGGCGCCGGACCGCTTCCGCGGCTGGGCCGACCGGGTCGCCGAGCGGCTGGCCGCGCTCGACCCGGAGTTCCGCTACGCCAACCTCGCGGTGCGCGGCAAGCTCATCGACCAGATCGTCGCCGAGCAGGTCCCGCTCGCCGTCGGGATGCGCCCGGACCTGGTCAGCTTCTGCGCCGGCGGCAACGACCTGCTCCGGCCGGGCAGCGACCCCGACCGCATGGCCAAGAAGCTGGCGGGAGCCGTACGGGACCTGCGGGCCACCGGGGCGGAGGTGCTGCTGTTCACCGGCGTGGACCCCCGCGACACCCCGATCATGCGCCGGGCCCGCGGGACCTTCGCGATCTTCTACCTGCACGTCCGGTCCATCGCCGACCTGTACGGCTGCCGCCTCGTCGACCAGTGGTCGATGCAGGGCCTGCGCGACTGGCGGGCCTGGAGCGACGACCGCCTGCACATGAACGAGGAGGGCCACCGGATGGTGGCCGCCAAGGTGTGCGACGTGCTCGGCGTCCCGACCGAGGACGACTGGCGGATGAGCTGGCCGCCCCGCGAGCGCGTCGACCCCCGGGTCAAGCGCCGCGAGGACGTCCAGTGGGTCCGCAGCCACCTGGGCCCGTGGGTCGTGCGCCGGCTGCGCGGCCGCTCCTCGGGCGACGACCTCGACCCCAAGCGCCCGGACCTCAAGCCCTTCGGCTGACGGGCCGGGGCCCGCACGCCTGCCCGCGCCGGCTCCGGCACCGCTCACGACGTCATCTGCGGACGCGGCACTGCCGCCGGGCCCGGTGACCCCTGCCGGTCACGGCGCCGGCGGGGAGGCCGACAGGCGCTTGAGCGCCGCGCGGACCGTGTCGGGGTCGTTGGTGGACCAGAACGGCGGCAGGGACGCCCGCAGGAAGCCCGCGTAACGGGCGGTGGCCAGGCGGGGGTCGAGGACCGCGACCACGCCCTTGTCGTGCTGGCTGCGGAGCAGGCGGCCGGCGCCCTGGGCGAGCAGCAGGGCGGCGTGGGTCGCGGCGACCGACATGAACCCGTTGCCGCCCTTGGCGGCGACGTGGCGCTGGCGGGCGGAGCTCAGCGGGTCGTCGGGGCGGGGGAAGGGGATGCGGTCGATGACGACCAGCCGGAGCGACGGGCCGGGCACGTCCACGCCCTGCCAGAGCGAGAGGGTGCCGAACAGGCAGGTCGGCTCGTCCTCGGCGAACTGCTTGACCAGCAGCATCGTGGAATCGTCGCCCTGGCACAGCAGCGGCACGCTCAACCGGTCCCGCAGGGCCTCGGTGGCGGCCTTGGCCGCGCGCATCGAGGAGAACAGGCCCAGCGTCCGGCCCCCGGCGGCCTCGATCAGCTCGGTGATCTCGTCCAGGTAGGCCTCGGGCAGGCCGTCGCGGCCCGGCTGGGGCAGGTGCTTGGCGACGTAGAGGATGCCGCTGCGCGGGTGGTCGAAGGGGGAGCCGACGTCCAGCCCGGACCAGCCGGAGCGGTCGCCGTCGCCCGGGCCGATGCCCCACTGCCGGGCCAGCCCGTCGAAGGTGCCGCCCAGCGCGAGCGTGGCGGAGGTCAGCACCACCGTGCGGTCGCCGAACAGCTTGTCGCGGAGCATCCCGGCGACCGTCAGCGGGGCGACCCGCAGGACCGGCGGGCGGCGCTCGGTGGCGCCGTCCAGCCAGACCACCTCGGCCCGGTCGACCTCCTCGGCGTGGCCGAAGGCGTCCAGCATGCGCTGGGCGGTGTCGTGGACCTCGTCCAGCGCGGTGAACGCGGCCTTGCGCAGCCCCGCCTTCTCCGGGTCGTCCTTGTCGGAGGAGTTGCGGGGGCCCAGGGCCGTGATGCAGGCCCACGCCGCGTCGCGGACCAGCGCGAGCGTCAGGCCGAGCACCTGGGGCAGCTCGTCCAGCCGCCCCGGGGGAGCGGCGGCCAGCAGCGCCTTCAGGTCCTCTCCCGCCTCCATGAGCCGGTCGGAGGCCGGCTGCTCGATCAGCCGGCCGACCCGGCTCACCGCCACCGTGACCATGGCCTCCGACAGCTCGCCGGTCACCACCGAGGTGACCCGGTCGACCAGCTCGTGCGCCTCGTCCACGACGACGACCTCGTGCTCCGGCAGGAGCGGCAGGTCCTCCATCGCGTCGATCGCCAGCAGCGCGTGGTTGGTCACCACGATGTCCGACTCGCCCGCCCGGGCCCGGGCGAGCTCGGCGAAGCACTCCATGCCGCTCGGGCAGCGCTGCGCGCCGAGGCACTCCCTGGAGCTGACGGAGAACTGCCGCCAGGCCTGCTCGCTGACCCCGGGGACCAGCTCGTCGCGGTCGCCGGTCTCGGTCTCCTCCGCCCACTCCTGGATGCGCTGGACCATGCGCCCGGTCGCGCTCACCTCGCGCGGGTCGAACAGCTGGTCCGGCTCGTCGTCGGGCCAGCCGGCGGCGGCCTTGTAGCGGCACAGGTAGTTGCGGCGGCCCTTGAGGATCGCGAAGGTGGGCTCGGCGGGCAGGCTCGGCGCCAGCGCCTTGGCCAGCCGGGGCAGGTCGCGGTCGACGAGCTGGCGCTGGAGGGCGATCGTCGCGGTGGAGACCACGACGGCGCCCTCGGAGGTCATCGCGTGCCGGATCGAGGGGACCAGGTAGGCCAGGGACTTGCCGGTGCCGGTTCCGGCCTGGACGGCCAGGTGGTCGCCGGAGTCGATCGACTGCTGGACGGCCCTGGCCATCGCGACCTGGCCGGGGCGCTCCACCCCGCCCACGGCCTGGACGGCCGCGCCGAGCAACTCGTCGACCGGGGGGAGGTCCGCTCCGGAGGCCTTGGTGCGCGCGGGCCGCTCCGCGGGGGCGTCCTCCGCGGAGGCGTCCTCCGTGCGGGCGTCCATGGAGACGGCGTCCACGGCGGCGGTGTCGCCGGAGGCCGTGGCGAGGGGTTCGTCGGAGGTGAGAGAGTCGGTCGGCACGACAGCCAACCGTACCCGCTCGCTCCGACAAGGAGGCGTGCCCCGCGTGAATCCGGTGGCGGGCCGCCCGCCGCCTCCGGAGGGTCACCGGGCGGACGCGTCCCGGAGTTCCGGGACCCCGGGGTCGCCTTCCATGGCAGACTGGCGGGACCACCCAGCCACGCACCGCCGTTCGGGGTCGGCAACCGGCTTCCCTCTGGTGTCATTGGGGCGGAAGATGGGGACGTTAGGACCGATTCGGTAGGGTTTCTAGAGGTCGAGTGGACGAATAAAGGCTGGTTAGAGACTATGTCCTCCATGTCGGAAGTTGTCCCGTTGCCGTCGTTCGGCGAGGTGTTCTTTGACGAGCGTGGTCAGGAGCGGGTGCTCCGGGTCACGTGGCACGAAGGCACGCTGGTGCTGAGCCTGTGGCGCGGCGAGATGTGCACCGCCAGTTTCCGCATGCCCATGGACGACGTGGGCCGCCTGGTCGACACCCTGGACGAGGGGTTCATCGAGGCCGGAGGCCAGTACCCCGACGAGGTGGACGAGCAGGCTCCCGGCGGCCACGCCGAGCTCCCCGGCACCGGGCAGTACGCCCGGCCCCGCCCCGAGGACTACGCCCAGCCGCAGTACGCCGACCCGCTGCCCGGCCAGGCGGCCCCGCAGCCGGAGGAGCCGCGCCAGGCCGCCGCGCTCGGACCCAACGACGTGCTCGTCGCCCGGGGCGCCCCGCCCCCGCCGGACCGGTTCCAGGACCGCGCGCCCGGGTACGGCCCGGCCGACGCGGTGCCGCGCGAGAACATGATCGTCGGTGACTCCCTCCCGTACGGCCTGCCCGACCTCGCCGATCCCGGCGTCCCGGGCGAGCAGCCGTACCAGGCGGTGAGCGACCCGTACGCCGCCCACCAGGGCCATCGGCAGCCCGATCCGTACGGCGCGCCGCAGGACCCCTACGCCGCCCAGCCGGAGCCGTACGCCGCCCAGCCGGATTCCTACGGCGCCCAGCCGGATTCCTACGGCGCGCCGCAGGACCCCTTCGCCAGGCAGGCCTCCGACCCCTTCGCCGCGCAGCAGCCGGCGGACCCCTTCGGCGCCCCGCAGCGCCCGGTCGACCCGTTCACGCCCCACGCGGAGCAGTTCCCGTCCGCCGCGCGCCTGCCCGACCCCGACGCCTACCCCTCCCAGGGGCACTCCACGGACCCCTTCGGCTTCGCGGCCCAGAGCGGCCGGTCCGGTCCCGGCGTCCCCGCGGCCGACCCCTACGGTTATCCCGCCCCGGCCCAGCCCGACCCCTACGCGTTCGGGGGGCCGCGGCAGGCCCCCGGTTCTCCGCCGGGCGGCCACCCGGCGGACCTGCGGGACCTGTACGGCCCGCCGTCCGGCTACGACCGGGGTGTGGACCCCGCCGACCCGCTGGACCTCCACGGCCACCAGGGCGAGCAGCGGATGTCGCGCCCCTACATCCAGGACCCGCCGCACTCCACCGGCGAGCGGCTCCGTCCCGAGGACCGCTACGACGACCCGCGCTACGACGACCCGCGCTATGACGACCAGCGCTACGACGGCCGGGGTGGTCGCCGAGACTGGTGAGCGCCGCCCCGGCGCGCCGGAGGCCGGAGCCGGACGGTCGGCGTGCCGTGCCGCACGGGCCGCACGGCCCGCCGGTGACGTAAGCTGATCATCCCTGACGGGCGGGGGTGGGGATGAGTCAGGCGGCGATGGCGCAGGTGCTCGCCGTGTCCGTCGTCGCGATCGCGGTGGCGGCCGTGGCCAGGCGCAGGGGATGGTCCGCGCCGCTGCTGCTGGTCCTGGCCGGGCTGGCGCTCTCGCCGCTGGTGCCGGCCTACGAGCTGGACCCCGAGATCGTCCTGCTGGTCTTCCTTCCGCCACTGCTCTACTCGGCCGCGATCGACAGCTCCTACCTGGGGCTCAAGGCGGTCCGCAGACCGGTCGCGCTCCTGTCGGTCGGGCTGGTGCTGTTCAGCACGCTGGTGATCGGCCTGGTCGTCCACCTGCTCCTTCCGGAGCTGCACCCGGCCGCGGCCTTCGCGCTCGGCGCCATCGTGGCGCCGCCGGACGCGGTCGCCGCGGTGGCGGTGGCCCGCAGGCTGGGGCTGCCCCGCAAGGTGGTCACCATCCTGGTCGGGGAGAGCCTGTTCAACGACGCCACCGCGCTCACCGCCTACCGGGTGGCGGTGGCGGCCGCGGTGGGGCACGGGGTCACCTGGCCGGGCGCGCTCGGCCAGTTCGCCTACGCCGCCGCGGGCGGCGCGGTGATCGGCCTGGCGCTCGCCTGGCTGCTGACCCGGATCCTCGCGGCGCTCCGCGACTCGCTGGTCGAGAACACCGTGATGCTCCTCATCCCGTTCGGGACCTACCTGGCGGCCGAGGCCGTGCACGCCTCCGGCGTGGTCTCCGTGGTGGTCGTCGGCCTGGTCGTCGGCCACCGGATGCCCAGGAGCGAGTTCGGCACCCGGCTGCTGTCCGGCGCGCTCTGGCGGGTCGTGGACCTTTTCCTGGAGTCGGTGGTCTTCGCCCTGATCGGCCTGCAGATGTGGCCGATCGTCAGCGCGCTCGACTGGTCGGACCCGTGGCGGCCGGTCGGCGCCGCGCTGGCGGTGTTCGCCGCCGCGGTGGCCGCCCGGATCGCCTGGGTGGTGCCCGCCACCCACCTCCCCCGGCTGCTCTCCCGGCGGGTCCGCCGCAACGAACCCGAGCCGCCGCCCTGGCAGAACGTCGCGATCGTCGGCTGGGCGGGCATGCGCGGCGTGGTCTCCCTGGCCGCCGCCTTCGCCCTGCCCGACCTCCCCGGCCGGGACATGCTGCTCTTCCTCACCTTCACCGTGGTGATCGGCACGCTCCTGGTCCAGGGCATGTCGTTCCCCTGGCTGATCCGGCGGCTGCGGGTCTCCACCGAGCAGGAGACCTTCGCCGACGACCTGGCCGAGGCCGCGGCCCAGCAGGCCGCGGCCTCGGCGGCCCTCGACCGCCTGGACGAGCTGGTGGCCGGCGGCGTCGCCGACGTCCACCAGGAGGTCGTCGAACAGCTCAGGCTCAGGGCCGAGCGCCGTGCCCTGACCGCCTGGGAACGGCTGGGCGGCGGCACCGGCCCGGAGGGCGAGGAGACCCCCGGCGCCGTCTACCGGCGGCTGCGCCGGGAGATGCTCGCGGCCGAGCGCGAGGTCTTCGTACGGCTGCGCGACGAGCGCCGCATCGACGACGAGGTCCTCCGCAGGGTCCTGCACGAGCTCGACTCCGAGGAGGCGACGCTGGCCCGCGACTAGATCACGGACCGGCGGTGCGCGGACGGCGTGTGTCCGCCGCCGTTCCTCACGCGGGGCGCACTCCGGTCAGGACGAGGGTGGGCAGCCGGTCGGCCTAGGCCGCACCGCCGGGTTCCCGCTCCGCGGCCAGGGAGATCGCGTTCGCCCGGCCGGGAGGCGGGACTCCTTTCGGCCACCGGAGCCCTCGCGCGAAGAACCCGCTCATGACGGTCTGTTCCACGAACGCCTCCTGCTCCCCGGGGGCCCGACGCGCACCGGGGAACGGGGCCCCGGCGCGCGGCCTCGCACCCCAGCCTCCCCGACGCGGCGGCGCTTCTCCATCCGCCGGAAGGCCGGAGACCCTCCTCCGCAGGACTGAGGGACCTCTCATCCCCGCCGGGCGCAGGCCGCCCGCGCCGTCAGCCCAGGGTCTGGTCGGCGTAGCACCAGCGCCACGTCTCGCCCGGTTCGAAGGAGGCCACGACCGGGTGGCCGCTCTCCTTGAAGTGGGCGGTGGCGTGCCTGTTCGGCGAGGAGTCGCAGCAGCCGACGTGCCCGCAGGACAGGCACCGGCGCAGGTGGACCCAGCGGCTCCCGGTGGCCAGGCACTCCTCGCACCCGCCGGGCGTGCGGGCGGGCGGGTCCTGGACCGAGGTGAGGTGTTCGCAGGCGGACATGTTCTCCCTTACACAGTCGTCTCACCGCGATCGTACGACCAGAGCCATGTTCCGATTTGGACACCTCGCCGCCGCGCCTATTGATCAGGGGTCCACCGTGTCTCACTCTGTCCTTCATCGGGGGGTGACCTAGGCCGCAAACCTCAGGGAGCCCGATGCTGGAGGTCCGCAACCTCGAGGTCGTCTACGACGACGTGATGCTGGTGCTGCGCGGAGTCAGCCTGCGGGTGCCGGCCGGATCGATCGTGGCCCTGCTCGGCGCGAACGGAGCGGGCAAGACCACCCTGCTGCGGGCCCTGTCGGGCCTGCTGGACGTGCACGACGGCGAGATCACCAAGGGGTCGGTCCTCCTCGACGGCGAGCCCGTGCACGGCCTGCGCCCCGCGCAGCTCGTACGGCGCGGCGTCAGCCAGGTCATGGAGGGGCGGCGGATCTTCGCCGAGCTCACCGTCGAGGAGAACCTGAAGGTCGGCGCGCACACCGCCGCCCGGTCCTCCGCCGAGAACCTGGAGCGGGTCTACGGGTTGTTCCCGCTGCTGAAGGAGAGGCGCAGGAACGTCTCCGGCTACCTGTCCGGCGGCGAGCAGCAGATGCTGGCGGTGGGCAGGGCGCTCATGGCCGGCCCCCGCTACCTGCTGCTGGACGAGCCCAGCCTCGGTCTCGCCCCCTCGCTGGTCCGGCAGGTCCGCGACCTCGTCGTCGAGATCAACCGGCAGGGGACCACGGTGCTGCTCGTCGAGCAGAACGCCACGATGGCGCTGTCGGTCGCCGACCACGGCTACGTCATGGAGACCGGGAAGATCGTCATGGACCGCCCGGCGGCCGAGCTCCTGGCCGACGAGGACATCAAGGAGTTCTACCTCGGCCTCGGCGCGGAGGGGGCGGTCAAGTCCTTCCGCGAGGTCAAGCACTACCGGCGCAGGAAGAGGTGGCTGTCATGACGGGCGGAGCCCGGGAGGCCGTACCGCCCGTGCTGAAGGTCGAGGACGTCGGCCTCGCGTTCGCGGGGGTGAAGGCGATCGACGGGGTCTCCTTCGAGGTGGCCCCGGCCGAGCTGTTCGCCGTCATCGGCCCGAACGGCGCGGGCAAGACGTCCGTCTTCAACGTGCTGTCCGGCGTCTACCGGCCCCAGCGCGGCACGGTGACCTTCCTCGGCGAGGACGTCATCGGCCGCCCCCCGCACCGGATCGCCGCCATGGGCCTGGCCCGCACCTTCCAGAACGTCGAGCTGTTCCACAACCTGACCGTGCTCGACAACCTCATGCTCGGCCGCCACCACCACTTCGGCTACGGCCCGCTGCAGGCCCTGCTCTGGCTGGGCCGGGCGCGCCGAGAGGAGCTCGCCGCCCGCGCCCGCGTCGAGGACATCATCGACTTCCTCGACCTGGCGGCCTGGCGCCGCCACCCCGTCCGGCTGCTCCCGTACGGCGTGCAGAAACGCGTCGAGCTCGGCCGCGCGCTGGCGATGGAGCCCCGCCTGCTGCTGCTGGACGAGCCGGTCGCCGGGATGAACCTGGAGGAGACCGAGGACATGGCCCGCTTCGTCCTCGACATCCGCGACGAGCTCGGCGTGCCCGTCGTGCTCGTCGACCACGACATGGGCCTGGTCATGGACCTGGCCGACCGGGTGCTCGTGCTCGACTTCGGGCGCCCGGTCGCGCTCGGCACCCCGGCCGAGGTCCAGCGCGACCCCAAGGTCGTCGCGGCCTACCTGGGAGGGGCGCCATGACGCTCACGCAAGACCGCACCGGAACCACGACCGTCGCCACCCGGGTCCGCGACCGGGCCCGGGCCGCGCCCGGCCGCGTCGCCATGCGGGAGAAGGACTTCGGCATCTGGCAGGAGGTCACCTGGGCGGACTACTGGGAGAACGTCCAGCTCGTCGCGCACGCCCTGCTCGCGCTCGGCGTCGAGCCCGGCGACCGGGTGGCCGTGCACTCGGAGAACCGGCGCGAGTGGCTCTACGCCGACCTCGCGATCGTCGCGGTCCGCGGCGTCACGGTCGGCCTGTACCCCACCAACCCGGCCGCCGAGGCCGCCTACCTGCTCTCTCACTCCGGGGCGAGGATCCTCCTCGCCGAGGACCAGGAGCAGGTCGACAAGGCGCTGGAGGTCGCCGGCCGCTGCCCGGAACTGGAGCGGATCGTCTACGTCGAGCCGCGGGGCGTGCGCGGGCGCTACGACGACCCCCGGCTCATGTCCTGGACCGAGCTGCTGGAGATCGGGGCGGCCCACCGGGAGGAGGACCCCGGCGCGGTCGAGCGGCGGATGGCCGCCACCCTGCCCGACGACGTGATCACACTGATCTACACCTCCGGCACCACCGGCCCGCCCAAGGGCGTGATGCTGACCGTCGGCAACGTCGAGTACGCGATCGCGCGGCTCGTCGAGGGAGGCGGCTTCGCCTCGCCGCCGCCGTCGGAGAAGGACCTCATCCTGTCGTACCTGCCGCTGTGCCACGTGGCCGAACGGGCCTTCACGGTCTGGTTCAACGCCGCCGCCGGGGTCCAGGTCAACTTCGCCGAGTCCATCGAGACCGTCCAGGCCAACCTGCGCGAGGTGCAGCCGACGATCCTGTTCGGGGTGCCGCGCATCTGGGAGAAGGTTCTCGCCGGGGTGGAGATCCGGCTGGAGTCGGCCTCGCCGTTCAAGCGCGCCGTCACCCGGTTCTGGCTCCGGGTGGCCGACCGGATCGGCGACGAGCTGGTGCGCACCGGCGGCACGCACACCCCGCGCACGCGGATGCTGTACGGCGCCGGCTGGCTGTTGTGCTACCGCGCGCTGCGCGAGCGGCTGGGCATGCGCCGGGTCCGCTACGCCGCCTCCGGCGCGGCGCCGATCGCGCCCGCCGTGCTCAAGTTCTACATGGGCATCGGGATCGCCATGCACGAGGTGTACGGCATGAGCGAGAACACCGCCGTCGCCACCGGCAACCGTCCCGGCCGGATCAGGCTCGGCACCGTCGGCGAGCCCCACGAGGGCGTGGAGCTGAGGATCGACGAGCTGACCGGCGAGATCCTCACCCGGCACCCGGGCACCTTCGCCGGATACTGGCGCGACCCCCGCGCCACCGCCGACGTGCTCGACGCCGACGGCTGGCTGCACACCGGCGACGTCGGCGAGTGGGTGGACGGCACCCACGTCAGGATCACCGACCGGATGAAGGACATCATCATCACGGCCGGCGGCAAGAACATCGCGCCGAGCGAGATCGAGAACGCGCTCAAGGCCTCGCCGTACGTCAAGGAGGCCGTCGTCGTCGGCGACCGCCGCAAGCACCTGGCCGCGCTGATCGGCATCGAGCTCGACACGGTGGGGGAGTGGGCGCGCCGCCGCGGCCTGCCGTACACGACCTACCGGGACCTGTCGGAGAAGGCCGAGGTCCGGGAGCTCGTGCAGCGGGTCGTCGACGATGTCAACGAGCGGTTCGCCCGGGTCGAGCAGGTCAAGCGGTTCGCGCTGCTGCCCAAGGAGCTCGACCACGAGGACGGCGAGCTCACCGCCACCCAGAAGGTCAAGCGGAGCGCGGTCGAACGGCTCTTCGCCGACCTCGTCGAAGGGATGTACCGGGACCGATGAAGGGTGTGCTCGAATCGCTGGTGCGCGGGCTGGGCAACGGCTCGGTCTACGCCCTGCTGGCCCTCGGGTTCGTGATCGTCTACAAGGCGACGCGGGTGATCAGCTTCGCCCAGCCCGCCTTCATGATCGCCGGAGCGGTGGCGGTCAGCCACCTGGCCGGGACGACCGGCTTCTACCTCGCCGTGCCGCTGGCGGCGCTGCTGGTGGCCGGGCTGGCCCTGGGCGTGGAGCGGGTCGCGATCCGCCCGATGGTCGGCCGGCCCGTCTTCGTCGTGGCGATCATCACGCTCGGGATCGACGTCGTCGTCCGGGTCGTGGTCAACGGCTTCATCGGGCTGGACGTGCGCCAGGTCGGCGATCCGTGGGGACTGAGCCTGGTGGAGGTCGGCGGCCTGGCCGTGCAGCAGCGGTGGATCGCGATGCTGCTGACCACGGCCGTGCTCGTCTCCCTGCTGTTCGCGTTCTTCCGCTACACCCGGTACGGCCTGGCCATGCGGGCGGCCGCCTTCGACCAGGAGACCGCGCTCGCCCAGGGCGTCTCGGTCGGCATGGTCTTCGCGCTCTCCTGGGCACTGGCCGGAGGGCTGGCCGCCATCGCCGGGACCTTCGCCGGCACCGGGCAGGGCGTGGACCAGCTCACCTGGATCATCGCGCTCAAGGCGCTGCCCGCGATCATCGTCGGCGGGCTCGACTCGCTCGGCGGCGCGGTGATCGGCGGGCTGGCGATCGGGGTCGTGGAGTCGCTGGTCCAGTCCTACCAGGGTGATCTCGCGCCCTGGCTGGGGCAGAACTTCGCGGTCGTCACGCCGTACGCGGTCATGCTCCTGGTCCTGCTGGTCAGACCGTACGGCCTGTTCGGCACTCCGGAGGTGGAACGGGTATGACCGAGCGGACCGGACAGGTCGGCGTGCGTCCGGGCGTGCGTCCGGACAGCGGCCCCGGGGGCCCCGGGGCGGTCCGGGCGCGCCGGCCGAAGGGGCGCCCGCTGCTCTACACCGCCTACGCCCAGGACATGGCGCTGCTCGACACCCGGGCCAAGAAGGCCGGGCTCGCGCTGCTGCTGGGCGCCGCGGTCCTGCTCAGCGGCCTCCCCGACGACCTGCTGGTCCTGCTGGCGGCCGGGTACGTCGCGGCGATCGGCGCGATCGGGCTCAACATCGTCACCGGCTACGCCGGCCAGGTCTCGCTCGGCCACGCCTTCTTCGTCGCCGTCGGCGCCTACACCGCGGCGGCGGTCTCCGGGGACCCCGGCGGGCGCACCCTGGGCTTCGGGATCACCAGCATGCTCGTCTGGCTGCCCGCCGCCGGAGCGGCCGCGGCGCTGGCCGGAGTGCTCGTCGCCCCGCTCGCCGCCCGGCTGCGCGGCCTCTACCTGGCGATCGTCACGCTCGGGCTGGTCTTCCTCGGCGAGCACGTCTTCAAGGAGTGGGACCACCTGACCGGCGGCCCCGGCGTGGGCCGCCCGGCCGCCGTGCCCGAGCTGTTCGGCTTCCGGTTCGACGCCGACAGCGCGCTCGGCACCCGGGCGCAGTCGCTCTACATGCTGATGCTCGTGCTGCTGGTGGTCTTCGCGGTGGCCGCGCGCAACCTCGCCCGCTCCCGGATCGGCCGGGCCTTCTCCGCGATCCGCGACCGCGACATCGCCGCGGAGGTGATCGGCGTGCCGCTGACCCGCTACAAGACGCTCGCCTTCGCGATCTCCTCGGGCTACGCGGGCTGCGCGGGCGCGCTGATGTACACGGTCACCGGGTTCTTCGACCCCGGCTCGTTCAACCTGCTGATGTCGGTGCAGTTCATCGCGATGGTCCTGATCGGCGGAGTGGCCACGGTCTCCGGGGCGATCGCCGGGGCGCTGTTCGTCACCCTGCTGCCCCGGATCACCCAGGAACTCCCGGCGCTGCTCCCGTTCGTCAGCGCCGACACCACCCAGACGCCCAACGTCTTCCAGATCCAGGTCGCCCTGTACGGCCTGCTGATCGTGCTGTTCCTCGTCTTCGAGCCCCGGGGGCTCTTCGGAATCTGGATCCGCGCCCGCGCCTACTGGAAGAGCTGGCCCTTCTCGTATTGACCTTTCTCCTCGCACCTCCTACCGAAAAGGAGCCGAATCCATGTCGAAGCGCCATCTGGTGATAGCCGTGTCCCTGGTGGCCCTTCTGTCCGCGTGCGGTGTCATCCGGGGGGACGACGAGGATAAGAAGGGCGCCGTGACCACGGGCGTCACCAGCGAGCCGTGCCCGATCCCGGTGGACAGGAACAAGGGGTGCATCTACCTCGGCACGATCTCCGACCTGACCTCCGGGCCGTTCGCCGCGCTGGCCGTACCGATCACCCAGGCGCAGAAGGCGTTCTGGAACCGGGTCAACAAGGCCGGCGGCATCGGCGGCAAGTACGAGGTGGACGTGCAGGCCTACGTCCGCGACAACAAGTACAACCCCGAGACGCACAACCAGGTCTACCAGGAGATCAAGAACAACGTGCTCGGCCTGGCCCAGACGCTCGGCTCGCCGACCACCGCGGCCATCATCGCCGACCTGAAGGCCAACAACGTGGTCTCCGCGCCCGCGTCGTGGACCTCGGCCTGGGAGTTCGAGGACGTCATCGTGGAGACCGGCGCGAACTACTGCGTCGAGTCCATGAACGCCGTCGACTACGCGGTGGAGGCCTACAAGCCGAAGACCGTCATGGCCGTGCACTACGCCGGCGACTACGGCGCCGACGCCGCGGCGGGGGCGAAGGCCGCGGCCGAGCGCAACGGCCTGGAGTTCACCGCCGTCGAGACCCCGTCCGGCGCCACCGAGCAGGGCCGGGCCATAACCGAGATCACCAAGAACAAGCCCGACCTGGTCATCCTGACCACCGGCCCGGCCGACGCGGCCGCGGTCATCGGCCAGTCCGCCGCCGCCGGGTTCAAGGGGCGCTTCATCGGCACCGCCCCCACCTGGAACCCGGCGCTGCTGAAGAGCCCGGCCGCGCCCGCGATCCTCGCCCTCTACGAGCAGTCCTCGCCCGGCAAGCCGTGGGGCGCCGACACCCCCGGCCACAAGGCGATGCGCGAGGCGCTGGGGAACGTCACCCCGAGCGACGGCTACACCTCCGGCTGGGCCTGGTCCTACCCGCTCAAGGCGGCGCTGGAGAAGATGGTCGCGAGCGGGGACGTCAGCCGCAAGGGCCTCCTCGCCGCGGTCAAGTCGCTGAACACGGTCGACTACGAGGGCATGCTCCCGCCCGAGGCGGGCAACTTCGCCGGGGACCCGAACACCGCGACCTTCCGGCAGACGCTGATCAACAAGCCCGACACCGCGGCGCCCACCGGCGTCACGATCGTCAAGGACTTCTACACCGGTCCGACCGCGCAGTCCTACACCATGGACGGCCCCTGCTTCGGCAAGCTCTGATCCCGCCGGGATCCGGTGCGGCGGGCGGTGAACCGGTCTTGCGGATGCCGCCTGCCGTACCGGGCCGTTGGGTAGTGTCGAAGCATGCGACCTCTTCAGCGACGCACCCTCGCCCTGGCCGCCTCCGCGCTGGCCGCGGCGCTCCTGACCACCGGCTGCTCCGAGATCCAGCAGGTGAGCGAGGGCGTCGACAAGGCCCAGCAGTGCCTGCAGGCCGCCGGCATCGTTACCGAGACCATGTCGAAGGTGGCCGGGCTGATCAACGACCCCGCCGCGATGGAGAAGGCGCTGAACGACGGCGCCGCCCAGCTCGGCGACCTCGCCGACAAGGCCGCCAACACCTCCCTGAAGGAGGCCGCCGACGGCGTGGCCGCCAGCCTGGAGGGCTTCAACGTCAACAACGCCAACGAGGCCGTCGACGCGGCGCAGAAGATCGCCACCGACGGCGTGAAGTGGGTCGAGGAGCTCACCGGCGCCTGCGCCTGACGGCCGCGGTCCCGGACGCCCGAGACCGGCCGCCCGAGACCGGCCGCCGCGCGGAGCCGGACGCTCCGCGACAGGCATGCCGCCCCGGTCCTGGACCCACCAGGGCCGGGGTTTTTGCCGAATCCCGGGTTCTCTAGGGGAAATGTCGCTGAAATAGCGTCGATTCCATGGACACCCCGAGAGAACCGGCCGACGCCCGCGGAAGGGAGCCGGACCCCCGGTTCACGCTCGCCAACGAACGCACGTTCCTGACCTGGCTGAGCACCTCGCTGGCGCTGAGCGCGGGCGGCGTCGCGATGGCGGCCGTCTCCCCGGACGTCTTCGTGCCCTGGATGCGGACCCTGCTCGCGGTCGTCCTGGTCTCCCTGTCCGCCCTGGCCGCCGCGATGGCCTACCCCCGCTGGCGCCACGTCCAGCGCGCCCTGCGCACGGCCTCCCCGCTCCCGCCGCCCGCCCTGGCCCCGCTGTTCGGGTACGGCGTGGCGGCGGTGGCCCTGCTCGCGCTCGTCCTCATCCTGACGGGCCGATGAGCACCGCCGTACCGGTGGATCCCGGCGGGCCGGCCGGTCCTGGCGCGCGGGGGGCGGGCGCGCGGGGGGCGCCGGTGACGGGGCTGCGAGCCGGGCGATGACCGAGCTCTGGGACGAGGGGCTGCAGAGCGAGCGCACCCGGCTGGCCTGGGTCCGCTCCGCCACGATGCTGGCCGCCAGCGGCCTGGGCGCCGGCGGGATCGCGCTGCGCGCCGGCGTCCACCCGCTCGCCGCCGTCCCCTTCGCGCTGGCCGCGCTGTGCGGCGCGCTCCTGCTGGCGCGCACCGGCGTGCGCTACCACCGCGTCCAGGACGCCCTGCACGAGGGGCGCCCGCTCGACGAGCGGGCCGACGCGATCCTCGCCTGGCTCGGCACCCTCGCCGCCGTCACCGGCTCCCTCGTCTTCGTCGTGCTGCGGTAGAGGTCCCGGTCGTGTCGCGGTAGAGGTCCCGCCGCGTCCCGGGAGGTCAGCGCGGCAGGCGCTCGGAGATCTCCCCGGTGAGCCGGAGCAGGAACGGCGCCAGGTCCGGTCGCTCGTGCAGCAGGTCCTCCAGCCGCACCCGCCAGGCGCCGATCTCGGTGAACTCCGCGTCCTCGCGCTGCAGGCGCAGCCGTGTCTCGGCAAGCCGCAGCTGGTACAGGACGCCGAGATGCGTCCCGGTCATGTCGGTGAGCCACCAGTAGACCTCTGAGCTCGCCGCGGCGACGAAGGCCCGCGCGCCTTCCAGGGCCACCCGGGGCCGGTGAACGACGGTCATCATCCGACGGTAGGCGCGGCCGGGGCCCGCCGCAAGGCCGGCCCCGGCACCCCGCCCGGGCGGTATCAGTCCGTGAAGGCGTCCTTGATCTTCTTCCCGGCGTCCTTGACCTTCTCGCCGGCCTGCTTGACGCTGCCCTCCATCCGGTCTGCCCGGCCCTCCGCCCGGAGGTCCTCGTCACCGGTGAGGTCCCCGAGGTTCTCCTTGGCCGTGCCCTTGATCTCCTCGGCCTTGTTCGCGATCTTGTCGTCCGCTCCCATGGTCGTCCCCTTCCGTCGGCCGCACTCCTGTCGAGGGATGCGCCTATCCGGTGAACCCGCCGGTAAACACCGTCCGGAGCCGCTCCGGCCAGGGGGAACGGCGAGCGCACGCGCGGGTGGCCCTGCCCGGCCGGGGTCCCGGACGGCTCCTGCTCCACGGGGGCGGCGGCCGGCCGGTCCGCGTCCCCGGGCGGGCCGCGCCGTTCGCGCCCGCCCCGCGGTCACTTCGCGGAAAATATAGTCACGATCCTTGATTATCAAGATTTATGACTATATCGTGAGAGTGCGTCGACCGCCGGATCCCACTGGAGAGGACCACCACCATGGCCATGTCCGCGACCATGTCCGCGACTGCGTCTCCCGCCGTGTCTCCCGCCGTGTCTCCCGCTGTGTCCCCGGCCGTGCCTTCCGCCGTGATCCGTGCCGCCGGTCGCCTCGGCGGCCGGTTCGCCGGAGCGGTGCACCTGCCCGGAGAGGCCGGTTACGACAGGGCGCGGCAGCCGCTGTTCCCGGCGTTCGACCCGCGGCCCGCCCTGGTGGCCGAGGCCGCCGGAGCCGAGGACGTCCGTTCCGCGGTGCTCGCCGCCCGCGAGCTGGGGCTCCCGCTGGCGGTGCAGGCGACCGGGCACGGCACGCACGCCCCCTGCGACGGCGGCCTGCTGCTGAAGACCTCGGAGATGACCGGCGTGCTGGTCGACCCGGAGCGGCGGACCGCCCGGGTCGCCCCCGGCGCCCGCTGGGGCCGGGTGCTGGCCGCCGCCGCGCCGTTCGGCCTGGCGCCGCTGTCGGGCTCCTCACCGGACGTCGGCGTGACCGGCTACACCCTCGGCGGCGGGCTGGGCTGGCTGGCCCGCCGGTACGGCCTCGCCGCCGACAGCGTGCTCCGCGCCGAGGTGGTCACCGCCGACGGCCGGCTCGTGACGGCGAGCCCCGGCAGCCACCCCGACCTGTTCTGGGCGCTGCGCGGGGGCGGCGGCTCCTTCGGCGTGGTCACCTCCCTGGAGTTCCGGCTCCACCCGGTCGCCCGGGTCCACGCGGGAACCGCCTGCTTCCCGGTCGAGCGGGCGGCCGACACCCTGGCGTTCTACCGCGACTGGATCGCCACCGCTCCCGACGAGCTGAGCACCGCGGTCCTGCTGACCCGGATGCCGGACACCCCGCGGACGCCCGGTGCGGTGCGCGGCCGGCGTGTCCTCATGGTCAAGGCGATGTACGCCGGGGACGCCGGACCCGCCCTGCGGGCGCTCGCACCGCTGTGGCGGGCCGCCGGTCCGGCGCTGCTCGACGACCTCCGTACGGTGCCCTACGCCGAGGCGTCGATGGGCGGCACCGCCCCCCGGCAGGTGAACCTGTTCCACCGCCTGCCGGACCCGGTGATCGACGCGCTGGTGCGCGCCGCGGACCACGAAGGCCCGTCGGAGCCGGTGACGACGGTGGAGGTGCGGCACTGGGGCGGTGCGATGGCGTCCCCCGGACCCGGCGCCGGCCCCGCGGGCCACCGCGACACGTCCCTGTCGGTGATCGTCGACGCCGAGGCACCGGACCTGGCCGCCGCCCTGCGCCCGTACGCCACCGGCGGGTCGTTCCTGAACTTCCTGCATGACACCACCCGGACCGCGACGGCCTACACCGCCGCCGACCACCGGCGCCTGACCGAGGTGAAGGCCGCCTACGACCCGGACGGCACCTTCGGCCTCGGCCACGCCATCCCCCCGGCCATCCCCCCGGCCCGCCGCCCCGGCGGCGTCCGCGCGGGCCGGTGAGCCGGCCGGCTGCGCGGCGGGGCCCACTCCGGAGCCCACCCCGGGACCGGCGTCACTCGGCGCCGAGGGCGATGGTCTCGGCGACCTCGGCGTGGCGTTCGGCCTCCTCGGCGGCGAAGCGCTCGGCGTCGACCTTCTCGGCGATCTCCTCGTCCTGCCTCATCAGCGCGTCCAGGCTCTGCCCGGCCATGTCGAGCACGCCCATGTCGGCGTAGGCCTGCTGCAGACGGGGACTCCACAGGCCGATGTCCTTGACGCAGGGGACGATGCGGCTGAACAGCAGGGAGCGGAAGAGCCTGAGGTACTCGGAGTTGTCGACGGCCTCCATGGCCTCGGCGACCTCGGCCTTGTTCAGGCCGATGGTCTCCCAGGTCTCCCGGCCGCGCAGGCGGTCGCGCATCAGGTAGCAGCCCTCGATGACGAAGTCCTCGCGCTCGCGCAGCTCGCTCTCGCTGAGCTGGGCGTAGTAGTCGCGCAGCGCCATCCGGCCGAAGGCGACGTGGCGGGCCTCGTCCTGCATCACGTAGGCGAGGATCTGCTTGGGCAGCGGCTTGGTGGTGATGTCGCGCATCACGCCGAACGCGGCCAGGGCCAGTCCCTCGATGAGCACCTGCATGCCCAGGTAGGGCATGTCCCAGCGGGAGTCGCTCAGGGTGCTGTCCAGCAGGGCCTTGAGGTGTTCGTTGATGGGGTAGGCCAGGCCCACCTTCTCCTGCAGGAACCGGGCGTAGGTCTCGGCGTGCCGGGCCTCGTCCATGGTCTGGGTGGCGGCGTAGAACTTGGAGTCGAGGTCGGGGACCGACTCGACGATCCGGGCCGAGCAGATCATCGCGCCCTGCTCGCCGTGCAGGAACTGGGAGAACTGCCAGGCCGCGCCGTGCAGCCGGACGTCCTGGCGCTGCTTTTCGTCCATCCGGTCCCACAGCGGGGTGCCGTGGATGGCGATGGTGTTGTCGGGGATGCCGAGCACGTTGTACGGATCGACCTCGAGGTCCCAGTCGATGCGCTTGACGGAGTCCCACTGCTTGTCCTTGCCCTTCTGGTAGAGGGCGAGCATGCGGTCCCTGCCGTCGTCGTACTCCCAGGTGAAGCGGGCGGCGCCCGCCGCCTCCACGTCCCAGGTGGAGAGCTCGGCCGGGATCGTGTACAGATCGTGCGTCGACAATGCGACCTCCAGAGACGTACACCGTACGTATGCCTGGAGCGTGGCACGTACGGTGTACGTACGTCAATGGCCCGGGAGAGAATGAAGACATGTCCGCAGAGCCGCTGTCCCGTCCGCGCATCGTCGCCGCGGCCATCGACCTGATCGAGCGCGAGGGGGCCGACGCGGTCTCCATGCGCAGGATCGCGGCCGACCTGGGCGTGGGGGTCATGTCGCTCTACAACCACGTGCCCAACAAGGCGGCCCTGCTCGACGCGGTGGCCGAGACGGTGCTGTCGGGGATCGAGTTCACCGACGACCCGGACGCCGACTGGACCGACCGGGTGCGTATGCAGGCGCGGGCGTTCCGGCAGATCGCCCACCACTACCCCCGGTGCACGATGGTGGTGGTCAGCCGCCAGCTGCAGTCGACCGCCGGGCTGCTCCCGGTCGAGCGGGCGCTCGCCACGCTGCGCAGCGCCGGATTCGACGGCGAGGAGGCGGTGCGGATCCTGCGCATGTTCATCGCCTACATCGTGGGATCGCTGCTGCGGGAGGTCGGCGTCACCCCGACCTTCGCCCCGGTCCACCACGCCGAGGTGGACGTCGCCAAGGTGGATCCGGTGCTGTTCCCGCAGACCAACGCCCTCGCCGCGGAATTGGGCTCCTGCGACCACGAGTCGGAGTTCGAGTTCGGCGTGGAACTGCTCGTCCAGGCCATCGCCGTGCGCCGGGAACGGCGCGGAGGATGACGCCCGGGGCGCTCCCGACGCCCCGGGCGTTCGCCGGGAGTGCTCCCTTCCCCTGGGCACTCCCGCCGGGTCAATACCAGTGCCTCGACTGGAAGTGACCCCATGCGCCGCACGCTGTCCCGTAGCGGCTCGTGATGTAGCGCAGGCCCCAGTGGATCTGCGTGGCCGGGTTCGACCGCCAGTCGCCGCCGCTGCCGCTCATCTTCGAGCCCGGCAGCGCCTGCGGGATGCCGTAGGCACCGGTGTAGCGGTTGTGCGCCCGGTGGTTCCAGTTGCTCTCCCTGGTCCAGAGCCGGTCCAGGCAGCGGAACTGGTCGTCGGACCACGCGCGGCGGGAGACGAGGCGGAAAGCGATCGCCTTGTTCCTGCCTTTGGCGGTCCGCGTGCGGGGCCTGGGCCGGGGTTCGGCCTCGGGCGCCCACACGCCCCGGTGAACCGTCCTGGCGGGCCGCCCGCTCCGGTGGGCCGGCTGCGCGGGACGGACCGCCTGCGCGGACCGCTCGCCCCGGTGGACCGCCTGGACCGGTTCTTCCCCTACCGGTCTGGAGGTCGCCTCGGCCTGGCAGGCCGCCGTGGACGTGGCCACGGTGGAGGCGGCGAGCACGGTCACGACCGTGGTGCGCAGTGCGCGGTTGCCGTTCATCGTCATCCTTCCGTCGGGCCGCGTGCGGGAGGCGGGCAGGGGCACGGCGGCCCTGCGCCCGCTTGGCGGTCCCGCGTCCGTGGCTCGGACGGGGGACGCCCGCGTGGTCGTGCCGGCATGTTCCCGGTACGACGCCGCGGCGGTGTCTCTAGGCGGTTTCTAGTACGCCGGGGTAGTTCCGGACGGCGGCTGCGACACGGGGAGGAAGGCTGTTTACCGGATCTTCGCGGCTTCCGGGCGGTTCGAGGAGGACGGGCTGACGGTCGCGCGCTCCCCGAGGCGGCGGACCGGTGAAAAGATCGACCCGCCATGGGGTTTGAACCGGCGCAGGCCGTCTGGCCGGGAGCCGGTGGCGGTCGGGCGCGGCGTGCCGCCCGGCCTGTCGGGGGCCGGAAAAGGCCTACTAGGCTCCGTTCATGAGCATTCGTGACATCTCCGTGGACACCCTCGCCGGAGCCCCCACCACGCTGGCGGACCTCGCGGGCGACAAGACCCTCCTCATCGTGAACGTGGCCTCCCGCTGCGGCCTCACCCCGCAGTACGCCGGCCTGGTCCGCCTCCAGGAGGCCTACGCCGAACGCGGGTTCACCGTCGTCGGCGTGCCCTGCAACCAGTTCCTCGGTCAGGAGCCGGGCAGCGCCGAGGAGATCCAGGAGTTCTGCGCGGTCAACTACGGCGTGGACTTCCCGCTGCTGGCCAAGACCGACGTCAACGGCTCCGGCCGCCACCCGCTCTACGCCGAGCTGACCCGGGCCGCGGACGCCGGGGGCGAGGCGGGCGACGTGCAGTGGAACTTCGAGAAGTTCCTGGTCTCCCGGGACGGCGAGGTGCTGGGCCGGTTCCGCCCGAACGTCGAGCCCGAGGACGCCGCCCTCGTCGCGGCGATCGAGAAGTCACTCTGAGCCGGGAAGCCACTCCGGACCGCCGGGCCGGGGCCGGGGGACGGCCCCGGCCCGGCGGTCCGTTCCGGTGGGCGCGGCCGTCCCGGCGTGCGCGCCGGCCGGGTCAGGCCGTGCGCCGCGGCCCGCAGCTGCCCCGGACGATCAGCTCGGTGGGCAGCAGCACGCCGCGGGGGCGCCGCCCGCCCCCGCGCAGCACGAGCTCGGCCGCGCGGTAGCCGATGTCCTGCGCGGGCTGGGCGATCACGGTCAGCGGGGGAGCGCACAGCTCGGCCCAGGGCACGTCGTCGAACATGATCAGTGACAGGTCCTTGGGCACCCGCAGGTCCAGTTCCCCGGCGGCGAGCACGGCGGCCTCGCCCAGCAGGTTCCCGCCGGCCAGCACGGCGGTCAGGTCGGGCCGGTGCTGGAAGAGCCCGGCCGCCGCCGCGTAGGCCGAGTCGCGGCTGCCCCGCGCCGAGACGATGAGCTCCTCGTCCACGAGGGCGCCCAGGGACTGCCGGAAGACCGAGACCCGCTGCTCCTGGCCGGGTCCGCCGAGGTAGGCGATGCGGCGGTGCCCCAGCCCCGTCAGGTAGTCGACCGCGGTCCGCACGCCCGCCCGGTCGTCGGCGAGCACGGCGGGCACGTCGTCGCGGCCGGCGGCGGAGCGGTGGGCGAACACCGTGGTGAGCCCGGCCCGCAGGGTCGGCTCCCAGATCTCCGCACTTCCCGCGGGAACCGCCACCACCCGGTCCACGCCCTGCTCCAGCAGCATGCCGATCTGCTCCGCCTCGCGCTCGGCGTCGTCGCCGGTCGTGCCCAGGACCACCGGCTCGCCCGCCGCCCGCGCGCAGGCGAGGACCCCGTCGGCCAGGCGGCCGTAGAAGCTGTCGGTGATGTCGGGGACCAGCAGCCCGATCCCGCCCGAGCGCCGCTGGCGCAGGTTGCGCCCGAGCGCGCTGGGCCGGTAGTCGAGCTGGGCCGCGACGGTCAGCACCCGCTCCCTGGTCTCCGGGCTGGCCGAGCCGCCGGACAGCACCCGGGAGACCGTGGCCACCCCGACCCCCGCCGCCTCGGCGACATCCTTGATGGTTGTCCGGCGTGCGTTCATGGAAACGATTCCATCATTCTTTCCGTGCCGACTCCAGCACGGAGAGGTAACGGGAGCCGAATCGACAGGGAAAACTCGCCGAACTCTTGACAGGGATGTCCGGTTCGGGTGAGATTCATGAAAACGTATCCACTATCGGGCGAACGCGGGGTTGGCCCGAAGCGCTAAGGACCCTCCATGGCATCCATCGTTCTCAGCAACGTCGACAAGATCTACGCGGGTGGCGTCAAAGCCGTGAACGGCCTCAACCTTGAGATCAGGGACGGCGAGTTCATGGTGCTGGTCGGTCCGTCCGGTTGCGGCAAGTCGACCGCGCTGCGGATGATCGCCGGTCTCGAGGACATCAGCGGGGGCGAGATCGCCATCGGCGACAAGGTGGTCAACCACCTGCCGCCCAAGGACCGCGACATCGCCATGGTCTTCCAGAACTACGCGCTCTACCCGCACATGACCGTCGAGGAGAACCTCGCCTTCGGTCTGAAGCTCCGCAAGATGCCGAAGTCGGAGATCTCCAAGCGCGTCGGCGAGGCCGCCAAGATGCTCGGCCTGGAGCAGTACCTCAAGCGCAAGCCGGCCGCCCTCTCCGGCGGTCAGCGCCAGCGTGTCGCGATGGGCCGCGCCATCGTCCGCGAGCCGCAGGCCTTCCTCATGGACGAGCCGCTGTCCAACCTGGACGCCAAGCTCCGCGTCTCCATGCGCGCCTCGCTCAACACGATGCACGAGCGCCTCGGCGTGACCACCGTCTACGTCACCCACGACCAGGTCGAGGCCATGACCCTCGGCGACCGCGTCTGCGTCCTGCGCGACGGCCTGCTCCAGCAGGTCGACACCCCGCAGAACCTCTTCGACAAGCCGGTCAACCTCTTCGTCGCGGGCTTCATGGGCTCCCCGTCGATGAACTTCGTCAACGCCGAGCTGGTCCGCGGCGAAGGCGGCGCCGCCGTCGCCTTCGCCGGCTACCGGCTGCCCGTCCCGGACGCGACCTTCGCCGAGAAGCCGGGCCTCGACCAGTACATCGGCAAGAAGATCATCCTGGGCATCCGCCCCTCCGACTTCGAGGACTCGGTCGCCGCCAACGGCCACGCCGGCGGCTGGGTCCGCCTGCCGGTCCGCGCCGAGGTCACCGAGGAGCTGGGCTCCGAGATCAACGTCCTGTTCCTGATCGACGCCCCGCCGGTCCAGCACCAGGACACCGTCGCCGCCGCCGACGCCGGTGACGACGAGGACGCCACCCTCCCGCTGGTCGGCGACAAGTCGCTGTGGACCGCCCGCGTGAACTCCCGCAGCCACGTCCGCCCGGGCCAGAACATCGAGCTGGTCGTGGACACCCACAACCTGCACTTCTTCGACCCGGCCTCCGGCCTGTCGATCGGGCACGCCGCCAACGCCCGCGTCTGAACCATCCCCGCAGGCCGGTAGGGCCCGCGCCACGACCCCCTCCCGTGGCGCGGGCCCTTCCGTATCCGCCTGCCGTACGGCGGCGACGGCACGGCGCCGGCGCGTACGGGCCCGCCGTCCTCCCGGGCCCGCAGTCCTCCCGGGCGTACGGCGAGCCGGGGATCCGGCGGGTGCGGCCCGGCGTCAGCGGCGGCCGAGGCGCTGGGAGATCCGGCCGGTCACCCCGCGAGGGATCAGCCTGCCGACCGCGACGATGGCCTTGTAGCGCAGGTCCGGGACGCTCACCCGCCTGCCGAGGGCCAGGTCGCGCATGGCCTCGTCGACCACGGAGTCGGCCGACAGCCACAGGAAGCCGGGGATGCCGGAGACGTCCATCGAGGCGCGGTCGTGGAACTCGGTCCGGACGAACCCCGGGCAGAGCGCCATAATCCGTACGCGGCTCCCGGCCAGCTCGGCGGCCGTGGACTCGCTGAAGTTGACCACCCACGCCTTGGAGGCGCTGTAGGTGCCCCGGGTGAAGAACGCCGCGACCGACGCCACGTTGACCACCGCGCCCCGGCCGCGTTCCCTCATCCCCGGCAGCGCGGCCAGCGTCAGCCGCAGCACCGCCTCGCAGTGCAGCTTCAGCATGCGCAGCTCGTCGGCGACCGGCACGTCGAGGAAGGCCCCCGGGTGGCCGAAGCCCGCGTTGTTGACCAGCAGGTCGACGCCCTCGCGGAGCCGCTCCTCGACCGCGGCGAGGCCGTCCTCGGCGGTCAGGTCGGCGGGCAGCGTCTCGACCGCGACCCCGTAACGCAGGTGCAGCTCCTCGGCGCGGGAGGCGAGCCGCTTCTCGTCGCGGGCGACGAGGACGAGGGAGAAGCCGTCGGCGGCCAGGCGGCGGGCGAACGCGGCACCGATGCCGGCGGTCGCGCCCGTGATCAGTGCGGAAGGCATGACGGCAGTCTAGGACGCCGGAACCTTCGCGGCGGTACCCGGGTACAGGGGATCATCAAGGGGTAGGACCGATCGATGGAGGCTGACGACCGTGCACATCTCTTACCGGACCGGGGCGGGGGCGGCCCTGCTGTGCGTGGCGCTGGCGGCGTGCTCGGCGGGTGAGCCCGCCGGCGGTTCCGCCGCGACCGCTCCGGGCGCCACGGGATCCGCGGCCCCCACCTCCGCCGCGGGCACCCCGGACCCGGGGGCCGGGCCGGAGTTCACCGAGATCGCCCGGCTCGACATGCCCGTGGCGATGGCGCTGCGCCCCGGTGACGAGACGCTCTACGTCGCCGAGCAGGGCGGGCGGCTGCGGAAGATCTCCGGCGGGAAGGTCGCCGAGGATCCCGTCGTGGACCTGTCGGACGAGGTGAGCCGGGGCAACGAGCAGGGGCTCCTCGGTGTGGCGTTCCATCCGGAGGAGGACTTCCTCTACCTGAACTGGACCGACCGCGAGGGGACCACCCACATCACGGAGTGGGCCTTCGACGGGAGGGAGGCGACCGGCCGCAGGGACGTGCTGACCCAGCCGCAGCCGTACTCCAACCACAACGGAGGGCAGCTCGCCTTCGGGCCGGACGGCCACCTCTACATCGCGCTGGGGGACGGCGGCAGCGGCGGCGACCCGCAGGGCAACGGGCAGAACCTGGGGACCTGGCTCGGGAAGATCCTCAGGATCGACCCGCGCGGCACGCCGTACAAGGTCCCCGAGGACAACCCGTTCGCCGGCAGGCAGGGCGCGAAACCCGAGATCTGGGCGTACGGCCTGCGCAACCCCTGGCGGTTCACCTTCGACCGGAAGACCGGCGACCTGTGGATCGGAGACGTCGGCCAGAACGAGTGGGAGGAGGTCGACCACCAGCCGAAGGGCGAGGGCGGCCGGAACTACGGCTGGAACCTCAGGGAGGGCCGCCATCCGTTCCGGGGGAACGGCGCGGCGGGCGGGCTGGTCGACCCGGTCATCGAGTACCCCCTGGGCCAGGACGGCACCTGCTCGGTCATCGCCGGGTACGTCTACCGGGGCACGAAGATCCCGTCGCTGGCCGGCCGGTTCCTCTACGGCGACTTCTGCGCGGGCTGGGTCAGGTCGGCCCCGGCCGACCGGCCCGGCGAGGGGAAGGACCTGGGCAGGGTGGAGCAGCTGTCGTCCTTCGGGGAGGACCACGACGGAGAGCTCTACGCGCTCAGCCTGAGCGGGCCCGTCTACCGCCTGGAGGCCGCGGGCTGAGCCGTCCGCCCGGGCCCTGCGGGGCCCGGGCTCCTCAGTCCTTCATGAACCGGGAGAGCAACTCCTCGACCTGGGCGTTGAGCCTGGACCCGCGCGGCCAGCCCGCGTAGTGGGTGAGGAAGACGACGACCTCGCGGAGCTCGTCGGGGGTGAGCTCCCCGGTCCGTAGCGCGGCGTCGAGCTGCACCGCGACCTCGTCCTGCATGCTCCCGCCGACGAGCAGGCCGAGCAGGAGCAGCCTGCGGTCGCGCAGGCTCAGCCCGTCGCGGGACCAGACCTCCGCGAACAGGTGCTCGACGGTCATGGCGAAGAAGTCTCCGGAGCCGTCGCCGGCGCCGGCCCCGCCGTTGACGCGTCTCATGATCTCCAATCCCCTGGCTCGGCGGCCGGGAGCGGTGTCGTCCGCGTGGTCGTTCATGAAGCGGCTCCGGGTCCGTCGGCCTGCCGGTCGGCACAGTGCGGCGAGGATGGTGCGATCCTTTCATCCTCTCCGGTTCCGGTGGGCGGCGTAGCTTCTTCGCCCAGGAAACGTGACATGTACGGAGGTGTCACTCCGGAGTCCTCCGGCGGCGGGCCTCCGCGTGCCCTCCCGCGCTCCTCGAAGATCATACGGGCCGGGGCCGGCCCCCGGCGCCGGAACCCCTCCCTGCCCCTCCTGTCCACGGTTCCGCCCGGGGATCGATGGGGGCCGGACGGGGTTGACAGATTCGTTCTGATGATCTGTAACAAGTGCAGACAAGTAAAAGCCAAGATTTGGTGAAGATTCCCCTCTTCGGTGAGGGGAGAGATCTGGGAAAAGGGGCATAAGTCACCTGTTGGCTCGTAAAGCGGAGGTATAGCCCTCGTGAGACGACCAGGGACCGCTCCCACCGCAGTGGCGGTGGCGCTCGTCACCGCCATGACCGCCGGACTGACCGGGTGCGCGAGCCCGCAGTTCACCTACGTCCGCCACGACAGCGGGCAGACCTACTTCAAAGTCCCGGCGGCCTGGCGCCAGGTGGACCAGCAGGCCCTGGACGGCTTCTTCGAGCAGGACCCCGAGTCGGCCACGGCCCAGGTGCGCAGGAAACTCGTCTGGTCGGTCGGGTACGACGCGCACGCCGAGCCCTCCGTCGGCCATCTCTACGGCGTCGGCACCGCGGACGAGCCGTTCGTCTTCGTCCGGGTCATCACGCTGGTGCCCGAACAGCGGGACATGATCTCCCTGAACGTCATGCGGGACGCGATCCTCCCCGTCACCGACGCCACGCGGGAGCAGACCGCGCAGATCCCGGGCTACCCGCTGACCGGGTTCGAACTGCTCTCCGACGAGGTGTTCCATCCCGGCGACGGGGTGCGCGGAGTGCGCGTGCGGTTCAACTACGCCGTCGAAGGCGCCGGGACGCAGACCTTCGACCTCACCTCCTACCTGGACGCGGACGGCGAACGGCTCTCCATGATGCTGATCCGCTGCTCGGCGGCCTGCTACCGCAAGCGTGCGCAGGAGTTCGACACCATCGCCCAGTCCCTGAAGGTCAAGCGCCCCATCGGGTGAGGAGAGGCCCGCATATGAAGTCACCCCCACCGCCCCCTCATGTCGAGGGCCTCCGCCCGCCGGGCACCGGCCCGAACGACGCGCGCGAGTCGACCCGCAAGCGCATGCCGTTCTGGGACCGGATCAAGTTCGTCCTCATCCTCACGATCATCTACTTCGTGCTGGTCTGGAACAAGATGGCATCTTTCGAGGGTGTCATCTCCTTCCAGGACGCGATGATCGGCACCGCGATCGAGGCGCCCTGGATCTTCTGGCTGCTGGGTGCCGAGGTCCTGCGGCAGATCCACTTCCTCGTCAGCGAGCGCTCCGCCGCGTACCACGGGTTCTGGACACGGGGCGTGTTCGGCGGCTTCGAACGCTGGACCCACCGCCGCTTCTCCGACTGGAACCGCTTCCGCCTCGCCCGCGCGATCAAGTGGCTGTTCTGGATCGCGGTGCTCGCGCTGGTCCTCGGCCAGGTGCTGGAGACCTCGCCCGCCCTCGCGCTGTTCCAGGCGCCGGCGCTGCTCTGGCAGGCGCTGCCGTACGTCGCGCAGCTGGCCTTCGCGTTCTTCTTCATCGCCTTCCAGTTCATCGGCCTGTTCTGGCTGCTGTCGCGCGGCGGGGTCGAGACCTACTTCCCCGACGACATCAAGACCCGCTTCACCGACGTCTGGGGCCAGGACCACGTGGTCGAGCGGGTCAAGGAGAACATCGTCTTCCTGGAGAAACCGGACGCCATCGAGGAGCGCGGCGGCTACGTCCCCAGCGGACTGCTGCTGTGGGGTCCGCCCGGCACCGGCAAGACCCTGATGGCCGAGGCCGTGGCGGGGGAGACCGGCAAGCCGTACGTCTTCGTGGACCCCGGCGCGTTCGTCAACATGTTCATGGGCATCGGCATCCTCAAGGTCAAGTCGCTCTTCCGGAAGCTGCGCAAGCTCGCGCTCCGGTACGGCGGGGTGATCGTCTTCTTCGACGAGGCCGACTCCCTCGGCCGCCGCGGCTCGCTGGCCCAGCAGGGACCCAGGGGCGGGCCCGGGTTCTCCCCGCACGCCGGCGGCTCCCCGCACGCCGGCGGCTGCCACGGCTTCACCTACCTGTCGGAGGACTCCCGGTGGCTCCTCACCCGCGGAGCGGGGACGGGGGAGCGGCCGGACACCGCGCGCAACCGCTTCTTCATGGGCGGGAACATGGGCGGCGGCGGCGACCCGGGCACCCTGCAGGCGCTGCTCACCGAGCTGTCCGGCCTGAAGAAACCGCGCGGCATCGTCAACCGCCACGTCCGGAGGCTGTTCGGCATGCGGCCCAAGCCGCCGCCCAAGTACCGGATCCTGGTCATGATGGCCACCAACATGCCCAACTCGCTGGACGAGGCGCTGCTGCGGCCCGGCCGGATCGACCGCATCTACAAGGTGGGCTACCCGTCCAAGGCGGGCCGGGTCCGCACCTACCGGGGCTACTTCGACAAGGTGAACCACGAGCTGACCGAGGAGCAGCTCGACAAGCTGGCCACGATCACCCCGTACGCCACCGGCGCCACGATCAAGGACCTGGTGAACGAGTCGCTGATCACCGCGATCCGCGACGGCCGCGAGGTCATCACCTGGTCCGACGTGACCCGCGCCAAGCGGCTCAAGCAGCTCGGCCCGCCCGAGGACGTGGAGTACATCGAGCGCGAGCGGCACGCGGTGGCCGTGCACGAGGCGTGCCACGCGGTGGCGGCCTACCGCACGCGCTTCCACCTCGAGATCGACATCGCCACGATCGAGAAGGGCGCCGACTACCTCGGCATGGTCGCCAGCATCAAGCCCGAGGACCAGTTCACCCGGTGGAAGTCCGAGCACGAGGCCGACATCATGGTCTCCCTCGCCTCGCTGGCCGGGGAGCGGATGTTCTTCGCCAAGGACAACTCCTCCGGCGTCTCCGGGGACCTCTACTCGGCCACCTACCTGACCGCGCTGATGGAGGCGCACTGGGGCATGGGGCGCGGGGTCACCTCGCTGCCCGCGCTCCAGGAGCTGGAGATCATGGGCGGCGGCAAGTCGATGCCCGGCGCGGGCGGCCCCGGCGGCCCGGCCCCGCGGGCGGGCAGGCAGGCGACCGTGCCCGACGTGCTCGGCGAGCGCATCGAGTACAACCTGGTGCGCCTGCTGAAGGAGACGGAGGACCTGCTGAAGGAGCACCGGCGGGAGGTGCTCTGCCTGGCCCACGCGCTGGAGACCCACAAGACGCTGAACGGCGACGACGTGGTCGCGGTCCTGGAGCGGCGGCAGGGGCCGCTGGTCGACGGCTCGGTCTACGCCTCCGACGGGTTCTACGCCGAGATCGAGGAGTACCACCTGGAGGCGGCCAGGGCGCACCGCGAGCACAGCCACGTGGCACGCGAGCTGCCCGTTCCGGCGGCCGTGCCCCGCCTCGAACCCGCCGCCGTCATCCAGGGCGCGGTGGTGACCGGCAACGGGCACGGCGCCCCGGTCCTCACCGGGACGCCCCCCGTGATATCCGCCGTGACGCCCACGGTGACGTCTCCGGTGAAACCCGCCGCTGCGCCGGCGGGGGCCTCCGCCGTACTCGAACCGGTTCCCGCCACCGGCCCCGACTTCGCGTCGTGGGCGAAGGACGGCCCGGTGATCCAGCCGCCTCCCCCGGAGACGGGGAACGGCCCGGTGATCCAGCCGCCGCCTCCCCGGGCCGTGGTGGAGCCCGTCTCCGCCGCGCCGAGGCGGCGGGGAGGTCTGCGGACGGTCGCCGCGGTCGCCGTCAGCCTGGTCGTGCTGGCCGCGTTCACGCTGCTCGGCGCGTTCGCCCTCACCGGGGGACGGGCGGCCGGCGCACCGGGGCAGGGCGCGCTCCTGGTGGTGTTCGTGGCCGTGGTGGCCGTCGTCGCGGGGGCGGGCATCGCCTTCGCGGTGGTCCGGGGCGTGCAGGCCGCGCGGGCCAGGGCGGAGGCGCAGCGGGACAACGCGGTGGAGCGGGCCCAGCTGCTGGCCGCCGCGATGGATCCGGAGATCGCCATGCGCCTGCTCGGGTACGGCGGCGGCACCGGTGGCACCGACAGGGGCGTGGACGGAGGCCCGGACGGCGGGCGGGCACGCTGAGCGGAGGGTCCCCGCCGGGCGGAGCACGGCCCGGCAGGGACCCTCCGTGCGGGACGGGTGACCGGAATTTGGGCCTTTCCGGATTCACCGGCGTGCCTGACTCTCAGTGCAGACGCGTGACAGACCCCCCGAGAACGCGTCTGAGGAGGACACCGGTGAGACGCCGTCTGATCGTCGGAATCGCCGTGCTGGTGCTGCTGTGCACCGGCATGACCGGAGTGGGAGCCTCGGCCGAGCCGCCGCCCAGCGGCCAGTACAAGGTCGAGGGGCCCGGCGACCCCCGCCAGCGCAGCGCGGTCGCGGCCACGGGCGCCGCGATCGACCAGGTGGACCCCGCCTCGGTCGTGGTGACCGCCACGGAGGCCGAGGTCGAGGCCATCAGGAAACTGGGCTACACCGTCACGAAGATCAACCGATCGTTATCCCCCGACGCCCGCGCCCTCGACTTCCCGCCCGCCGACTCCGGCTACCACAACTACGCGGAGATGACCGCGGCGGTGAACCAGATCGTCGCCGACCATCCCGCGATCGCCCGGAAGATCAGCTACGGCACCTCCTACGAGGGCCGCGACCTGATGGCCGTCAAGATCAGTGACAACGCCGCGACCGACGAGAACGAGCCCGAGGTGCTGTTCACCCACCACCAGCACGCCCGCGAGCACCTGACCGTCGAGATGGCCCTGTACATCATGAACCTCCTCACCGACGGCTACGGGAGCGACAGCCGCATCACGAACCTGGTGAACGGCCGCGAGATCTGGATCATGCCGGACCTCAACCCCGACGGCGGCGAGTACGACATCGCGACCGGCTCCTACCGCTCCTGGCGGAAGAACCGGCAGCCCAACCCCGGCTCCTCCGCCGTGGGCACCGACATGAACCGGAACTGGGCCCACAACTGGGGCTGCTGCGGCGGTTCCTCCGGTTCCACCTCCAGCGAGACCTACCGCGGCCCGTCGCCCGCCTCGGCGCCCGAGGTCAGCGCCGTCGCCAACTGGGTCAACGGCCGGGTCGTCGGCGGCGTGCAGCAGATCAGGGCGCACATCGACTGGCACACCTACGGCGAGCTGATCCTGTGGCCGTACGGCTACACCTACAACGACACCGCCCCCGGCCTCACCCAGGACGACCGCGACGCCCACGCCACCCTGGGCCAGAACATGGCCGGGACCAACGGCTACACCCCGCAGCAGGCCAGCGACCTCTACATCACCGACGGCAGCATCGACGACTGGATGTGGGGCGTCCACAAGATCTTCAGCTACACCTTCGAGATGTACCCGACCGGCTCGCCCGGCTTCTACCCGCCCGACGAGCAGATCGGCCCGCAGACCGCCCGCAACCGGGAGGCGGTCCTGCGCTTGCTGGAGTACTCCGACTGCGTCTACCGGATCATCGGCAAGGAGTCGCAGTACTGCGGGACCGGCACGCCGCCGGTGACGGTCTACTCCGACGACTTCGAGACGGCGACCGGCTGGACGGCGAACCCGGGCGGCACCGACACCGCCACCCTCGGGCAGTGGGAGCGCGGCGACCCGGCGGCCACCTCCTCCAGCGGGGCCAAGCAGCTCGGCACCACGGTCAGCGGCGTCAACGACCTGGTCACCGGCCGCCTGGCCGGTTCCTCGGCGGGCGCCTACGACATCGACGGCGGCCTCACCAGCGTCCGGTCACCGGCGATCACCCTGCCGGCGGGCGGGACGCTGACCCTGTCGCTGTCGTGGTACCTGGCGCACGGCTCCAACTCCTCCAGCGCCGACTTCCTGCGCGTCAAGGTCGTCGGCTCGACCACGACCCAGGTGTTCCAGCAGCTCGGCGCGGCCACCAACCGCAACGGCTCCTGGGCCACGGCCACGGCGGACGTCTCCGCGTTCGCGGGCCAGAGCGTCCGCATCCTGATCGAGGCGGCCGACGCCTCCGGCGCCTCGCTGGTCGAGGCCGGGGTGGACGACGTGAAGATCACCCAGCAGCCCTGACCCGCCGCGCGGGGTACGGCCGCCGCGCGGCGGCCGTACCCCGCGCGGCGGACCGGCCCCGGACCGGGCGGCGGCCCTCAGGCACGGCAGATCAGCTCGCCGTGGAGCAGGGAGAGCCACCCGTCCGGCTCGGCGGCCCAGGCCCGCCAGCCCGCGGAGATGCGGTGCAGCTCCTCCTCGGTGGCGGCGCCCGAGGCGAGGGCCTGGCGGGCCATGTCGGACTTCAGGATGCGCTCGGCCCACATCCCGCCCCACCACTCCCGGTCCTCCGGGGTGGCGAAGCACCAGGTCGAGGAGGTGGCGGAGACGTCGGAGAAGCCGGCCGCGCGGGCCCAGGAGAGCAGCCGGCGCCCCGCGTCCGGCTCGCCGCCGTTGGCCCGGGCGACCTTCTGGTAGAGGGCCATCCACTCGTCCAGCCCGGGCGGCTCGGGGAACCAGGTGAAGGCGGCGTAGTCGCTGTCGCGCACCGCGACGATCCCGCCCGGCCTGCAGACCCGCCGCATCTCGCGCAGCGCCAGGACCGGGTCGCCCACGTGCTGCAGCACCTGGTGGGCGTGCACGACGTCGAAGGAGTCGTCGGGGAAGTCCAGCGCGTGCACGTCGGCCACCGCGAAGGTGATGTCGTCCCGCCCCCGCCGCTCCGCCTCCGCGCGGGCCAGCCCGAGCGCCTCCTCGGTGACCTCGGCCGCGGTGACCGCGCCGGGCGCGACCAGCTCGGCCAGGTCGGCGGTGATGGTGCCCGGACCGCACCCCACGTCCAGCAGCGACATGCCCGGCGCCAGGTGCGGCAGGAGGTGGGCCGCCGAGTTCTCCGCGGTGCGCCACCGGTGGGAGCGCAGCACGGACTCGTGATGGCCATGGGTGTACACGGCGTCCTTTGCCGTCATCGGGACCACTCCTTCGGTCGATGGGGGAACCGTAGCAGTAGTCTCATTAGTCGAGAAAGATCGTCTTAATATATGAGAATTACGCAATCAATACGTCTTCCCGCTTGTTGTCATGGTGGAGGGCGAACAGACTCGAATGGTCGCCGGTGTCACCGAGGAGGTGGTTCTCGTGCACGAGGAGTTCAGCGTCCGCGAGACGTGGCCGCTGGAGTGCCTGGGCTGCAGGCATGTCTGGCAGGAGGAGTACACCGTCCGCCGTCTGACCGACGAGCACGGCCACGACGTCGTGGTCTGGCTGAGGTCGGGGGTGCCCGTCCAGCCCCCGTGGGCGGGAAGCAACTGCCCCGGCTGCGGCGTGGACCGGGTGAGCGCCTTCCCCCAGGGCGAGCACGCGCGGCGCGGCACGCTCCGGGCCGTGCCGGCGCCCGCGGCGGAGCTCGGCCGCCCGCCGGTGGAGCGGTTGTACTCGCCCGTCCAGCCCCGACCGTCCATCCCGCTCTACTGACCGCGGTGCGGCGCGGTGCGTCCGGCCGGGCCCGGCGCGCCGTCCGCGGCGGGCACGCCCGGGCGGCGGATCGGGGACGGCGGATCGGGGACGGCGGATCGGGGACGGCGGATCGGGGACGGCGGATCGGGGACGGCGGACCCGCCGGGACGGTGGATCCGCGAGGGGCCGCGCCGCAGCACGCGCCCCCTCGCGGACGGGGTCGCCCCCGCAGGGGAAGATGCCGCGATCTTGGTGCGGGCAACCCCGCCGGACGGCAAAGATCAGATCCGGTAACCCAGGTCCGGGACGATCTCGGCCACGTCCATCTGCGCCTTCTGCAGGCGGCCGGAGTAGTCCCAGTTCATCGCCTGCCAGCGGGTGAACTGGTCGAGCACCCACATCCCCGACTGGCGGCTGCCGTTGCCCGACTTCCCGTTCCCGCCGAACGGCAGGTGCGCCTCGGCGCCGGAGGTGGAGTTGTTGACGCTGACCATGCCCGCCCCGATGCCCTCGCGGAAGCGGAAGGCGGCCCTGGGATCGGTGGTGTAGATCGAGGACGACAGGCCGTACCCGGGCAGGTTCGCCAGCTCGATCGCCTCCTCCAGCGTGCCGAACGCGGTCACGCCCACGATCGGGCCGAAGGTCTCCTCCATGAACAGCCGGTCGCCGCCGCGCACCCCGTCCACCACCACCGGGTGGTAGTAGAGGCCGCCCGCGCCGTCGAACCCGCCCCGGGGGTTGTCCGCCGTGATCCGGCCGGTCGGGCCGGAGACCACCGTGTGGTGCGGCTCGATCCAGCCGAGGTACTCCTCGTAGCGCTCGGCGAACCTGCGGTCCAGCAGCGGGCCGCAGAGCACCTCGCCCGCCGGGTCGCCGATCACCGCGCCGGCCACCGCGCGCGTGTAGCGGGCGACGAACTCGCCGTGGACGCTCTCGTGCACGATCACGGTCCCCAGCGAGGTGCAGCGCTGCCCCGCCGTACCGAACCCGGCGAACAGCGCGCCCTCCACCGCCAGGTCCAGGTCGGCGTCGGGCATGACCACCATCGGGTTCTTGCCGCCCAGCTCCAGGCAGGCCGACTGCAGATGCCGCCCGCACAGCTCGCCGACCGTCCGGCCGACCGCGCTGGATCCGGTGAACCCGACCTTGTGCACCGTGCCCTCGCCCAGCGCCTCCTCCAGCCCGGCGGAAGTGGCGGGGCCGTCGGCGAGCACCAGGTTGAGCACGCCCTCGGGCAGCCCGGCCGCCGCGAAGAGCCGGTAGAGCGCGTGCGCGGAGGCCGCGGCGTACTCGGCGGGCTTCCACACCACCGCGTTGCCGCACAGCAGCGCCGGGACGAGGTACCACGACGGCACCGCGACCGGGAAGTTCCCCGCGGTGATCACCGCCGCCACGCCGACCGGCACCCGGAAGGTGAACAGGTTCTTGTCCGGCATCTCGCTGGGCACCGTCTGCCCGTACAGCCGCCGCCCCTCGCCGAGGAAGAAGTCGCACGTGTCGACGATCTCCCGCACCTCGCCCAGCGCCTCGGCGTACGGCTTGCCGATCTCCCGGGTGACCAGCCGGGCCAGCGCCTCGGCGTTGGCCTCCACCAGCCGCCCGATCGAGGCGACCACCCGCCCGCGCACCGGAGCCGGGACCCGCGCCCACTCGCGCTGGGCGGCGGAGGCCGTACGGCAGGCGGCGGAGAACGCGGCGGCGTCGGCGAGCCGCACCCGTGCGACGACCTCGTCCACACGGGAGGGATTGATCGAGTCATAGGCCGTGCCGCCGGACGATTCTTTCCCGCCGATGACGGAGACGATCTCGATGGTCACCGTTGACCTCCTAGATAGGGCGTGTAACCGCATTCTCTCCGCCCGGCAGTGAACCGTCACATGCCCGCACCGCCGAGGCGCCGTCAGCGCCGCGTCCACTCCGGCTGCAGGAAGTCGGCCACCCGTGCGGTACGGCCGAGCAGCACGACCTCGCGGAACTGCCACAGCAGCGCGCCGGTGGGGGCGTGCACCACCATCTCCGGGCCCAGGCGCATCTGCAGCAGCCGTCCGCCGCCCGGCTGCGGCACCCACCGCACCGCGTCCTCCGCCGCCAGCCGGCGCAGCGGCACATGGTGCACCGAGTGGACCTCGTCGGCGCTGGGCGCCAGCGGTCCCGGATCCGTCACCGCCACCACGAGAGGAGTGATCGTGAAGCTGGAGGCGGCGGGGAAGTCGTCGAGCCGCCCCAGCACGGCTCCCGGCGCGGCGGCCAGCCCGATCTCCTCGTGCAGTTCGCGCAGCGCCGCCTGCAGCGGGGTCTCGCCGGGATCCAGGCGCCCGCCCGGCAGCGCCCACTGGCCCGCGTTGCGGCCGCGGTGGGCCCGCTTGATGACGATCACCGAAGGGGCGCCCGCGTGCTCGACGACGCACAGGGCCACCGCGGCCCGCCGGACGCCCGGCGCGTCGGGCAGCGTCGTGTGCCGGTGAGCGGACAGCCGGACGGCGGCCGAGGCACGGAACGCCGCCAGGTCGCTGAGGGGATCGCGCATGGGCGCATCATGTCAGACGGCGTCCGCCCCGCCGTGGACGTGCGGGGGACCACCGGCGGGCGTCCGCCGGTGGCCGGCGAGGAGGGCGTGGTGGTCGACGCCGCCGGCCGGTCCCGGGTCGGTGTGCACCGTGGCGGTGGCCAGCCGGGGCAGGGCATGGAGCAGGGCGTGCTCGGCCGCGACCGCTATCCGGTGGGCGGCGACCACCGACAGGGTGTGGTCCACCACGATCTGGCAGTCGGCCTCCAGCCGGTGACCGACCCAGCGCAGCCGGACCCGCCCCACCTGCAGCACTCCGCCGGTGGCGCGCAGCGCCGCACGCGCCCGGGCGGTCACGGCGGGATCGACGGCGTCCATCAGCCGGTGGTAGATCTGCCGGGACGCCTGCCCCAGCACGCCCGCGATCGCCGCGGTGATCAGCAGGCCGACCACCGGGTCGGCCCGGTCCCAGCCCGCCGCGACACCGCCGGCGCCGGCCAGGACCGCCAGGGAGGTGAACCCGTCGGCGCGGGCGTGCAGGCCGTCGGCGACCAGCGCCGCCGACCCGATCCTGCGGCCGACCCGGATGCGGTAGCGGGCCACCAGCTCGTTGCCGGCGAACCCGGCCAGCCCCGCGGCCGCGACCGCCCCCAGGTGCGTGACCTCCTGCGGACGGGCCAGCCGCTCCAGCGCCGCCCAGCCGGTCGCGACCGCCGAAGCCGCGACGGCCAGCACGATGACGATCCCGGCCAGATCCTCGGCCCGGCCGTACCCGTAGGTGTAGCGGTGGTCGGGCGGGCGGCGGCCCAGCACGAAGGCGATGCCCAGCGGCACCGCCGTCAGCGCGTCGGCGGCGTTGTGCACGGTGTCGCCCAGCAGCGCCACCGACCCCGACAGCGCCACGATGACGGCCTGGACGGCCGCGGTCAGGCCGAGCGCCCCCAGCGAGATCCACAGCGCCCGCATGCCCTCGGCGCTGGACTCCATCGCCGCGTCGACCTTCTCGGCCGCCTCGTGCGAATGCGGCCGCACCAGATGCGCGAGCCTCGCCCGGATCCCCGCACCCGCGTGCCCGTGCCCGTGCCCATGTCCGTGGTCGTGCCCGTGTCCGTGGCCGTACCCGTGGTCATGGCCGTGCCCGCGGCCCTCCGGGGTCCGGCCGGCGGCGGCTCGCTGATCGCTCATACCACCCACGATGACCCACGGCGCCGATTGCAGCATCTCGACATCAGCGCAGGTCACGCTCTTGCGACAAGGTCGCGTCAGGCGCGGGGCGGGTCGGGGCGCCCGCGCGGCGCGGGCCCGCGGGTCCCTCCACCGCGCCGACGGCTCCGGCTCTCAGATCATGCGGAAGTCGGCGAAGTCGAAGCCGGGGGAGACGACGCAGCTCACCAGTACGGCCTCGGGCCCGGCGGGGCGGGCCGCCTGCCAGGTCCCGGCCGGGACGAGGGCCTGGGGGACCTGGCCCTCCTCCACCAGCGGGCCCAGGGTGACCGCACGGGCCGGCTGGCCCTCGTGGCCGCCCAGGAGCAGGGTGAGCGGGCCGCCCCGGTGCCAGAGCCACACCTCGTCGGAGCGGACCACGTGCGGGCGCGACTCCTCGCCGGGGCCGAGCAGGAAGTAGATCCCGGTCGCCGTCGCCCGCGCCCCGCCGTACCCGTCCGGGGCGAGGGAGTGGGAGGTCCTCCAGGTCTCCCGGAACCAGCCCCCCTCGGGGTGCGGCTGCAGGTCCAGGATCTCGGCGAGCGGCGGGCGCGGAGGTGTGGTCACCGCACGATGGTAAGGGCAGGCCGCATCAGGTCCGGCGGGAGCACGGGCCGGGGCGGTGCCCGTTCCGGCACCGGGACCCGGCCTTCTAGCGGCGGAAATAAGGGATATATGGTGATGACCCGAATTTGTCGGCGGGGTTGGCTAGCGTTCGGCGCGTGATCGAACGGTGGAACCGGGACCAGGTCCTCGCGCTCGCGCCCGACGCCTCGTCCCAGAAAGCGGCCCAAGGAGTGTCGTCTCCCGGCAAGTGGTCGAACGCCGGTGTCGCCGCCGAGGCGGTGTGGGGAGAGTGCAAGGGCAGCGGCTCCACGCCCTACCGGGCGTGCGTGGACCTGTCCGAGCCCGCCTACCGGTGCAGCTGCCCGAGCCGGAAGTTCCCCTGCAAGCACGCGCTCGGCCTGCTGCTGCTCTGGTCGGCCGACGGAGTGCCGGGCGCGGACGAGCCCGCCGACTGGGTGGCCGAGTGGCTCGACCAGCGCCGCGCCCGCGCCGCCAGGCCCGCCGCCGCGCCCCGTGCGGCGGAGCCCGGCGCGGCCCCCGACCCCCGCAGGGCCGAGCAGCGCGAGCAGCGGGTCGCGGCCGGGCTGGAGGAGCTGGAGCGCTGGCTGGCCGACCAGGTGCGGCAGGGCATCGCCGGCTCGCGCCGCCACGACCACTGGGACGGCCTGGTCAAGCGCCTCGTCGACGCCCAGGCCCCCGGCGTCGCCGGGACCGTCTCCCGCCTGGGCGCCGTCCTGGCGGACGACGACTGGCCCGCCCGGCTGCTGTCCGAGTACTCCCTCCTCCACCTCCTGCTCACCGCCCACCGCCGCGAGCTGCTGGCGCCGGCCGTGCGGGGGCGGGTGGGCTTCCCCGTCACCAGGGAGGAGGTGCTCGCCGGGGAGACCGTCCGCGACGTGTGGGACGTGCTGGGGCGGCGCGACGAGGAGCAGGAGCGGCTGATCTCGCGCCGGGTCTGGCTGCGCGGCAGGACGACCGGCCGGGCCGCGCTCGTGCTCTCCTTCGCCCCCACCGGCCAGGCCCTCGACGCCTCGCTCGTCACCGGCACCGCCATGGACGCCGAGCTGGCGTTCTACCCCGGTACGGCCCCGCTGCGCGCCCTGGTCGCCGCCCGGCACGCCGCCGCCCCCGCCGCCCCGCCGCCCGGCTCCACGCCGGAGGCGGTGCTGGGGGAGATCGCGGCGGCCCTGGCGGGGGACCCGTGGACGGACTCCTGGCCGGTGGTCCTCGACGCGGTCGTCCCGATGCGGAACGGCGCGTGGCTGCTGGGCGGCGCGGACGGCGGGCTCCCGCTGCACCCGTCGGCGGGCACCCCGTGGCGGCTGGTCGCCGCCTCCGGCGGGCACCCGCTGACCGTCGCCGCCGAATGGACCCCCGGGGGCCTGCGCCCCCTGTCGACCTGGGACGAGGAAGGCCGGGTGGTGGTGCTGTGAGCAGCGCTCCGCAGAACACCGGAACGGGCACGGGGGCGGCCCCCGCGACGGCCCCCGCGACGGTCGGAGTGGAGGCCCCCGCGCCGGCCACGGCGGAGGCCGCGACCGCGTGGGAGGACCTCGTCTCCACCGCGCTCGTCGGCACCGACCGCAGGCCGCTGCCCGGCGCCTCCGGTGACGCCGACCCCGCGGCGGAGCTGCTCGGACGGGCCGCCGTGCAGACCGTCCGGGCCCGCGCCGGGCAGCGGCTGCGCGCCGGTGAGCCGCTGGAGCCGGCTCCGCCCGAGGAGCAGCTCGCGCTCCCGCGCGCCGCGGGCGACCGGCTGGCCCGGATCCTCGGCGGCGAGCGGCCGAGGCTGCTCGCCGAGTGGCTGCGCACCGCCGCGGACCGCGGCTACCGGCTCTCCCCGCACCTGCTGCCCGAACTGCTCGACCACGCCGCCCGCGACCGCTCGATCCGGCCGCACCTCGGCGTCCTCGCCGGGCGCCGGGGCCGCTGGCTGGCCGCGCTCAACCCCGCCTGGGGCTTCCTCGCGGAGGAGGCCACCGTGGCCGGGCCCAGCCCCGAGGTGTGGGAACTGGGCACCTCGGGGGACCGCCGTGCCCACCTGGGCGCGCTGCGGGCCGCCGACCCCGCGGCCGCCCGCGAGCTGCTCGCGGCGACCTGGGAGAAGGAGGGCCCGGACGACCGGGCCGCCTTCCTGGAGCTGCTGGCCGAGGGGCTCTCCCTCGACGACGAGCCGTTCCTGGAGGCCGCGCTCGACGACCGCCGCCGTGAGGTCAGGCACGAGGCCGCCGACCTGCTCACCCGGCTGCCGGGTTCGCGTCTCGGCCGGCGGATGGCCGAGCGGGCCGCGGGCTGCTTCACGATGCTGAACGGCAAGATCCTCGTCAACCCGCCCGACGCCTGCGACGCCGCCATGGAGCGCGACGGCATCCGGGCCAAGCCGCCCCGGGGCACCGGCGAGCGGAGCTGGTGGCTGCAGCAGGTCGTGGCCCGCACCCCGCTCGGCCTCTGGAGCGGCCTGCTCGGCCGCCCGCCCCGCGAGCTCGTCCGGATGAAGATCGTGGACTGGGGGCGGGAGGTCACGGCCGGCTGGGTCAGGGCGGCCGTGCTCCAGGGCGACCCCCAGTGGGCGCGGGAGCTGTTCGGCTCCGACCCGCTCGCCGACCTGCTGGCCGTACTGCCCCGGGACGAGCAGGAGGCCCTGGCCGCCGCCTTCGTCCGCGGTCACGGCCTGGACGGCCAGCTCATCATGGTCCTCGGCGGCGCGGCGGCGCCGTGGGGGCCGGAGCTCGCCCGGGCCGTGCTCGGCAAGATCCTCGACCTGGCCGGCACCCAGCCGTGGAACCTCGGCGAGCTGTCCAAGCTGGCCGGTGAGCGCATCGACCCCGGTCTGTACGGCCTGGCCGAGCGACTGTCCCTCGAACCGCCCATCCAGGAGGTCGCCGCCCTCCTGCGTTTCCGTGACGACATGCTGAAGGAGCTGCAATGACGACGGTGCTGCGCGCCCACGCCGAGGACCAGTACGCCGAGGAGCTGGCGATCCTGGCCAAGGACGACGACCGGGCCAGGCCGCCGGGCTGGAAGCTCTCCCCGTGGGCGGTGACCTCCTACATCCTGGGCGACGGCGACCGGATCACCCCCAAGTACATCGGCCCCCGCCGCATCGTCGAGGTGGCCGTGGCGACGCTGGCCACCGACCGGGCGCTGCTGCTGCTCGGCGTGCCCGGCACCGCCAAGACCTGGTTGTCGGAGCACCTGGCCGCCGCGGTCAGCGGCGACTCCACCCTGCTCGTGCAGGGCACGGCGGGTACCGCAGAGGAGGCCGTCCGCTACGGCTGGAACTACGCCCGGCTGCTGGCCGAGGGGCCGTCCCGGGAGGCGCTGACCCCGAGCCCGGTGATGCGCGCGATGGCCGAGGGCCGCCTCGCCCGGGTCGAGGAGCTGACCCGCATGCCCTCCGACGTGCAGGACGCGCTGATCACCGTGCTGTCGGAGAAGACGCTGCCGATTCCCGAGCTGAACGAGGAGGTCCAGGCGGCGCGCGGGTTCAACCTCATCGCCACCGCCAACGACCGGGACCGGGGCGTCAACGACCTGTCCAGCGCGCTGCGCCGCCGGTTCAACACCGTCGTGCTCCCGGTGCCGGGCACCCCCGAGGAGGAGGTGGACATCGTCTCCCGCCGGGTGGAGCAGCTCGGCCGCTCCCTGGAACTGCCGGAGATCCCGGCCGGGATGGAGGAGATCCGCCGCGTCGTCACGGTCTTCCGCGAGCTGCGGACCGGCGTGACCGAGGACGGCCGCACCAAGATCAAGTCGCCCAGCGGCACGCTGAGCACCGCCGAGGCCATCTCCGTCATCACCAACGGCGTCGCGCTGGCCGCGCACTTCGGCGACGGGGTGCTCCGTCCCTCCGACGTGGCCGCCGGGATCGTCGGCGCCGTGGTCCAGGACCCGGTCTCCGACCGCGTCGTCTGGCGCGAGTACCTCGAGACCGTGGTGCGCGAGCGCGCGGACTGGCGCGACTTCTACCGGGCCTGCCGTGACGCGGGCTGAGCCGGAGCACTCCCCGGCCGCGGTCCGCCCCGGACGGGCGGGTGCCGGCCGCGACCGCGGTCCGTCCCGGGAACGCCGGGCGGCTCCCCGCGGTACCCGTGAAGTCCCCGGCCGCATCAGGAAAGGAGGCGGGCGATGAGCGTGTCCGTTCTCGGGGTCCGGCACCACGGGCCCGGCTCGGCGCGGGCCCTGCGCGCGGAGCTGGAAAGGCTCAAGCCGGACGTCGTGCTCATCGAGGGCCCGCCCGAGGCCGACGAGCTCGTCGCCCTCGCGCAGGACCCGGATCTCCAGCCGCCGGTGGCGCTGCTGGCGCACGTGCCGGGCGAGCCGTCCAGGGCCGCGTTCTGGCCGTTCGCCGTCTTCTCCCCCGAGTGGCAGGCGATCCGCTACGCGGTCGGGGCGGGGGTGCCGGTCCGGTTCTGCGACCTGCCCGCCGCGCACGGCCTCGCCGTCCCGGCGGAGGACTCCGAGGAGGCCGGTTCCCCCGGGGACGCGGCCGGTGACGGGGACGCGGGTCCGGCGCCGGCCGGGGACGACCCGGCGGAGGAGGAGCGGGCGCGGGCCGTACGGATCGACCCGATCGGGGAGCTCGCCCGCGCCGCCGGATACGACGACCCGGAGCGGTGGTGGGAGGACGCGGTCGAGCACCGCGGGGACACGCCGTTCCAGGTGATCGCCGAGGCGATGGCCGCGGTCCGCGAGGGCCACGTCCCGGACGGGTACGAGGCGCGGCGCGAGGCGTTCATGCGCCGCACGGTCCGCAAGGCGGTCAAGGACGGGTTCGAGCGGGTCGCCGTGGTCTGCGGCGCCTGGCACGTCCCCGCGCTCGCCGACCCGGCCGATCCGGCGGGATCGGGAGGAGACGGGGGACCGGCCGGGCGGGGCCGCCGGGGCTGGGGCGCCGGGCTGCCTCCGGCCAAGGCGGACGACGCGCTGCTCAAGGGCCTGCCCAAGGCCAAGGTGGAGCTGACCTGGGTGCCGTGGACCTACGGGCGGCTGGCCGCCTGGAGCGGGTACGGCGCCGGCGTCACCTCCCCGGGCTGGTACCACCACCTGTTCGCCTCCCCGGACCGGCCCGTGGAGCGCTGGCTGACCGAGGCCGCCGGGGTGCTGCGCGCCGAGGACCTGCCGGTCTCCTCCGCGCACGTCATCGAGGCGGTACGGCTGGCGGAGTCCCTGGCGGTGCTGCGGGGACGGCCGCTGGCCGGGCTGGCGGAGGTCACCGAGGCGGTCAGGGCGGTCCTGTGCGAGGGCGACGACCTGCCGGTGGAGCTGATCCAGCGGCACATGGTCGTGGGGGAGCGGCTCGGCCAGGTGCCCGACACGACCCCGATGGTCCCGCTCCAGCGCCACCTGCGCGAGGAGCAGCGGCGGCTCAAGCTCAAGCCGGAGGCCCTCGACCGGGAGCTCGACCTCGACCTGCGCAAGCCCCTGGACCTGGAGCGCAGCCGCCTGCTGCACCGCCTGCGCCTGCTCGGCGTGGACTGGGGCAGCCCGCAGGAGAGCCGGGGCAAGGGCACCTTCCGCGAGTCGTGGACGCTCGCCTGGCGTCCCGAGTTCGACATCGACCTGATCGAGGCGGGCGCCTGGGGCACCACCGTCCCGTCGGCCGCCGCCGCCCGCGTCCGCGACCTCGCGCGGGGCGGGACGGCAGGGCGGGGCCGGTCGGGAGCACCGGGCCGCGGAGTCCCGGCCCCGGGCACGGCGGGGGCGGGCGGATCCGCGGGCTCCGGCGGCGGGGTCTCGCTCGCCGACCTCACGGGGCTGGTGGAGCGGTGCCTGCTCGCCGACCTGCCGGACGCGCTGCCGTACGTGCTGGAGGCGCTGTCGGCGCGGGCGGCGCTGGACAGCGACGTGACGCACCTGATGGCGGCGCTGCCGGCGATGGTCCGGGCGCAGCGCTACGGCGACGTGCGCGGCACGCCCGCCGCCGGGCTGGCCTCGATCGTCGACGCGCTGCTCACCCGGGTCTGCGTCGGGCTGGGCGGGGCGGTCACCGGCCTGGACGACGACGCCGCCCGCGGCCTGCTCGGCCACGTGGACGCGGTGCACGCGGCCGTCGGGCTGCTCGACTCCGCGGGCGACGAGCCGCCGAAGGGGCGCTGGCTGGGCGCGCTGCGCGCGGTGTCGGGGCGGTCGGACCTGCACGGGCTGATCGAGGGGCGGATCGTCCGGATCCTGCTGGACACCGGGGAGCTCGACGCCGGCCGCGCCGAGCTCCGGATGTCGCGGGCGATGTCGTCCGGGCACCCGCCGGCCAGGGCGGCGGCCTGGGTCGAGGGGTTCGTCTCCGGCGGCGGGCTGCTGCTGGTGCACGACGCCCGGCTGCTCGGGCTCATCGACGGATGGCTGACCGGGCTGACCCCGGAGGCGTTCGTGGACGTGCTGCCGCTGCTGCGGCGGACCTTCGGCGCCTTCGCCGCTCCGGAGCGCCGCGCGATCGGCGAGCGGGCCCGCTCGCTCGGCACCGGCGCGACGACCGCCGCCGCGGCGGCCGACGACATCGACGATCAGCGTGCGGCGGCGGCCGTACGGACCGTGCTGGAGATCCTGGGGAGGGCGTCGTGACGGACAGCGTGACGGGGACCGCGACCGGAGCCGCGGACGGCGGCGAGCGGCTGCGCCGCTGGCGGCTGGTGCTCGGCGGGGACGCCGACGGCACCGGGTGCGCGCTGGGCGGGACCGACGCCCGGATGGACGGTGCGCTGGCCGCGCTCTACAACGGCGGCGGGGACGGCGGCAGGCCGTCGGGTGAGCGGAGCGCCGGGCTCGGCGCGTCCGCGCCGCGGGTGGCGCGCTGGCTGGGCGACATCAGGTCCTACTTCCCCTCGACCGTGGTCCAGGTGATGCAGAAGGACGCCGTCGAGCGGCTGAACCTGACCCGGCTGCTGCTGGAGCCGGAGATGCTCGAGGCGGTCGAGCCCGACGTGCACATGGTCGGCACGCTCCTGTCGCTCAACCGGGTGATGCCGGAGAAGGCCAGGGAGTCGGCGCGCGCGCTGGTCCGCAAGGTCGTCGCCGAGCTGGAGCGGCGGCTGGTCCAGAAGACCAAGGCCGCGGTGACCGGCGCGCTCGACCGCTCGGCGCGCACCCACCGCCCCAAGCGGGTCGCCGACATCGACTGGGACCGGACGATCCGCGCCAATCTGAAGAACTACCTGCCCGAGAAGAACACCGTGATCCCCTCCCGGCTGGTCGGGTACGGCAGGCGCCAGCGGGCGGTCCAGCGCGAGGTGGTGCTCTGCATCGACCAGAGCGGCTCGATGGCCGCCTCCGTCGTCTACTCCAGCGTCTTCGGCGCGGTGCTCGCCTCGATGCGCTCGCTGAAGACGTCGCTGGTGGTCTTCGACACCGCGGTCGTCGACCTCACCGACCGGCTCCACGACCCGGTGGAGCTGCTGTTCGGCACCCAGCTCGGCGGCGGCACCGACATCAACCGGGCCATCGCCTACGGTCAGGGCCTCATCACCCGGCCAGGCGACTCCATCTTCATCCTGATCAGCGACCTGTACGAGGGCGGGGTCCGGCAGGAGATGCTCCGCCGGGTGGCCCAGATGACCGCGGCCGGGGTGCAGGTGATCGTGCTGCTCGCGCTGTCGGACGAGGGCGCGCCCTTCTACGACCGGGAGAACGCCGCCGCGCTCGCCGCGATGGGGGTGCCCGCCTTCGCCTGCACCCCCGACGCCTTCCCCGGCCTGATGGCCGCCGCGATCGAGCGCCGCGACATCGGCCAGTGGGCCGAGCGGCACCTGGACCGCCCGGCCGGCTGAGACGCGTCCCGGCGCGGGCGGCACGGAGGCCCGCCCGTGCCGGGACGGAGGGAGACGCGAGGAGAGCGGCGGCGGCCGCTCAGTGACCCGCGCCGTGCTCCTCGGGACGGGCGCGGAGCGGGAGGAGGAAGGCGGCGGCGAAGGTGACGGCGATCAACCCGGCCGTGACCCAGATCGTCGTCTGCATCGTCTCGGAGAAGGTCCGGCCGCGCTCCAGCATGCCGAAGAAGAGCGTGCCGATCGCGGCGGAGCCGAGCGCGCCGCCGAGCTGCTGGACGGCGGTGAGGGTGCCGTTGGCCGAGCCCGACTCGTGCGGCTCGACCCCGGCCAGCACGATGTCGAAGAAGGGCGCCATGATCATGCTCATCCCGGCCCCCGTGACGAACAGCGCCGGGGCGAGCTGCCACGGGGTGACGTCCGCACCGGCCAGGTTCAGGGTGACGGCGATTCCGGCGAGACCGGCCGCCATCACGATCGCACCGAGGTGGATGAGCTTGCGGCCCACCTTCTGCGCCAGACCGGCGGCGTTGACGCCGGCGAAGCCGATCAGCGAGCCGATCGCGTTGGGCAGGTTCGCCAGGCCCGCTTTCAGAGGGTCGTAGCCCAGGCCGATCTGGAAGTACAGGCCGAGCACCATCGAGAAGCCGATCAGCGCGGTGAAGAAGACCAGGCCGGTCACCAGACCGCCGGTGAAGGCGCGCTTGCGGAACAGCCCGGTCACCAGGAGCGGGTCGCCGCCCGTCCGCCGTTTGGCCGCCTGGTGGCGGGCGAAGAGCGCGAAGAGCGCGGCGGAGGCCGCCATCGAGGCGAAGGTCCAGGCGGGCCAGTCGAGGTCGCGCCCCTGCACCAGCGGGTAGATCAGCAGGAAGGAGGCGGCCGAGGCCAGGAACACGCCCGTCAGGTCGAGGCGGGAGGCGTGCCCGAGCCTCGTCCCGGGTAGGAGGAAGGCCGCTCCGGCGAGGGCGAGCAGGCCCACCGGGAGGTTGATCAGCAAGATCATGCGCCAGCCGGTGCCGAACAGGTCGGCGTCGACCAGCCAGCCCGCGAGCACCGGTCCGCCCACCAGGGACAGAGCCATGACGGGGCCGAAGACGCCGAACGCGGCGGCCGTCTCCTTCGGCGGGAACATCTCCTTGATCAGGCCGAGTCCCTGGGGGATCATCATGGCCCCGAACAGGCCCTGCAGCGCCCGCGAGCCGATCAGCAGTTCGGGGGAGACGGCCAGGCCGCACAGGAGCGAGGCGGCGGTGAAGCCGGCCACGCCGACCGCGAACATGCGTCTGCGGCCGTAGACGTCGCCCAGACGCCCGCCGGTGAGCAGGCCGACGGCCATCGCCAGGGTGTACGCGGCGCCGAGCCACTGGATCATGCTGGTCGACCCGCCCAGGCCGGCGTGGATCGACGGCGCCGCGATGTTGGTGATCACCGCGTCGACCAGGTCCATGACCTCGGCGGCGAGGATCACGAAGAGCGCGGGCCAGCGCCACCGGTACGGCTCGGCGGTGATGGCCGGAGGGCCGGTGTCGACGGTGGGGGTCATGGGGACTCCGTTCCGGGTCTCAGGTCTGGGGGGCTGTTCCGGCGCGTTTCCTTGCGCTCTCGGGGAGAGGGGAAGGCGCCATCCCGGACGAACGGCGTTCGTCGTCTACGAACACCGTTGTATAGACGAACAGTGTTCGCGTCAAGTACGACGTTCGTGTCAAGTACGGTGTTCGTGAGACGTACGACGTTCGTGAGACGTACGGCGTTCGTCGCCGGTACGGTGTTCGCAGAAAGAATTTCGGGCGGTATACCATCCCCGCATGACCGAGATCCCCGTCCCGCCGTGGCGCAAGACCCGCCGACCCAGCGCGCCGAGAACCGTCCTGAGCAGGGATCTCATCGTCTCCACGGGGCTGCGGATCCTCGATGCCGAAGGGCTGGACGCGCTGAGCATGCGCCGGGTCGCCCAGGAGCTCGGCACCGGTCCCGCCTCCCTCTACGCCCACGTGGCGAACAAGGAGGAACTGCTCGACCTGATCTACGACGAGGTCATCGGCGAGATCCGGATACCCGAGCCGGAGCCGGAGCGCTGGCTGGAGCAGCTCAGGGAGCTGCTCCTGGAGGCGATCCGGGTGTTCGGCGCGCACGCCGACATCGCCAGGGTCGGCCTCGCGAACATCCCGACCACCCCCAACGCGCTGCGCGTCGCCGAGGGCCAGCTCGCCATTATGATCGCGGGCGGTGTGCCACCGAAGATCGCCTCACTGATGGTCGACCGGCTCGGCCTCTACGTCTGCGCCGACGCCTTCGAGAGCTCGCTCTACATGAATCGGCAGCGGGCCAGCGGCAAGGACGTGGCGAGCTTCCTGGAGGAGACCTTCGGCCAGATCGGCGCCTTCTACCGCGCTCTGCCCGCCGACCGCTTCCCCACCCTCGTCGCGCACGTGGACGACCTGGTGGCCGCGGACGACCGGGAGCGGTTCGCGTTCGGGCTCGACCTGATGCTGCGCGGCCTGGCGTCCTACGCGGCTGAGGCGGGTCCTACGTCCAAGGACTGATCCACCGGGCCGATGCGCCCGCCGGGGCGGCGGCCGTACGGTCCGATCATGACGACGGTTGCAGAGACCTCCCGGGAGACGCCGGGGATATTCGCGCAGCGCCACCGTGCGCTGACGGTCGGCATGGTGGCGCTCATCATGCTGGTGGCCTTCGAGGCGCTGGCGGTGGCGACCGCCATGCCGGTGGTCGGGCGGGAGCTCGACGGGCTGGGCCTGTACGCGCTGGCCTTCAGCGGGGCGCTGGCGGCGGGGATGATCGCCACCGTGCTGGGCGGCCGCTGGGGCGACCTGTACGGGCCGGTCGTCCCGCTCTGGGCGGGCGTGGCCGTCTTCGCGGCGGGCCTGGTGGTCAGCGGGACCGCGCCGACCATGGACGTGTTCGTCGCGGGCCGGTTCGTGCAGGGCTTCGGCGGCGGGGTCTTCCAGGTCGCGCTGTACGTGCTCGTCTCGCGGGTCTACCCCGCGGGGCTGCACCCCAAGGTCTTCTCGGTCTTCGCCGCGGCCTGGGTGGTGCCGTCCATGATCGGGCCGGTGATCACCGGCGTCGTGGTGGAGGGGCCCGGCTGGCGCTGGGTCTTCCTCGGCGTGCCGCTGCTGGTCGTCCCCGCCGCGCTGCTGCTCTGGCGCGGTCTGGCCGCCGCCTCGGCGGCCGGGCGCACCGCCGCCGCGGGGACCTCCTCCGGCGACCGCACCCCGCCGGGTGAGCACACGGCCTCCGGCGGGGCGGCCTCCGGGCGCACGCCGATCGGGCGCAGGCTCGGCTGGGCGGTGCTGACGGCGGGCGGCGCGGCGCTCATGCAGTACGGCGGCGCGGCCCGCGACGGCGGCGGCCCGGTCCTGCTCCTGGCCGGCCTGGCCGTGCTGGCCGCGGCGCTGCCCCGGCTGCTCCCGCCCGGCACCGTCCGGGTCCGCAGGGGCCTGCCCTCGGTGATCGTCCTGCGCGGGATCGTGGCCGGCGCCTTCTTCGGCGGGGAACTGTTCCTGCCGCTCATGCTCAGCGCCGAGCGGGGACTCTCGCCCGCCCAGGCCGGCCTGGTTCTCACCGGCGGCGCGCTGGCGTGGTCGCTCGCCTCGTGGATCGCGGGGCGCAGGCCGTACGACCGGGTGGCGATCCTGCGCACCGGGCCGCTGCTGATGGCCGGGGGCCTGCTGCTGGTGGCCCTGGCCGTCCTGCCCGGGGTCCCGGTGGCCGCGGCCTTCCTGGGCGAGATGCTCATGGGCTTCGGCATCGGCCTGGTGTACCCGCTGCTGTCGGTGCTCGTCCTGGAGCTGTCGAGCCCGGGGGAGGAGGGCGAGAACAGCGCCTCGCTGGGCGTCGGGGAGTCGGTGTTCACGGTGACGACGGTCGTCGCCGTCGGAGCGGTCGTCGCGGCCTTCGGCGCCACCGGCCCGGTCTACCTGGCGTGCTTCGCGCTGACCGCGCTGGTGGCGGCCGCGGGTGCGCCGGTGGCGGGCCGGGTGAGGGTCTGACCTCGGTCCCCCGCCGGCCGTGGCACCATGGGGGAAGCAGTGCACCCCTCGGGCGCGTTCAGGGGTGGGTCCCGCCTCCGGGCGGGATTCGCGCTTTCACGGGGTGATAGAGATCAAGGGGAGTTCATGCCGCGTGTGTGCGGGCTCGAGGTGTCCCGGCTGGTTCTTCCGTACGGCAGGCGGCCGGAGAGCATCCTCGTCAGGCTCACCGACTACGGGGGCATGACCGGCTGGGGCGAGGTCGTCGACCCCGATCCCAAGACGTGGTCGATCCTGCAGGAGCGGCTCGCCCAGGCGCTGATCGGCGTCGACTGGGAGCACCCCGACGAGCTGGGCGCCGTTCCCGGCGGCCCGGCCGCCGACATGGCCTGCTGGGACCTGTGGGCCCGGATGCGCGGCGTCCCGCTCGCGCACGCCCTCGGCGGGAGCCGCACCTCGCTGATGGCCACCGTGCGCATCGGCGCCGAGCGCAACCTGGACAGCCTGGTCGCCCGGGTGAACCGGCACGTCTGCGCCGGATACGCGCACGTCACCATGGACGTGCACCCCGGCTGGGACGTCGAGCCGCTGCGCGCCGTCCGGCAGGCCTACCCGGCGCTCGGCATCGGCCTGGACGCCCGCGGTGCCTACACCGACATCGAGGCCCTGGAGGCGCTGGACGCCTACGCCCCGTCCGCCATCGAGCGCCCGTTCGCCGGCTCCGGCGGCCTGGCCGACCACGCCGATCTGCAGGAGCGCGTCGCCGCGCCGGTCCTGCTGGAGGTGGCCTCGGTGGCGGAGCTGGACGAGGCGATCGCCGCGGGCGCGGGCCGCGCGCTGCTGCTCCGCCCGGCCGTGCTGGGCTCCCTGCGAGAGGTGCGGCGGGCGCACGACAGCGCCGCGGCGGCGGGCTGGGAGATCGCCTGCTCCGGGGGGCAGGGGACCGGCCTGGCCAGGGCGGCCACCGTCGCCGCCGCCAGCCTGCCCGGCTGCACGCTCCCGTGCGACGTGGCCGAGCCGCCGCGCAGCGCCCAGATCGTCACCCCGCCGGTCGGCGCCACCGGCGGCGTCGTGGCCGTCCCGCTCACCCAGCCCGGTCTCGGCCACGGCATCGACGAGGACCGGGTCCGCCGGCTCGCCAAGGACTCCTACCGGGCGTGACCGGGACGTCCGGCTCCGGGAGCCCGCGGCCGGTGACGGTCGGCCCGGCGGTCAGCCGCAGCCTTCGGTGATCTCCTTGGGCGCGGAGGGGTCGGGCCTGTCCTTCACGGCCGCCTGCGCGGTCACGGCGGTCGGGGTGGCGGACGGCCGGGGGGAGGCGGCGGCCTGCGGGGGCGCGGCGACCGAGGCGCGGATGGCCCTGGCGGTGATGGTGCGGATCTTCGTCCAGTCGGGGTAGCCGGTGTTGATCAGCGGCGGGACGAACTGCACGCTGGTCACCTGGGCGCCCTTCACCTTCAGCGCCAGCGGGACCAGGTGCTCCAGCATCGGACGCGGGATGTCGGTCCTGATGAGCTCCTTGGCCGCCAGCGCGACCCGGTTGAAGCGGGAGAGCACGGTCGCCGGGTCGGCCTGCTGGAGCAGGGCGCCCAGGACGCAGCGCTGGCGGCCCATCCGGGTGTAGTCGTCGCTGTTGGTGCGCGAGCGGGCGAACCACATCGCGTCGGCGCCGCCCAGTCGGCGGGTTCCCGCCTTGACCAGGCCCTCGTCGTATTTACCGAAGACCACGTCCTGCGGCACGGTCACCGTGACCCCGCCGATGGCGTCGATGAGGCGGGCGAAGCCCCACATGTTCACCAGGGCGTACCAGTCGATCTTCAGGCCGAGGGTGTAGCCGACGGCGTCGATCAGGGCCCGGGCGCCCTGCTCCCGCTTGCCGGCGAAGATCTCCGGGTGGGCGTCGGCGTACTCCCAGACCCCGAAGAGCAGGTCGTCGCGGCCGCCGCCCGGGCCGGTGGGGAGCCGGAAGCCGCCGGGGAAGCGCCTGGCCATCGGGGTGCCGGGCGGGAACCGCACGTTCTCCAGGTTGCGGGGGAGGCTGAGCAGGACGGTGTTGCCGGTCCTGACGTCGATGCTGGCCACGTTGATGCTGTCGGTCCGCACGCCGGGCCGGTGGTCGTCGGCGTCGCCGCCGAGCAGCAGGATGTTCACCCGGCTCCGTCCCGCCCACGGGTCCTGCTCGTGCTCGGTGGGCAGCGGCGTGGCCGGGGCGGTGAAGACGTCGTCCAGGGCGGTCTGGGAGATCGCGGCGTACTGGCCGACCAGCCCGAACGGGAGCAGCACGGCCACCGCGAGCATGCCCGCGAAGGTCCCGGTGGCGGCCTGCCCGGCGGCGGGCAGCGTGCGGGGGTTCAGCACCGTGAAGGAGTGCACGACCAGGGCGAACCAGGCGGTGCCGAGCGCGAGGGAGCCGACGGTGACGGCGGTCAGCCAGGAGGGGGCCAGCAGCTGCCCGATGAGCGCGGCCAGGTCGGAGGTGAGCCCCACCCAGAGCAGGGCGAGCAGCGCCACGGCGTAGACCGAGAGCAGCGCCAGTCCGGTACGGCGCCAGCCGGCCCGCAGATGGGCGGCGCCGGGCGCGACGGCCGACAGGGCCGTCCATCCGATGACCGCCCCGACTCCGGACGGTTTTGACGTGTTCCGCACCTTTTCCCCGTTTCCCCACGCTTGCGAGCCTTCATACCCACTTGTGCGTCACAGAGGGTGATGGTAAGGCGATCGTTCGGACAGGGAAGCGACATGCGCGTGAACAACTTGGGAAAAGCTTCCCGGGTGTTCCGGGCCCGCCGTACTGGAATAAGATTCGGTCATGTCTTTCGCGGAGATCCAGTACGGCGTGGCCGACGGCGTCGCCACCATCACGCTCAACCGGCCCGAGCGCCTCAACGCCTTCACCTACGTGATGCGCGCCGAGCTGATCGAGGCGTTCGACCTCGCCGACGCCGACGACGACGTCCGCGCGGTGATCGTCACCGGGCAGGGCCGCGCCTTCTGCGCCGGAGCCGACCTCGGCGGCGGCGGCGACACCTTCAACCACCGCAGGTCCGAGGAGATGTTCGGCGGCGCCGACACCGTCGACGGCTCGCCGCGCGACGGCGGCGGCACGGTCGTGCTGCGCATCGCCCGCTCGCTCAAGCCGGTCATCGGCGCGATCAACGGCCCGGCCGTCGGCGTCGGGGTGACCATGACGCTCCCGATGGACGTCAGGCTCGCCTCCGACACCGCGAAGTTCGGTTTCGTCTTCGCCCGCCGCGGCATCGTCACCGAGGCCGCCTCCAGCTGGTTCCTGCCCCGCATCGTCGGCATCTCGCAGGCGATGGAGTGGGCCGCGACGGGCCGCGTCTTCCCCGCCGCCGAGGCGCTCGAAGGCCGCCTGGTCTCCAGGGTCCTCGCCCCCGGGGACCTGCTCCCGGCCGCCCGCGCGCTGGCCCGGGAGATCGCCGACAACACCTCCGCCGTCTCGGTCGCCGCGATCCGCCGGCTCATGTGGTCCGGACTGTCGGCGGCCTCCCCCTGGGAGGCCCACCGCGCCGACTCCAAGCTGATGCACGCCCTCGGCGCCGCCCCCGACGCGGCCGAGGGCGTCACCTCCTTCCTGGAGAAGCGCCCGGCGAACTTCCCCATGAAGGTGAGCCAGGACCTCCCCGAGGCGATCCCCTCCTGGCCCGTCAACCCCTACGAACTACCCTGAACCCCATGTCAGACGTTCTCGGTGTGTCAGACCTCCTCGGGCCCGGCTACGAGCTCACGGTCCTGCCCATGGCCGACGACTACGAGGGCAAGGTCATCGCCTCCCTCGTACGGCGCCGCGCCGACATCCCGGCGACCGGCAGGGCCGTGCTCTACGTGCACGGCTTCACCGACTACTTCTTCCAGACCCATCTGGCCGACCACTTCGCCGCCCAGGGGATCGACTTCTACGGCCTCGACCTGCGCAAGTACGGCCGGTCGCTGCTGCCGCACCAGACCCGCGGGTTCGTGCGCAGCGTGACCGAGTACTTCCCGGAGATCGACGAGGCCGTCCGGATCATCCGGGAACGCGACGGCCACGACACGGTGGTCCTCAACGCCCACTCCACCGGCGGCCTCATCGCCGCCCTCTGGGCCGACCGGGTCCGCGGCCGGGGCCTCGTGCAGGGCCTGGTGCTCAACAGCCCCTTCTTCGACCTCAACGTCCCCGCCGGGCTCCGGCTCGCCGCCGACCTCCTGCACGGCCCGCTCTCCCGGCTGCCGGCGCGCGCCGTACTGCCCCTGGGCCTGTCCACCGCGTACGGCACCAGCCTGCACCGCGAGCACCACGGCGAGTGGGACTTCGACCTGGAGTGGAAGCCGGTCGGAGGCTTCCCGGTGCACGCGGTCTGGCTGGCCGCCGTCCGCCGCGCCCAGCGGCGCCTGCACGGCGGCCTCCGGGTGGACGCGCCCGTCCTGGTGCTCTGCGCGGAGAAGGGCCTGCAGCTGCGCGACTTCGCCCCCGAGGCGCAGGGCGCCGACACCGTGCTCGACCCCGAGCAGATCGCCCGCTGGTCGACCAGGGTCGGCCGGCACGTCACGTGCGTGCGGGTGCCCGGCGGCATGCACGACCTGGTGCTCTCGCCCGAGCCCGCGCGCAAGCAGGTCTTCGCCGAGATGGACCGCTGGCTGGCCTGCCACCTCCCGCCCGCCGCCGGGTGAGTCCCGCGGTCTCGGCCCCGAGGCGGCCCGAGCGGGTCGACGGTGGCGGGCGTCCGCCGGGCCGGCCGTGGGCGAGCGGCCCTTCGCACGGCTCGGCTTCCGGCGCCGCACCGACCGGACGCCGACGCGCGGGCTCCTCGAAGGACCGCCTCTTCACGCTCGTCGGGTACGGTCTCCCGCGGTGGTTCCGAACCTGGTTCGGACCGGTCCCACCCGCGCCCCGCTGCGGTCCCGAGTGTTGATCTTGAAGGCGACTCCGGCCGCCGTGATCGCACCGATGAACCACAGCGCTTCCAGGAGGAGGTGCGGCAGGGGGGAGGAGGAGAGGAACGCCGCGCTCATGCCGGACTGCATGGTGCCGTACGACGGCAGGTAGCGGATGAGATCGTTGTCGCCGGCGGGGTTGACGAAAGGACTCTGCAGCGTGGTGTCGACGATGCTGATCATGATCATGGAGAACATGCCTTCCAGCTCTCCGCGGAGCACCGCCCCGAGCATGACGCCGATTCCTCCGTACGCCATGGCGGCGCAGAAAAGGGAGAGCCACAGGGCGATCGGCTGCTTCGGCGTCCAGTGCAGGCAGATCAGGGCCGTGGTGTAGGCGCAGATCAAGGCGGCGACGACCAGGAGCGCAGTGAGCTTGGCCGCGATCAGCGCGCCGCGCGGATAGCCCGCCATCGTCAACCGCTGGTCGAACCGGCTGGACCGGAAGGTGACGGTGAACATCATGAAGCCGATGATGGCCGTGACGGTGTTGAGCGCGGCGGGAAGGAAGCTGAGCCGGTCACCGGGTGCGGTCACCCATTCACCGGACGCCCGCAGCAGGAAGGTGACATCGCGCTCGCTGACGATCCGGTACACCAGCGATGTCCAGCCGGGGATGAAGAGGACGGCCAGGACCATGGCGAAGCGGTTGCGGAGGTGTTCCAGGAGGGCGAAGCGCGTGGCGGTGAGGTAGTGGGCGGAGGAGGCCCGGGTCCGGGTCACCGGCTCTCCCCGTTCGCGGCGGTGCGCTCCGCGCGCGTGTCGTCGAGCAGCCGCCCGCCTCTCAGCCGCCACAGCTGATCGAAGCGGGTGAGGTCGAAGGCGAGGTGGGAGACGATCAGGACGGAGCTGCCGCGTTCTTTGAGGTCGGACGCCAGTTCCCAGAAACGTTCGTAGGTCTCCCAGTCGAACCCCTGGTAGGGCTCATCCAGGAGAAGCAGCGGCGGATCGTGCATGAGCGCCAGGGTGAGGTTGAGCTTCTGCTGTGTTCCTCCGCTCAGGGTGGAGACCTGCCGGTGCCGATGGCCGGCGAAGCCGAGGACGTCCATGAGGTGGTCGGCGCGGTCGAGATTCCGCAGGCCGTAGGCGACCTGGAAGAAGCGCAGGTGCTGCTGGACGGTGAAAGCCGGGTGGAGGATCGTGCGCTGGGGGCAGTAGCCGAAGTCCGCGGGGCGGCGGATCGCGCCGCGGTCGGGTGCGAGCCGGCCGGCGAGCAACTGCAGCAGCGTGGACTTGCCCGATCCGTTCTCTCCGACCACGCCGCCGAGGTGACCCGCGGCGAGCGACAGGGAGGCTCCGCGGAGCACGGGGTGCCGGCCGTAGGACGTGTGGACGTCGTCGACGCGGAGCACCGGGGTGCGCCCGGTCGTTCCCGCGGTGTTGTGTGCGGCGTGCATTTCCGATCCTTCTGTTGGTCCGGTGGCCGGAGAGGTCTGGATCCGGTGGCCTGCCGTACCGTCCACGGCAGGCGGGCGGCGGCCGGTCGATCAGCGGCGGGAGGACGGGCAGGGCGATCGTCAGGCGGGCGCAGGGGGCGTGTGGCCCGCTGATCCGCACTCCGCCCAGAAGGCAGTGAGTGCGGCGGCCGTCGCGTCCGGCCGGTCGACCTGGACGTTGTGCCGGGCGCCCGGGACGCGCACCGCCGATCGCCCGAAGCGCTCTGCCAGTTGCCGGAACTCTTCGCGGGAGGCGGTGCGGCCGTCGCCCGCGCCGTGCACGACGAGCGTCGGAGTCCCGGTGCGGATCAGGGGGGCGACCAGGTCGCCGGTTCCGGCCGCCAGGGCGCGGGCCAAGCCGGACAGGTGCGCGGCCCGTGTGGTGCGCATCCGGGTCTCCAGCAGCGGGCGGCGCTCGGGCTCGGCACGCGCCCACTGGCTCACGATCGGCTCCAGTGCCCGCATCCCGAGCCGGTCGATCATCTCTGCGGCGTTCACCAGATCGGCGGCGGCATCGCGCGGGACGCGCAGCGGGCAGCCGAGGAGCGCCAGGCTGGTGACGGCACCGGGAGCGGAAAGGACCGCCTGACTCGCGATGATCCCGCCCGCGCAGTGCCCCACCAGGTGCGTGGGCCGGCCGTCACCGACCGCGGCGGTGACGGCGAGCAGATCGGACGACAGGGACTGGAGCGTGTAGGCCGCCGCTTCGTCGGGTCCGGGCGTCTCGTGCTGTCCTCGCTGATCGTAGGAGCAGAGCCGGTAGCCGCGCAGGGCCGGCACCGTGAGCAGAGGCTCGAAGTCCTCCTTCGAGCCGAAGAGGCCGTTGACGAAGATCACGGTGCCGCGCCGGTGCTGCTGCGGCGGCGGGCCGGCGAGCAGCGCCGCGAACCTGGTTCCCGCGGCGTCGACGCGACCTCGGAGAACGCCGTCGCATGCGGCGGTCATCGCCGTGCCTCCGCGCCTGGCGCGGTGATGCCGCCCGCCAGGACGACGTCGCTCGGCGGGCCGGGCGGCCCGGGCGGTCCGGGCGGCCCCGCGGCCAGTGGAAGGCGGTCGATGCCCCGATGGGCGGAGCCGAGCCGCCAGGCCACTTCGCCTGCCAGGGTGAGCCGGGGCGTCCCGGCCAGCAGGCGCGGCAGCAGGACCGCCGACTCCATCCGGGCCAGAGCCGCGCCGAGGCAGTAGTGGGAGCCGAGACCGAAGACCAGATGGCGAGGGCGCGGGCGGGTCACGTCCAGGCGTTCCGGATCACCGGTCAGTGCGGGGTCGCGGGACGCGGCTGCGACCATGAGCCGCACCACCTGCCCGGCACGCACGGGATGTCCGCGCAGTACGCCGTCACGCGCGGCCTGGCGCTGCAGGACATGGATCGGAGGGGCGTACCGCAGGAGCTCGTCGACCACGCTGTCGGTGAGCGTGCGCTCCTGGCGGACGATCCGGGCCTGCTGCGGGTGTTCGACCAGGGCGAGTACGGCGCCGGACAGATGGTCGGCCGAGATGCTGGTGCCGCCGACCAGGAGCATCACCGAGACGCGGGCCGCGTAGCCGCCGGGAAGGCCGCCCTCCGTCTCGGCCCGGGCCAGCGCGTCGATGAACCGGGGAGCAGGTGAAGGCTCGGCCAGCCGGCGCCGCAGATGCTCCAGGAGGAAGGCGACGGCCTCACCCGCCTCGCTGAGCGCGGCGCGGCCGGGGCTGATCTCCTGCAGGGCCAGCGCCGCCCGGCTGGGTTCCACCAGGGCGGCCGCGTCGCTCTGCGGCAGGCCGAGGAAACCGCACAGTGCCTTCCCCGCGATGGGAGAGGCCACGGTCGCCGCGAAGTCACCCCGGCCGCGAAGGCCGATCTCGGTTTCGAAGGAGTCGACGTGCTCACCTGCCAGTCGCCGGACGACCGGCTCGAACCCCGACAACGCCCGCCTGGTCATGAGCCGGACCGCGGGCTGCCGCTGCGCCGCGTGCGCCGGGGCGTTCAGGCTGACCATCATCCGGTAGAGCTCCTGCACCCCGTAGGCCATCCTCCGGTGCGCGGGAACGTCCCTTTCCCGGAGCGGCCTCGGGACGAGCCACTGCCCGGCGTCGCGGAGTACTTCCCCGCAGGCCGCGTGGGAGGTGGCCAGGAGCACGCCCTCCGGCGTCTCGATCACCTCTCCCAGCGCGCGCAACCTGCGGTAGGCCGGGAAGGGATCCGCTGCCTGCGCTGCGGCAGCAGACAGGCGCGCCGCCTGCGCACCGACGGAAAGCGCGTGATCACTGCTGGTGGGCATGGCCCGGAAGCCTAGGGGATCCGGCAACCTCTGGCTACTGAAAGTTGTGTAATGATTACTCCAAGTGACATTGGCCGGGTCCGCCGCCTGACCTCGATCATCCCGGCGGACCGGGCCGGGCCCGACATGCCGAGGACGAGAACAAGGACCGCAGATGCCCGCCTATCACCAGCCGCAGAGCCGGCACACCGTCAACGACCCCGGTGGGTGCCCGCTGCACCTGCTCGTGGTCAACCTGCCGCAGCACGGGCACGTGAATCCCACCCTCGGCGTCGTGGGGGAGCTGACCGGGCGCGGCCACCGGGTCAGCTACGTCACCACGGAGGCCTTCGCTCCGCAGATCACCGCCGCCGGTGCCGCCCCCGTCCTCCTCCCGTCGGCGCACTGCCGCGCCGATGACGCGCCGGAGAGTCTCGCCGAAGGAGCGATGCTGGCCCTCCAGGACGCCCGTCTCGCCCTCCCCGGCCTGACCGCGGCCTTCGACGGTGAGCCGCCCGACGCCGTACTGCACGACCTGCAGGCCTTCGCCGGCCCCGTCCTGGCCCGCCGCTGGGGGAGGCCGGCCATCCAGCTCAACCCCAGCCACGCCCTCTACCCGGGATGGCAGGACGAGCTGCACGGCACGAGCGACCTCACCCGGCACGCCCTGTTCCCCGCCTTCGGCGCGTTCGCGGCCGAGCACGCGCCCGGAGTGCCCGCCCTGGACTTCCTTCTCCGCGCCACCCGCAGCCTGGTCTTCCTGCCGCGGAGCTTCCAGCGCCGGCCGGAGAGCCTGGGCGATGAGCACGCCTTCGTCGGGCCGGTCATCGACGAGCGTCCGCACCAGGGCGACTGGAGGCCGCGCGACGGAGCCGCACCGGTCCTGCTGATCTCCCTCGGGTCGCTCTACACCAACCGGCCCGCGTTCTTCACCGAATGCGTGGAGGCGTTCGCCGACGGCCCATGGCAGGTGGTCATGGCCGTGGGCGAGGGGCTCGATCTCCGCGCGCTCCCCCCGATCCCGCCGAACATCGAGGTCCATCGCAGCGTTCCGCAGCTCCGGGTCCTCGCCCACGCACGGGCGTTCATCACCCACGCGGGAATGGGCAGCACCATGGAGGCGATCGCCCACGGCGTCCCGATGGTCGCGATCCCGCAGATGGCCGAGCAGCGGGTCAACGCCGACCAGATAGACCTGCTCGGCCTGGGGCGGCACCTTCCCCGGGACCGCGCGAACGGGTCCGCCCTGCGGCAGGCGGTCGAGGACGTCGTCGCGGACCCGGACATCGCGGCCAACATCGCGGCCATGCGCGAGGAGATCCGTCAGTGCGGCGGGGCCCGGGCGGCGGCCGACCTCATCGAGGCGACGTGCGGATACGCCACCGCACCGGTGTCCCGTCCGCCGGCGGTCGCCTGACGGAAGGGGCGGACCGGGCACACCGGGAAGGAGCCCGGCCGCACGTCGAACGCATGATCGTTGCTCGGGCGGGGGGAGGCGGCATGACAGGCCCGCGTGGAACCAGGACATTTGTCATGGGAAAACCCGGATCGGCGGACCTTCCGGGCGGGAGCCGGTCCCGGCAGCGTTGAACCCATGAGAGTTCTCCCGCACGTCCGCCGGTCCGTCCGGCGGGCCGTCCTGCCCGCCGCGCTCCTCCTCACCGCCTGCGCCGGGACACCGGCGCAGGCCGACCCCGCGGTCGTCAGGACCGAGACGGGGGCCGTACGCGGCACGGTGACCCCCGGGCACCGGACCTTCCACGGCATTCCGTACGCCGCCGCCGGACGATGGGAGTCGCCGCGGCGGGCCGGCCCCTGGACGGGGGTGCGGGACGCCACTGCGCCCGGGAACATGTGCCCGCAGGTCGGCTCCGACTACGCCCCCGTCGCCAGCACCGCGGAGGACTGCCTGGTGCTCAACGTCACCGCGCCGCGCGGGCGGGACGCCGGGCTGCCGGTCATGGTCTGGCTGCACGGCGACGGCGCGCTCGGGGCGGGGCACTTCTCCGACGCCCGCCCGCTCGCCGCGCGGGGGACGGTCGTCGTCACGATCAACTACCGGCTCGGCGTCTTCGGCGCCTTCGGCTACCCGGGGCTGAAGGACTCCGGCACCTACGGCCTGCAGGACCAGCAGGCGGCGCTCGCCTGGGTACGGCGCAACATCCGGGCCTTCGGCGGGGACCCGGGCAACGTGACTGTCTTCGGCCTCTCCTACGGCGCGCTGTCCATCGGCGGGCACCTCACCTCGCCCGGGGCGAAGGGCCTCTTCCACCGGGCGATCATGCAGAGCGGCGAGACCATGATGGACATGCCCGCCGGCAGCCTGGTCCCCGGCCTGCCCGCGCAGCCCTCCATGGGCTGGCGCGGCACGCGCGAGACCGAGGCGCTGGGCGTCCACTACGCCGGGCGGCTCGGCTGCCGCGACCTGGCCTGCCTGCGTGCCCTGCCGGTGGAGCGGATCCTCCGGGAACCGCAGATCATGAACGCCTTCCAGGCGTACGCCTACGGCAACAGGGTGCTCCCGGAGATCCCCTCGGAGGCGATCCGCGCGGGACGCCACCACCGCGTGCCGGTCCTGGCCGGCGCGACCCGGGACGAGCACCGCCTCTTCGTCGGGATGAACCACGACGCGCAGGGCAGGCCCCTCATCGGGCGGCGGTACCGGGAGCTGGTGGCGGAGGCGTTCGGCGAGGACGCCGGGCGGATCCTGCGCCGGTATCCGGCCCGGAGCTTCCCCTCCCCGGGCATCGCCTGGGCGACGGTCCTGACCGACCGCATGTGGGCCCGGGCCACCCACGAGCAGAACACCCTGCTCGCCCGGTACGCACCGGTCTACGGCTACGAGTTCGCCGACCGCGACGCCCCGATGTTCCTGCCGCTGAAGACGGACTTCGACTGGGGCGCCTACCACGCGGGCGACCTGCCGTACCTGTTTCCGGAGAAGGCGGCGCGGCTCGACCCCGGCCAGCGGGAGCTGTCGCGGCAGATGATCGCCTACTGGACGAACTTCGCCCGCGCCGGCGATCCCAACGGCCCCGGCCTGCCCGCCTGGCCGCGCGTGGACGGGGGCGTGCAGTCGCTGGCCCCCGGCGCGGTCCGGCCGGTCGACTACGCGGCCGGGCACCGGCTGGACTTCTGGAACTAACGTGGACCGGGTGAAAGGTCCCGCGGCGTTCTCCTTCTGGGTGGCGCTGGTCTTCTTCCCGGCCGCCGACCTGGCCGAGGACCCCCGGTGGCCGGAGGCCGCCGCACTGGCCGCCGTCACCGCCTGCTACCTGCTGAGCGTGCGGGCCGCCTTCGGCCGGCCCGCCGCCGCCCCCGCCGCGCGGGTCGCGCTGGCGGGGCTGGCCGGCGTCGTCCTGGCCGGCTGCACGGCCTACGGCGGCACCTGGCTCTACCTGTGCCCGCTCGTCTCCATCGCCTGCGTCCTGGTGCTGCGCGGCAGGGCCGTCCCGGCGGCCCTCTCCGCGGTCACCGCCGCCTCGATGGCGGTCGCCTTCGCCACGGGCGGCGGCCAGGACGCGGCCGGCGCCGTGGCCTGGGGCACCGCCGCCGCGGGCGTCGCCGTGCACGTCACGCTCGAGCTGTACCGGACACGGCGGGAGCTGGCCGAGGCCGCGGTGGGCGCCGAGCGCGAGCGGTTCTCCCGCGACCTGCACGACCTGCTCGGGCACACGCTCTCGCTGATGGTGGTCAAGGCCGAGGCCGTGCGCCGGCTGGCCCCCCGCGACCCCTCCTCGGCCGCCCGCCAGGCCGCCGAGATCGAGGAGATCGGCCGCCGGGCGCTGACCGAGGTGCGCGCGGCCGTGTCCGGCTACCGGGGGCGCGGGCTGGCCGGAGAGCTGGCCGCCGCGGGCGCGGCCCTGCGCGAGGCCGGAGTGCGCGCGACCGTCACCGCCGACGAGGTACGGCTCGCGCCGCACACCGACGCCCTGCTCGGCTGGGCCGTACGGGAGGGGGTCACCAACGTGATCCGCCACGCCGGGGCCGCCGCGTGCCGGATAGGGGTCCGGGCCGGTGAGGAGGAGGTCGTACTGGAGATCGAGAACGACGGGTCCGGCGGGCGGGGCGAGCGGGGCCACGGGCTGAACGGGCTGGCCGAGCGGGCCGCCGCGGCGGGAGCGCTGCTGGAGGCCGGGCCCGTCGGCGGAGGGGGGTTCCGCCTGAGGGTGGCGGTGCCCGTGGCGGGAGAGGACGCGGCGGGCCGTCCGGGGAGGACGGCGTGATCCGGGTGATGATCGCCGAGGACCAGGGCATGATGCGCGACGCCCTGGCGCTGCTCCTGGGCATGGAGGACGACATCGAGGTCGTCGCCCAGACCGGCGACGGCGAGGCGATCCTGGGCGTCGCCCGCGAGGCCCGCCCCGACATCGCCCTGCTCGACGTCGAGCTGCCGGGGCGCAGCGGCCTGGACGCCGTCGCCGAACTGCGCCGGGGCGGCGTCGCCGTGCTCGTCCTCACCACCTTCGCCAGGCCCGGCTACCTGCGCAGGGCGATGGAGTCGGGCGCGGCGGGATTCCTGGTGAAGGACGGCCCCGTCGAGGAACTGGCCGCCGCGATCCGCAGGGTCGTGGCGGGCGAGCGGATCGTCGACCCCGCCCTCGCCGCCGCCGCGCTCACCGCCGGGCCGAGCCCGCTGACCGGACGCGAGCGCGACGTGCTCGCCGCGGCCCTCGACGGCGCCGCCGTCGCGGACATCGCCGCCCGTCTCCACCTGTCGGAGAGCACCGTGCGCAACCACCTGTCGGCGGCCATCGGCAAGACCCGCACCCGCAACCGCATCGAGGCCGCGCAGCTCGCGCGCGACAACGGGTGGCTGTGACGCCGGAGGCGGGCGCCCGTCACCAGGGGAAGGCGAACAGGCTGTAGTAGGCCGCCGCGACCAGCAGCAGGCCGGTGCCGCCGAGCACCCCGGCGATCGCGACGTGCTGCGGGCGGCTCGGCCGCCAGCCCTCCCGCAGCGCGGCGACCACCGCGGCGGTGGCCGTGACCTCCTGCACGAGCATCAGCACGGCCAGCACCTTGATCACCAGCCAGCCGGCCAGCACCGCGGGCCAGGCCCCCGCCTGGTTCACCGAGAACAGCACCAGCAGCACGATGAAGGCCAGCACCGAGACCAGCAGCCCCAGCCCGGTCCAGGCCATCCGGCGGAACCGGAGCCGGATCGGCGGCCAGAGCCGGGCGTTGGCCGCGGCCGGCAGGTGCCGGCCGCGCAGCCGCACCACCATCGCGGCCACCGGGCCGGCCACGTAGCCGACCGCGGCCAGGCAGAGCGTGAGCCCGAGCACCGCGCCCCCCGCGTACCACGGGGCGGCCGGGACCTCGCTGGCCTCGAAGCGCTGGACCGGGGTGGCGCCCGCGATGGGCACCGCGGGCCGGGCCGTGCCGGGCAGGCCGGTGACCCAGTTGGCGAGCGTCTCCAGGTACCCGGGGGCGAACGGCCCGCCGTGCAGGCGCATGCCGTGGTCGGCCCCGTCGAGGTAGCGGATCGTGTACGCGGGGTTGCCGCCCTCGGAGAGCGCGCGGGTGAGGGCCTGGCTGCTCTCCACGAACGGGATCGACGGGTCGCGCGTGCCGTACAGGGCCAGCACCGGCTGCCGCGTCCCGCGCAGCGCCGGCTCGGCGTCGTGGCGCAGGAAGTTCATGTCGACGGCGCCCATCGCCCGGATGAGCAGCTCGCGCACCCCGGCCGGGGCGTGCAGCCGGTCCAGCTGCTCGCCCAGCGCCCAGCTGACCTGCCGCATGGGCGAGACGTTCGGCGCGGAGACCAGCACGGCGAAGGAGACGTCGCCGCTGCGAGCCGCCGCGATCGGGACCACCCAGCTGCCCTCGCTGACCCCCCAGAGCCCGGCGCGCGCCGGATCCACGTCGGGGCGTCTGCGCAGCTCGGCCAGGACGCGCAGCGCGTCGTCGGCGAGCAGCCCGAAGTCGCGGTGGCGGAAGTCGTAGCCGGAGGTCCTCTTGTCGTAGACGAGCGTGACGATCCCGGCCCTGGCCAGCCACTCGGCCTGGGTGGTGAACTCGTCGCGCACCCCGGGACCCGCCCCCTGCACGAAGACCAGCGCGGGATGCCTGCCCGGGGCGAGCGGGGCGCGGACCGTCGCCTCCAGGGTGGTGCCCCGGGCCTGGACGGTGATGTCCTCCGTGCGGATCCGCCCGGTCGCGGCGACGGGCCTGACCTCGGCCGCGGGCTGGGCGGGCAGGGTCCGGAAGACCGGGTCCGCCCGGAGCGGCGACGGGTCGAACGGCGGAGGCAGGGTGTAGCCCAGCGTGGCCAGGGCCACCATGACCAAACCGGCGGCCACGCTCAACCTGCCACGGCCCGTCCACATGCCGATCCGCTCCCCGATCGCCGCTCTGCTCTGTGCCGGTCGTCCGTTCGGTCCGTTTTCCTCAAAAGCTTCTCTAGATCTTCAAGCCTACTCGGAGCGGCGGTTTTCCGGCATTCCGATATGTCGTGGGCGAGAGCGGAGTGGAGAGAGTGGCAGCACTTGTCGCTGAGGACTGTTAGCTTCAGGCGGATGCGGGTGCTGCACACATCGGACTGGCATCTGGGCCGGTCCTTCCACCGTGAGAGCCTCCTGTCCGCGCAGGGGGTCTTCGTCGACCACCTGATCGAGACGGTCAGGTCCGAGCGCGTCGACGTGGTCGTCGTCTCCGGCGACGTCTACGACCGGGCGCTGCCCTCGGTCGACGCGGTGGAGCTGTGCAACCAGGCGCTGCGGCGGCTGGTCGCCGAGGGCGCGCGCGCCGTCCTGATCAGCGGGAACCACGACTCCGCGCGCCGCCTCGGCTTCGGCGCCGACCTGATCGACGCCGCGGGCGTGCACCTGCGCACCGACCCCGCCCGGGTCGCCGAGCCCGTGCTGGCCGGAGACGGGGCCGGGGAGGTGGCGTTCTACGGCATCCCCTACCTGGAGCCCGAGCTGGTCCGCGGGCCCTGGGAACTGCCCGAGCGCACCCACACCGCCGCGATCGGGCACGCCATGTCCCTGATCAGGGCCGACATCGCGGAGCGCGGCGCCCGCTCGGTCGTCCTGGCCCACGCGTTCGTGACCGGGGGGCGGGGCAGCGACAGCGAGCGCGACATCAGCGTCGGCGGCGTCGCGCACGTGCCGGTCACGGCCTTCGACGGCGCCGGCTATGTCGCCCTGGGCCACCTGCACGGCCGCCAGCGGATGACCGAGACCGTGCGCTACTCCGGATCACCGATCGCCTACTCCTTCTCCGAGACCGACCACGTGAAGGGCTCCTGGCTGGTGGAGATCGGGCCTGACGGGTTCGCCGGGGCCGAGTTCGCCGAGGCACCGGTGCCCCGGCGGCTCGGGCGCCTCACCGGCCGCCTCGACGACCTGCTCACCTCCGCCGCCCACGCCGGCCACGAGGACCGCTGGCTCCAGGTGACGCTGACCGACCCGATCCGGCCCAAGGGGGCGATGGAGCGCCTGCGGACCCGCTTCCCGCACACGCTCGCCCTCTCCTTCGAACCCGAGGGCGGCGGCCCCGAGGCCGTGATCCGCCCCCGGGCGGCGGGGCGCCCCGAGATCGAGGTCGCGCTCGACTTCGTCCGGGAGGTGCGCGGCGAGGCCGCCGACGCCGACGAGATCGGCATGCTCCGCAGGGCCATCGAGGAGTGCCGTACCAAGGAGGCGATGGCGTAGATGCGCCCGCACCGGCTGCAGATCACCGCGTTCGGCTCGTTCCCCGGCGAGGAGGAGGTCGACTTCGACGCCCTCTCCGAGGCCGGGCTCTTCCTGATCCACGGCCCCACCGGCGCGGGCAAGACCACGGTGCTGGACGCCCTCTGCTACGCCCTGTACGGCCGTGTGCCCGGACAGCGCGACAGCGCCAGGAGCCTGCGCTGCGACCACGCCCCACCGGGCCGGGGCCCCCGCGTGGTCCTGGAGGTCACGATCCGGGGCCGCCGCTTCAGGATCACCCGCTCGCCCGCCTGGCAGCGCCCCAAGCAGCGCGGGACCGGCACCACGGAGGAGAAGGCCAAGGTCGTCGTCGAGGAGCTGCTCGCCTCCGGCGAGTGGACCGGCCTGAGCACCCGCGCCGACGAGGCGGGGGAGCTGGTCGGCGGGCTGCTCGGCATGAACGCCGCCCAGTTCTGCCAGGTCGCCATGCTGCCCCAGGGCGACTTCGCCCGGTTCCTGCGCGCCGACGGCGAGGAGCGCCGCAAGGTCCTGGAGCGCCTGTTCTCCGTCAGGATCTACGCCGCCGCCGAGTCCTGGCTGGCCGACCGCCGCACCGAGGCCTTCCGCGACCAGCAGGCCCTCCGCAGGGAGGTCGACTCCGTGGTCAACCGCCTGCAGGAGGCCGCCGGCCCCGGCCTCCTCGCCGCGCTCGCCGTGATCCCCGCGCTCGCCGTGATCCCCGCGCCGCAGGACGGCCTCCACGGCGGGGGCCTCCCGGCGGTCCCGGCGGAGGAGGACCCGCTGGGGTGGGCGGACGCGCTCGTGAAACTGGCCGGCGAGGCGGTCGCCGCGGTGGCCGGCGGCGGGGCCGAGGGAGAGGCGGCCGTGCCGCAGGCCCGCAGGAGACTGGAGGACGGCCTGGCGCTGGCCGACCGGCAGCGCCGTCACGCCGAGGCCCTGGCCCGGAGCCGGGCGCTGGAGGAGCGGGCCGAGGAGCGGGCCGACCTGGAGGCCGTCCTCGCCGAGGCGGCCAGGGCCGACCGGGTCCTCCCCCTCCTGAAGGAGGTCCGGCAGCGGACCGAGGCCGCGGCCAAGGCGCGCGGCCTGGCCGCGGACGCCCTCACCCGGGCCCTCCCGCTGCTCAGGGGCCCCGACCGCCTCGCCGCGCTGGAGCGCGACCGGCGGGACGAGATCACCCGGCTGGGCGAGCTGCGGTCGGAGGAGGCACGGCTGACGCGGATCCTCCAGGACCGCGCGGAGGCGGAGCGGGAGATCGAGCGGCTGGCCGGGGAACAGGCCGGGACCGACGCCCGCCTGGAGGTCCTGCCCGGCCTCCGCGGCGAAGCGGAGGCCCGCCTCACCGAGGCACGCCTGGACTCGGCCCGGATCCCCGCCGCCGAGTCGGCCAGGCAGACGGCCGCCGCCCGGCTCCGGGCCACCGAGGAGCGCGACCGCCTCGCAGCCGAGCTGGACGCCGCCCGCCGGGAACTGGCGGCCGTGCTCTCCGCCCTCCCCCCGGAACCCTCCCGGCCCTCCGGGACTCCCGGAGCCGGCGGACCGGCCGGGACCGGGCAGGATCCGCCCGCGCCCGGCGGGAGCCTCACCGCCGGTACGCCCGGGCTCAGGGAACTGCTGGCCGCCGCCGAGCGCGAGCGCCGCGACGCGCTCGCCGCCCTGGAAGGGGTCCGCGGTGACGAGGCGCGGCTCGCGGAGCTGGAGGCGGAGCTCGCCGCCCTCGACGCCGGCCTGAGCGATCTGGAAGGGCGGGAGGCCGCGCTCGCCGGACCCCTGGGCGAGCTGCCCGCCGCTCTCGCCGGGGTATCGGCCCGGCTCTCCGCGGCCAGGGCCGAGGCCGCCAGGATCCCGGCCGCCGAGGCGGCGGCCGCCTCCGCCTCCGCCGTGCTGGACGCCGCCCGCCGCCGCGACGCGCTCCGCGCCGGACTCGACACGGCCCGCGCCGCCCAGGCCGGGGCCGTCGACCGGGCCCAGGAGCTCCGCGACCGGCTCCAGGAGCTCCGCCAGGCCCGGATCGACGGGATGGCTGCCGAACTCGCCGCGGGGCTCGTCTCCGGCGAGCCGTGCGCGGTCTGCGGCTCACCCGAGCACCCCGCCCCGGCCGCCCCGGCCGACGAGGCGCCCACCGCCGACGACGAGCGCGCGGCCCAGCGCGCCTACGACACGGCCCTGGAACTGCGCCGGGACGCCGAGAGCGGGGTCGCCGCCCTCGCCACCCAACTGGAGGAGGTCTTCGCCCTCGCCGGCGACCTCGCCGTCGCGGAGGCGGAGGAGGCGCTCGCCGGGGCCGGCCGGGAACTGGCCGCCCTCACCGCCGCGGCCGGGACGGAGCAGGAGCTCGCCGCCGAGGCGGACCGGGTCGCCGCCGAACTGGACGCGGCCAGGCAGCAGGCCGGGGAGGTCTCCCGCCGCCTGGCCGAGGACCGCGCCCGCCGCACCGGCGCGCTGGCCGAACAGGAGCGGCTGGCGGCCCGCCTCGGCGGGGCGCGCGGAGCCGACCCCACCGTCGGGGCGCGTCGCGAGCGGCTCACCGCCGAGGCCGCCGCCCTCGCGGACGCCCTGGCCGCCGTCGCCCGGGTGGCGGAGGCGGCCGCCCGGCACGAGGAGGCCGCCACCCGGCACGGCATCGACCGGGACACCCGCGGCGGCGGGCACGAGGGCCTCGCGGGGAGCGCGGACGGCGTCACCGCGGGGAACTCCGGCGGTGACGCCCGGGCCGCGGACGCCGGCGGCGACGCCCCGGCGACCGGCGAGGCCGGGCGGGAGCCTCCCGCGCTGACCGCCGCCCGGGCCGCCGAGGACCTGCGGGAGGCCGACCGGGTCCTGGCCGCGCTGCGGGAGTCGGCCGCCGCGGTCCCCGCGCTCACCGCCCGGATGGAGCAGGTCACCGCCGAGCTCGGGGAGCTCGGGGAGCGCTCGCGCGAGCTCGCGGTGGAGCTGTCCGCCCGCCGTACGGACGCCCGGCTGCTCGCCGCCGACGCCGACCGGCTGGCCGTGCGCCTCGACGAGGCGCGGGGCGGGGACCCCACACTGGCCGCCCGGCTGGAGCGGCTGGCCGAGGAGGCCGACCTGCTCGGGGAGGCCGTCGAGGCCACCCGGCAGGAGCGGGCCGCCGAGGCCGAGCTGGAGGCGGCGGAGGTACGGGCCGTGGCGGCGGTGGCCGAGGCGGGCTTCCTCGGGCTCGACGACGCCCGTGCGGCGGTCCGCCCGGCCGCCGAGCAGGCGGAGAAGGCCGGACGGCTCCGCGCGCTCGACCAGGAGCGCGCCGCCGTCGACGCCTCGCTGGCCGACCCGGAGCTGATCGCCGCCGCGGCGGAGCCCGGACCCGACCTGGCCGCGCTGGAGGCGGCCCGGGACGCCGCCGAGTCCGCCCACGCCGCCTTCCTCGCCACCCGGAACCGGGCCGAGGACCGCCGCGACCGGCTGGCCGCGCTCCGAGCGGAGCTGGCCGGCTGCCTGGACCGCTGGTCGCCCGCCGCGGAACGGCACCGCCTGGCCGACCGGCTCGCCGCCCTGACCGGTGGCAACTCCACCGACAACCGGTGGCGGATGCGGCTGTCGTCCTACGTCCTCGGCGAGCGGCTCCGCCAGGTCGTCGCCTCGGCCAACGAGCGGCTGGACCACATGTCGGGCGGGCGCTACCTCCTCGACCACGACCTCGGGCGCGCGGCGGGCGACCGCAGCCGGTCCGGCGGCGGGCTCGGTCTGCGGATCCTGGACGGCTGGACCGGGGTGGCCCGCGACCCCGCCACCCTGTCGGGCGGCGAGGGCTTCATCACCTCGCTGGCGCTCGCCCTCGGCCTGGCCGACGTGGTCACCGCCGAGGCCGGGGGAGTGGAGCTCGGCACGCTCTTCGTCGACGAGGGGTTCGGCACGCTCGACGAGGACACCCTGGACGGGGTCCTCGACATCCTGGACGGCCTGCGCGACGGCGGCCGGGCCGTCGGCATCGTCAGCCACGTCGGCGAGCTGCGTGTCCGGATCCCCGCCCGGCTCCACATCCGGAAGGAGCGGCACGGCTCGACGATCCGGCAGTGAGCCGCACCGGGCGCGGCGGCCGGGCGCCGGTCCGGGACGGCGGGTCTCCGGCTCGCGCGAGCCGTGCTCCGGGGCACGGCCGCCAACGCGCAGGACGGGTTCCGCCCCTTCGGGTCAGCCGAACCCGCCCGGCGCTCTCCTGCGGTGCACGGCCATCGCCGCCCCGAGGGTGAGAGCGGCGTATCCGCAGGTCACGGCGAGGCCCGCCCATGGCGGGAGCGGGTAATGGCCCCCCAGCGGCGACGGACCCGCCTCCACGTGCGCGAACGCGGGGACGCTCTGCGTGATCGCGAACCCGGCGGCGGGAGTGGCCGCCAGCAGCCACGGCGCCGAACCCGCGGTCGCCAGTAGGGAGGGCACGACGACCAGCCCGACGGCCAGCCCGACGGCGACGACGGCCCGCTCGACCAGCGCGGCGAGGCCCAGGGCCAGCACGGCCGCGGCCGCGGCCAGCGCCGCGTAGCCGACGATCACCCGTAACCCGGTACCCGGCGTGATCGGCTGGATCGGGTTCTGATTGGCGCGCAGCACCGCCAGGCCGGCAGGGACGACGACCCCCGAGGCCGCCAGCCCCGCCGCGAACGCGACCGCGCCGACCACCACGGCCCCGGCCGCCAGCAGCCGCGCCGGATGCGGCCCGGCCGGCAGGCCGGTCCCGGCCGGCCTCCGCCGGTGTCCGGCGGTGAAGAACGTGACCGCCGCCACGAGCAGCGGGATCAGCCCCACGCCCCCGCCGATCAGCGCGAGGTCGGCGCGCAGGCCGCCGTCCACTGTGGCGGGCCCGATGTCACCGACCCCGGTCACGAGGAGCTTGCCGCCGGACTCGACGGCCCCGCCCGGGTGATGCGGGGTCCTGCCGTCGGGCCCCGGGGAGACGCCGACGTCGTCATGCCGCCACGGACCGTCCGCTCCCTGCAGCGTGATCCGGTCGAAGGCGGCGGTGACCTGGGCGAAGGCTTCCGCCGTCTCCCACATCGCGCCCGGTGAGGCGGCGAACATCCCGATCTCGACCGTCTCCGGCAGCCCGGTCAGCCTGACCGTGCCGACCTCGGTCCACGTCTCGCCGTCACCCGACTCGTAGCCGGTGACGGTCTCGCCCGACCTGGTCAGCCGCAGCCACAGGGGCCCGCGGGCAGGACCGCCGGCCACGTCGTGGACGAAGTCGTGCTGCATCCTCACGCCATGGCCACCGGTGATCATGACGGCGGCGTACGGCGTGCCCCGCGTGAGGCTCTGCCTGACCAGGAGCCCGGCCTTCGCCCAGGGCGCCACCCCCTCCTTGACGTTGCGCACCCCGGGTACGGCGTCCGGCATCCGCAGCCGCCCGGTCATGTCCGACACGCGGGCGGTGATGCCGCCGTTCCCCTTCAGCGGCTGGTGCACGAAGTAGTACCTGTCGCTCACCGCCGTGCCGTCGGGACCCACCAGGGGCGCGGGGCAGGGGCCCTCCCCCCTCCAGGTCACGCAGGTGCTGCGGGCACCCCCGGCGACCAGCAGCCCGAGCGAGACGGTGACCAGTACGGAGGCCGCCACGGCGAGCACCCGGCTCCGCGCGGAGCGGAACCTGGTCCACTCCGCGCGCAGCAGACGGGGGAAGCCGTCCCGGCCGGCCCGCCGGTCGGATCGGTGAGGTGTGAATGAACTCATGCCGGCGGTTGTACGGGACCCCCGGTTCCCGCCGGGTCGCAGCCGCCGAGACCCGGTTGGAACCGGGGATCTGGCATCGTGAAGCCATGGCACCCCGACCCGGTGGCCGGTCCGGCCGCCCCGCCCGTACGACGACCGGCGGTGACCGGCGGTGAGGGTCCTCGTCGTCGAGGACTTCGAGGTCCTCGCCCGCTCCGTCGGAACCGGGCTGCGCCGCGAGGGCATGGCCGTCGACGTCGTCCTGGACGGAACCGCCGCCCTCGACCGCCTGGCCGCCACCCGCTACGACGTGGTGGTCCTCGACCGCGACCTGCCCGGCGTGCACGGGGACGAGATCTGCCGGCGACTCGCCCGCAGCCGCTGCCAGACCCGTATCCTGATGCTCACCGCCTCCGGCACGATCGAGGACCGCGTCGACGGGCTCGGCCTCGGCGCCGACGACTACCTGCCCAAGCCGTTCGCGTTCGCCGAACTGGTCGCCCGCGTCCGTGCGCTGGCCCGCCGCGCCACCCCGCCGCTGCCGCCCATCCTGGCATGCGAGGACATCACCCTCGATCCGGCCCGCCGTGCCGCGTTCCGGGCCGGTCGGCGCCTTGAGCTGAGCCCCAGGGAGTTCGCCCTGCTCGAATGCCTGCTCGCCGTACCGGGCCTGGTCATCTCCGCAGAGGAACTGCTCGAACGCGTCTGGGACGAGGCCGCCGACCCCTTCAGCAGCGCCGTCAAGCACACCGTGCACCGGTTGCGGGCCAAGCTCGGCGACCCGCCCGTGATCGAGACCGTCCGCGAGGGCGGCTACCGCATCGGACCGGCATGACCTCCCGCAAGCCCGCCAGAAGGTCGTTGCGGACACGGCTCGCGCTCGCCTACGCGGCGGGCGTCTACGCCGCCGGGGCCTCGGCGGTCGTCCTCGTCGCCGTCCCGCTCGCCGGCGTCCATGCGGCCACTCCCGAGGGCCGCCCCTCATCGAGCGTGATCACCGAGACCGGGCCCGGGATCGGCCTGCCCCGGCTTCTCACGGGATCGGCCGTCGCCCTGGTCGTTCTGGCACCCGTCGCCCTGGCTCTCGGCTGGTTCGTCGCCGGCCGGTTCCTGCACCCGCTGCGCGCCATCACCGCCACCGCCAGGATCATCTCCGCCGGCAGCCTCCACCGGCGCCTCGACCTCGGCGAGCCCACGGACGAGCTGACCGAGCTCGGCCACACCCTCGACGACCTGTTCGCCCGCCTCGAGGCATCCTTCGACGCCCAGCGCCACTTCGTCGCCAACGCCTCCCACGAGTTGCGCACCCCTCTCGCCGGCCTGCGCACCCTGCTCGAAGTCACTCTCGCCGACCCCGACGCCGATGCCGACACCCTGCGCTCGGCCTGTCAGGAGGCCCTCGCCCTGGGCGGGCACCAGGAGCGGCTCGTCCATGCGCTGCTCGCTCTGGCCACCGGCGAGCGCGGTGTCACCCGCCGGGACACCCTCGACCTCGCCCACGTCGTCGAAGGAGTACTCGCCTCCCGCCGCGACCGGGCAGCGCGGGCAGGCATCGGCCTCGCCGAGCACCTGACGCCCGCGGTGACGGCCGGGGACCCGGGACTGATCGAAAGCCTCGTCGCCAACCTCGTCGACAACGCCATCCGCCACAACCACGCGGCCGGGCACGTAGAGATCACCACGCGGACCTCCGGCACGCAGGCGGTCCTCACGGTCACCAACAGCGGGCCGGTCATCCCCGGCGACCAGCTCCAGCGTCTCTTCCAGCCCTTCCAGAGACTGGCGCCCGAACGGCACGGCCGCAGCGACGGCTACGGTCTCGGTCTCGCCATCGTCGACGCCGTCATCCGGGCCCACCACGCCACCCTCACCACCAGCGCACGCCCCGAAGGCGGACTGTCCGTCGCCGTGCGGTTCGCGCACGGATCTCATCCGGACCACCCCTGACACCGGGGACGACCGCGCGCGGGCGGCACCCGCCGTCCGCGTCGGAGCGCGACAGGGCCGCCCACTCTGCGTGACGGCCCTGGTACTCTAAGGTGGCCTCCCGCCCTGCCGATGGGGCGGTGTGGGCAATTCCCCGGCATGGCGCTTCTACCTCCTCGGCGGCACGGTCGCCGTGGTGGTCTGCGCGCTGCTGCCGTACGGCCTCACGCGTGACGGGCTGTACAGCCTGATCGGGATGTCCAGCGCCGCGGCCGCGTTCGCGGCGGCCGCCCGCTGCCGCGGGGCGGTCGGCCTGCTCTGGCTGCTGATGGGGATCGGCCAGCTCTCCGCGGCCCTCGGCGACGCCCTGTGGACCTACTACGACCACATCGCCCACGTCGACCCGTTCCCCTCACCGGCCGACGGGCTCTACCTGCTGCAGTACCCGATCGTCGCCGTCGCCCTGCTCATGCTCGCCCGGCACCACCGCTCTCCCGGTGACCGGGAGGCCCGGCTGGACGCCGCGATCCTCATCGTCGGTCTCGTCCTGCCCTACTGGGTGCTCGTGATCGCCCCGAGCATCGGCGGCTACGACTCCGCCCTCGAAGAGGCGATCACCCTGAGCTACCCCCTCGGCGACGTGCTGCTGCTGGCCGCGCTCGTCCGGCTGCTGGCCGCCTCGCACGCGCGAACCCCCTCGGGGCGCATGGTCACCGTCGCCCTGGTGCTGGTCATGGCCGGAGACGTGATCTTCGTGCTGGACGAGGAGGGGGTGTCCACCACGGCGGTCGGGGTGCTGCCCTTCCTGACGTCCTATCTGATCTGGGGCGCCGCCGCGCTGCACCCCTCGGCCGCCGACCTGCTGCGGGCCGCGCCGGAGACGGCGCCCTCCTTCACCACCCGGCGGCTGGTCACCCTCACCGCGGTCGTCCTGCTCGCTCCCGGCACCCTGATCGCGCAGCTGACCTTCGGGTTCGAGCTGAGCGCCTGGCCGGTCTCCATCACCTCGGTCCTGCTGTTCGTCCTGGTGGTCGCCCGGATGGCCATCATGCTGCGCCGCCTGCAGGACCAGGCCCGGCGCCTGGACGAGATCGCCCGCACCGACACCCTCACCGGGCTGCCCAACCGCCGCACCCTGGACGCCCAGCTCGTCCGCGCGTACGAGCGCGCCGCCCGCGACGGCACGCCGATCAGTCTCGCCCTGCTGGACCTGGACCGCTTCAAGCTGTTCAACGACACCCACGGCCACCAGGCCGGGGACGAGCTGCTGGCGGGCGCGGCCACGGCCTGGAGCCTGGTGATCACCAATGCCGACATGCTGGCCCGCTACGGCGGTGAGGAGTTCGTGCTGCTGATGCCCGGCCGCGGTCTGGAGGACGCCGAGCATCTGCTGGCGGCCCTGCGGGTCGTCACTCCGCAGGGCCAGACCTTCTCGGCGGGCCTGGCCCTGTGGGACGGCCGCGAGACGCCGCTGGAGCTGCTGCGCCGCGCCGACACCGCGCTGTACGCCGCCAAGGAGGCCGGCCGCGACCGCGCCGTGCGGGCGGCCCCGGCGGTGCGGAACGTCACGGCTTTACCCGCCGCCGGTAACAATTTGTAATAGGATGACGACTCCCTGAAGTTTGAGGGTCTGGCCGGTCTGCCGATGGAGCAGTATGGGCGGTTCTCGAGCGTGGTGTGTCTACCTCCTGGGCGGTGCGGCCGTTCTGGCGGTCTTCGTGCTGCTGCCGTACGGCATGCCGCGCGACCTGCTGTACGCCTTGATCGGACTGTCCTGCGTGACGGTCACCCTGTTCTCGGCGGCCCGCCTCCGGAACGTCGCCGCCCTCCCGTGGGCCCTGATGGGGATCGGCCAGCTCTGCGCGGTCGTCGGCGACAGCCTCTGGGTCTACTACGAGCACATCGCGGAGGTGAACCCCTTCCCCTCCGCGGCCGACGGGCTCTACCTGCTGCAGTACCCGATCGTCGTCGCCGCCCTGCTCATGCTCGCCCGGCACCACCGTTCTCCCGGTGACCGGGAGGGCCGGCTGGACGCCGCGATCCTCATCGTCGGGCTGAGCCTTCCCTACTGGGTGCTGCTGATCAGCCCGAAGATCGGCCACTACGACTCCCTGCTCGTCCAGGTGACCGCGCTGGGCTATCCGCTCGGCGACGTGCTGCTGCTGGCCGCGCTCGTCCGGCTGCTGACCGGCTCGGGCGCCCGGACGCCCGCCTTCCGGATGATCGCCACGGCCCTGGTCTGCATCCTCGCCGGAGACGTGATCTTCGTCCTGCTGGAGGATCCGCAGGGATTCAGCCTGTCGCTCGGGGTGCTGCCCTTCCTGGCGGCCTATCTGATCTGGGGCGCCGCCGCGCTGCACCCCTCGGCCGCCGACCTGCTGCGGACCGCCCCGGAGCCGGCCCCGTTCCTGACCGCGCGGCGCCTGTTCACGCTGACGACCGTGGTCCTGCTGGCCCCCGGCACCCTGATCGCGCAGCTGACCTTCGGGTTCGAGCCGAGCGCGTGGCCGGTCGCGGTCGCCTCGGTCCTGCTGTTCGTCCTGGTGGTCGCCCGGATGGCCATCATGCTGCGCCGTCTTGAGGAGCAGGCCCGGCGCCTGGACGAGGTGGCCCGCACCGACACCCTCACCGGGCTGCCCAACCGCCGCACCCTGGACGCCCAGCTCACCCGGGAGTACGGGCGCGCCGCCCGCGACGGTACCCCCCTCGCCCTGGCCATGGTCGATCTGGACCGCTTCAAGCTGTTCAACGACACCCACGGCCACCAGGCCGGGGACGAGCTGCTGGCGGGCGCGGCCACGGCCTGGAGCCTGGTGATCACCAATGCCGACATGCTGGCCCGCTACGGCGGTGAGGAGTTCGTGCTGCTGATGCCCGGCCGCGGTCTGGAGGACGCCGAGCATCTGCTGGCGGCCCTGCGGGTCGTCACTCCGCAGGGCCAGACCTTCTCGGCGGGCCTGGCCCTGTGGGACGGCCGCGAGACGCCGCTGGAGCTGCTGCGCCGCGCCGACACCGCGCTGTACGCCGCCAAGGAGGCCGGCCGCGACCGCGCCGTGCGGGCGGCCCCGCCCGCCGCCCGCGCGCCCCGGTTCCGCGTCCCCCACTCCGTGGTCGCTCCGGCGGCCGGGGCCACGGCGCCTCCCGCCGCCTCCGGTCAGTAGCCGCGGGTACGGCGGGCCGCCGGCCGCAGGACCCGCTTGGTCACCTCGGAACCGGTGACCGCCCGCAGGATCTCCGCGCCCAGGATGACGCCGGCGCCCAGCGCCAGGGCGGTCGAGAGCGCCTGCAGCAGGCTGACCAGACCGGCCTCCGGATGGCCGAGGCTGATCTCCAGCATGCCCCGGTACAGGGCCGTGCCGGGCAGCAGCGGGCAGACGGCCGGGACGGTGAGGACCAGCGAGGGGATCAGGGCCCGCCGGGCGTAGGCGGTGCCGAGCAGGCCGATCACCGTCGCGGAGACGGCCGTGGCCAGCACCACCGGGACCTGCCACACGGTGATGAGCTGCACGAAGACCACCCAGATCAGCCCGCCGCCGATCGAGGCCTGCAGCAGGTAGCGGGGCGGCACGAGCAGCGCGACGGCGAACGCCAGCGTCACCCCGACCGCCCCGACGATCTGGTCGGTCCGGAGGGAGAGCGGGGCGACGGGCACGTTCTCCACGCTCAGCGGCACGCCGAAGCGCACCGCCGCGTACAGCGTGAGGCCGATTCCGGAGATCACGGCGGTGAGGGTGAAGAAGACCTCGAACAGCCGGCCGGTCGCCGTCACGTACTCGCCGGCGATGCCGTCCTGCACGCAGGCCACCATCAGCCGCCCCGGCAGCAGCGCGACCACCGCGCCGACCACCACCGCGGAGGCCCGCACCGGCGCGTCGACCGCGATCATCAGCACCGCGACCAGCGAACCGAGCAGCGCGGCCACCGCGAGCTGGAAGAACTCCGCCACGCCCCGCCGGGCCAGCCAGGCGCTCGCCCGGTCGCCCAGCACGGTGGCGGCGAACGCCGCCGCCGCCACCCGGGCGCCGCCGCCGACCAGCAGGCTCGCCGAGGCGGCGATCAGGGCGAGCGCGGTGACCAGGAACCAGTTCGGGTAGACCGGCACCCGCCGGGTGATCCGCTTCAGCCGCGCCTCGGCCTCGCCGAGCGGGACCGATCCGTCGGAGGCCTCCCTCACCAGGTCGTGGACGGCGATCAGCCGGTCGTAGTCGGGCAGGCGGCGCCGTACCCGCCGCTCGGCGGTGACCGGGGCCCGGCCGTCGGCGGGAACGTGCGACAGCGTGATGGCCGACAGGTTGACGTCGGCCTCGCAGTGCGGCACGGCGTAGGCGTTGGTGATCCTGCGCATGCTCCCGGAGACGGTCTCGGTGGCCTCGCCGCTGCCGAGCAGCAGCTCGCCCACGCGCAGCGCCAGGGCCATGGCGCGGTAGGCGTCGCGCTGAACGGGTGCCTGGTCCAGCGACGACCCCGGCACCGGCCCCTCCACGTCGTGTCCCGCGGAGCCCGGCCGGCCGGGCCCGCCGCCGCGCGCGGCGGAGCGGCGGCGCGCCACGGCGGGACCGGCGGGCACGCGCCGGGCCTCCGGAGGTCCTGTCGAAACGAACTCCGTCACGAGGTTATCTGCTGACCGCGGCGGCCAGGGCGCGCACCCGCTCGGCGTGGCGGTCATGGCCGACGACCACCGGCGGCTCGTTGTACGGCATGGCGTCGGAGGAACGGCGCAGTTTGATGTACTGGCCGCAGGCGTCCACCGCGTAGGGCTCCATGTCGTCCTGGAGCGCGCCGATCACCGTGATCCCGTAGGTCTCGCCGATCCTGCGGAACAGCGCCACGGCCTCGCGCCGGTGCTCCTTGCCGAGGTTGCGGCCCAGCTCGTCCAGGACCAGGCAGAGGTGCCCGCCGCCGGAGGAGGCGATCGCCGCCGCGCAGACCAGTTTCACGGCCTTCTCGTCCATCAGCGCGGTGTTGGCCCGCCGGTTGTACGGCACGAAGCCCTGGCCCTCGCCCCGGCGCCACTTCGGGGTGACCCGCCACGCCCAGCGCTGCTCCGGGTCGGCGGGGGCGGGCGGGACCGGGAACTCCAGCGTCGCGCCGTATCCGCCGTAGGAGGTGTCGAGCCGGTCGAACTCCTCGGACACCCGGGCCAGCCGCGCCTTGATCGCCGCCGTCAGCGCCGCGCGGTGCACTGCGGTGGACCGGGCGGCCTCCTCCGCGCCCCGGGCGGCGGCGGTCAGGTCGCGCTGCCGGGTGGCGAGCTGGGCCTCGATCTGCCGGCGCTGGTGCCGTTCGTACTCTTCCTGGCCGCGCAGGTAGGACGCCAGCGCCGCGCACACGCCGGGGAAGGAGGCCTGCTCCCGCGCGGTCCGGCCCGCCCCGGGCTCGGCGCGGTCGCGCAGCAGGAACCGGAGCTCCTCCGGCATCTCCCCGTCATCGCCGGGGAAGGTGTCGCGCAGCGCCTCGTCCAGGTGGCGCTCGGCCGCCCGCCACCACTCCTCCGCGGTCAGCGGGCGCTCGTCCTCGCCCAGCGCGCCCAGCCACTCGTGCGCCCCGCCGGCGGTGCCGCCCCACTCCCGGGTCAGCGCGTCCAGCCGAAGGGCGTCGCGGTCGGCGGACACCCTGGCCGCCTGCTGCCCGGCCTGGCCGAGCTCCGCCTCGTGGCGGGCCCGGCGGCCCTCCAGCCGCTCGATCTCCATGTTCCTGGTCCTCGCGCGGAAGTCCAGGGCGCTCGCGTGCCGCTCGGCCTCGCCGACCCTGGGCGTGAGCTCGGTCAGCGCCCCGGTCAGCTCGGTGAGCCGCGCCCGCCGCTCGGCGAGCCGCCGCTCGACGCCGGCCAGCTGCACGGCCGCCCGGGCGCCCTCCAGCCGCCGCTCCGCCTCGGCCACCCCGTCCTCGGCCGCCCGTACGGCCTCCGCCGCCGCCTCCTGCGTGTCGCGGGCCCGGTGCAGCCGCACCTCCGCTGCCTTGATGCGGGCGTCCCGGCCGGTGGCCACCGCCTCGAACGCGCCCACCACCGTGACCCCGGCCGCGCTGACCAGGACCGATCCGGGGAGCGCGGACAGCGCCCGCTCCGCCGCCGCCAGGTCGCCCGCGTCCACGACGACCGCGTGCTCCTGCGGCCACCCCCTGCCGCCCGCCACGGAGACCGCGCCCGCCGCGACGCCCGCCGCAGCGGACGCCTCCCCGGCGGCCGCACCGTCGCGGGCCTGCTCGGCCACGTCGATCGCGTCGAGCAGGCCGGTCGCCCCGACGCCCGCCTCGGCGAGCGCCCTGAGCTGAGCGGCGGCCGGGCCGCCCTCGGCGTCGTCCAGCGCGGCCCGGGCGCTTTCGGCCTCGCGGTCGGCCACGCCCAGGGCCTTCAGCGTCCCGTTCAGCCGGACCCTGGCCTGCGCGAGCTCGCTCTCGGCGGCCGCCACGTCACGGCCGTCGGCCAGCCGCCGCCGCTCCTCCAGACCGGGGATCGCGCCGCGGAGCTCGTCCGCGGAGTTCTCCGCCACCGCCCGGTCGGCGTCGAGCGCGGCCGCGCGGGCCTGCAGCCCGGCCAGCCGCTCGCGGGCCTCGGCCAGGCCGCGGTCCAGCGTGTCGTCCTTCAGCGTGGCGATCTCCGCGCGGACCGTCTCGATCGACTCCGCGGCGCGCTCGCCCGCCTGGCGGAGGCGCTCCAGCTCGGCGGTGAGCGCCTCGTCCCGCCCGGCCGCGTCGGCGAGCCTGCGCGCCAGCCGGCCCCGCCAGCAGCGCAGCGCCTCCGCCAGGCGCACCCGCGCCCGGTCGCGCCGGTCGAAGGTCTCCAGCAGCGCCCGGGACTCGTCCTCGAACTCCTTGAGCAGCTCCACGGCCCGGGTGGCCCGGACCCGCTTGGCGTGCTCGTCGCGTCTGGCCTCCCGCTCCTGGTCGAGCTCGGAGTCCAGCCCGGTCAGCGCGGCGATCGCCTCGAAGACCCGTTCGGGGGAGATCTCGTTGAGCGGCTGGGAGAGCAGGTTCGTGGCGACCTTGCTCCGCACCGAGGTGGACAGGAACGACACGCACCGCACGCGGTCGCCGTACAGGAACCTGGTCAGGTCGCGCGCGACCACGTCGCGCCGGCCGGCCGAGCGCGGCAGGGTCGCCCAGACCTCGTCGGCCCGCGCCACCCGCTCCGCCTCCGAGGCGGCCGAGGCCATCCGCACCCCGCGGGTCCACCGGATCTCCAGGTGCGGTGCCTCCTGGTTCACCCTCAGCCACACGGTCACCGCGTCGTCCATCGTGCCGGGGCTCGCGAAGACGCCCACGATGTAGCCGTGGGCGGCGCTGGCCCAGGTCCGCCCGCCCGCCCCGGCCGCGAGCTCGGCGTTGAACAGCAGCTCGGAGACGGCCTTGGCGCCCGAGGCGAAGCGCCACTGCTCGTCGCCGAGCAGCGCCGTGATCATCGCGATGAACGACGACTTGCCCGCGCCGTTGGAGTCCTTCGGCCCGGCCCCGGCGACCACGATCAGGGTGCCCGGCACGGTCGGCACCGGATGGGTGGAGAGCCGGGAGATGTTGACGGCCTGCACGGCGATCAGCACCCGGTCGCCGACCACGTTCTCGCTCGGCGCGGCCGCCTGGGCGTCCACCGCCACCAGGCTCGCCTGACTCCCGTGCGTCGGGCCCGTCCCGCCCTCCTGCGCCGCCCGCTCTCCGGTCCTCCTGCCGGCCGTCCCCGCTCCGCGTGAGGCCTTCGCCGTCCGGCTCGGCTGCTCGGTCAACCCTGTCTTTCCTTCCCTCGATACGGTCCTCGATCCGGACCCCGGCACGGCCTTCGGCCCGGTCGTCCCCCCGCCCGCCGCGCTCACCGGCGCCGGGCCCGCACGGCCGCCGCCAGCGGGGTGTGCGGCCCCGCGGCGAGGATCAGCTCCTCCTGCAGGCGCCGCCGGGCCGGGCCGGTCAGCCGGTGGAACTGCGGGCCGGGCACGTAGCCCCCCGCCTCCTCCCCGGCCTTCACCTGGCTCACCAGCCCGGCGTGGCGCAGGCTCCGCAGCGCGGCCTCCAGCTCGCCGATCGGCAGCATGGTGTGCCGCCGCAGCTCCTCCACCTGGGTGGGGAACGGCGAGAGCCAGCTGTCGGCGGGCAGCAGGCCCTCGGCACGGGGGATGGCCACCGAGTGGACGAGCACCAGCGCCAGGACGGCGCGCCCGGCCTCGTCCGGGACGGTGCCCGCCCCGGGGCCGCCCCCCGTCCCGCCCCCCGTCCCGGACGCCGTGCCGTCGGCGTAGCCGGAGGTCCACGTCTCGCGTCCCTGGACGAGGACCCGGCCCCGCCGCTGGAGCAGCTCGGCGAGCACGCGGCGGAGCACCGGGTCGCGCAGCGCGGGGAACCGGGCCTCGTGCACCGGCTCGGCGGCGTGCTCCACCGCCATGAAGGCGGCGACGACCTCCGCCCGGCGGCGCTCGTCGAGCGGCCCGAGCAGGTCCTCGTCCACCTCCTCGGGCACCGTGACGCTCGCGGCGCCCTCGGCCCGCCCGGCGGCGGGCAGCACGTCGAGACCGGCCGCCTCCTCGCCCGGGGCGGGCAGGCGGCGCATGAGCTCCCGCAACTGCGCGTGGGACCCGGCGGGCCAGGAGGCGCACCGGGGGCCGAGCCGCACCAGGCCGTCGCCCACCACCAGCCAGGCCGAGTCGTGCAGGCGGCGCAGCGCGCCGACGGCCCAGTTGCGCATGAGGTCGTCGCCGCGCCCGATCAGCGCCCGGTAGGCCGCCAGCACGTCGTCCACCGGTGCGGGCGCCCCCGGCCAGGGGTCGGCGGCCAGATCCCTCCAGCAGCACTTCAGCGCCGCGGCCAGCACCCGGCGGGTCTCCCCGGACCGTTCCACGTGGACCGGGGCGGTGTGGTACTCCTCCAGCAGGGAGGGGGTCGCCCCGTCGGGCCAGGCGGGCAGCGCGAAACCGGTGCCGTCGCCGTGCGAGAGGCGCGCCATCCCCGGCGGGGCGGGTTCGTCCGCGCCCAGCGGGAGCGGGCCGGTCGCCCGCGCCCGGGCGTGCGCGAGCCCGGGCACGGCCGGATCCCCGGCGGCCGCGCCCGGACCTCCGGCGGCCGCGGTCCGGGGCGGACGGGTCTCAGCCGTCATGCCCGGTCCTCTCCAGCAGGCCGTGGGAGAGCCAGGCGGGCTCGGTCCCGGGGTCCGCGGTCAGCCCGTCGGTCCAGCGCAGCCGGTAGGGCGACTCCGGGCGCAGGTCGATCGAGACGAGGTCGGCCAGGAGGCGGCGGGCGGAGACCCACTCGCCGTCCGCGGTGAGCAGCTCCTCCAGCCGGGCCGCGGAGCGTCCGGCGAGCGCGGTCTCGGCGACGGAGGCCAGCCGGTCGAGCCCGCCGGAGTCCGCCTGGTGGGAGTCGGCGGGGCCGGGGTCGGGCAGGGCCGAGCGCGGGGGAGCCGGCTGGGCGGGGGCCGGGCGCGGGCTCTCGTCGACGGCCCGGACGATCGCCGCGGGGTCGTGCCACGGGGCGGGGGCGTCGAAGACGAAACCGTCGAGCACCGCGGCCAGCCGCTCCTTGCTGGCGGTCTGGGCGAAGGTCCGCCAGGTCTCCGCCGGCAGCAGCGTCAGGTTCCGCGTCGTGCCGGCGGAGTCGGCCAGCCGGCCGGCGGCGCGCCGGGAGGCGTCGCTGTAGGCGTAGATCGCGGCGCGCAGCTCGGTGCAGGTGCGGTCGAGGTCGGGCCAGCGGGTCAGGATCGTGCCGTGCAGGCTCTGCGCCCGCCGGGCGATCTCCTCGGTGCCCCAGAGCTTGGGGGCCTGCTCGCGCAGCTCCTCGATGGTGCCGCCGGTCAGCGTGACGAGCTCCAGCGCCCAGAGCCGGAACGCCCGCGCCAGGTTCTGCGCGCTGGCGCGCGCCTCCTCCATGGTCGTGCGCGGGTCGGCGACGTTGAGGTCCTCCAGCGCGAGCAGCCGGTGCATCTCCGACTGGCCGCCGTCGTCCATCATCCGGCGGATGAACATCAGCCCCACCACGCTGGTGAACGAGGCCCGGTAGCGGAGCTGGTTGGGCTTGGGGAACACCTCGCGGATCGCGCCGAGGCCCCTGAGCACCCGCAGCCGGTTCTCGAACATCTCCAGCGGGTGGTCCCGGCAGGCGTGCCGCATCTGCTCGTGGGTCAGCCATTCCTCGCCGGCCTCGGCGAACGCCGCGAACAGCGTCTCGGCGATGTCGACCAGCGCGGGGTCGTCCACGACCGCGCCGCTGTCGCGCGCGAGCGCGGCGAACATGCGGCGGTAGGTGGCGAGCACCGCCTCCTCGCCGAGGGCGGAGTCCAGCGTGATCTCGTGGTTCGTCTCTGGCACGCGGTATACCGTACGGCCTGCGCCCGACAATCCCCGTCCCGAGGAGCCGTCCCCGGCCGGGGCGCGACCGCGCAGGGCCCGCGACGGCCGTGACGCGCGGGCGGACGGAATCGTCGGACATCTCCCGTTACATCAAGTCGAAGCCGGGTAAGTGGTAGCCGCTTGACCTCCTTGGGTGACGCTTGACCTCCTCGGGCGACACCGAGGACTCCCTGGGTGACGCTGAGAGCCGGAAGACACCGACGGGCCGCCGCGCATAAGGAGACGACCCTTGATAAGCGTCTTGATCGCCGAGGACATGCATCTCATCCGGGGGGCGATGATGGCTCTGCTCTCCGCGGAGCAGGACATCACGGTCGTCGACGGGGTGGGGCACGGTGACAAGGTGGTGGACGCGTGCCTGCGCCACCGGCCCGATGTGGCGCTGGTCGACATCGGCCTGCCCGGCACCGACGGCATCACCTCCGCGGCGGAGCTCCACCGCCGGCTCCCCTCCTGCCGCACGGTGATCCTGACGGGTCTGGCCACGCCGACGGCGCTGCGCAGGGCGCTGGCCGCCGGCGCCTGCGGCTTCTTCGTCAAGGACACCCCGGCCGGCCAGCTGGCCGAGTGCGTGCGCAGGGTCGCAGGCGGGGAGCAGGTCGTCGACTCCGACCTGGCCGTCGCCGCGCTCAACGCCAGGGAGAACCCGCTCACCTCGCGGGAGCTGGAGGTCCTCAGAGTGGCCGCGGAAGGGGCCCCGGTCGGGGAGATCGCCGACCGGCTCTTCCTGTCCGGAGGCACCGTCCGCAACTACCTGTCGCGGATCCTCAGCAAGATCGGGGCGAGGACCCGGGTGGAGGCGATCAGGATCGCCAAGGAGGACGGCTGGCTCTGGCCCGACGACGTGGCCGAGATCGGCATGGTCCGCTACCGCTCCCGGACCTGAGTCCGGGCGTCCCCTTCACCCGGCCGGCCGGCCCGCGTGACCAGGGCGGGACCGGGTCCCGCGGCCGAGCCCGGTGTGCTCGGCGAGGAAGGCGAGCATGTCGCCGGCCAGCCCCACCGACCGGCCGACCGCCCGTGCCCCGTGCCCGACGCCCTCCTCGTGACGGAGCAGGATCGGCCGCGAGCCCGACGTGGCGTGCTGCAGCGCCGCGCACATCTTGCGGGCGTGCAGGGGGTCCACCCGCGAGTCGCCGCCGAAGGAGGCCAGCAGCGTCGCCGGATAGTCCACTCCCTCGCGGACCCGGTGGTACGGGGAGTAGCCCAGCAGCCGGACCAGTTGCTCGGGATCCTCCGCGGAGCCGTACTCGTCCCGCCATGCGGGGCCGAGACCGGACCGCTCGTAGCGGACCATGTCGAGCAGCGGGGCCGAGCAGACCGCGGCGGCGAACAGCTCGGGGCGCTGCGTGATCACGGCCCCGACGAGGAGCCCGCCGTTGGACTCCCCGCAGACGCCGAGCTGCGCGGGCGTGGTCCAGCCGCCGGCGATCAGCCGCTCCGCGGCGGCCGCGAAGTCGTCGAAGACGTTCTGCTTGCGCTCCAGCATGCCGTCGCGGCGCCACTGCGCGCCCTCCTCGCCGCCGCCGCGGAGCTGGGCGATCGCGAAGACCCCGCCCGCCTCCACCCAGGGCAGGACGTAACCGGAGTAGGACGGCGTCATCGGGACCCCGAACCCGCCGTAGCCGTACAGGACCGCCGGCCGGGGACCGGTCCCCGGCCGGGCGAGCACGACCACGCGCACCGTGGTGCCGTCGGCCGAGGTGCAGGAGATCCGGCGCGCCGTGAGCTCGGGGACCTCCGCGGCGCCGGGCGCGGCGGCCCAGAGCGTCGTGCGCCCGGTGCGCGTGTCGTAGCGGTGCACGCTCGCGGGCGTGACGGCGTCGGTGTAGGAGAACCAGACCTCGTGTCCGTCCTCGGCGCGCGCGGACATGCGCCCGGTGGTTCCCAGTCCCGGCAGCGGCACCTCGCCGACCTGCTCGCCGGTGGCCAGGTCGTGCACGCCGATCTCGCTGACCGCGTGACGGGTCCGGCCGACGAGGAGCACCGAGCCGCCGAGGACCGCGAAGTCGCCGATCACCGCCTCCGGGTCCGGGCCGACCAGCTCCCGCCACCCGCCGGGATCGGGCCGGGCGGGGTCGGCGACGCACAACCGGCCCCTGGGCGCGCCCAGGGTCGTCAGCAGGTACATGCGCCCGTCCCGGCCGACGGCGGGCACCGTCGTCGCGTCCGTCCCCTCCTGGACCACCCGCAGGGCGGGCCGCTCGGCGGGGGAGGCGCCGAGATCGGCCAGCCACAGGTCGTTGCCCGCCCCGGCCGCCGCCGAGACCGTCAGCCAGCGTCCGTCGGGGCTGATCCCCAGCCCGTAGGATCGCTCCTCGGCGCGGATCACGGGGTCGTCCGCGGCGCGCGAGCCGAGCCGGTGCAGGCGGACCCGCCGGTCGCGGACGTAGAAGAACGCCGTGCCTCCCGGCAGCCACACCACCGGGGAACGACGGCAGCGGTCGATCGGGCCGTCCACGGTCCGCCGGGTGGCCACGTCCATGACGCGCAGCTCCGACCGCTCGTCTCCGCGCCGGGACAGCTGGTAGGCCAGCAGGCGGCCGTCCGGGGCGGGCTGCCAGGCCTCGAGCGTGGTCAGGCCTTCGGGATCGAGTCCCGCCGGGTCGATCAGCGCGCGCTCGGCCCCGTCGGAGCAGGCCGTGTAGAGCACCGGGTGCTCCTGCTCCGCCGTACGGCGCAGGAAGAAGCGGCGCCCGCCGCGCCACACCGGCGCGGTGACCGTTCCGACGGCGGTGAGCTCCGCCACGCGGGCGCGCCAGCCGTCGCGGCCGGGCAGCGCGGCGGCGCGGGCGCGCCACAGGCCGTCCTGGGCCGCCAGCCACCGCCTGCTCTCCGGGCTCTCCGGGTCCTCCAGCCATCGGTACGGATCGGGTACGGCGTGGCCGTGGAGACGGTCGACGACCGGTCCCCGCTCGGCAGGGGGATAGATCATGACATCTGCTCCTGCATGTCGGAGGGCGTCCAGTGCCCGACCAGGTCGGCGTAGAGCGGGCAGGAGGCGAGCAGGTCCCCGTGCCCGCCCAGCCACACGCGCGCGCCGTCCATGACGAGCACGCGGCGGGCGCGCAGCGCCGAGCTGAGCCGGTGGGCGATGACGATCAAGGTCCCTCCCCGGCGCGCGAAGGCCTCCTCGGCACGGGCCTCCGCCGCCGGGTCGAGATGGCAGGTCGCCTCGTCGAGGATCACCAGGCGGGCGGAGGCGAGGTAGGCCCGGCACAGCGCGACGAGCTGGCGTTCACCCGCCGAGAGCATGCCGGGACGGATCTCGGCGGAGTAGCCGCCCACCCGGTCCACCAGGCGGCGCAGCCCGATGGCGGCGACGGCGGCCTCCACCTCCGCCGTCCCCTCCGGGTTCCCGGGTGTCCGGGCGAGGTAGGTCAGGTTCTCCAGGAGCGACCCGCGGAAGACGTAGGCCTCCTGCGGGATGAGCACCCGGTCCGCCGGGTCGAGCCGGTGCGCGGGCACGCCGCCGACCGTGACCCGGCCCGCTCCGGGCAGCAGGCCGCCGGTGAGGAGCGCGGCGAGCGTGGACTTCCCGATGCCGCTGGGTCCCACCACGGCGAGGTGGTCCCCGTCGGGGACCGACAGGTCGAGAGCGGTGACCACCGGTTCGGCGTGCGGGCCGTAGGCGAACGTCACGCCGCGCAGTTCGGCGCTCCCGTCCCGGCCGCGGACACGGGCCGCCGCCGGCCGGGATCCGGGACAGTCGTCGCCGAGGATGCGCTCCAGCGACACCCGCAGCCGTACCCCGCTGACGGCCAGGCCCTGGACGAGGTTCCCGAGGGCGGGGGCCAGCGACTGCGAGACGTAGGCGAGCGCGCCGAGGATCGTTCCCGTGCCCGTTCCCGTGCCCTGCGCCATGAGCCAGGGGGCGCCTGCGAGCACCAGCAGGACGGGCAGCCAGGCGCCCACCGCCAGCGACAGCGTGCGCAGCGCGGTCATCCGGGCCAGGGCCCGTGCCGCCGCGGCCTGCTCCGCCACCCGGACGCCGACGGCCCGGGCCACGCGCTCCTGCGCTCCGCAGGCGGCGATGTCCCGCAGGCCGCCGGCCATGGCGGCGACCGAGGCCGCGGTCCGCTCGTCGGCCAGCAGGAACGAGCGCTGCCGCCGGGCCAGCGCGGGCAGGGAGAGCAGGAACAGGCCGAGGCCGGTGACGAACGGCGGCAGCACCAGCACGAGCACCTGCGGGATCAGGGTGGCCAGCCCGAGCAGCACGCCCACGGAGGTGAAGACGAAGGACCTGGCCACCATGACGACCGAGGCGAAGGCGTCGCGGGCCAGTTCGACCTGGAGGTTCGACCGGGCCACGGCGCGGGAGCCGGTGTCCCGGACCGAGGCGGTGGCCTGGTTCAGGGCGCTCTCCACGACGTGGCCGAGCAGGTCCTCGCGGAACGGCTCCGCGATCGCGGCGACGGCCAGCACGACCTGCCGCGCGCCCGCCGCGGCCACCAGCCATGCCCCGCCGAGGAGTGCCAGCCAGGCGAAACCCGTGGCCGGCCGTCCCGCCGCGAAGCCGTCGTCGATCGCCCGGGCGACGGCCAGGCCGATGACGAGCGCGGGCGCGGCCTCCACCGCGGACCAGAGACCGAGCCGGACCAGCAGGCGCGGATCACGGAGCAGGGCCCGCCGGACCGGCCGGTTCGCGGGGGACCCGCCCGGTTCCCGGCTCACGGGCTGTCCGCCGGCGGCGCGTCCGGCTGGAAGACGGCCCGGTAGGCGGGGTCGGCCCACAGCGCCCGGTGCCGGTCGTAGCCGCGGACCCGGCCGTCCTCCAGCCAGATCACCCGGTCGGCCGCCGCCGCCGTCGCGACCCGGTGGGTCACGACCAGCCGGGTGCGGTTCCGCAACCGGCCGGAGAGCACCTCGCTCACCTGCCGCTCGGTGACGGTGTCCAGGCTGGAGGTGGCGTCGTCCAGGACGAGCAGGCGGCCGCCGTGCGCGAAGGCGCGGGCCAGGCCGAGGCGCTGCCGCTCCCCGCCGGACATCGGCGCGTCCCCCGGCGCGGTGTCGTAGCCCAGGGGAAGCCGCAGGACGAAGGCGTCGGCGCACGCCGCGCGGGCGGACGCACGCACCGTGCGGGGATCACGGTCGCGCAGGCCCAGCCCGATGGCGTCGGCGATCGTGTCGCCGGCCAGGACGGGGCGCTCGAAGGCGTAGCCGACGGCCCCGCGCAGCGCCTCGCGGGAGAGCGCGGGCATCGGGACGCCGTCGAGCAGGACCGCGCCGCGCTCCGGGTCCGCCAGGCGGCCGGCGAGGGCGGCCAGGAGCGACTTGCCCGCGCCGGAGCGGCCGACCACCGCCACCGCGCACCCGCCCGGGACGACCAGGTCGACATCGGCCAGGCCGGCGGCGGAGACGTCCTTCAGCTCCAGGGTTCCCGGACCGGGGGGCAGCGTGCGGTCACCGTATCCGCGGGGCTCGCCGGCGAGCAGGCCGCAGATCCGCCCGGCGGCGGCGCGCGCCCGGGCGAGGCCGCCCAGGTGGCCCAGGGCCGCGCCGACCCCGGCGCCGAGCACGACATAGCGCGCGGCGGAGTACAACTCGCCGGCGGACAGGTCCCCGGAGGCGAGACGGAGCCCTCCCGCACCGAGCACGACCACCTCCAGCAGGGGGACCACGACGCCCGCCTGGACTCCGGCGCGGGCGTTGACCCGCCACATCTCCATGGCGTGGACGCGCAGCCGGGGGAGCACGGCCAGCACCCGCGCCCGCTCCTCGCCGGCGGTCCCCGCGGCGGCGATCGTGCGCGCTCCGGCCAGGGCGTCGGCCAGGCGGGCCGCGATGTCGCCCTGGGCCTGCTGGTAGTCGCCGGCGAGCGAGGTGCTCACCCGCAGGAAGGCGCGGAGCACGAAGCCGATGACGACGAGGCCGGCGGCCAGCGCGGCGGTGAGCCAGGGGTCGATGAGGGTGAGCGCGACCAGGCCGCCCGCCGTGGGCAGGAGCAGCGCCGCGCCGGTGACGACGGTCTCCGGCGCGCGGCCCACCTCCTCGGCGTTGACGCCCGCCCTGGTGACGAGGTCCCCTTCGGGGATGCGGCGGGTCACCGCGGGGCCGACGCCCAGCACGTGCCGCACCAGCCGGTCGCGCAGCCAGCGCGAGGCCCGGGCCCCGCCCGCCCCGGCCGCCCACACGCCGACGGCGTCACAGGACACCGCGACGGCGACGAGCGCGGCGCACACGGCGAGCCGGTCCCCGGGCACCGGGCCGGTGGCGGTGAGACCGTCCACGGCCCGGCCCAGGGAGAAGGGGAGTGCCAGCTCCGCGAGGGCTCCGGCGATCGACACGACCGCCAGGACGGCCGGCCAGGGGCCGCCGTGCCGTACGGTCTGGGCGACCAGCCGATCCGCCGACTGCACCGGCGCCTCCTCTCCGTCTCCGCTGGCAGGTGCGTACAGGTGGCGGGAGTGCCCGGGACGGTCCGCGGGCCGTCCCGGGCACTCACTCCGCTAGTGGCAGAGCAGGACGCTCAGGTTGCTCGGCTGGCCGGAGTGGCAGCTCGCGACGGTGAGCGTGCTGCCGCCCCCGCCGCCGTGGCCGCCGCCGGTGGGGGCTTCCAGGGACTGAAGGTCGAGAAGGACCATTGGATCTCTCCGGTTCTGCTGGTTTCGTGAACAGGGTCTGCGATGAACTAGTGGCAGAGCAGGACGCTCAGGTTGCTCGGCTGGCCGGAGTGGCAGCTCGCGACGGTGAGCGTGCTGCCGCCCCCGCCGCCGTGGCCGCCCCCGGTGGGGGCTTCCAGGGACTGGAGATCGAGAAGTACCATCTGTTCACACCTCCTTCGGTGTCTCGCCGGAGTTGGGCCGCCCGGCGTCGGTGTGCACAGGCCGTTCCGTGACCGTGGCGCCTGTGCCGCCGGGCGGCTGGACAAAGGGGAGGAACACCGGGCGCTCGTGCAGCGCGGTGCTCATCGCGAACAGGACTCCGGCCGTGCCGGTCGCGAAGTCCATGGAGAGTCTGAGCAACTGGTCGCCGGGGAACGCGAGCCCGCCGCCGCAGGACAGCGCGTGCCACTGCAGGCCGCGCAGCTGCTCGGCCAGGACGGAGCCGGTCCCGTCCGCCGCGGGTCCCAGCCCTCCGGCGAGGGCGGCGATCACCCCGCTCCGGCCGGCGAACAGGCCGGACTGCACGAAGAACCGTCCCAGGCCGACGCGCCGGCAGGCGTCGAGCGCGACCCGGAAGGACGCGTCCTCGCGGTGGGCCAGGTAGCGGGCCAGGACCAGGCCGACCCCCACGGAGCCCTCGTCGAGGTAGGGCAGCGTGCGCCAGCCCTGGTCGACCTGGAGCGTGCCGTCCCGGCCCGTCGTGCAACGCCGCAGGTCCTGGCGGAGGGCCACGGCCGCCCGGTCGAGCAGCGCCGGGTCACCGGTCCGCTCGTAGGCGTGGAGGAAGAGCAGGGCGACCCCTGCCGAGCCGTGCATGAGGCCCGCGCGGGGGTTGGCTCCGCCGCTGGTCTCCGGCACGTCCTCGGGCCCGCCGAGGCGGTCGGCGCAGATGCCGGCGATCCGCAGGGCCGTGTCCGCGAAGGCGGGCTCATCGGCGGTGCCGGCCAGGTGGAGCAGGTTCAGCGCGATCCCGGAGAGTCCCCCGAACAGGCTCAGGTCCAGGCTCTCCCACTTCTCGTCCAGCCGGCCGGCCACGAGGCCGACGGCGTCCTGGCGGTGGCCGAGCAGGTCCAGGACATGGGCGATGCCGTGCAGCCCGTTGTAGAACCCGAGGGGAGCGCCCCGCCCGAGAGAGCGTGCCCGCCGGCGCAGCCACGCCTCGTGCTCGGGGAGGCGCTCCGCTCCGGCCCTGTCCAGGGCGTAGAGCACGCCCGCCGCGCCGTAGGCGAAACCGAGGCCTCCGCCGGGCTCGAACTGGGCCGGGTCGCCGGGGAAGAGCCGATCGTCGCGGCCGGGGGTGGCGCTGGACAGGATGGCCCGGACCATCGCCTCCCGGAGGCGCGGCCACTCGTCGCGGCCCGGCCGGGGCGTCCGCGACGGGGCCACCGGCCCGCCGTCCGCGGCGGGACCGCCCGTGATGACGGTGATCGCCTCTTCGACGACCCCTTCCGGGACGGGGAAGGTGCGTGCGATGAGCTCGGCCAGGTGGTGCGCCTTCGACCCGTCGAGCGGAAGCATGATCGTCAGCTGGGGGGCGAACAGCCCGAGGCAGAGGCAGGCCATCGCGTAGGCGTCGACGTCGAGGCCCCGGCGGTCGCGCGGCGCGGCGAACGCCGGGTGGGCGAGGGCGGCGCGTCCGCGGTCCTCGGCGAGGGTGGCCACCTCGTAGTCGATGAGGACCAGGCGGCCCTGCGGGGTGAGAAGGATGTTGTTCGGGTGCAGGTCGCCGAAGACCACTCCGCGCCCGTGCAGGGAGCCGAGGGCCTGCCGGACCCTGGGCAGCACGTCGAGCACCCAGGCGGTGTAGTCGTCGAGGTCCTCCTGCCGGCAGTCCGCCCGGGTCAGGGGGTACCTCTGCAGCAGGAGTCGTTGCAGAGGGTTGCCGTCCACGAACTCCTGGACCAGGAAGCGGTGCTCTCCCACGGAGAAGTGGTCCAGCAGGGCGGGCACCGCCGGCAGGCCGGACAACCGCTCCAGCATGTCCCGCTCGTGCGCGAGCCTCGCCACGGCGTCCCGGCCCGCGACGTCGAGCCCCGCGTGCGGCCGGGCCTCCTTCAGCACCACGCGCTCACCGGTGCGCGTGTCCCGGCCCAGATAGACGCCGCCGCCGTTCGAGAACTGCATGACGCTCTCGATCGTGTACGGCAGGCCCTCGACGGTGACCGCGTTCCGGGCCGTGAGGTGGGGCTGGAGGAACGCCGGCAGCGTCACCCAGGCGGGGGTGCTGAAAACAGGCCCCCGGACGTCCGGAACCAGGTTTCCCTCGCCGTCCTCGACGGCCAGCGCCATCTCGCCGTTCCCGTCCAGGCAGTGGCGCGGGAAGAAGCCGCCGTACCGGACGAACAGCGGGCCGTCGCCGTAGCGCAGGTCGCTGAGGACGTAGGGCCCCTCGATCCCGTGGAGCAGGACATCGAGATCCTTGAGCACCGGCTCCAGCCGGTCGTCGTCCTCGGGATAGATCGTCACGAGTTTGCCGCTGGAGCCGCGCGCCGCCGCCTTGGAGTTCAGCATCGTCATGACCGGCAGGCTCCGCAGGAACTTGAAGGCGATGCCCCGCGGCACGCAGTAGTCCCACACCGCTTCCAGAGCGCGTTCGGCGTCCCGGGCGCACGCGGAGACATGGATCTTCCAGCCCTGCGCCGGGGCGGGCCAGTCGAGCGGGGCGTAGTGCAGCCACGTGTCGGTCCGCTGGTGAGCCCAGCCGTCGGGGACCTCCCGGCCGGCGAGCGGGAAGTCCGGATGGTCGTTCCCGCCGCCGTCGAGGGTGTCATAAAAGAACGGGTCCGCTAGGCAGTAAAGCTCGTACCGGTCATTCACGGTGATCTCCTCGATGTCCTTCACGGAAAACGATCGCGGACCCGCCGGGAGATTCCTAGTTACAATTTCAATCGATCATATGTGTAAAATTCACTGAACCATGCGTGAAGTAGGGCGCGGAAATTGATGTGAGTGGGGATCAGGCGGGGCGGTCGAGGGGGGCCTCGGCGACGAGGCGGAACCAGCCGTCCTCGTCCACGGCGGTCCAGGCGGCGCCCCCGACCGCGGCCATCCGCTGCCGGAGGTTCTCCAGGCCGCCGGGCGGCGCCGGAGCGGCGGCGCGGGCCCGGCCGGACGGGTCCGGACCGGTGGCGGGCGGCCGTCCGGTGCCGGGAGCCCGCGGGCCTCCGGGGCCGGGGACGCCGTCGTTGGCGACGGTCAGCCGGATCCGGCCTTCACGGCAGGTCGTCTCGATCATGCACTTCCCGGCCGAGCTGTGCCGTAGCAGGTTGGTGACGCCCTCGCGCACGACGGCGCCCAGCGCCGCGCTCAGGGGTGCGGGCAGGCCGGTGGCGTCCACCCGCGTCACGCAGTCGACGTCCAGGCTCGCCAGCAGTTGCTCCGCCCGCAGTGCCTCCCCGTCCAGGAGCGGCTGCAGGACGCCCCTGGAAGCGTTCCGGACGGCGTGCGCGGCATGCCGCAGCGCCTGGAGCGCCTCGCCCAGTTCCTCGCTCACGTACGGGTCTCCGGCGGCGCGCCGGTAGGCCGTCTCGCTCCTGATCGAGGCCAGCCAGAGCCAGTGGCCCACCAGATCGTGCATGTCCCGGGCGAATTCCTCGCGGGTCCGCGCGGCCGCCGCGTCCCGCTCGGCCGTGAGCCGCGCGATCCGCAGGGTGAGACGGAATATGACGGCGAGGGCCACGGCGAGGGCGAAGAATGCGACCGTCGCCGGAATGTTGGTCTGGTCGGCCATTGACTGCCTAACGGCAAAAAGGCGGGTTCCGCCTGGCCATGCAATCAATTGCCTGAATATTTGTCAATATAATGTGGAGTCGGTGCACGGTGTTATGCCGGACCGGCCGCCGCGGTCCGCGAATCGGGAGGACGCGCTCCTCAGAGCGGCAGGAGGGACAGCGGAACCAGCAGGTAGGCGCCGCCCGCCAGGGAGGCGGCCGCGACCAGCAGGAACAGCAGCACCCAGAACCCCGCGGGCAGGAAGGTGAGCCGGCCGAGCTGGTCGGCGTCGGAGTCGGGCACGTGGCCGTGACTGCGCTTGCGCCGCAGTTCCAGGATCGGCCGGACGCCGCCGAACAGCAGGAACCACACCGCCAGGTAGGCGATGACCGCGTCCACGTCCGGCGGGGCGTACCAGGTGAGTGCGGCGATCGCGCCGCCGGTGGCCAGCAGGCTCACCACTCCGAACAGGTTGCGGATCAGCAGCAGCATGCAGACCAGCAGCGCGATGATGACCGCGATGAGCACGGCCACGTAGCCGGAGGCGGTCAGCCACGCCCCGCCCAGCCCCAGCAGGGACGGGGCGACGTAGCCCGCGGCGGCGGTCAGGACCATCCCCGGGCCGGTGGGCCTGCCCCGGGTCAGCGTGACGCCCGAGGTGTCGGAGTGCAGCCGGATGCCCTGCAGCTTGCGCCGGGTGAGCAGCGCCATCAGGGCGTGCCCGCCCTCGTGCGCGATCGTGATCAGCCCGCGGGAGAGCTGCCAGGAGGTGGACCACGCCACCACGGCCAGCGCGGACAGGGCGGACAGCAGCACGACCCATGCGGGCGGCCCGGGCTGGGCCGTGGTCAGGGTCACCCAGACCTCGGACAACGATCACTTCTCCTTGCGGACATTCCGGAACAGCGGAGCACAGCGTCCCACGACATCGCCTCCGGTGGCGACAGCCGGGAGGCGCCGGGCATCCGCCGGGACCCACCCGGGAGCCCATCCGGTGAACGGAGGAACGCCCGCCGGCGTTCCGGAGGGCTCAGCCGAGGAGCTTGCGGGCGGCCTCCTCGATCTCGTCCTCGGAGAGCAGCACGTGCTTGGCGGCGTCGCCCAGCGGGACGAAGCTGTCGGCGGAGGTCACCCGGGCGATCTTCCCGGTGAACCCGGCGTCCAGCAGCTCGGCGACGATCCCCTCGGAGACGCCGCCGGTGCGGCGGGTCTCGTCGGCGATCAGCACCTTGCCGGTCAGCTCCGCGGCGCGCAGCAGGTCCTCCACCGGCAGCGGGGAGAGCCAGCGCAGGTCGAGGACCCGGCAGCTGTAGCCCTCGACGGTGAGCCTGACGGCCGCGCGCAGGCTCATCCGCACGCCGTTGCCGAAGGTCACGATGGTCAGGTCGCGGCCGTCGCCGTAGCTGCGGGCACGGCCGACCGGGACGTGCGTCTCCGCCCACCGGGCCGGCGGGGCGTACGGCGCCAGCCAGCCGTTGTCGCCGTCGTCGAACATGTCCCGGGTGTTGTAGAGGGCGATCGGCTCCAGGAAGACGCAGACGCTGCCGTCGACGCGGGCGGCGGCCAGGCAGGTGCGCAGCATGGAGGCCGCGTCGTCGGGCCGGGCCGGGGAGGCGATGACCAGGCCGGGGATGTCGCGCAGCGCGGCGACCGAGCTGTCGTTGTGGAAGTGGCCCCCGAAGCCCTTCTGGTAGGCGTAGGAGGCGACGCGCACCACCATCGGGTTGCGGAAGGCGCCGCGGGAGAAGAACGGCAGGGTCGCCGCCTCGCCCCGGATCTGGTCCAGGGCGTTGTGCAGGTAGGCGAGGTACTGGATCTCGGGGACCGGCACCAGGCCGGACACGCCGGAGCCGAGGGCCAGGCCGAGCACGGCCTGCTCGTCCAGGAGCGTGTCGAACACCCGCCCGGCGCCGAAGCGCTTCTGCAGGCCGCGGGTGACGCCGTAGACGCCGCCCTTGCGGGCCACGTCCTCGCCGAAGACCAGCACGTCGGGGTGGGCGGCCAGCGTGTCGGCGAGGGTCCGGTTGATCGCCTGGGAGAGGGTCAGCGGGCCTTCCTGCTCGGGCGGCCTGCCGCCGAAGGCCTTCTCCCGCGAGGTCGACGCCACCGCGCTGGCCGGGGCGACGGCCTCGGGCCTGCGCGGGGCCAGCGGCTGCACGATGTCGGTGGCGGAGGTCAGGCGCGGGCGCCGGGAGCTCTCCATGGCCATCTTGAGCAGGTGCTCCCGCGTCGCCTCGTAACGGGCGAGCAGTTCGTCGGGGGTGGCCAGGCCCGCCTCGACGAGCAGCCGGGCGGTCGCCACCAGCGGGTCGCGCTCCAGGTCGGCGTTGATCTCCCGCTTGGCCCGGTAGGAGAGCTCCACGTCCGAGCCGGCGTGGCCCATCAGCCGGACGGTGCTGACGTGCAGGAAGGCGGGGGAGCGGTGGGTGCGGACGTGCTCGGCGGCGACCCGCGCCACGTCGTGCACGTCGGCCAGGTCGCAGCCGTCGGCCTCGAAGTACTCCAGCAGGGGGTGGCGGGCGGCCTCCACCCATCCGCTGGGGGTCCGCACGCTGATGCCCAGCCCGTTGTCCTCGCACACGAACAGGATCGGCAGGCCCAGGCCCTGGTAGGAGCCGTAGGCGGCGGTGTTGAGGCCGGACAGGGCACTGGCGTGGTTGACCGAGGCGTCGCCGAAGCTGCACACCGCGATCGCGTCCTGGGGCCACGCGCCCGGCACGCCGAGCTGGCGGGCGCGCTCGATGGCGAAGGCCACGCCCACCGCGCGCGGCAGGTGGCTGGCGATCGTGGAGGTCTGCGGGATCACCGCCAGATCCGGGTGGCCGAAGACCTTGTGGCGGCCGCCCGCGATCGGCTCCTCCGCGGCGGCCACCAGGCCGAGCAGCACGTCGCGCAGACCCTCCTCGGGAAGCCGGCCGGCCATCGCCGACCTGGTCAGGTAGAAGGCGCCGGAGCGGTAGTGCAGCAGGGCCGGGTCGGTCGTGCGCAGGGCCGCGGCGACGGCCGCGTTGCCCTCGTGCCCCGCCGAGCCGATGGTGTAGAAGCCTTCGCCCTTCTCCCGCAGCCAGCGGGCGGTCACGTCCAGCAGGCGGCTGCCGAGCTGCAGGTCGAACAGCTCCCTGCAGCGGGCCCCGGTCAGGCCCGTGCCGTCGCGCACCGGCAGGGCCGGGTCGCGCGGGGCACCGGGGGCCAGGGCCGCCACCGTCTGGGCGAAGTGGGTCTCAACAACGTCGCGCACCACAGGCTCGATTATGTCCCCGGAAGGCGGTCCCGTCGCCACCCTTGGCCGCATTGCTTCGACGGATCTCATGGATCGGTCCTATTCGACAGTTATTAATAACAATTTGTCAGATCTACGATCCGTTTGCCCCGTATAGGCGTCTACTTGGGAGAACGACGTGGCACCCTCAATGCCGCGTGAATCAACCGGGAAGGACGGCAGACCCGAATGGTGAAACGCATTCGTGTCGCCGTCGTGGCGGCAGCGGGCTGCGCGACTCTGGTCGCGGGCCCGGTCACGGCGGCATCAGCGGGGGCGACCGCCCCCGCCGTCACGGCGGTCTCGGTCAACCCCTCGCCCGTCGTGGTCACGGGCGGGGAGACGGTGAAGGTCGCCTTCACCGCCGAGACCTCGGACACGGCCACCCAGGTCGTCGGCTGGATGACTCCTCCGGTCGGCGCCAGGACCCAGTTCAACCTCGTGAAGACCGACGACCTGGGGGCGGGCAAGGCCCGCTGGAAGTACACCAAGGACGTCGACCGGCAGTTCGCTCCGGGCAGATGGAACTTCACCGCGGCCGTCGACTCCGGCGGCAGCGGCGGCAGGACCGAGGCCTTCACGGTCAAGCAGGTCTACCAGACCGACTTCGACGACATCGCGGCCAGGCCCTCGGCCGTCCGCGAGGGAGAGCGGATCACCCTCGGCGGAGTGCTCAGGCAGAACACCGCGAGCGGCTGGGGCGCACTGGCCGGCGTCAAGGTGCACCTCGCCTTCCGCCCGCTGGGAGGCTCCTACACCCGGCTCCCGGTCAGCGACGGGACCGACTCCAAGGGCAGGTTCGAGCTGACGGCCCGGGCGTTCAAGACCGGCCACTGGCGTGCCGAGTACGACGGCTCGGCCACCGCGCTCTCCGCCAAGAGCGAGACGGACCGCGTGGACGTCAGGGGCAGGACCCTACACAGCAGGATCGTCGACTTCGACGCCGGGCCCGACCCGGTCGACGAGGGCGACAGGCTGAGCGTGCGCGGCACCCTGCAGGTCGACGGCAAGCACGGCTGGGAGGGTTACAAGGGCCAGAAGGTCGCCATCCTGTTCCGGGCCGACGGCTCGCACCGGTGGGACCACGTCTCCAACGACTGGACCGACCACCGCGGGCGCTTCGGCGTCGACGTCACCGCCGAGCGCTCCGGGCACTGGCGTGCCGAGTTCGCCGGTAACGACGGCGTCGAGGGCGACGGCAGCCACGCCGAGCACGTGACGGTCCGCAAGCCCGAGCCGGACCGCGCCGACAGCCGGGTGATCAAGTTCAACGCCTCGCCGGAGCCGGGCCGCTACGGCCGCTACCTGAAGTTCCGCGGCGCGCTCCAGGTCCGCGACGACTGGGGCTGGGACGGCCACCGCGCCAAGGTCGGGCTGTACTTCAAGCCCAAGGGCTCGCACAAGTGGTACTTCGTGAAGACCACGTGGTCCACCGGGAGCGGCAAGCTCTCCACCAAGGCCAAGGCCTACAACTCGGGTTACTGGAAATTCGTCTTCAAGGGTGACGAGGACTTCTACGGCGACTCCAGCCGGAGCGACTACGTCCGCGTCAGGCGCTGACGGACCCGGGCCCGCCCTCTCACGAGGATTCGGTGAGGACGGGCCCGGCGGAGAACGGCGGCCCGGGTGCTCGAGCACCCGGGCCGTCCCCGTCTCCGCCGCCCGTCCCCCGGGGACGGGCGGCCGTGCCGTACCGCCGCGGGGGTCAGTCGCTCCGGCGGAACTGGGCGACCGCCACCCCCAGCAGGGCGGCGCCGATCAAGGCGACCAGGCCGAGCTCCACCGGGACCGGGACCTGCCAGCCGAACCAGCGCACGCCCGGGTTGAGCACGGCGTCCACCTGCGCGGGCACGTCCAGGCGGGCGAAGACCGCCTGGCGCATCGGGTCGACCGCGTAGGTGAGCGGGTTCACCGTGGTCAGCACGTGCAGCCAGGAGGGCAGGCCGGCCAGCGGGAACATCGCCCCGGACAGGAACATCATCGGCATGACGGCCATCTGCATCAGGCCGAAGAAGGTCTGCATGTTCTTCATCCGCGCCGCGAGCGTGACGCCGAACGCGGTGATGGTGAACGCCGCCAGGAACATCTCCGCCAGAAGCGTCAGCATCAGCAGCGGGTCGTACGGCACGCCGACCAGCCCGGCCAGGGCCAGGATCACGACGCCCTGCCCGACCGCGACCAGCGCCCCGCCCAGGCACTTGCCCACCACGATCGCGCCCCGGCTGACCGGGGCGACCAGCATCTCGCGCAGGAACCCGAACTCCCGGTCCCACACGATGGAGCCGGCCGAGAACATCGCGGTCATGATGACCGTCATCGCGATCATCCCGGGGTACATGAACGTGCGGTAGTCGATCCCCGGGATCGCCCCCTGGGCCAGGGAGCCGAACCCGGTGCCCATCACGAACAGCCAGAGCACCGGCTGGACCAGCATCGAGAGCATGCGGGTGCGGTCGTTGACGAACCGCAGCATCTCCCGGTGGAGCACGACCTTGACCGCTCGCAGGTCGTGTCCGGCGGTGCGCAGCGGGACCCGCACGCTCACCACGTCGGTGGCCATCGCCTTCTCCTCTCGCGCCGGGCTCAGCGGCGGGCCATGGCCCGCATCCAGGCGTTCGCCGAGCCCTCGGCCTCGGCGTCGCGGATGGTCGAGCCGGTGTAGGACATGAACACGTCGTCGAGGGAGGGCCGCGAGACGCTCACCGAGCGGATCGGCACGCCCAGTTCGGCGAAGAGCCGGGGCACGAACTGCTCGCCCGAGGCGACCGCGAACGTCACCTGGCCCTCGCGGACCGCGGCCTCCAGGCCGAAGCGGTCGCGGAGCGCGGCGATCGCGGCGGTGTCGTCGGCGGTCTGGATCTGGACCCGGTCCTCGCCGACGCTCGCCTTGAGCGCCTCGGGGGAGTCGATCACGACGATCTCCCCGTGGTCGATGATCGCGATGCGGTCGCAGAACTCGGCCTCGTCCATGTAGTGCGTCGTCATGAAGATCGTGATGTCCTCGGCGTGCCGGAGCCGGTTGATGTAGCCCCAGATCGCCGAGCGGGTCTGCGGGTCCAGGCCGACGGTCGGCTCGTCCAGGAAGAGCACCCTGGGGGAGTGCAGCAGTCCCCTGGCGATCTCCAGGCGGCGCTTCATGCCGCCGGAGAAGTTCTGCACCTTGTCGCCCTTGCGGTCCCACAGGGCGACCATCTCCATCACCTGCCGGATGCGGTCGCCCACCAGGGCCTTCGGCACGCCGTACAGCTCGGCGTGGAACCTGAGGTTCTGCTCGGCGGTCAGGTAGCCGTCCAGCGTCGGGTCCTGGAAGACCAGCCCGATGTTGCGCCGCACCGCGTCGCGCTCGCGCACCACGTCGTGCCCGGCGACCGCGGCCGAGCCGCCCGTGGGGTCGGCGAGCGTGCAGAGCATGCTGATCGTGGTGGTCTTGCCCGCGCCGTTCGGCCCCAGGAAGCCGAACACCTCGCCCGGGGCCACCTCGAAGTCGACGCCCTTGACGGCCTCGACCTTCCCGTACGTCTTCGTGAGGCCCCTGACGGCCACCGCCGGTTCGCCCATCGTCACCCGTTCTCCCACCCCGCCCGCCGCCGGGCCGGTATGCCGGTACATGCGGCTGCGTCTGATTCTTCTCCGCGGACCGGCCTCCCGTCCCGTCGTTGCCCGCAGGGCGAAATATGTCGAATATCGCGATAAGTCAAAGATATATCTATAAACATGGCAGGGCAATGCCCGGATGTGGTGTTAATGATCCATAACCTGGGCTGCCGCCGGGGGCCCGCCCTCAGCGCGTGACCGCGTCCCGGCCGAGGGCTCCGGCGAGCGCCGCGCGGGCCATGTCCCGCAGCAGCGGGGCCATCGCCTCGGCGGGGAGCTCGCCCGCGCTGTGCGGGGTGGAGTTGAGCAGCCCGAAGACCGCGTGGGTGGCGGCGCGCAGCCGCGACGGCGCGCAGCGGGGGTAGAGCTCGCTCAGCACCGTGACCCACTCCTCGACGTACAGGCGCTGGAGCCGGCGGATCTGCCGGCGGGCCGGCTCGGGGACGTTGCCGAGCTCGCGGTCGTGCACGGTGATGAGCGCGGGATGGCCCAGCGCGAACTCGACCTGCCCGGCCAGCAGCGCGTCCAGGGCCTGCTCGGCGTCGGGGGCGGCGGTGACCCGGGCGGCCCCCGAGGCGTGCAGGCGCTCGCTGACGTCCAGCAGCATCTCGGCCAGCAGCGCCTCCTTGCCGCTGAAGTGCCGGTACAGGGCGGGACCCGAGGTGCCGACCGCCGCGCCGATCTCCTCGATGGACACGCCGTGGAAGCCGCGTGCCGCGAACAGCCGGGCGGCGGCGTCCAGGATCTCCGTGCGCCGTGACCCGCGATTGCGGGTAGGGGTCTGGGCAGTCGTCACCCTCGCATGGTAGACGGTGGCGTTAATGATGACTAACATCGCCAACGGAGTTAGTGACCGTTAACCCCGGCGACGGAGCCGGGTGGAGGGGGCCTGCATGAGTGGCTGGCCGGTGCTGAGGAGCACCTGCGACCCGGGCGGCGAGGGGTTCAAGGCGAACGCCGCCAGCAACGAGCGGCTCGCCGCCGAGCTGCGCGAGCGTGTCGCGGACGCCGCGCTGGGCGGCCCGGAGCGGGCGCGGACCCGGCACGTCGCGCGCGGCAAGCTGCTGCCCCGCGACCGGGTGGACACCCTGCTCGACCCCGGCTCGCGGTTCCTGGAGCTCTCCCAGCTCGCCGCCACCGGCCTGTACGGCGGCGAGGCCCCCGCCGCCGGGATCATCACCGGCGTCGGCCGCGTCTCCGGCCGCGAGTGCGTGGTCGTCGCCAACGACGCCACCGTCAAGGGCGGCACCTACTACCCGGTCACGGTCAAGAAGCACCTGCGGGCCCAGGAGATCGCCCTCCACAACAACCTGCCGTGCGTCTACCTCGTCGACTCCGGCGGCGCGTTCCTGCCGAAGCAGGACGAGGTCTTCCCCGACCGCGAGCACTTCGGCCGGATCTTCTACAACCAGGCCACCATGTCGGCGCGGGGCATCCCGCAGATCGCCGCGGTCCTCGGCTCCTGCACCGCGGGCGGCGCCTACGTCCCGGCGATGAGCGACGAGGCGGTCATCGTCCGCGGCCAGGGCACGATCTTCCTGGGCGGCCCGCCGCTGGTGAAGGCCGCCACCGGCGAGGAGGTCACCGCAGAGGAACTGGGCGGCGGCGATCTGCACGCCCGCGTCAGCGGCGTCACCGACCACCTCGCCGAGGACGACGCGCACGCGCTGCGGATCGTCCGCGACATCGTCTCGACCCTCGGCCCCCGGCCGCCCGCGCCATGGGAGCGCGCCGCCCCGGAGGAACCGCTCCACGACCCCCGCGACCTGTACGGCATCGTGCCCGCCGACACCCGCACGCCGTACGACGTCCGCGAGGTCATCGCCCGCATCGTCGACGGCAGCCGGTTCGGCGAGTTCAAGGCCGAGTACGGCGCCACGCTCGTCACCGGTTTCGCCCGGATCCACGGCCACCCCGTCGGGATCATCGCCAACAACGGCATCCTGTTCGCCGAGTCCGCGCTCAAGGGCGCGCACTTCATCGAGCTGTGCGACCGCCGCAACATCCCGCTGCTCTTCCTGCAGAACATCAGCGGCTTCATGGTCGGCAAGGCGTACGAGGCCGGCGGCATCGCCAAGCACGGCGCCAAGATGGTCACCGCCGTCGCCTGCGCCCGGGTGCCCAAGTTCACCGTCGTCATCGGCGGCTCGTTCGGCGCGGGCAACTACGCCATGGCCGGGCGCGCCTACTCGCCCCGCTTCCTGTGGATGTGGCCGGGCGCGCGCATCTCGGTGATGGGCGGCGAGCAGGCCGCCAACGTGCTGGCCACCGTCCGCCGCGACCAGCTCGGCGACGCCTGGAGCGCGCAGGAGGAAGAGGAGTTCAAACGGCCCGTCCGCGAGCAGTACGAGGACCAGGGCAACCCCTACTACTCCACCGCCCGCCTGTGGGACGACGGCGTCATCGACCCGCTCGACACCCGCACCGTCCTGGGCCTGGCCCTGTCCGCCTCGGCCAACGCCCCCCTCGACCCCGTCGGCTACGGCGTCTTCCGGATGTGACCGCGACCATGACCAGCTCACCGACCGCCCCTCCCGCGATGTTCCACACCGTCCTCATCGCCAACCGGGGCGAGATCGCCCTGCGGATCATCCGCACCCTCCGCCGGCTGGGCGTGCGCTCCGTCGCGGTGTACAGCGACGCCGACGCCGGGGCCCGGCACACCCGCGAGGCCGACGTCGCGGTCCGGCTGCCCGGCGGCTACCTCGACGTCGAGGCCGTCGTCGGGGCCGCCGCGGTCACCGGCGCCCAGGCCGTCCACCCCGGCTACGGCTTCCTGGCGGAGAACACCGCCTTCGCCCGGCGCTGCGCCGAGGCCGGGCTGGTCTTCGTCGGGCCGCCCGCGGAGGCCGTCGAGGCCATGGGCGACAAGATCCGCGCCAAGGCGACCGTCTCGGCGGCCGGGGTGCCGGTCGTCCCCGGCGCGGCCGAGCCGGACGACGACCTGCTCACCGCGGACATCGGCTTCCCCGCGCTGATCAAGCCCTCGGCGGGCGGCGGAGGCAAGGGCATGGTGCTGGTCCGCTCCGCCGCCGAGCTGCCGGACGCCCTGGCGTCCGCCCGCCGTACGGCCGCCGCCGCGTTCGGCGACGCGACCCTGCTGATCGAGCGGTTCGTGGAGAACCCCCGGCACATCGAGATCCAGGTGCTCGCCGACGCCCACGGCAACGTCGTCCATCTGGGCGAGCGCGAGTGCAGCCTGCAGCGCCGCCACCAGAAGATCGTCGAGGAGGCGCCGTCCCCGCTGCTAGACGAGGAGACCCGGGCCCGGATGGGTGCGGCGGCGGTGGAGGCCGCCCGGTCCGTCGGCTACGTCGGGGCCGGGACGGTGGAGTTCATCGTCCAGGGCGCCACGGCCGACTACTACTTCATGGAGATGAACACCCGCCTGCAGGTCGAGCACCCGGTCACCGAGATGGTCACCGGCCTGGACCTGGTCGAGCTCCAGCTCCGGGTGGCGGCGGGCGAGCCGCTCCCGGTCACCCAGGACGGGGTACGGCTCCGCGGCCACGCCGTCGAGGCCCGCGTCTACGCCGAGGACCCGTCCCGCGGCTTCCTCCCGACCGGCGGCCGCATCCTCGCCCTCCACGAGCCCGGCGCCCCGGGGGCGGCCGGTCCCGCCTTCCCGAGCGCCCCCGGCACCCCGGGCGGATCCGGAACCTCATCGTCCGGGGTGGTCCGGGTCGACTCCGGCCTCGCGGTCGGCGGGACGGTCGGCAGCGACTACGACCCGATGCTGTCGAAGGTCATCGCCTGGGGGCCGGACCGGGCGAGCGCGCTGCGCACCCTCGACGGCGCCCTCGCCGCGACGACCGTCCTGGGCGTGACCACGAACATCGCCTTCCTGCGGGCGCTGGTCACCCACCCGGAGGTGGCGGCGGGCGACCTCGACACCGGTCTGGTCGAGCGCCGCCTCGACGACCTGCTCCCCGCCGCGGGCACGCCGGAGGACGTCCTGGCCGCCGCGGCCCTGCTCCTCCAGTACGAGCGGGTGCCCGCCGCCCCGGCCGACCCGTGGGACGTGCCCGACGGCTGGCGCCCCGGCGCCCCGGCGGCGTGGACCGCCTGGCGGCTGGAGGGCCGCGGCGGCGTGGCGGAGATCGGTGTGCGCGGCCTGCCCGCCTCCGGAGCCGAGGTCCGGCTGCCCGTGCAGGACGCCGGCGACCGCACGGAACCGGCCGGCGGCGGCCGTGCGGAACCGGCGGTCAGGACCCTTCGGGCGCGGCTGGAGCGCGACGGATCCGGGCTGCTCGTCACCCTCGACGGGGTACGGCGGCGCTACGCGCTCGCCCGCGACGGCGACGCGGTCTGGCTCGGCCGGGACGGGAACGCCTGGCTGCTCACCCGCCACCACCTCGGCGACCCCGGGGACCGGGCGGGCGCGGCCGGGGCCGGGGACGGCGTGGTCCGCAGCCCGATGCCCGGCACGGTCCTCGTGGTGAAGGCGGCCGCCGGGGACCGGGTCGAGGAGGGGCAGCCGCTGGTCATCGTCGAGGCGATGAAGATGGAGCACACCGTGACCGCGCCGGTCGGGGGAGTGGTCGCCGAGCTGCAGGTCCGCGCCGGTCAGGCGGTCGACATGGACGCCGTCCTGGCCGTCGTCCGGCCGGAGGAGGCGCCGTGACCGCGTCGGCCTCCGCAGGGGGCGCCGCGGCGGCCGGCGGACCCGGGGGCCGCGCGGCGGGCGCGACGACCGGGCCGCGGGGCGGGAGCCGTACGGGATGGAGGGCGTGATGCGGGAGCCGTACCGGATGGAGGGCCTGCCGGAGCGGGTCACGGTCTACGAGGTCGGGCCGCGCGACGGGCTGCAGAACGAGGCCGCGGTGGTGCCCGTCGCGGTGAAGGCCGAGTTCGTGGCCCGGCTGGCGGCGGCCGGGCACACGGTGATCGAGGCGACGAGCTTCGTGCACCCCCGGTGGGTGCCGCAGCTGGCCGACGCCGCCGAGCTGCTGACCGTGATGGAGCGGGTCCCCGGGGTCCGCTACCCGGTGCTCGTGCCCAACGAGCGCGGCCTCGACCGGGCCCTGGAGCACGGCGTCACCGAGATCGCGATCTTCGGCAGCGCCACCGAGACGTTCGCCGCCAAGAACCTCAACCGCACGCTGGAGTCGCAGTTCGAGATGTTCGCGCCGGTGGTCGCCCGGGCGCTGGAGCACGGGCTCAAGGTCAGGGCGTACGTCTCGATGTGCTTCGGCGACCCCTGGGAGGGGCCGACCCCCATCGCGCAGGTCGCCGAGGTCGGGCGCAGGCTGCTCGACCTGGGCTGCCACGAGCTCTCCCTCGGCGACACCATCGGCGTCGGCACCCCCGGCCACGTGAGCGCGCTGATCGATGCGTTCGGCGGCCCCGACCGGCTGGCGGTGCACTTCCACGACACCTACGGCCAGGCCCTGGCCAACACGCTGGCCGCGCTGCGCGCGGGCGTGACCGTGGTGGACGCCTCCACCGGCGGCATCGGCGGCTGCCCGTACGCCGAGAGCGCCACCGGCAACCTCGCCACCGAGGACCTGGTCTGGATGCTGCACGGCCTCGGCGTGGAGACCGGCCTCGACCTGCCCGCGCTGGTGGAGACCAGCACCTGGCTGGCCGCCCGGCTCGGCCGTCCCAGCCCCTCCCGGGTCGTCCAGGCCCTCTCACCCAGGAAGCAGGCACCATGAAACTGACCGAAGAGTACGAAGACCTGCGCAAGACCGTCGAGGCGTTCGCCCGCGACGCGGTGGCCCCGGTGATCGGGGAGCTGTACGAGCGCGAGGAGTTCCCCTACGACATCGTCCGCCAGATGGGCCGGATGGGCCTGTTCGGCCTGCCCATCCCCGAGGAGTACGGCGGCATGGGCGGCGACTACTTCGCGCTCTGCCTGGCCCTGGAGGAGCTGGCCCGGGTCGACTCCAGCGTCTCCATCACCGTGGAGGCCGCCGTCTCGCTGGGCGCCATGCCGATCTACCGGTTCGGCACGGCCGAGCAGCGCGCGCAGTGGCTGCCGAAGCTGACCACCGGCGAGATGCTCGGCGCGTTCGGCCTGACCGAGCCGGGCGGCGGCTCCGACGTGCCGGGCGGCATGCGGACCACGGCCGTGCTCGACGGGAACGAGTGGGTGATCAACGGCTCGAAGGCGTTCATCACCAACTCCGGGACCGACATCACCGGCGTCGTCGGCGTGGCCGCGATCACCGGGCGGCGCGCCGACGGCCGTCCCGAGATCTCCACGATCCTGGTCCCGGCGGGCACGCCCGGCTTCACCGTCGCCAAGAAGTACTCCAAGGTCGGCTGGAACTGCTCCGACACCCGCGAGCTGGCCTTCACCGACTGCCGGGTCCCCGCGGAGAACCTGCTCGGCGAGCGCGGCCGGGGGTACGCCCAGTTCCTGCAGACCCTCGACGAGGGCCGCATCGCGATCGCGGCGCTCTCGGTCGGCCTGGCCCAGGGCTGCGTGGACGAGTGCCTGCGCTACGTCCGCGAGCGCCAGGCGTTCGGCCACCCGATCGGCCACTACCAGGCCATCCAGTTCAAGATCGCCGATATGGAGGTCCGCACCCACACCGCCCGCCTGGCCTACTACCACGCGGCGGAGAAGATGCTGGCCGGCGAGCCGTTCAAGAAGGAGGCCGCCATCGCCAAGCTGGTCTCCTCCGACGCCGCGATGGACAACGCCCGCGACGCCACCCAGGTCTTCGGCGGGTACGGCTTCATGAACGAGTACCCCGTCGGCCGCTTCTACCGCGACGCCAAGATCCTGGAGATCGGCGAGGGCACCAGCGAGGTCCAGCGCATGCTGATCGCCCGCCAGCTCGGCCTGGGCGACCTCTGACCCGGGACACGTGCGGTGCTGCAAGAAAGGCGCGTGCCGCATCCGGCGGGCTCCGGCCGGTGGATGAGGCGCCCGCCGATACCGGCGCCGTCCTCGTCGACTGATAGAAGCTGTATTGAGGTGTGAGGGACATTAGGCACGTTCCTGTGGACGGACCTGAAATGGATGACCGCCCCTGCGCGAGTCGAGATCGCAAGCGCGGGGCGGCCTGATCGAGGAGGGTCAGCCAAGAGCCTGAGTGACGCGCTGCCGCAGGATGGGATCGCTGATGCTGTCGGCATCACGCCAGGCGGCATCGGTGATCTCTTCGGTTTGGAGCTGGCCGACGTCGGCGATGGTGCGGAACAGGAACCGGAAGTCGAAGTGCTGATGATCCGGCTCGCCCTTGAAGCCGTTGGCGGGGATGGGGTGGACGTCGATGTGGACGGGGCGGTTGCCGACCGCGATCACCATGGCGGCGGGGATGCCGGTCTCCTCGACGAGCTCTCGCAGGGCCGCGCCGCAGAGAGTGGCATCGGACGCCTCCAGGTGGCCGCCGGGCAGGAGCCACCGCTCCAAGGCGCGGTGGTGGATGTGCAGGATGAGTCCGTTGGGGTCGGTGAGGATCGCGCCGGCGGTCGCGTGCCCGCGGAACTCCTTGCGGGTGGTCAGATCGGCGCCGTCGTCGAGCAACTCCAGGATCGGGGCGAGGGCGGCTTTGTCGCTGGGGTGCGCGTCGAGGTAGTCACCGATGACGTCGCGGATGTGGTCTGCCGTGATGGCCAAGTCGATCACCTGTTGAAGTAGGAGAGCCAAATCGCCGCGATGGCGGCGCGGTCGTCCGCGGAGACCTCGTGCATGCCAGGGGCGAGGTCACTGCGGGTGAGCATCCTGATCCCGGCGAGTATCTCGGCTTGGACCAGGAAGATGAACGGCCCGACGCTGGCGCCGTGCAGGAAGTTGACGGCGTTGCCGCCGTTGGCCAGGTAGAAGTAGTGGCCGGTCGTCTGGTAGCGGGTGACGTGGTCGCCGACCATCGTGCGGGTGTAGACGTCTGGCAGTCCGTTGAGTTCCAGTTCGTCTTCGCTGGAGGTGACGGTGGCGATGTAGGCGCCGTTGCGCAGGTGGGGGAAGTCCTCGCCGCGCAGGGAGACTGCGCCGGTGGCGCAGAGCACGAGTCCGGCGCCTATCAGTGCGCTGTGGCGGTCGCGGGCGACGGCAAACCCTTGGGACAGGGCCTGGGTGCGGCGGACGGGGTCGATGTCGAAGACGGTGACCTGGACGCCCTTGGCGTGCAGCAGGCGGGCGATCGAGCTGCCGAGCTTGCCGAAGCCGAGCACCAGGGCCGGGCGGCCGTGCAGGATGTCGCCGCGGCTGCGCATGACGGCCTCGGTGGAGAAGACCACCGACTGGCCGACGAGGAAGTCTTCGGGGTCCTTCAGCGGGGAGCGGGCGACCGAGATCACCGGGCAGGGCAGCTTGTCGAGGTCGGCGTAGCGGCGGTGGCCGTTCTCGGTGTCTTCGATCACGCCGAGCAGGTGGCCGGAGAAGCGGTTGTGCAGGCCGGTCAAGGACGGGGCGAAGTAGCCGCCGACGTCCAGTAGCGCGATCTCCTCGGCCGCGGCCCGGGACTCGACGTAGTCCAGGGCCGCGTCCGCAGCGGCGAACAGCTCGCGGGAGAGCGCGTCGACCGGGATGGTCTGCTCGATCTCGCGCTGGGCGGCGGGGTTGATCGACTTGGGCTTTGGCAGCACCGCGCGCAGGCGGCTCATCGCCGCGACCGCGCGGACGAAACCGGGCCGCTCGGCCAGCAGGTGCGTGATCAGAAAGGAGGTGACCTGCTCTTCGGGGGCGAACCGTTCGGCGATCTTGGCGAAGTAGGCGTCCAGCCGGGCGCGTTCGAAGGCTTCCATGGCCGTTCCCTCTCGTCGGTGAAGGTGGGTGGTGCATGGGGTGGCTGGGGGTTTGCAGGCAGGCGAGGGTCCGGTGGTCGCGGTGGCCTCATCCGGTTCGCAAGCTGTCCGGATCAGGCGGGATCGCGGGGAGGCGTGACCAGACGACCTTGCCGAGCGGGTCGCCTTCCTGCACTCCCCAGTCCTCGGCGAGCGCCTCGACGATCAGCAGGCCGCGTCCGCAGGTGTCGGTATCGGCCGGGTGGCGAATCCGGGGCCACCTGTTGTGGCTGTCGTGCACTTCCAGCCGGACGAACTCCTCTTCGGCCTCCAGCCTCACCAGGAACCCGTATCCGGGCTCGGTGCCGTGGACCAGGGCGTTGGAGGCCAGTTCCGAGACACAGACCCGGATGTCTTCGACGCAGGCGGTCAGGCCCCAGGCGGTCAGGGTCGCGGTGGTGAAATCGCGGGCCAGGCCGACCGATTCCGCTGTCGCGTCGAAGAACTGCTGCACCGCCTCGCGCATGAGCTGCCTCATGTCTCGGCGTCCAAGGCGGGTGCCGGTCCCGGGCTGCGGCGGCGCCGGTAGCCGCTGCCGGGCGATCTGGAGGCGGAGCGGCCGGAGGCCTCAGGCGTGGAGGCGCCGCGCACCAGCAGCAGCCGGGCCCCGCTCGTCTCGATCTGCTGTCGCCGCTGGGCCGCTATCGCTTTGGGCCCGAGGTGGGAGGCAGCCGGTAGGACGACCCCGTAGGTGCCGGGCAGCGCCAGCACGTCCAGCAGCCCGACGAACGCCGCCGAGGTGAGGTAGGGGGCGCGTTCGGTGAACACCCCCGACAGCAGCAGCTCATGTTGTCGGCAGTACTCGATCAGTGACGCCGACAGGGCCGCCTGCCGGGCGGCGGAGGTGCGCACCAGCCGCAGGAAACCGTAGACGACCAGGTCACTGACGTCGCGATGTTCGGTGAGGGGTTCCATGCGCGATGACCATCCAACAAGTGCGGGAACGTGGTGATGCTTCGAGCGTGGCCGTGATGCTCACCGGCGTGAATGGTCCGCTGTTGCACTTGCGTCGCACTTTCGTGTCCCCGCCTGCCTTCGCCGTGCTTGCATGACGGGTGCGGAAGGGAGCGACGCGTGGCGACCGTGCATCACTGGAGCGGCCTGGAGGCCCGTGCCCTGCGGCTGGCGTTGCGGCTGAGCGTGCGCGCTTTTGCCGAGCATCTCGGCGTTGGGGTGCGCACCGTCTCCAAATGGGAGAAGCTCCTGACCGGCACCGAGCCCCGCCCCGACACCCAGGCCATCTTGGACACCGCGCTGGCGCGGGCGGACGCCGCGGTGCATCTGCGCTTTGAGACGAACCTGTCGGAATCCGGCCGCCTTGCGGCCGGTCCGGGCCGACGGGTGACGGTCGTCGGCCCCCGCGCCTGGGAGTACGAATCATGGACCGATGATCTGGACCGGGCCATCGTGGCGCTTTCGCGCCAGAGCTTCACCTTCGCCGGCACCCTGCTCAACCGGTGGCTGACCCGCTTTCAACCGGGGGAGCTCGACGACAAGGGCCTGTATCTGTTCGCCCGCTCCACCGCCCTGCTGGGGGACCTTCAACGCGACCAGGGCGCCGTGATCGGGCCGCTGTCGGCTCAGCATTCCTATGCCGGGGCCCGTTCGGTGTTCACCCAGCTCGACATCCCCCGCCGTATCGCCCAGCTGGAACTGTCGCTGGCGGTGGTCACCGAGATGTCGGGAAAGCTGGAGATCGCCGCGCGCCGGTATGAGGCGCTGGCCGTCGATGACCGGCTCTCGCGCCGGGACCGCGCCCGGGCCCGCCTGTGGGTGGGCACCGCGCTCAGCAAGGACGGCGACCACGACTATGCCGCCCGCGTCATGCTCTCCGCCACCCGTGACTTCGAGGAGCTGGCCGAGCCGGAAGACTGGTCGGTCGCCCACCAGAAACTCGCCCTGGCCCATCGCGGCGCCGGACATCTGGATGAGGCCCTGCACTTCATCGACATCGCCCGCAGCACCGCGGTGACCGACGCACCCATGCAGCGGGTGCGGCTGGATACCGCCTATGGTCACATCCTGTTGTCCGATCCGGCCACCGTGGATGATGGGCTGAGCGTTCTCGATCAGGCGGCCCAGACGGCCGCCGAATACGGCCTGAGCCATCAGCTGGCCAGCATCGAGAACATCAGGGCCGTCAGGCAAGGGGACATCCGGCCCCCGGCGACGATGACCAGGAAGAGACGCACGTGATCGACAACCGGCAGGCCATCACCGACGAGCAGCTCCGCCAGGCCCAGCTGATCTGGGACTACCACCAGATGCACCACCAGGTGCGCCCCGTCGAGGCCGCGATCGGCCTGGGCAGCCACGACCTCGGGGTCGCGGCGTTCGCCGCCGAGTTGTATCACGCCGGGTTGTTTCCCGTCGTGGTGTTCAGCGGCGGCAACAGCCCCACCACCGCCGCCCGCTTCCCGCGCGGCGAAGCTGTGCATTACCACGAGCACGCGCTGGAACTCGGTGTGCCGGATTCGGCGATCCTGCTGGAGCCCCGCGCCGGTAACACTGGCGACAACATCACCTTCTCCCGGCAGGTCCTGGCCGAGACAGGCATCCACCCGGCCTCGGTGCTGCTGATCTCCAAGCCCTATATGGAGCGCCGCGCGTTCGCCACCGCCCGCAAGCTGTGGTCCGAGGCCGAGCTCGTGTGCGCGTCCGAACCGCTGGAGTTCGACGACTACATCAAAAGTATCGGCGACGAACGGCTCGTCATCGACATGCTCGTCGGCGACCTGCAGCGGGTGATCCAGTATCCCCAGCTCGGCTTCGCCATTGCCCAGGACATCCCAGAGGACGTGCATGCCGCCTATGAAGCTCTCTTGGCCGCCGGATTCACCAGCCGCCTGCTCGCCTCCTGATCAGGCCGGGCCGAGTAGGTCCCACCGGTTGCCTGCGACGTCCAGGAACACGGCGATCCGGCCGTAGGGCTCCGTGCGCGGGGCGGTCACGAACTCGACGCCGGCCGCCGTCATCTGCCGGTGGGCGGCCTCGAAGTCGTCCACCCGCAGGAAGAAGCCCACCCTCCCGGCGACCTGCTCCCCGACGGCGGCGCGCTGCCGCTCGCCGTCGGCCCGGGCGAGCAGGATGCCGGTCCCGCCGCCCGGGGGGCGGACGACGACCCACCGCTTCGGGCGGCCGTCGTTCGTCAGGGACGGGGAGTCCTCGGCCGGCTCGAAGCCCAGGGCGCCGGTGAAGAACGCGATGGCCGGGTCGTAGTCGTCCACGACGATCGTGATCAGGTCGATCCGCATCCCGCTGATCGTAGGCCCCCTCCTGGGGGCGGTGCTCCACCGGCGGGCTCACCGTACGGCCGCGGCGGCCTGGCGCAGGGCGTCGGTGACGGCGCCGGCCAGCGGGGAGCGGCGCGTTCGCGGGGTGGCAACCCCCACGTACCGGGCCGGGCGCGGTGGGCCGACCGGCACCAGGACGGTCTCGGCCGCCGAGGGGTCCAGGCCGAGCCGGGGGATGAGGCCGACGCCCAGTCCGGAGGCCACGAGCGCCTGCGCGAAGAAGTAGTCGGTTGCTGCCCGCCACCTTCAGCTCGAACCCGGCCTGCGCGGCGTACCGGCGCAGGAACGCCTCGGTCTTGCTGCAGCCGATGACCCACGGGTCGGCCGCCAGCTCGGCGAGCTCGACGCTCTCCCGCCCGGCGAGCGGGTGTCCGGCCGGCAGCGCGGCCGACATCGGGTCCTCCATGACCGGCGTCCACTCCAGGCCGCCGGCCGCGGGGAGCGGCCCGTCGAAATGGTAGGCCAGGGCCAGATCCGCCCGGCCCTCGCGGACCATGGGCAGGCTCTCCTCGGGCTCGGCCTCCACGACGTTGACCTCGACCTCCGGATGCCCGGCGACGAACCGGCGGAGCGCGTACGGCAGCAGCCGGCGGCCGCCGCTGGTGAAGGTGGCGACGGTCAGCGTCTCTGGTTTCCTGAGTGTGTCTGAATGAATCGGACATTCCGGGCGTGACGTGGCCGGTCCGCGCCTGCTCCGAAGTCGCCGAGGGCGAGGACGGGGCTGGCGCGGACGCGGTGGAAGCCGGTCCGGTCGTGCTGGGGGTTCGGGAAACCGTGTGCAGGACCTGAACGCGCCCCCGGGTGGGGGTGGTTCTGGGGTGCCTGCCCCGCCGGACACTGGCCACCGGATGGTGGGGCGGGGACCGCGCGCCGGTCGGGCACACGGCGGGAAACTCCAGGGGAAGCGGCGGCGGGCCGCTTCGGGGTGGGGCCGGTCTTGGCCCGATCGGCCCGCACGGCCGGACGGCCGACCACCGCTCTCGGCGGGGTGGGGCGGGGGGTGCGGCGGCGGGCGCGGGCCACGTTGCCCTCGACCGCGATCGTGACGGTGCGGCGTCCGGTGTGGCGGTCGGTGCGCACCCGGGTCTGGGAGAGCAGGCCGCGGGCGGCGATGCGCTCGGCCGCGGCGTGATCGCGGTCGCACGACAGGCCGCAGGAGGTGCAGGCCGCCCATTTCCAGCCCGACTCCCGCATCCGGTCGGGCGCTGCGACATGCTTCAAGGGCTGGGTGCCGCTCCCGCAGCGCGGGCAGTATTTGGAGGTGCCGCGGGCCGGGACCGCCACCACCGCGATCCCTTCCCGGGCCGCCAGATGCGCGATCGCCTCGGCGACCAGGCCGCGCACCTGTCCCGCCAGGCGGGCGTTGCCGGAGCGTTTACCACGCGCCTCCAGAGTCGCCAGGTCTTCGAGGTAGATCACGCTCGCGCCCAGCGCACGCGCTTGGTCGACCGCCCAGCGGGCCGCCGACCACGCCAGCGCCCGGTTCAGCTGCCGGAGCCGAGCGCAGATCCGCGCATGCTCAGTAACCAGGACGGCGTGCTTGCTCTGCAGCTCCGCCCAGAGCGGCTGCGGGGCGGCCAGCCCGGCTAGTAGCGCCTCATAATGGTCGCGGCGGGCCGCCACGTGCTCACGCACCTGCCGCAACCGGTGCAGCTTCGCCGAGACCGCACTCGCGTCATAGCGCAGCCTGCGGCCGTCGGAGAGCACCCGCGGCCCGGCCGAAGTGTCGGTCAGGCGGGCCAGCGCGCCGGTCAGCAGCGTGTTGACCCCCCAGTCCAGGCCCAGGCCCGTCGTGTGCCCGGCCGGGGAGGGGTGGGTGATAGGGCTGCGGTGCGGTAGGTCGAGGCGCACCCGGTGGGCGGCCGACCGCAGCGTCGGCGCGCACAGCACCGCCTCGGCGGCGATAATCGGCGGGAGGGTGAAGGGGAGGGCGTGCCAGGCCCAGTCTCGGCGGCTAGCCGGGGCGGCGACCAAAGGTAGCTGCACCCGCAGCACCGCAGACTGCTCGCCAGTGCGCTCCAGGGTGGTCAGCTGCCGGTCGGCTGCGGCCAGCAGCGCCTGGGCCGCCACCTGCGGCGGGTCTTCCACCTCGACCAGATCGCCCGGCAGTGCCACGCCGTGGGCCTCAGCCCAGGCGCGTATCTGCCGGGTCCGGTTGCGGATCTCCACCGGACTCACCCCGTCCGGCAGCACGGCACGTAGTGCCGTCCACTCGACCTGGCTGCGCTTGCCCGGCTGCTCGGGCCAGGTCGCGACGAGCGCGGCCAGGATCCGGCGGCGATGCAGTGCCAGCCGCAAGGTCCGGGCGGCCTCCTCCTCGGCGCAGCGCCGTAGGCGGTCGCACACCGCCACCCCGTCCGGAGCAGCAGCCGCCCAGCCCAGCCTGCGCAGCGCCATCCACCCCTTGGACGGCAGCGCCCGCCCGTCAAGACTCTTGCCGGAAGCGAGCAGGTCCAGATCCGCACTGGTCCAGTGTGCGGCGACCAGGTGAGCGGCCATGGCCTGGATCAGCACGGTGAGGTGGCCGACCCGGCGGGCCAGCTCCCGCTCTCCGACCGCCTCACCGGTGTGCTCGGCGACCGCGCGCAGGCCGGTGCACGACGCGGTCGATGTCAGAGATATCTGCCCGGTCATCGCCCAACCCTTCGGCGGATGCCGGAACAGGGCGGGGAAATGACCCTCTGTCGGCGCGGGGTTCTTAGGCCGTGGCCGGGCCATGCCGTGGTGATGGCAGGCCCGGGCAACGTCATGAACTGATTATAGTGATAGCTCGGTTACATTTAGTGAAAACAGCCAACAGTTCGTACCCTGGTTCGCCCTGGGGGCAGCCGGTCGATCCGCGTCCGGCCTCACGCTCTCCGGGGAGGAGCTCGTCCGCTGCGGTTCCCCGGCACGTTTGACCTTGACGTAGCGTCAACGTTTCTAATCGGGGTATGCGGATCGGCGAACTCGCCGCGCTCGTCGGGGTCTCCACCCGGACCGTGCGGCACTACCACCACCTGGGCCTCCTCCCCGAGCCGGTACGGCTGGCCAACGGCTACCGCGAGTACCGGCTGCGCGACGCGGTCGCCCTGGCGCGGGTGCGGAGGCTGGCCGAGCTCGGTCTGTCCCTGGACGAGATCCGCGACGTGCTCGCCGACGACCGGGACAGGGAACTGCGCGAGGTGCTGGTGGAGCTGGACGCCGACCTGGCCGGGCAGCAGGAGGCGATCGCCCTGCGGCGGGCCCGGCTGGCCGCGCTGCTGGCGGAGGCGGACCTGCATCCCGACTCGGCGGTCTCCCCCGACATGACGGCGGTCCTGCGCGACCTGCACGCCGAGGGCTCGGCGTTCGCCGCGGCCGACCGCGAGATGCTGGCGCTGATGGACACCGTGGCCGACCCGGCCGAGCGCGACCGGATGCTCGAGATGATGCGCCCGCTCACCGAGCCCGGCGCCCTGGCCCGGAGCCACGCCCTCTACGCGCGGCTCGACGAGCTGGCCGGCGCCGATCCCGGCGACCCCCGCGTCCCCGCGCTCGCCGCCGACCTGGCCGCCCACATCCCCGCCGAGCTGGCGGCGGTGATGATCGAGCACCTGCCCGCCTCCGCGGACCCGTCCGGCTCCGCGCCCGGGGGCGGCGCCGCCGCGCCTCGGCCGGGTCCGCGGGACGCCGACGGCGGGGTGTGGTTCGAGGCGCTGTCCACCGAGTTGCCGCCCGCCCAGGCCGAGGTCCTCCGGCTGATGGCGGCCGTCCTGAAGGAGAGAACGTGATGCTCGGACTCGCGCGCGCCGCGCTGTTGGCGGCACTCCCCGCAGAGCTGGTCCTCGTGGTCCTGCTGCTGTCAGGAGTGTCCCTGCCCGTCCCGGTGATCGTGGCGGGCGAGCTGGCCGTGGCGTCGGTGCTCCTCCTGGAGGCGGTGGTCGCCTGCCGGCTCTTCCTGGCCGAGCGCCGGAGCGGCGCGGACCGGCGGGCGGCGCTCCGGGCGGCCGCCCACCGGCTGGTGCCCGCCCGGGTGCTCAGGATCATGGAGTTCGAGCTGAAGAGCGTGCTCGCCCTCGCCCACTGGGCGGCGCGCCGCCGCCACGGCGTGCCGCCCGGCGCCACCGCCGTGCCGTACGCGGGCGGGCAGTCCACGATGCTGCTGCTGATGCTGTTCGCGATGGCCGTGGAGACGGTGGGCGTAGAGGTGCTGCTGCGGGCGCTGGAGGTGCCGGACGGGCTGCGGCTCACGGTTCTGGTGCTGGACGTCTACGGGGTCGTGTACGGCTTGGCGCTCGCCGCGGCCTGCGTGACCCGGCCCCACGTCGTCTCCGCGGCGGAACTGCGCGTCCGCTACGGCGTCTACCTCGACCTGCGCATCCCCCGCGAGCTGATCTCCTCGGTGCGGGTGGCGCGCAACTACAACGAGTCCGGCATGGTGACCGTGGAGGACGGCCGGCTCGGCGTGGCGGTCTCCTCCCAGACGAACGTGGCCGTCGAGCTGGCGGAGCCCGTCACCGTCGTCCGCCCTCTCGGCCGCCGCGCCGAGGTCACCTCGGTCAGCTTCTTCGCCGACACCCCCGCCGAGGTCCTGACCGTCCTGCGGTCCGGCCTCTCCCGTACCTCCTGAGCCGGGGCGGACCGGCGGTCGCGGAACCTCTCGAGCGAGGGGCGCCAGCGCAGGGCGCGTTCGCCGACGGGTCTCGGCCCGATCTCCTTGCCGAGCCCCAGCTCGTGCAGGAGCAGCCCCAGCGCCGGACCCAGGGCCGTGACCCCGGCTCCCGTCCAGATCAGGGGAGTGGAGGCGAGCACCATCCCCAGCCCGGCGAGGGCGAACCCGGAGGTGCAGACGATCGATCCGGTCCAGCCCGCGACGGTGTGCCCCAGGTCGTGGTCCTCGTGGATCCCCACGGTCCTTCTCCTTCGTTCCCGGGCGCCCGCGGCCATGACGGCATGGGCCGCCGGGACGGGCGCGCTGATAAGATTCATCTTACGATCTAAATATCTTAGATAGTAAGGGGATTTTGTGGCGAAGAACGAGCCGCCCGGGGTGACGCCGCCCGACGCGCTGGCCCGGATGGACCAGATGATCGCGTTGAGCCTGGTCGGGCAGGGGGCCATGGCCGACCGGCTCGGCGTCAACGTCACGGACCTGACCTGCCTCGGCTTCATCCTCGAAGCGGCGGAGGATCCGATCACCGCCGGCCGGCTCGCCGAGCGTGCCGGACTCACCACGGGCGCCGTCACCGGCGTGGTCAACCGCCTGGAAAAAGCCGGATACGTCCGGCGGCTGTCCGACTCCGACGACCGGCGCCGCATCCGGATCGTCCCGGAGGGCGACGCCGCCGCCCGGGTCACGGCGGCCTACGAGCCGGTCTACCGGCGGCTGATCGCGCTCTTCGAGGACTACGGCCCGGGTGAGCTCGGCGTCATCTCCGACTGGTTCACGCGTGCGGCCGAGATCATGCGGCTCTCCCTGGCGGAGATCCGCGAGCCGGAGGCGCCCTGAGACGCCCGGCCCCGCCCGTGAAAGTTTCATGGGCTCGGAGAGGCGTCTTCCCAGTTCAGGGGGGTCAGCGGTGGGCGGGGGCGGCCCAGGGAAGGTGCGGGACGGCGGTGTGCGGCTAGCTTGGCAGCGCTCCCACCTCACCCTCAAGGAGCCGTACCATGCGGAGAAAATCCATCCTGGCCGCGGTCTGCACCGCGCTGGCCGCGCTGTCCTGCACCGCCGTGTCCCTGGCCGCCGCGACCCCGGCGGCCTCGGCGGCCGACTCCACGTTCTACGTGGACCCGGAGACCAGCGCCGCCACGTGGGTCGCGGCCAACCCCGGAGACTCCCGGGCGCCGGTCATCCGCGACCGGATCGCCGCCGTGCCCCAGGCGCGCTGGTTCACCACGACCAACACCTCCGCGGTCCGCGCCCAGGTCTCGGCGTTCGTCGGCGCGGCCGCGAACGCGGGCAAGACCCCCATCCTGGTCGTCTACAACATCCCCAACCGCGACTGCAGCGGCGCCAGCACCGGCGGCGCGCCCAGCCACACGGCCTACCGGCAGTGGATCGACGAGCTCGCCGCGGGCCTGCAGGACCGCCCGGCCTCGATCATCCTCGAACCGGACGTGCTCCCGATCATGACCAACTGCATGAGCTCCGCCCAGCAGCAGGAGGTCAACGCGTCCATGGCCTACGCAGGCAGGAAGCTGAAGGCCGGCTCGGCCAAGGCGAAGGTCTACTTCGACATCGGGCACTCCGGCTGGCTGGGCGCCGGTGAGGCGGCCAACCGGCTGAGGGCCGCGGGGATCGACGGCAGCGCGGACGGCATCTCGCTCAATGTCTCCAACTACCGGTGGACCTCCACCGAGGTGGCGTACGCCAAGAGCGTCATCTCCGCCACCGGGATCTCCCGGCTCCGCGCGGTCGTCGACACCAGCCGCAACGGCAACGGCCCGCTGGGCAGCGAGTGGTGCGACCCGGCCGGCCGGGCGATCGGCACGCCGAGCACGACCGCGACGGGCGACTCGATGATCGACGCCTTCCTCTGGATCAAGCTGCCGGGCGAGGCCGACGGCTGCATCGCCGGGGCCGGCCGGTTCGTCCCGCAGCGGGCCTACGACCTGGCCATGGCGGCGCCCGAACCCACCGCCACGCCGACCCCGACCGCGACGCCCACGGTGACCCCCACCCCCACGGTGACGCCGACCGCGACGCCCACCGCGACGCCGACCGGAGGCAAGGCCTGCACGGCCACCTACAAGATCGTCAACTCCTGGCAGGGCGGCTTCCAGGCCGAGGTGACGGTCAAGAACACCGGCGGCGCGGCCCTGTCCGGCTGGACGGCGGACTGGTCCTTCTCCGGCGACCAGAAGATCAGCCAGCTCTGGAACGGCCGCCACACCCAGAGCGGGGCCGCCGTCTCGGTGAAGAACGCCGACCACAACGGCGGCCTCTCCTCCGGAGCGTCCGCCTCCTTCGGCTTCACCGGCACCTGGACCGGGAGCAACCCGGCGCCGTCCGCGGTGAGCTGCTCCGCCGCCTGACCCGCGGCGCCCCCTGATCGGGTACGGCTCCCGCCCGTTGTTCCCGGGCGGGAGCCGTACCCGATCCGCCCGGTTCCCCACGGGGCCGCCCCCGCAGCGGCTCCGCGGCCGCAGACGGGTGCGAGCGCCCAGCGCACGGCGGCGCCCGGTCTCAGGCGGGGAGCTGGGCGTCCAGGCGGTAGCCGTCCACCGTCACGTAGACCTGGTCGCCCGGGCGGGCGTTCAGCCGCATGAGCACCGGCTGGAGCGAGTCGAAGACCGGGTGGTCCCGCCAGACGAGGACCACCGCGTTGTCGCCCGGACCGGTCACCGAGAGCAGGGTGCCGGGGCGCATGCCGAGCCGGGTCGCGTACCCCTCGGGCACGGCCACCGGACCGCCCCGCAGGTGCTCGCTGGTCACCTCGATCCGCTGCCAGCGGCTCGGGTCGGTGGACGGGCTGGTCTGCGGGGGCGGCGGCGCGGCGCGCTGGCTGGTGATCAGGTGCGGCCGGCTGTTGCCGGACAGCGCCGAGAGCGCGGCCAGAGCCGCACGCGGGTCGATCGAGGCGGTGTTGACCTGCGGGATCGGCTGGCCGCCGCGGTGGTGGCCGTTGACGCCGGGGGTACGGCGGGGAAGCTGCCTGGTGGCCTCGGAGGCGGCCGCCGCGGCGGGCTCCTGCGGCGCGGCGGCCGCGGCGAGCGCGTCCAGCCAGGCCTGGGCGGAGTGGGCGCGGATGCCGAGCTGGTGCTCCATGAGCACGACGACGTCGGCGTCGGCCGGCTTGCCGGCCAGCAGCTGCCGGGTGCGGTCGCGCAGGCCGCCCAGGTCGCCGACGACGAGCCAGCCGTCCTGGAGCCGCCGGTCGGGCATGAGGGTGACCAGCACGCGCCAGAGCGGGGTGCGCAGCGTGGGGACCTCCACGGGGTGCGCGGGGTCGGCGCCGACGAGCTGCTCCTCGGTGGCGGCGGCGCCCAGCCACTCGGTGAGACCGAACATGTGACCGGTGAGCGGGGCGGATTCCGAGGAGCGCAGCCAGAGCAGGATGCGCTCCTCGGCGGCGCGCTGGGCCGCGGAGAGGGCGCCGAGGTCGGCGTTGAGCTTGTGCGCGAGGGCGCGCAGGCTGATCGGGTCGACGGCGAACAGGCGTTCCACGGCGACCGCCCGCTCCAGCGGGGCCCAGTCCCGGAACATGGTGTCCACCAGGCGCACCAGCGGATAGGCGCTGAGGTCGGGCTGGGCGGCGGGAGCGGCGGCCGGCGCGGCGAGCGGTGCGGACTGCGGGGCCGGCTGGGGCTGCGGGGCCGGCTGGGGTTGCGGGGCCGCCTGGGGCTGAGCCTGGGGCGGCACCGCGGGCGCACTCGGCACGGCGGGCACGCCCGGCGCCGCGGCCGCGGCCGGGACGGCGGGGGCGCCCTGCGCGGTCTGGGCGGCCGGAGCGGTCCGACCTGCCTGGGCGTCCTGGGCGGGCTGCTCGGAGATCCCGGGCATCCCGCCGAGCACCTCCCGGAACATCGCGGTGACCAGGACCTCGGGGGAGGCGGGCACCGAGGATCCCGCCAGGTCTCCGGGGGTCAGGCGGCGCAGCCGGGACCAGCCGCCCAGGCCGGTGATGGCCGCGCGCGCGGGCTCGGACCAGCCGGGCAGCGTCGGGTCGACCGTGTGCACGTGCAGGGCGGGCAGCACGTCGCTCAGCGGCAGGTGATCCCAGCGGGCCACCGAGAGCCGGGCCAGCCGGTCGCAGACCCAGTCCAGGCCGGCGGCGCGCAGGGCCTTGGGCAGGGTGACGGAAGACCACCAGCCCGCGGGCAGGCGGGGATCGGCCAGGGCTTCGGCGACCTGCTGCTGACGGCTCCAGCGCAGGGCCGGGACCAGATCACTCAGGCAGATCGATGACTCGGCATCCATCGGCGGACCGCAACCTCCCCAAAGTGACGCATGTGGCTAATGGTGCAGTCTAAGGCCGCAAGCTATCAATTGGTGTTAAGAGGGTAAAGCTAGTTGGTGGCCAAATCCGATTGAAGGATACGCGGACGGCCGCCGATGACCGTAACGGCCTCCGCCCCCGCCCGGCGTCCGGCGTCCAGCGCGGCCTCGTCCCCGGCCCCGGTGAGCAGGGCGGTGATCAGCCCGGCGGCGAACGCGTCGCCGGCGCCGGTGGAGTCGACCACCTCGACGGGGAGCCCGGGGACCCGGGCGACGAGCCGTCCCTGCCTGGCCATCAGCGCGCCCATGCGGCCCAGTTTCACCGCCGCCGTGCCGTACAGGACGCTGAGTCTCTCGGCCGCCCGCTCGGCGGAGGTCTCGCCGGTGAGCAGCAGCGCCTCGTCCAGGTTGGGGATGACCAGCCGGGCGTCCGCGGTCTCCCGGACGAACCGCTCGGGCCCGAACGCCCGCAGGAAACCGGCCGAGGCCGGGTCCACGCTGGTGGTGACGCCGCGCCGGGCGGCCTCGGCCAGGGCCAGCCGGGACAGCCGCAGGCCCGGCTCGGCGAACAGGGTGTATCCCGACAGGTGCAGGTGGGCCACCCCGTCGAGCAGTTCCTCGTCCCAGTCGTCGGTGCCGATGTGGCCGCCCGCGCCCCGGTTGGTCAGCATGGAGCGTTCCCCGGTCACGTCCACCATGGCGATCACCACGGCGGTCGGGCGCTCGGGGTCCACCCGCAGGTGCGGCCGGACGCCGCTGCGCCGCAGCTCCGCGCCGTGCCACTCGCTGGTGTCGGAGCCGACCCTGGTCAGGATCCGGGCGTCGGCGCCCAGGCGGGCGGCCCAGGAGGCGGTGTTGGCCCCCGAGCCGCCCGGGCGCAGCACGATGTCGGCGGCGGTGTCGGTCCCGGTGGCGAGGCCGGCGAGGTTCTGTTCTCCGTGAAGCGCGACGACGTCGGTGACCACGTCGCCGATGACCAGCAGGCCCATTTCGGTCACGGATACCTCAACTTTCCTTACTCCATGATGCAGCGATCTGTCCGGCGATGCGGGTGTTTCCACGTACGGCGGCCAGATTCGCCTCCAGTGAGGCACCGTCGGTGCCGCGCACCAGGTAGTCCAGGAGGAACGGGGTGATGGCCTGGCCGGCCACCTTCTCCCGCTCCGCGGCGGCCAGCGCCTCGGCCAGGACCCGGTCGTGCAGGGCCGGGTCGAGCTGCTCGGCCGCCGGCACCGGGTTGGCCACGATCAGCGCGGTCTCCGGGCCGCCGAGGGCGTCCTGGGCCCGCATGATCCGGGCGGCCTCCTCCGGGCTCTCGATCCGCCAGTCGAGGCGCTCGCCGGAGGTGTGCAGGTAGAAACCGGGGAACTCGTCGGTGCGGAACCCGGCGACGGTGACGCCCCGGGTCTCCAGCCGCTGCAGGGTGGCCGGCACGTCCAGGATCGACTTCACGCCCGCGCAGACGACGGTGATGCGGGTACGGCTGAGCAGGTCGAGGTCGGCCGACTCGTCCTGGCTGTCGGCCCATCCCCGGTGCACGCCGCCGAGACCGCCGGTGGCGAAGACCCGGATGCCGGCCCGCGCGGCCAGGAACGAGGTCGCCGAGACCGTGGTCGCCCCGCTGGCCCCCAGCGCCGCCGCGGCGGGCAGGTCGCGGAAGCCCAGCTTGCGCAGGCCGGGCTCGGTGGCGATCCGCTTGAGCTCTCCGGCGTCCAGGCCGATGCGGGCCACCCCGTCCAGCACCGCGATCGTCGCGGGGACCGCTCCGCAGCCGCGGACGATCTCCTCCAGCTCGGTCGCGACCTCCAGGTTGCGGGGCTGGGGGAGGCCGTGCGAGATGATCGTGGACTCGAGTGCCACGACCGGGGCGCCCTGCGCCAGTGCCTCCGCCACCTCCTGGGACGGGCGGAACACGGTGTCGGCCGACTGCTGGGTGGTACGCATGGGCTGGTTCTGTCTCCTCGGGTCAGGACCGTATGCTTGCCTGATGAGAACGGTGTAAACGGATGGTCTTGTTCTAAAAAAGCACGGTATGGGTCCTGCTTCGGAGGCGTCCATCGGGAGATCAGCCGATGGCGAGGGCTCCCAGTAGTGAGATCGTGCCGATGACGGCCGTGGCCGCCCCGCCGAGTGCGAGCGCCCGCCCGCCGCGGGCCGCCGATCCCAGGTCGATCCCGGTCCCCAGCCCGAACAGCGCCGCGGCCAGCAGCGCCCCGGTCACCTCCGGGACCAGGGAGGTGACCTCCTCCGGGACGAGATCGGTGCCGCGCACCGCCATCATGGCCGCGAACCCCGCGACGAACAGCGGCACCGGCGGCGGCCTCCGCCCGCCCGTCTCCCCGCCGCCCGTCTCCCCGCCGCCCGTCCTCCCGCCGGTCGCGCCGCCGCGGTCCGCTGCTCCGGCCTGCGCCGCCCGGCGGGGATCCGCGGCGCGGCGCAGGCCCGCCGAGACCAGTGCCACCAGCGGCGCCAGCAGGACCACCCGGGCCAGCTTGACCACCACCGCGGTCGCCAGCGCGCCGGTCCCGGCGGCCGCTCCGATGGCCGCGACCTGCGCCACCTCGTGCACCGAGGCCCCGGCCCAGAGCCCGAGCTGGTGCGGGGTCAGGCCGAGCAGGCCGCCGAGGGCCGGAACCGCGACGATCGCGGCGCTGCCGTACAGGACGACCACGCCGACCGCGCTGGCCGCGTCGTCGTCGTCGCCCCCGGCCACTTCGTGCATCGCGGCGATCGCCGCGGCCCCGCAGACGGACACGCCGGTCGCGATGAGCAGCGACCTGCGCGGGCTCACTCCGAGCAGCCGCCCGGCCCACCGCGTCGCCACGAAGGTGATGCCGGTCGCCGCGGCCACCAGGGCCAGCGTCCGCCAGCCGAGCGCCAGGATCTCCGGGAGCGCGATCTGCAGGCCGAGGAGCACGATCGCCAGGCGGAGCAGCGGGCGGCTCGCCAGCCGCAGACCGGGGCGGAAGGACGCGTGCACGCCGCCGAGGTTGCCCAGGGCGACCCCGCCGGCCACCGCGATCACCGCCGGGCTCACTCCGGTGAGGGCCCGGCTGAGCCAGAGCGAGGCGGCGACGGCCGCGGCCGCCAGGCACAGGCCGGGGGCGGGAGCGCGGAGCCGACGAAACGAATCTACAGTGTAAAGGCACCTGGTCCGCGGAACATCCCGTCCCGGGCCGGGAGGCGCCGGGTGGGCGCGGCGGTGGACGGGCGCCGGATGCGGCCGCTCGGATCGGCGAGCGGTCCCGTCCGGCGCGGGGGGTGCCCCGGTGCCGCGGGATGGGCGGCGGGAGAACGGGAAGACGGTCATGAGCCGAGTGTTCGCCCGGGCGGACGCGGCCGGTAGCGGCCATCTCCCTCGTAGGTCATAGCCTAGGGCTATGAGCTATCTGCCCGACCTCGAATCCCTCCGGCTGCTGGTCGACGTCGACCGGCTGGGCAGCCTCGGGCAGGCGGCCCGGGCGGCGGGCATCGCCCAGCCCTCGGCGAGCAAGCGGATCGCGATCCTGGAGCGCCGGCTCGGCCTGCCGCTGCTGGAGCGCACCCCCCGCGGCTCCACGCTGACCTCGCAGGGGACCATGATCGCGGCTTGGGCGACGCAGGTGCTGGACGCGGCCGAGGAGCTGATGCGCGGCGCGGAGGCCGTACGGCACGCGCGGGCGGCGCACCTGCACATCGCGGCGAGCATGACCGTGGCCGAGTACCTGCTCCCGCGCTGGCTGGGGGAGCTGCAGAACCGGGAGCCGCAGGTCCAGGTCGGGCTGGACGTGCAGAACTCCGCGGAGGTGGCCAGGCTGGTCGCCGGGGAGGTCGGCGGGATCGAGCTCGGGTTCGTGGAGGGGCCGTCGGTGCCGCAGGGGCTGGCCTCCCGGGTGGTGGCCGCCGACCGGCTGGTGGTCGTGGTCGCGCCGGGCCACCCGTGGGCGCGCCGCCGCACCCCGCTGCTCGCCGCCGAGCTGGCCGCGACCCCGCTGGTGGTCCGCGAGCGCGGCTCCGGCACGCGCGAGACCCTGGACCGGGCGCTGGCCGGCCATGCCGCCGCGGCCCCCCGGCTGGAGCTGGGCTCGAACGCGGCGGTCAAGGGCGCCACCGGGGAGGGGGCCGCCCCCGCGGTGCTCAGCGGCTACGCCGTGGAGGCGGAGCTGGCCACCGGGCGGCTGGCCGAGGTGGCCACCCGGGGCATCGACCTGGAGCGGCGCCTGCGCGCGATCTGGCGGCGGGGCCGCACTCCCACCGGGCCCGCCGCCGCGCTCCTGGCCATCAGCCTGGCCGCGTCCCCGAGGTGACCGCGGGCCTGAGGTGACTATGGTCGATTTGTCGTATTCGGGGTAGGGTCCGGGCATGGCGCCGATCGAGATCGCGGGCGTGCTCCGGCCCGAGCCGCACTGGCAGAGCGGGCTCTGACCCGCGGGACGACCCGCGGGACGTCCCAGAAGACCGCAGCCCCGCAGGCCCTCACCCCTGGACGCCCCATGCTCTCCCGCTATGACGCCGTGATCGCCGGAGGCGGCCACAACGGCCTGGTCGCCGCCGCCTACCTCGCCCGCGCCGGGCGCCGGGTCCTCGTCCTGGAACGCCTGGACCACGTCGGCGGCCTCGCCGTCTCGGCCCGCGCCTTCCCCGGCGTGGACGCCCGGCTCTCGCGCTACTCCTACCTGGTCAGCCTGCTGCCCTCGAAGATCGTCAAGGACCTCGGGCTCGCGGTGGAACTGCGCCGCCGCCGGTACGCCTCCTACACGCCGGTGGGGGAGACCGGCCTGCTGGTGGACAACGACGACGCCGGGCGCACCGCCGCCTCGTTCGAGGGGGTCACCGGCGGAGGCGCCGACCTCGACGCGTGGCGGCGCTTCTACGCGATGACCGCCGAGGTCGCCGCCAAGGTCGCGCCGACGCTGCTCGAACCGCTCGCGGACCGTACGGCGATGCGGGACCTCGTGGGTCCCGAGGCCTGGCGGGAGCTGTTCGAGCGGCCGATCGGCGAGACCGTGGACGAGCGGTTCGCCGACGACACCGTGCGCGGGGTGGTGCTCACCGACGCGCTCATCGGCACCTTCGCCGACCCGGGCGACGGGAGCCTGCTGGCCAACCGGTGCTTCCTGTACCACGTGATCGGCGACGGCACCGGCGACTGGAACGTCCCGGTCGGCGGCATGGGCGCGGTCTCCGGGGGCCTGGCGGAGGCCGCCCGCGCCGCCGGGGCGGAGCTCCGCACCGGGGCCGAGGTGCTGGCGGTCGACCCCTCCGGGGAGGTCGTCTTCCGCGACGCGGCCGGGGAGCACACGGTCACCGGGGAGCGGGTGCTCGCCAACGTGCCGCCCGCCGTGCTGGCCCGCCTGCTGGGGGAGCCGGAGAGCGGGGAGCCCGCTCCGGAGGGCGCCCAGCTCAAGGTCAACATGGTGCTCTCGCGGCTGCCCCGCCTGCGGGACGCCCGGGTGGACCCGGCTGCGGCCTTCAGCGGGACCTTCCACATCAACGAGGGCCGCGACCAGCTCGCCCGCGCCTACGCCGAGGCCGCGCGGGGGGAGGTCCCGAGCCTGCCCCCGGCGGAGGTCTACTGCCACTCGCTGACCGACCCGTCGATCCTCGGCCCGGAGCTGCGCGCCGCAGGCGCCCAGACGATGACGCTGTTCGGGCTGCACATGCCCGCCCGGCTGTTCCGCGGCGATCCGGCCGCCGCGCGGGAGGAGGCGCTGCGCGCGACCCTGGCCTCGGTGAACGCGGTCCTCGCCGAGCCGATCGAGGACTGCCTGCTGCGCGCCCCGGACGGGAGCCCCTGCCTGGAGGCCAAGACCCCCGTCGACCTGGAGGCGGAGGCGGGCCTGCCCGGCGGGCACATCTTCCACCGCGACCTGTCCTGGCCGTTCGGCGAGGCGGGGACCTGGGGGGTGGAGACCGGCCACGAGCGGGTCCTGCTCTGCGGGGCGGGCGCCCGGCGCGGCGGCGGGGTCAGCGGCATCCCCGGCCACAACGCGGCCATGGCGGTGCTGGAAGGCCCCTGAGCGGTACGGCGCCGCGGGAGCGCCCCGCCGGACCCGGTGCTGAGAGGCCGGAGGCCGCGCCGGGGTCCGGTGCCCGCCGGGGGACGGGAGGGGACCTCCCGGGGAAACGCCGGTGCCCCTTCATGGGGTTCTCATGAAGGGTGCCTACCGTGGGTGCCATGGGTGGTGACGGTGAGGCGGCGCGGGTGCTGGTCGTGGACGACGAGCCCGCGCTCCGGGAGGCGCTGCAGAGCAGCCTGGAGTACGAGGGCTACCGGGTCGGCCTGGCCGCCGACGGCCTGGCCGCCCTGGAGGCGCTGGAGCGGGAGCCGTACGAGCTGGTGCTGCTGGACGTGATGATGCCCCGGCTGGACGGGCTGACCGCCTGCCGCAGGCTCCGCGCGGCCGGCAACCACGTCCCGGTGCTCATGCTCACCGCCCGCGACGCCGTCGGAGACCGGGTCTCGGGGCTGGACGCGGGCGCCGACGACTACCTGGTCAAGCCGTTCGAGCTGGACGAGCTGCTGGCCCGGGTCCGGGCGCTGCTGCGGCGCGGCGCGCTGGCCGCCCCGGCGGCCGAGGATCCCGGCGTGCTGGCCTTCGACGACCTGCGGATGGACGTCGCCGCCCGGGAGGTCACCCGGGCCGGCGTCCCGCTGGAGCTCACCCGGACCGAGTACCTGCTGCTGGAGCTGCTCATGGTCCACCCCCGGCAGGTGCTCACCCGCGAGCAGATCCTCAGCGAGGTGTGGGGGTTCGACTTCGAGCCGAGTTCCAACTCCCTGGACGTCTACGTCATGTACCTGCGCCGCAAGACCGAGACCGGGGGGCTTCCCCGGCTGATCCACACCGTCCGGGGCGTCGGCTACGTGCTGCGGGGCTCGGCGTGACCGGCGGCCGGTCGCGCGCCGCGGGAGCCCGCCCGGCCGGCCGGCGGCAGGAGGGGGAGGGCGCGCCGCTGGGCGCCCGCCGCTCGCTGCGCTCGCGGCTCACCCTGCTGGTCGCGGCGGCCGTGGCGGTGGCGATCGCGGTGTGCGCGGGGGCCTGCTGGTTCATCGTGCGTACCGCGATGCTGGAGCAGGTCGACCGCTCGCTGCGCGACCCGAAGGGGGTGCAGGGCTTGGAGTGGGTCGCGCAGTACTGCTCCGAGGACGGGCCGCGCCGCCCGCCGCCCTTCCGCCTGCCGCCGCTGCAGCTGATCGACGCCGAGGGCGGCACCTGCGTGGTCGGCGCGACCGAGGTGCGGGTCACCCCCGAGGACCGGGCATTGGCGGCGATGCCGGAGGGCGCGCAGGCGCGCCGGGACGGCACGACCGCGGACGGGGCCGACGTGCGGGTGCTGACCAGGAGCGTCGGTTCGGGCCTGGCGGTCATGGAGTCCCGGCCGCTGGCCGAGTTCCAGTCCACGCTCTCCGCGCTCGCCTGGATCCTCGCCGGGGTCGCCGCGCTGGGCGTGGTGGGAGCGGCGACCGCGGGCACGCTCATCGCCCGCACGGTGCTGCGGCCGGTGGAGCGCCTGACCGGGGTGGCCGAGCACATCGCCAGGACCGAGGACCTCGGCACCCGGATCCCGGTCCGGGGCGACGACGAGATCGCCCGGCTGGGCACCTCGTTCAACGCCATGACCGCCGCGCTGGCGGGCTCCCGCGAACGGCAGCGGCGGCTGATCGCCGACGCCGGGCACGAGCTGCGCACCCCGCTCACCAGCCTGCGGACCAACGTCGACCTGCTGCTGCGCAGCGAGAACACCGGCCGCCCGCTGGCCCCGCCCGCCAAGCACCGGCTGCTGAGCAGTCTCAAGGCGCAGTTCGAGGAGATGTCCACGCTGATCGGGGACCTGCTCCAGCTCTCCCGCGCCGAGGAGGAGGGCGAGCCGCCCGCCGAGGTGGCCTTCCACGAGGTGGTCGAGTCGGCGGCGGCCCGGGCCCGGCTCCGCGCGCCGGAGATCCCGGTCGAGGTCGAGCTCGCTCCCTGGTACGTCCGCGGCAGCCAGGCCGCGCTGGAGCGGGCCGTGGTCAACCTGCTGGACAACGCGGTGAAGTTCTCCGGCACGGCGGCGGCCGGGGAGCCGGCCGGGGGCGGTTCCCCGGCCGGCGGTGTGGCGGGCGGCCCGGTGGTCGTACGGCTCCGCGGCGGCGAGCTGACCGTGCGCGACCACGGTCCCGGCCTCGCGGAGGACGAGCTGCCCTACGTGTTCGACCGCTTCTGGCGCTCTCCCGCGGCCCGGAGCATGCCCGGTTCCGGGCTGGGGCTGGCGATCGTGGCGCAGGCCGTACGGGAGGCGGGCGGAGAGGCGGCGCTGGAGAACGCCTCCGGCGGGGGCGCCCTCGCCCGGCTGCGCCTGCCCGGCTCCGCGCTCCCGGGAGGGCCCGCCGGGGGGGAGTGACGGCGCCTTCCCCGGGAGCCGGGTGCGGCTCCGGCCGGGCCGCTCCTGCGCCGGGAGGCGGGTGCCCGGGTTCCGGTCCGGCCGTGCGGTCCCCGTGCGGCCGGATCCGCCGTGTACGGGCCCTGCAAGTCATTTGCAAGATCAACTGATCACGCTGGGGATCTTCCCTTTTCTCATGCGGCGTTAACGATCGCCTCAGGACGGCCCAAGGTCGCTCGCCGAATCTCGGGCCATGACAGAGCAGAGCCACGATCCCCGGGGGGCGGTATGAGCCGGCTGACGGCACCGGTGCGGACCCGGCTGGTCGAGATCGTCGTTCCCGTGTACAACGAGCAGCGGGTGCTCGCCGAGAGCGTCCGCCGCCTGCACGCCTACCTCACCGCCACCTTCCCGTACGGCTTCCGCATCACGATCGCCGACAACGCGAGCACCGACGCGACCTGGCCGATCGCCGCGGACCTGAGCCGCGAGCTGCCGCACGTGCGCGCCGTCCACCTGGACGCCAAGGGCCGGGGGCGGGCGCTGCGCCGGGTCTGGTCCGGCAGCGACGCCGACGTGGTCGGCTACATGGACGTGGACCTCTCCACCGACCTGGACGCCTTCCTGCCGCTGGTGGCCCCGCTGCTGTCGGGCCACAGCGACCTGGCCATCGGCACCCGCCTGTCCAGGAGCTCGAACGTGGTGCGCGGGCCGAAGCGCGAGTTCATCTCCCGCGGCTACAACCTGCTGCTGCGCGGGGCGATGGGCGCGGGTTTCTCCGACGCCCAGTGCGGTTTCAAAGCGGTCCGCACCGAGATCGCCCAGGCGCTGCTGCCGGCGGTCGAGGACGAGGAATGGTTCTTCGACACCGAACTGCTGCTGCTCGCCGAGCGGCACGGGCTGCGCATCCACGAGGTCCCGGTGGACTGGGTCGACGACCCCGACAGCCGGGTGGACATCGTCAAGACCATCAAGGACGACCTGAGGGGCATGGCCCGGGTGGCGCGCAGGACCCTCTCGGGTCCGGCCGGGATCCCGGTCCCGCCGCGGGTCCGCGAGGCCCGGCTCCCGGCCGGCATGGCCCGCCAGCTGCCCAGCTTCGCGATCATCGGTGTGATCAGCACCCTGGCCCACCTGGGCCTGTTCACGCTCCTGCGGCTGCTGGTGCCCGCCGTGGCGGCCAACGCGCTGGCCCTGCTCGTCACCGCGGTCGCCAACACCGCGGCCAACCGGCGCTTCACCTTCGGCGTCACCGGCCGCGCGGGGGCCCTGCGCCACCAGCTCGAAGGCGGCCTGGCCTTCCTCATCGGCCTGGTGCTGAGCACCGGCGGCCTGGCCCTGCTGACCTCGCTGGCCCCCGGCGCGTCCGCCGCCGCCGAGATCGCCGCGGTCATCGCCGCCAACGCCCTGGCCACCGTGGTCCGCTTCCTGCTGCTGCGCGGCTGGGTGTTCAACCCGCGCCGGGTCGGGGAGGCCGCGCGATGACCGCCCCCGCCCCGGCCTCCTCCGCCCCCGTCCCCGCCGCCGCGCGGCACGCGGCCCCGCCCGCCCGGGCGCACGCGGGCGCTCCGCGCTGGGCGCGCCCCGGGTTCTGGGCCGTCCTGGCGCTGGCCGCCGTGCTCTACACCTGGGCCCTGGGGAGCAACGGCCACGCCAACGACTACTACGCTGCCGCGATCCTGTCGGGCACCCGGAGCTGGAAGGCCTTCTTCTTCGGTGCGCTGGACGCCGGGTCGTTCATCACCGTGGACAAGCCGCCACTGGCGCTGTGGGTGATGGGGCTCTCGGCGCGGGTCTTCGGGTTCGGGACGTGGAGCATGCTCCTGCCCCAGGCCGCCGCGGGCGTCGCGGCCGTCGCCGCCGTCCACTCGGCGGTACGGCGTTCGCTGCCGGGGACGGCGGGCCACGCGGCCGCGCTGGTCGCCGCGCTGGTGATGACGCTGACCCCGATCACGGTCGCCATCAACCGGGACAACAACCCCGACACCGTCCTGGTGCTGCTGCTGGTGCTGGCCGGATGGCTCTGCCTGGAGGCCGTGCGCGACGGCCGGACCCGCACCCTGGTGGCCTCGGCGGTCATGGTCGGGCTGGCCTTCAACACCAAGATGCTCCAGGCCTACCTGGTGGTCCCCGCCCTCGCCCTGGTCTACCTGGCCGCGGCTCCGGGCACGGTGCCTCGGCGGTTCGGCCGGCTGCTCGCGGCGGGCGCGGCCCTGGTGGCCTCCAGCGGGTGGTGGATGCTGGTCGTCGACCTGTGGCCCGCCGCCGACCGCCCCTACATCGGAGGCAGCACCGACAACTCCGTCTGGGACCTGGTCGTCGGCTACAACGGCCTCGGCCGGATCTTCGGCGGGAGCGGCCGGGGCGGGGGAGGCGGCGGGTTCGGCGGCGAGTCCGGCGCGGAGCGCCTGTTCAACGACGTCATGGCCGGGCAGATCTCCTGGCTGCTGCCCTTCGCGGTCCTGGCCCTGGTCTGCGGCCTCGTCCTGGCCACCGGCCGGGCCCGGCCGGTGGCGGCCCCGCCGTCCGCGGAGGCGCCGGTGGGGGCCCCGCCACCCGCCCGGGAGGACTCCGGAGCCCGCCGCGACCTCCCCGGCGCCCGCGCCGCGCTGCTGCTGTGGGGAGGCTGGCTGGCCGTCCACTACGCGGTGTTCAGCTTCTCCAGCGGGACCTTCCACCCGTACTACACCACTGCCATGGCTCCGGCGGTCGCCGCGCTCACCGGCCTGGGCGGGGTGCTGATGTGGCGGGCCCACCGCCGGGCGCGGGCCTGGGCGTGGGCGCTGCCGGCGGGGATCGCGGTCACCGGGGCGTGGGCGTTCACCGTGCTGCGCCGTACCCCCGAGTTCGTGCCCTGGCTGGCGTGGGCGGTGGCCGCGGCGAGCGCGGCGGCGGCCGTCGGGCTGGTCGCGGCGCGGATCGGGCCGCGGGTCAGGCTCCGGATCGCCGCCGCCGCCCTGGCCACCGGGCTGGCGGCCGGGCTGGCCGGACCCGCGGCCTACGCCCTGACCCCGCTGGGCTCGCCCGTCAACGGCACCAACCCGACCGCGGGGCCCGCCGGGAGCGGAGGCTTCGGCGGCATGCGCGGGGCCGGAGGAACGCCGGACGGCACGCGCGGGGGCTTGTCCGGCGGGACCAGGCCGGAGCCCTCCGAGGGCACGCCCGGTCGGCCGGCGCAGGGCACGCCCGGGCAGGCGCCGCAGGACGCCGCGGGAGCGGGGACGCGCCCGGAGGGCATGCGGGGCGGGCCCGGCGGGGCGATGAGCGAGCAGCTCATCGCGTACCTGAAGGCGAACCGGGGCGGCGCGGCCTGGCTGCTGGCGGTGGGCGGCGCGCAGAGCGCCTCGTCGGTCATCCTCTCGACCGGCCTGCCCGTCATCGCGATGGGCGGTTTCACCGGCAGCGACCCCGCCATGACCGTGGAACGGCTCCAGGGACTCGTCTCGGCCGGTGAGCTCAGATACGTGATGCCCGGCGGCGGGCGCGGCGGTCCCGGCGGCGGCTCCGGCGGCTCCGAGGTCGACGCGTGGGTCCAGGCCAACTGCGCGGCGGTCGACCCGGCGGAGTACGGCGGCCAGGACAGTGCCCAGGACGGGGCCCAGGACAGTGCCCGGGACGGGGCCCGGTCGTCGCTCTACCGCTGCGGCTGACACCCGCCGCCCCGGCCGCGCTCCGCGGCCTCCGCCCCCCGTTCCGGAGCACGTGCCCCGGAGCACGTGCCCTCCCGCCCCCGCGTCACCGGCCGCACCGGTGATCACACGCGCGGGGGCGGGGAGGCGCGCTGCTGTAGTCTTGCGCCGTGCACAGCGGAGGAGGGGCGCGAGGCAGCCGCGCCGACCAGGCCGACCAGCGCCGGGCCGAGCTGCTGGAGGCGGCCAGGAAGGTCGTGGTGGAGCGAGGGCTGGCCAGCACCCGCGTCTCCGACATCGCCAAGGCGACCAACGTGAGCGGCGGGCTGATCCACTATCACTTCGCCACCAAGGACGATCTCATCACCGAGATGCTCCGCAGCACGAGCGAGTCGGAGATCCAGCGGCTGAAGGAGATCGTCGCGGGCCCGGAGAGCGCGGTGGAGCGGCTGGACCGGGTGCTGCGCCTGGTCATCCCGGCCTCGCGGGACGACCAGGGCTGGATCCTCTGGCTCGACGCCTGGACGGTCGGGGTGCGCGAGGAGCACGTCCGGACCCTCCTGCTGGAGTTCGAGGGCGCCTGGATCGACATCCTCCGGGACGTGATCACACAGGGTGTGATCGCGGGCGAGTTCGACTGCGACGACCCGCAGGGCGCGGCCGAGCGGCTGGACGGCATGCTCGACGGCCTGGCCATCCGCTACACCCTGGAGGCGGGGAACCTGTCGCGGGCCCGGCTCCTGGAGCACGCCCGCGTCGCGGCCGCCCGGGAGGTCGGCCTGGAGCGTTCCGCGTTCCCCGCCGAGGACGGTCTCTGACACCCGGCCCGGCCGGGCGGCGGGTCCCCCGCCGTCCCGGGGCGGGCTCAGGCGGGCAGGGCCGCGAGGAGGTAGGCCAGCCGGGCGGCGGCGTCCTCGATGTTGCCGGCGTCGCCGAGCCGGTAGCCCCAGGAGGTGATGAAACCCCCGTCGGGCGAGCAGGTCACGGTCTCGGCGAGGGTGTCGCTGAAACGGTTGCGGACGCACACGTAGGCGGGATCGCCGAACGAGACGTTGTGCAGTGAGAGATCGGCGTGCGAGCGTACCGCCGCGGCGAACTTCTCCAGGCAAGACAGCGTGTCCAGCATCGTGCGTCACCTCCGTCTCACATGAGGATTGCACGATCTTGGGATGTTAATCAAGCAATTGCGGTAGTTGATCCGAGGATTGTTCTGCGAAGTCCTCCAGGACCCGCACGATCACCGCCCTGGCGTCCTGGCGGAAGGCCGCGATCTCGCAGAACTCGTCGAAGGCCCGCTCGTAGAAGGCGATGTCCTCCGGATCGCGCAGGATCAGGTCCCTGGTCCTGGTGGGCACCGCGACGTGGTCCCGGTCGTAGATCCAGAAGCCGTTGAGCAGCGCGGACGGCAGCGGCGCCTCGAAGGGCACCACGCCGAACTCCACGTTCGGGAGCGCGGTCACCGCGAGCAGCCGGTCGAGCTGGCCGCGCATCACCTCCAGCGGGGCCAGCCGGTAGCGCAGCACCGACTCGGGCAGGATGAAGCGGAACCGCTTGCGCTGGTCGTAGAGGATCTCCTGCCGCTGCATGCGGACCCTGATGGCCGCGTCGACCTCGTCGGGCGCGTTGTAGAGGCGCTTGATCCTGGTGAAGATGCTCCGCGCGTACTCGGTGGTCTGCAGCAGGCCGATGACCACGCCCGGCTCGAACACCCGGAACGCGGTCGTCCGCGCCTCCACGTCGCGGAAGTCCTCCTGGATGGCGGCCAGGCCGCTCCGGTGCCGCTGCCGCCAGGAGTCCTGGCGCTCCAGCATGGCGCCGGCCTGCTCGGCCAGTTCCTCGACGACCTCGGGCGCGGCGTCCACGGCGCGGGCCCACGCGGTGACGTCGTCCTCGGTGGCGGTCTGGCGGGCGTTCTCGATCCGGGAGACCTTGGAGGCCTGCCAGCGCAGCCGTTCGGCGAGGTCCTTGCCCGACAGGTGGGCGGCCTCCCGCAGATGCCGGAGCTGCGCGCCCAGCTCGATCCTGGCCTGCTGGAACTGGCTCATGCCGACCTCCCGTACGGTGCCGCACGAGGTTAGACCCGCAGGCGCCGATCAGGCCATAGGGGCGGCCCCAATCGTGATCAATATTTACCCGAGCACCCGGCGGGCGATGTCGACGAGGAGCTCGCGGGGGACCTCGACGGCGGTCTCCCCGTCCAGGACGTGGCGGAGGTCGGCCAGGGCGGCGGCGTCGGTGACGTGGAGTCCCTGGACGACGATGGTGCCGCGGTCGGTCTCGTAGAGAGAGGGGCAGGCGCCCGCCTCCGAGGTGGAGCCGAGAAACCGCAAACGCATGACTGTTCCTTCCCCGAGCCAGCCTCACATTGCAATTGCGCGCAATCTTAGAGGGAGAAAGGATCTAGGTGTGTCTGAATAGCCAGGTTTCTTGCACTCTCTCACGCGGAGGGGTGGTATGTACGCCGAAACCGGAGGCCGGCCGAACAAAATTCTGTCAGGAGCGGGACCGCGAGAGGAGAGGCCCGGGCCGCCGGACGGCCGCACCGGAGGTCACAGTGGAGGTCACAGGAGGGCCCGGGGGATGTCCGTGTGCGCGGCGCGCAGTTCCTCGCCCAGTGCCTTGGCCTGGGCGTCGAGGCGCGGGCTGGCGGCGACGCCCCGGCCCAGCAGGCCGTGGACGACGAAGTTGAGGGCGAGCAGGTTCGGCAGCTCGAAGCGCTCGATCCGCAGCCCGGCCGTCGCGGGCAGGAGCTCGCGCAGCCGCCCGGCCGTCAGGTGGCCCGTCAGCCACGCGAACTGCTCGGCCGTACGGACCCAGACGCCGAGGTTGGCGTTGCCGCCCTTGTCGCCGGAGCGGGCACCCATGATCGTCCCCAGCGGGAGCCGGTCGACCGGCCCGCCGCCGTCCACCGGTGCGGTCCCGCCCCGCTCGCCCTCCTCCCCGCCCGGCGCGGGGGACACCGCGTCCGCGAGGGGGGCCGGGGGCACGGCGGTCACGGGCACGGCGTCCGGGGACGGGCCGGAGGCCGCGGCGGGGACGGAGAAGGGCACCTCCCGGCCGTCGAGCACGACCCGGGGGCGGACCGCGGCGGCGGGGACCAGCGCCGGCCAGTAGATCCCGTACGGCGAGGCGTCCCCGGGCGGGGTGAGGCCGTAGAACCCCGGGTAGCTCGCCAGGCCGCTCTCCACCACGGCGGAGGAGAACGCGCGTCCCGCCTTCGCCCGGTCGGGGTCCATCACGGTGATCCTGAGCAGGGCGGCGCCCGCGAGCGGGGTGAGTTCGGCGTGGACCTGCTCGAAGGAGTCCTTCGGGACGCGGGACCAGATGGCGTCCTGGGCCAGCCGGGCCTTGGCCTCGATGTCCAGGCCGGTCAGGACCAGGGTCATGGTGTTGCGGTAGCCGCCGAGGTAGTTGATCGCGACCTTGAGCGTGTCCGGCGGGGCCTCGCCGCGCACGCCGGAGATCCGCACCCGGTCCGGGCCCTGCTGCTCCAGCCGGATGCTGTCGAAGCGGGCCACGGCGTCGGGCCCGAGGTAGCGCGGCGAGCCGATCTCGTACAGGAGCTGGGCGGTGACCGTGCCGACCGAGACCAGCCCGCCGGTCCCGGGATGCTTGGTGACCACGCTGGACCCGTCGGCCGCCAGCTCCACCAGCGGGAAGCCGCAGTTCTCCAGGCCGGGCACCTCGCCGAAGAACGCGTAGTTGCCGCCGGTCGCCTGGCAGCCGCACTCGATCACGTGCCCGGCGACCACCGAACCGGCCAGCGCGTCGTGGTCGCCGGGGCGCCAGCCGTACCGCCAGATGCCCGGTCCGGTGACCAGCGCCGCGTCGGTGACCCGCCCGGTCACCACCACGTCCGCCCCCGCGGACAGGGCGGCCGCGATCGGCCGCCCGCCGAGGTAGGCGTTGGCGGTCAGCGGGGCGGCGGGCAGTCTCTCGCCGGTGTCCAGGTTCACCGCGCCGTCGAGGAGTTCGGGCTCCCCGGTCAGGTCGTCGCCGGTCACGGAGGCGACCCGCACCGCCAGGCCGAGCCGGCCGGACAGCTCGGCCACGGCCTCGGCGCATCCGGCGGGGTCCAGCCCGCCCGCGTTGGACACGATCCTGATGCCCCGGTCCACGCAGGTCCCCAGGACCTGCTCCAGCTGCTTCAGGAACGTCGGCGCGTAGCCGGGCCTGCCCTTCAGCCGGTTTCCGGCCAGGATCAGCATCGTCAGCTCGGCCAGCCAGTCGCCGGTGAGCACGTCGATCGGCCCGCCCTCGACCATCTCCCGGGCGGCCGAGAGCCGGTCGCCGTAGAAGCCGGAGCAGTTGGCGATGCGGAGCATCGGGCCTCCTTCGGCCGTACGGCCCTGGACGATTGTTCCAGTCAGCCATCCAACCGCCTGCCCCGCCCGCGATCAAGGCCGCCGCCGCTCCGTGGCCGCCCAGGTCAGTGCCGCCGGCGCGCGGACTCCGCCGCGCGGGCGATGTTGCGCGGCATCCGGCCGAAGACGAGGCTGTGGAAGGGGGCGATGCCCCACCAGTAGGCGTGACCCAGCAGCCCGTGCGGATGGAACAGCGCACGCTGCCGGTACACGGCCCGGGCGGGGCCGTCCGGGGAGGGCTCCCGGGCGGAGGCCGGGGCGACCGAAAGCTCCAGCCAGGCCAGTCCCGGCAGCCGCATCTCGGCGCGCAGCCGCAGCAGCCGGCCGGGCTCGATCTCCTCCACCCGCCAGAAGTCGAGCGATTCCCCCACCCGCAGGCGGTGCGGGTCGCGGCGCCCCCTGCGCAGGCCCACGCCGCCCAGCAGCCGGTCGAGCAGGCCGCGCGCACGCCAGGCGACGGGCAGGGAGTACCAGCCGTTGGCGCCGCCGATGGCCTCGATCACCCGCCAGACCTCCTGCGGGGGCGCGGCCACGTCCTGTTCGCGCTCGTCGGCGTAGAGGCTGCCGCCCGCCCAGTCGGGGTCGGTGGGCAGGGGGTCGCTCGGCGCGCCGGGGGTGGAGGCGGAGGACCAGCGGGTGGTGACGTCGGCCTCCTTGATCCGGTGCAGCGCCAGCCGGACGGACTCCTCGAAGCCGATCAGTCCGGCCGGCGGGTCGGGGACGAACCCGGCGATGTCGTGCTCGGCGCACACGGCCTCGTGGCGCAGCGACTCCACCAGCGGCCGGGCGATGCTCGCCGGCACGGGCGTGACCAGTCCCACCCAGTGGCTGGACAGGCTCGGCGAGAGGAGCGGCACCGGGACGATGAGCCGCGGGGGCAGCCGCGCGACCGCGGCGTACCCGTGCATCATGTCCTCATAGGTGAGCACGTCCGGCCCGCCGACGTCGAAGGCGCGGTTGACGTCTCCGGGGACCTCGGTCCACGCGGTCAGGTACCGCAGCATGTCGCGGACGGCGATGGGCTGGGTGGGGGTGCGCACCCAGCGGGGCGTCGTCATCACCGGCAGGCGCTCGGTCAGGTACCGCAGCATCTCGAACGAGGCCGACCCGGAGCCGATGACCACCGCGGCCCGCAGCACCACGGCGGGCGTCGGGGCCCTCAGGAAGATCTCGCCCACCTCCGCGCGGGAGCGCATGTGCGCCGACAGCTCTCCGGAGGCGTGCGTCAGCCCGCCCAGGTAGACGATCCTGCGCGCGCCCGCCTCCGCGGCGGCCCCGGCGAAGGACTCGGCGGCCCTCCGGTCGCGCCCGGCGAAGGCGGGTCCCGCGGCCATCGAGTGGACCAGGTAGTAGGCCACGTCGACGCCGTCCAGGGCGCGCCGCATGGCGCCGGAATCGTTGACGTCCCCGGCCAGGATCCGCACCCGCCCGGCCCAGGGCAGGTCCCGCAGCCGCTCCGGATGCCGGGCCGCGCACCTGACCTCGTGCCCGGCCGCGAGCAGCTCCGGAACCAGCCGGCCGCCGATGTAGCCGGTGGCCCCCGTCACCAGAACGATCCCCATACCGCTACCTTCGCACGTCACCGGCGGCGCGGTTGCACGCGGCCGGTGCGGCGCGCCCGGCCGCGAGCGGGCCGGGGCCCTGCCCGGAGCCCTCCCGCCGCGCGGGGGTCACTCGGGGCCGGAGGTCTCCCCGGGACGCGGGATCCAGGAGGCGGGGCGCTTCTCCATGAACGCGGCGATGCCCTCCTGGCCCTCGGCGGAGGTGAACCGCTGGGCCGACAGCTCGGCCATCCGGCGCATGCCCTCCTCCACCGGCAGGCCGGGCACCTGCCGGACGAGCTGCTTGGTGATCGCCAGTGCCTCGGGGCCGCCGCGCAGCAGCATGTCCGCGTAGTGGGCGACCGTCGCGTCCAGCTCCTCCGCGGGCACGGCCCGGGTGAGCAGGCCGATCTCCTGGGCGCGGGCGGCGCCGAAGGTCTCCCCGGTCAGCAGGTACTCGGCCGCGGCCCGCGGGTCGAGCCGGCGCAGCACGGTCACCGAGATCATCGCGGGCACCACGCCCAGCCGGACCTCGGTGAACGCGAACGACGCCGTGTCCGGCGCGATCGCGAAGTCGCACGCCGCGACCAGGCCGAGCCCGCCGGCCCGGGCGGTGCCGTTCAGCCGGCAGATGACCGGCTTGGGGCTGTTCCAGATCATGTTCATGATCTCCGGGAACGAGGCGGTCACCGGCGCGCCGTGGGCGTCGCCGCCGGGTTCGGCCCGCTGCTCCTTCAGGTCGGCCCCGGCGCAGAACACCGGCCCGGTCCCGGTGAGCACGATCACCCGCACGCCCTCCTCGGCCAGCGCCCAGTCGAGCCGGTCCTCCAGGTCGCCCAGGAGACGCACCGAGAGCGCGTTGCGGTTGCGCGGGGAGTCCAGTGTGATCGTGGCGATCCCGCCGGACACCTCCTTGTGCACCAGCCGCTCCACCGGCCAGCCCCCGTCCCTGTTCACCTGGTTCCTCCGCTCCCCGGCTCGCGCACGGTGCTCATTCCCGCTCCTCGATCACGGCCAGTACGGCTCCCGCCTCGACCTGGCGGCCCGGCGCCGTGTTCAGTTCCGCCACCGTGCCCCCGGCGGGCGCGGTGATGCGATGTTCCATCTTCATGGCTTCGAGTACCACGACCACCTGGCCCGCGGCGACCGGTTCACCGGACTTCACCTCGACGCGCAGCACGGTACCGGGCATGGGGGCCAGCAGGGAGCCCGGGGCCAGGCGCTCCACCGGTTCCGGCAGGCGGGGCAGAGGAGTGAGCCGTACCGAGCCGAGGGGGGAGTCCACGTACGTCACGCCGCCGTGGCGGGCGACCTCGAACCGGTGCCGCACGCCGCCGGTCTCCAGGACGACCGCGTCGGGCGCGGCGCCGACCAGGACGGTGCCGGGCAGGCCGTCGGCGCGCAGTCCGTCGCGGGTCAGCCGGTAGGAGACCGTGTGCACGCCCTGGTCCGCCCCCGCCCCGTCCGGAGCGGGCGCCGGGCCGACCCGGAAGGAGACCCGCTGCGGCTGGGACGGCACGTTGCGCCACCCGCTCGGCAGGGCGGCCTGCACGGTCGCCGCGGCCCGGTTCGCCGCGGCCTGCGCGAGCGCGGCGGCGAGGGCGGCCAGCGGTACGGCGGGCGGCACGGCGGGACGGCCCGGGAGCCCGTGCTGCTCCAGGAAGGCGGTGTGCGTCTCGCCCGCGAGGAACGCGTCGTGGCGCAGGACCTCCACCAGCAGGTCCCGGTTGGTGACGGGGCCGTGGATCCTCGCCCGGGCGAGGGCCCCGGCGAGCCTGCGGGCGGCTTCGGCGCGGGTCGCGCCGTGGGCGATCACCTTGGCGAGCATCGGGTCGTAGTGCACGCCGATCTCCGAGCCGTCCTCGACGCCGGAGTCCAGTCGCAGGCCGTGGCGGACCGGGGCGAACGCGGTCCCGGCCCCGGGGACGTCGAACCGGTGCAGGACGCCGCTCTGCGGGCGCCAGTCCTCGGCGGGGTCCTCGGCGTACAGGCGGACCTCGACGGCGTGGCCGTACGGCTCCGGGGGCGTCTCCGGCAGGGCCGCGCCCTCGGCGATCCGGAGCTGGAGCCCGACCAGGTCGAGGCCGTAGACGCACTCGGTGACCGGGTGCTCGACCTGCAGGCGGGTGTTCATCTCCAGGAACGCGACGGTGTCGTCCTTGACGAGGAACTCCACGGTGCCTGCGCCGACGTAGCCGATGGCGCGGGCGGCGGTGACCGCCGCCTCGCAGAGCCGGGCGCGCAGCCCGGGGGAGACGGCGGGGGAGGGTGCCTCCTCGACCACCTTCTGGTGGCGGCGCTGGATGGAGCACTCGCGCTCGCCCAGCGCCCAGACCGTCCCGTGCGCGTCGGCCAGGACCTGCACCTCGATGTGGCGGGCGCGCTCCAGCAGCGGCTCGACGAAGACCGTCCCGTCCCCGAACGCCGACTCCGCCTCCCGCCGCGCGGACTCCAGCTCGCGGACGAGGCCGCCGGGCTCGCGGACGACCCGCATGCCCCGGCCTCCGCCGCCCGCCGACGCCTTGACCAGCAGCGGGTACGGCCAGTCGCGGGTCTGCGCCGCGAGGCCGTCCGCCGCACCGGCGCGGGAGCCCTCGGGGAGGGGGAGGGCCAGACTGGGCAGGACGGGGACGCCGGCCCCGGCCATCAGGGCCTTGGCCTCGATCTTGGAGCCCATGGCGGCGATGGACTCGGGGCTCGGCCCCACCCAGGTCAGCCCGGCCTCCAGGACGGCACGGGCGAACGCGGCGTTCTCCGACAGGAAGCCGTAGCCGGGGTGGACGGCGTCGGCGCCGGTCCGCAGGGCGGCCTCGACGATCCCGCCGGCCGACAGGTAGGTGTCGGCGGGCCGGGTGCCGGGGAGCCGGACGGCGTGGTCGGCCTCGCGGGCGTGCGGCGCGCCGTCGTCGGCGTCGGAGAAGACGGCGACGGTCTCGATGCCGAGGTCGCGGCAGGTACGGAAGACGCGGCGGGCGATCTCGCCGCGGTTGGCGACGAGCAGGCGAGTGATCATGATCGGTGACCCTGACGCGGTGGGCGGACGGGGGGGAGCGGGTGGCACGGTCACATCCGGAAGACGCCGAAGCCCGCGGGCTCCGGGACGGGGGCGCTGTTGACGGCCGACAGGCACAGCCCCAGGACGGTGCGGGTGTCGCGGGGGTCGATGACCCCGTCGTCGTAGAGCCGTCCGGACAGGAAGAACGGCAGCGACTCGGCCTCGATCTGCGCCTCGACCATCGCGCGCATCGCCGCGTCCGCCTCCTCGTCGTAGGCCTGCCCCCGGGCCTGCGCGGCGGCCCGGCCGACGATGGACAGCACCCCGGCGAGCTGCGCCGGCCCCATGACGGCGGATTTCGCGCTCGGCCAGGCGAACAGGAACCGGGGGTCGTAGGCCCGGCCGCACATGCCGTAGTTGCCCGCGCCGTAGGAGGCTCCCATGACGACCGTGAGGTGCGGGACCGTCGAGTTGGAGACCGCGTTGATCATCATGGCGCCGTGCTTGATGATGCCGCCCTGCTCGTACTCCCTGCCGACCATGTAGCCGGTCGTGTTCTGCAGGAAGACCAGCGGCGTGCGCGCCTGGTTCGCCAGCTGGATGAACTGGGCCGCCTTCTGGGCCTCCTCGCTGAACAGCACGCCGCGCGCGTTGGCCAGGACGCCGACCGGGTAGCCGTGCAGCCGGGCCCACCCGGTCACCAGGCTGGCGCCGTACAGCGGCTTGAACTCGTCGAACTCGCTGCCGTCGGCGATCCGCACGATCACCTCGCGCGGATCGAACGGGATCCGCAGGTCCTCCGGCACGATCCCCAGCAGCTCGCCGGGGTCGTACAGCGGCTCCCGCACGGCTCCCGGCGCGCGGCCGCGCTTGACCCAGTTGAGCCCGCGAACGATCCGCCGCCCGATCCGCAGCGCGTCGTGCTCGTCGGCGGCCAGGTGGTCGGCCAGGCCGGAGACGCGGGCGTGCATCTCGGCGCCGCCCAGCGACTCGTCGTCGGCCTCCTCGCCGGTGGCCATCTTCACCAGCGGCGGACCGCCCAGGAAGACCTTGGCGCGCTCGCGCACCATGACCACGTGGTCGCTCATCCCGGGCACGTACGCGCCCCCGGCGGTGGAGTTGCCGAACACCAGTGCGACCGTCGGGATCCCGGCGGCGCTCAGCCGGGTCAGGTCGCGGAAGATCCGGCCGCCCGGGATGAAGATCTCCTTCTGCGTCGGCAGGTCGGCCCCGCCGGACTCGACCAGGTTGACCAGGGGCAGCCGGTTCTCCAGCGCGATGTCGGCGGCCCGGAGCGTCTTGCGCAGGGTCCACGGGTTGGACGCGCCGCCCCGCACGGTCGGGTCGTTGGCGACGATCACGCACTCGACGCCCTCGACCACCCCGATCCCGGTGACCACGCTCGCCCCGACCGGGAAGTCGCTGCCCCAGCCCGCCAGCGGCGAGAGCTCCAGGAACGCGGAGTCGGGATCGACCAGCAGCTCGATCCGCTCGCGGGCGAGCAGCTTGCCGCGCCCGCGGTGGCGCTCGACGTACTTCGCGCCGCCGCCCGCCACCGCCCCCGCCTGCTCGGCCTCCAGCTCGGCCAGCTTGGCGAGCATCGCCTCGCGCCGGGCCAGGTACTCGCCCGAGGAGGTGTCCAACCGGCTCACGAACCGTCTCCTTCCGCCGCGGCCGGCGGTCCCGCCGGCCGGTCGCCCAGGTCCAGAGCGTGGCACAGAACTCCTCCCCGCGCGCGGGGACCCGCGCCGGGTCGTCCGGGGAGGGCCGGGCGGGCGTCGTCCCGTGCGGGGACGTCAGCCGCAGTGGCTCCAGCCGCTCTTCCACGACACGGCGCCGTACGTTCCACCCCAGATGACGCACTTCTTGTCGGCGAAGAGCCGCACCGGGCCCGCGTAGGCGGTGAAGCTGCCCGGGTTGGCCGCCGCCCCGCCGCCCTGCACCTGGAGGATCGCGTTCATCTTGATCTTCCCGGGGACCACGTACCTGGACATGGTGACGACGCAGTTCTTCTTGCTCGTGCCGTTGTAGAACAGGTAGACGGTCGCGCCGGAGCCGAGGGCGTGGGCGTTGATCTGCTTGAAGCCCGCGCCGCACAGGGCGGCCGCCTTGTACGGGTTCGGCTTCGGGGTCGGCTTGACGGTGGGTTTCGGAGTGGGCTTCGGGGTCGGCTTGACGGTCGGCTTCGGGGTGGGCTTCGGGGTCGGCTTGACGGTGGGCGTGGACTTGACGGTGGGTTTCGGGGTGGGCTTCGGCGTCGGTTTGACGGTGGCCGGGGCGGTCGAGGGAGGCGGCTCGACGGTCGCGGGCTCCTCGTCGTCCGGCTCCACCGTCCCGCCTCCCGGATCGGAGGCCGTGCTCTTGCCCGGCCGGCGGCTGGGCCCGGGCTCCGGATCCCGCGCGGTCCCGGTGGCCTGCGGGGAGTCCTCGTACTCCGGTTCGAGGGACTCGTCCGGTTCGAGGATCTCGGCCGGCTCCGGGCGGCTGCTCTCCGGCGCCGGCGTCGGGGACTCCCCGACCGGCGCCGGGTCGCCGGAGGCGGGTCCCGTACCGCTCCGCCCCGGACCGCTCTGCTCCCGGCCTCCGGCGGCGGCCGGGTCCGCCGACGCGGCGAGCCGGACCGACGAGGCGGCGTTCTCGCCGTTCCGGACGACGAACAGCGTCCCGGCGGCCACGCCGAGTACGGCCACGCCCGCCACACCGGCCAGCAGCAGGCCCTTCGGCCGCCGGGGAGCGCGTCCCGGTCCCCGCGCGGAGGGGGCGGACGGGTTCGCGGGCCGGGCCTGCGGGGACGGGTGCGCCGCTCCGGACCCGGCCGGAGGCGTGCCCTGAGCCGCGGGGACCGGGGCGACGGGGACCGTGCCGCTCATGAGGTGCACGACGAGCTGCTCGGCGGTCGGCCGCACCTCCGGGTCCTTGGACAGGCAGGCCGCGACCAGGCCGCGCAGCTGCCCCTCCAGCCCGGCCAGCTCCGGCTCCACGGTCAGGATCCGGTTCATCACCACGGCGATGGAGTCCTGGCCGAACGCGGGCGTGCCGGTCGCGGCGAAGACCATCGTGACGCCCCACGCGAACACGTCGGCCGCGGACGTCACCGGGGCGCCGCTCAGCTGCTCGGGCGCGAGATAGGACGGCGTCCCCATCGCCGTCCCGGTCGCGGTCATGCCGGGGGAGTCCAGCGCCCTGGCGATGCCGAAGTCGATCACCACCGGGCCCTCGGGGCCCATCAGCACGTTGGCGGGCTTGAAGTCCCGGTGCAGGATCCCCGCCCGGTGGATCGCCGCCAGGGCGGTGGCCGTGCTGACGGCCAGCCGGTCGAGCGCGGCCCCCCGCCGCGGGCCCTCCCGGTCGACGAGCTGGCGCAGGGACGGTCCCGGCACGTACTCGCTGACGATGTACGGCCGGCTGCCCGCCAGGTCGGCGTGCAGGACCGGGGCGGTGCAGAACCGGGCCACGCGCTGGGCGACCGAGACCTCCCGCAGGAAGCGGGCGCGGGCCTCGGCGTCCGCCGCCAGGCCGTGGTGGAGGAGTTTGACGGCGACCTGCTCGCCCTGGGGCCCCCGCCCGAGGTAGACGACTCCCTGGCCGCCCTCGCCCAGCCGTCCGGTCAGTTCGAACGGGCCTAAGCGTTGAGGATCCTCCGCCGTGAGCGGCTGTACCACGGTAACCCCCCGGCAAAACCTACAAAATTCGGTAATGTGGGGCAGAACGCTACCAGTGTGGGTTCCGGTGCGGATGATCTGCCGATCACGGGTTCCGGACGGTCCGGCCTCCCGGCTCAGATGGCCTTGCCCGGATTGAGGATGCCGAGCGGGTCGAAGACCCGCTTGATCCCCCGGTGGACCTCCTCGGCGACCGGACCGGTCTCCAGCGCCAGCCAGCGCCGCTTCAGCAGCCCGACCCCGTGCTCGCCGGTGAGCGTGCCGCCCCGGCGCAGCGTCTCGCGGAAGACCTCGTCGGCCGCGGCCCAGACCTCCGGCGGGGGTTCGGGCAGGCCGTGCTCGAAGACGAAGACCGGGTGCAGGTTGCCGTCCCCGGCGTGGGCCACGGTGCAGATCAGCACCCCGTGCCGGGCGCCGATCTCCTCGATGGCGGAGATCATGTCCGGGAGCGCCGAGCGCGGCACGCACACGTCCTCGACCAGGCACGCGCCGAGCCGCTCCTTGGCCTGGTAGGCCATCCGGCGCATGCCGATCAGTTCCTCGGCCTCCTGCCGGGTGGTCGAGACCGCGACGAAGGCGGCCCCGTTCTCCGTGCACAGCGCGCTCATCCGCTCGGCCACGGCCTGCCCGTCCGACGCGTCGGACTGGGCGATCAGCATCGCCTGGACGGACGGCTCCAGCCCGATGTTCTTCCAGTCGTCGATGGCCTGCAGGGTGGCCCGGTCGAGCATCTCCAGCAGTGAGGGCTGGCAGCCCGCCGCGATGATCGCCGCCACGGCCGCCGCCGCCTCGCGCAGCGAGCCGAACTCCGCCGCGATCGTCGCCGGGTGGGTCAGCGGGGCGCGGCGCAGCCGTACGGTGGCCGCGGTGATCACCCCGAGTGTGCCCTCGGAGCCGACGAACAGCCCGGTCAGGTCGTAGCCGGTCACGCCCTTGACCGTCCGCCTGCCGGTGTTCAGGACGCGCCCGTCGGCCAGCACGACCTCCAGCCCCAGCGCCGAGTCGCGGGTCACGCCGTACTTCACGCAGCGCAGCCCGCCCGCGTTGGTGGCGAGGTTCCCGCCGATCGTGGAGATCTCGTAGGAGGAGGGGTCGGGGGCGTACATCAGCCCGAACGCGCGGGCCGCCCGGTCCAGGTCGGCGGTGATGACGCCCGGCTCCACCACCGCGATCTCGTCGGCGGGCGAGAGCTCCCTGACCGCGGTCATCCTGTGCAGCGCCAGCACCACGCACCCCTCGACGGCCGTCGCCCCGCCGGCCAGCCCCGTGCCGGCGCCCCGCGGCACCACCGGCACCCGGTGCGCGCTCGCCCACCGCATGACGGCGACCACGTCGTCACGGCTCTCGGCGAGCACGACGGCCAGAGGCCTGCCGGGTTCGAGGAACGTGCGGTCCCGGGCGTAGGAGTCGGTCACGTCGGGGTCGGTCAGAACCTTCCCGGGCGCGAGCGCGGCGGCGAGGTCGGCGATAGCGGTCACAGGGGGACTGTACGGCCTGCCGCCCCAACCTGTGGAAACGCCGCTCCGTCACAGTTTTCAGACATAAACGATTGATCACACTTTGACAACATAAGTCGGATGCTTTACTTCTGCTTTACCTTCTCCTCTAACGTCCCGCTCGGCACGCATATACGGGCGTGTCAGGAACGTCCGCGCCCGGCGAACCCGGGCAGGGAGGGTATCCGTTGTCCAGGAGAGGCAGAGGCGCCCGTGGGCGCCTTCTCGCGATCGTGCCCGTGCTCGGGCTGGCCGCCGCGGGGCTGTCCGTGAGCGGCGCGTCGGCCCAGGCCGACGACTCGGTCGCCCGGTACGTCCCCACGGCGAGCGACTACTACATCAACTACGCGCCGCCGTACGCCCAGGGCGACAGCACCACCGTCGACGAGAGGTTCAAGCCCGGATCCGCCAAGCGCTCGGGCTTCGCCCAGGCGCAGGAGTACGACCGCAAGTTCGCCGAGGGCAACCCGGTCGCCGCCAAGATGCTCGCCTCGCGGGAGACCCGGGCGATCAGGACGGGCAAGAACCCGTTCGACTTCATCTTCAAGAAGGCCGGCCAGACCCAGCAGGCGAAGCTGCTCACGCTCCTGGTCGAGTTCAACGAGAACGCAGGCGACGACTTCTCCGGCTTCAGCCGTCCGAAGTCGACCAGCGGCGACATCAACGACTGCGTGACCGAGCCGCCGGGCACCAAGCTCAACGGCCCGCTGCACAACAACATCCCCGACCCGGCGAGCTCCGGCCCGGGCAAGGACAACAACACGATGTGGGTTCCGGACTTCAGCCCGGAGCACTACAACAAGATGCTCTACTCCGACCGGGGCATCACCGAGCGCGTCCGCAAGGACCTCACCGACCCCCGGGACGGGCGCAAGGGCATCGACATCTCCGGCCACACCATGAAGAAGATGTACGAGGAGATGTCCAAGGGCGCCTACACCGTCACCGGTGAGGCGATCGGCTGGATCAAGGTCCCGCACTCGGAGGCCTGGTACGGCGCCGGCCGCTGCGGCACCCGCCCGCAGGACATGTCCGGCCACCCCGACAACCCGCTCGGCCCCGGCCAGCTCCCCATCGACGCGGTCAACACGCTCGCCCAGCAGCAGCCGGACTTCCCGTGGGCCGACTACGACGTCGAGGACACCTCCGACGCCGACGGCGACGGCAACCTCCTGGAGCCGGACGGCGTCGTCGACCACCTCGTGCTCGTGCACGCCGGCGCCGACAAGTCCGGCGGCGGCGGGGCCGAGGGCACCTACGCCATCTGGGCGCACTCCAGCGCCGTGGCCGGCGGCTACACCGTCCCCGGCACCGGCAAGAAGATCTCCAACTACATCGTGCAGCCGGAGGACTCCGGGGTCGGCATCTTCGCCCACGAGTACGGGCACGACCTGGGCATCCCGGACTTCTACGACGCCACCGGCGGCGGCGACACCAGCGTGGACTTCTGGGACCTGATGTCCTCCGGTTCGCACGCGGGCCCGGTCATCCAGTCGATGCCGACCCACATGGGCCTGTACGCCAAGTGGCTGCTCGGCTGGGCCGACCCGGCGATCGTCAACCCCGGCGACCGCACGAAGGCCCTGACGGTCGGCCAGTCGTCGCGCACGCCCAAGCACACCGCCGACGGCGTCCGCATCAACCTGCCCGACAAGAACGTGGTGATGGCCACGCCGCACAGCGGCGCCAAGCTGTGGTGGTCCGGCAACGACCAGAGCTGGGCCGACGTCAAGCTGAGCCGTACCGTCCAGGTTCCGGCGGGCACCGACCAGCGGTTCTGGATGTGGAACCAGTACGCCATCGAGGCCGACTGGGACTACGGCTTCGTCGAGGTCTCCACCGACGGCGGCGCCACCTGGGCCGAGCAGAAGGTCTACGACGAGTCCGGCGCGCTGGTCTCCACCGACGACGGCTACGCCGACCCGAACAAGCGGATGGCCGACTACGGCAACAAGAAGTACGGCCTCACCGGCGCGACCGACGGCTGGCGCCACGACTACGTCGACCTCGCCCCGTTCGCCGGCCAGACGATCCAGCTGCGGCTGCGCTACGCCACCGACGCCGGGTTCGAGGACACCGGCTGGTTCTCCGACGACTTCTCCGTCACCGCCGGCGGCGCCACGGTGTGGAGCGACGACGTCGAGGGCGGCGAGAACGGCTGGACCGCCGTCAAGGGCACCTTCACCGACACCACCGGCGCGGGCTGGACGACGCACACCGGCAGCCTGCAGAGCGCCCAGTACTACCTGGCCGAGTGGCGCAACTTCGACGGCTTCGACAAGGGCCTGCAGTACGCCTACGACACCACCTGGGCGCACGAGAACGCCTGGAAGGTGGAGAAGCTCAAGTACAACGCCCCCGGCCTGCTGGTCTGGTACCGCGACGCGGCCTACCCGGCCAACGACGGCGACGCGCACACCTTCGAGCTGCCGTCGGTCGGGCCCAAGGGCGAGATCCTCGTCGTCGACTCGCACTACGAGCCGCTCCGCCGGACCGGCGAGGCCGCCGAGAAGGACCCGTCGGCGCTGAAGAACCTCCCGTCCCGCCCGCAGTCCTCCAACGCGGCCTTCACCTTCGGCAGGACGCACCCGTTCACCGAGTGCATCGAGGGCGAGCCGTTCACCGCGTACTGCACCAAGTTCCCGGCGCTCCCGGCGGTGAAGACCTTCACCGACGCCAAGACCTGGTACCCGGGCCTGGAGCTCCGTGACGGCAGCCTGTTCTACCGCCTCCGCGACGCCTCGGCCGTCGTCCCCGCCAAGGGCGACCAGGCGTACAGCACGCGGGTCGTCAACCCCGACGGCAGCCCGGCCACCGAGATGTACGGCACCGACATCGGCGGCGGCCACATCCTCGGCAGCGGCAACCCCGGTGACGAGGGCAAGGCGCTGGGCGTGCAGATCAAGCTGCTCGCCCCGCTCCCGGCCAACCTGGGCGTCATCGTCCAGGTGACCCCGCCCAAGAAGTAGCCCCGCCCGGATCTCCGGGAGGCCAGGGCCCCGCCGTCGGCCGACGGCGGGGCTCTACCATTTACCGGGAGCGTCTCCGTGAAAATGGGAGCCTCTCCGTGAAAAGGGGAAGAGTGAGCGAGCTTCGCAGCAAGGCCGAGCACACCGAGGCCATCCGCACCGGGGGCAGGGTGTGCGTGGTGGTCAACACGCGGTCCCGTCGCGGGCGGCACCGCTACCCGCGGGTGCTGAGCACGCTCCGTGCCGAGGGCTTCGACCTGCTCGGCGTCTTCCCCGTGGACGACCCCAAGCGCCTGCGCGCCACCCTGGACGCGGCCCTGGACGCCAAGCCCGACCTGCTCGTCGTGGGCGGGGGCGACGGCACGCTCAGCGCCGCCGTCAAGCACGTCGCCCACCGCGACGTCGCCCTCGGCGTGCTCCCGCTGGGCACGACCAACAACTTCGCCCGCAGCCTCGGCCTCCCGCTGGACCTGGCCGGCGCGATCCGGATCTTCCGCACCGGCAAGGTCGCCGACATCGACCTGGGCATCGCCGGCGACCGGGAGTTCGCCAACCTGACCAGTTTCGGCGTCTCGGTCGAGGTGGCCGGGACGGTCAGGCCCTGGCTCAAGCGCCTCCTCGGCCGGGCCGCCTACCCGCTCACCGCCCTGACGATCCTTCCCGGCCACCGGCCGTTCCGCGCGTTCATCACGGCCAACGGCAAGCGCCACGAGCTGCTCACCCACCAGCTCAACATCGCCAACGGCCGCTTCCACGGCGGCTGGCAGGTCGCCCGCGACATCAGCATCGACAACGGGCTCCTGGTCGCCTACCAGCTCGGCTCGGGAAAGCGTCTGCGGCTGCTGCTGGAGACCCTGGTCCGGGCGAGCACGGGCCGCTGGCGCAGCCTCGCGGGCGGCCCCTTCGTCCTGGGCACCGAGATGTACCTGGAGACCGACCCGCCGATGGCCGCCGACGTCGACGGCGAGGTGCGGCTGCGCACCCCCATCACGATCAGGACCGTCCCCAACGGCCTGCGCGTGATGGTCCCGGAGAGCTTCGTCGACTCCTGACGCGTCGCCCGGCCGCCGATTGGACCGCGCTCCACGGGGTAGCCGTCCTTCCACACGACGATGGAGGAGACATGGCATCACTGATATCCCGCCTCCGCGCCTACCTGAGCACGCCCCAGGGGCGCAGGAACCTCGAGAAGGCCAAGGCGATGGCGCGCGATCCGCGCAACCAGCAGAAGGCGCGGACCCTCCTGTCCAGGCTGACGGGCAAGCGCACCCGGCCCCGCTACTGACGCGCTCCGGCCGCGGTGGGGGGCCGTGGCCGCGAGCAGTTATTAAAACGTATCAATCATATACCGGCCGACGCCGGGATCCGGTGAGGAAGATGACGTTAACATCCCAGGAAAGAGCGGCGACCTCTCCCGCTCGCGATGTGAAAACGTTCTAGATGTTAGGTCATCCTGTGATCCGAGCCGCAATCGTGGGCGCGGGCGCCATCGCCGCGCACGGGCACATGCCCGCCGTACGGGAGCACCGCTCCCGCGTCGAGACGGTGGCCGTCGTGGATGTGGACGGGGCCAGGGCCGAGGCCTTCGCGGCCGAGCACGGCGTGCCGTCCGCCTACACCGGCCTGGCCGCGATGCTCGGCGCCGAGCGGCCCGATCTGGTGCTCGTCTGCACCCCCTCGCACCTGCACGCCGACCAGGCGGTCGCGTGCCTGGAGGCCGGGGCGTGGGTGTGGTGCGAGAAGCCGCTGTGCCGGTCGATGGCCGAGCACGACCGGATCGAGGCGGCCGAGGGGGCCGCCGGGCCGTACGCCGCGGTCGTCTGCCAGCAGCGCTCCGGTTCCGGCGCCGACCACCTGCGCGAGCTGACGGCGGCCGGGGCGCTCGGCCGCCCGCTGGTGGCGCAGTGCGTCACCGCCTGGTACCGCGACCACGACTACTACGCGGTGCCGTACCGCGGGCGGTGGGGGGCCGAGGGCGGCGGCACCACCCTGATGCACGGCATCCACCAGATCGACCTGATGCTCTCGGTGCTCGGGCAGTGGACGGAGGTCCGCGCGATGGCCGGGCGGCTGGACCGGCGGATCGAGACGGAGGACGTCTCGGTGGCCGCGGTGCGCTTCGAGGGCGGCGCGATGGCGAGCGTGGTCACCAGCGTGCTGTCCCCGCGCGAGGAGAGCTACCTGCGCTTCGACTTCACCGGGGGCACGGTCGAGCTGCGCCACCTGTACGGCCACCGCAACGAGAACTGGAGCTCCACCTCGCCGCTGTGGAACCCGCCCCACGACGTGCCGAGCGGCCACGGGGCGCAGCTCGGCCCGCTGCTCGACGCCTTCGAACGGGGGGAGCGCCCGCCCGCGAGCGGTCCCGACGGGCGGCGCGCGATGGAGTTCGCCACCGCGCTGTACGCCTCGGCCGTCACCGCGCGCCCCGTCCGCCGGGGGGAGATCACTCCGGACAGCCCGTTCTACCACCGGCTCGACGGGGGCCGGGGCCTGTGAGGCGGGGGCGGGGTCCGCTCCCGCCCCCGCCGGACCTCAGCGCAGTCCGGCGGCCACGGCGAGCTGCTCGACCACCTGCGCCGAGCCGCCGCCCTCGTGGCCGTTGTACGGCCAGATGCGGATGTCCTTCGGCCCGGCGTAGTGGTTGTAGGCCGCGAACACCGTCGAGGGCGGGGTGACCCCGTCGCGCAGGGCGACGGAGAACAGCGCGGGCGTCGTGCCGCGCGCGGCGAAGTTCACCCCGTCGAAGTAGTCCAGGGTGGCGAAGACCTCCTCCACCCGGTGCCGCTGGGCGGTGAAGAACCGGGCCAGCTCCGCGTACGGCTCGGCGTCGGTGATCTCGGTGGCATGCCGGATGTGGGTCATGAACGGCACGTCGACGAAGGCGTGGAGCAGGTCGGGCACGAGCGCGCCGACCGCCATCGCGATGCCGCCGCCCTGGCTGCCGCCGGAGACGACGACCTTCGAGGCGTCCACCAGCGGGTGGGAGCGGGCGGCCTCCACGGCGCGCACGCCGTCGGTGTAGAGCCGCCGGTAGTAGTAGTCCTCGGGGGACGAGACGCCCTGGGTGAGCCGCCCCGGCGCGGAGGGGCCGCCGGCGGCGGCCGGGTCGGGGGTGTCGCCGTGCCGGTTGCCGGAGCCCTGGCCGCGCGAGTCCATCACGAACACCGCCCAGCCCGCGCTCGGCCACAGCAGCCAGTCGTGCGGGAAGCCGCGCCCGCCGTTGTAGCCGATGTACTGCACCACGCACGGCAGCGGCCCGGCGGCCCGCGCCGGGGTCAGCAGCCAGCCGCGGACGGGGTGGCCGCCGAAGCCGGCGTAGGTCACGTCGGAGCAGCGCACCTCGGCCAGACCGGTCTCCACCTCGGTGAAGACCGCGCCGAGCTCGTGCTCGCGGGCCTCGGACAGGGTCCGCTCCCAGAACCCGGCGAAGTCCGCGGGCTCCCGGCGGGCCGGCAGGTACGCGCGGAGCCGGTCGAGTGGCATGTCCACGAACAAAGTGATCTCCTCGGAGAGAGGCCCGGATTGAAACGTTCTTCTCCATCGGGGGCCGGAAGGGGATCCGGCGATCTTCCGGTCGGTAACGTTCGGGTAACCCGGGCGGGCTGGGGGAGTGCCGGAGGATCCGCGAAGCAACGTTCCTGCCTGCGGAAACCGCGGGCGGCACGGACCCATTGTGCGGGTTCGCCGGGGCGGCCGCCACCGGGGGACAGGGAAAGGGGCTTGTGCGCCAGGTAGAGGAACGTTTTAATCCCCGGTAAAGCAGACGTAACACACCCGTGCTGGGCGTGACACACCCGTGTTAACGGTAACAGCGGGTGCTGTTCTTCGACGTGAAGGGCGGTGGGCGGTATGCGCGGCGGCATCGCCTACGGCGGGGACTGGAACCCCGAGCAGTGGCCCGAGGAGACCTGGGCCGAGGACGTCGCGCTGATGCGCGAGGCCGGCGTCACCCGGGTCAGCGCCGGGATCTTCTCCTGGTCGCTGCTGGAGCCCGCCGAGGGCGTCTACGACTTCGGCTGGTTCGACCGGGTGCTGGACCTGCTGGCCGGCGCGGGCATCGAGGCCTGCCTGGCCACCCCGACCGCCGCGCCGCCGCCGTGGTTCGCACACGCCTACCCCGAGGCCCTGCCGGTCGACGCCGACGGGCGGCGGCTGCACCACGGCAGCCGCCAGGGATTCTGCCCCAGCTCGCCGGTCTACCGCGCCAAGGCCCTGGAGATCACCGAGCGGGTCGCGCTGCGGTACGCCGGTCACCCGGCGCTGGCCGTGTGGCACGTGCACAACGAGTACGGCTGCCACAACGCCCGCTGCTACTGCGACGCCTCGGCGGAGGCGTTCCGCGCCTGGCTGCGCGGGCGCCACGGCACCCTGGAGGCGCTCAACGACGCCTGGGGGACGGCGTTCTGGTCCCAGCGCTACAGCGACTGGGAGCAGATCCTGCCGCCCCGGGCCACGCCGAGCTTCACCAACCCCGGCCAGCAGCTCGACTTCCGCCGGTTCAGCTCCGACGCCCTGGTCGAGCTCTACACGGCGGAGCGGGACCTGCTGAAGAAGATCACCCCGGACGTCCCGGCCACCACGAACCTGATGGCCGGGGCGCACTGGGACATGGACTGCTGGGCCTTCGCCGCCGAGGTGGACGTGGTCGCCACCGACCACTACCTGATCGGCGGGCGCGAGGATCCGCACATCGACCTGGCCTTCGCCGCCGACTACGCCCGCTCCCTGAACGGGGGCCGCCCGTGGCTGCTGATGGAGCACTCCACCAGCGCGGTCAACTGGCAGGGCCGCAACCTCGCCAAGGCCCCCGGCGAGCTGCGCCGCAACTCCCTGGCACACCTGGCCAGGGGAGCCGACGCGATCATGTTCTTCCAGTGGCGGGCCTCGCGCGCCGGGGCCGAGAAGTGGCACTCGGCGATGCTGCCGCACGCCGGCACCGGGACCAAGGTCTGGCGGGAGACGGCCGCGCTCGGCGCGGAGCTGGCAGGCCTGGCCGAGGTGGCCGGGAGCACGGTCCGCGCCGAGGCCGCGATCCTGCTCGACCACGCGAGCGTCTGGGCCCAGGACCACCCCGCCCAGCCCTCCGGGGACCTGGATCCGGCGGAGGAGGCCAAGCGCTGGCACGCCGCGCTCTGGCGGGCCGGGATCACCTGCGACCTGGCCCACCCCGAGGGCGACCTGTCCGGCTACCGCCTGGTGCTGGCCCCCGCGCTCTACCTGGTGAGCGACGCGGGGGCGGCGAACCTGGAGGGGTTCGTCCGGCGGGGCGGCGTCGCGGTGGCCGGGCCGTACAGCGGCATCGTCGACGAGCACGACCGGGTACGGCTCGGCGGCTACCCGGGTGCCTGGCGCGAGCTGCTCGGGGTGAGCACCGAGGAGTTCTTCCCGCTGCCCCCGGGCCGCGCGCTCCGGCTGGCCGGCGGCGGCACCGGCCGGATCTGGAGCGAGGCGGCCCGCGCCACCACCGCCGAGGTCCTCGACTCCTACGCGGACGGGCCGCCGGCCGGCGCGCCCGCGTGGACCCGCAACGCCTGGGGCGGGGGAACGGCCCACTACCTGACCACCCGGCTCGACGACGCCGCCCTGGCCGCGGTGCTCGCCGCCGCCTGCGCCGAGGCGCGCGTGGAGCCGCCGGCCCGGGCCCCGGCCGGGGTCGAGGTCGTACGGCGGGCGCACGCGGACGGCCGGTCCTACCTGTTCGCGATCAACCACACCGGGGACGACGCCGTGGTGACGGCGCCGGGCGGCGAGCCCGTGCCGGTGCCGGCGGGCGACGTCCGGATCGTCCGGCAGCCGGGCGGCTGACCGGCCGGGCGCGACGATCCGGAGCACGGCGGCCCGGCCGCCCCTCCCGTGGGAAGGGGCGGGCGACGGTCGTTGGGAAAGCGCTTACACACAAGAACGGCCACACTCAGGAAGGCGACGGAATGCCGTACAGCAACCCCCTCGCCTCGCCCGCGGACCTTGACGGCTTCCGCCTGGAGGGCGAGGGGGCGATCTCGTTCCCCATGGGCAGGATGAGGCTGGAGAGCCTGCGGCCCCCGGAGGACGGCCAGGACGCCAACATCGTCCTGTGGTGCCCCGAGGACTTCCCCGCGGACGTCACCGTCGAGTGGGACTTCTGGCCCGTCCGCGAGCCGGGCCTGTGCATCCTGTTCTTCCATGCCAGGGGCAGGCAGGGCGAGGACCTGTTCGACCTCGCGCCCCGGACCGGTCCCTACGAGCAGTACCACCACGGCGACCTGGACGCCTACCATGTGTCCTACTTCCGCCGCATGTGGCCTTCGGAGCGCCGGCTGCACACCTGCAACCTGCGCAAGAGCCACGGCTTCCGCCTCGTCGCCCAGGGCGCGGACCCGCTCCCGGCGACGCTGGACGCGCAGGGGCCGTACCCGGTGCGCCTGACCGTGCACCGGGGCGAGGTCGCCTTCCGGATCGCTGACCTGGTCTCGTTCCGCTGGCGGGACGAGGACCCGCTGCCCGGCGGGAAGATCGGCTTCCGGCAGATGGCCCCGATGATCGGGGAGTACGCGAACCTGCGGGTCACGCCCGGCGGTGCGCCGTGACCGCCTGGCCGATCAGGCTGCACGCGGCCTGCGACGAGCTCGTCTGGGCGGCCAGGCTCAACCTCGCCTGGATCGTGTTCACACTCGCCGGGGGAGCGGTCCTGGGGATCGGGCCCGCGACCGTCGCGGCGTACACCCTCGCCCGGCGGCACGCCCGGGGCGAGTCGCTCCCGCTCTGGAGGGAGTTCGCGGCGGTCTACCGCCGGGAGTTCGCCCGCGGCTCGCTGCTGGTGCTCCCGCTCGTGGCGGCGGCGGGCGTGCTGTACGGCAACCACCGGTACTTCGCGGCCCTCGGGCAGGGGGCCGAACCGCTCAGGCTGGCGACCCTGGCGGGGCTGATCGCACTGGCCGCCGTCACGGCCTACCTGCTGCCGATGTACGTCCACTACGACCTGAAGCCGCTCGCCTGCCTGCCCCGGGCGTCGCGGCTGGTCCTCGCCCGTCCCGCGTCCACGGTCCTGCTGCTGTTCGTCCTGGCGGCGGTGGTGTCCGCGGCCGGGATCCTCCCCTTCCTGGCGCTCGCGCTCGCCGCCGGCGCCTGGATCCAGCTCAACACCTGGCTCTGCCTGCGCTTCTTCGCCGAGAACGAGGCACACCTGCACCCGAAAGGCGTCTGATGAGAACCACCCCCCGCCGGCTGCTCGCCGGAACGATCGCACTGACGACCGCGCTCGTCGCCGCCGCCTGCGGCGGCGACGACTCCGGGCAGAAGGCCGCGAGCAACGAGCTGACCATGATGGTCCCGCTCTTCGGCACGGCTCCCGACCCCGAGGGCGAGGTGCAGCGGGCGGTCGAGAAGGTCGTCGGCAAGAAGCTCAAGATCACCTGGGTGCCCAACGCGGAGTACCAGGACAAGACCAACGTCACGCTGGCCTCGGACACGATCCCGCAGGTCATGGTCGTCCAGGGCAAGATCCCCGCGTTCGTCCAGGCCGCGCAGGCCGGGGCGTTCTGGGAGCTCACCGACAAGCTGGACAAGTACCCGAACCTCAAGGCCAAGTCCGAGCAGGCCGAGCGGAACGCCTCGATCAACGGCAAGGTCTACGGCATCTACCGGGTCCGCCCGCTGCTCCGCTCGGCCGTGCTGTACCGCAAGGACTGGCTGGACAAGCTGGACCTGAAGGTCCCGGAGACCGTCGACGAGCTCTACGAGGTCGCCAAGGCCTTCACCGAGAAGGACCCCGACGGCAACGGCAAGAAGGACACCTACGGGCTGATCCTCCCCAAGTGGCCCACCCCGGTCTTCTGCAGCGCCAGCCCGTACAACGCGATCGAGACCTGGTTCGGCGCCCCGAACTGCTACGGCGACCGGGGCGGCAAGCTCGTGCCCGCCTTCGACACCGAGGAGTTCTACACCGCCAACCGGTGGCTGAAGAAGATGGTCGACGAGGGCCTGGTCAACCCGGACTTCGCCACCCTCGACTCGGGCAAGTGGAACGACCCGTTCTACCAGGGCAAGGGCGGCATCATCATCGACGTCAACGTCCGGGCCACGCAGATGTACGGCCTGCTCAAGGAGCAGGACCCGGAGAACTACGGCGACAAGCTCGCGATGGGCGGCAACCTCAAGCGCCCCGACGGCCAGAAGTTCTCCTACCCCTTCGACGGCTACAACGGCTTCCTCGCCATCTCCAAGCAGAGCGTGCGCACCGAGGCCGAGCTGGACGAGGTGCTCAAGGCCCTGGACAGGCTGGCCACCAAGGAGGGCCAGACCCTGCTGGCCAACGGCATCGAGGGACGCAACTTCACGCTGGAGAACGGCTTCGACGTGCCGGTCGGCGACGACGACCCGGCCGTGAAGACCATCAACAACGACGTGGACTTCGCCTTCATCCAGCTCGGCACCTGGGCCACCATCGGCATGGGCGTCTACGAGGCGATGCCGGCCAGCGAGGCCGAGCGGGAGAACCTGCGGCTGCGCAAGGAGCTGGTGGAGCTCGACCTGCAGACCGCGGTGCACAACCCGACCCTGCCGATCGTCTCGCCCACCTACGTCAGCAAGGGCGCGACCCTCGACCCCATCGTCTCCGACGCCCGGGTGAAGTACCTGGCCGGTGAGATCACCGAGGAGCAACTCCGCGCCGAGGTCAGGCGCTGGCACGAGAGCGGCGGCGACCAGGTGATCGCCGAGATCAACGACCTGCACGCCAAGCTCGGCGGCAGCTGACCCGACCCGACCTGAAGGGGCCCGGCGGACCCGGGCCCCTTCCGGTGAAAGGAGGCCGCTGTGGCCACCGACCTGGCGCCGCCTCCCGCGCAGGCGGCCCCCAAGCCCGGGCGCGGTCCCGCGAGGGTGCCGGTCCGCGCCGCGCTGCTGCGCTACCGCTGGCTGTACCTGATGCTCCTGCCGGGCCTGGTCTACTTCGCGGTCTTCAAATACCTGCCGATGTACGGCCTGACGATCGCCTTCCAGGACTTCGTGCCGTTCCTCGGCTACTCCGGCAGCGAGTGGGTCGGCTTCAAGCACTTCGAGGACCTGTTCACCGGGCCCGACTTCGGCCGACTGCTCTCCAACACGCTGATCCTCGCGCTGCTGACGATCGTCTTCGTCTTCCCCGCGCCGATCATCGTCGCGCTGCTGCTGAACGAGCTCCGGATCAACGTGCTCAAGCGCTCGATCCAGTCCCTGATCTACATCCCGCACTTCCTGTCCTGGACGATCGTCGCCTCCCTGACCTACCTGCTGTTCGCGGTGGACTTCGGGGTGGTCGCGAACTTCATCCAGGGCGTGCTCGGCGGTCCCCCGACCGACTACGTCGCGCAGGCGGAGTGGTTCCGGCCGATCATCGTCATGCAGACGCTCTGGAAGGCGACCGGCTGGGGCACGATCATCTACCTGGCGGCGCTGGCCGGCGTGGACCCCAACCTGTACGAGGCGGCCCGCATGGACGGCGCCGGACGCGCCCGGCAGTTCTGGCACATCACACTGCCCGCCATCCGCCCCACGATCGTGGTCATGGCCATCCTCACCTCGGGCAACCTGCTCGACGCCAGCTTCGAGCAGATCTGGCTGATGACCAACTCGCTGAACCGCTCGGTCGCCGACGTGTTCGACACCTACGTCTACTACGTCGGCATCACCCAGGGCGCCTTCAGCTACTCCACCGCCGTCGGCCTGTTCAAGGGCCTGGCCGGCGTCGTCCTGATCTTCGGCTCCAACTGGCTGGCCAAGCGCCTGGGCCAGCGCGGACTGTTCTAGGGAGCGCCCGGCATGTCGGTCAACCACTACAAGTCCTTCGGCAGCCGCGTCTTCGACGCGCTCAACATCGCGCTGCTCATCGGCCTGGCCCTGATCACGGTGCTGCCGCTGCTCTACGTCCTGGCGGCGTCGTTCGCCACCGAGTCGGAGATCGCCACCCGGCCGTTCTTCCTCTGGCCGGAGAAGTTCGTCACCGACACCTACGCGTACATCTTCGGCACCGGCACGTTCGTCCGCGCCCTGGTCACCACGATCTGCGTGACGGCGGTGGGCACGCTGGTCCAGGTCATGCTGACGTTCACCATGGCCTACCCGCTGGCCAAGCGGTACCTGCCGGGCCGCGCGCTCGTGCTGAACCTGGTCATCTTCACGCTGGTCTTCAGCGGCGGCATGATTCCCACCTACCTGGTCGTCCGCGACCTGGGAATGCTCGACAGCTACTGGGCGCTGATCCTCCCGCTGGCGATCAACCCGTTCTACCTGATCATCGTGAAGAGCTTCTTCCAGGAGCTGCCGCAGGCACTGGAGGAGGCGGCGCGCATCGACGGCTGCTCCGAGACGGGCGTCTTCTTCAAGATCGTGCTCCCGCTCTCCAAGCCGATCATCGCGACGTTCTCGCTGTTCTACGCGGTGGGCATCTGGAACGACTACATGTCGCCGCTGCTGTACATCGACGACTCCAGCAAGTGGACGCTCCAGGTGCTGGTCCGGCAGCTCACCAGCGCCGACGCCGAGAATGCGCTGGCCCAGCTCGACTCGGTCTTCTTCCCGGCCGAGGGCCTGAAGTTCGCGGTCATCGTCATCGCGACGCTGCCGATCCTGTTCTTCTACCCCTTCCTGCAGAAGTACTTCGCCAAGGGCGTGCTGATCGGATCGGTGAAGGAGTGACGGCCGGGGGCGTGACGGAGCTGCGCTGGCTGGAGCGGCCGTGCCGGCAGGGCGTGACCTGGGGCGTGCCCTGGGCGCGCGGGGCCGTACCGCCCGGCACGCCGTTCGCGCTCGCCGGCGGCGTCCCGGTGCAGAGCTGGACCACCGCCACCTGGCCCGACGGCTCGGTCAAGTGGTCGGCCCACGCCATCGGCCCGCAGGCCGCACCCGCCGCGTCCTACGAGCTGGTCCCGGGCGCCGAGCCCGCCGCGCCGGAGGAACCGGTGACGGTCACCCGCGACGGCGACGTGCTGCGGGTGGCCACCGGACCGGTCGCCTGGGTCCTGTCCGGGACGGACCTGATCACCTCCGTCGCCCACGGCGGCACCGAGATCGCGCGCGGGGTGCGCCTGGTCAGCCTGCGCCAGGATACCCCCGACGAGGACGGCTCGCGCGTCCGCACGCCGTACACCGGGAAGGTCCGGCGGGCCGTCGTCGAGCAGGACGGCCCGGTCCGCGCGGTCGTCCGGTTGGAGGGGCGGCACGTCCCCGACGGGACCACCGGGGAGAGCGCGGCGGAGGACCCCGCGGAAGGTCCCCCGGAAGACGCGTCCTGGCTGCCGTTCACCGTGCGCCTGTACTTCTACGCCGGGGCGGCGGACGTGCGCGTCGTGCACAGCTTCGTCTGGGACGGCGACGCCTCCCGCGACTTCCTCGCCGGGCTGGGCCTGCGGGCGGACGTGGTCATGCGCGACGGGCTCCACGACCGGCACGTCCGGCTGGCCGGGGCGGAGGGCTTCCTCACCGAGGCCGTCCGCGGCCTGACCGGCCTGCGCCGCGATCCGGGCGGGGCCGTACGGCGGGCGCAGGTCGAGGGCCGCCCCACCGGCGGGATCGGCGACCCGGAGGTGGCCGGGCGCCTGCACCTGATCCCCGCCTGGAACGACTACACCCTCGACCAGGGCAGCGCCGACGGCTTCACCCTGCGCAAGCGCACCGCGCCCGGCCACGCCTGGGTCACCATCCCGGCGGGCACCCGGTCGCGGGGGTACGGCTACGTCGGCGGGACCGGCGGCGGCCTCGGTTTCGGCCTGCGCGACTTCTGGAAGCTGCACCCCGCGCGGCTCGACGTCCGCGGCGCCGCCACCGGCGTGGCCACGGCCACGGTCTGGCTCTGGTCGCCCGGCGCGCCTGCCATGGACCTGCGCTTCTGGCACGACGGGCTCGGCCAGGACACCCATTCCGGGCAGCTCGAAGGCCTGGAGATCACCTACGAGGACCACGAGCCGGGCTTCGGCGACCCGCACGGCGTCGCCCGCACCCACGAGCTGACCCTGCGGGCCTGCCCGGCCACCCCGCCGGCCGCCGAACTGGCCGAGTACGCCGACCTGCTCCAGGCACCCGGCCTGCTGACCGCAGCCCCCGGGCGGCTGCGGGCGGCGGGCGTGTTCGGCGCCTGGTCGCCGCCCGACCGGTCCACCCCGGCCGCCGCGGCCATCGAGGACCGGCTGGACTTCCTGACCGGCTTCTACGCCCGTCAGCGCGAGGAGCGCCGGTGGTACGGGTTCTGGGACTACGGCGACGTCATGCACGCCTACGATCCCGACCGGCACACCTGGCGCTACGACGTGGGCGGCTACGCGTGGGACAACTCCGAGCTCTCGCCGGACCTGTGGCTGTGGTACCAGTACCTGCGCACCGGGCGGGCCGAGGTGTTCCGCCTGGCCGAGGCCATGACCCGGCACACCGGCGAGGTCGACGTCCACCACCTGGGCCGGTGGAAGGGCCTGGGCTCGCGGCACAACGTGCAGCACTGGGGGTGCAGCTGCAAGCAGCTGCGCGTCTCCAACGCCGCCTACCGGCGCTTCTTCTACTACCTGACCGCCGACGAGCGCACCGGCGACCTGCTCGACGAGCTGTCCGCGCCCGAGGAGACGTTCCTCGCCCTCGACCCGCTGCGCAAGGTCCGCCGGGACGCCTACACCCCCGACCCCGCCGCCCTGGCGGTGGGCCTCGGCGTGGACTGGGGGGCGCTTGCCGCCGCCTGGCTCACCCGCTGGGAACGGCACGGCGACGAGCGGGCCCGGGACCGGCTGCTGGGCACCATGGCGGACATCGCGGCGCTGCCGTACGGCTTCCTCACCGGCGAGGCCCGCCTGGACCTGGCCACCGGGCGGTTGGACACCACCCGGGAGGCCGTCGAGGTCTCCCACCTGTCGGCGCTGTTCGGGCTCCCGGAGATCTGCGCCGAGCTGATCGACCTGGTGGACATGCCGGAGTTCGAGCGGGCGTGGCTGGACTACTGCCGGCTCTACCTCGCCCCCGCCGACCGGCAGGCCGCCGAGGTGGGCCGGGCGCTCTCCGGCATCTCGATGATCCAGGCGCACAGCAGGCTGGCCGCCTACGCCGCGGCCCGCACCGGCGACGCCGGGCTCGCCCGGCTCGCCTGGCGGAAGTTCTTCCACGACGAGGGCGACCGGCTCAACGTCAACCCGCTGCAGCGGGAGAGCGACTGGCGGCTGACCGAGGTGCGCGGCCCGGCCGTGCTCATGCCGGTCACCGAGGCGCCGTTCGTCTCCACCAACGACGCCGCCCAGTACGGCCTGGCGGCGATCCAGAACCTGGCGCTCATCCCCGGGCACCTGCCCGACTCCCCCTGACCTTTCCCCTCCTTCCCCCGTTCCGCACCCGGAGGTGCCCGGCCTGCAGGAGATCCGGCCGGACGCGGGGGATCGTTCCCGGTGCCCGGTCTCACGCTCCGCCGAGGCGGATGACGTTCCAGGACAGCGGCGGCAGCACGGCGCGGAGCCGGCCGCCGTCCACCGCGGTCCCGTCCGCCGCGGGGCGGGGCCGTACCCGGTCGGGGTTCTCGCGGGTGTTCTTCGCGTGCCGGTCGTCGTCGGCGAGCACCTCGTGGGAGAGCACCCGGAGCCCGTCGCTCAGGGCCCGCACGTCCGCGGTCAGCTCCATCGGCCCGTCCAGCGCGCGGTTGACGGCGAAGACCGTGACCGTGCCCTCCCCGTCCCGCACCGCCGTCGCGTGCAGCAGCGGCGTCTCGCCGTGGGCGGCGGTCTCGACGACGGGGGAGACGGGCTCGACCCGCAGCACCTCGCCCCGGCCGTACCGGGAGGCCTGGGCGAACGGGTGGAAGATCGTCTGCCGCCAGGCGGGGCCGCCGGGCTCGGTCATGATGGGCGCGATCACGTTGACCAGCTGGGCCTGGCAGGCGATCTTGACCCGGTCCGCGTGGCGGAGCAGGGCGATCAGCATGCCGCCCACGGCGACCGCGTCGGTGAGCGAGTAGGTGTTCTCCAGCAGCCGGGGCGCGCGCTCCCAGGGCCGGGCCTCCTCCTCCATCGGCCGCATGTACCAGACGTTCCACTCGTCGAACGACAGGGTGATCCGCTTGCGCCGCTTCAGTTTCGCCCGCACGTGGTCGCAGGTGGCCACCACGTCCTCGATGAAGGCCTCCATCGCCGAGCCCGAGGCGAGGAAGCCGGCCGGGTCGTCGTCCTCCTCCCGGTAGTAGGCGTGCAGCGACACGTGGTCGACGTCGTCGTAGGCGGCCGACAGGACCTCCTCCTCCCACGCGCCGAAGGTCGGCATGCCGTGGTGGGAGCTGCCGCAGGCCACCAGTTCGAGACCCGGGTCGATCATCCGCATGGCGCGGGCGGTGGCCGCGGCGAGCTTGCCGTAGTCGGCGGCGGGCCGGTGCCCGATCTGCCAGGAGCCGTCCATCTCGTTGCCCAGGCACCACAGCCGGATGCCGTACGGCTCCGCCGCGCCGTGCTCGGCCCGCAGGTCCGACAGGTGGGTGCCGCCGGGGTGGTTGGCGTACTCCAGCAGGTCGCAGGCCTCCTGCACGCCGCGGGTGCCGAGGTTGACCGCCATCATCGGCTCGATCCCGGCGGCCCGCGCCCAGGCGGCGAACTCTCCCAGGCCGAACTCGTTGCTCTCGACCGACCGCCAGGCGGGCTCCAGGCGGGCCTTCCGGACGGGGCCGACGCCGTCCTCCCAGCGGTGGCCGGAGACGAAGTTGCCGCCCGGGTAGCGCACGACCGTGACGCCCAGTTCGCGCACCAGGTCCAGCACGTCGCGGCGGAAGCCGTGCTCGTCGGCGGCGGGGTGGCCGGGTTCGTGGACGCCGGTGTAGACGCAGCGGCCCAGGTGCTCGACGAACGAGCCGAACAGCCGGGGGTCGACGGTGCCGACGGAGAAGGCGGGGTCGAGGGTGAAGGAGGCGCGGTGCATGGACGCCCTTCCGGGAGGAAGCGTAGGGAACACCGATGATTAAAACGTGTCACCTGTCTCGCGCGCCATACCTCTCCCTGAATGTCCCTGATTCGGGGGTTTCTGGGCACTGGAAAGCTGGATGCGTACGTCTTCTTCGCTCGAATGATTTAAAACGTTTTGTCGAATTCCGGACCCCGGATCGGCGTTTCCGCTCCCGGCCGGCCGCACCCCGGAGAGGCGGGGCCGGGTCCCGGAGACCGCCGGGAGGTCAGGCCCGCTTGCCCGAGATGCGGCGGAAGGCCTCCCGGAGCAGGCCCGGCCGTCCGGGCTCCGGCCGGGCCGGCTCCCGGGAGGCCGGTCCGGGAGCAGGCCCGGCCGGAGCCCGGACGGCGTCCTGCCGGGCCTGCCGCGCCCGGATCAGGAGGTCGAGGGCCTCGGCCGCCGAGGGCCGCTTGGCGGGGGTGTGGTCGCGCATGCGGCGCAGCAGGTCCAGCACCTCGGCCGCGACACCGCCCGCCGGGAGTCCCCGGCCCTGCGCGCCGGACGCGGGCCCGGCGTCGGGGCTCGCGGGCGGCAGGGCGCCGGTCAGCAGCTGGAAGGCGACCACCCCGGCCGCGTAGACGTCGGAGGCCGCCGTCATCAGCTCGGGCCTGGCCTGGCACTCGGGCGCCACGTAGTGGGTGTCCAGCACGTTGGGCAGCTCGCTGGCCACCGTGTGCTGGCGGGGCCCCGGCTTGGCGTAGTCGAACCCGGTCAGCATCGCGTGAGCGCCCTCGGCCACCAGCACGCAGGCGGGGCTGAGCGCCCGGTGGATGACGTTGTTGGCGTGGACGTGGGCGAGGCCGCGCAGCATGTCCTCCACGACGTCCAGCCGCGCCTCCGGGGCGAGCGCCTCCCGCCCGGACGGGCTCAGGTGCAGGTGCAGCGCCTGGCCGTGCACGTCGTCCAGGACCAGCACGAACCGGCTCTCGTCGTCGACGGCGAAGAAGTCGCGGGAGCGCACGACGCACGGGTGCGGCGGGATCCTGGTCAGGGACTGGTAGGCGTTGGTGATCAGCCGCCGCTCGGCGGCCCTCGGCTTCTCCTCGGCCAGCGGGTCGGCACGGTAGACCCGCAGCAGGACCGTCTCGCTGTCCGGCACCGTCGCGTTGACCGCCCGGTACTCGGTGACGCGGTTGTCGCCGCCGAGCTCCTCCTCCACCTCCCAGTTGCCGAACCGGGGAGGGGCGGTGGACCGCCGCACGCTGCCGTTGAGCGCCTCGATGATCGCGGTGCGGTACGGCCCGGTGTCGGTGGTGTAGCCGCGCCGGACCCGCGAGGGGTCGCCCAGCGTGCCGATCAGGCCGGCCAGGTCGGTGACGTGCCGGGAGTCGCGCCCGGCCGGGTCGACCAGCCGCGCGCCGTTCCCGGTCAGCACCACGACGCTGTCGACGTAGATCCGGTCCAGCTCGCGGCGCTCGCGCGCGAGCAGGCCCTTGAGCGCCCGCCCGTTGGCCCTCAGCTTGCTCACCGGGGAGCCGAACGCGCTGCGCCGCGCCGGGAACCAGCGCGTCCCGGAGACCTCGATCCGGCCCCGGGTGCCCTTGACGTCGAGGACGCAGAGCGCGTGGCCGGTCAGCACGATCAGGTCGACCTCGAAGACGTCGTCGTCCCGCGGAACCTCGATGTTGTGCAGCAGCAGCCAGTCGGCGGGCGCGTTGTCCCGCAGGTGCGCGATGACCCGTCGTTCGGCGTCGTTGACCGGGCGTCCGCCACCGACGATCTGTGCCATCCGAGCGCGCCGCCTCTCTCTGGATCCTCGACCCGCGGGGTCCTCAACGGAACAAGGTTCCCATTGTCCCCGGCATTCCCGCGCCTCCGCCACCTCGCGGCCCTCCCGCGGATGATCTAGTCTGTCGGCCGTCGTCTACCGGGAAGCGGGGATCGCATGGACTTCATGGTGACGGCGGCCTTCGCGGTCACGGTGGCCGTGCTGCTGGCCGGGTTCGCGGTGGTCGTGCGGCGCCTGCTGGACCTGCGGTTCGGGGTGGTCCGCACGGTGCTGGCCGGAGTGCTCGCGATGTCCGTGGGCGGGCCGATCATGCAGGCGCTCGCGAGCGGCGTGGAGCCGGACGACCCCGGCATCACCCCCCTCTGGTTCCTCTTCCTCGGGGTGTTCTGCGCGCTGCTGGCCGGGATGGTGTTCCTGGTGGTCGCCGAGGCGCTGGTGCCGCCGGGCTCGTTCCCCGGACCGCTGGAGGCCGTCCGGGGGCTGCGCCGCCGTACGGCCAGGACCCGGCGCTACCTGGCGATCACCCGCGTCCTGGTACGGCACGGCCTCGGCCCCTACCTGCGCGGCCGCGACCCCGACCTGGGCGCCCCCTCCAGCAGGGCCCGCCTGGCCAGGTCGTTGCGGCAGGCACTCGACGACGGCGGCGTCACCTTCGTCAAGCTCGGTCAGATCCTGTCCACCCGGAGCGACCTGCTGGCCCCGGAGTTCGTCGAGGAACTGCGGCTGCTCCAGGACCGGGTGACCACGGCCCCGTGGGCGGAGATCGAGCCGGTGCTCGCCGCCGAGCTGGGCGGGCCGGTGGCGGGGACCTTCGCCGAGTTCGGGCGCGAGCCGCTGGCGGCGGCCTCGATCGCGCAGGTCTACCGGGCCAGGCTCACGACCGGGGAGGAGGTCGTGGTCAAGGTCCAGCGGCCGGGGATCGCCGCCGTGGTGGAGCAGGACCTCGACATCGTGGCCCGCCTGGCCCGGACCCTGGAGCGGCGGACCCGCTGGGGCCGCGCGTTCGGCGTGACCGAGCTGGCGCAGGGATTCGCCGCGGCGCTGCGCGAGGAGCTCGACTTCCGGGTCGAGAGCGCCAACATGGCGGCGGTGGCCGCCGCCCACGCCCGGGACGCCGGCGAGCCGGTCCGCGTCCCCGCGCCGCACCCGGAGCTGTCCGGGCGGCGGGTGCTGGTGATGGAGCGGCTGGACGGGGTGCCGTTCGGCGGAGCCGTACCGGAGGGGGCGGACCGCGAGGGGCTCGCCAGGACCCTGTTCGAGACGCTGCTCCGCCAGATCATGCTGCACGGCGTCTTCCACGCCGACCCGCACCCGGGCAACATCATGCTGCTCGCCGACGGACGGCTGGCGCTGCTGGACTTCGGCTCGGTGGGGAGGCTCGACGCCTCGCTCCGCGGCGCCCTGCAGCGCCTGCTGATCGCGCTGGACCGGGGCGACCCGCTCGGGGTGGGCGACGCCCTGCTGGAGGTCGTGGCGCGCCCGGACGAGATCGACGAGCGCGAGCTGGAACGCGAGCTCGGCCGGTTCATGGCCCGCCACCTGGTCGCCGGCGTCACCCCGGACGTGCAGATGTTCGGCCACCTGTTCCGCATCGTCGCCGCGCACGGCCTGTCCGTCCCGCCCGAGGTGGCGGCGGTCTTCCGGGCGCTGGCGACGGTCGAGGGCACCCTCGCCCGGCTGGCGCCCGGCTTCGACGTCGTCGCCGAGGCACGGGCCTTCTCCACCCGGCACATCGCCGAGCAGGCCGCCCCGGAGCGGATCCGGGAGACGGCCGCGGCCGAGGCCCTCAGCCTGCTGCCCATGCTGCGCCGGCTGCCCCGGCGGCTGGAGCGGATCGCCTCCGCCGCCGAGCACGGCCGGTTCGGCGTCAACGTGCGGCTGTTCGCCGACGAGCGCGACCGGCGGCACGTCACCGGCCTGCTCCACCAGGTGCTGCTCACCGTCCTGGCGGCCACCACGGGGATCATGGCCGTGCTGCTGCTCGGCACCTCCGGCGGGCCGTCCGTCACCGACGACGTCGGCCTCTTCCAACTGCTCGGCTACAACCTGCTGGTGGTCAGCGCGGTCCTGGGCCTGCGCGTGCTGGTGGTCATCTTCCGCGCCGGCCGCTGACCCGCCCCCGCCCGGGGCTAGGAGCGGGGGCGCGGGCTCACCAGGCCGGTCTCGTAGGCCAGCGCGACGGCCTGGGCGCGGCTGGACAGCCCCAGCTTGGCCATCGCCCGGTTGAGGTGGGTCTTGACCGTCGCCTCGCTCACCTGCAGCTCCCCGGCGATCTCCCCGTTGGACAGCGCGCGGCCGACCATGCGCAGGACCTCGATCTCCCGGGCGGTCAGCGCGCCGAGCCCGGCGTCCGGGGCGAGGGCGGAGTCGCGGCCGCTGGTGTAGGCCTCCACGAGGCGGCGGGTCACGGTCGGGGCGAACAACATGTCGCCCGCGGCGATCGCGCGGACCGCGGCGATCAGCCGTTCCGGCGGGGTGTCCTTGAGCAGGAAGCCGCTGGCCCCGGCGCGCAGCGCGTCGTAGACGTACTCGTCCAGGTCGAAGGTGGTCAGGATCAGGACCTTGGGCGGCGGCTGCCCGGCGGCGGCGAGGATGCGCCCGGTCGCAGCGATGCCGTTCAGGCCCGGCATCCGCACGTCCATCAGGATCACGTCGGGCCGTACGGCGGCGGCCAGCCGGACCGCCTCCTCGCCGCCGGATGCCTCACCGGCCACCTCCAGGTCCGGAGTCGCCCGGATCAGCGCGGCGAACCCGGCCCGCACCAGGATCTGGTCGTCCACGACCAGCACCTTGATCATTCGTTTCCCCGCTCACCGAAGCCGCCGTCCACCCGGTTCACCTCCTGCCGGAGTCGCCGCCGACCGACGGCAGCGGCAGCGTGGCCGAGACCCGGAACCCGCCCTCCGGCAGCGGACCGGAGACCACCGTGCCCCGGTAGAGCCTGACGCGCTCGCGCATTCCGATCAACCCGTGCCCGCCCCCGCCGGACGGCCGCGGAGGGGAGGCGCCGTCGTCGGTCACCGTGACGCACAGCTGCTCGCCGCCGTAGTGCACCCGGACCCTGGCGCGGGCCGGGAGCGCGTGCTTGATCACGTTGGTCAGCCCCTCCTGCGCCACCCGGTACGCGCACAGCTCGATCCCGGGATTGAGCGGCCGGGCGCTCCCGGTCACCTCCACCTCGACCGGCACCCCCGCGGCGCGCACGCGTTCGACGAGCTGGCCGAGCTGGCCGAGGCCGGGGGTGGGGTCGTAGACGCCCCCGCGACCGCCGTCGCCGTGCTCCCCGTCCAGCCGGAGCACCGCCAGCAGCCGCCGCATCTCCTCCAGCGCCTCGTGGCTGGTGTCGGCGACCGTGGCCAGGGCGGCCCGGGCCGTACCGGGGTCGCTGGAGAACACGTAGCGGGCCAGCCCGGCCTGCACGGAGATCACCGACATGTGGTGGGCGACGATGTCGTGCAGCTCCCCGGCCAGGCGCACCCGCTCCTCGGTGACCGCCCGCCTGGCCCGGTCCTCCTGCTCGCGCCGGAGCCGTTCGGTGAGCTCGGCCAGAGACCGGTTGCGCTCGGCGAGCCGGCGTCTGCCGATGCCGAACACGCAGGTGACCCCGACGATCGCCACCCCCTGCACGGCGTTCAGCAGCGCCAGGCCGTCCTCCGCGGTGATCGCGGCCCACCACCACACCGCCGTCGCCGCGGCCGCCCCGGCCAGCATGAGCGGCAGCGGGCGCTGGGCGGCGACGCTGTAGAGGGCGAACATGGGGGAGAAGTTGTTCACGTTGGGCTGGTAGCCCAGGGCGTGGTGGCAGACCGAGGCGGTCGCGCAGACGAGGAGCACCGTCAGCGGGGCCGTCCTGCGCACGGTGAGCGGCAGGTTGGCCGCGCAGGTCAGCGCGATCGCGACCGCGTCGGGCCGCCGCCACGCGCCGCCGTGGTCGGCCGCCGCCCACACCAGGGTGACCGCGGTGAGCGCGACGGCGAACGCCGCGTCCGCGAGCCGGGGGTCGAGCCCGCCCGCGCGCTCCGCCCACGCCGTCATCCTTGCGCGCATCCGGGCATGCTAGCCAGCCGGACGCACCCTCCTCATCGGGCGGCCGGTTGAGCGGGCATACCGCAGAAGTCGTACGGCGGGGCCCCGCGTACCGCGCCGGTCACGGCCGGATCAGCCTCCTGAGCGATGCCGGGCCCGGGGCCGGAGACCTAGCGTGGAATCCCTCCGGACGATTCATGACGTTCCAGATGACCGGTGAGCGGCGGGCCGTCCTCTCCGCGGACCGGTCGCGCGCACCGGGGTTCCTGAGGCCGCAGGCGGGGGCGCCTCCGGGGCCGCGCCCGCGCTCCAGAGCCGTGGCCGGGGCCGGAGGGGAGACCCGGTCCCGGTCACGCGGAGGTTTGCCGCGGCCAGAACGGGTAGACGCCTACTTCTATAGGGAGGAGGCATGTCATGACGAGCGCGACAAAGGAATCCCTTTCCACCGCCGAACTGGTCCGGCAGGTTTCGGAAGGGGTATCCCGTCTGGTCAGGGACGAGCTCCGCCTGGCCAAGATAGAGCTCGCGGAGAAGGGGAGACACGCGGGGCGGGGAGCAGGACTGTTCGGCGGAGCCGGGGCCGTGGCCCTGCTCGGAGCCGGGGCCGTGGTGGCCGCCGTGATCATACTGCTCGCCGAGGTGCTGCCCGCGTGGGCGGCCGCGGCGATCGTGGGAGCGGTGCTGCTGGCGGCGGCCGGGCTCCTGGGGCTGCTGGGCAAGCGCCAGGTCGACGAGATCGGCTCGCCGGCCCCCGAGCGAACCATCCGGAGCGTCAAGAACGACATCGACGCCGTGAAGGAGAGGGCCCACCGATGAGCGAGACCGACCCGGGCCGGCCCGGCCGGGACCTCACAGAGGCCGGTACGACCGGTGCCCGCAGACAGGAGATCGGTACGCCCGTGCCCCCGGACGAGCGCGGCTCCCTGAACATCCAGCCCAAGGAGCCGGGGCTGTCGCCGGCCGCGGGAACCGGGGGCACGCCGTCCGGCGAGACCGGAGACGACCGGCTCGGAGCCGACGAGACCCCGGACGAGCGGAGGAGAGGGACGCTCCACGCGGTCGGGGACGACCGTACGGCCGCGCCCGCCGGGACGGCGAGCGAGGAGGCCGTACGGCGGGACATCGAGGAGACCCGCCGCGAGTTGGGGGACACCGTGGAGGCGCTGGCCCACAAGACCGACGTGAAGGGCCGGGTCCACGAGACCGCGGCCCACATGGGCGACGACCTGAAGAGCCGCGTCCAGGGGACCGCGGCCCAGGTCGGCGACGACCTGAAGCGCATGGGCAACGCCACCGCCTCCACCGCCACCGGCCTGGTGGACCGCGTCAAGGAGGCCGGCCCCGGGGCGCTGGAGGCGGTCCGGGAGGCGACCCCGGCCAAGGTCAGGCACGCGACGGGCAGGGTGTCGGCCGAGGCCGGCCGCAGGCCGGTCGCGACCATGGCCGTGGCGGGCGCGGTCGCGATGCTCGTGGTCCGCATGCTGCGGCGCAGGAGGGCGGCCAGGTAGGCACGCCCGACGGGAACCGGGCGGGCGGTCCGCGAGGCGCGGCCCCGCGACCCGCCCGCCCCGGGAGTCCCGCCCCGCCGGACGACGCCGGGGGCGTCTGCACCCGCCTCCGGCCGGGCCGGTCCCGCGGCGCGGGACCGTGATCCGTACAGGCCATTGACCGTGCAACGATCTGCCCACTAGCGTCGAGGTCTCGCCGTCCAGGGAGAGACCGTGACCGTGCACGAACCCGGCCTCGGCCGTTACTACGAGGACTTCGCCGTCGGCGACATCTACCAGCACCCGCTCGGCCGCACGATCAGCGAGGCCGACAACACCTGGTTCACGCTGCTGACGATGAACACCAACCAGAACCACTTCAACGCCCACTTCGCCGAGCGCGCCCCGGTCGGCAGGATCATCGTCAACTCCGGGCTGACCGTGGCGATCGTGCTCGGCATCTCGGTGATCGACGTCAGCCAGACGGCGCTGATGAACCTCGGCTGGGACGAGATCAGGCTGACCCACCCGGTGTTCGTGGGCGACACCCTCTACGCCGAGTCGATCGTGCTGGAGAAGCGGGAGTCGGCGTCGAGGCCGTACGCCGGGATCGTCACCTGCCGGACCCGCGGGCTCAACCAGGACGGCGACGAGGTCATGTCCTGGCGGCGCAGCGTGATGGTCTACAAGCGCGACGCCCCGCACGACAAGCAGTACTTCCCGCAGGCCAAGACCGGCCCTCTGACGATCTGAGGATCGCGCCGGCCTCCCCCGGTGGCTGAAAGGACCCGTTCGTGGATTTCGAACTGAACGACGAGCAGCGGATGTTCCGCCGGACCCTGCGGGAGTTCGTCGACTCCGAGATCGTGCCGGTCGCCCCGGAGTGGGAGCGGACCGGCCGCTACCCCACCGAGATCGTCGAGCGGTTCAAGCAGATGGGGCTCTTCGGGATGACGGTCCCCGAGGAGTACGGCGGGCTGGCCCTGGACCGGGTCTCGTTCGCCCTGGTCTTCGAGGAGATCGCCCGCGGCTGGATGGGCGTGGCCGGGGTGCTCGGCTCCCACTCGCTGGCCGCGTGGATGATCGCCGAGCACGGGACGGAGGAGCAGCGCAAGGCCTATCTGCCGGACCTGGCCACCGGAGCCCGCCGTACCGGCATCGCGCTGACCGAGCCGGGCGCGGGCACGGACCTGCAGGGCATCCGGACCCGGGCGGTCCGCGACGGCGACCACTACGTGGTCAACGGCACCAAGACGTGGATCACCAACGCCCGCCACGCCGACCCGATGCCCGTCCTGGTCAAGACCTCGATCACCGAGCCCGCCCACCGGGGCATGTCCCTGCTCCTGGTCGAGGCCGGGACGCCCGGCTACACCGTGAGCCGGGACCTGCCCAAGCTCGGGTACAAGGGCACCGAGACCTGCGAGGTGGTCCTGGAGGACGTGCGGGTGCCGGTCTCGCGGCTGCTCGGCGGCGTCGAGGGCCGGGGGATGCAGCAGGCCCTGTCCGCGCTGGAACTCGGCCGGATCAACATCGCCGCCCGCGCCGTCGGCGTCTCCCAGTGCGCCTACGACGCCGCGCTGGGCTACTCCCGCGAGCGCCACGCCTTCGGCAGGCCCATCGCCGACTTCCAGGCCGTCCAGCTCAAGCTGGCCGACATGGCCACCGACATCCAGGCCGCCCGGCTGCTCACCTACTGGGCGGCGACCCGCTCGGAGGGGGGCGCGGTGAACGCCGAGGCCGCCATGGCCAAGTACTTCGCCTCGGAGGTCGCGCTGCGCACCACGATGGAGGCCATGCGCGTCCACGGCGGCTACGGCTACTCCCAGGAGTTCGTCGTCGAGCGCCTCTACCGTGACGCGCCGCTCATGGCCATCGGCGAGGGCACCAACGACGTGCAGCGGATGGTCATCGCCAGGGCCCTCGTCTCGGGAGCCGCCCGGGTCGGCTGGTGATCCGGCCGGGACGCGGTCTCGGGGGAGCGGCCCGCGCGGCGCGGCGCCCCCGCCCGCTGCAAAACGGACAATTTGTGACGTAAACCACTCCCGGAAACTGTCCGATCGGTCAGAACCTGACCGATCGGACAGGCATCCTTGAAGGGGAGGTGGTTTCCGTGTCACGCAGCGCCCGCCCCGGCACCCGCCGGGAGATCCTGGAGGCGGCGGCCGGGCTCTTCGCCGCGGGCGGTTTCCGGGGGACGTCGCTGCAGGACATCGCCACGGCCGTGGGCTGTTCCAAGGCCGCCCTGCTGTACCACTTCGACGGCAAGGACACGATCCTGAGCGAACTGCTCGCTCCGGCCGTCGCGGCCTTCCGGGAGCTCGACGCCCGCCTGGCCGTCCTCGACGACCGGGCCGTACGGCTCGCGGCCGTCGAGGGGTTCGTCGACCTCGTGCTCCGCTTCCGGCGGGAGGTCGTCATCCTCTACCACGACATCCAGGACCTGCTCCGGAGCATGGCGTTCGCGGGCGTGCAGGAGATGACGGACCGGCTCCTGGACGCGCTCGCCGGCCGTTCGCCGGAGCCGGAGGCCCGCACTGCCGCCCTCCTGGTCCTCGGCGGAGTCCCGGCCGCCTGCGCGGCGTCCGGCGGGCTCGAGGGGAGCGGGATCCGGGGGGATCTGGTCCGGAGCGCGGCGCGCGCACTGGGCCTGCCCGCGGACTGACCCCGCCCCGGAGCGGCCCCGCCCTCGTCCCTTCCTCCGCTGTTCAGGCATGTCTCCATCCGACACGTCGCCATCCAACAAGACTGATGAATCCCGACAAGGACGCTTCATGGCAACCCTGCTGTACCGGCTCGGCCGAGCCTCGTTCCGCCACCGGCGGCTCGTCCTCGTCCTGTGGCTCGCCGCGCTGGCCGCCCTCGGCGGGACCGCAGCCGCCTTCATGGGCCCCACGGCGAGCAACTTCACCATGCCCGGCACCGAGTCGCAGCGCGCGCTCGACGCCCTGAGCAAGCAGTTCCCCCAGGCGGCCGGGACCACCGGCACCATCGTGGTCGCCGCCCCGCAGGGGCGGCAGCTCTCCTCCCCGCAGGAGCAGGCGGCCGTCCAGGCGGTCGTGAAGGAGGCCGCGGGACTGCCCGGAGTGGTGGCCGCCGTCGACCCGTTCCAGGTCCGCGCCGTCTCTCCCGACGCCCGGTACGCCCTGATCCAGGTGCAGTTCGCCGGCCGCGCCGACGCGGTGACCGACGCCCAGCGCGACGCCTACGGGAAGACGGGCGCCGCCGCCGAGGCCGCCGGCCTGCGGGTGGAGCACGGCGGCGAGGTGATGTCGGCCGAACCGGAGATCGGCTCGACCGAGGCGCTCGGCGTCGCCGTCGCGGCGGTCGTCCTCGTCGTCACCTTCGGGTCGCTGGTGGCCGCCGGGATGACCATGCTCACCGCGCTCATCGGCGTCGGGGCCGGCATGGCCGGGCTCTTCGCCCTCAGCGGCGCCATCGAGCTGACCAGCACCGCCCCGGTCCTCGCCCTCATGCTCGGCCTGGCCGTCGGCATCGACTACTCGCTGTTCATCACCTCCCGGCACCGGCAGAACCTGCTCGACGGCCTGGAGCCCGAGGAGGCCGCCGCGCGCGCCGTCGGCACCGCCGGATCGGCCGTCGTCTTCGCCGGGGCGACCGTGGTCATCGCGCTCGCGGGCCTGGCGGTGGTCGGCATCCCGTTCCTGACCGTGATGGGCCTGGCCGCCTCCGGCACCGTCGCCGTCGCCGTACTGGTGGCGATCACCCTGCAGCCCGCGCTGCTCGGCTTCGCCGGCCGCCGCATCCTGCCCCGCAAGGTCCGCGCCGCCGCGCCGGAGCCCGGCGCCGGCGAGCACGGCGGCTTCGGGTTCCGCTGGGCGCGCGTCGTCACCCGCCACCGGGTCCCGGTCGTCCTCGCCGGAGTGATCGGCCTGGCCGCGCTGGCCGTACCGGCGGCGGACATGCGCCTGGCGCTGCCCGACGCGGGCACCGCGCCGGCCGGCTCCTCCGCGCGCGAGGCGTACGACCTCATCGGCGAGGGCTTCGGTCCCGGGTTCAACGGCCGTCTGATCGCCGTCGTCTCGGCGGACTCCGCCGCGGCGACCGGGACGGCCGCCAAGGAGGCCGCCGGGCTGATCCAGGGCACCGAGGGGGTCGTCGCGGTCGCCCCGCCGCAGCTCAACGCCGACGGCACGACCGCGATCCTGACCATCGTCCCGGCCACCGGTCCCACCGACGCGGCCACCGAGACGCTCGTCCGCGACGTCCGCGACCGGGTCGCCGGGATCGGCGGCGCGCAGGTCGCGCTGACCGGCGCCACCGCCCTCGGCATCGACGTCTCCGAGAAGCTCTCCGACGCGCTCCCGGTCTACCTGCTCCTCGTCGTCGGCCTCTCGGTGCTGCTGCTGATGCTGGTCTTCCGCTCGGTGCTCGTCCCGGTCAAGGCGGCCCTGGGCTTCCTGCTCACCGTGGGCGCCACCTTCGGCATCACCGTCGCGGTCTTCCAGGAGGGGTGGCTGGCGGACCTGGTCGGCCTGGACACGCCCGGCCCGCTGGTCAGCTTCCTGCCGATCCTGCTCATCGGCATCCTGTTCGGGCTCGCCATGGACTACCAGGTCTTCCTGGTCTCCCGGATGCGGGAGGACTTCGTCCACGGCGACACCGCGCAGCAGGCCACCGTCAACGGCATGGGGCACGGCGCCCGGGTCGTCACCGCCGCCGCGCTCATCATGATCTCCGTCTTCGGCGGCTTCGTGCTCATGGACGACGCGATCATCAAGTCGATGGGCTTCGCCCTGGCCATCGGCGTCGCCATCGACGCCTTCGTGGTCCGGATGACGATCGTGCCGGCGGTCATGTCGCTGCTGGGCGACAGCGCCTGGTGGCTGCCCCGATGGCTCTCACGGGCCCTGCCCAACGTCGACATCGAGGGCGAGCAGCTCCGCGCGCACCTCGGCCAGGAGGCGCCGAAGGTCCCCGCCGGGGTCTGATCCCCGCCGGTCCCGGCCGGCCTCACCGGAGAAACCGTCCCCGCGCCCGGGCGCCGCACCGCGGCCCCCGGGCGCGGGCGTGTCCGGGCGCCGGGGTCGCCGGGAGAAGACCGGGCCGGATATGGTCCGGGACGTGGAACCCGTCGTCGCCGTGCTGCTGGTCGCCGCCCTGGCCGGCATCCCCGCCCTGGTGCTCTGGCGGGTGCTGCGCGGCCGGCGGGAACTGGGCAGCAGCCCGGCCGAGCGGGCCACCTTCGAGACCCTGCACACCGCCTCGCTCGCCGCGCCGCCGCTGCGGGCCGGGCTGACCGAGGCGGGCAGCCAGAAGGCCTCCCGGCACCTGCGCGAGCTGCTCGGCTCCCCGGCGCTGGCCATCACCGACGAGCAGCGGCTGCTGGTCTACGACGGAGAGGGCGACCACCACTCCCACGAGGCGTTCGGCAACGCGGCCAGGACCCTGGCCGACGGCCGCACCCAGGTCCTCGGTCCTGAGGTCGTCTCGTGCGAGCTGCCCGAGTGCCCGATCCGGTTCGCGGTCGTGGTGCCGCTCACCACCGACGGCCGCGTGGTCGGCTCGCTGGCCGCCTACGGCGGGCACGCCTCGGCAGGGCTGGTCCGGGCCACCCACGAGGTGGCGAACTGGGTCGACTCCCAGCTGGAACTGGCCGAGCTGGACCGCTCGCGGACGCGGCTGATGGAGGCGGAGGTGCGGGCGCTGCGGGCGCAGATCTCCCCGCACTTCATCTACAACTCGCTGACCACGATCGCGAGCTTCGTCCGCTCGGATCCCGACCGCTCCCGCGAGCTGCTGCTGGACTTCGCCGACTTCACCCGCTACTCCTTCCGGCGGCACGGGGAGTTCACCACGCTCGCCGAGGAACTGCGCTCCATCGACCGCTACCTGACCCTGGAACGCGCCCGCTTCGGTGACCAGCTCCAGGTCACCCTGCGGATCGCGCCGGAGGTGCTCCCGGTGGCGGTGCCGTTCCTGTGCCTGCAGCCCCTGGTCGAGAACGCGGTACGGCACGGCCTGGAGAGCAAGCCCGGGGTCGGCCGGATCTCGATCGTCGCCGAGGACGCCGGGGCGGAGTGCCGGATCAGCGTCGAGGACGACGGGGTGGGCATGGAGCCCGACCGGCTCCGCCGCATCCTGGCCGGTGACGCCGACGAGCGCTCCGGGGCCGGAGGCGTGGGCCTGGCCAACGTGGACGAGCGGCTGCGCCAGGTCTACGGCGACGAGTACGGGCTGGTGGCGGAGACCGGCAAGGGTGCCGGGACGAAGGTGAGCGTCCGCCTGCCCAAGTACCGGCCCGGCGTCTCCGCCCGCTGAGCTCCGGCGTTCCCGCCGCCCGCGCGCACGCGGTCCGGCCTCTCCGGCCTGGGCGGTCTCTTCCGCGAATTTGAGATGTCACGTAGTAGTGGAGATATCGCACAAGTTATGTCAAGATCGCCTATCTGCCTGTACGGTCCGAACCCGCCCCCCCTGATTCGGAGAGTTCATGAGCACCAGCCGCACCGACGCTCCGGAACCGGCCGCCGACCCGGAACCGGCCCCTCCTGCGGAGAAAGGGCTGGGACGGCGCTTCTGGGTGCTGTTCTCCTCCAGTTCCACGTCCAACCTGGCGGACGGCGTGGGCAAGGTCGCCCTGCCGCTGCTGGCGGTGAGCCTCACCCGCGACCCGGTGCTCGTCGGGGCGCTGTCGTCGCTCACCTTCCTGCCGTGGGTGCTGTTCGCGATCGTCAGCGGGGCGCTGGTGGACCGGCTGGACCGGCGCCGGGCGATGATCGCCGCCCAGCTGGTCAGGGCCGCGGTGGTCGGCCTGCTGGCGGCGGCGGTGATGACCGGGCAGGCGGCCCTGTGGATGCTCTACGTGGCGGCCTTCGCCCTCGGCGCCGTCGAGACGCTCTACGACAACGCGGTCCACGCCATGACGCCCCTGGTGGTCCGGCGCGACCAGCTGGAGAAGGCCAACGGCCGGATCCACACGGCGATCGTCGTCGCCGACAGCTTCCTGGGCGCCCCGCTGGGCAGCGCGCTGTTCGTGGCCCTGGCCGCCCTCCCGTTCCTGGCGAACTCGCTGGGCTTCCTGCTCGCCGGGGCGCTCCTGCTCCTCCTCCCGGGGAACTACCGCGCCGACCGGAACGGCGACGGGCCCGCGAACCTGCGCGCGGAGATGGCCGAGGGCGTCCGCTGGCTCTGGAACCACAGGCTGCTGCGCGGGATCACCCTGATCGTCGCGCTGGCGGCCGGGGCGTTCAACGCCGTCATGGCGATGCTGGTGCTGTTCGTGGTGGACCTGCTCGACCTGCCGCCCGCCACGTTCGGCTGGTTCCTGCTCGCCGCGGCGGTCGGCGGCGTGACCGGCGGGCTGGTCGCGGCGCCCCTGGCCCGCAGGCTGCCCAGGCCGCTGGTCATGGCGGCCGGGACCGGGGTCCCCGCGGTCACCTTCGTGCTCATCGGGACCTTCCCGTCCGTGCCGATGCTCGCCGTCGCCTGCACGGTCGGCGCCATCGGGACCGTGGTGTCCAACGTGGTGACCATGTCGGTCCGCCAGGCGCTGATCCCGCCGCACCTGTTCGGCCGGGTGCTCGGGGCGATCCGCACGGTGCTGTGGGCCCTGATGCCGGTCGGCGCGCTGGCGGGCGGCCTGGTGGCCGGGACGTTCGGCCTGCGGACCCTCGCGGTGGCCGGCGGAGTCGCGATGCTGGTGCTCGTGGTCCCGCTCATGCTGATCCTGCACCGCCACCGGACGCTGCTGGACACGTTGAACAGCCCGGATACTGTTGACACCTGATGTCTGATTCATCACCCTCTAGGGATTCCATGGTGAACGACCCGGAGGAGTGAGCGTGACCGGCCTGCGCGTCCTGGCGGTGGACGACGAGCTTCCCGCCCTGGAGGACCTGGCCTACCTGCTGCGGGCGGACCCCCGCATCGGCGAGGTCTCCCTGGCCAGGGACGGGGCGGCCGCGCTGCGCGCCCTGGACCGGGCGATCGCCGACGGGCGGCCGATCGACGCGGTCTTCCTGGACATCCGGATGCGCGGCCTGGACGGGGTGGTGCTCGGTAGACTGCTGTCGCAGTTCGCCAACCCGCCGAAGGTGGTCTTCGTGACCGCCTACGAGGAGCACGCGGTGGACGCCTTCGAGCTCAAGGCCGAGGACTACCTGCTCAAGCCGGTCCGCCCCGAGCGGCTGGCCGAGGCCATCCGGAGGGTGTGCGTCTCGGCCGAGCTTCCGGACGGCGACGGCGGGGGCCGCGCCGAACCCGGGACGATCCCGGTCGAGCTCGGCGGCGTGACCCGGTTCGTGGCCAGCACCGAGGTCCGCTACGTCGAGGCGCAGGGCGACTACGCCCGGCTGCACACCACGACCGGCAGCCACCTGGTCCGCATCTCGCTGGCGACGCTGGAGGAGCGCTGGGCCTCGGCCGGGTTCGTCCGGGTGCACCGCAGCCACCTGGTCGCGGTCAAGCACATCGACGAGCTGCACATCGACTCGGGCCGCTGCGTGGTCCGCATCGGCGAGACCGAGATCCCGGTCAGCCGACGCCACACCCGGGAGCTGCGCGACCTGCTGGTCCGCCGGGCGCGCAGGGGGCGCGCGGAATGACCAGGGAACGCGACCGGGCACGCCGGGACGGGGAGCGCTCCCGCCGGGAGGGCGAGCGGGCCCGCAGAGACGGGGAGCGGCCGCGCCGGGAGGTGGTGACCAGCCCGCGCACCACGGCCGCCCGCCATCCCCGCTACCCGGTCAGCCGGGAGATCGACGAGCAGACCCGGCTGGGCGAGGTCTACATGCGCTCGCTGGTCCGCACCCAGTTCCGGCTCGCCCTGTTCGTTTGCACGGTGCTCGCCTGCGTGGTCGGCGGGCTCCCGCTGCTGTTCCTGCTCGTTCCGGAGCTGCGCGCGGTCCGCCTGGCGGGGATCCCGCTCCCGTGGGCGGTGCTGTCCGGGCTGATCTACCCGGCCTTCGTGCTGGGCGCCTGGCTCTACGTGCGGCAGGCCGAACGCAACGAACGCGACTTCGCCGAGCTGGTGGAGCGCGAGCGGTGAGCGCGTCCCGGGGACCGCGCGGGCCGCGGGCGGGACGGGCCGGATGAGCACGGCCTACGGCGTGACGGCGGTCGTGCTGGTGGTGCTGGCCGCGGTGCTGATCGGGGCGTTCGGCATCCGGCTGTCGCGGACCACCTCCGACTTCTACGTCGCCTCCCGGAGCGTCTCCCCGCTGTGGAACGCCTCCGCCATCGGCGGGGAGTACCTGTCGGCGGCGAGCTTCCTCGGCATCGCGGGCCTGATCCTCGCCTACGGCGCCGACATGCTGTGGCTGCCGGTCGGCTGGACCGGCGGCTACCTGGTGCTGCTCGTCCTGGTCTCCGCGCCGCTGCGCCGCTCAGGCGCCTACACGCTGCCGGACTTCGCCGAGGCGCGGCTGGAGTCCATGGCCGTGCGGCGGGTGGCCAGCGTGCTGGTCGTGCTGATCGGCTGGCTGTACCTGATGCCGCAGTTCCAGAGCGCAGGCCTGGTGCTGCGGACCGTCACCGGCGCGCCGGTCTGGGCCGGGGGACTGCTGGTGGCCGCCGTGGTCGCGGTCAATGTGATCTCCGGCGGCATGCGGTCGATCACGTTCGTGCAGGCCTTCCAGTACTGGCTCAAACTCACCGCGCTCGCCGTGCCCGTGGTGTTCCTGCTGATCGCCTGGAGGGCGGACGGATCCCCCGGGCTGAGCGCGCACGACGCGGCCACCTGGGCGCTGCCCCTGGCCGGCGACCGGGAGTACGGCCTCTACTCGACCTACTCGCTGATCCTGGCGACGTTCCTGGGCACGATGGGCCTGCCGCACGTGCTGGTCCGCTTCTACACCAACCCCGACGGCCGGGCCGCCCGCCGTACCACGCTGGTGGTGCTCTCCCTGCTCGGCGCGTTCTACCTGCTGCCCGCCGTGTACGGCGCGCTGGGCCGGATCTACACGCCGGGACTGGAGCGCAGCGACACGGTGGTGCTCACCCTACCCGGCACGCTGGTCGGAGGGGTCGCCGGGGACCTGCTGACCGCGCTGGTGACGGCCGGGGCGTTCGCCGCGTTCCTGTCCACCTCCTCGGGGCTCACCGTCTCGGTGGCGGGAGTGATCGGGCAGGACATCCTCAAGGGCGGGGTGCGCTCGTTCCAGACGGCGGCGGTGCTGGCGGTGACCGTGCCGCTGGGCCTGGCCGTCTCCGCACGCTCGCTGCCGGTCGCCGACGTGGTGGGCCTGGCCTTCGCGGTGGCGGCCTCGTCGTTCTGCCCGCTGCTGGTGCTGGGCATCTGGTGGCGGCGGCTGACCTCCGCCGGGGCGATGGCCGGGCTGCTCACCGGCGGCGGACTGGCCTGCGGCGCGGTCCTGGCGACGATCATCGGCGGTCCGCACACCGGCCTGGCCGGCGCGCTGCTGGCCCAGCCCGCCGCCTGGACGGTGCCGGTCTCCTTCACGGTCATGGTGGTCGTCTCGCTCCTCACCCCGGGCCGCATCCCGCGGGGCGTCGCCCGTACGATGGTCCGCCTGCACACCCCCGAGACGCTCAACCTCGACCGGGGCGACTGGCGGCCGCGGCCGTCCTGACACGGGCCGGACCCCGGCCGGGGCCGCCGGTCACCCGGTAGGCCGCCGCGCGCCATGTGGCCGAACCGTTCGGCGCGCCAGAAGGACCTTTCATCGCAAGTCGTGTCCAACTGAACGCGGCCCGGCGGCGGCTGGGCGAAGAGTCCGCCTGAAGGTCTCCTCGGCGGGTACCGTCCCCTCCTACGTTGTTCGTGATCCAGATCACATTCGTGGGAGGTCTCCTCGTGAAGACCAGACAACATGACTCATCTGTCTACGAACAGGTGCAGTCCAGCGAACGCTTCCAGGAGCTGAAGCGCCGCTTCCGCGCCTGGACGTTCCCGATGACCGTGGCCTTCCTGGTGTGGTACCTGCTCTATGTGGTGTTGTCCGGCTGGGCACGCGACTTCATGGGCATCAAGGTGCTGGGCAACATCAACGTCGCCCTGATCTTCGGCGTGCTCCAGTTCGTCTCCACGTTCGGCATCGCCTGGGCCTACTCCCGGCACGCGGAGAAGAAGCTCGACCCCATCGCAGACGAGATCCGCCACGATATCGAGGGAAAGTCTGAATGAGCTCCCAGGCGCTTTCCACCATCCTGTTCCTGCTCTTCGTCGCCGCGACGCTGGCCATCACCTTCTGGGCCAGCCGCCAGACCAAGACGGCCGCCGACTACTACGCCGGCGGGCGGTCCTTCAGCGGCGCGCAGAACGGTCTGGCGATCGGCGGCGACTACATGTCGGCGGCGAGCTTCCTGGGCATCGCCGGGATCATCGCGCTGTCGGGCTACGACGGCTTCCTGTACTCGATCGGCTTCCTGGTCGCCTGGCTGGTGGCGCTGCTGCTGGTCGCGGAGCTGATGCGAAACTCCGGCAAGTTCACCATGGCGGACGTGCTGGCCTTCCGGATGAGCCCCCGGCCGGTCCGCACCGCGGCGGGCGTCTCCACCATCGTCGTGTCGATCGTCTACCTGGTGGCGCAGATGCTCGGCGCGGGCCTGCTGGTCGGCCTGCTGCTCGGTGTCACCTCGGAGGCCGGCAAGGTATGGACGATCATCGGCGTCGGCATCCTGATGATCGTCTACGTGGTCGTCGGCGGGATGAAGGGCACCACCTGGGTGCAGATCGTCAAGGCCGTGCTGCTCATGGGCGGCGCGACCCTGATCACGCTGCTGGTGCTCGGCAAGTACGGCTTCAACCTCTCAAGCCTGCTGGGGGACGCCGCCGCCAAGAGCGGCAAGGGCGACGCCTTCCTCAACGCCGGCCTGAAGTACGGCACCGAGGCGCAGGGCCTGGCGGGCAAGCTCGACCTGATCAGCCTGGGCCTGGCCCTGGTGCTGGGCACGGCGGGCCTGCCGCACATCCTGATCCGCTTCTACACCGTGCCCACCGCCAAGGACGCCCGCAAGTCGGTCATCTGGGGCATCGGCATCATCGGCACCTTCTACCTGCTCACCCTCGTGCTGGGCTTCGGCGCGGCGGCGCTGGTCGGCGGCGAGACGATCGCGGCGCAGGACAAGGGCGGGAACACCGCGGCGCCGATGCTCGCCAAGGCGATCGGCGAGCAGATGTTCGGTGAGGTGGGCGGCACGATCCTGCTGGCCGTCATCGCGGCGGTCGCGTTCGCCACGATCCTCGCGGTCGTCGCCGGCCTGACGCTGGCCTCCAGCTCGTCCTTCGCCCACGACCTGTACGCCCACGTGATCAAGCGCGGCAACGTCACGGACAAGGAGGAGGTCGTGGTCGCCCGGATCTCCGCCTTCGTCATCGGCGCGGTGGCCATCGGGCTCAGCATCCTCGCGCAGGGGCAGAACGTGGCCTTCCTGGTCGCGCTGGCCTTCGCGGTGGCGGCCTCGGGCAACCTGCCCGCGATCCTCTACAGCCTGTTCTGGAAGGACTTCAACACCGCGGGCGCGGTCTCGGCCATCTACGGCGGTCTCGTCTCCGCCGTCGTGCTGGTGATCTTCTCGCCGGTGGTGTCGGGCAGCCCGACCGCGCTGTTCCCCACCGCGGACTTCCACTGGTTCCCGCTGAGCAACCCGGGTCTGGTCTCGATCCCGCTCGGCTTCCTGGCCGGGTGGATCGGCACCAAGCTCAGCAAGGAGTACAACGCGGCCAAGTACGCCGAGATCGAGGTCCGGGCCCTCACCGGCGTCGGCGCCGAGAAGGCCACCGAGCACTAGGAGACTACTGAAGATGTAGGGGCTGACCTCGCCGTGAACACCGGCGGGGTCAGACTGGTGTTATGCAAGGTCAGTGGGCTGGTGAACC
>NZ_JACHJJ010000013.1 GCF_014203605.1 Thiemannella venezuelensis | reverse complement strand
TTCCAGGCGGCCATCTGGCGGCAGGCCTCGCGCAGCACCCAGGCGCCGACCTCGACGATCATGCCGGTGCGCTCGGCGACGGGGATGAACTCCGCGGGGGAGACGAGGCCGTGTTCGGGGTGGCGCCAGCGGACCAGCGCCTCCACGCCGGACAGCTCGCCGCCGGGCAGCGCGACCACGGGCTGGTAGAGCAGGAACAGCTCGCCGGCGGTCAGGGCCTGGCGCAGCTCGGCGCCGAGGCGGGCGTGCTCGACGGCGCGGGTGTCCATGTCCTGGGCGTAGCGCACGTAGCGGCTCTTGCCGCGTTCCTTGGCGGTGTACATGGCCACGTCCGCGCGGCGCAGCAGTTCGCTGGCGTCCATGCCGGCGACCCCGTCGACCAGGCCGATGCTGGCCTGCACGAGCAGTTCGTGGCCGTCGGCGGCGACCGGCGTGCCGAGCGTCGTGATGATCCGCTCGGTGATCTGGTCGGCCTCGGCGGCGGTGACGTCGCGCAGCAGCACGGCGAACTCGTCGCCGCCCAGCCGGGCGACGGTGTCGCCGCGCCGGATGCACGCGCTCAGCCGGTCGGCCACGGCCACCAGCAGCGCGTCGCCGACCGCGTGGCCGAGCCGGTCGTTGACGGTTTTGAAGTCGTCGAGGTCGATCAGGGCGAGGGCGACCCCGCGGCCGGCGGTCTCGGTCAGGGCGCCCTCGGCCCGTTCGGTGAACAGGGCCCGGTTGGCCAGCCGGGTCAGCGTGTCGTGCGTGGCCTGGTGGGAGAGCTGGTCCTGGAGGCTGGCGTTGTCGTAGAAGGCCACGATCTGGCGGAGCACCACCAGGGCGGTGATCGCGATCGTCCCGGCCGCGATCACGCGGAGCTCCGGGCCGGACTCCTGGGCCGAGATCACCAGCAGGACGTCCGTCGCCGCGATCGCGACGTACGGCAGCAGGCTGAACGGCCGCCTCCGCCGCCGCGGGGCGGCGGCCGGCTCGGCCGAGACCCGGAGCTGCCGCTCGACGGCGAGACCGGTGAAGAAGGCGATGAGCGGGATGCCGAGGTGCGTGGTGGCGAGGTAGGGCTTGGCGTGCAGGAACGGGGCGAGCGCGCTGCTCGCGGCACCCGCCACGACCGACATCCCCAGGGCCGCCAGGACGCCGCGGTGCAGCGGGCCGGCGCCGGTCAGCAGCAGCTTGACGGCGGTGAGCACCTCGAGGAAGCACAGCGCGACGACCACGAGGGTGCTCCAGGACGAACCCGTGGCGGCCGCCACGTCCGGCGCGACGCGCAGCATCAGGTGCCACGCGAACAACCCCGCGGCCAGCATGACGACGCCCGCGTCGAGCCCCAGGGTCAGCAGCGCCCTGCGGGAGCGCTGCCCGATCGGCAGCCCCAGCAGCGCCCAGATGGTGATCAGCAGGGCGCCGAGGTACAGCACCATGGTGAGCGGGCCGGTGTACCGCAGCGAGACGCCGGGAACGGTGAACACGTCGTAGACGCCGTTCGCCAGCCCGGCGGAGAGAACCGCCATCGAGACGCTGAGCCGCCGCCAGAACGACCGCGCCGCCGCGGGCAGGGCGGCCGACCGCGAGACGCGCGCGCACGCGAGCGCGGCGACCGGGACGGAGACGACCACCGGGATCCACGCCACGATCGGCCACGCCGGCGGGTGCACCAGGCCGAGGAGGAACCAGCCGATACTGAAGAGGGAGAGCGCGCCGAGGCCCCACATCGTCGCCCGCGCGCGGACCCGGCCCGGAAGGGTGTACGGCGGCGCGGCCGGTCCCCGCAGACCACCTGTCATCGTTCAGTCCTCCGTCATACCGTGCCCGTACTCCGTGACGGTGGTACACATCGGCGCGGGAGGGCTGGTCCTGAGAGGTTCGCCCGCCTCCGGGGCGGGTTCAGGTCTCCTCGGAGAACAGCTCGGTCTTCTCGGTGTCCCCGGCGACGAGCAGGGTGTCGCCGGAGCGGACGACGGTCTCCGAGGTGGCGTAGGTGAACCCGGTGCCGGGCTTCTTGACGCCGACCACGGTCACGCCGTACCGGCTGCGGATGCCGAGCTCGGCCAGGGTCCTGCCGTCGGCCCAGCCGGGGGCCTTGGTCTTGACCAGCGCGTAGCCCTCGTCGACCTCCACGTAGTCGAGCATCCGGCCGGTGACCAGGTGCGCGACGCGCTCGCCCATGTCGGCCTCGGGCTGCACCACGTGGTGGGCGCCGATCCGCTCCAGGATCCGGGCGTGCTGGCGGCTGATGGCCTTGGCCCAGATGTCGCTCAGGCCGAGGTCGATCAGGATCGAGGTGGTCAGCACGCTCGACTCGATGTCGGTGCCGATGCCGACCACCGCCCGGCCGAACTCGGCGATGCCCAGCTGCGTCATCGCCTCGGAGTCGGTGGAGTCGGCGCAGACGACGTGGGTGAGCCGCCCGGAGAACTCCTGGACGTTGCGGGAGTCGCTGTCGACGCCCAGCACCTCGACGCCGCGCGCGGCGAGCTCGGTGGCGAGCGCGCCGCCGAACCGGCCGAGACCGATGACCACCACCGCGTCACCGCGGTTCGCCTTGTCAGCCAACGAGGGGTCGCTCCTCCGGGTAGCGGAACCTGCGGGTCTGGACGTGCAGCGCGAGCGCGGCGCCGAGGGTCACCGGCCCCAGCCTGCCGATGAACATCAGGGTGGTCAGGACCAGGTGCCCGGCGGCGCCGACGTCCGCGGTGATCCCCGTGGAGAGCCCCACCGTGCCGAACGCGGAGACCACCTCGAACAGTACGCGGTCGAGGGCGAACGGCGTCAGCATCATCATCACCAGCGTGCCGACGACCACGGCGGCAACGCTGACCAGGGCGATGGTGAGCGCCTGCCGCTGCAGCTGCTCGGAGATGCGGCGGCGCCCCGCCGTGACGTCGGGCTCGCCCCGCAGCTCCGCGAGGATGACGTAGCCGAGCAGCGCGAACGTGGTGACCTTGATGCCGCCCCCGGTGCTGGCGCTGCCCGCCCCGATGAACATCAGCACGTCGCTGACCAGCCAGGAGTTCTCGTGCATCTGGGAGGTGTCGACCGAGTTCAGGCCGCCGCTGCGGGTCATCGCGCTGTGGAAGAACCCGGCCAGGATGCGCAGGCCGGGAGCGAGCGGGCCGAACGTCTCGGGGTTGTTCCACTCCAGGATCATGATGATCAGGGCGCCGCCGAACAGCAGGACCGCGGTCATGCCCAGCGTCATCTTGGCGTGCAGCGACCAGCGGGAGGGCCGCCGCCAGTCCTTGCGCAGGACCGCGTAGACGGGGAACCCGAGGCCTCCGGCGACCACGGCCAGCACCACCGGCAGGCAGATCCACACGTCGCCGACGAAGCGCATCATGCTGTCGGGCCAGAGCGCGAACCCGGCGTTGGTGAACGCCGAGACGGCGTGGAAGACCCCGTAGTAGGCGGCGCGGCCGAGCGGCTCGCCGTACCCGATCACGAACCGGGCGGTGAGGACCACGGCCGTCACCGCCTCCACCGTCAGCGTGACCTTGGCCACGCCCGCGATCACCTGGCGGACGTCGCCCGGCCCGAGCGTCTTGGTCTCGGCCTGGGCGTTGAGCCGCGCGCGCAGCCCCAGCTTCCCGGAGACGATCAGTGCGAGGATCGAGGCGAGCGACATGATCCCGAAGCCGCCGACCTGGATCAGCGTCAGGATCACGACCTCGCCGAAGACCGTCCAGTGCGCGGCGGTGTCGTGCACCGCGAGCCCGGTGACGCACACCGCGGAGGTCGCGGTGAACAGCGCGGAGACCCAGGAGGCCTCCCTGCCCTCCGCGACGGCGACCGGCAGCGAGAGCAGCGCCGTGCCGGCCGCGATGACCGCGAGGAACGCGGCGACGACGACTCGGGACGGTGTGTTGATCTGCGGGGCCGGATACCTCACCGGGAGAGGATACGCCCTGTCCGCATCCAATCCGATCATTCGTACGGTGGCCGTCATGTCGCCCGCCCCGTGTCCCGCCGGGCACGGGGCGGGCGGGGAAGCCCGGGAGCCCGGGAGCCCGCGGCCCCTGGATCTCCGGGATCCGCGGGACGTAGCCTGGGACGGTGCTGAGGCGGACGGCGACGGCGCCGGAGATCACCTCGCCCGGACGGCTCGCGGAGCTGCTCGGGCGGGAGGCCTACCTGGCGGAGGACGGGCTGGCCACGGCGGCGTTCCTCGCGCTGCGGATGGGCCGCCCCCTGTTCCTGGAGGGCGGGGCCGGGGTCGGCAAGACCGAGCTGGCCCGCGCGCTCGCCTCGGTGCTGGACGCGCCGCTGATCCGGCTGCAGTGCTACGAGGGGCTCGACGGCTCCCAGGTCCTCTACGACTGGGACTTCGCCCGCCAGCTCCTGCACCTCAAGGCCGCCGAGGCGAGCGGGGTCACCGACGCCGCCCGGCTGGAGGGCGAGGTCTACGACCGGCGCTTCCTGATCGCCCGGCCGCTGCTGCGGGCGATCGAGACCCAGCCCTGCGTGCTGCTCATCGACGAGGTCGACCGGGCCGACGTCGAGTTCGAGGCGATCCTGCTGGAGGTCCTGTCCGACTTCGCGATCTCCGTCCCGGAGCTCGGCACGATCCGCGCCGAGGCCCCGCCGGTGGTCGTGCTGACCTCCAACCGCACCCGCGAGGTCCATGACGCGCTGAAGCGGCGCTGCCTCTACCACTGGCTGGAGCACCCCTCCTTCGAGCGGGAGGTGGAGATCCTGCTGCGCAGGCTCCCCGAGTGCTCGCGGACCCTCGCCGAGCAGGTCGCCACGGCGGCCGGACGGCTCCGCGAGGCCGGCCTGGTGAAGCCGCCGGGGATCTCCGAGACCCTCGACTGGACCGGGGCGCTGCTCACCCTCGGCGCCCGGGAGCTGGACCCCGGCCTGGCGGCGGCCACGCTGGGCGCCCTCCTCAAGCACCGCGAGGACCACGAGGCCGTGCTCGGGAACGGGCTGCTCGGTGCCTCCCGCTGACGGCCCCGGCTTCCCCGGTGCCCCCGGGGAAGCCGGGGCCGCGGCGGACGGTGGGCTGGTCGCGGTCATGACGGGGTTCGCCAGGACGCTGCGGGCCGCCGGGGTCCCCGCCGACCACGAGCGGACCCAGAACCTGCTGCGCGCCCTGTCCTGCCTGGACGCGGCCCGGCCCGGCGACGTCTACTGGGCGGGCCGGCTCACCCTGTGCGCCTCCGCCGACGACCTGCCCCGCTACGACAGGGTCTTCCGGGCCTACTTCGGCGGCCTGCGCGCGGGCCCGGCCCGCACGCAGGCCGCCGTCACCGTCACCCGGCACACCGCCGCGCCGACCGGCGGGGATCCGGGCGGGCGGGAGGACGGGCCGCCGCTCGCCGCCGGGGCGAGCGCGGCGGAGGTGCTGCGCCACCGCGACGTGGCGAAGATGACCGCGGCGGAGCTGGCCGAGGCGCACCGGCTGCTCGCCCTGCTCGCGCCCGCCAGGGAACGCCGCGCGTCACGGCGCTTCCGGCCGTCGCGCAGGGGACGCCTCGACGCCCGCCGGACGATCCGGGAGATCCTCCGGCGGGGCGGGGAGGCCGCCGTGCTCCGCCACCGGACGCACCGGACCCGGCCCCGCCGGGTGGTGCTGCTGGTGGACGTGAGCGGCTCCATGACCCCGTACGCCGACACCCTGCTCCGCCTCGCCCACGCGCTGGTCGGATCCGAGCCCCGCGCCACCGAGGTGTTCAGCGCGGGCACCCGGCTCACCCGGCTCACCGCCGAGCTGCGCCACCGCGACCCCGGCACCGCGATGGACGCCGTCTCGCGCGCCGTGCCCGACTGGAGCGGCGGGACCCGGCTCGGCGAGGAGCTGCGCAGGCTGCTGGCCCTGGGCGACGCCCGGGGGGCGACGGTGGTGATCGCCTCCGACGGCTGGGAGCGCGGCGACGTCTCGCTGCTCGGCGCGGAGATGGCCCGGCTGTCCCGTACGGCGCACCGGGTGGTCTGGGTGAACCCGCACAAGGGCCAGGAGGGCTACCAGCCGCTCACCGCCGGGATGCGGGCGGCGCTGCCGTACGTCGACGACTTCGTGGCCGGGCACAGCCTGGCCGCCTTCGAGGAACTGGCCGGACTGCTGGCGGGGGCGTACGCCGGGCCGTCGCGGGGGAGGAGGTTCCCATGAGAACGGGGATCGCGGGGCTGCTGCTGGCGGCCGGATCGGGATCGCGCCTCGGCACGCCGAAGGCGCTGGTGGAGTTCCACGGGGAGCGGCTGGTGGACCGGGGGATCCGGCTTCTGCACGACGGCGGCTGCCACCCGGTGGTGGTGGTGCTCGGCGCGGCGACCGTGCAGGTGCGCGGGGCGGTGGCCGTGCGCAACCCCGACTGGCGCTCCGGGATGGGCTCCTCGCTCCGGGTCGGGCTGGACGCGCTGCCCCCGGAGGCCGGGCACGTGGTGATCGCGCTGGTGGACCAGCCGTTCATCGGGGTGCCGGCGGTCGAGCGGCTCGTCCGGGCGGCGCGGGACGGCACCGCGGTGGCCGCGGCCACGTACGGCGGCGCGCCGAGGAACCCGGTGCTGATCGCCAGGGAGCACTTCGCGGAGGTCGCCCGGCTCGCCGTCGGCGACGTCGGGGCCCGGCCGTTCCTGCGGGCCCATCCCGGACTGGTCGTCGAGATCGCCTGCGACGACGTCGGAGACCCCGCCGACATCGACACGCCGGCCGACCTGGCGAGGCTGTAGGCGGCTCTCCGGGGGGCGGGCCGGAAACGGGTCGGACTCCGGGGAGCGGGCCGGAAACGGGTCAGAGCCGCAGGGAGGCCACGGCGGCGCGGTGGTCGCTGCCCGCGGCCGGCTCCACGTCCGCACCGGTCGCGGTGAGGCCGCGGTAGAGGATGTGGTCGGGACGGGTGACCGGGAACGAGGCCGGCCAGGTGAAGCCGAAACCGGTCCCCGCCTCCAGGTGGGCGTCGGAGAGCGGCGGCACCAGGCCGGAGAGCTTGCGGTCGGTGGTGGCGGTGTTGAGGTCGCCGAGGAGCAGCAGGTTCTCGCTCTTGTCCGCGTCGATGAGCCGCCGCGCGTGGGTGAGGGTGCTGTCCCGCTGGGCCGTCTCGCCGGGCCGGGCCGAGGCGAGGTGCATGACGTAGACCGTCACGTTCCCGCCGGGCGTCTTCACGACGGCGCGCAGCGCCCGGGTCCACTCCAGGCCGATGTCCACCGCCCGGTGCTCGATGATCGGGAAACGGCTCCACAGCCCGATCGTGCTGACCTGGACCCGGTGCGGGAAGTGGCGGCCGAGTTCCTCGGCCGCGGGGCCTCCCGGGGTCAGCTCCTGGGCGGCGAACAGGTCCCGGCCCCCGGCCAGGGCCCGCACGGCCCGCCCGGAGTCGGCGTTGGTCACGCCCACGTTGAGGGTGGCGACCGACAGGTCGCTCTGCCCGCCCGGCGCGGTGCGCAGCAGGGCCGGGCCGAACATGACCCCCCACACCAGCGCGGGGAGCAGCGCCGCGGCGACCGTCCTCCACGAGCGTGTGAGCAGCGCGCCGATCACCAGGAGGGGCACGGCCGCGCCCAGCCAGGGGAGCAGGCTCTCCAGCACGGGGGTGAGGCCGCCCAGCTCCGGCAGGAGACGGTGCCCGGCGAGGACCGCGGCCAGCGCCACCGCCATCACGATGATCACCCGTCTCAGTGCGATCCCCTTTCTCCGGCGGGTGGGAAAGGCATTCCCTGCCCCGAAATGCGTAGGCTACCGGCCTGGGGCGGGACGTGCGCGGGATCGCCTGCGCAGCCCGGGCGGAGCGCGCGGGCCCGTTCCGCGGACCCGGTGCGGCGGGCGCGGATCCGATTCGCGGGCGGATGCGGGGTTGGTGCTCGGCCGCCGACTCGATAGCCTTTGTTGCGGAGACAACGGAACAACATTCGGTTTCGCGGGCGCGAGCGGAAGGACGATCTCACGATGCGTATCGGTATGGCCCTGAACTACTCGGGGGGCTTCAAGGAGACCGTGGCCGAGCTGGCCGACTACGAGAAGGCCGGGCTCGACATCGTCTTCGTCGCCGAGGCCTACAGCTTCGACGCCGTCAGCCAGATGGGCTACATCGCGGCCAAGACCGAGCGGCTGCAGATCGCCTCGGGCATCCTGCCGGTCTACTCCCGGACCCCGACCCTGCTGGCCATGACCGCCGCGGGCATGGACTACGTCTCCGACGGCCGCTTCACGCTGGGCCTGGGCGCCTCCGGCCCGCAGGTCATCGAGGGCTTCCACGGCGTGCCGTACACCGCGCCGCTCGGCCGCACCCGCGAGGTCATCGAGATCTGCCGCCAGGTCTGGAAGCGCGAGCGGGTCACCTACGAGGGCAAGCACTACACCGTCCCGCTCCCCGCGGACCAGGGCACCGGTCTCGGCAAGCCCCTCAAGCTCATCAACCACCCGGTCCGCGAGCGCATCCCCGTCGTGATCGCCGCCATCGGCCCCAAGAACGTCGAGCTCGCCGCCGAGATCGCCGAGGGCTGGGAGCCCATCTTCTACATGCCGGAGAAGGCCGCCGACGTCTGGGGCGCCTCCATCGCCGCCGGCAAGGCCAAGCGCGACCCCGCCCTCGGCGAGCTCGACGTCATCGCCCAGGCGAGCCTGGCCATCGGCGACGACGTCTCCGGCTGGCTGGAGCTCGGCCGCCCGATGGCCGCCCTCTACATCGGCGGCATGGGCGCCAAGGGCAAGAACTTCTACAACGACCTGGCCCGGCGCTACGGCTACGAGAAGGAGGCCGAGCAGATCCAGGAGCTGTACCTGTCCGGCAAGAAGGACGAGGCCGCCGCGCTCGTCCCGCAGGAGCTGCTGGAGTCGATGTCGCTGATCGGCTCGGAGGGCTTCGTCCGCGACCGCCTCCAGGCGATGCGCGAGTCGGGCGTCACGACGATCAACGTCGCCCCCCTGGGCCGGACCCACGAGGAGCGGATCCGGCTGATCGAGAAGGTCCGGGAGCTGGCCTCCTGACGTCACACTGATCCCCGGGAGGCGGGGGCTCCGGCCGTACGGCTGGGGCCCCCGCTTTTCTCGTTATCTGTACACGGCCGGTCACGGAACGCTATTGCCTCCTTGAAGTTGCCAACTAGTTCAAATATCGTGAGGTGCATGAGCGAACACGTCACCGTCCCGTGGTCCCGGCTCCTGCAGCAGCCCAACCAGGTGGTCTCCCTCCTGGAGGAGGCGGTCTCCGTACGGCTCGCGCGCCGTGACGCCGAGGACCTGGTCATCACCAAGACGTCCCGGATGGACGTCATGTTCCACGGGGTCGAAGGAGTGGGCCGCTTCGTGGCGGCCCTGACGAGAACGGAGGAAGGACGGAAGATGCTGGAGACCTCGATCTCCGAGGCGTTCGCCTGGGCGCGCGTGATGCCCGACGACGCCGTGGCGGCGTTCGGCAGGGAGTTCGTGGAGATGCTCCACGGCTGCGCCGAGCTCGGCCAGTTCGCCCCGCTGGGCACCCTGGTCGCGGGCTGGAAGGCCACGGCGGAGGTGTACGCCGATCCGGAGCTGCACGCCGCTCTGACCAGGCCGTTCCCTGACGGTTTCCCTGAGGTGGACGGCGGTCCGGTCCCTCCCCCCGGGGTCGGTGCATGAGCCCGAAGCGCAACGAGAGGGCCGCCCCTCCGCCGCTGGGCCAGGAGTGGGACATCAGGTTCTCCGACACCGATTCGGCCAAGGGGTGGGAAGAGCTGGCGCGGCAGGTCCCGGGCAGTCTGCGGGAGTGTTTCGAGCGCCTTCGCGCCGAACCCGCCCCGCGCACGCCGAGCCCGCGGCATAGCCGTCTCCGTCACGACCATGCCGTCCGGAACTGGCGTGGTCGTGATCTCCCGCAATGGCAGTACGAAGTGACCGGTGGCGGCCGGGTCTGGTATGTGGTCGATGTGGAGACGCGGACCGTGTGGATCACCTACGCGTCTCCGCGGCATCCCAAGGTGACCGAGTAGGACCGCAGGATTTACCTGCTCACGGGCGGTCTAAGGGCGCAGACCGTTCGCGGCGCAGAGCTCTCCTGGCTCATGTGGCCCAGGTCATACGATTCATGTGGAATTCAACGTGGCCAAGGGGTGTTGCATCCCTTCGTGAGGTTCTCCCTGGTGCTCGTGCGGCTGGTCGGGCGACTGCATGTCGACCTGTGCCGCATCAACGGCGATCTCTGTCGCTGAACGCGCTTTCCCCTCTCCTTTTCCTCACCCCGCATGCCCGTGTCCGCTCCGGCATGCCTTTTTCGAAAGTCGCGTCCGTGAAGAGATTCTCCTTCTCCCTGCAGTTGCTGCTGGGCCTCGTCGTCGGCGTCGCCCTCGGGTTCGTCGCCCGGGCCGGTGAGCTCACCTGGCTCGCCGGCACGCTGACCGAGGTCGGCAAGATCTTCGTTCAGCTCCTCAAGCTCGCCGTCCCGCCGCTGGTCTTCACCGCCGTCGTGGTCAGCGTCGCCAACCTGCGCAACGTCAGCGGGGCCGCCCGGCTCGCGGGCAGGACCCTGCTCTGGTTCCTGATCACCTCGCTGGCCGCCGTCACCGCCGCCATCGGCCTCGGCCTGCTGATCAACCCCGGCAAGGGCGTCACCATCGCCACCGAGGGCGCCAAGGCCGTCGACCTGGAGGGCGCCGGCACCTGGATCGACTTCCTGACCGGGATCGTCCCGACCAACGTCGTCACCGCGTTCACCGAGCTCAACGTCCTCCAGATCGTCTTCCTGGGAGTCGTCCTCGGTGCCGCCGCGATGGCGGTCGGCGAGAAGGCCGAGCCGTTCCTGGAGGTCAGCCGCTCGGTCCTGGAACTGGTGCAGAAGGCCCTGTGGTGGGTCATCCGCCTGGCCCCGATCGGCACCGCGGGCCTGATCGGCAAGTCCGTGGCCACCTACGGCTGGGACCTGCTCGCCCCGCTGGCCAAGCTCAGCGCCGGGGTCTACATCGGCTGCGCCGTCGTGCTCGCGGTGATCTACCCGGTGCTGCTCTCCCTCGTCGGCAGGGTCAGCCCGCTGACCTTCTACCGCAAGGCCTGGCCCGCCATCGAGCTGGCCTTCGTCTCCCGCTCCTCGGTCGGCACCATGCCGCTGACCCAGCGGATCACCGTCGAGCGCCTCGGCGTCGACCGCGACTACGCCTCCTTCGCGGTGCCGTTCGGCGCCACCACCAAGATGGACGGCTGCGCCGCGGTCTACCCGGCTCTGGCCGCGATCTTCGTGGCCCAGGTGTTCGGCGTCCCGCTCGGCCTCGGCGACTACCTGCTGATCGCGTTCGTCTCCGTGGTCGGCTCGGCCGCCACCGCGGGCCTGACCGGCGCGATCGTGATGCTCACCCTCACCCTGAGCACGCTCGGCCTGCCGCTGGAGGGCGTCGGCCTGCTGCTGGCCATCGACCCCATCCTCGACATGATCCGCACGGCCACCAACGTGACCGGGCAGATGGTCGTCCCGGTCCTGGTCGGCCGGTCGGAGGGCCGCCTCGACGAGGCCGTCCTCAACGCCCCGCCGCAGCCCCTCGACGATACCCTCCGGGAGGGCGCCGAGCGCGGCAAGGACCGCGAGCTCGTCTCCGCCTGAGCCGCCCCGGAGCACCCGGACCATCCCGAAGCGACCGGGCGGGAGCCCCTCCGGCTCCCGCCCGGTCGCCGTTTCACGGATTCCGCCCCCGGCCGTCGCGGGTCTGATGTCCATGTCCGTCCGCGCCTCCTGGTCGCCCGGCCCCGGTCGCAGGAGACATCCGTGGCGACACGCGGCGTCACGGTCAATAGCATCGTGCCATGACCGCCACCCACGCCCGGCGCCGCGAGCGCCTCGCGGCCCTGCTGCCCGCTCACGAGGCGGACGCGCTCCTGGTCACCCGCGCCGTCAACGTGCGCTACCTGACCGGGCTGAACAGCTCCAACGCGGCCGTGCTGGTGAGGGCCGACGCCACGGCCGTCCTCGCCACCGACTCCCGCTACGCCGAGACCGCCCGGTCGCTCTGCGAGGGCGTCGAGGTGGCGGAGGAGCGCGACGTCGCCGGGGCGCTCGTCACCCGTGCCTCCGGGGTCGCGGTCGAAGCCCACCACCTTCCCGTCGCCGACTACTTCCGCCTCGCGGAGCGGCGCGGCGGGGAACCGCTCCGGCTCACCGGGCTGGTGGAGTCGGTGCGCCGGATCAAGGACGAGGCCGAGCTCGCCCTGATCCGCACCGCCTGCGCCCTCAGCGACCAGGCCTTCGCCGACGTGCTGCCCGCGCTGCGCCCCGGGCTGACCGAGCGGGAGGTCGCCCGGGCGCTGGAGGCCCGGATGGTGGAGCTGGGCGCGGAGAAGCCGGCCTTCGACACGATCGTCGCCTCCGGTCCCAACGGCTCGGTCCCGCACCACGCGCCCGGCGACCGGCCGCTGGAGCGCGGCGACCTGGTCACGATGGACTTCGGGGCGCTGCACGCGGGCTACCACGCGGACATGACCCGGACCGTGGCGATCGGCGAGCCCGCCGCCTGGCAGCGGGAGCTGTACGAGCTGGTCCGCACCGCCCAGCGGGCGGGCCGCCGTGCCGTACGGCCCGGCGCGGCCACGCACGAGGTGGACGCCGCGGCCCGCGACGTGATCGCCGGAGCGGGGTACGGCGAGCACTTCGGTCACGGTCTCGGCCACGGGGTCGGCCTGGAGATCCACGAGGAGCCGTTCCTGTCCCCGGCGACGCCGGAGAAAGCACGCGGGCACGGTAGACTTGACGATCGAGTTCCGGTCACCGTTGAGCCTGGGGTTTACCTGCCGGGCAGGGGCGGAGTCCGCATCGAGGACACGCTCGTGACGCGTGAGGACGGGCCGGAGCTTCTCACACGGACGACCAAAGAGCTGCTTGTCCTTTAAAGAGCGGCCGTACGCAGGAGAAACCAGTGGCGACGACGAACGACCTCAAAAACGGCCTCGTGCTCAAGCTCGAGGGCGGTGAGCTCTGGACGGTGGTGGAGTTCCAGCACGTCAAGCCCGGCAAGGGCGGCGCGTTCGTACGCACCAAGCTGAAGAACGTGATGTCGGGCAAGGTCGTCGACAAGACCTTCAACGCGGGCGTCAAGGTCGAGGTGGCCAACGTCGACAAGCGTGAGATGCAGTTCTCCTACATGGACGGCGAAGAGTTCGTCTTCATGGACACCGAGACCTACGACATGCTCCACGTCTCCCGGGCCGCGGTCGGCGACGCCGCCAACTACCTCCTGGAGAACATGCTCGCCACCGTGGCGATCAACGAGGGCAACGTGCTCTACGTGGACCTGCCCGCGGCCGTCGAGCTGCTCATCGCCGAGACCGAGCCCGGCCTGCAGGGCGACCGCTCCACCGGCGGCACCAAGCCTGCCAGGCTGGAGACCGGCGCGGAGATCAAGGTCCCGCTGTTCATCACGACCGGCGAGAAGGTCAAGGTCGACACCCGCACCGGCGATTACCTCGGCCGCGCCTGATGTCGGCACGGGGTAAGGCGCGCAGGCGCGCGCTGGACATCCTGTTCGAGGCCGAGGCGCGCGGCGAGGACCCGCTGAGGGTCCTCGCCGAGCGCCTGGAGAGGAAAGAACCGCCGGTCAACGAGTACACCGCGGCGCTCGTCGAGGGCGTGTGCCGGCACCGGGCGCGGATCGACGAGCTGATCACGACCTACGCCGAGGGCTGGACGCTCGACCGCATGCCCGCGGTCGACCGCAACCTGCTCCGCGGCGGCACCTACGAGCTGCTCTGGATGCCCGACGTCCCCGAGGGCGTCGTCATCAGCGAGTGGGTCGGCCTGGCCGCGGAGCTGTCGACGGACGAGTCGCCGCAGTTCGTCAACGGCCTGCTGGCACGGTTCAAGCAGCTCAAGCCGTCGCTGGCCCTGTAGCGGCGGCGGGGCGGCCGCGCCCGCGGGGGCCCGCCGGTCCCCGCGGATCCTCCTCTCCCCGCGGACGCGGAAAGACTCGCCCAAGAGCCGGTGCGGATCACATGGACGGCTCCGGGGGCGGCGCGGCGTAAGCTGGGCTGGTCACCGATGGAGGAGGCGATCTGAAGTTGCATGCCGTAGGCCTCTCGAGGCAGGCGGGCACGCCGGCGGTCCGCACCGCCGTGGTCTGGGACGTCCTGCGGGCGGTGCTGGCGGACAGGGTGGCCGCGACCGGCCGCGACCGGCTGGACATCGTCGACGCGGGCGGCGGGACCGGGGGGTTCGCCGTTCCGCTGGCCGGGCTCGGGCATGCCGTCACGGTCGTCGACCCCAGCCCGGACTCGCTGGCCGCGCTGGAGCGCCGGGCCGCCGAGGCGGGGGTGGGCGTGCGGGCGCTGCAGGGCGACGCCGCCGACCTGGGGGAGCTCCTTCCCGCCGACGGAGCCGACCTGGTGCTCTGCCACAGCGTGCTGGAGTACGTCGAGGAGCCCGCCGGAGCGCTGGCCGCGATGGCCGGTCTGGTCCGCGAGGGCGGTGTGATCAGCGTGCTGGCCGCCAACCCGCTCGCCGCCGCGCTGCACCGTTCGGTCGCGGGCCGGTTCGACGAGGCCCGCCAGGTCCTGGACGACCCCGAGGGCCGCTGGGGGGACCGCGATCCCACGCCGCGGCGGTTCACCCGCGAGTCGCTGGTCGCGCTTCTGGCCGCCGCCGGATTCCGGCCCGGAGAGGTGCACGGCGTGCGGATCTTCGCCGACCTCGTGCCGAGCAGGCTGCTCGACGGCGAGCCCGGTGCGGCGGGTGCCCTGGTCGCCCTGGAGCAGGCGGCGGCCGCCCATCCGGTCCTGCGGGACATCGCCACCCAGCTGCACGTTCTCGGTCACCGGTGAGGCTTGCGTCGAACGGGTGTTCCCATAGGATGGCGCCGTGTCGAGGAAACAGCAGATGCCGCGCCCGGAGTCGGATCTGGGCGACGACGACACCGGCTGCCCCATCCTCCACGTGGACATGGACGCGTTCTTCGCCAGCGTCGAGCTGCGTGAGCGCCCCGAGCTCGCAGGCGCCCCCGTCATCGTGGGCGCACCCGGCGCACGGGGCGTGGTCCTCAGCGCGACCTACGAGGCGAGGAGGTTCGGTGTGCACTCGGCGATGCCCATGAGCCGGGCCCGCCGGCTCTGCCCCCGGGCGGTGGTCATTCCGCCGAGCCACGGGAAGTACGCCGCGGTCTCCCGGAGCGTCATGGAGCTCTTCGGCACCTTCACCCCCGAGGTGGAGCCGATCGCCTCGGACGAGGCCTTCCTCGACGTCGCCGGGGCGGGCAAGCGGCTCGGCCGGCCGGCGGCGATCGCCGCGATGATCCGCGAGCGGGTCGCCGCGGAACACGGGATCACCTGCTCGGTGGGAGTGGCGAGCAGCAAGTTCGTGGCCAAGCTGGCCTCGCGGCACGCCAAGCCCGACGGGCTGTTCGTCGTCCCGGCGGCCAGGGTGGTGGACTTCCTCCACCCGCTGCCGGTGGGGGCCCTGTGGGGCGTGGGGGAGCGCACGGAGCGGTCCCTGCTCCGGCTCGGCGTCAGGACCGTCGGCGACCTCGCCAGGACTCCCCCGGAGACGCTCCAGCGGGAGCTCGGCCAGGCGGCCGGCGCCCACCTGCGGGAGCTCGCCTGGGGCCGCGACGAGCGGCGCGTGACCCCGCACGTGCCCGACCGGAGCATCGGCGCGGAAGAGACATTCGTCACAGATATCGATGATCCAGTGCGGATCCGCAGGGAGCTGCTCCGCCTCTCGGAGCGGGTCGCCGCCCGGCTCAGGGAGGGCGGTCACGTCGGCCGCACGGTCAGCGTCAAGCTCCGCCGCGCCGACTTCACGACGATCTCCCGGTCCCGGACGCTGAGGGATCCGACGGACGTCGCCCAGGAGCTCTACGCGGTCGCCTGTGACCTGTATGCCGTTTCCGGCCTGGAAAAAACGCGCCTCCGCCTCGTCGGGGTGCGGGTGGAGAACCTGCTCCCCGCCGGCGGGGCGGCCCGGCAGCTCAGCCTCGGAGAACGGGAGACGGGCTGGCGGGAGGCCGAGCGGGCGATGGACCGGGCGGCCCGGAGATTCGGTCGTGACGCGGTGCTTCCCGCCTCTCTCGTTCGTCCGCCGTCTGATGGAGTGGATCTATGACGTCACCTCCGGTTTGGACTACGTTGGACGTTTTCTTTCGTCTACGTCTACAGCCTCGTATTCTGGGGATAACCGACCGCGAGGTTCGGACACCCCGTGTCGTCCGTCACCGTCTTCCCCGTCCTGGGGCTGTCCTTGGGAGGCGCCGTGCCGCTCTCTGAGCACGAGCAGCGCCTGCTCGAACAGATCGAGCAGGCCCTCTACGCCGAGGACCCGAAGTGGGCCAATACCGTAAGGATCAGTGATCCGCGCAGCCATTACAAGCGTCGCCTGGTGAAGGCCTCCGCCGGCTTCATCCTGGGCGTCGTCCTGCTGATGGTCGGCGTCGTGATCCAAGTCATCCCGCTCGGCGTCGGCGGTTTCGTGGTCATGCTCGCTGCGTGTCTGTGGGGTCTGTCCAGCTGGAAGCGGATGAACGGGTTCGGTGAGAACACCGCGACCCCGTCCGCCGGACAGCAGGAGAGCAGGGCGGGGCGCCGCGGAGGCGCCCGGCCCGGTTTCATGGAGCGGATGGAAGAGCGCTGGCGCCGTCGTCACGACGAGCGCTGATCTCCTTCCTCTGCTCCGGAGGCCACACGTGAGTCGTCCCCCGGTGGGGGGACGACTCACGCATGGATGAGGCCTGCACCGGTGCTCCGGCTGCTCCGGCACCCGTCCGGAGGTCAGGCGTTCCTGCGTGCGGGGCGCCCGAACCGGATGTTCTCCAGGCGGTCGAAGCCGTCGAGCAGACGGGTGCCCATCGCCCGGATCCGCAGGAGCATGGACGGGGGCAGCAGCACCGCTCGGACCCGCCTGCCCCGTGACACGGTGCTCGCCAGCGCCCGCCGTACCCGGCGGACGTCCTCGCGGAACGAGCCGGTCTCCCCGAGCGTCCGGGCGAAGAGCATGCGCTCCACCGCCTCGGCGATCCTCGCCAGCGAGGCGGCGGCCGCCGCGTCGAACTCGTGCTGCTCGCTCAGCCGCCGGGCCAGGGCCCGCGGGCTCTCGCTGGGCTGCCGGGACACGCCGTAGTCGCACAACGCGTCGTCGAGCTCCGCCCAGGCGGCCGCGACCGTGGCCTGGCCGCGGTTGCTGCGGACCGCTGCGATGCCGGTGGAGCCCAGGGCCGTCGCGGTCGCCTCCCCCGCCTCCCCGGCAGCCCCGCTCCTGAGCGCCTGGCGGGAGTAGACGCGCCGGCGCCTCAGCAGTACCCCCGCGCGGAGCAGCGCGGGGATCAGCACGACCAGCAGCACGGCCACGCCCCCCAGGCCGATCTTCACGGCCGTCGGGGTGCCCTCCTCCACCGCGACGGGCACGCCGCCGAAGTCGCGGTCGAGCATCGGGTTGCGGGGGTTGCTCGCCGACCCGCTGGGCACGCCGGCGCCGGTGGGGCCGGTGCTGGGGTTCGCCGTGGGCGTGTCGTCCCCGCCGGTGGTGACCTCCGGCTGGGTGTAGATCGGCACCGTCGCGCTGCCCTGCCCGGCGGCGCCCGCCGGAGTGGGCTCGAAGCGCAGCCAGCCCGTCCCCTCGAAGTAGAGCTCGGGCCAGGCGTGCGAGTCGTGCGTACGCACGGTCCACTGCCCGGAGATGTTGGTGCCGCCGGTGTAGCCGACGGAGACCCGGGCGGGGATGCCCAGGACCCTGGCCAGCACCGCCATGGAGGCGGCGAACTGCTCGCAGTACCCGGCCCTGCTGCGGATCAGGAAGTCCGTCAGGGCGGGGCCGCCGTGGCCCTGGGTGGCCAGGGTGTAGCTGAACCCGCCCTTGGAGGTGAAGAACTCCTGGAGCTGGATCGCCTGCTCGTACTTGCCGGCGTCCGGGTCGGTGACCGCGGAGGCCAGCCTGACGATCTCGTCGGGGAGGTCCTCGGGAAGCCGCAGGTACTTGTCGCTGATCGCCTGCGGGGCGGCTCCGGCGGTCCTGAGCGCCTCGGCCGTGGGCCGGGGCTCGTTGCTGACGACCTCGTAGGTGCCGCCCTCGGCGGTGTCCGTGGTGGAGAACACCATGAGGGTGTCCACGTCGGCCCGCCAGTCGCCCTCGATCCGCACCTGGGTGGCCGGGTACGGCAGCGGCAGGAAGCTCAGCCTCCTGACCTCCTCGCTCACCGTGACCCTGGTGGTCGCCTGGGCGGCGGGCACGCCCGCGCCCTGACCGGGAGCGGGCGGCAGCGGGCCCTCCGAGGTCCGGTCCTGGGGCCGGCCCCGCGGCGGCGACATCGTCCACTCCGTGCCGTCGAAGACGTCCAGCGAGTACAGCCGCAGGTAGCGGGAGGCGCTGTCACTGCTGGTGTAGGTCAGGACGGTCGAGTTGGCCGGGAGCGAGAGCGCCCCCCGCAGGTTGACCATCGCGTTCGGTATGCCGATCGTGTTGCCGCCCCGGCCGTTGCCGTTCCCCACGCCGAACCCGAACAGCGGGTTCGGTTCCAGGGTCGGCACCATCGACGGCAGCAGGACGGCCAGCACGATCGCGGCGAATCCCACCCGCTTGCCCGACAGCCGCAGCGTCCCCGTCTCCGCGGCGGGGCGGGGGGCGACGAAGGACGGGGTCCGGCGGACCAGCACCGCCCGCCCCCAGTGGGTGACCCGCTCCCGCCCGTCGGCCGCGAGCAGCCCGAGGAAGCCGAGCGCGGCGATGACGACCGTGGGCCAGCTGAGCGGGTCGCCGATGAAGGAGGCGGGCACCACGAACAGCGAGAGCAGCGGGAGCCCGGCCAGCGCGCTCCGCCGCAGCCGGGCGGCGCAGAAGTCGACCAGTATCGCGATCAGCCCGACGCCGCCGCAGGTCAGCAGGGTGATCCCGGGTCTTTCCGGGACGGGGACGGCGAACTTCTGGATGTCGGCGAACCCGGTGGCCACCAGCTCGGCCAGCTCGACGGCCGACTCCTTGGTCGGCACCACCCGGGCCCACGCCGTGTCCCCGGCGAACACCGCCGTCAGGTAGAGCCAGAACACGGCCAGCTGGGCCAGCGGCACCGGCCAGACCGGCAGCGTGTAGCGGCTGGCCAGCATGCCGACCGCGGTCACCACGAGGATGGCGCCGAGACTCGCCCAGAACCAGGTGCCGGTCTGGAAGAGGGGGTAGAGCGCGACGGCGACCGCTCCGGTGGCCGCGCCCGCCGCTACGGGAAGTCTCATGAACCGCCACCTCCGCTGAGGGCGAACCGCCCGCGCTGTGCGGCGTCCGGCCACACGCCCGCGATCGAGGCGCCCGCGGGCAGCCGTACGATGCGCCAGCCCGCCCCGGCGAGCACCGCCTGCGCCGCCTGGTACTCCTGGCCGTCGCCGAGCTCGGGCCGCTCCCAGCCGGCCACGTCCAGCATGACGGCCACGCCGGTCACGTTGCCGTGCCTGAGCCGGGCGAGGGCCTGCGCCTCGTCGACGGCGACGCCGCCGAGCACGGCCACGATCAGCCCGTCGCCGCCGCCCTGCCGCAGGGCGCCGATGCCGTACTCCAGCGACCGCGCCGAGCTGGTCCGCACCACCGCGAGGGTGTCCAGCAGCGACCAGCTCAGCCCGGTGTCGGTCAGATGTTCGGCGCCCTGGTCGGTGACCAGCCGGAGTCCGAGCCCCTCGTGCGCCAGGTGCACGCCGATGGAGGCCGCGGCCGAGACCGCCACCTCGAAGGACGAGCGCGGCCCCTCGCCCCGGTGCGCGTACCTCCGCGTGTCCAGCAGGAGCGCGCCCCGGCTCTGCCACTGCTGCTCCTCACGGCGGACCATCAGCTCGCCGTGCCTGGCGGTCGAGCGCCAGTGCACCCGCCGCAGGTCGTCGCCCTGCCGGTACTCGCGGGGCGCGACGTCGTCGTCGCCCGCGGCGGCCACACTCCTGGTACGGCTGTCGCCCCCGCCGGTCCACTCGCCGGACAGGCGGACGTGCGGCAGCGCCACCACCTGCGGGGTCACCACCAGCGTGTCGCTGACGGTGAACGACCGGGTCAGCTCGACCAGGCCGAAGGGGTCGCTGATCCGGATGGAGAGCGGGCCGATGGCGAACCGGCCGCGCAGATCGGAGCGGACCCGGTAGTCGATCTCCCGGATGCCCCGCGGCTCGACCCGGTCCAGGACGAACCTGGGCCGGGCGCCGAGCGCGTAGGGGACGGTGTCCTCGATCATCAGCAGACCGGTGGGGAGCCGGGTGACGTTCTCCAGCCGGAGGGTCACGGTGGCCTCGCCGCCGACCTCGGCCCGGGGCGGGTCGAGCCGCCGCGCGCAGCTCAGCCGGTAGCGGGTGCGGGCCACCACCATGGCGGCGAGCAGCGGCAGGGAGACGATCAGCACGCCGACCCGGAGCAGGTCGTGCTCCCCGAGCGCGAAGGCGCACAGCAGCGCGGCGGTGCCCGAGGCGAGGAAGGCCCTGCCGCGGGCGGTGAGCGCCTTCAGCCCGGTCATCGCGTCACCGCCTGCGCCGGTTCGGCGGTCCGGGCCGGGAGGCCGCCGGGTCGGGTGCTCATCGCGCCTGCGCCTCGGGCACGGGCACCCGGCGGACCAGGTCGGCGATCACCTGCTCGGGCAGGCGGCGCTGGCCCTGCGCCTCGACACTGGGCAGCAGGCGGTGGGCCAGCACGGGGACGCACAGGGCCTGCAGGTCGTCGGGGATGACGTAGTCGCGGCCGGAGAGCGCGGCGTGCGCCCGGGCGGCGCGGACGAGCTGCAGCGTCGAGCGCGGGGAGGCGCCGAGCCGCAGTTCGGGGGAGTGCCGGGTGGCGGTCACCAGGTCGATCGCGTACTTCTTGATCGCCTGTGAGACGTAGACCGCGCGCACCGCCTCGATCAGCGCCCGGACCTCGGCGGTGGTGGCCACCGGCGCCAGCTTGTCGATCGGGGAGGCGGCGCCGTGGACGTCGAGCATCTCCAGCTCGGCGGCGGGCTCGGGGTACCCCATCGCGATCCGCGCGGTGAAACGGTCGCGCTGCGCCTCGGGGAGGGGATAGGTGCCCTCCATCTCGATCGGGTTCTGGGTGGCGATCACCATGAAGGGGGCGTCCAGCCGGTAGGTCGTGCCGTCGACGGTGACCTGGTGCTCCTCCATGCACTCCAGCAGCGCCGACTGCGTCTTGGGCGAGGCCCGGTTGATCTCGTCGCCGACCACGATGTTGGCGAACACCGGGCCGGGCTTGAACTCGAACTCCCGTGTCTGCTGGTTGTAGGCGCTCACCCCGGTGATGTCGCTGGGCAGCAGGTCGGGGGTGAACTGGACCCGGCGCACCGGGCAGTCGATGGATCGTGCCAGCGCCTTGGCGAGCATGGTCTTGCCGACGCCCGGCACGTCCTCGATGAGCAGGTGGCCCTCCGCCAGCAGGACGGTCAGGGTCAGGCGGACGACGTCGCCCTTGCCCTCGATGACCGATTCGATCGCCTCGCGGATCCGGTGCGCGGTGGCGACCAGGTCGTCGAGCTGAGGTGGGACGTCATGGGTTACTGCCACCAGGCCTCCATCGTTCTCCTGCCGAGGGGTCTGCCGGGCCCACCCGGCAGGGGAATCGCCCCCGGCATGCTTCTCGTGTTCGAAAACAGTCAGGGCTCGGCCGCCGCCCCGCGGCGCCGTGCGGATCCGCGCCCGTCACGGGCGGTGTCCGCCGGATGTCCCCGGTGCTCGATCGTCCTTATTTCAATTGTGACTACCGACACTACGATGCCGCGAGTTCCTGGGCGACTTTATGTGGTCATCCAGGTTGTTTCCGGGTGAACCTGCCATATTGTGCCGGGAACGCGTCGTGTTCTCGCCTCGCGGGTGTGCCGATCTCGTGACACGGACCGGCCGGCGCGTCCGTGCGGCCCCTCCTGCGCCCCCTCCGTCCGCCCCTCCCGCGTCTCCTCCGCCCCGCGACCGCGGCCCTCCTGACCGGCCGGACGCGGCGGCCGTCCCGACACGCCCGCCGGGTGGAGGGGGGCCGGTGCCCGCTCCACTCCGCTCCACCCCTCTGACCTGGGGAAATATCGACCATTTCGGGCGCCGACCCGGCCTGAATCAGTTGACGGTGGAGAGAAGTGGAGTATGGTGGTGCGCAGTGGAGGGCAGGGGCTGTGGAGGAGTAGTGCAGCGCTGGGCACTCCGCTAGGCACGGGAGGTGGGGCCGGTGTTCCTCGGCACCCATCATCCGCGCCTCGACGACAAGGGACGGCTGTTCCTGCCGGCGAAGTACCGTGAGGAGCTGGCGGAGGGTCTGGTGATCACCAAAGGCCAGGAGCGCTGCCTCTACGTCTTTCCCGTAGAGGAGTTCAGGCGCATCACCGAGGCTCTGCGCACTGCGCCGGTGACCGCCAAGGCGGTCCGTGACTACAGTCGTGTCTTCTTCGCCAGCGCGTCTGACGAGGTCGCCGACAAGCAGGGACGTGTCACCATCCCGCCGGCTCTGCGCGAATACGCCAGCCTGCGTCGTGACTGCGTGGTCATCGGGGCCAACACCCGGTTGGAGATCTGGGACGCGCAGGCATGGGACACCTATCTGGCCGACCAAGAGCAGGCCTTCTCCGATCTGTCGGAGGAGGTGCTGCCAGGGATTCTGTGATTCCACGGTCGACTCATCGGTGAACACGTCGTTCGGCGAGGTCTCCACCCGCAACCAGCCGCGCGCCAGCTGATGCACCTTCCCCGGTGTCAGGTGGCGGGCGGACGCGCGGGTGCGGATGGGGACCTGGCCGGACGGCCCGGAGCGGGGGCCGGTAAGAGCCTTTCCCGACAACCCCTTGCCCTGCCGCGCGGCGCCCGAGTGGCGCCGCGTCGCTTTGTCGCCCCATCCGCAGGAAAAGGCTCCGCCGCATTGATGAACGTCCGCCGCGCCTCCCCGGTGATGCGGCGAGAGGGAGGTGGCGCCTCATGCGCGCCGACAACGACAGATCCGATCTCCCGGAGCGGGGCGGCCAGGCGCACGTGCCGGTGATGCTGGAGCGGGTGCTCGAACTGCTGGCCCCCGCGCTGGCCCGGCCCGAGCCCGTCGTCGTCGACGCCAACCTCGGTCTCGGCGGCCACGCCGAGGCGCTGCTGGCCGCGCACCCCTCACTCCACCTCATCGGGATCGACCGCGACCCCACCGCCATCGAGCGCTCCACCGCCCGGCTGGCGCCGTACGCGGGCCGGACCACGCTGGTCCGCGCGGTCTCGGACGAGCTCCCCGAGGTGCTGGCCGAGGCCGGCCGGAGGCGGATCGACGGCGCCCTGTTCGACCTGGGCGTCTCCTCGCCCCAGCTCGACGAGGCCGGGCGGGGCTTCGCCTACTCCTACGACGCCCCGCTGGACATGCGGATGGACCCCGACCAGGAGCTGACAGCGGAGATCGTCGTCAACACCTACCCCGTCGCAGAGCTGATCCGGATCCTCCGGGATTACGGCGAGGAAAGATTCGCCCCGCGTGTCGCGCACCTAATCGCAAAGGAACGGGGCAGGGAGGCCATAACGTCGACCAAGCGGCTTGCGGAGCTCGTCCGTACGGCGATTCCGGCCGCTACCCGACGAACCGGGGGAAACCCCGCAAAAAGGACTTTTCAGGCGTTGCGAATCGAGGTGAACGCGGAGTTGACGGCACTGGAACGCGCACTGCCCGCCGCGCTCGACGCGCTGACGCTCGGCGGGCGCGTCGTCGTGCTCGCCTACCACTCCCTGGAGGACCGGCTGACCAAGCAGGTCCTCACGGCGCGGACCAAGGACACCGGCCCACCCGGCCTGCCCGTCCCGCTCCCGGCCCACCAGCCGAGGTTCGCGCTCCTGACGAGGGGAGCAGAGCTCCCGAGCGAAGAGGAGGTGGCCCGCAACCCGCGGGCGGCCTCCGCCCGATGCAGGGCGGCAGAGAGGATCCGTGAGGCAGTTGACGAGGAGTGAGCCAGACGTCCGCCGTGCCGTGCCCGGCCGCGGTGGACGGCCCGTGCGTGTCCCCCGCGCGACGCCGCAGGCCCGCAGGCCCGCGCAGGTCGGAGCCGCGCAGGCCGGAGCGGCCCGGACCGCGGCGGTGCCCGCCGCCCGGCCCGTGCCGGTCGGGGACGCGCCCGCAGCCCGGCCCGCGACGGCGGGGACGGGGGTCGCGGGGGCCGCGAGGGCTCAGTCGCCGGCCGTGCGCCGCGGCGCGGCCGCGCCGCGCCGTCGCGGGCGCGCGCCGCGTGCTCCCTTCGTCCTGCTCGTGGTCGGGCTGCTCTGCGGCGGCCTGATCACCCTGCTGCTGCTCAACACCGTCCTGGCCGAGGGTTCCTTCAAGGAGAACGACCTGCGCAACGCCAACAAGGCGCTCATGCAGCAGAAGGAGGAGCGGAAGAACGAGAACGCCAGGAAGCAGATGCCCGACGAGATCGCGAAGGGCGTCGTGGACCAGAAGCCCGACTGGGACTCCGTCCACGCGCTCGACCCGGACGGCCAGGCGCAAGGGCGAGGGGCGGGCACGGGCCGGTGAAGGACAGCGGCGGCCGCGGTCCGGGTCCGGGCCGCGGCGGCTCCGGCCGTCGTGGTCCGGGCCGTACCGGCCGTCCGGAGGGTCCCGGGCGACCCGACGGCCCGGAGAGTGCGGGCAGGCCCGGACCGGCGGGCGGCCAGGGCGGACCCGGCAGGCCTGTGCCGCCCGGTGACAGGCCCGGGCCGCCGGGCGGCAGGAGCCGCCCCGCCAGGCCGGGACGTCCCGATCCGGCGGACGGCGACGGCGCGCAGGGCAGGCCCGGACCGGCCGGCGGCCGGGGCCGCCCGGGCAGGCCGCCCCGGCGCGAGGAGGCCCCGAGGCAGGGGCGCGCAGACGAGAGCGGGCGGCGGAGCCGTGCGGAGGGGATCCCCCGCCCGGGGGCTCCGGGCAGGCCGCCCCGGCCCGAGCGGCCCCGGCCCGCGCCCGAGGCCCCGCGTTCCGGATCCGGTCGTTCCGAAGCCCCGCGTGCCGCGTCCGGTCGTCCCGGGTCCGGTCGTTCCGAGACTCCGCGTTCCGGGTCCGGCCGTCCCGGCCGTACCGAGCCCCCCAAGCCGCCGGGACGTGAGACCCCGCGCCCGGCGTCCGGGCGGGCCCCCCGGCCCGCGCGGCGCGGAGACGAGCAGGAGACCGATCCCGGGTACGCCCGCGGGACGTCCGGCACGCCGCGCGGACCGCGTCCGCCCGTACGGCGCTCCGGGGACGGCCGGCCGCCCCGGCCTCCGGCGCGCCCGCCCGCGGTGCTGCGCCTGGGCAACCCCGGCAGGCGGATCAACATCGGCCTGATCGCCATGATCTTCGTGCTGTCCGTCTTCGCCGGGCGCCTGGTCCAGCTCCAGGGCCTGGACTCCAAGGTGTACGCGACGGAGGCGGCCAAGCAGCGCGTCCAGGGGGAGAAGATCCCGGCCCGGCGCGGCTCGATCACCGACGTGAACGGCCACGAGCTCGCGCTGACGGTCGAGGCGCGGGAGATCTTCCTCGACCCCGCGGTGGTCGAGCCCGCCCAGCGCGAGAAGGTGGCCGCGACGCTGGCCGCCGAGCTCGGCATGGCCAAGGACCAGGTCGCGGCCAAGCTCGCCGACGGCAGGAAGCGCTACGTGCCCGTGGCGACCGTCACCCCGACGCAGGCGGGGAAGATCCTGCGCCACAAGCTGGAGGGCGTCGGGAGCAAGCACAAGTACCTCAGGGACTACCCCGGCGGCGACCTCGCCGGGACCCTGCTCGGCTTCGTCGGAGACGACGGCAACGGGCTGAGCGGCCTGGAGCTCCTGCACGACAGGCTGCTGGCCGGGCGCGACGGCGAGCAGGTCATCGAGACCGGCGCCAAGGGCCAGCGGATCCCGATGACCCGCTCCACCCGCCGGACGCCCGTGGACGGCCGCGACGTGCGGCTCACCATCGACCGGGACATCCAGTGGGCCGCGCAGAAGACGATCGCCGAGCAGGTCGCCGCCACCGGGGCCCGCACCGGCAGCGCCATCGTGATGGACGTGCAGACCGGCCAGGTCCTGGCCGCCGCCAACGCCCCCGAGCTGGACCTGAAGAACTGGGAGGCGGCCCCGGCGGAGAACTGGGTCAACCGGGCCGTGGCCGACGTGTTCGAACCGGGCAGCACCAACAAGGTGATCACCGCCGCCGCCGCGCTGGAGTCCGGCGCCGTGCGGCCCGAGACCGTGTTCACCGTGAAGGACGAGATCAGGTGCGCCGACCGGGTGCTGCGCGACTCCCACCCGCACCCCACCGAGCGGCTGACCTTCTCCGGGGTGGTCGCCACCTCCAGCAACGTGGGCACGATCCTCGCCGCGGAGAAGGTGGGCGACCGCAAGCTCCACGAGATGCTGCGGCGCTTCGGGTTCGGGTCGAAGCCCGGCGCGGGGTTCTACGGGGAGGAGGCCGGGCTGCTGCCGTCCTGGGAGGACTGGTCGGGCAGCCAGCGCTGCACCATCGCCTACGGCCAGGGCATCTCGGTCACGGCGCTGCAGACGGCCAGCGTCTACCAGACCATCGCCAACGGAGGGGTGCGGGTCACCCCGTCGATCGTCGCGGGCACCACCGACGAGCACGGCGCCTTCACCCCGTCGGCGCCCGGCCGCCAGACCCGGGTGGTCGGCGAGCACACGGCCAAGGAGGTCACCGCGATGCTGGAGGCCGCCGTGAGCTCCGACGGCACCGGTACGATGGCCGCCATCGACGGCTACCGGGTCGCGGGCAAGACCGGCACCGCGATGCGCTACGACGCCGCCTGCCAGGGCTACTGCGGCTACACCGCCACCTTCGTGGGCTTCGCCCCCGCGGACAAGCCCCGGCTGGTGGTCCTGGCGGTGATCCAGGACCCCCGCGAGGGCCACTACGGTGGGGAGATCGCCGCCCCCGTGTTCAAGAAAGTGATGACGTTCGCGTTGAAGAGCAAGAAGATCCCGCCCACCGGAACCACACCGCCCCCGGTGCGGATACGCGCCGGGCAATGAGCCGGAACGGTACGCTCTCGCCGTGCGTCCCCCGTCGTCCATGCGACCCTCAACCAGCTCACCCCGGCCGCTCTCGGGGCTAGCGAGCCTGATCGGCGCGCCTTCGGGCACGTCGCGGGCGCCGCTCGCCGCCGTGTCGGGGATCACCATCGACTCGCGCCGGGTACGGCGCGGCGACCTCTACGTCGCGCTGCCCGGGGCCAGCGCCCACGGCGCGTCCTTCGCCGCGCAGGCCCTGTCCGCCGGAGCCGCCGCGATCCTGACCGACCCGGCGGGCCGCGAGGCCGCGGTCGCGACCGGCCTGCCGGTCCTGGTGGTCCCGGACCCGCGCGCCCTGCTCGGGCGGGTCGCCGCCTGGGTGTACGGCGAGCCCGTGAAAGGCCTGACGGTGATCGGCGTCACCGGCACCAGCGGCAAGTCGACCAGCACCTTCCTGCTGGAGGCCGGGCTGCGGGCCGCGGGCCACCGCGCCGGGCTGATCGGCGGGGTCGAGATCCGGGCGGGCGAGCTGCGCTTCGCGCCCACGCTCACCACGCCGGAGGCCAGCGACCTGCAGGGCCTGTTCGCCCTCATGCGGGAGCAGGGCGTCACCGCCGCCGCGATGGAGGTCTCCAGCCACGCGCTGGCCCTGGGCCGGGTCGACTCGGTCTTCTACGACGTCGCGCTGTTCACCAACCTCTCCCAGGACCACCTGGACTTCCACCGGGACCTCGACGACTACTTCGCGACGAAGGCCCGGCTGTTCACGCCCGAGATGAGCCGGGCCGGAGTGGTCAACGTCGACGACGCCCACGGCCGCGAGCTCCTCGGCCTGGCGAAGATCCCGATGACCACCTTCTCCGCCGCGGGCTCCCCGGACGCCGAGTGGCGGGCGGTGGACGTGCGCCTGGGCGCCGACGGCAGCTCCTTCCGGGTCGCCGGTCCCGGCGGGGTCGAGGAGGACGCCACGGTGGCCCTGCCCGGCCCCTTCAACGTGGCCAACGCGCTGGGCGCGATCGTCTCCCTGGTGGAGGCCGGAGTGCCGCTGCGGACCGCGGTGGCGGGCGTGGGCGCCCTGGCGGGGGTGCCCGGCCGGATGGAGCGGGTCACCGGCGCCGAGGACTTCCAGGCGATCGTCGACTACTCCCACAAGCCGGGCGCCGTGGAGTCGGTGCTGCGCTCGCTGCGCGAGGTCACCGCGGGGAGGCTGACCGTGGTGCTGGGCTGCGGCGGCGACCGCGACCGGGGCAAGCGCCCCATGATGGGGGAGGCCGCCGCGCGACTGGCGGATGTGGCCATCCTCACCAGCGACAACCCCCGCTCGGAGGATCCGCTGCGGATCCTGGCCGAGATGATGGACGGGGTCCTCGGCGTGCCCGAGGAGGGGCGCGCACATGTGATCATTGAGCCGGACCGGGCCGCGGCCATCGACCTGGCCATCGGCCGGGCGGGCTTCGGCGACGTGGTCGTCGTGGCGGGCAAGGGCCACGAGCAGGGCCAGTACGTCGGCGGCCAGGTGCTCCCGTTCGACGACAGGCAGGTGGTGGCCGACGCGGTCGTCAGACGGCGGAACCGGACCGGGCGCCGAAGCACATATGGAGAGTAGGGAAGCCGCATCATGATCCCGTTGCCACTGGCCAGGATCGCCGAGATCACCTCGGGCGCCCTCACGGGCATGGCCGATCCCCGCGCGGTGGTGCGGGGCCCGGTCGTCATCGACTCCCGGGCCGCCGTGCCGGGGTCGCTGTTCGTCGCCTTCAAGGGCGACCGGGCCGACGGGCACGACTTCGCCGCCCAGGCCGTGGAGGCCGGGGCGGTGGCCGTGCTGGCCGAACGGCCGGTCGAGGCCCCCGCGGTGATCGTCGGTGACACGATGGCCGCCCTGGCGGCCCTCGCCACGGCCGTCTGCGCCGAGCTGACCGGCTCCACGGTCATCGGCGTGACCGGCTCGGCGGGCAAGACCACCACCAAGGACCTGCTGGCCCGCCTCACCGCGAGGATCGGCCCGACGATCGCCCCGGTCGGCTCGTTCAACAACGAGATCGGCCACCCGCTGACCGTCCTGAAGGCCGACGAGACCACCCGCTACCAGGTGCTGGAGCTCAGCGCCCGGGGTGTCGGGCACATCGCCGAGCTGGCCCGCATCGCGCCGCCGAAGATCGGTGTGGTCCTCAACGTCGGCACCGCCCACCTGGGCGTGTTCGGCGGGAGGGAGGCGATCGCGCAGGCCAAGGGCGAACTGGTGGAGGCGCTGCCCGCCGACGGCGTGGCCGTGCTGAACGCCGACGACCCCCTGGTGGCGGCGATGGCCGAGCGCACCGCCGCCCGCGTCACCTGGTACGGCCGGGCCGCCTCGGCCGCCGTCCGGGCCGAGGGCGTGACCGTCGACGACCGGGGCCGGGCCTCCTTCACGCTGCGCACCCCCTCGGGCGCCGCCCCGGTCAGCCTGCGCCTGTACGGCGAGCACGCCGTGGAGAACGCCCTGGCCGCCGCCGCGGCCGCCTACGAGCTCGGCCTGCCGGTCGCCACGATCGCCGAGGAGCTGTCGGAGGCCGAGCCCCGCAGCCGCTGGCGGATGGAGGTGTCCGACCGCGCCGACGGCGTCACCGTGATCAACGACGCCTACAACGCCAACCCCGACTCCATGCGCGCCGCCTTCGGCGCCCTGGACGCCCTCGCGGGCGCCCGCCGCCGCTTCGCCGTCGTCGCCTCCCTCCAGGAGCTGGGGGAGGAGAGCGACGCCCTGAACGAGGGCGTGGGCCGGCTCGCCGGAGGGGCGGGCCTGACGGGGCTGGTCGTCGTCGGCGACGGCGCCGGGCCGATCCTGGCCGGCGCCCGCGCCGCGGGAGCCGTACCCGGCGTCCTCGGAGGGGGGGAGGCCTCCGCGCCGCGGGACGGCGCGCGCACCGTCGTGGCCTGCGTCCCCGACGCGGGGGCGGCCGCGGCCGCCCTGGAGGCGGCGCTGGCGCCCGGCGACGTGGTCCTGGTCAAGGGGCCGCGCGTCGCGGGCCTGGAACGCGTGGCCGAGGCGCTGCTCGGAGGTGACCGCCGGTGAGGGACATCCTCATCGCCTCGGCGGTGGGCCTGCTGCTGTCCATCTTCGGCACCCCCCTGGCGATCCGCCTGTTCTCCCGCCGCGGCTACGGCCAGAGCATCCGGGAGGAGGGCCCCTCCGGCCACCACGACAAGCGCGGCACCCCCACCATGGGCGGCACGGTGATCGTGATCTCCGCGCTCATCGCCTACGGGGTGGCGCACCTGATCCCCCCGCACGAGATGACGGTCTCCGGGCTGCTCGTGCTCTTCCTGATGACGGGGCTGGGGGCGGTCGGCTTCCTCGACGACTTCATCAAGATCTACAAGCAGCGCAGCCTCGGCCTGCGCAGCGGCGCCAAGGCCCTGGGCCAGCTCATCGTGGGGGCGGTGTTCGCGGTCCTGGTGACCCGCTTCCCCGACGCCTACGACATCACCCCGGCCGAGACCCGGGTGTCGTTCCTGCGGGACTTCGGGCCCTCGATCGGCATCGTCGGGTTCACCGTCTGGGTGCTCATCATGATCGTCGGCTTCTCCAACGCGGTGAACCTCACCGACGGCCTCGACGGCCTGGCCAGCGGCGCCACCGGCGCGGTGCTGGCCTCCTACATGCTGATCGGCAACTGGCAGCTCCGCAACAGCTGCACCGCCCAGCTCGGCCCGAACTGCTACTGGGTCCGCGACCCGCTGGACCTGGCCGTGGTCGCCGCCGCCGTGCTCGGCGCGCTGATCGGCTTCCTGTGGTGGAACGCCCCGCCCGCGAAGATCTTCATGGGCGACACCGGCTCGCTCGCGCTCGGCGGCGTCATCGCCGGCCTGGCCATCACCACCCGCACCCAGCTGCTGCTGATCATCCTGGCCGGCATGTGCGTGATCATCACGATGTCGGTGATCATCCAGGTCGGCTTCTTCAAGATGACCCGCAAACGCGTCTTCAGGATGGCCCCCCTCCAGCACCACTTCGAGCTGGCGGGCTGGGCGGAGACGACCATCGTGGTCCGGTTCTGGATCATCGCCGGTCTCTGCGCCGCCGCCGGGCTCGGCCTGTTCTACGTGGAGTGGGTGCCCAAGTAGGCCGGGCTCCCCGCCCGGATCCTCTCCCGAGTAAGGACCTGTCGTTCGAATGATCTGTGTGTTGGGCGCCGGAGTGTCCGGCGCCGCCGCCGCCCGCCTGCTGGCGGGCCGGGGCGAGCGGGTGGTGGTCCTGGAGGGCGGGGACGGCGAGCGGCAGCGCGCGGTGGCCGCCGGACTCGCCGCGGCGGGCGTCGAGGTCCGCTTCGGAGAGCCCTCCGAACTGCCCGAGGGCACCTCGCTCGTCGTCGCCACCGGCTGGCCGCCGCACCACCCGCTGCTGGTGGCCGCGGCCGGGGCCGGGGTCGAGGTGATCGGCGAGGTCGAGCTGGCCTGGCGGCTGCGCCCCGAGGGCGCGGCGCCGTGGCTGGCGCTGACCGGCACCAACGGCAAGACCACCGCGGTGCGGATGCTCACCTCGATGCTGGCGGCGGCCGGCCACAAGGCGCTCGCCGTCGGCAACGTGGGCGTGCCGGTCGTGGAGGCGGTCGCCGGGCCGTACGACGTGCTGGCGGTGGAGCTGTCCAGTTTCCAGCTGCACCGCGCGCCCACCGTCGCCCCGCGCGCCGCCGCGGTGCTCAACGTCGCCCCCGACCACCTCGACTGGCACGGCTCCATGGAGGAGTACGCGCGCGCCAAGGGGGAGATCTTCGCCCGGGCCGGGACGGTCGTCTACAACGCCGACGACGAGTGGTCGGCCCGCCTGGCCGCGCCGTACCCGGGCGCGGTCGGCTTCACGCTGCGCACGCCCGCGCCCGGGCAGCTCGGCGTGGTGGAGGACCTGCTGGTGGACCGGGCGTTCACCGACGACCCCGTCCGCACCGCCGAGGAGCTCGCCTCGCTGGAGGACGTGCGGCCCTTCGCCCCGCACAACGTGGCCAACGCGCTCGCCGCCGCCGCCCTGGCCAGGGCCCACGGGGTGCCCTGCGGGGCCGTACGGCAGGGCCTGCGGGACTTCGTGCCCGACCCGCACCGGATCGCGCACGTCGCCCGGGTCGCCGAGGTCGACTACGTCGACGACTCCAAGGCCACCAACCCGCACGCCGCCGCCGCCTCGCTGGCCGCCTACCCCGCGATCGTCTGGGTGGCGGGCGGGCAGCTCAAGGGCGCCGACGTGGACGAGCTGGTACGGCAGGCCGCCCCCCGGCTGCGCGGCGCGGTGCTCCTGGGCGCCGACCGGGAGCGGATCCGGCGGGCCCTGGCGCGACACGCCGAGAATGTCCCGGTGGTCGAGGTGGCCGGGCAGGACACTGGGGTCATGGACCGTGTCGTCACCGAAGCCGCCAGGCTCGCGACCCCCGGAGACACCGTGCTGCTGGCCCCGGCGGGCGCCTCCCTGGACATGTTCACCGGATACCCGGCCCGGGGGGAGGCGTTCGCCCGGGCCGTCCACCGCCTCGCGGCAGGGGAGACCGGGCGGGGTGAGGGGTGACCGCTGAGACGGCCGGCCGGACGCGCGAGCCCGCCCCCCTCAAGGGCCGCCTCGCGCGCCTGCGCGAGCTGCTGGAACGCCCCCTGTTCTCCTACCACCTGCTCCTGGGCGTCAGCGCGCTGCTGATGGCCCTGGGCCTGATGATGGTCCTGTCGGCCTCCAGCATCGAGGCGCTCCAGACCAGGGAGTCGGCCTTCGCGCTCTTCGGCCGGCAGCTCATCTCGATGATCCTGGGCCTGCTGCTGATGTGGATCTGCTCCCGGCTGCCCATCAGGTTCTTCCGGCAGGCCGGCTACCCGCTCATGGCCCTGGCGGCCCTGGGGCTGGTCCTGGTCTTCTTCATCGGCGACGAGGAGCTGGGCGCGCAGCGCTGGATCTACATCGGCGAGCTCACCGTGCAGCCTTCGGAGCCGGCCAAGTTCGCGCTGGTGCTGTGGGGCGCCGACCTGCTGGCCCGCCGGGCCCGCAACGGGACGATCGAGTGGCGCAACCTGTTCATCCCGCTGATGCCGGGCACCGCGCTCATGGCCATCCTGGTGATGCTGGGCAGCGACCTCGGCACCACGATCGTCCTGATGGCGATCTTCCTGGCGCTGCTGTGGGTGGTGGGCGCGCCGCTGAAGCTGTTCGGCGGGATCCTCGCGACGGCGACGCTCGCCACCATCGTGATGATCACCACCGAGGGCTACCGCTCGGACCGCATCGAGGGCTGGCTCAACCCGTGGGCCAACGCCGACGGGACGGGCTACCAGGCGGTCCAGGGGCAGATCGCGATGGGCAGCGGCGGCTGGTTCGGGCTCGGCCTGGGATCGAGCCGGCAGAAGTGGAGCTGGCTCCCGCACGCCGAGAGCGACTTCATCTTCGCCATCCTCGGCGAGGAGCTCGGCCTGATGGGCACGCTCGTCGTGATCGCCCTGTTCGGCCTGCTCGGTTACGCCGGACTGAGGGTCGCCACCCGGGTGAGGGACCCGTTCGTCCGGCTCGCCTCGGCCGCCGCGATCGCCTGGATCGCCGGCCAGGCCCTGGTCAACATCGGCGCGGTGATCGGGGTGCTGCCCATCACCGGCATCCCGCTGCCGCTGGTCTCCTACGGCGGTTCCGCGCTGTTGCCGACCCTCGCCGCACTCGGCATGCTGCTGTCGTTCGCCAAGCACGAGCCGGGTGCGCGGGAGGCTCTCGCCGCCCGTGGCCCCGGACCGGCGGCGCGGGCTCTAAGCTGGCTTGGCCTGCGAGCCCCGGGACCGACCCGGCGGCCGGGCCGCGCAAGACGACGAGTTTGACGACGAGAGCGAAAGGACCGATCTGGTGAGAGTGGTCCTCGCCGGCGGCGGGACGGCCGGGCACATCGAACCGGCGCTGGCCCTGGCCGACGCGCTGCGGCAGCTGGATCCGAACATCGGGATCACCTGCCTGGGCACCGAGCGGGGCCTGGAGACGCGGCTGGTCCCCGCCAGGGGATACGAGCTGCAGCTCGTGCCCGCCGTGCCGCTGCCCCGCGCGATAACCCCCCAGCTGCTGACCGTGCCCGGCCGCCTGGCCGGCGCCATCAGCACGGCCGCGCAGATCATGGACCGGGTCCAGGCCGACGTCCTGGTCGGCTTCGGCGGTTATGTGGCGACCCCCGCCTACCTGGCCGCCCGGCGGCGCGGCGTGCCGATCGTGGTGCACGAGGCCAACCCCCGCCCGGGCCTGGCCAACCGGCTCGGCGCGCGCCTGACCGACCACGTGTTCACCGGCCACCCGGACACCCCCCTGGCCCGGGCGGAGTACGTCGGGATCCCGCTCCGCCGCGAGATCGTCGGGCTGGACCGGCTGTCCACCGGCGACAAGGCGCGTTCCTGGTTCGGTCTGGAGGCCGACCTGCCCACCCTTCTGGTCACGGGCGGATCCCAGGGAGCGCGCTCGCTCAACCGGGCGGCCCTGGCCGCCGCCCCGGCGCTGCGCCAGGCCGGCATCCAGGTGCTGCACGTCATCGGCCCGAAGAACACGCTGGAGCAGGAGCCGCCCCCCGGCGACCCCCAGTACGTCGTGCTGCAGTACGTCGACCGGATGGACCTGGCCTACGCCGCGGCCGACTTCGCCCTGTGCCGCAGCGGCGCCATGACGTGCGCAGAGATGACCGCGGTGGGTCTGCCCGCGGCCTACATCCCCCTCCCGCACGGCAACGGCGAGCAGCGGCTCAACGCCGCGCCGATCGTGCAGGCGGGCGGAGGGATCATGGTCGACGACGCCGACCTGACCCCCGAGTGGATCGTCCGGAACGTGCTGCCGATCCTGGCCGACCCCGAGCGGGTGGTCGCGATGTCGGAGGCGGCGGCCCGGATGGGCCGCAAGGACGCCGACGTGACCCTCGCCCGGAAGGTGCTCCAGATCGCGGCGCAGGGAGGAAGCCGATGAGCGGGCGGCGGGCCCGGTGCGGTGGGCTCCGGTGCGACCGGAGCGGCGGGCCGGGGGCCGGGACCGGCCGCGCGGTGAGCGATGGAGTGGTGAGCGGCCGATGAGCCTCGTCAAACTGGTGGAGCCGGTCGCGGCCGAGGAGCTCGGGCGGGTGCACTTCATCGGGATCGGCGGTGCCGGGATGTCCGGCATCGCGAGGATCCTGCTGAAGCGGGGGGTCCCGGTCTCCGGGAGCGACGCCCGCGGCTCGGAGATGGTGACCGCCCTGCGTGAGCTGGGCGGGGTCGTGCACATCGGCCACGCCGCCTCGAACATCAAGAACGTGGACACCGTCGTGGTCTCGACCGCGATCCGCGACTCCAACCCCGAGCTGGGCGAGGCGCTCCGGCAGGGGCTCAGGGTGATCCCCCGGGCCGCCGCGCTCGCCTCGGTCATGGCGGGCCGGTCCGCGGTCGCGGTGGCGGGTACGCACGGCAAGACCACCACCACCTCGATGCTGACCGTGGCGCTGCAGCGGTGCGGCGCCGACCCGTCCTACTGCGTCGGCGGCCAGCTGGTCACCACCGGTCTGGGGGCCGACGAGGGCACGGGCAAGGTGTTCGTCGCCGAGGCCGACGAGAGCGACGGCTCCTTCCTCATGCTGGCCCCGGACATCGCGGTGGTGACCAACGTCGAGCCGGACCACCTCGACAACTACGGGGATCCGCGCGCGGTCTACGACAGCTTCGCCCGTTTCGTCGAGCGGATCGGCACCTGCCTGGTGGTCTGCGCCGACGACGCCGGTTCCGCGGCGCTCGTGCCGATCGCCCGTGCCCGCGGACTGAAGGTCGTCACGTACGGCGAGGCCGAGGGCGCGGACCTGCAGGTGAGCGGGATCTCCCCGGAGGGCATGGGGATCTCCTTCTCGGTCCGCGGCCGGGGGGAGGTCAGGCTGGCGGTGCCGGGCAGGCACAACGCGCTCAACGCCGCCGCCGTCATCGCGGTGGCGGCGGAGCTGGGAGTGTCCTTCGAGGAGATCCGCGACGGCCTGGCCGCCTTCACCGGCGCCAAGCGGCGCTTCGAGGCCAAGGGGGAGGCCGGGGGGGTGGCGGTCTTCGACAGCTACGCCCATCACCCGACCGAGCTCGCCGCCGACCTGCGGGCGGCGCGGGACGTGGTGGCCTCCTTCTCCGGATCGGGCCGGGTCATCGCGGTCTTCCAGCCGCACCTCTACTCGCGCACCAGGTTCTTCGCCGACGAGTTCGGCGCCGCCCTGGGCCTGGCGGACGAGGCCGTGGTCCTGGACGTCTACGGGGCCAGGGAGGATCCCGAACCCGGGGTCTCCGGCGCGCTGGTGGCGGGCAAGGTGCCGCTCCCGCCCGAACGGGTCGAGTACGCCCCCCGGCGTGAGGCCGTGGCCGCCCTGGTGGCCGGCCGGGCCAGGCCCGGTGACATCGTCCTGACCATGGGAGCGGGGGACGTGACCGAGCTGGGTCCCTTGATCGTCGCGGAGCTGGCCGCCCGGTGACGCGCAGCGCCGCCGCAGGCAGGGCATGGCGGACGGCCTTCCTGGGACTGCTCACCGCCGGGGTCGTCGGTACGGCGGCCTGGCTGGTGTTCGTCTCACCCGTGCTCGGGGTCCGGGAGATCCGGGTGGCGGGCAACTTCGACGTGCCCGCCGAGCAGATCCGGCAGGCGACGGGGGTCGCCGACGGCAAACCCCTGGCCACCGTGGACGCCGCCGAGGTCGAGGGCCGGATCGCGCGGATCAGGCGGATCGAGTCGGCGCGGGTCAGCCGGAGCTGGCCCGGCACGCTGGTGGTCGAGGTCGTGGAGCGGACGCCGATGGCGGTGCTGCCGGTGGGCGGCGCCTTCGCCCTGGTGGACCGGCACGGTGTGGTGATCGAGATGAAGGGCGCCGCGCCGCCGGCCCTGCCCGTGCTGCGCCTGAACCGTCCCGGGCCGGGGGATCCGGCGACCGCGGCGGCACTGGCCGTGGTGGGCGCGCTCCCGGAGGAGCTGGCCTTCCGGGTCGCCGAGGTGCTCGCACCTTCCGCGGAGACGGTCTCACTGCGCCTGAGGGACGGCAGATCGGTGGTGTGGGGCGGTCCGGACCGCCCCGCGGACAAGGCCCGGGTCCTGTCCGCCCTGCTGGGCCGCCCCGCGGACATCTATGATGTGAGCTCGCCGGACGTCGTGACGGTGAAGTGACCGTGACGCCCGGAGGGGCGGTCTCCGGGCGCCCTGCCGGACGTCTCGCGAAAAGGACAGGCCGCGACACGCCGGACGTGCTTGCGGCGCGGTTAGTTGACCCGCCCGGAGCGTTGCTCCTACTGTCCGTATCAATCCTCAGGTTGACATAAATCTAAATCTCAACTTGAGGTTGAGGGTTAAGAAAACGACGGCACGGCCCCGTGCCGCATGAAATTGCAAGTCAACGAGCGGAAAGGCCCCTCGTCGTGGCAGCACCGCAGAACTACCTCGCGGTCATCAAGGTTGTTGGAATTGGCGGAGGCGGAGTCAACGCCGTCAACCGGATGATCGAGGAGGGACTCAAGGGCGTCGAGTTCATCGCCATCAACACCGACGCCCAGGCGCTGCTCATGAGTGACGCCGACGTCAAGCTGGATGTCGGGCGCGAGCTCACCCGCGGTCTCGGCGCGGGGGCCAACCCCGAGGTCGGCCGGAAGGCCGCCGAAGACCACCGCGAGGAGATCGAGGAGGTCATCAAGGGCGCCGACATGGTGTTCGTCACCGCCGGTGAGGGCGGTGGCACGGGCACCGGAGGCGCCCCGGTGGTCGCGAACATCGCGCGGTCCCTCGGCGCCCTGACCATCGGCGTGGTGACCCGGCCCTTCAGCTTCGAGGGCAGGCGCCGGGCGATGCAGGCGGAGGCGGGCATCGAGACCCTGCGCGAGGAGGTCGACACCCTCATCGTGATCCCGAACGACCGGCTGCTGTCGATCTCGGACCGCCAGGTGAGCGTGCTGGACGCCTTCAAGGCGGCCGACCAGGTGCTGCTCTCGGGTGTCCAGGGCATCACGGACCTCATCACGACCCCGGGCCTGATCAACCTCGACTTCGCCGACGTGAAGTCGGTCATGTCCGACGCGGGTTCGGCGCTGATGGGCATCGGCCACGCGCGCGGCGACGACCGGTCGGTGGCGGCGGCGGAGATGGCGGTCTCCAGTCCGCTGCTGGAGGCCAGCATCGACGGCGCGCACGGCGTGCTGCTCTCGATCGCGGGCGGCTCCGACCTCGGCCTGTTCGAGATCAACGAGGCGGCCCAGCTCGTCTCCAACGCGGCGGCTCCGGACGCCAACATCATCTTCGGCACGGTCATCGACGACGCGCTCGGCGACGAGGTGCGGGTCACGGTGATCGCGGCCGGGTTCGACGACCCGCCCGCGAACGGCAAGGCGGCGGCTCCTCCGCAGGCGGTGGGGCGCCCGCCGGTGTCCCGGCCGGCGAGCCCGCCTCCCGCGGCCCCGCCCGCCCGCCCGGCGGCGCCTGCGGTGAAGAGCGAGCACCGGCCGGAGCCGAAGGCCGCGCCGCCTCCGCCGGTGCGCCCGGCGGCCTCCCCGCCTCCGGTCGCCCCGGCCCCCGCCCCGGTGGCGGAGGCGACACCCGCGCCGCAGCCGGTCCAGCCGCCGGAGCAGGCGGCGGAGCAGCGGCCGGAGGAGCCTCCGGCCCCGCCGGTGTCGATCCCCCGGCCGACGCCCGAGCCGCCGCAGCCGTCTCCCGTCTCCGTCCGGTTCCCCACCGCGTCCCGCGGGTCGGGCCGGGTGGTCTTCGAGGAGGATGACGAGCTGGACGTGCCCGACTTCCTGAAGTGACATTGATCACGGAGGGGCGGGTGACGGTCCGTCCTGCCGTGACCGCGAGAATGGGTTCCGCCGGTTTGTCAGTATTCGGGCGGCGGGGACGTGACGGAAGAAACACGACGAGATGAGATCGCGGCCGGTCTGGCCGGAGTCGAGGCGCAGATCGCCGAGGCGTGCCGGGCCTCCGGCCGGACCCGCGAGGAGCTGACCCTCGTCGCGGTGAGCAAGACCTATCCCGCCTCCGACGTGCGGCTCCTGGCCGGGCTCGGAGTGCGGGACGTGGGGGAGAACCGCGACCAGGAGGCGGCCGTCAAGGCGCGCGAGTGCGCGGGCCTCGGGCTGACCTGGCACTTCGTCGGCCAGTTGCAGACCAACAAGGTCCGTTCCGTGGCGGGCTATGCCGACGTCGTGCACTCGGTGGACCGGCCGCGCCTGGTCGCCGCGCTCGGGCAGGAGGCGGTCAGGGCCGGGCGCGAGATCACCTGCCTGGTCCAGGTCGCGCTGGACGGCGACCCCCGCAGGGGCGGCGCGCGGCCGGCGGACGTGGCCGCCGTGGCCGACGCCGTGGCCGGTGCCCCCGGGCTCCGGCTGGGCGGGGTGATGGCGGTGGCGCCGCTGGGCGAGGAGCCCGGCAGGGCGTTCGCGCGCCTGCGGGAGATAGCGCAGGCCGTACGGGAGGCCCACCCCGGGGCCGACGTCATCTCCGCGGGCATGAGCGGTGATATGTCCGAGGCCGTGGCGAACGGGGCGACACACCTCCGCGTCGGTACGGCGTTGCTCGGCCGCCGGAAGCCCTTCGTCAGGTAATGTCCCTCCACGTGGACCTTGGCGTTCACGTGATCCGGACAGTGGCCGATCGGCGGTGAGCTCCAAGGGGGGACGGCTGCCACCTCGAGTCAATCGGAGTTAAGGCGGAGGAAGAAGTAGCGATGGCCAGCGCGATGCGCAAGATGGCGGTCTACCTCGGTCTTGTGGAGGACGACCGCTACGAGAGATACGACGCCTACTCCGATGACGAGTACGACGAGTTCGACGGCTCCGGGCGCGGAGGCGAAGAGCGTCCTGGCGCGGTCCACGACCGCGAGGACGACACCGATCCAGGGGTGCCCGCTCCGCGGCCCGCAACGGCCGTTCTGGAGCGCCGTACGACCGATCTGGCGCGCATCACGACCCTCCATCCCCGCACCTACAACGAGGCGCGGACGATCGGGGAGCACTTCCGCGACGGCACTCCGGTCATCATGAACCTGACGGAGATGGTTGACAGCGACGCCAAGAGGCTCGTCGATTTCGCGGCAGGTCTCGTCTTTGGCCTACACGGGAGCATCGAACGTGTTACCAACAAGGTGTTCCTGTTGTCCCCTGCCAATGTCGAGGTGACCGCCGAGGACAAGGCCCGAATCGCGGAACGCGGGTTCTTCAACCAGAGTTAGAGTTCCACTATGCACATCGAGTCGAAGCCCACCCCGTCCTCCCGGGGGCCGCGGACCAGGACGGAGGCAGGACAACAGCGTGGAGATCGTTAGCGGGATCCTGGTCTTCGTCCTGTCCCTCTACCTGGTTCTGCTGATCGGCAGAATGATCTTTGAGACGGTGCAGGCCTTCGCACGTCAGTGGCACCCCCAGGGGGTCGTCCTGGTCCTGGCGGAGGCCGTCTACACGGTCACCGACCCACCTCTCAAGTTCCTCCGCCGTTTCATTCCGCCACTCCGGTTGGGTACGGTTGCCTTTGACCTAAGCTTCACAGTGCTCTTCATTGTGGTCTTGGTCTTGATCCAACTCGTGTCCGCGCTTCAACCTCGTTGATCGGGTACCGTCCCTCCGGACAGACTCCAAGCGCGCCAAGGAGACCGAAAAATGCCGCTGACACCCGCTGATGTGCGGAACAAGCAGTTCAGTACGACCCGGCTCAGGCCAGGCTACGACGAGGAGGAGGTCGACGCCTTCCTCGACGAGGTCGAGTCCGAGCTGGACCGGCTGATCCAGGAGAATGAGGAGCTCCGCGCCAAGCTGGCGGAGTGCATGCGGGGCAAGGTGCCCGGAGGGATGGGCATGGCCATGACGGCCCCCGTCTCCGAGCAGCCCAAGCCCGAGATGATGATGCCGCCGCAGCCGGAGCCGATGCGCGCTCCCGAGCCGGTGCAGCAGCAGCCGGTCCCCGTCGGCATGGGCATGCCGCCCGCCGAGGACAACATGGACACCGCGGCCCGCGTGCTCGCCCTGGCCCAGCAGACGGCCGACCAGGCGATCGCCGACGCCCGCCGGGAGGCGGACGAGACGGTGACCCGGGCCCGCCGCGAGGCCGACGACATCCTCGGCAAGGCCCGCCGCCAGGCCGAGCAGGTCATCGGCGACGCCCGCGCCCGGGCCGAGACGCTGGAGCGCGACGCGCAGGAGCGGCACCGCCAGGCCATGGGCTCGCTGGTGCAGAACCGCGACGAGCTCGAGCGCAAGGTCGAGGAGCTGCGCAGCTTCGAGCGGGAGTACCGCAGCCGCCTCAAGCTCTACCTGGAGAACCAGCTCGCCGAGCTGAACGTCGCAGCCGAGAGCAGCGGGGGCTTCCCGATCGTGGGCGGTCCGGTGGGCGGCCCTCCGGCCATGTCCCACGCGGGCGCTCCCGGCGTGCAGCCGCCCCTCCAGGCCGGCCCCGCCAACCCGTTCGGCGGAGAGCCGCAGCACCCTGGCGCCTTCCAGGGCGCCGACGGTCCGCACAACGACCGTCGTTAAGGTGCCGGGTCATTCCCTCTGACCCGTAGCCGGGAGTTCCTCTGTGATCATCGTCAGCGCTGGTCTGGTGTTGACTGCCGTCGTCCTGCTCATCGTGGGAGTCGTGCTCGCCGAACCGTTCCTGGTCATGTGGTCGATCGCGGTCAGTGTGCTGTCCGCGGTCTTCCTGGTGATCGGGGCGTTGCTGCGCCGCCATGAGCTGTTCCCCGGCGGAGGGCGCGCCGGGGCCGCTCCGCCGTTCCCCTACCAGGGACCGGTGCCGGCGGGGCCGCCGCTGTCCGCACCCACCACGGCACCCCACCAGCACCAGGCGGCACCCCACCAGCACCAGGCTCCGGCGGGCCCGCCCCCGGCGGCACCGCACGACGTGCGCCGCCAGGCGCCCGCCGCCACCCGGCCCCATCCGGCCCCCGCCGCCCGGCAGGGACCTCTGGACGGGGACTCGATCGTGCTGGTGATTCCCGGCCGCAGGCGCTACCACCTGGCCGGATGCCGCCAACTGGCGGGCCGGGACCACGAGGAGCTCACGCAGGAGGAGGCGCGGGAGGAGGGCTTCACGCCCTGCACCACCTGCCTGCCCGAGCTCACCCCCGCGGCGCAGGACGCCTCTCCGGAGGCGCCGGAACCCGCCCGGCCCCAGGCCTTCAAGGAGTCCGGCCCCGCCGCGGCCGACGAGCCGGCCGCCCACGAGGCCACCGCCCGCTTCAGCCCTCCCTACGGGCCCGTCGGCCCGACGAGGGGCGTTCCGGTCTCCGCTCCTCCGCCGGCGCCCGCGCAGCCCGTCCCCGCCGCTCTCCGGGAGTCCGGTCCCGCGCAGCCCGTCCCGCCCGGAACCGGAGGGCCCGCACCTCAGGCGGCCGCCCCGCCGGCCGTCCGGCCGCCCGCCTCCTCGGCGGACGCCCAGGGGCCCGCCGTTCCGGTCGCCCGGCCGTACGTCCAGGAGTCCGCGCCGGAGCGGGACCCGCAGGGGCCTCCCGAGCGCCCGGAGCCGCCCCGATCTCCGGAGCCGTCGCGGCCTCCGGAGCCGTCCCAGCGCCGGGAAGCGTCCGGCCCTCCGCCGGGTGCGTCCGCCGCGCCCGCGTTCCCCGTCCAGGCTCCGGCGCCGTCCGCCCGGAGCACGGAGGACTCCGCGGCCACCAGCTGGTTCAGCCGGGACATCGCCCCTGCGGCGCCCGTGCCGTCGCCCGAACCGGAGCCCGCGGCCGGGCCCGACCGTTCCGAGCCCCCGGCTCCGGAGCCGGGAGGCGGAGTCCGGGAACCCGCCGCGGAGACCGCCTCCGAGGTCCTGGATACCGCTTCCGGGACCGTGGAGGCTTCCGGGACCGAGGAGACCGCCTCCGGGGCCGTGGAGACCGCTTCCGGGACTGTGGAGATCGCCTCCGGGGCCGTGGCGGAACCCGCTCTCGAAGGACAGGCGAGCCCGGAGGCCCGGGGGAGCACCGCCGAGCCGGTGGAGCCGGCCGAGACCGCACCCGGGCGCGCCGGGCAGCCGGTAGCGGCCGACTCCGCCCCGGCGGCGGGGACGCCGTCCGAGAGCACCGGGGCGCCCGCTCCGGAGGAGACCCCGGTGAAGGCCGGGGGACCCGCCGCGGAGACGGGGGAGACGCCCGTGCAGCCCTCCACCGCGCAGGCACCCTCCCTCCAGGCGCCCTCCGCCGAGCAGGAGCCTGCGCGGCCGGAACCCCCCGTCGCGCAGGAGTCCGCCGTGCAGGAGTCCGCCGTGCAGGAGTCCGCCGTGCAGGAGTCCGCCGTGCAGGAGCCAGCACAGGAGGAACCCGCCGCGCCCGCCGGGAACGCGTCTGCCGCGACCGGGACGGACGACGACACCGACACCCCGCCCGAGGGCATCCCCGCCGTGGGACCGGCGCCCGGCGACGGGCACCCGTCCCCGGAGGGGGTCCCGGCCGCGCAGGCCGATGACGGCGGTCCGGGCACGGTGAAGGTCATCGTGGGCACCCGGCGCTTCCACGACCCCGACTGCCCCCTCGTCAGCGGGATCGACGACGGCGGGGTCGAGAGCATGTCCCGCGCGGCAGCGGAGGAGGCGGGGCTGAGCGGCTGCTCGGTCTGCCAGGGCGGCCCGCGCGACTGACCGCCGGGTGGCGGCGCGGAGACGGGGCCCGGCAGGGCCTGGAGACGAAGAAGGTCCCGGGGACGGATCCCCGGGACCTTCTCGTTTCCTGTCTCCCCCGCCGTCAGGCGGTACGGCGGAGCTGGAAGGTGAGGCCGAGGTCGGTGTCCCGGTGGGACGGGAGGCCCTCGGCGGAGCCCTCCGTGAAGGAGAGGGCGAGCACCTCGTCGGCCACCGCGCCGCCCTGGGCGCGCAGGGCCTCGGCCAGGTCGGCGTCTCCGGCGGACCACCACAGGTCGATCCGGTCGGTGATGGCCAGCCCGGTGGCCTTGCGGGCCTCCTGGACCAGGCGGATCACGTCGCGGATGAGGCCCGCGCGGCGCAGTTCGTCGGTGATGGCCAGGTCGAGGGCGACGGTCTCACCGGTGCCGGTGTCGACGGCGCCCGTCTCCACCGCCCAGCCGGACTTCGGCTGCTCGGTGACGACCACGTCCTCGGCGGTCAGCTCCACCGTCCCCAGCTCGCCGGCGTCCAGCGGGACCGGCGATCCGCCGCGCAGGGCGCGGGCGAGCTCCGCGGGGTCGGCGGCGGAGACGGCGGCGGCCACCAGCTTGGTCTGCGAGCCGAACCGCTTGCCCAGCGCCCGGAAATTGGGCTTGACCGTGAAGGAGACCAGATCGGCTTCGATGCCCGACATGTCCTCCAGTGCCTGCACGTTGAGCTCCTCGGCGATCAGCTCACGCAGTTCGGCGGAGAGCGCCGGCCAGCCGGGGGCGCCGACCAGGGCACGGCCGAGCGGCTGGCGGGTCTTGACCCCGCTGGAGGCGCGGGCCGAGCGTCCCAGCTCCACCAGGCGGCGGACCAGCGCCATCTGCTCCGACAGGACCGGGTCCAGCAGGGCGGAGTCCACCTGCGGCCAGGCGGCCAGGTGCACCGAGGCGGGGCTGCCGTTCTCGCGGAGCACGTCCCAGACGTGGTCGGTGATGAACGGCACCACCGGCGCCATCAGCCGGGTGACGGTCTCCAGGCACTCGTACAGGGTGGCGAAGGCGGAGAGGTCGCCCGACCAGAACCGGCGGCGGGAACGCCGCACGTACCAGTTGGACAGGTCGTCGAGGAACTCGGCCAGCCGCCGCCCCACGCGGGCGGTGTCGAACTCGTCCATGGAGGAGGTGACCTCGGCCACCGTCCGGTGCAGCTCGGCCAGGGCCCACCGGTCGATCAGCGGGCGCTCGCCGTACTCGGGGGCCTGGCCGATCATGGACGGCGCCCAGGACTCGGCGTTGGCGTAGAGCGTGAAGAACGAGACGGTGTTCCAGTAGGTCAGCAGGACCTTGCGGACGATCTCCTCCAGGGCCGCGTGGCCGACCCGGCGGGCCGCCCAGGGGGAGCCGGAGCAGGCCATGTACCAGCGCAGGGCGTCGGCCCCGTGCTGGTCCATCAGCGGGATGGGCTCCAGCACGTTGCCCAGGTGCTTGCTCATCTTCCGGCCGTCCTCGGCCAGGATCAGGCCGAGGCAGAGCACGTTCTCGTAGGAGGAGCGGCCGAAGACGAGGGTGCCGACCGCCATCAGCGAGTAGAACCAGCCGCGGGTCTGGTCGGTCGCCTCGCAGATGAACTGCGCCGGGTAGGCCTTCTCCAGCATCTCGGCGCTGACCAGCGGCGCGCCCCACTGGGCGAACGGCATCGAGCCCGAGTCGTACCAGGCGTCGATCACGTCCGGCACCCGGCGCGCCTCGGCCCCGCAGGAGGGGCAGGGCAGCGTGACGTCGTCGACGTAGGGGCGGTGCGGGTCGAGGCCGGAGACGTCCTGACCGGACAGCTCGCTCAGCTCGGCCAGCGAGCCGACGCAGGTGACGTGCGACTCGTCCGCGGAGCAGACCCAGAGCGGCAGCGGGGTCCCCCAGTAGCGGGAGCGCGACAGCGACCAGTCGACGTTGTTGCGCAGCCACTCGCCGAAACGGCCCCACTTGATCGTCTCGGGGAACCAGTTCGTCTTCTCGTTCTCGGCGAGGAGCTGGTCCTTGATCGCGGTGGTGCGGATGTACCAGGCGGGCAGGGCGTAGTACAGCAGCGCGGTGTGGCAGCGCCAGCAGTGCGGATAGCTGTGCTCGAAATGGCTGCCCCGGTACAGCAGGCCGCGCTCCTTCAGGTCCGCGGTCAGGCCCTCGTCGGCGTCCTTGAAGAACCGCCCGCCGACCTGCGGCACGTCGTCGCCGAAGCGGCCGTCGGGACCGATCGGGTTGACCACCGGCAGGCCGTACCGCTTGCAGGTCGCCATGTCGTCGGCGCCGAAGGCGGGCGCCTGGTGGACCAGGCCGGTGCCGTCCTCGGTGGTGACGTAGTCGCCGAGGACCACGTAGTGCGCGCCGGGGATGTCGACCAGCTCGAACGGCCGGGAGTAGGCGGTGCGCTCCAGCTCGGCGCCCTGGAACGTGGCCAGCACCTCGGCGTCCTCGCCCAGCGCGGCGTGCAGCAGCGGCGCGGCGACGACCAGCACCTCGTCGGAGCCGGCCGGGCGGGCCGCGACGTAGGTCACCTCCGGGTGCACGGCCACCGCGGTGTTGGACACCAGCGTCCAGGGCGTGGTCGTCCAGATCAGCAGCGAGGCGCCGAGCTCGGCCAGCGGGCCGGACAGGACCGGCATGCGGACGTAGACCGACGGGCTGGAGACGGTCTCGTAGCCGCCGGGCTGGCCCAGCTCGTGGTCGGACAGGCCGGTGCCGCAGCGCGGGCAGTACGGCGTGATCCGGAAGTCGCGGAAGAGGAGATCCTTGTCGAAGATTGTTTTGAGCGACCACCAGACGGACTCGACGTAGGCCGGGTCCATCGTGCGGTAGGCCTGGGACAGGTCGATCCAGTACCCCATCCGCTCGGTCATCTCTTCGAAGGCGTCCACGTGCCGCAGCACCGACTCGCGGCAGCGCGCGTTGAACTCGGCGATGCCGTACGCCTCGATGTCCTTCTTGCCGGACAGGCCGAGCTCTTTCTCGATGCCGACCTCGACGGGCAGGCCGTGGCAGTCCCAGCCGGCCTTGCGGGGCACGCTGTAGCCCTGCATGGACTTGTAGCGGGGGAAGACGTCCTTGAAGACGCGGGCCTCGACGTGGTGGACGCCGGGCATGCCGTTGGCGGTGGGCGGGCCCTCGTAGAAGACCCACGTGGGGCCGCCGGCGTTCTGCTCGACCGAGCGCTCGAAGACCTTGCCGTCCCGCCAGCGGCCGAGCACCTCGTGTTCGAGCGCGGGCAGGTCGACCTGCGCGGGAAGGGGGCGGAAATGGGCGGACATCGGGGACGGGACCTCCACGCTGGTGCTGGCAGTGGCGTGGAGGGACGAGACCTCGCGGTCCCGCGGTACCACCCTCCTTGGCCTCCGCAGGAGCGGAAGCCCTCTTCTTTGGTCGCTGCCGGGTCTACCGGGCCCCGCCGGGGCCGTTCTTCCGGCGGCTCAGGGGTGATCTTCCCTCCGGTCCTCGCCCCGGGCTCGCACCGCCCCCGGGTCGCTCGTGCGAGGGAGTCCGGACGTACTCGTCCCCGTCATCGCCTTGCGGACTCAAACGATAACGCACATCGCCCGCTCCGGGCTTCCCGATATCCGGAGACCGGGAGGAATGAGAGAGAAGAGGGGGGATAGTACGGGATTGGTAAAGGGCTCAGCGGGGCGTTTGCCGATCCGTTATGGGCGACCTAAGCTGCCCGCACCGTTTACCGCCCTGGCAGGGGTCCGATCGAGTTGAGGAGGCCGACATGGCCACGACCGTGAGCGCAGACGACAGCGCGGTGGTGCCGGCACAGAACGGTCCCACCGCGATGTGGACGGCGCAGGAGCTCGGCGAGGTCCGCGGGCGACTGGCCGAGGAGATCGAGGAGCTGACCGCCGAGATCGCCAGGGCGGAGTCGGAGATCGCGTCGAACGACGTCACGGACGGCGCAGGAGACGACCAGGCCGACGCTGGAGCCCGGACATATCAACGGGAACGTGAGATCGCCCTTACCCTGAATGCGCGCGACCTCGTCGCGCAGAACGAGCGAGCGATCGCCCGGATCGACGCGGGGACCTACGGAGTGTGCGAATCGTGCCACCAGCCGATCGGCAAGGAGCGCCTGCAGGCGTTCCCGAGGGCGACGCTGTGCGTGGCCTGCAAGCAGCGGGAGGAGCGCCGCTGACCGGCGACGCCGAGCGGGGGGAGGCTCCGGCCGCCCCCCGCGGAGTGCGGCGGATCGCCGTGTTCGCGACGATCGCCCCGGTCGTCTACCTTCTGGACCTGATCACGAAGACGATCGTGCTGCGGACCCTGGAGAACAGGGAACCGCTCGTCCTGATCCCGGACCTGCTCCAGTTGCGGGTCATCTTCAACTCCGGGGCGGCGTTCAACATCGGCACCGGCATGACGATCGTTTTCACGATCGTCGCGTCCGGAGTGGTGATCGCCATCCTGCGGACCGCCCGCCACCTGCGCAGCCTCCCCTGGGCGATCACCCTCGGCCTGCTGCTCGGCGGTGCGCTCGGCAACCTGACCGACCGGATCTTCCGGTACCCGTCGGGCTTCGGCCGGTCGTCGCCGTTCCAGGGGCACGTCGTCGACTTCATCGAGACCTTCCCCGGGCACTTCCCGGTCTGGAACGTCGCCGACTCGGGGGTCGTCTGCGGGGGCATCCTCGCGGTCTTCCTCGCCTGGCGGGGCTACCAGCTCGACGGGACCCGCGACACGGGGCAGAAGGAGCGCAGGACCGATGGCTGACCGGCGGAGCCTCCCCGTTCCCGACGGGCTGGAGGGCGAGCGCCTCGACGCCGCCCTGTCCCGCCTGTTCGGCCTCTCCCGCACCCGTGCGGCCGAGCTGATCGCCGCGGGCGACGTCCTGGTGGACGGATCACCCGCGGCCAAGTCCGACCGGGTCCACGGCGGGGCCTGGCTGGACGTCACCCTGCCGCCCCCGCCCGCCGCGCCCACCGCGGTGCCCGAGCCGATCCCCGGCATGACGATCGTCCACGAGGACGACGACATCGTGGTCGTCAACAAGCCCGTCGGCGTGGCCGCCCACCCGACCACCGGCTGGACCGGTCCCACCGTGATCGGCGGCCTGCTGGGCACCGGGCACCGCGTGGCCACCAGTGGCGCCGCCGAGCGCCAGGGCATCGTGCACCGCCTGGACGCCAACACCACCGGCGCGATGGTCGTGGCCAAGAGCGAGCACGCCTACTCCCACCTCAAGCGGGCCTTCAAGGAGCGCACGGTGGACAAGCGCTACCACGCGCTGGTCCAGGGCCACCCCGACCCGTCGCGCGGCACCGTGGACGCGCCGATCGACCGCCACCCGTTCGGCGACGGCCGGTTCGCGGTCGTCGCCGGAGGGAAGCCCTCGATCACCCACTACGACACGATCGAGGCGTTCCGTGCGGCGTCGCTGCTGGACATCAAGCTGGAGACCGGCAGGACCCACCAGATCAGGGTGCACATGTCGGCACTGCGCCACCCGTGCGTCGGCGACATGCTGTACGGCGCGGACCCGACGCTGGCCGCGCGGCTCGGGATCACCAGGCAGTGGCTGCACGCCGTCTCCCTGGCCTTCGAGCACCCGGCCACCGGCGAGTGGGTCAGCTTCACCACCGACTACCCCGCCGATCTGGCCCACGCCCTGAAGGCGGTCGCCGGCGACTCGTAGCCCGCCGCCGCCCGCCGCGGGGAGGAGCGCTACGCCTTCCCGCGCCGCTTCGTCTCCTTGGAGGCCTTCCCGGGCTTGCCGGTCGTCCCCTTGCCCGGCTTGCCCCTGCCGGAGGCGCCGGGGCCGGAGGCGTTCAGGCCGCTGCCGGGCTCGACCTGGCCGGGAGGATCGCCGCCGTCGCCCGACCCCTGGTCCGTGTCCTGTTCCGGATCGTCCCCCGATCCGTTCCCGGAGTCCTGGTCCGAGCCGTCTCCGGATCCGTTCCCGGAGTCCTGGTCCGAGCCGTCGCCGGAGCCGTCCGGTGACGGCTTCTCCGACGGCCCGCCCGAGGAGTCCGGGGCGTCCTCCGTCCGGCCGTCCGAGGTCGGCCGGGCGGAAGGACGGCTCCCGCCGGTGTCGGCGGGCGGATCACCGGTGTCCACGGTGGTCCCCGTCCCCTCCCGGTCCTCCGGCTCCGCCGGCCCGGTGGAGGGGACGCTCACCGAGGAGGCGGAAGGCCCCGCCGGAACCGTGCCGCCGGACTTCGAGGTGATCCAGGCCATCCCCCCGGCGGTGAGGGCGACCGCGAAAGCCGTCGCCGCCGCGGCGGCCAGCAGCGGACGGCGCCGGGAGCCGGGGGCGGCCGCTCCGGCCACCGCTCCGGCCGCCCCGGGCGCGCCGCCGCCGGGCCCGGCGGGCGGCAGTTCCCGGGCCCCCGCCGCGGGCGGTCCCCCGCCCGGCCCTCCCGGCGCGTTGACCGCCGCGGCGGCCGGGACCGGGGACAGCGCGGCCAGGTCGGTGGGCATGGTGGGTTCCGGCGCGATCCCTGCGACGATCGCCGCCAGGTGCGCCTGCACCTCCTCGGCGGACATCCGGCGGGCGGGGTCCTTGCGGAGGAGCCCGGAGACCACCGGCCCCATGGTCCCGGCGAACCGGAGGGGGGCCGGGGCCTCATGCATGACCGCGGCGAGCGTGGCCAGCGGGTGGGCGCGCTGGAAGGGCGAGTGCCCCTCGACCGCCATGTACAGCGTCACGCCGAGCGACCACAGGTCGGAGGCGAACTCCGCGGGGCCGCCGTGCGCCCGCTCCGGCGCGATGAAGGCCGGGGTGCCGATCAGCGCCCCGGTCCTGGTCACCGAGGAGTCGCCCTCCAGCACGGCGATGCCGAAATCGGTCAGTACGGCCCGGCCGTCGGTCGCGAGCAGCACGTTGTCGGGCTTGACGTCGCGGTGCAGCACTCCCACGCGGTGCGCGGCGACCAGCGCCCCCAGCACGTCGAGCCCGATCCTGGCCGCCTCGGCGGGAGGCAGCGGGCCGTCCTCCCGGATCACGGCGCCGAGGGTCCGGGAGTCCACGAGCTGCATGACGATCCAGGGCCGCCCGCGCTCCTCGATCACGTCGTAGACCGTCGCCACGCCCGGGTGGCCGATCCGCCCGGCGGCGCGCGCCTCCCGGAGGGTGCGGACGGTGAAGACCTCGCGTTCGGGGCCCGTCAGGTCGGGGGAGGGGATGACCTCCTTGACCGCGACGGCGCGGCCGAGCACCTCGTCCCGCGCCCGCCAGACCGTGCCCATGCCCCCTTGGCCGATGTGCTCCAGCAGCCGGTACCGGTCACCGATGAGCTCCTGAGAATCGGACATGGATCTGCCGCTACCCCGGATCGACCCGGATAGTCCGGGCTTTTCACGCGATCCGCTGTACGGGCCGGTCCTCGGGCGGAATCCGTGCGAACCGGCCCCTGCGGAGGTCAGCGGACCGGCTCCGGCGCCTCCTTTCGGGGCGCCCGCCCCCGGGGCGGCTCGGTCCGCAGCGGCGAGGGCTCCACCCGCAGCGGCCGGGCCGCCCAGGCGGGCAGCCACCAGTTCCACCGCCCCATCATCGCGACCACCGCCGGGACCAGGACGCCCCGGACGAGGGTCGCGTCCAGCAGGATGCCGAGGGCCAGGCCGCTGGCGAACACCTTCACGTCCAGTTCGGGGGTCATGGCCAGGGCGGCGAAGGAGATGAACAGGATCAGCGCGGCGGAGGTGACCAGGCGCCCGGTACGGCCCACGCCCTCGATCACCGCGTGCTCGGTGTCGCCCGAGGAGTCGTACTCCTCCCGCATCCTGGCCAGGATGAACACCTCGTAGTCCATGCTGAGGCCGTACAGGAAGGCGAAGATCGTCAAGGGGACGAACTCGCCGATCGAGCCGGTGGGCTGGATGTCGAGCAGTTCGCGGGTCCCCCACCCGAACTGCCACAGCAGGACCATGGCCCCGATCACCGCGCCCAGCGAGAGCAGGTTGAGCGCGATCGCCTTGACCGGCAGCAGCAGGGACCGGAACGCCCGCGCCAGCATCACGAACGTGGCCAGCGCGATCAGCGCGAGCATCCAGGGGAAGGCCCCGTAGGTGTGCGCCTGGAAGTCCATGCTCTGCGCGGCGTTGCCGCCGACCCGGACGCCCGCGCCGGCCGCCTCCCGGACCCGCGTGATGGTCTCCTGCCCGGCGTCGCCGCCGGTCTCCGCGACCGGCAGCACGGTGACGACCGCGGTGCCGTCCCGCCGCCAGGACGCGTTGTCCGGCGCCAGTACGGTGGACACGCCCTCGACGCCCTTGATCCGCTCGACGGCCTCCGCGGGGTCGCCGGTGACCAGCGTGTCGAACGGGGTGATGGAGCCGGCCGGGACACCCGCCTCGTGCAGCGCGGTCAGGCCCTCGTGCCCGGGGCCGGAGGTGCGCAGGTGGCCGCTCTCGGGCAGGCCCAGGTCGACGCCGAGCGCGGTGACGGTCAGCGCGACCAGCAGCCCGCCGGTCAGCAGCGCGGCCGGCCAGCGCAGCCGTACGACCCCGCGGGCCCAGGCGGACCAGGCGCGCCCGGCCTTCGCCTCCCGCTGGAACGGCGTGGTCGGCGTCCCCGCCGCGCCGCGCCGGCGCTCCAGGCGCTGCCCGGCGAGGGCGAGCAGGACCGGGAGCACGGTGAGCGTGACGGCCACGCTCGCCGCCGCGATGACCATTCCGGCCAGGCCGAGGCTGCGCAGGAACGGCACCGGCAGCACGACCATGGTCACCAGGCCGATCGCGACCGCGGTCCCGCTGAACAGGACCGCGCGCCCGGCTCCCCGCATCGCCCGGTGCACGGCCTCGTCGCCGCGGTGCCCGCGGCCCTGCTCCTCCCGCCACCGGGCCACCAGCAGCAGCGAGTAGTCGACGGCGATGCCCAGGCCGAGCAGGGGCATGGTGGTCAGCGCCACGTCGTGCACGGTCGTCACGAACGTCAGCAGCAGGATCACGACGAACGACACGAAGATCGCCAGGACGGAGATGAGGATCGGCACGAGGGCCAGGGCCGAGCGGAAGACCAGGAGCAGCACCACCACGGCGGCGGCCACACCGATGGCGATCTTGGAGGGGACGTTCACGCCGCCCACGTCCACGCTCGGCGCAAGGGTGTCCAGGCCGGTGACGCGCACGGTGCTGCCCTGCGGCAGGACCGACGACATCGCCGCGGTGATCACCGGGCTCTCGTCGGGCGTCTCGCCCAGTCCGCCGCCCGGCGGGCTGCCGTCGGAGTAGGTGCCCGGGAAGACCAGCCCGAACGTGGTCCGGCCGTCCGCGCCGACGAGCCGCGCGTCACCGGTGTCGGCGTAGGAGACCACGCGGGCCTGGGGCAGTTTCGCCGAGACGGCCGCGAACGCCCGGCCGATCTCCTCCTTGCGGTCCTCCACCCGCATGCCGTCGGGCAGGACCACCACCGGGACGAACGGCCGCTGGTAGCCGCCGTTGCCGTAGATCCTGACGATCTCCCGGTTGGCGTCGAAGGCGGGCATCCCGGGGTGGGCGTACTCCTCGGAGAGCCGCTGGACCGCGAACGGGGTCGCGCCCAGGCCCACCAGGAAGGCGAGCACGGCCAGCAGCATGACCAGTCGCTTGTGCCTCAGGACGGAGGCAGAGAGTCTCTCCATGGCCCCAGTGCATCAAAACGATCTTCGATGGCCGTGCGACCGCCCTTGGAGGACGCTGAGGATCCGGCGTCATCGACGGGGACGCCCACGGGGTCCGGCGGGACGGGCGCGCCCCGGCCCGCCCCGCGGGGTCCGAACCGCTGCGGTTCCCGGCCGCCAACGCGGGCGGGCCGGTCTCCGGATCACAGGCCGGCCAGCCGGAGCAGCGCCGTGACGGCGGCCGCCGCCGCGAGGACCGCCAGGAACGGCGCGCGCAGCAGCAGCGCCGCCACGGCGGCCCCCAGCCCCGCGGTGCGCGGCCAGTCCAGGTCCAGGGCCTGGCCGTGCGTGAAGGACTGCACCGCGATCAGCGCCGCCAGCAGGGCCACCGGGACCAGCGCGGCGAAGCGCCGAACGCCCGGGTGGTCGAGGACGCGGCGCGGCGCCGAGAGCCCGGCCAGTTTCAGCGCGTAGCAGCCCAGGCAGACGGCCACGACGGCCTGCCACACGCTCATCGGCGGCCTCCCCTCGGGCCCGTGCCGGGACAGGCGGTACGGCGGGTCATCGCGGCCTCCTCAGGACCAGGGCGAGCACGGGCACGGCGGCCAGGAGCACGGGCACGCCCGGCGGGGCGAACGGGGCCGCGGCCAGCGCGACCGCCGCGCCGCCCGCGGCGACGGCCCGCAGGGTCCGGGTCTCGGGATCCTTCGCGGTCAGCCGGGGCCACAGGATGGCCAGGAACGTCGCCGGGCCCACCGCGTCCAGGCCGAACACCGCCGGGTCGGCCACCCGGGAGGTGCCCAGCGCGCCGAGCAGGGTGGTGGCGTTCCAGGTGAGGTAGAGGCTCACGAACGTGACGAGGAAGCCGGTCCTGGCCGACTTCTCGTCCGGCTGGGCCAGCGCCACGGCGGTGGTCTCGTCGATGACCCCCTGCGCCACGGGGAGCCGTCGCCAGCCGCGGGCGCCGAGCAGGTCCGCCAGGCGCAGGCCGTACAGGGCGTTGCGGACGCCGAGCAGCAGCGCGCCCGCCGCGCCCGCGGCGAGACTGCCGCCGCCCGCCACGACCCCGGCCAGCGCGAACTGCGAGGCGCCGGTGAAGGCGAACAGGCTCAGCACGCAGGCCTGGGCCACGCTCAGCCCGGCGGTGACCGCGGCGGCGCCGAAGGCCAGCCCGGAGAGCCCGACCGCGAGCCCCACGCCCAGCCCGTCCCTGACGGCGGAGGAACGAGTGGTTGTTTCCATGGCAGCGAGGTTATGTCCGGTTCGCGGGTGGGGTCTTGTACGTTCCTGCGCGCTGGTAGGCGGCCGGCGGCACCCCCACGACCCGCTTGAAGTGCCTGTTCAGGTGGGCCTGGTCGGTGAACCCGACCTCCGCGGCGACCTGCGCGGCCGGGGCCCCGGAGTCGAGCAGGGAGCGGGCCCGCCGCACCCGGAGCGTGTTCAGGTAGGCGTGCGGGGGGAGCCCGGTCGCGGCCTTGAACGCGCGGATCAGGGTGAAGGGCCGGACCTCGACCGCCAGCGCCAGGTCCTCCAGCGTCGGCGGGTCGACCAGCCGCTCGTGCAGGATCTCCCGTGCCAGCCGTACCGCACGGTCCCCGGCGGACCGGGGAGGCCTGGCCGGGCGGTAGGCGGCGTGGTGGCGGACCAGCGCGCCGAAGGCCGTGCGGGCCAGGGTGGAGGAGGCCAGGTCGTCGCCGTGCTCGGCGGCGCCGTGGGCGGCGCGCAGCAGGGCGGCGGCGTGCGCGCCCGCCGCACCGGACACGACGGTCTGGGGGAAGTGCGGCGTGCCGCGGCCGGCCAGCAGCTCCCGCGCGATCTCGGTGATCACCCGGACGGAGGGGTACAGCATCCGGTAGGCCCAGCCGTCCGGCACGCCCGCGTGACCGGTGTGCACCTGCTCGGGGTCGACCAGGACCACCGCCCCGGCCCCCGCGCGGTGCCGGGCGCCCCGGTAGTCGAACTCCTCGACCCCCGACAGGATGACCCCGATCGCGTACTCCTCGTGCACGTGCCGGGTGAACCGGTGCGTGACGTAGCGGGCCTTGAGCAGGTCGACCCCCGGCAGCCCCGGGCTCCGCCAGAACCGCGCCGCCTCCTGCGCGCTCATGGCCGGAACGTCTTGACCAGCTTGTCGAAGGGGGCCCGGTCCCAGCCGGCCTCCGGACTCTCCCAGTAGAGCGCGTACGGCGTGCCGTCCGCGGTGCGGAACCCCCGGTCCAGGACGTGGACCGGCACGCCGTCCCGGCGGAAGGTGAACTCCCAGTCGGCGGCGGGCCGGCCCAGGTACGTCAGCGGGGTGATGCCGATCCGCTCGTAGCCCGGCCAGGCGCCCTCGGCGGTGCCGCCCTCCTCGACCTTCTCCCAGTGCGCGACCGGGTCCGTCTCGGGGTCCTCGGTCGACTCGACCCAGAGGAAGGCGTCCGACCCCGGCGCCCGGAACTCCACCCGGTCGCGGCCGGAGAACCGCTTGGCGGTCCAGCCGCGCGGGATCGCGATGCTGAAGCCCAGCGGGTCCTCGTGCAGCCGCCAGCCCGCCGGGACCACCGGGTCCGAGGAGGTCGCGGAGGGGGTCGGCCGGGGGGTCGCGGCGGACGCGGACGGAGACGCGGTGGAGGGACCTCCCGTCGCGGAGACGGCGGCCGAGCCCGTTCCCGCCGCGCGCTCCTGCAGGACGAGCCAGCCGCCCGCCCCGGCCGCGAGCACGAGCACCGGCACCCCGACCAGGAGCGCCACCCGCCTGGTCCCCGGCCGGGGGGCGCTCCGGGGGTCCCCGGCGCGGGTGGGGTGGTCCGGCAGCGTCCCGTGCCCCTGGGGGGAGGACCCGTCGGAGGGCGGGAGCTGCCAGGGGTGCACGGGGCCACCGGGATGCCCGGTCTGCCCGGTCTGCCCGGACGGAGAGGGGACGCCGGAGGACGGCGGCCACCCCTGCCCGGCGGGCCCGCCGGGATACGGGGGTTGCCCGGGATGCGGCGGCTGCCCGGGATGCGGGGAGTGCGGCGGCTGGGGGACCTGCCCGGAATAGACGGGCAGGGACCGGTGGGAGGCCTGCCCGGAGTGGGCGGGCGCGGACGGCCCGGGGGTCCACCCGGGGTGGGCGGGGCGCGGCTCGCCGTGACCGGGTTCGGGGCCCCACGGCTGCGTGCCGTACGGGGGCGTGCCGTACGGGGGCGGCGCGGGACGGGCCTGCTCCCGGCCGGACAGGTGGGGGGAGGGGTCCCCGGACGGCCGGCGGTCGCCGGGCGGGACCTGGCCGGTCGCGCGGACGAGCAGGGTCTCGGCCTCCCGGGCGCCCATGCGGGCGGCCGGATCCCTGGACATCAGGCCGAGGATCGCCGTGCTCAGGGGACCGCTGTGGGCCATCGGGCTGGGCTCGCCCTGCAGGACGGCCATCATGGTCGCGGCGGCCGTCGGGCGCTGGAAGGGCGGGCGCCCCTCCAGCGCGGCGTACAGCGTCGCGCCGAGCGACCACAGGTCCGACTCCGGTGTGGCCGGCAGCCCGTGCAGCCGCTCCGGCGGCAGGAAGGCCGGGGTGCCGACCATCCCGCCCGTCCGGGTGATCCCGGTCTCCTGCGTCGTGGCGGCGATGCCGAAGTCGGTCAGCACCACCCGGCCGTCGTCGGCCAGCAGCACGTTCTCCGGCTTGACGTCGCGGTGCAGCACCCCGGCGGCGTGCGCGGCGCACAGCGCGCCCAGCACGCTCAGCCCGACCGCCGCCACCTGCTCCGGGGCCAGCGGCCCCTGCGCGCGGACGACCTCGCCCAGCGAGCGCGAGCGCACCAGCTGCATGACGATCCAGGGACGGCCGCCCTCCTCGACCACGTCGTGCACGATGATCACGGACGGGTGGTCGAGCCGCCCGGCGGTCCTCGCCTCCCGGACGGTCCGCCGGTTCAGCTCCTCCCGCGCGGCCTCGTCGACCCCGCGGTAGCGGACCTCCTTGACCGCCACGACCCTGTCGAGGAGCTCGTCGTGGGCGCGCCAGACGACGCCCATGCCGCCCTCCCCGATGGGTTCGAGCAGCTGGTAGCGGCCCGCGACCCTCCGTTCGGTCATTGCTCTCGAACCCCCTCCCAGGCTCACGAATCGTAGCCGGTCGGGCCGGACATCACTTTTTCGAGGAGAAGGTCTCGGTGAACCCCTCGAACAGCTTGAGGTTCTTCTTCCAGTCCGAGGCGAGGGTGTGCCAGTAGATCGCGTAGCCCCGGCCGCCCTTGGTGACGAACCCCCGGTTGATCACACGGGCCTTGCCGGCCTTGATCCGCCAGGTGAACTCCCAGTCGGCGGCGTCCTCCATGTAGTCGACCTTCTCGATCCGGATCCGCTTGTAGCCGGGGAAGTTGCCGCGGCTGTACGGCTCCTGCTTCTCCCAGTCCTTCTTCGCGTCACTGCCCGGGGTGTCGGTGTACTCGACCATGAGGTAGCTCACCGGGTCGCCGCGCACCTCGAACCGGACCTGCCTGCCGGCGCGCTCCACGACCTTCCACCCCTTGGGCAGGCCGATCGAGAAGCCGTTGGGGTCCTTGTGCATCCGCCAGCCGTCGGGGAGCCTGTCGTCCGCCTTCTTCTTGCCGGTCTTGGACGGGCTCGGCGCGGCCGAGGACGAGTCCTCCGCGGCCCCGGGATCCTCCGAAGGGCTCTCCTCCGGCCCGGCCGTGCCCGGCCCCCGCCGCCCGGCCGCACCGGGCGAGTCGCTGGTCATGCCGATCCAGACGCCCAGGACGGCCACGAGGGCCAGAGCCACCAGGATCGCGGGCAGCACGCGCCGGACCCGGACGGGAGACAGTGTCCCGAGCCGGGTCTGCTCCTGGCCGGAGGGGACGAGGTCCTGCGCCGGCGGTCCGGGGGCGTACGGCGGGGCCGGGTCGGGCGGTGCGGAGTCCGGGGACGTGGCGGCGCTGCGGGCCACGAGGTTCCTGACGTAGTCCCTGACGGCGGGGGAGGGGACGGAGGGGGTCTCCGCGCCGGAGGGGGGCGGCTCCGCGGCGTCGCGAACGGCGGAGGGGGACCTGCCCGCCTCCGGAGGGGGTGGGGGCGTCTCCTCCGCTCCCGCCCCCGCCGCCTCGGACGAGGCGGAGGGGGCCTTCCCCGCGCCGGGCGCGGCGGGTTCCGGAGCCGGCAGCTTGGCGACCTGCCCGGTCTGCGGGATGGCGGCGGGCGCCTGACCCGCCGCGGCCTCGTCCGCCGCGCCTGCGGCGGGCTCCCGCCCTGCCGGGTTCTTGTCCCGCGCGGCCGGGGCGGGAGGCTCCGCGCCGGCGGGGGCGGCGGCCCGCTCGCCGTCCGCGGGGGCGGACGGCGTCCGCTCGCGGGGCGGCACCGGCGCGTACGGCTTGCGCCGCTCCGCCGCCGGAGGCCCGGCGGACGCGGCCGGGGACCCGGAGCCGGTCCGGGGGGCCGCGGGGGAGCCCGCGGAGGCCGGCGGGATCTGGGAGATCGCCCACGGCTGCGTGGAGGAGCGGCCCTCGGCCACCTTCCGCAGCATGGCGGAGGTCTCGGCGTAGGTGAGCCGCTGGACGGGCTCCTTGCGGAGCAGCCCCTCCAGCACCGGCAGGAGCGGGCCGGCGTTGCGCGCCGGGTCGGGCGGGTCGGTCATCACCGAGTGCATGGTGGGCAGGGGCAGCTTGCGGTCGTGCGGGGACCTGCCCTCCACCGCCGCGTACAGCGTCGCGCCGAGCGACCACAGGTCCGACTCCCGGCGGGCGGGCAGGCCGCGCAGCCGCTCGGGCGCGATGAACGCGGGCGTCCCGGCCACGCCGGTCATGGTCAGCGTGTTCTCCGAGTCCAGCTTGGCGATGCCGAAGTCGGTCAGCACCACCCTGCCGTTATGGGCGAGCAGCACGTTCTCCGGTTTGACGTCGCGGTGCAGCACCCCGGCGTCGTGCGCGCTGTGCAGGGCCTCCAGCAGGGCGAGCCCGATCTCGGCGACCCGCCGGGGCGGCAGCGGCCCGTCCTCGCGCAGCACCTGGCCCAGCGAGCGGGACTGCACCAGCTGCATGACGATCCAGGGCTGCTCGTTCTCCTCGATCACGTCGTAGACGACCACGACGTTCGGGTGGGAGAGCCGGGCCGCCGCGCGGGCCTCGCGCATCATGCGCTGGTTGAGGGTCTGGACGTCCTCGCCGAGGGCGGCGGAGTAGCGGACCTCCTTGACCGCGACGGTCCGGTCGAGAAGCTCGTCGTGCGCCTTCCAGACCGTGCCCATCCCGCCCCGCCCGATGGGCTCCAGGAGGCGGTAGCGGCCTGCGACACGTCGTTCTTCCTGGTGTCCGCCCGACTGCATCACCAGCTCCAAACCTCCCTCACAGTAGAGGAGATCCTCCCATAAACAAGGATCCGCCCGGACCCCTCATCCGGCCGGGACGCCGTTCCGGGGGCGGAGCCCCGCCCCCGGATCTCTGTCCATCATGTGAGACGCGTGTCCACTGTGTGGCGTATCCCGAGGCGGATGGCCTATGGTTGACGGCATGAATCGCTGTTTCGCGTTTACCGAGCCGGCTCCGGGGAGCCGGTCGTGAGCACGTGATCTAGCGACCATCCGGAGCCGGCACAGGCAGAGACGCCCGAGTCTCTGCCTTTTTTGTTTCTTACGATTCGCCGGCCCGCGGGAAGCGCGCCGGCTGAGCATGGGGAGCCGAGATGTCGTTGACCGCACGCGCGGAGCGCGGAGCCGTACACCTGGGGACGCTCGCGGTGGGCGCCACCGGCCCGGCCGTGGTGATCGGCGGTGCGGGCGCGGACGCGCGCTGGGTCAGCCTGCGCGACCACCACGGCCGGGTGCCGGCGGCCGAGGCCCTGGCCGGGGTCCGCGCGCAGTGGGCGGGGCCGGTCCTGGTGGAGCCGTTCTCCTCGGCGGACCTGGCGGAGATCGCCGCCGGGGCGGACGGCGTGGTCGTCGGGGCGGACTGGATGCAGGACTTCCGGCTGGTGCGCGCGGTCGCCGGGCTGGGCCTGCCGGTCCTCGTGCAGCGCGGCCCGGCCGCGACGCTGGAGGAGTGGCTCGCCATCGGCGACTACTGCGTGGCGGAGGGCAACGACCAGGTCGTGCTCTGCGAGAGCGGGAGCCGCGTGCGGGCGGCGGCCGGAAGGACCGGGGGCGCCGCGGCCCCGCCCGCGCGCCCGGCGGACACGGTCCTTGACCTGGCCCTGATGCGAGAGGCCCGGGAGCGCTCCGGCCGCCCCGTCATGGCCTGGCTGGGCGACGACCCCGCGCTGGCCGCCGCCGCGGTCGCCGCCGGGGCCGACGGGCTTCTCCTGGCCCCGGACGCCGCACCGGAGACCGCGGCCGCCGCCCAGGAGGCCGTGACGGTCATCGGCGCGGTCACCCGCAGGGAGGAGCCGGACTCGGTGCTCGCCGCGCGCGGCGCCGTCGACCGCGTCGACGCCGCCCTGGCGGTCCTCCTGGAGCGCCGAGCCGAGCTCGCCGGGACCATCCAGCGGCTCAAGCCCGTGGGCGGTTTCGCCGGCCGCGACATGGACCGCGAGCGCCGCCTGGTCGCCGCGATGGCCCGCCGCGCGCCCGCCCTGGGCGAGGCCGGGCTGGCCCCCGTCATGAACGCCGTCATCGAGGCGGGGCTGCGCCTGGCCGAGGAACGGCGGGCGGCCCGCCGGGACTGACCGGGGGCCGCGCCCGGACCCCGGCGGGACACCCGGAGGCCGCACGGAGGCCGCACGGAGGCCGCACGGAGGCCGCACGGAGGCCGCACGGGGGGCCGCACGGGGGGCCGCACGGGGGGCTGGACGCGGGGCCGTACGGGACCTCGCGGGGGTGCGGCGCCGCCGCCCCGCGGGTATGCCGGAAACGGGGGCGGCGGGAGCCCCGGGGACGGGGAAACGCGCGTAAGCTTCCCTCGCCGACGCGGGACAAGGGGAAGGGCGAGGCCGCATGTCAGACTCGTTTGTGCATCTTCACGTTCACACGGAGTACTCCATGCTCGATGGAGCCGCCCGTCTGAAGCAGATGTTCAAGCAGGTCGGCGACCTGGGCATGCCCGCCATCGCGATCACCGACCACGGCAACATGCACGGCGCCTACGACTTCTACAAGCAGGCCACCGGCGCCGGCATCAAGCCGATCATCGGCATCGAGGCCTACGTCGCCCCCGCCTCCCGCCACCAGAAGAAGCCGGTGCTCTGGGGTGAGCCGCACCAGAAGAGGGACGACGTCTCGGCGGGCGGCTACTACACCCACATGACGATCTGGGCGCGCAACGAGCGCGGCCTGAAGAACCTCATGAAGCTCAGCTCCCGCGCCTACACCGAGGGCTTCGTCCGCAAGTGGGCCCGGATGGACGCCGAGATCCTCGCCGAGCACTCCGAGGGCCTGATGGCCACGACCGGCTGCCCGTCCGGCGAGGTCCAGACCCGCCTGCGCCTGGGCCAGTACGACGAGGCGCTGGCCGCCGCGGCGAAGTTCCAGGAGCTCTTCGGCAAGGAGAACTACTACCTGGAGATCATGGACCACGGCCTCGAGATCGAGCGCCGGGTCCGCGACGGGCTGACCCGCATCTCCAAGGAGCTGGGCATCCCGCCGCTGGTCACCAACGACTCGCACTACACCTACGAGTCGGACGCGACCTCCCACGACGCGCTGCTGTGCATCCAGACCGGCAAGCAGCTGTCCGACCCCGACCGGTTCCGATTCGACGGCAGCGGCTACTACATCAAGACCGCCGACGAGATGCGCGCCGTCGACTCCTCCGACCTGTGGGCCGAGGGCTGCCGCAACACGCTCCTGGTCGCCGAGAAGGTCGAGCCGGAGGGCATGTTCGGGTTCAAGAACCTGATGCCGACCTTCCCGATCCCGGACGGCATGACCGAGGAGGAGTTCTTCCGGCAGCAGGTCTGGGAGGGCATGGACCGCCGCTTCCCCGGCGGCTACGACTCCGAGCACCGCGCCTGGGCCGAGAAGGAGCTCGGCGTCATCATCCAGATGGGCTTCCCATCCTACTTCCTCGTGGTCGCCGACTTCATCATGTGGGCCAAGCGCAACGGCATCCGGGTCGGCCCGGGCCGAGGCTCGGCGGCGGGCTCCCTGGTCGCCTACGCGCTGGGCATCACCGACCTCGACCCGATCCCGCACGGGCTGATCTTCGAGCGGTTCCTCAACCCCGAGCGGGTCTCCATGCCCGACGTCGACATCGACTTCGACGAGCGCCGGCGCGGCGACGTGATCCGCTACGTGACCGAGAAGTGGGGCGCCGACAAGGTCGCCATGATCGCCACCTTCGGCACCATCAAGGCGAAGGCGGCCATCAAGGACGCGGCCCGCGTCCTCGGCCACCCCTACGCCCTCGGCGACAAGGTCTCCAAGGCGTTCCCGCCCGCGGTGATGGGCAAGGACATCCCGCTCTCGGGCATCTTCGACAAGGACCACCCGCGCTTCGGCGAGGCCGGCGAGCTGCGCAGGCTGTACGAGGAGGACGTCGACGTCAAGTCGGCGATCGACCTGGGCCGGGGCCTGGAGGGCCTGATCCGGCAGACCGGCGTGCACGCCGCCGGCGTCATCATGTCGTCGGAGGTGCTGACCGACTACATCCCGATCATGCGCCGCGACTCCGACGGCGCGATCATCACGCAGTTCGACTACCCGACCTGCGAGACGCTCGGCCTGCTGAAGATGGACTTCCTGGGCCTGCGCAACCTCACGATCATCGACGACTGCCTGAAGGCCATCGAGGCCAACACCGGCAACATGATCGAGCTGCTCGACCTGCCGCTGGACGACGTCAAGACCTACGAGCTGCTGGCCCGCGGTGACACGCTCGGCATCTTCCAGCTGGACGGCGGCGGCATGCGCTCGCTGCTGCGCCTGATGCGCCCCGACAACTTCGAGGACATCTCCGCGGCCCTCGCGCTCTACCGGCCGGGCCCGATGGGAGCCAACTCCCACACCAACTACGCGATGCGCAAGAACGGCCAGCAGGAGATCACTCCGATCCATCCGGAGCTGGAGGCGCCGCTCAAGGAGATCCTCGACACGACCTACGGCCTGATCGTCTATCAGGAGCAGGTCATGGCGATCGCGCAGAAGGTCGCCAACTACTCCCTCGGCGGCGCCGACCTGCTGCGCCGGGCGATGGGCAAGAAGAAGAAGTCCGAGCTGGACAAGCAGTTCGAGTTCTTCGAGCAGGGCATGAAGGACAACGGCTTCTCCGCCGCGGCCATCAAGGCCCTCTGGGACATCCTGCTGCCCTTCTCCGACTACGCCTTCAACAAGGCCCACACCGCCGGGTACGGCCTGGTCTCCTACTGGACCGCCTACCTCAAGGCCAACTACCCGGCCGAGTACATGGCGGCCCTGCTCACCTCGGTCAAGGACGACAAGGACAAGTCGGCGCTCTACCTCAACGAGTGCCGCCGGATGGGCATCAAGGTGCTCCCGCCGGACGTCAACGACTCCGACTTCGACTTCACCCCGCGCGGCAGCGACGTGCGCTTCGGCCTGTCGGCCATCCGCAACGTCGGCGGCAACGTCGTCGACGGGATCATCGCCGCGCGCAAGGAGAAGGGGCGCTTCACCGACTTCAAGGACTTCCTGCGCAAGGTCCCCGCGGTCGTCTGCAACAAGCGCGTCATCGAGTCCCTGATCAAGGCCGGGGCGTTCGACTCCTTCGACCATGTCCGCAAGGGCCTGGTGATGGTCCACGAACAGGCCGTCGACGCGATCATCGACATCAAGAAGAACGAGGCGATCGGGCAGGACTCGCTGTTCGGAGCCGTCGACGGCGCCGAGGACCAGACCTTCGACGTGCAGATCCCGCCGGGGGAGTGGGACAAGACCACCCTGCTCGCCTTCGAGCGGGAGATGCTCGGCCTGTACGTCTCCGACCACCCGCTCTTCGGCGTCGAGCACATCCTCGCCTCGGGGGCCGACTGCTCGGTCGCCGCGCTGCAGGACGACAGCCGCCCCGACGGCCAGATCATCACCGTCGGCGGCATCCTCTCCGGCGTGCAGCGCAAGGTCACCAAGAAGGGCGACACCTGGGTCCTGACCATGCTGGAGGACCTGGAGGGCGCCATCGAGGTGATGATCTTCCCCTCGGCGTACCAGCTCTGCTCGACGATCCTCGCCGAGGACGCCATCGTCTTCGTCAAGGGCCGCCTGGACAAGCGCGAGGACGTCGGGAAGATCATCGCCATGGAGGTGACCGCCCCCGACCTCACCACGGAGGCGGGCGGGCCGCTGCTGGTGAGCGTCCCGCTGGCCCGGTGCACGCCCCCGGTGGTCGGCCGCCTCAAGGAGGTCCTGACCACCCACCCGGGCACCACCGAGGTCCATCTCCAGGTCCACAACGGCCCCAAGACGACGGTCATGCGCCTGGACGACCGGCTGCGCGTCTCGCCGTCCCCGGCCCTGATGGGCGACCTCAAGCAGCTCCTGGGTCCCGCCTGCCTCGGCGCCTGACCTCGCACGCCCCGACGGTGGGCACCGGCCCGGAAGCGGACGGAAGCGCCCACTCACCAGCGGCTACCAGGCGCCGGGCCTGCCCGATCGGCCACCCGGCAGCCCCCGTCAGCGGTCGAGGAGCTGCCGGTCCCCGAGGCGGAGCCTGTTGCGTCCCGCGCCGTCCCTCCGCCCCGGACCGGCTCCCCGTCCCGGGCGCTGCCCGAGGGGGTGGTCGGCGGACGGGGCCCTGCCCAGGCCGGGGGTCCGGCCGCCGCCGAAGCGGTTCATGTCCGGGGCGTGGAAGGGCTTGGCGGGGACGCCGCGCAGGGCGGCGGACATGGAGGCCACCCAGATCGGCCCGGGCAGGGAGGCGCCCTGCACGCTGCCGTAGTGGACGCCGCCGATCCGCACGTTCCGCAGCGGGTGGCGGTAGGAGCCGCGGATGTCGCCCACGCTGACCGCCGCGGCCAGGGCGGGGGTGTACCCGGCGAACCAGGCCGAGGTGTAGCCGTTGTTGGTCCCGGTCTTGCCCGCGGCGGGGCGGCCGATGCCCTGGCCCCGCATGGTGCCCCGGGTGAACACCCCGGCCAGCACGTGGTTCACCGCGTCGGCCACCTTCGGGTCGATCGCCTGGCGGCAGCTGGGCGGGACGGGGACGCGGACGCCGTCCCGGCCGATGATCTCGGCGATGGCCACCGGGCGGCAGTGGCGGCCCCGGGCGGCGAACGCGGCGAACGCCGCGGCCACCGTCAGCGGGTCCATCTCGTTGATCCCCAGGGTGAACGTCGGGACCTCCCGCAGCGGTGCGCCGTCCGGCCGGGCGATGCCGAGCGCCCTGGCGGTCCGGACCACCGGGCACAGGCCGACCTTGCGCTCCAGTTTCATGAAGAAGGTGTTCACCGAGTTCCACGTGCCGGTGGAGATGCTGTACGCGCCGGCCCTCCGCCGGCCGTCGGCGTTGAAGATCTCGGCGCCGGGGTCGTTGACCGGCCGGCCCGCGCAGTCGGTGAAGCCCCTGGCCGGGACGTACCGGCCGGGGGTCCTGAAGCCCCGCTTGAACCGCCAGCCCCTGGCCAGCGCGGTGGCCAGGGTGAACGCCTTGAAGGTGGACCCGGCCTGGAACCCCATCCCGCCGCCGTGCGCCACGTCGGCGGCGAGGTTGAAGGTGGTGCGGGGGCCGTTCCTGCCGTCGCCGGGGTTGCGGCCGTACCGCTTGCTCGCGGCCAGCGCCCGGATCCGCCCGGTGCCCGGCTCGATCATGGCCTCGGCGGCGACCTCGGTGTCCTCCGGGGCGACCCGGGCGGCGATGGCCCGCTCCGCGGCCTTCTGCGCGACCGGGTCCAGGGTGGTGCGCAGCGTGATGCCGCCCCTGGCCAGGCGGCGCTCGCGCTCCTGCCTGGTGTGCCCGAAGACGGGGTTGTTCAGCAGCTCGCGGTGGACGTAGACGCAGAAGTAGGGGTGGGCGCTCCCGGTGCAGCCGCCCGGCTCCGGCCTGAGACGGATGCCCAGGGGGGTGCGCTTGGCCGCGTCCGCCTGGGCCCGGGTGACGGCCCCGGTCTCGGCCATGCGGTTCAGCACGATGTCCCGGCGCTGCCGGAGCCGCTCCTGGTGCGACGCGCCCAGCGAGGGGTCCGTCCTGTACGGCGTGCGCACCGCTCCGGCCAGCGCGGCCGCCTGCGGCAGGGAGAGCCTGGCGGCCGGGACCGAGAAGAACCGCCGGGCCGCGGCCTCCACCCCGAACGCCCCCGCCCCGAAGTAGGCGATGTTGAGGTAGCGCTCCAGGATCTCGTCCTTGGTGTACTTGCGCTCCATCGCCAGCGCGTACCGCAGCTCGCTGATCTTGCGCTGGAGGTTCGGGGCCCGCGCCTGGTCGCGTCCGGCCTCGGTCTCGGCGTTCTCCACCAGGATGTTCTTCACCAGCTGCTGGGTGAGGGAGGAACCGCCCTGCCGCACCCCTCCGGCCTGGGTGTTGGTCACCAGGGCCCGCAGGGTGCCCTTGACGTCCAGGCCGCCGTGGCCGTAGAAGCGGGAGTCCTCGATCGCGATGATCGCCTTGCGCATGACCGGTGCGACCGCGCTGAGATCGACGACCGTCCGGTTCTCCGAGTAGAACTGGGCGAACGGCCTGCCGTTGCGGTCCAGGAGCACGGTGCGCGCCGGGAGCGGGTTCTCGCGCGGGCTGGGCGGCAGGTCGGTGAAGACCCCCGTGACGTGCTTCGCCGCGAGGCCCGCGCCGCCGGCGACCGGCAGCGCGGCTCCCGCCGCCAGCAGCCCGCCGAGCACTCCGCAGGCCGTCAGGGTCCGCAGGCACGCGACGGGGCCGCGTCTGGTGTCACGTCGCGAAGTCACAGAGAGTAAGGTGCGGCAGGGTGATAACACACAAACACCCCATTGCGAATCCTTACCCGCTCTGCACCTTCTCTCGACTGATCTTCAGGCCGAGCGAGGCGAACTGCTCGAACGGCCTGTGGTAGCCCCGCTCGATGTGGTGCACCCCGCGCAGCGTGGAGGTGCCCTCCGCGGCCGCGGCGGCGAGCACGGCGGAGAATCCGGCCCGGATGTCGGGGAGCGTCACGTCGGCGCCGCGGAGCTTGGACACGCCCCGCACGACCGCCGAGTGCTTGGCGTTGGTGTCGTGGTAGCGGCAGGCGGGGCCGCCGAGGCAGACGTCGAAGACCTCGATCTCGCAGCCCATCTTCTGCAGCGCGGGCACGTAGACCAGCCGGTTCTCGAAGACCGTCTCGTGCAGCACCGACATGCCCTGGGCCTGCGTGAACAGCACCATCAGCGGCGTCTGCCAGTCGGTCATGAAACCGGGGTGGGTGTCGGTCTGCACCGCCGCCGCGCGCAGGCCGTCGGGGGCCGACGCGGAGAGGTAGTCGTCGGTGATGTCCAGCCGGGCGCCCATCCTGGCCAGCGTGGTGATGGCGGTGACGAGCCGGTCCTGGGGGCAGCCGTGGACCCTCACCTCACCGCCGGTGATCAGACCGGCCGCGAGGTAGGAGAAGGCCTCGATGCGGTCGCCGTTCAGCCAGGTGGAGGCGCCGTGCAGCTTCTCCACGCCCTCGATCACGATGCGCCGGTCGGGGCTGAGCTCGATGAGCGCGCCCATGCGCTGCAGGAACAGGGCCAGCTCCACGACCTCGGGCTCCATGGCCGCGCCCTTGAGCACGGTCTTGCCCTCGGCGAGCACCGCCGACATCAGGATGGTCTCCGTGGCGCCCACGCTCGGGTAGGGCAGCTCGATCCGGGTCCCGCGCAGCCGCCTGGCCTTGGCGTAGACGCCGGTGTCGCTCACCTCGACCTCGGCGCCCATCGCGCGCAGCGCCTCGACGTGGAAGTCCACCGGCCGCCGCCCGATCGGGTCGCCGCCGACCAGCGGCACGAACGCCTCGCCCGCCAGGTGCAGCAGGGGGCCGAGCATCAGGATCGGGATCCGGTTGAGACCGGTGAACGCGGCGGGCACGTGGGGGTTGATCTCCGGGCCCTGCGCGATGACGATCTCCCGGGGGGTGATCTCCACGTTGATGCCGAGCGCCCGCAGCATCTGCGCGGTGATCCCGACCTCGCCCACGTCGGGAGCATTGTGGATGATGCTCTCGCCGCTTCCCAGCATGGCGGCGACCATGTGCTTGGAGACGCCGTTCTTGGACCCGCGGACCTCGACGTCACCGCGGAGCGGGCCGGAGGGCTCGATCAGCCATACCTCTTCGTTCACCCCGCAAGGGTACGGGCTCCGGGCGGAGCTTTCGATATCGCAGAGCGGGGCAGTAGGTAACATCGGCCGGAAAGTCGCGAAAATAGAGGAGAGGCACATTGCGCTATGTGCGCGACTTCGCCGTGACCCTGCTCGCCCTCGGTCTTCTCGGGGCCGCAGGCGGCGTCCTGTGGTCGCTCCTCGCGCCGCGCCCGCCGTACGCCGTGACCGAGCGGGGACCGGTCCTCGCCGACCCCTCCACGCAGGCGCTCATCGCCGCCGACGGCTGGTTCGCCGTCGTGACCGGCGGGCTCGGGCTGGTCTGCGGGGCGGCGGGCTACGCCCTGTCGCGCCGGGGCCGGCCGCTCGCCGTGCTGCTCGGCCTGGTCGTGGGCGGCATGGCCGCCGCGTACCTCACGCTGGCGGTCGGCGGGGCGGTGAACCCCGGCGCGGCCACCGTGACCGCCTCCGGGCAGGGCGTGCCGCTGGTCCCCGGACCGCTGAAGCTGACCGCGTACGGCGTGCTCGTCTCCTGGCCGGTGCTCGCCGGAGGACTGTTCTTCACGCTGGAGGCCGTCGCGGGCTACCGCGAGTCGCCGCTGCGCCGGCCGTTCGGCGGGCAGGACGCCTACGGGCCGCTCCCCGACCGCGAGCTGGGCGGCAGGTAGGCCGCAGGGCCCGGGGGCCCGCCCGCCGCGGCGGATCCGTCACAGGGCCGGTCGGCGGGAGCCGTGGCCGGTGGCCCGCTCGAACGCGTAGGCCAGCCGGAGCACCCGCAGGTCGGCGAAGGGGCGTCCGACGATCTGCACGCCGACGGGGAGGCCGCCCCGGGTGAAGCCGCACGGCACCGAGGCGGCGGGGGCGTGCAGCACGCTGATCCAGTAGGCCGAGCGCATCCACGCCAGGTAGTCGGGGAGCGCCTCGCCGTTGATCTCCGAGACGTACGGCGCGTCCACCGGGAACGGCGGCACCTGGCTGACCGGGGCGAGGAGGAAGTCGTAGGCGTCGAAGAAGCCGCTCATCCGCTGGTAGAGGCCGCTGCGCAGGCGCTCGGCGCGGGCCAGGTCCGCCCCGGTCACCGCCCGGCCCCGCTCGACGTTCCAGCGCACGTTCTCGCCCAGCTCCTCCTGCGGGAGGTCGCCGAAGGAGAGCAGGTAGTACCAGGCGCGGTAGGTCCGGAACGCCTCCTCGGCGTCGGAGAGGTCGAGGTCGACCTGCTCGACCCGGGCCCCCAGCCCGGCCAGCACGGCCGGGGCGCCCGCGGTGGCCTCCGCCGTCTCGGCGTCCACCGGCAGCCCGCCCAGGTCCGGGCTCCAGGCGATCCGGAGCCCGGCCAGGTCCAGCAGGTCCAGCGACTCGGTGAAGACCGCGCCGCTCTCCGCGATGGACAGGGGGGAGGTCGCGTCGAATCCGGCCACCACGCTCATCAGCAGTGTCAGGTCCTCGACGGTCCTGGCCATGGGCCCGGACACGCCCAGGGTGAACCAGGCGGCCGTCGGCGTGGGCGAGGGCACCCGCCCCGGCGTCGGGCGCAGCCCCACCACGTTGCAGAACGAGGCCGGGTTGCGCAGCGAGCCGCCCATGTCCGAGCCGTCGGCCAGCGGCACCATCCCGCAGGCCAGCGCGGCCGCCGCCCCGCCGCTGCTGCCGCCCGCCGAGCGTGAGAGGTCGTAGGGGTTGCGGGTGGCGCCGAAGACCTCGTTCACCGTGTGGGAGCCGGTCCCGAACTCGGGGGTGTTGGTCTTGCCGATCGTGATCGCCCCCGCCTCGCGCATCCGCCGTACGATCAGGGCGTCCCGCTCCGGGACGTGCCCGGCGAACAGGCGTGAGCCGTACGTGGTGCGGATGCCCGCGGTGTCGGCCAGGTCCTTGTGCGCGACCGGCAGCCCGTGCAGCGGACCGCGCCAGACGCCCCCGGCCAGGTCCCGGTCGGCGGCCCTCGCCTCGTCCATGGCGCGCTCGGCCACCAGCGTGACGATCGCGTTGACCTCGGGGTTGGTCTCCTCGATCCGGCGCAGGTGGGAGTCGAGCAGCTCGACCGCGCTGACCTGCCGCGTGCGCAGCAGCTCCTGCATCTCGACAGCGGTCAGGTAGTGCATCCGTCCTCCCGATCGGCCGGTCCACGCCCCGTACGGTCCGCGTCCTGCGGGGTGCGCGCCGCCGCGGTGCGCCCGGTCAAGTCTGGCCGGGCGGCGGCGGCCGCGCGTCGGCAACCTTCGACAGAACTACCCTGTGCTAACCGGTTCTCCCGATGGGGGCCGTGATCGCCCGGGTCAGCCGGACCAGCTCGGCGGGGGCGGTCTCGATCTGCAGCCCGCGCCGCCCGGCGGAGAAGTAGACCGTCTCGAACTCCAGGGCCGAGGCGTCCACCACGGTCGGCAGCCGCCTGCGCTGCCCCAGCGGGCTGATCCCGCCGACCACGTAACCGGTGACCCGCTCCACCTTGGCCGCCTCGGCCATCGCCGCCTTCTTGCCGCCCAGCGCCGCCGCGAACGCCTTGAGGTCCAGCTTGCCCGCGACCGGGACCACCGCGACCGCCAGCCCGCTCTCCACCTCGGCCACCAGCGTCTTGAAGATCCGCTCGTACGGCACGCCGAGCGCGTCGGCCGCCTCCTCGCCGTAGGCCTGCGCGTTCGCGTCGTGCTCGTAGGGGTGCAGGACGAACTCCGCGCCGGCCTGGCTCAGCGCCACGGTCGCGGGGGTGCCCTGGCCGCCCTTGGCGCCTTTGCCGCCCTTCGACTTGCTCATGGTCGGCAGCGTAGAGCATCGAGTGAATCTACAACGTAAAGGAACTCGGACCTGTGAACGAACCGGTAGACGGAGGCCGCGCCCGCGGACGGCGGCCCGCGGGCGCAGGCGTCCGGATGGTGGACAGGACGGGAGCCGGGCTCCGGGCTCCGTAGACTGTACGGGTGATTTCTCGTACCGACCTGCGCGGAGCCCTCCCGGAGGACCTGCGCGACGTGCTGCCCCGTGCCGAGCTCGACGTCGAAGCCGCCCTTACGATGGTCCGGCCGATCTGCGAGGACGTGCATCATCGCGGCGCGGCGGCGGTGCGGGAGTGGACCGCGAAGTTCGACGGCGTGGAGCTGGACTCCACCCGGGTGCCCGCCGGGGAGATCGCCCGCGCGCTGGAGGAGCTCGACCCGCGGGTCCGCGCGGCCCTGGAGGAGTCGATCCGCCGCGCCCGCCTGGTCCACCGCGACCAGCGCCGCACCGACGTCACCACCCAGGTCGTGCCCGGCGGGACCGTCACCGAGCGCTGGGTCCCGGTCGGGCGCGTGGGGCTGTACGTCCCAGGCGGCCAGGCGGCCTACGCCTCCAGCGTGGTCATGAACGTGGTGCCCGCCCAGGAGGCCGGGGTGCCATCGCTGGCGGTCACCTCGCCCGCGCAGCTCGAGTTCGGCGGGCTGCCCAACCCGACGATCCTGGCCGCGTGCGCCCTGCTCGGGGTGGACGAGGTCTACGCCGTCGGCGGCGCACAGGCGGTGGCGATGTTCGCCTACGGCACCGAGGAGTGCGCCCCGGTGGACATGGTCACCGGCCCCGGCAACATCTGGGTCGCCGCGGCCAAGCGCCTGCTCAAGGGCCGCATCGGCATCGACTCCGAGGCCGGTCCCACCGAGATCGCCATCCTCGCCGACGCCACCGCCGACCCGGCGCACGTCGCCGCCGACCTGATCAGCCAGGCCGAGCACGACCAGATCGCCGCCGCCGTCCTCGTCACCGACTCGGCAGAGCTGGCCGAGGCCGTGGAGAAGGAGCTGCCCGGCCAGGTGGCCGCGACCAAGCACGCCGCGCGCATCGCCGAGGCGCTGTCCGGCCGCCAGTCCGGCATCCTGCTCGTCGACGACATGGAGGCGGGCCTGCGGGTGGTGGACGCCTACGCCGCCGAGCACCTGGAGATCCACACCGCGGACGCGGCCGCGCTCGCCGCCCGGGTCCGCAACGCCGGGGCGGTCTTCGTCGGGGCCTACGCGCCGGTCTCGCTCGGCGACTACCTCGCCGGCTCCAACCACGTGCTGCCCACCGGCGGCTGCGCCTGCCACTCCTCGGGGCTGTCGGTGCAGACGTTCCTGCGCGGCATCCACGTCGTCGACTACACCCGCGAGGCGCTGGCCGGGGCCGCGGTGCACGTGTCCGTCCTCGCCGACGCCGAGGACCTGCCCGCGCACGGCGCCGCGGTCCGCGTCCGGTTCGCCGCGGGCGAGCTGGCCGAGCTCGCCGAATGGGAGAACCGCCCGTGAACCTGGACGACCTGCCGATCCGCGACGACCTGAGGGGGCTGTCGCCGTACGGCGCCCCGCAGATCGACGTCCCGGTCCGGCTCAACACCAACGAGAACCCCTACGGCCCGTCGGCCTCGCTGGTCACCGACCTGGCGGAGGCCGTACGGCACGGCGCGGCCGAGCTGAACCGCTACCCCGACCGCGACGCGGCCGCCCTGCGCGAGGACCTGGCCGGCTACCTCGGCCACGGCCTGACGGCCGACCGGGTCTGGGCGGCCAACGGCTCCAACGAGGTCATCCAGCAGATCCTGCAGGCGTTCGGCGGCCCCGGCCGCAGCGCCCTCGGGTTCGAGCCGTCCTACTCGATGCACTCCATCATCGCGCACGGCACCTCCACCGAGTGGGTCGCCGGGATGCGCGAGGAGGACTTCGGGATCGACCCGGACAAGGCGGTCGCCGCGATCGCCGAGCACCGGCCCGACGTCGTCTTCCTGACCTCGCCCAACAACCCCACCGGCACCGCCCTCGATCCGGCCGTGATCGCCAGGATCGTCGGGGCCGCGCCCGGCATGGTCGTGGTGGACGAGGCCTACTTCGAGTTCGCCCGCACCGGCACGCCGTCGGCGCTGACCCTGCTCCCGGACAACCCGCGCCTGATCGTCACCCGGACCATGTCCAAGGCGTTCGCGATGGCGGGCACCCGCCTGGGCTACCTGGCCGCCTGCCCGGCGGTGGTCGAGGCGCTGCTCCTGGTCCGCCTGCCATACCACCTGTCCACGCTCACCCAGACGGCGGCGCGGGTCGCGCTCGCCCACCGCGACGAGCTGCTCGGCACCGTCGACATGCTGCGCGACGAGCGGGACGCCACGGTGGAGTGGCTGCGGGGCCGGGGGCTGGCGGTCGCCGACTCGGACGCCAACTTCGTGCTCTTCGGCCGCTTCCCGGACCGGCGCAAGGTCTGGGAGGGGCTGCTGGAGCGGGGAGTGCTGATCCGCGAGGTCGGCCCGCCGGAGTGGCTGAGGGTTTCCATCGGAACGGCTGAGGAGATGGCGGCGTTCCGCGCCGCCCTGGAAGGGATCCTGTGGTCAATGACCCCGGCCTGAAGGCCGGGGCTTGAGATGCGGCAGCCGCCGCATCTCAAGCCCGTATTGACCAGCCTGAGCCATCAGCGAATGGAGGTGCCATTGATGGCTACGTTCGATACGCGACAGCGGACCCACCGGCGGGTGCTTCCTCAGCCCGCCGCTCTGGAATGCGCGGGAGCAGACACCCCGGGTCGGGACGAAACGGCCCGTGCAGACCCGGCCGGCGACGGTCGGGTACCGGGTATCGGACATGGGCGAGGGGAGACCCGTACGCGCCGCACCCGCGTGCACGGGCGTCACCCCGAGGCGGCCGCGGCCGTCAAGGGAGACCGGGGCCTTACCGCCTCACACGTATTTGTTCTGGATAAGAGCGGTGAGCCGCTGATGCCGTGTCATCCGGCCCGAGCCCGCACACTCCTGGCGTCGGGGCGGGCGGTGGTGGTCCGGCATACGCCGTTCGTCATCCGACTCAAAGACCGTACGGTTGATGAGTCGGCGGTGCCGAGTGTGGAGGTGGGTATCGATCCGGGTAGCCGCCACACCGGAATCAGCCTGTTCATGCAGACGGACGAGGTACGGAGGGGGCTCTTCGCCCTACAGTTGGATCATCGGGGTGGGCAGATCCGCGACAAGCTGACTGCTCGCGCCAATTACCGGCGCGGGCGCAGGTCGCGGAACCTGCGCTATCGTGCTCCGCGGTTCAGCAATCGCATCCGCTCCAAGGGGTGGCTGGCGCCGTCGCTGCGCCATCGCGTCGATGGCGTCGCATCGTGGGTCGGCCGCCTGCGCCGGTGGGCGCCGATCCGGGTGCTGCATGTGGAACGGACGGCGTTCGATACCTCCGCTCTGGCGGTAGGGAAGTCGTTGTCAGGGGTGGAGTACCAGCAGGGCACATTGTACGGCTACGAGATCCGTGAGTACCTGCTGGAGAAGTGGAACCGGACGTGCGCCTACTGCGGCGCGACCGGCGTCCCACTGAACATCGACCACATTCACCCCCGTTGTCGGGGCGGCTCGGATCGCATCAGTAATCTCGCCCTGGCATGCGTGCCGTGCAATCAGGCCAAAGACGCGCTGCCTGTCGAGGAGTTCCTGGTCGGTGACCCTGAACGCCTGGCTCGCATTCGCATTCAGGCCAAGACCCCGCTGCGCGACTCCGCTGCCATGAACGCTACCCGGCAGGCACTGTGGCGGGCCCTGGCTGCTACCGGCCTGCCCACCCGCGCTGCCTCCGGTGGGCGCACCAAATGGAACCGCTGGCGAACCGGTGCGTCCAAGTCCCACACGCTGGATGCCCTGCATGTCGGCGACCTGGAGTACGTCACCGCCTGGCCGGCGACCGTGCTGGTGGCCACCGCGACCGGTCGGGGCGGCTACGCCCGTACCCGCCCTGACCGGTATGGGTTTCCCCGGCTGGCCCTGCCCCGGATCAAACAGGTGCACGGGTTCGCCACAGGGGACCTGGTCCGAGCCGTCGTCCCCTCCGGGAAGAAAGCGGGAACGCATGCCGGTAGGGTCGCAGTCCGTACCACTGGCAGCTTCAACATCCGCACCCGCCAGGGTCTGGTGCAGGGCATCGGCTACCGCCATGTACGACTGCTGCAACGTGCCGACGGCTACGGCTACATAATGATCAAGGAAGTCATTGTGGCCAGCCGTTCCATAGCTCTTCCCCGGTTCGAAGACCTGGGCTGCCATGCTGGAGGAAATTGATGAGTCTCGTTGAGGGCCGTCCTGGGCGGATCGGCCGCGTCGAGCGCGCCACCAAGGAGACCTCGGTGCTGGTGGAGGTGAACCTCGACGGCACCGGGCTCGTCGACGTGGCCACCGGCGTCGGGTTCTACGACCACATGCTGAACCAGCTCGGCAAGCACGGCCTGTTCGACCTGACCGTGAAGACCGAGGGCGACCTGCACATCGACTCGCACCACACCATCGAGGACACCGCGCTCGCGCTGGGCGCCGCGTTCCGCGAGGCCCTGGGTGACAAGTCGGGCATCCGGCGGTTCGGCAGCGCGTCGTGCCCGCTGGACGAGTCGCTGGCCCAGGTGACCGTGGACCTGTCCGGCCGGCCGTACCTCGTGCACAGCGAGCCGGAGAACATGGCCCCCATGATCGGTCCGGACTACGACACGACGCTGACCCGGCACATCCTGGAGTCGTTCGTCGCGCAGGCCGCCATCTGCCTGCACGTGCACGTGCCGTACGGGCGCAACGCCCACCACATCGTGGAGGCCCAGTTCAAGGCGCTGGCCCGGGCGCTGCGCGAGGCGTCGGAGCCCGACCCCCGGGCCACCGGGGTGCCGAGCACCAAGGGCGTGCTGTGATGGCGGCGCGCAGCGATGACTGAGAACTGGACGGCCATCGCGATGGCCTTCGTCGCCCTCTTCCTGGTGGGCGGCATCGTCTCATTCCTCAAACAGGGACTGAAGAAGGGCGCGGCCCTGCTGGCCGCCCTCGCGGTCCTGGCGACCACGGCGGCGGTGCTCTGGTGGTGAAGCAGCGGTGAAGAAGAAGGTCACGGTCCTGGACTACGGTTCGGGCAATCTGCGCTCCGCGGAGCGCGCCCTGGCCCGGGTGGGCGCGGAGGTCACGGTGACCTCCGACCACGAGGCGGCCATGGAGTGCGACGGGCTCGTCGTGCCCGGGGTCGGCGCGTTCGCCGCGTGCATGAGCGGGCTGAAGTCCGTGCACGGCGACCGGATCGTCGCGCGCCGCCTGTCGGCGGGGCGGCCGGTGCTCGGCATCTGCGTGGGCATGCAGATCCTGTTCGAGACGGGCGTGGAGCACGGGGTCACCACCGAGGGCTGCGGCGAGTGGCCCGGCACGGTCGAGCGCCTCGAGGCCCCGGTCCTGCCGCACATGGGCTGGAACACGGTCAAGGCCCCCGCCGGCTCGGTGCTGTTCGACGGGCTGGACGCGGAGACGCGGTTCTACTTCGTGCACTCGTACGGCGTGCGCGAGTGGGAGCTGCAGGCCGGGCCCGGCTTCACCGACCCCCTGGTCACCTGGGCCGAGCACGGGGTGCCGTTCGTCGCGGCGGTGGAGAACGGCCCGCTCATGGCCACCCAGTTCCATCCCGAGAAGTCGGGCGACGCCGGTGCGCGGCTGCTCGCCAACTGGCTCGGCACCGTCGGATGACCGACGTCGCCGGCCGGCCGGTGGGCGCGGTCCGATGAGCGCGGTCCGATGAGCAAGGAGCGGGCCCGGCGGCGGGCCGAGCGCGAGGCGGAGCAGGCCCGTCTGGCGGAGCTGCGCGCCGAGCGGGAGGCCCGGCTCGCCCGGCGCCGGGAGCGCGTGGGGAAGGTCGCCGCGCGCCTGCCGGGCAGACCGGTCCGGATCGCCGGCCAGCGCGGCATCCGGGCCCGCCGCCGCCGCGCGCAGAACGGCGTCGTGGCGGTGCTGTTCCTCATCGCGCAGGTGATCGCCTGGCTGCTCTGGTCCTCGTGGTCCGCGAGGCTGGGTGTGTTCGTCCTTTCCCTATTGCTCGTCCCGGTGCTCGTCACCGTCGTATTCGACCGGAGGTCCTGAACAGATGTCGCTAGAGCTGCTGCCCGCCGTGGACGTCGCCGGAGGCCAGGCGGTCCGCCTGGTCCAGGGCGCGGCCGGAACCGAGACCTCCTACGGCGACCCGCTCTCGGCCGCGCTGGCCTGGCAGGAGGCCGGAGCCGAGTGGATCCACCTGGTCGACCTCGACGCCGCCTTCGGCCGGGGCTCCAACCGTGAGCTGCTCGCCTCCGTGGTGAAGGCGGTGGACGTCAAGGTCGAGATGTCCGGTGGCATCCGCGACGACGCCTCGCTGGAGGCGGCCCTGGCCACCGGCTGCCGCCGGGTCAACATCGGCACCGCCGCGCTGGAGGACCCCGCCTGGTGTTCGAAGATCATCGCTGAGTACGGCGACCGCGTCGCGATCGGCCTGGACGTCCGCGGCACCACCCTGGCGGCCCGGGGCTGGACCCAGGAGGGCGGCGACCTGTGGGAGGTGCTGGAGCGCCTGGAGGCCGACGGCTGCTCCCGCTACGTCGTCACCGACGTGACCAAGGACGGCACCCTGCGCGGCCCCAACCTCGACCTGCTGCGCGAGGTCTGCGCCCGCACCGACAAGCCCGTGGTCGCCAGCGGAGGGGTTTCGTCCCTCGACGACCTGCGCGCCCTGGCCTCTCTCGTCCCGATCGGCGTCGAGGGCGCGATCGTCGGCAAGGCCCTGTACGCCCAGGCGTTCACCCTTGAGGAGGCGTTGGCGGCGGTTTCCTAGGTTTCTCGGGTCTGGAGGAGACAAGGATGGCTCACCGGACGGGTTCCAGGGTTTTCAGCGGGGGATTATGGGAGGAGCGGTACGGCTACGCCCGCGCGGTGGTGGCCGGGCCGTGGGTGATCGTCTCGGGCTGCACCGCCGCCGCCGGCGGCGGGGTCCTCCACGAGGGTGACGCCTACCGGCAGGCGCTCACCTCGTTCGGCGTCGCCCTGGACGCGATCGGGAAGGCGGGCCTGTCCCCCCACGACGTCGTCAGGGTCCGCTACTACGTGATCGACGACGAGCATTACGACGAGGTCGGCCGGGCCCACGCGGAGCTGTTCGGAGAGGTCCGGCCCGCCTGCACCGGCGTGCGGGTGGCGGGCCTGATCGATCCGCGCATGCTGGTCGAGGTGGAGGTCGAGGCCTACAGGGAGGCCCGGGCGGACCAGGTCCCGGGCGATTCGCAGGAAACGAGGAACGGCACGTGACTGTCGCGGTACGAGTGATCCCCTGCCTGGACGTGGACGCCGGGCGGGTGGTCAAGGGCGTCAACTTCGAGAACCTGCGCGACGCGGGGGACCCGGTCGAGCTGGCCCGGCGCTACGACGCCGAGGGGGCCGACGAGCTGACGTTCCTGGACATCACGGCCTCCAGCTCCGACCGGTCCACGATGTACGACGTGGTGCGCCGTACGGCCGAGCAGGTGTTCATCCCGCTGACCGTCGGCGGCGGGGTGCGCTCGGTCGAGGACGTGGACAAGCTGCTCCGGGCGGGCGCGGACAAGGTGTCGCTGAACACCGCCGCCATCGCCAGACCGGAACTGCTGACCGAGGCCTCCCGGCGGTACGGCGCGCAGTGCGTCGTGCTCTCCGTGGACGCCCGCCGGGTCGTCGACGGCCCGGCGACGCCGTCCGGGTTCGAGGTGACCACGCACGGCGGGCGCCGCGGGACCGGCATCGACGCCGTCGAGTGGGCGCGGCGCGGCGAGGAACTGGGGGTGGGCGAGATCCTGCTCAACTCCATGGACGGCGACGGCACCCGCGACGGCTACGACCTGGAGATGATCCGGGCCGTCCGCGCGGCCGTCTCCGTACCGGTGATCGCCAGCGGCGGGGCCGGGGCGCTGGAGCACTTCTCCCCGGCGGTCGAGGCCGGGGCTGACGCGGTCCTGGCGGCGTCGGTCTTCCACTTCGGCCAGCTCAAGATCGCCGATGTGAAGGAGACCCTGCGGACGGCGGGGCACCCGGTCCGCTGAAGTGGAGGCCGCGCTCCGGCGGGGTCTTCCCGCTCCACCGTACCGGGTGCGGGCCGTATGGATGCGGGCCTTTCCCGGACGACCGGTGTGCCCGCCGATGCTGAAGCAACCCGCGCGGGCCTGGTGCGGGGGTGCTCGCCGTCGCCTTGCGGCCATGCCGGCCGGAAGGAGCTCATGGCTCGCCGCCGCAGGGGAGGAAGCTCGCCGAGCGCTTCGCCGGGATGCGGCCCGAGATGGCCGGCAGCTACTCCAAGGCGACCATGGTGCGTCCGGCGAAGGCGTCGGCGCCGGATCCGGTGGTGGTGTCGCATGTGGTCATGGCCCCAGCGTGGGCGGCGGCGCCGACGGGGTCATGAGTACGCCCTACTCGACTTTCCCGGTGCGGAGGTTCCGCTCCGTTGCGGGAGCACACTGCGGGGAACCTGGATGAGCGGACGCGTCACACGGATCCGGATGGGGGGGCGTGCTCCCGTGCGGAGCATACGGAAGCACGGGGGACAACAGGTCAGGGCGGGGCAAACCCCCGCCGACGGTCAGCTCAGGACTTGGGTGACGAAGACGGCCAGTTGATCGGCTCCCCTGACGATCCCGTTGATCACTCCGTCGACCGCGCTCGCCGCCTCGGCGGGCTTGGTGAACAGATAGAAGACCACGAACGCCACCGCTAGGTAGGTGACGACCTTCTTGACCTGCATGGGGGCCTCCTGCAGTTCCATTCCCAGCCGTATATACCCGGATTTTAGAGAGATCTGGCATTGCGGGCCCGAGTGGCTCCCGGATCGTGGTGATCATACCTGCTCAGCCCGGGGGAACCGCTGCCGGTTCGGGAGATTGGCGGGACCACCTCTGTCATGGTGCGGTGGCGCGGCCCTTCTGTCCAATGCGGAGTGCAAGATATAGCGGAAAGGCGACCGGGGAGAGCAGGATCGTGAGGATGAGGACCGGGGCCGTCAGGAGCGGGTGGAGTCCGCGGTCCCTGCTGTCGAGGTAGATCCACCGGCCCACCAGCAGGTCCCAGGCGATGATCTGACCCCACAGCGCCGCAAGGGCCTCCGGGGCGGCCACCAGTGCGGTGAGCCCGGAGAGGCTGGGCCGGGTGACCACGGGCCAGAAGTCCGCCAGCAGGGGCAGGAGCAGGGTCAGGCAGACCGCCAGCGCGGGCAGGGCGATCAGCGGGGACTCGATGATCCGCCGGGTGGGCGGCCAGGCCGGGGCCAGGATCATCAGGGCCCAGAACGGCGCCGCGGCGAGGAAGCTGAGCTGGAACAGGAACTCGGTCACCGGATCTCCACGACGGCGGGGGACGGCTCGGTCCGGGCGGCGGCGGGGGAGCGCAGCAGTGACGCCAGCCCGGCGGCCGCCACGGCGGCCAGGAGCAGGCCCGCGGCGGCCAGCGTGAGGCCGTCGGGGCGCAGCAGCGGCTGGCCGCGCAGCGCCTGCCAGGTCACCAGGGCGAGCAGCCCGGCGTAGCCGCCGCCGGCGACGGCCACCAGGCGCAGCCGGACCGCCTCATCGCGCAGCCGGTTCAGGGCCAGGGCGAGCAGCGGCAGGATCTGGATGGCGTGCATGCCCACGAAGTGGGGGATGCGCAGGTCTCCGCCGGTGGTGCTCCAGCCGAGCAGGGACAGGCCCGGGCCGCCGTCGGGCACCCCGACGCTGTGCGCGCCGATGACGGCCGCGGCGGGGTCGGCCAGCTGCGCCGCGGTCGGCAGGGTCATCAGGTAGCCCAGTCCGATGCCGGCCGCGGAGATGACCAGCCCGAGGCGGATCGCCCGGGTGCTGACCGGGTCGGCCTGCCGCTCGCGCAGCACCAGGATCGCCGCGACGAGGTTCACGATCATCAGGGTGGCGATGGTGAGGCCCATGACGGAGTACAGCGTGGCGTCCAGCGCGGTGGAGACGTTGAAGTGGCTGCGCACGCCCCGGACGGCCTGGAACATGATGATCGCGATCTCGGCCACGCCCGCCGCCGCCAGCGCCGTGCCGAGCCACCACCCCGAGCGCGGCGCCCGGTGCCGCAGGGTGAGCAGCCAGGCCCAGGTGAACGTGTAGACCGCCAGGGAGACGGTGAACTTCAGCGGCTTGGCCCAGATGGGCATGCCGTCCAGCGTGCGGTCGTCGAACAGCAGCCCTCCCAGGCAGACCACCGCGAGGGCGGCCATGAGCCCGGAACAGAGGACGAGGGGGCGGTGCCAGCGGGTCACGGCGACCTCCAGATAGATAATGGATATATCTATTATCTATAACGTAAACTCCCTTGGACGACAAGAGGGGGTCTGCCGTGCGGATGGCGGAGCTGAGCCGGGTGACGGGTGTCTCCGTGCCGATGATCAAGTACTACCTGCGGGAGGGGCTGCTGGCGCCCGGCGAGCGGACCAGTCCCAACCAGGCCCGGTACGACGCGAGCCATGTGCGCCGGATCAAGCTGGTGCGCGCCATGGCCGAGTACGGCGGGCTGTCGAACGCCGTCATCCGGGATCTGCTGGGGCAGCTCGACGAGCCTGGGCTGAGCCTGAACACCCGGCTCGGCCTGGCGCACCGGACCGTCGCGCCCCGGTACGAGTCGGGCGAGGGGGAGCGGTGGGAGGAGGCCGTGGCGCGGGCCCGGGAGCTGATCGCCCGGCAGGGCTGGCTGGAGCAGCCCGACGGCTCGGAGGTGCTGGCCATCGCCGGCGTGCTGGCCGGCCTGGCCGAGCTCGGCTACCAGGGGGTGCTCGACCGGCTCGACGCCTATGCCGAGGCGGCGGCGCTGACCGCGGAGGCCGACCTCGACGCGCTGGCCGCCGAGCCGGACCTGGAGCGGATGATCGAGTACGTCGTGGCCGGCACGCTTCTCGGGGACGCCCTCGTCACGGCCCTGCGCCGGGTCGCCCAGAGCAACGTCTCGTTCCGCCGGTTCGGCGAGGGTTCCGGGGCGGAGGGTTCCGGGGCGGAGGGTTCGGGGGCGGGCGGGGGTCCCGGGTCAGACGCCCAGTGAGGCGTCCATCAGCCGGGCCACGGCGTCGTCGTCGCCGCTGACCTCCACCCTGGCGTGCGCCTGGCGGCCGAAGCAGAACAGCAGCAGCTCGCCCGCCGGGCCGGTCACCTCGACCCGGGGCGCGTCCTTCGGGCCGCCGAGGGCGACGCCGCCGCCGATCCGGTGCAGCGCGACGCCGACCGGCGCCTTGCGCAGGAACAGCCCCCGGCCCGCCCGGACCCGCTTCCAGAAGGTCTCCTCCAGGCCGCCGGGGAGCTCGCGGGGCTCCCACACGCGCTGGGCGCGCCGTACGTCCTCGTGGTGGACGAACAGCTCCATGGTGTTGACGGCCGCGTCCATGCCGGGGACCAGGCCGTAGACCCCGCCCGGACCGGAGCGGACCAGCTCCACCAGGTTCGCGAAGCCGTGCCTGGCCTTCAGCGACTCCTGCACCCGGGCGGTGTACCCGGCCAGCGGGGGCAGGGCGATGCCCGGGGCGGCGTCGAGGCGGCGCTCGCGCAGGACGAGGTGGGCGGCGAGGTCGAAGGTGGTCCATCCCTCGCACAGGGTCGGGGAGTCCGGGCCGAGCCGGGCGAGCAGGTCGCTGAGCGCGGTGCGCTCGGCGCGGGCGTAGGTCATCCCGTGATCCTAACAAGACCGTTGCGCGAGCAACCAGGGCGGGACGAGACTCGCCGATCATCCCCGATGGGGAATAAGTGTTTGATTCACCGTGATACTCACTTAAGTAGCAACATCTCTGCAGTCTCCCCGCAGCATCCCGCCGTACCCCCTCAGAAAGGACACCTCCCGAGTGACGAGCAAGGTGACGTCCGCCGTCATGCGCCAGGGACTCCGCGTACTCGGGGTGGCCATCCGGGCCGAGAAGGCGGTCTTCTCCGCCGCGGTGCTCTCCAGCGCCCTGTACGGCGTGATGACGGTGGCGTCCGCCTGGGCGCTGGGCTGGGCCACCGAGAACGTCGTGCTGCCCGCGTTCGACCGGGGGGAGGCCGCCGCCGGCGCGGTGACCCTGGGCGCGGCCCTCATCCTCGGCACCGCGCTGCTCAAGGCGCTGGGCGTCGCCGGACGGCGCTACTTCGCCGGGGTCATGCAGTACCGGATGCAGGCCCGCTCCCGCCGGGACGTCACCCGGCAGTACCTGAGACTCCCGCTGGCCTGGCACCACCGGCACCCCACCGGCCAGCTGCTCTCCAACGCCAGCGCCGACGCCGAGGCCGCCTGGGCCCCGCTGGCCCCGCTCCCGATGGCCGTCGGCGTGATCGTCATGCTGGTCACCGCGGCGGTCGCGATGCTGGTCACCGACCCCGTGCTCGCCCTCGTCGGCTTCCTGATCTTCCCCGCCATCGCCCTGCTCAACCTGGTCTACCAGCGCAGGCTCAGCCCCCTGGCGACCCGCGCCCAGCAGCTCCGCGCCGAGGTCAGCGAGATCGCGCACGAGAGCTTCGACGGGGCCCTGGTCGTCAAGACCCTGGGCCGCGAGGACACCGAGACCGCCAGGTTCCGGGCCAGGGCCGAGGAACTGCGGGACGCCAACGTCGAGGTGGGCCGCGTCCGCGGCCTGTTCGACCCGCTGCTGGAGGCCCTGCCCACGCTCGGCGTGCTCGCCGTCCTGCTGGTCGGCGCGGCCCGGCTGGAGAGCGGCGCGATCACCCCCGGCGTACTGGTCCAGGTCGCCTACCTGTTCACCCTGCTCGCCTTCCCGATCCGCGCCCTCGGCTGGGTCCTGGCCGAGCTGCCCCGCGCCGTCGTCGGCTACGAGCGCGTGCAGGCCGTGCTCGACGCCACCGGCTCCATGGAGTACGGCGCCGCCGCGCTGCCCTCCGGCGGCCCGGCCCGCCTGGAGGTCCGCGCCCTGGACTACGCCTACGGCGACTTCAAGGTCCTGCACGGGGTGGATCTCGAGGCCGAGCCCGGCCGCACCGTCGCGCTGGTCGGTCCCACCGGTTCCGGCAAGTCCACGCTCGCCCAGACCTTCGTCCGCCTGGTCGACCCGGCGGCGGGAGCCGTGCTCGTCGACGGGACGGACCTGCGCGAGGTCGCGCGCGGCGGGATCAGCGACGCGGTGGCGCTCGTGCCCCAGCAGACGTTCCTGTTCGACGACACGGTGCGCGGCAACGTCACCCTCGGCCTGCCGATCTCCGACGCCGACGTCTGGGCGGCGCTCCGGCTGGCCCAGGCCGACGGCTTCGTCAGCGCGCTCCCCTCCGGCCTGGACACCAGGGTCGGCGAGCGCGGGACCACCCTGTCCGGCGGCCAGCGCCAGCGCCTGGCGCTGGCCCGCGCGCTGGCCCGCCGGCCCCGGCTGCTCGTCCTGGACGACGCCACCTCCAGCGTGGACCCCCAGGTCGAGGCCAAGATCCTGTACGGCCTGCGGGACGCGGCCGCGACCTCGGCGGCCGCCACCGTGGTGGTCGTCGCCTACCGGATGGCCACCATCGCCCTGGCCGACCAGATCGTCTACCTGGAGCACGGCCGGGTCGCCGACCGGGGGACCCACGACGAGCTGCTGGAGCGCTGCGAGGGCTACCGCAACCTGGTGACCGCCTACGAACGTGAAGAGGCCGAGCGCGAGGCGCTCGAATCGGACGAGGAGATCAACGCGTGAGGACGCGAAGCAGCCGCAGGACGAGGGCGGGGGAGCACGAGTGAGTTCGCTTCAGGGGGTCGAGCGCTCGGCGCTGGCCACCGTACGGCACGGCCTGTCCCTCACGCCGGAGTTCCGCAAGGGGCTGGCCGGGACGCTCACCCTGGCCGTGCTCGCCACGCTCGGCAAGGTGGTCGTCCCCATCGCCGTTCAGCAGACCGTCGACGGGGGGCTCAAGGGCGCGGTGCCCGACGTGCCGTTCATCCGGACCACCGTCGCGCTGTGCGCGGCGGCGGTGGTGATCACCGCGCTCTGCGGCTACCTGATGAACGTCCGCCTCTACAGGGCGACCGAGGCCTCGCTGGCCACGCTCCGGGTGCGCGGCTTCCGGCACGTGCACGACCTGTCGGTGCTCACCCAGAACTCCGAGCGGCGCGGCGCCCTGGTCTCCCGGGTCACCGGCGACGTCGACCAGATCAGCGCGTTCATGCAGTGGGGCGGGCTGATGATCATCGTGGCGGTGGGCCAGCTCCTGGTCGCCAGCCTGGTGATGTTCGTCTACTCCTGGCAGCTCGCCCTGCTGATCTGGGCCTGCTTCCTGCCGCTCATGGTCGCGATGCCGCGCTTCCAGCGCTGGCTCTCGGCCGCCTACACCCGGGTCCGCGAGCGCACCGGCGACATGCTCGCCGCGGTCAGCGAGTCGGTCGTCGGCGCGGCGGTGATCCGGGCCTACGGCTCCGAGGCCCGCACGGCCGAGCGGCTCGACACCGCGATCGACGCCAACAAGGCCGCCCAGGCCCGCACCCAGCGGATCGTCGCCACCGTCTTCCCGCTGACCGAGATCATCGCCGCGATCGCCCTGGCCGCCGTGGTGCTGGTCGGCGTCCGGCTCGGCGTGGGCGGCGGCATCACCAAGGGCGAGCTGATCCTGTTCCTGTTCCTGATCACGTTGTTCGTCTCCCCGATGCAGATCGCCACCGAGGTGCTCAACGAGGCGCAGAACGCGATCGCCGGCTGGCGGCGCGTCCTCGGCGTGCTCGACACCCCGCCCGACGTCGCCGACCCCGGCTCCGAGGGCGTCGAGCTGCCGCGCGGCCCCATCTCGGTCTCCTTCGAGGACGTCGGCTTCGCCTACCCCGGCGGCCCGCCGGTGCTGCGCGAGGTCTCGGTGGACATCCCGCCGCGCTCGCGGATCGCGGTGGTGGGGGAGACCGGCTCGGGCAAGACGACCTTCGCCAAGCTGCTCACCCGGCTGATGGACCCCGTCTCCGGGCGGGTCACGGTGGACGGCGAGGACCTGCGCGAGGTCCGGTTCTCCTCGCTGCGCGAGCGGATCGTCATGGTGCCGCAGGACGGCTTCCTGTTCGACGGCACGCTGGCGGAGAACGTCCGGTTCGGACGCCCGGAGGCGACCGACGCGGAGATCGCGCTGGCCATGACCGAGCTGGGCCTGGCCGACTGGGTGGATGGCCTGCCCGCGGGCCTGGACACCCCGGTCGGCCAGCGCGGCGAGTCGCTCTCGGCGGGCGAGCGCCAGCTCGTCGCGCTGGCCCGCGCCTACCTGGCCGACCCGGACCTGCTCCTGCTGGACGAGGCCACCTCCGCCGTGGACCCGGCCACCGAGGTACGGCTGGCGCGCGCCCTGGAGGGCGTCACGCGGGGCCGTACCGCCGTCTCCATCGCGCACCGCCTGTCCACCGCCGAGGCCGCCGACGAGGTGTTCGTCTTCGAGCACGGCAGGATCGTCCAGCGCGGCCCGCACGCCGAGCTGGTGGCCGAGCCCGGCGTCTACGCCGACCTGCACGCCTCCTGGGTGGCCGCCGCGCACTCCTGAGCGGGACGGGCGGGTTAGGGCACCCGCGGCGGTGGCAGAAGCCGGGTATGGACGCGAACCTGCTGCCGCCCGGAGTGGCCTCGGCCATGGCCGAGAGCGACCTGATGGACGACCTGAAGAAGTTCCTGGTCGACGACGACGACGGGGACGACGACCCGGTCCTGTGCTGGCTGGACGGCACCCCCGTGGACACCTGGCGGGAGCAGTACCCCTACGCCGAGCGCATGTCCCGAGACGAGTACGACAAGGTCAAGCGGCTGCTCCAGATCGAGCTGCTCAAACTCCAGTACTGGATCAAGGACACCGGCGGGCGGCTGGTGGTCCTGTTCGAGGGGCGGGACGCGGCCGGCAAGGGCGGCACGATCAAGCGGTTCATGGAGCACCTCAACCCGCGCGGGGCCCGCGTGGTCGCCCTGGAGAAGCCCAGCGAGCGCGAGAGCACCCAGTGGTACTTCCAGCGCTACATCCTGCACCTGCCCGCGGCCGGGGAGATGGTCTTCTTCGACCGCTCCTGGTACAACCGCGCCGGGGTGGAGCGGGTGATGGGCTTCGCCACGGAGGAGGAGTACCTGGAGTTCATGAAGCAGGCCCCGGAGCTGGAGCGCATGCTGGTGCGCGACGGGATCCACCTGGTGAAGTTCTGGTTCTCCGTCTCGCGCCGGGAGCAGCGCACCCGCTTCGTCATCCGCCAGGTCGACCCGGTCCGGCAGTGGAAGCTCTCCCCGATGGATCTGGAGTCGCTGGACAAGTGGGACGACTACACTCGCGCCAAGGAGGACATGTTCCTGCACACCGACACCGCGGAGGCGCCGTGGACGGTGATCAAGAGCAACGACAAGAAGCGGGCCAGGGTCGAGGCCATGCGCCACGTCCTCGACATGTTCGAGTACGACGACAAGGACCACGACATCGTCGGCCGCCCCGATCCGGAGATCGTCGTCCAGGCGGCCGACGTCCTCGACGAGGACCGGACCCGCTAGCGGTCCGTCAGCGGGCGGACGCCCCGCCGCCGGACAGGCGCTGGGCGAGGTAGATCGGGACGACCGACAGGACGATCAGCGCGGCGGCGACCACGTTGACGACCGGGGCCTGGTTGGGGCGGAACAGGTTCTCGAAGATCCACAGGGGCAGGGTCTTGACCCCGGCGCCCGCGGTGAACGTGGTCACGATGATCTCGTCGAAGGAGAGCGCGAAGGCCAGCAGGCCGCCCGCGAGCAGCGCCGAGCGCATCATCGGGAAGGTGACCAGCCGGAAGGTGGTGAAGGCGTCGGCGCCCAGGTCGGCCGAGGCCTCCTCCACCGAGGCGCCCAGCCGGCGCAGGCGCGCCAGCACGTTGTTGTAGACGGTCACCACGCAGAAGGTGGCGTGCCCGACGACGACCGTGAACATGCCCAGCCCCACGCCGAACGGCTCCAGCACCGTGCGGAAGGCGTTGTTCAGCGCGATGCCGGTGACGATGCCGGGCAGCGCGATCGGCAGGATGATCAGCAGTGAGACCGCGTCCCTGCCGAAGAAGGAGTACCGCTGGACGGCGAAGGCCACCATGGTGCCGAGCACCAGCGCGATCGCGGTCGCGCCCAGCCCCGCCTGGACCGAGGTCCACAGCGCGTCGCGCACGCCGGTGGAGTTCCACGCCGCCGCCCACCAGCGCAGCGTGAACCCGGTCGGCGGCCAGCCGAAGGTGCGGTCGGCGTTGAAGGAGTTGAGCAGCACGACCAGGAGCGGCACGTAGATCACGGCCAGGCCGCCGGCCAGCGCGGCCCAGAGCGTCGCGCGGGCCGTACGAGAGAGGTTCACAGGTTCTCCAGGGCTCCGGTGCGGCGGACCGCGGCGAGGTAGACCAGCATGATCACCACGGGGACGGTGGCGACCGCGGCGGCGAACGGGAGGTTGCCGGCCGCGCCGATGTTGTCGTAGACCACGTTCCCGATGAGCTGGGACCTGCCGCCGACGATCTTCACGGTGATGTAGTCGCCGAGCGAGAGCGAGAACGTGAAGATCGATCCGGCGATCACCGCGGGGAACGCCAGCGGCCACACCACCGTGCGGAACGTCCGCCACCCGCGCGCGCCCAGGTCCCCGGCCGCCTCCAGCAGCGAGTTCGGCAGCCGCTCCAGGCCCGCGTAGATCGGCAGGATCATGTACGGCAGCCACAGGTAGGACAGGGTGATGACCGTGGCGGTCAGGCCGTACCCCCAGCCGAGTACGCCGTCGGAGGAGAGCAGGACCCGCCAGGCGTACGCCTTGACCAGGTAGGAGGCCCACAGCGGGGTCAGCACCGCGATGACCAGCCAGCGCTGGGCGCGCGGCGAGGCCAGCTTGGCCATCGCGAACGCCATGGGGAAGGCGATCACCAGGTCGATGAGGGTCACCGCCGCTGCCACGCCCACCGAGCGCAGCGTGATCGTCCGGTACACCTCGGCGGTGAGCAGCTCCTGGAAGTTGGCCCAGGTCACCTCCTTGACCAGGTCGCCCGTGAAGGTGTCGGTGCTCCACAGCGCCGACAGGAACAGGGCGGCCAGCGCGCCGAGGTAGGCCACGCCGAGCCAGAGCATCGGGGCCGACAGCAGCAGCGAGAGCCGTACTCCGGCGTGCCGGTGCAGGAAGGCGGCCAGGCGCCGCCGGAGTGCGCGGGTCATCCTCGTCGTTCAGCCCTTGATCTCGGTCCAGGCGCGGGTCCACTCCGCGTAGTCCTTGCACGTCACGTCGGTCCGGCCGTCCAGGCACTGGGCGATCGGGGTGGTCCAGTACCAGACCTTCGAGAAGTAGTCCTCGTCGGTGGCGTGGAAGGTCTCGCAGTGCTTCGGGTCGGCGGTCAGCTCGCAGGACCCGGAGTTCGACGGCGCCTCGCCGAAGTACTCGGCGACCTGCGCGTTGGCCTTCGGCGAGATGATCCAGTCGAGCCACTTGTAGGCGCAGTTCGGGTTCTCGGCCTTCGCCGCGACCATCCAGGTGTCCGACCAGCCGGTCGAGCCCTCCTTGGGCAGCGTCACCTCGACCGGCGCGCCGTCGGCCTTGGCGACGTTGGCGATGACCTGCCAGGTGGTGCCGGCCACGGAGTCGCCGCTCTTGAAGGCCTGGACCTCCTTGGTGTAGTCCGACCAGTACTCGCCGACGAGCTGCCGCTGCTGCTTGAGCAGGTCGACGGCCGCCTGGAACTGCCTGTCGTCCAGCGCGTACGGGTTCTTGATGCCCAGGTCGGGCTTGGTGGCCATCAGGTACACCGCGGCGTCGGCGATGTAGATGGGGGAGTCGTAGGCGGTGATCTTCCCCTTGTACGGCGAGGCCGGGTCGAAGACCACGCTCCAGGAGTCGGGCGCGGGCTTGACGGCGTCGGTGCGCCACATCAGGAGGTTGGCGCCGCGGCCGTGCGGCACGCCGTAGGAGACTCCGTCGACCGAGTTCCACGGCTTGTCCTTCAGGCCCGCGAAGACGTCGGCGTAGTTGGGGATCAGCGCGGTGTTGACCGGCGCGACGTCGCCGCCGGCGATCAGCCGGAGCGAGGCGTCGCCGGAGGCGGAGACCGCGTCGTACTCGCCGGTCTTCATCAGGTTCACCATCTCGTCGGAGGTCCCGGCGGTCTTGGAGTTGACCTGGCAGCCGGTGGCCTGCTCGAACGGGGTGACCCAGTCCACCTTGGGGTCGTTGGAGCCGTCCTCGGCGTAGCCGGCCCAGTGGACCAGGTTGACCTGGCCCTCGCTCGCGCCGAGGGACTTCAGCGCCTCGATCTTGGGCGGGGTGAAGCCGCTCCGGCCGGGGGCGGCGGCCGTACCGGCGGGTTCGGAGCCGGAGCCGCAGGCGGCCGCGGCGAGGGCGAGCGCGCAGAGCGCGGCCGCGGACAGGGGGAGGCGGGGGGTGGATCGCATTGCTGACGACCTTTCTTACGGGACGATCGCGAACTCGTGCCGGCGCTGCCAGACGAGCCGGACCCTGGTGCCGCGCAGGCCCGTCACGTCCATGGACGAGACCTGCAGGTTCTGCTGGAGCGCGATGAGCCGGCCGCCCGCGTCGAGCTCGACCACGAACCGGGTGGCGGGCCCGGCGTAGACGACCTCGCTGACGGTCCCGGTCGCGCTGTGCTCGGCGCCGTCCACCGGGTCGCCGAGCGCGGCCACGCGCAGTTTCTCCGGCCGCACGCTGAAGGTGCCCTCCTTGCCGAGCACGGCCTGCGCCGCCTCTCCGGAGATGAGGTTGGAGGTGCCGACGAAGGAGGCGACGAAGGCGGTCGCGGGCCGCTCGTAGACCTCGGCGGGGGTGCCGACCTGCTCGATCCGGCCCTCGTTGAAGACCGCGACCCGGTCGCTCATGGTGAGGGCCTCCTCCTGGTCGTGGGTGACGAACAGGAAGGTGATGCCGACCTCGCGCTGGATCGACTTGAGCTCCACCTGCATCTCCTCGCGGAGCTTGAGGTCGAGCGCGCCCAGCGGCTCGTCCAGCAGCAGCACGCGGGGGCGGTTGACCAGGGCGCGGGCCAGGGCGACCCGCTGGCGCTGGCCGCCGGAGAGCTGCCCGGGCCTGCGCCGCTCGTAGCCCTCCAGCCGGACCGAGGCCAGCGCCGCCAGGGCGCGCCCGCGCCGCTCGGCCCGGGGGACCCGCTTGACGCGCAGGCCGTACTCGACGTTGCCGAGCACGTCCATGTGCGGGAACAGCGCGTAGTCCTGGAAGACGGTGTTGACGTCGCGCTCGAAGGGGGCGAGCCGGGTGACGTCGGCGCCGCCGAGCTCGACCGTGCCGGAGGTGGGGGCCTCGAAGCCGGCGATCATCCGCAGCACGGTCGTCTTGCCCGAGCCCGAGGGGCCGAGCATGGCGAAGAACTCGCCGTCGGCGATGTCGAGGTCGACGCCGGTGACCGCGTGGACGCCGCCGAAGCTCTTGCGGAGGCCGCACAGCCTCACCGCTGGGTCTGACATGAACGGAAACATATGAGTTTAAATGTTTAACTGCAAGAGCCGATCCGGTATCACTGGGGCGGACGGCGAGGAATGAGGTGTTCGCGGGTGGGCGAGCCGAGGACGGGGCGGAGGCCCGGCGGGGCGCGGGACGCGCCGCCGGGCGGGGTGGCGGGGGAAGGGGGCGCGCGGTCGTGACGGACATCTCCGGAGGGGCCAGGCTGGCCGCCTTCGCGCCGGTGGACAGCACCGCGCGGGTGGACGCGGTGGTCCGCCGGCTCACCGACGCGATCGTCCTGGGCCTGCTGGCCGACGGCGAGCAGCTGCCGAGCGAGGCCGAGCTCGCCGCCCAGCTCGGCGTCTCCACGGTCACGCTCCGGGAGGCCCTGATGGCCCTGCGGCAGCAGGGCATGGTCGAGACCCGGCGCGGGCGCGGCGGCGGCAGCTTCGTCCGGGTTCCGGCCGAGGCCCCCGGCCTGGTCGACCGGTTGCGCGGGCTCACCGCGGAGGAACTGCGAGACCTGGGCGACCACTACGCGGCCATCGCCGGGGCCGCGGCCCGGCTGGCCGCCCAGCGGGCGCTCCCCGAGGACGTCGCCCCGCTCCGGCGCACCCTGGAGGAGATGGCCGCCGCCCGGGACGAGGCGCACCTGCGCCGGCTGCACGGGCGTTTCCACATCGAGGTGGCGGCCGTCTCCCAGTCGGCGCGACTCACTCAGGAGGAGATCCGGTTACAGGCCGACATCGGACCGTTGCTCTGGCTCGCCCACACGGGGGAACATGGTCCGTCGGCTCAGCACCGCGCGATCGCCGAGGCCATCCACCGGGGCGACGGAGACCGTGCCAGGGACCTGGCGGAGCGGCACGTCCTCGACGCGGTGGAGCACCTCATCGAGCTGCGGCTGCGGGAGCCGTGAGCGTCAGCGTGCCTAGGGTGGTGGATCGACGTGGGTGAGTTCCGGACGCTGCCGGCACCCGGCGCGGCGAGCGGGAGCGGCGCCGCGGGCGCCGCGGGCGGCGCGGTGAGCGGTACGGCGGCCGGGGCGGCCGCCGCGGTCGGGGAGATCGCGGAGGGCGTCTTCGGCGCGCTCCACCAGGTGCGCGGCGCCGTGCTCGCGACCGTGGGCCCGGCACCGGTCAGCGGCGACCTGGCCGGGCTGCGCCCGCTGCTCCTGCCCCGCCTCGGGGGCCTGGTCTCCGGGATCGGCTTCATCGCCGCGCCCGGCCTGCTCGCCGACGCCCCCTGGTACCTCGAATGGTGGCAGGAGGGTCCCTCGGGCGATCCCGTGCGCCTGGTCAGGGACATGGACCCGGCCAGCAGCGCCTTCTACGACTACTCGCACTGGGACTGGTTCTCCGGGCCGCGCTCGGGCGAGGAGCACACGCTCGCCGGGCCGTACGTGGACTTCCTGTGCACCGACGAGTACTCGCTGACCTTCTCGGTGCCGGTGCGCAGGGACGGGGAGTTCCTGGGGGTCGCCGCGGCCGACGTGTTCGTGCGCCGCTTCGAGGTCGCCGTGCTGCCGGTGCTGCGCCGGGTGCCGGGCCCGGCGTTCCTGGTCAACCGGCAGGGCCGGGTGGTGGCCTCCACCACGGCCAGGCACCTGGCCGGATCGGTCTTCCGGGGAGCCCCGGCGACGGCCGCCCACCCGTGCCGGGACCTGCCCCTGGCCCTGGTTGCGGCACAATTGCCGCATGCCCCTTGACCCCGCGATCGCGGCCCGACTGAAGCGCACCGCCGACGGGCTGGTGCCCGCCGTCGTCCAGCAGTACGACACCGGCGAGGTGCTGATGCTCGCCTGGATGGACGACGAGGCCCTGCACCGCACGCTCACCACCGGCCGGGCCACCTACTGGTCGCGCAGCCGGGGCTCCTACTGGGTGAAGGGCGACACCTCCGGCCACGTCCAGCACGTCAGGTCGGCGGCCCTCGACTGCGACGGCGACACGATCCTGCTCAAGGTGGACCAGGTCGGCGCGGCCTGCCACACCGGCGACCGGACCTGCTTCGACGCCGACGAGCTCGCGGTGGCCCCGGCGTGAACGCCCGGCGGGAGCTGTGGGCCTGGGTGCCCGCGTGCGCGGCGGGCGCCGGGCTGGTGCTCCTGGCCGCCGGGCGCGACTGGGCCGTGCTCGACACCGGAGGCGACCCGGCGGGGGGCGGCGCCGAGCCGGTCCCGCTGGCGGGCGCCGAGCTGGCGCCCTTCCTGGGCCCGGTGGCGCTGGCCGCCCTCGCGGCGGTGGTCGCGGTGCTCGCCACACGCGGGTGGCCGCGCCGGGCCGTCGGCGCGGTGATCGCGCTGTGCGGGGCGGGCGTGGCCGCCGGAGTCTGGGCCGGCACCGGTCAGGCGGCCCTGGCCAGGGCCGGCGTCGAGAAGCTGACCGGCCCGACGGGCGTCGGCCTGTTCTCGGCCGAGGTCCGCTGGGGCTGGCCGGCGGCCGCCGCCGCGGGCGGGCTGGTCCTGCTGGCCGCGGGAGCCGCCGCCGTGCTGCGGGGCGGCCGGTGGCCGGGCATGTCCGCCCGGTACGACCGCCGGGAGGCGGGGCCCGGTACGGCGGCCGGGCCCGCCGCGGGACCGGTGACCGACCGGGCGCTGTGGGACGCGCTCGACCGCGGCGCCGACCCCACTGCCGACCCCGCTGCCGACCCCGCTGCCGATCCGGACGGGGGCCGGCGGGGTTAGCGCCGTCCGCGTGCGCCCGCCGTACGGGAGCCGTCCGGGGACGGCGCGGTCGTTCCAGGAGGGAACGGCATATCGGTGATCCGCCCGCCGCGGCCGTTTTATGATCATTGGGATTTCCGGAGGGCGTCCCCGCCTCGGAGACTCCGCCGCCCGATCACCCGAATCATGCGGTGAGTTCCGGCGGCAGTCCATCCTGGTGCAGGACGTGAGACGCTTCTGCGAATCGTTCACCGACAGGGAGGAGCCGCAATTCGCCCGCAGCGCGGTCGAGGATCTTCAGCGGAGATGTGTTGTCGCTAAGCTTCCGCCCATAACGCGGATAAAAGGGGATTCATCATGAGTTATGGCAATCAGTCGGGTGGGTATGGGCCGCCTCCGGGTGGCGGTTACGGTCCTCCCGGCGGTTACGGTCCTCCCGGGGGCGGCTACGACCCCTACGGCTACGGCCCCAAGCAGCCCGCCGGCAACAACGGGATGGCCATCGCCGCGCTGATCATGGGCATCGTCGGGCTCTTCACCTGCGGGCTCGCCTCGGTCGTGGGCATCGTGCTCGGGCACATCTCGCTGAACCAGATCAAGCGGACGGGCGAGGAGGGCCGCGGCCTGGGCATCGCCGGACTGATCCTGTCCTACATCGGCATCCTCGGCTACGTGCTCCTGCTCGTCTTCGCCCTGATGCTCGGCTGGTGGGGGCTGGGGGTCGCCGCCAGCTACGGTGTCGAGTACTGACGGGCGGACCTCCCTCACGGCCGGGAGCGGCCGGGTATCGTGGCCGGATGACAGGCCGTCGCGGCGGGCGGGCCCGGGCGGGCCGGCGATGACGGGGAAGACCCCGACGGGGCGTCCCCGGTGGCGGAGCGTGCCGGTGCCGCTCGGCGCGGCGGTGGCGGCGGGGGCCGCGGTGGCCTTCGTGGGCGCGGTGGACCCGAACGAGCCCGGTCACTATCCGTCCTGCCCGTTCCTGGTGCTGACCGGGCTGTACTGCCCCGGCTGCGGAGGTCTGCGGGCCGTGCACGCGCTCGCGCACGGCGACCCGGTCACGGCGCTGGGGCTGAACCCGCTCGTCGTCGCGGCCGTCCCGCTCCTGGCCGTCCTGTGGGGGCGCTGGGCGCTGCGGTCCTGGCGGGGGGAGCCGGTCCCGGCGGGGGCCGTACGGCCGGCGCACGGATGGGCGCTGCTCGCGCTGACGGTCGTTTTCTGGGTGGCGCGGAACCTGCCCCACGGGGAGTTCCTGGCGCCGTGACCGCCGCCCGGCTCACCCCGTGGCCGATTGACCTCGGCCAGGCCGATAGCATCGGCGGGACAAGGGCAATCGATCGGGAGGGACCTACTCGTGGGCGAGCGGAGCGAGCGGACCGCGGACACGGCGGTGTCCGCGAACTTGATCGACGAGCTTCGCGAGGGGGGCAAATGAGCGTTCTGGACGACATCATCGAAGGGGTCCGCGCCGATCTGGCGGACCGGGAGCGGACCGTCTCGCTGGCCGAGCTGAAGGAGCGCGCCGAGCGCGCGCCCGCGCCCCGCGACGCCTACAAGGCGCTGGGCGGCGACCAGGTGGCGGTCATCGCCGAGGTGAAGCGCTCCAGCCCGTCGAAGGGGGCGCTGGCCGCGATCGCCGACCCGGCGGCCCTGGCCGCCGACTACGAGGCCGGCGGCGCGCACGTCATCAGCGTGCTGACCGAGCAGCGCCGCTTCGGCGGCAGCCTCGACGACCTGGCGGCGGTGCGCACCGTGGTCGACATCCCGGTGCTGCGCAAGGACTTCATCGTCACCTCCTACCAGCTCTGGGAGGCCCGCGCCTACGGCGCCGACCTGGCGCTGCTGATCGTGGCCGCGCTGGACCAGAACGCGCTGGTCTCGCTCATCGAGCGGGCCGAGTCGATCGGGCTGGCCCCGCTGGTGGAGGTGCACACCGCCGAGGAGCTCGACCGGGCGCTCGACGCCGGAGCCAAGATCATCGGTATCAACGCGCGGAACCTCAAGACCCTCGAGGTGGACCGCGAGGTGTTCGCCGCGCTGGCCCCGAAGATCCCCGAGGGCATCATCAAGATCGCCGAGTCGGGCGTGCGCGGCCCCCACGACCTGCTCGCCTACGCCAGGGCCGGCGCCGACGCCGTCCTGGTCGGCGAGAGCCTGGTCACCGGCAGGGACCCGCGCGCCGCCGTGGTGGACCTGGTGACCGCCGGAGCCCACCCCGCATCCCGACCCGAGGGACAGTGAGACACATGACTGCGACAGAGGGAACCCTCCTCACCGCCGCGGACCTCGCCGGAAACGGCGTGCACGGCGACGACCCGGACGTGCACGGAAAATTCGGGATCTTCGGCGGGCGCTATGTGCCCGAGGCCCTCATCCCGGCGCTGGACCAGGTCGCGGCCGAGTACGAACGGGCCAGGAACGACGTCGCGTTCCTGCGCGAGTTCGACCACCTGCTGCGCACCTACGCCGGCCGGCCGACCACGCTCACCGAGGTCCCGCGCTTCGCCGAGCAGGCCGGCGGCGCCCGGATCATCCTCAAGCGCGAGGACCTGACCCACACCGGCGCCCACAAGATCAACAATGTGCTCGGCCAGGCCCTGCTCACCAAGCGCCTGGGCAAGAGCCGCGTGATCGCCGAGACCGGCGCCGGCCAGCACGGCGTGGCCACCGCCACCGCCGCCGCGCTGATGGGCCTGGAGTGCGTCATCTACATGGGCGCCGTCGACTGCGAGCGCCAGGCGCTGAACGTCGCCCGGATGAAGCTGCTCGGCGCGACCGTCGTCCCGGTCCACAACGGCAGCAAGACCCTCAAGGACGCCATCAACGAGGCCTTCCGCGACTGGGTCACCAACGTCGACAGCACCCACTACCTGTTCGGCACGATCGCGGGCCCGCACCCGTTCCCCGAGATCGTCCGCGACTTCGCCCGGATCATCGGTGTCGAGGCCCGCCGCCAGATGCTGGAGCTGACCGGCGCCCTGCCCGACGCCGTCTGCGCGGCCGTCGGCGGCGGCTCGAACGCGATCGGCATCTTCCACGCGTTCATCGGCGACCAGAACGTCGCGCTGCACGGCTACGAGGCCGGCGGCCGGGGCCTGGAGACGGGTGAGCACGCGCTCACCCTCACGGCCGGCTCGGTCGGCGTGCTGCACGGTTCGCGCACCTACGTCCTGCAGGACGAGGAGGGGCAGACGATCGAGTCCCACTCGATCTCGGCGGGCCTCGACTACCCCGGCGTCGGCCCCGAGCACGCCTGGCTGAAGGACAGCGGCCGGGCCACCTACCACGGCATCACCGACGCCGAGGCGATGGAGGCCTTCGCCCTGCTGGCCCGGACCGAGGGCATCATCCCGGCGATCGAGTCCTCGCACGCGCTCGCCGGCGCCCTCAAGCTCGGCCGCGAGCTGGGCTCCGAGGCGACCATCCTGGTCAACCTCTCGGGGCGCGGTGACAAGGACATGGGCACCGCGATGAAATACTTCAACCTCTGACAGCCGGCGTGCTTCCCCTCCGGTCCCGCTCCGGAGGGGATCGAGAAGGCCCCGAACCGCAACGGAACACACAATGACGACTCTCCAGACGGTGTTCGCCAAGGCGAAGGCGGACGATCGCGCCGCCCTCGTCGGCTACCTGCCCGCCGGATTCCCCACCAAGGACGGCGCGATCGCGGCCGCCACCGCCATGGTCGAGGCGGGCTGCGACGTGATCGAGATCGGCTTGCCGTACTCCGACCCGCTCATGGACGGGCCGACGATCCAGGACGCCGTGCACCGGGCCCTGACCAACGGCACCCGCATCGCCGACGTGCTGCGCACGGTCGAGGGCGTGGCCAAGACCGGCGCCGCCACCCTGGTCATGACCTACTGGAACCCGATCGACCGCTACGGGGCCGAGCGGTTCGCCCGTGACCTGGCCGACGCGGGCGGCGTGGGCACCATCACCCCGGACCTGACCCCGGAGGAGTCCGGTCTCTGGCGGCAGGCCAGCGCCGACGCCGGGATCGACACGGTCTTCCTGGTCGCCCCCAGCTCCACCGAGGAGCGCATCAAGGCCGTCGCCGACTGCTGCACCGGGTTCGTCTACGCGGCCTCGCTGATGGGCGTCACCGGCGCCCGCGAGTCGGTCGGCGCGGCCGCGCAGGGCCTGGTGGAGCGGACCCGTCCCCACACCGGCCTGCCGGTCTGCGTGGGCCTGGGCGTCGGCAACGGCAGGCAGGCCGCCGAGGTGGCCGGCTACGCCGACGGCGTCATCGTGGGCTCGGCGTTCATCCGCCGCATCCTCGACGCCCCCGACGAGGCCGCCGGCCTGGCGGCCGTGCGCGAGCTGGGCGCCGAGCTGGCGGCGGGTGTCCGCGCCTGACCCGCCACGGGTTTCGTCTGGAGTGCGGCCGTCCGACAAGACGGCCGCACTTTTCGTTTCTGTTCGGATCCCGGCTTTCCCACGCACATAAGTGCAAGAGTCCGCGATTGTTTGTCCATGGTCCCCTCCGCGCGATCGCGACAGGGTTACCGGCATCGAACGCCAGCCGGAGCCCGCGTGACCGAGAGGGAAACGACGATGGGAAAGCTGACGAAGACGGGCGCGGCCGCCGCGCTGGTCGGGCTCTCGCTGACCGCCGCGTCCACGGGGTCCCGGGTGACGTGTCCGCGCCCCCAGCGGTCGAACCAGCCGTTCCAGAACTCCATGCAGAGCAGGGGCTCGCCCGGACGGTGGCGGCGCAGGACCGCGAACGCCTCCTCGGGATCGGAACCGAACTTCACCGTGGCGAGCACCCCCGGGATCGAACCGCCGGTGAGCATGTGGTCCTCCGGGCCGCCGGAGGTGAACAGCGGCACCTCCACCCCCCGCGCGACCAGCCCGTCGGCCAGGTGCCGCAAGTAGACCCGGTCGCTGCCGTAGGAACCGCACTCGTTCTCCACCTGCACCATGATCACGTTGCCGCCGCGGGTCACCTGGTGCCGGGCGACGAGAGGGATCAGCGCGTCGAAGAACCGGTCCACGCGGGCCAGATACCCCGGGGCGCGGGTGCGCACCCGGCGGCCCAGCGCTCCGGTCAGCCAGGACGGCAAACCGCCGTTGTCCCACCCGGCGCAGATGTACGGCCCCGGCCGGACGATCGCCAGCAGGTCCGCCCGGGCGGCCTCGGCGAGGAAGGCGTCCAGCTCCTCCAGGCGGCGCATCTCACCCGGGCGCGGCTCGTGCAGGTTCCACGGGACGTAGGTCTCCACCGTGTTCAGGCCCATCGCGCGCAGCGTCCGCAGCCGGTGCGCCCACTGCTCGGGACGGACCCGGAAGTAGTGCAGTGCCCCCGACAGCACGCGGAACTCCGCCCCGTCCAGCCGGAAGCTCTCCCCGTCGATCGCGAAATGTCGTCCGTATCGTGCTTCGGTTACGATTTCCCAGGTCATAGCCGCCCAGCCTGCCCACCGAGCCGGGGCGCGGCCATGGACAAACGTCGGGCGGTTGTTGGATTTGAGGGGCGGGTGCCGATGACGGTGAGGCCGGCACCGGGGCCGCGGCAGTGGTGGCACTACCTGCCGCCCGGTCCCGCCCACCGCAGGCTCGGCCTGGTCTGCCTCGGCGTCGGCACCCAGTACGGCCGCCTGCCCACCGTCGGCCCGCGCGTCCTGGACAACCACGTGGCGGTGCTCGTCACCGAGGGCTCCGGCTGGTTCTCCCACGCGGGCGGCCCGCGCGCCGAGGTACGGACCCCGGCGGTGCTCTGGCTCTTCCCCGGAGTCCCGCACCACTACGCCCCGCACGACCCGGGCTGGACGGAATGGTTCGTCGACTTCACCGGACCGGCCGTGGCGGCCTACACTGACCTCGGGTTCATCGACCCCGGCGAGCCGGTCGTCCCGCTGGGCGACGCCGAGGCCGCCCGCCACGCCATCGCGCGGATCGTCGGGGCCTGCCGCCGGGGCAGCCCCTATCTCGAGGTGGAGACCTCCGCGATGGTGCACGAGGTGCTGGTCGCCCTGCGGCGGGCCCGCGCGGGAGAGGACCGGCACGGAGAGCCCGTCCTGGAGCGCCTGGCACGCGACGCCTGCCTGCCCGTCTCGGTCGCCGAGCACGCCCGCCGGCTGGACATGCCGGTCACAGACCTGCGCCGGGTCGTGCGGCGGCTGGCCGGATGCACGCCCAAGGACTACCTGCTGACGGCCCGGCTGAACCGGGCCAAGGAACTACTGGCCACCGCCGACCTGCCGGTGGCCTCCATCGCCCGCCGGGTCGGCTACGACGACCCGGCGTACTTCACCCGCGTGTTCACCCGCCGGGTCGGCCTGCCGCCGAGCGGGTTCCGGGCCCAGCAGTTCCGCGGGCCCGCCTCCGCGGGCTGACTTATCAGGCACTTATCCGGCCCGTGATGGGGTTTCCCTCAGCTGTTGTGCCCATCCACGGACAATCACCACGCCCGGGGTGCGGAATAGGAGACGATTACCGTCGTGACTTCTGACAAGCCTGAGCCTTCGAGGCTGCGTTCGGCGCTACCCTGGGTGACGACCGTTTCGCGGCTGGTCCTGGCGGCCGTGCTGATCATCGCCGGCGGCGGGAAGATCGGCACCCCCGTCCTGTCGGTCGAGGCGGTCAAGGCGTACCAGTTGCTCCCCGACTCGCTCGCCACGGCGGTCGGGTACGGCCTGCCCATCCTGGAGATCGTCATCGGGGTGCTGCTGGTCGTCGGGCTGCTCACCCGGGTCGCAGGTGTCGTCTCCGCACTGCTCATGCTGGCGTTCGTCGTCGGCATCGCCTCCGTCTGGGCGCGCGGCCTGCGGATCGACTGCGGCTGCTTCGGCGGCGGCGGCCAGCTCGCGGCGGGAGAGGAGCCCAGCTACCTCATCGACATCCTGCGGGACTTCGGCCTCTTCGCGCTCGGCGTGATCGTCGCCTGGTTCCCGCCGGGACGGTTCGCGCTCGACTCGGCCCTCGGGCTGACCCCGGGCCGGGAGCCCGACGAATACAACGACGACCTCGAGGGCGACGACGAGGAGCCCCGGGAAGGAAAGGACCACTGATGGGCAAGGCCGCGAGGGACCAGTCGGCCCGGGACCGGATCAAGGCGCAGCGCGAGGCGGAACGCAAGAAGGAGCGCACCAAGCGCCTGGCGACCATGACGGCCGTCGCGGTCGTCGCGGTCGCCGCCATCGGCGCGGGCTGGTGGTTCGCCGCGCAGAGCAGCAAGCCCGAGGAGACCACCGCGGCGCTCGCGCCCATCACCCGGGCCGCGGACGGCACGGTCGTGATGGCCAGGCCCGGCGTGGAGAAGCCGGTGGTGGACGTCTACGAGGACTTCCAGTGCCCGGCGTGCAAGGCGCTGGAGGAGACCAGCGCCGCCACGCTGAAGAACCTGGCGGCGGAGGGCAAGGCCAAGGTGGTCTTCCACACCGTCACGATCTTCCCCGAGGAGATGAACAAGGGCATCACGCGCGGCAACTCCGTCCGGGGGGCGGCCGCGGCCCGGTGCGTTCCGGCCGGGCCGGCGTGGATGGCCTACCACGACAGGCTGTTCGAGGAGCAGCCGCCGGAGACCGCCGAGGGCTTCGCGCTCGACGACCTGGTCGCCTGGGGCGAGGACGCCGGGGTCACCGACGCGGGCTTCGCCGCCTGCGTGCGGAACCAGCAGCACGCCGCCGCCCACCTCGCCGCGAGCGACAAGACGCTGGAGGCCGCCAAGATCCAGGGCACCCCGACCGTGAAGATCGACGGCGTCGAGGTCGACAACAACGTGGCCTTCACGCCGGCGGAGCTCCGCCAGGCGATCCTTGATGCCGCGAAGTAGCGCCGGACACGGTAACGTCACCTGACATGCCCCTCGCCTCGATTCCCAGCCCGTCCCAAGGGGTCTGGTACATCGGCGTGGTCCCCATCCGGGCCTACGCCCTCTGCATCGTGCTCGGCGTCATCGCCGCCGTCGTCATCGGCGAACGCCGCTGGCGCGCCCGGGGCGGCGCCCCGGGCACCATCGTGGACCTCGCCGTCTGGGCCGTGCCGTTCGGCCTGGTCGGCGGACGCCTGTACCACGTCCTCACCGACTGGCAGCTCTACTTCGCCGAGGACGCGCCCAACGAACCGATCGAGGCGCTGTTCATCTGGCAGGGCGGGCTGGGCATCTGGGGGGCCATCGCGCTCGGCGCCCTGGGCGTGTGGTTCGGCTGCCGGAGCCGGGGGATCTCCCTGTCCGCGGTGGCCGACACCGTCGCCCCCGGCGTCGCGGTGGCCCAGGCCATCGGCCGCTGGGGCAACTACTTCAACCAGGAGCTGTTCGGCAGTCCGACCGACCTGCCCTGGGGCCTGGAGATCGACCCGGACAAGCCCGGCACGATCCCGGGCGAGGACACCTACCACCCCACGTTCCTGTACGAGTCGATCTGGGACCTGGCCCTGGCGTTCGTGCTGATCTGGGCGGGCCGGAAGTTCGCGCTGCGCCACGGCCGCGTGTTCGCGCTCTACGTCGCGGGCTACACCGTCGGCCGGTTCTGGATCGAGGGCCTGCGCATCGACACCGCCCACCACATCCTCGGCCTGCGGCTCAACCAGTGGACCTCGATCATCCTGCTGCTCGGGGCGCTGGCCTACTTCTGGTGGGCCCGCGGCAAGACCGGCGAGGAGTCGGTGGGAGCCGTGTCCGGGGACGACCCCGACGGCGACGCGGAAAGCGACTCCGAGGGCGACCCTGCGAGCGGCTCCGAGGGCGGCAAGGTCGCCGCAGCCACCGCAGCCACCGGGGAGGGGACCGAGCCCGGAGCCGCGGAGGACGCTGCGGACCCCGCGCACCGGGCCGACCAGGCCGACCCCGGCAGCGGGGACTCCGCGCCCGCCGGAGCGGAGACCGCGGAGGCGGACGGGGAGCCGTCCGGCGCGACGGCCGCATCCGAGGAGAGCACGACCGGGGAGGGCGCGGCCGACGGTGCGGAGCCCGCCGAGGCCGCCGATCCCGCGCACCGGGCCGACCAGGCCGACGACCCCGAGCAGGACACCGCGGCGGACGGGGACGGCGCGTCCCAGGAGAGGGTGAGCGCCCTCCCCGAAGGGGAGAAAGGGAAGTCGTGAGCGACGGCGGCTCGGGGGGGCGCGCCGAGATCCATCACGAGCACCGTGACGTCAGCGGCGGATGGCTGCGCCCCTCGGTGTTCGGCGCGATGGACGGGCTCGTCTCGAACTTCGCCCTGATCGCGGGCGTCGCCGGAGGCAGCGACGACACCCGGGTGATCGCGCTGGCCGGAGTGGCCGGGCTGGCGGCGGGCGCCTTCTCCATGGCCGGAGGCGAGTACGTCTCGGTGGCCAGCCAGCGGGAGCTCGCCCTCGCCGAGATCGACGTCGAGCGGCGCGAGCTCCAGCGCAATCCGGAGTCGGAGCAGGAGGAGCTCGCGCAGCTGTACGTGGCGCAGGGCGTCGAGCCCGCGCTGGCAGCGGAGGTCGCCCGCCAGATCTCCCGCAACCCGGGGAAGGCGCTGGAGGTGCACTCCCGGGCCGAACTCGGCGTCACCCCCGGCGACCTGCCCTCGCCGAAGACCGCGGCGGTCTCCTCGTTCCTGTCCTTCGCCGCGGGCGCGTTCCTGCCGCTCCTGCCGTACCTGCTGGGGGTCACCAGCCTGGCGGCCTCGGCGGTCGTCGCGTGCCTGGCCCTGTTCGGCGCCGGCGCGCTGGTCTCCCGGGTCACCGCGCGCAACTGGTGGTACAGCGGGCTGCGCCAGCTCGTCGTGGGCGCGGTCGCCGCGGCCCTGACCTTCGCTCTCGGAAACCTCCTGGGAGGGACCGGACTGTGACCGCCACCCCCGCCCGCAGGCGCCGCCGGCCACCGGCCAGGTCGCCCGAGCGTCCCGTCCCCACCGGCCCCCAGGAAGGCCGGGCGCCGGCCCCGGGCCGGCCGGAGCAGCAGCCGGCCCCCGGGGGGTGGCAGGAGCGGACCGGTCCCGCCTCCGGCGGGTGGCCGGAGCAGCAGCCGGCCCCGGGCGGGTGGCCGGAGCAGCAGCCCGGCTCCTCCTCCGGAGGGTCCCGCAGGCGGGCCGCGCCAGAGGACGGGCCCCGGGAACGGCCCGCCGCGGGTAGGTCGCGGGAGCGCCGTTCGCCCGCCAGACCCGCCAGGTCCCCGAAGCCCCCCAAGCCCCCGAAGCGCCGCGGCTCCGCCCGGGCGGAGGAGTGGAGCATTCCCTGGCTGGAGGAGCGCGGCCTGACCCGGGGCCAGCAGAAGCTGGTCGTGGCGGGCGGCTCCGTGATCGCCGCGGTGGCCGCCTTGACCGTGTTCATGCTCGTCGTCTCCGGGCTCGGCGGCGGCTCCGTGCCCGAGCGGGCCGAGACCTCGGCGGCCGGCACGCAGCCCCGGCCCGGCGCCTACAAGGGCTGGGTCTCCTCGAAGGTGTTCGCGCCGATCGCGCAGCGCACGGCCGATCCCGAACCGCTGGCCCTCAAGGACGTCTTCGCGGAGAAGACCCTGAAGGAGGGGCGGATCACGCTGAAGCTGGCCGGGAGCAAGCTGGACTCCGGCTGCGCGGCGGCGGTGTGGGGCCCGGCCCTGGCCGACCGGCTCACCCAGGCCGGGTGCACGCAGGCCCTGCGCGGGCTCTACACCAGCGCCGACGGCCGCTACGTCGCCCAGTACACCCTGTTCAACCTGCGCGACACGGCCTCCGCGGACGCGCTCGTGACCGCCCTGACCACCATGCACCGGGGAGGCTGGGCGCTGGCGCTGGACTCCGGTACGGCGGCCTTCCCCGCGGGCGGGCACACCGAGGCCAGTGGCCACGCCATGGGGCACTACGCCGGTCTGGTCTGGATCGGCCGGGCCGACGGCGCCGAGCCCGACGTCAAGGACGACTTCGTCTCCCTGGCGCTGACGGCCAGGAGGCCGGAGAAGGCGGTGTTCCGCCGGGTCGTCGCGGTCGCGCCCAAACCCCCGGTTCCCTGACGGGACCGGACCCGGCCCGGCGCGGGGGATCGCCGCCGGCCCCGCGCCGGTCCCGGTAAGCTCGGGGTCCATGCGCAAGTGGATCGCCGTCGTCGCCGTACTCGTGGCCGCCGGGGCGGCGGCGTTCTGGTGGTGGCCGGCCGGCGGGCCGGCCGATCCGCGCGCGGCCACCTTCCGCGGCGCGCCGAGCAGCGGCCACTACGCGCCGATCGCCACCCGCGAGCTCGACCCCGAGCCGCTGACCGTCGCCGAGATCTTCCCCGCGGAGGAGATCGCCTCCGGCGGGACCACCATGGCGAGCAAGGGCACCGAGGCCCTGGCCGACTGCGCCGAGGCCGTGTGGGGCGGCGCGCAGGCCGCCGTCGCCGGATGCAGCCAGGCGCTGCGCGCCCACTACCTGACCTCCGACGGGCGGGTCTGGGGCCAGTTCCTCATCTTCAACCTGGCCGACTCCGCCGCCGCCGACCGGTTCGTCGCGGCGCTGAAGGACGGCGGGTTCGTACGGCCCGCGCCCGGCACGCCCGAAGGCCTCGACGCCTCCCGGAGCTGGGCCCAGGCCCGGGCGCTGGGCCACTACGCCACCGTGAGCTGGGTCGCCCCCGTGGGCGCCGGCGCGCAGGTGGACCTGACCTATCCGCAGCTGGCGGTCGACGGCCTCAGCCTGGCGATCCAGAAGCGGCTGGTCTAGCGTCGCCGCCGGCCTCCGCCAGGTCGCGGGACCGCTCCAGGGAGCGCGCCACCGCGGCGGGCAGTTCCGCCAGGCGGTGGGCGGGCAGCTCCAGGACGGTGACGTCCTCCGCCCAGGGGGCGATCTCCGCGATGACCGCCCTGGCCTGCTTCTTGGTCAGCTCGCCCCGGACCCTGATGAGGGCCTCCCGCCAGGTGTTGGCGAGCTTGCCGTGGGCGTTGTCGAGGACGCGGCGGAGCACCCGGTCCCCGTCGGCGTCTCCGCCCGCGCCGGGGAGCGCCCGCCGTACGGCGTGGACCGTCGTCCCGCCGACGGACAGCTCGTAGACGGGGGACAGCAGCCCGGCGGGCAGGTCGCGGGGAGGGGCGGCCAGCGTGATCCGGATCCGCCGGGCGCGGGTGGCCAGGAGCAGGCGGGGGAGCGCGGCCTCCAGCCCGGCGGGCACGGCGATCGCGACCTGGGCGGGATCGGTGGCGTACGGCTTGGCGAGCCACGTCGCCAGCCGGGCCCGCGGCACCTTCGGCAGCACGTCCCTCGGCCACTCGCCCACCAGCACCGCCGGCTCGAACCCGTCGCCGGCCTCAGCCGGCGCGGCGGGCGCGGGACGGGACTCGACGGACTGCGGGCCGTGGGTGTAGATGGCGGTGCCCAGGGCGTCGACGCGGGCGGCGACGGCGGGCCAGGTCTTGGTGGTGGGCCGCAGGACGTACAGGTCGGCGGCGGAGCCGATGGCCTCGGCGCCGTGGTAGCGGTTGAAGTCGGGATAGATCGCCTCGCTGACCAGGTTGAGCCGGCCCAGCTCGTGCTGGACCTTCAGCGCCAGCGCCGGGGTGTGCTCGCCCGCGCCGTACGCCAGCAGGATCCGGCCCCGCTCGCGGTCGCCGAGCCCCTCCGCCGCGCGGGCGGTGAACAGCCCGACGCCCTCCGGCGTGTACGGCGGGTCGGTGATCGCCAGGTCGGCCCAGCCCTGCACCGAGGCGGGCAGGCCCAGGCGCAGGTCGGCCCAGCGGGTCCGGACGTTCAGCCCGTACCGGGCGGCCTGCTCGGCGATGTAGGCGAGGATGCGCTCGTCGACGTCGACCACGGCGACCTCGGCGCGCGGTTGCAGCATCGCCGTCGCCAGCGAGGTCAGGTCGTGGTCGCCGACGCACAGCAGCCGGGCCCCGGGCAGCCAGAACCGGGCCTCCATCAGCAGCGCCCGCCGGACCACGGTCTCGGCGGTCGCGGCCACGTGGTCCAGCGCCTGGCGGCCGCGGGGCGCCCCGGCGACCAGCCTCTCCATCCGGTCCAGCAGCCCGGCGTGCCCGCCGAGCAGGTGCGCCACCGGGTCGGCGGGGGCCGGGGTCCCGCCCGCCATGCCGGGCAGCGGCTCGCGGAGCCGGAACCGGTCACCGGAACGCTCCAGCTCGACCGCCCGCAGCAGGCCCTCGACCGCCCGCCGCGAGGTCGCCGTCTCGCGGACCAGTTCGGCCAGCGTCCACCACCGCCCGCCGCCCAGCAGGGCCAGCGCCGTCCGCAGCCGCCTGCCGTCCACCCCGGCCTGCCCGAGCAGCTCCTCGATCCCGTCCATGACCCCAACCCTAGAGGTCCGGCAGGGAATGGCCTGCTCCCGGCGCCCGTTGAGTCAATAGCGGAAACTGGTGTGAAATGGTCGTTATGTGGACCGGGTAGGCAGGTTTCCGGCGGGGTACGGTAATGTCTACACACCACGCAGCAGGGCCAACGTCGTCCCTTTGCTTGCCTAGACGAAGCAGAAGACGACGGGAGGGATTCAATGCCTGCTGCCCGCCTCGGCTTTCCCGAGCCCCAGGGCCTGTACCACCCTTCACGCGAGCATGACGCCTGCGGTGTCGCCATGGTCGCCGACGTGGCCGGACGACGCAGCCACGAGATCGTCGCGAAGGCCCTGACGGCACTGTGCAACCTTGACCACCGGGGGGCCCAGGGTAGCGAACCGGACACCGGCGACGGCGCCGGCATCCTGACGCAGATCCCCGACGCCCTCCTCCGCGCGGCGGTGGACTTCCCGCTGCCCGCAGCCGGCGCCTACGCCGCCGGCATGGCCTTCCTGGCCTCCGACCCCGAGGCCCGCGAGATCGCCGTGCGGATGATCGAGGAGATCGCCGCCGAGGAGGGCCTGACGGTCCTCGGCTGGCGCGACGTCCCGGTCGACCGCGAGCTGCCCGGGCCGAGCGCCCGCGCCGTGATGCCCTTCTTCCGCCAGCTCTTCGTCGCCTCCCCCGGCGGCGAGACGGGCCTGGCCCTCGACCGGCTGGCCTTCTGCCTGCGCAAGCGGGCCGAGCACGAGGTGGACGTCTACTTCCCCTCGCTGTCCAGCCGGACCATCGTCTACAAGGGCATGCTCACTCCCGGCCAGGTCGAGCCGTTCTTCCCCGACCTGAGCGACGAGCGCTACGAGACCGCGATCGCGCTGGTCCACTCGCGCTTCTCCACCAACACCTTCCCGTCGTGGCCGCTGGCGCACCCCTACCGGTACGTCGCCCACAACGGCGAGATCAACACGGTCCAGGGCAACCGCAACTGGATGCGGGCCCGCGAGGCCATGCTGGCGACCGCGAACCTGCCCGGCGACCTGTCGCGGCTGTTCCCGATCTGCGACCCCGACAGCTCCGACACCGGCTCCTTCGACGAGGCCCTGGAGCTGCTCCACCTCGCCGGGCGCTCGCTGCCGCACGCGGTGCTGATGATGATCCCCGAGGCGTGGGAGAACCACACCGAGATGGACCCCGCGCGGCGGGCGTTCTACGAGTTCCACGCCTCCCTGATGGAGGCCTGGGACGGTCCCGCCTCGATCAGCTTCTCCGACGGCACCCTCGTCGGCGCCGTCCTCGACCGCAACGGCCTGCGCCCCGGCCGGTTCTGGGTCACCGACGACGGCCTCGTCGTCCTCGGCTCCGAGGCCGGCGTGCTCGACATCGACCCCGAGCGCGTGGTCCGCAAGGGCCGCCTCCAGCCCGGCCGGATGTTCCTCATCGACACCGCCCGCGGCAAGATCATCGAGGACGGCGAGATCAAGGCCGAGCTCGCCGCCGCGCAGCCGTACGAGGAGTGGCTCCACGCCGGCCTGGTCCGCTTCGAGGAGCTGCCCGCCCGCACCCGCGGCGTCCTTCCCGACGGTGTCGAGGGCGACACCCGCGAGGCCCTCGCCAAGCGGCAGCAGACCTTCGGCTACACCGAGGAAGAACTGCGGATCATCCTCGCGCCGATGGCGAAGACCGGCGCCGAGCCGATCGGCTCGATGGGCACCGACACCCCCGTCGCCGTGCTCAGCGAGAAGCCCCGGCTGCTGTTCGACTACTTCAGCCAGCTGTTCGCGCAGGTCACCAACCCGCCGCTGGACGCCATCCGCGAGGAGCTCGTCACCTCCCTGGCCAGCACCCTCGGCCCCGAGGGCAACCTGCTCGACCCGGGCCCGGCCTCCTGCCGCCAGCTCGTCCTGCCATACCCGGTGATCGACAACGACGAGCTCGCCAAGATCATTCACATCAACGACGAGGGAGCCCTCCCCGGATTCCAGCCGCACGTCGTCTCCGGCCTGTACGAGGTCGGCGGCGGCGGCGAGGCCCTCCTGCGCCGCCTGGAGGAGATCCGCGCCGAGGTCTCGGAGGCCATCGCCGGCGGAGCGCGCATCATCGTGCTCTCCGACCGCGGCTCCACCGACGCCCTCGCCCCGATCCCGTCGCTGATGCTCACCGGCGCGGTCCACCACCACCTCATCGCCGAGAAGACCCGCACCCGCGTCGGCCTCGTCATCGAGACCGGCGACGCCCGCGAGTGCCACCACATGGCCCTGCTCATCGGCTACGGCGCCGGCGCGGTCAACCCCTACCTCGCCATCGAGACCGTCGAGGACATGGTCGGCTCCGGCGTCCTGGCCGTCGACCGCGACAAGGCCGTGCGCAACCTCATCAAGGCGTACGGCAAGGGCGTGCTGAAGGTCATGTCCAAGATGGGCGTGTCCACCGTCGCCTCCTACACCGGCGCGCAGATCTTCGAGGCGCTCGGCCTCGGCCAGGAGGTCGTCGACACCTGCTTCGCCGGGACCACCTCCCGCCTGGGCGGCGTCGGCTTCGACGTCCTGGCGGCCGAGACCGCCGAACGGCACCGCCGCGCCTACCCGCGCGCCGGCGGCTCCGTCCGCGCCCACCGCCGCCTGGAGGTCGGCGGCGAGTACCAGTGGCGCCGCGAGGGCGAACCCCACCTGTTCAACCCCGAGACCGTCTTCAAGCTGCAGCACGCCACCCGCACCCGCCGCTACGAGATCTTCAAGGAGTACACGGACCTCGTGGACTCCCAGGCGGAGAAGCTCATGACGCTGCGCGGCCTGTTCACGTTCCGCGACGGCGTCCGCGAGCCGATCCCCATCGACGAGGTCGAGCCGGTCAGCGAGATCGTCAAGCGCTTCTCCACCGGCGCCATGTCCTACGGCTCCATCTCCATGGAGGCCCACGAGACCCTCGCCATCGCCATGAACCGGCTGGGCGGCAAGTCCAACACCGGCGAGGGCGGCGAGGACCCCGAGCGCCTGTACGACCCCGAGCGCCGCTCCGCCATCAAGCAGGTGGCCTCCGGCCGCTTCGGCGTCACCAGCGAGTACCTCGTCAACGCCGACGACATCCAGATCAAGATGGCCCAGGGCGCCAAGCCCGGCGAGGGCGGCCAGCTCCCCGGCCACAAGGTCTACCCGTGGATCGCCAAGACCCGGCACTCCACTCCCGGCGTCGGCCTCATCTCGCCCCCGCCGCACCACGACATCTACTCCATCGAGGACCTCGCCCAGCTCATCCACGACCTGAAGAACGCCAACCCCGCCTCCCGCGTGCACGTCAAGCTCGTGGCGGAGGTCGGCGTCGGCACGGTCGCGGCGGGCGTCAGCAAGGCCCACGCCGACGTCGTGCTCATCTCCGGCCACGACGGCGGCACCGGCGCCTCCCCGCTGACCTCCCTCAAGCACGCCGGCGCCCCCTGGGAGCTCGGCCTGGCCGAGACCCAGCAGACGCTGCTCCTCAACGGCCTGCGCGACCGCATCACCGTCCAGGTCGACGGCCAGCTCAAGACCGGCCGCGACGTGGTCATCGCCGCACTGCTCGGCGCCGAGGAGTACGGCTTCGCCACCGCCCCGCTGGTCGTCTCCGGCTGCGTCATGATGCGCGTCTGCCACCTCGACACCTGCCCGGTCGGCGTCGCCACCCAGAACCCCGAGCTGCGCAGGCGCTTCAGCGGCAAGCCCGAGTTCGTCGTCAACTTCTTCGAGTTCATCGCCGAGGAGATCCGCGAGTACCTCGCCCAGCTGGGCTTCCGCTCCCTGGACGAGGCCATCGGCCACGCCGAGCTGCTCGACACCGCCTCGGCCGAGAACCACTGGAAGGCCGCCGGGCTCGACCTCTCGCCGATCCTGCACCGTCCGGAGCTGCCCGCCGGAGCCGCGCTGCGCCGCAGGATCGCCCAGGACCACGGCCTGGACGCGGCCCTGGACAACACCCTGATCCAGCTCGCCGAGGGCGCCCTCAACGAGGGCCGCCGGGTCACCCTGGAACTGCCCATCCGCAACGTCAACCGCACGGTCGGCACCATGCTCGGCCACGAGGTGACCAAGCGGTACGGCGGCGCGGGCCTGCCCGACGACACCATCGACGTGCGGTTCACCGGCTCGGCCGGCAACTCCTTCGGCGCCTTCGTGCCCAAGGGCGTCACGCTCCGGCTGACCGGCGACGCCAACGACTACCTCGCCAAGGGCCTGTCCGGCGGCCGGATCACCGTCCGGCCGCACGACGCGGCCCCGCTCGACGGCCACATCATCGCCGGCAACGTCGGCCTGTACGGCGCCACCTCCGGTGAGGTCTACGTCCGCGGCGTCATGGGCGAGCGCTTCTGCGTCCGCAACTCCGGCGCCACCGCCGTCGTCGAGGGCGTCGGCGACCACGGCTGCGAGTACATGACCGGAGGCAGGGTCGTCGTCCTCGGCCCCACCGGCCGCAACTTCGCGGCCGGCATGTCCGGCGGCGTCGCCTACCTGCTCGACCTCGACCCCGCGCGGGTCAACCGCGAGATGGTCGAGATCGAGGCCCTGGGCGAGGACGACTCCGCCGCCCTCCGGAAGATCGTCGAGACGCACCTGGCGGAGACCGGCTCCACGGTCGCCCAGGAACTGCTCGCCGACTGGAACCCGGCGCGCTTCAGCAAGATCATGCCGACCGACTACAAGCGGGTCCTGAAGGCCGCCGAGACGGCGCGGCTCGAAGGCAGGGACATCGACGAGGCGGTCATGACCGCCGCGGTCCAGGGATAAGGGAGGTAACACCGATGGCTGACCCGAAGGGTTTCCTGAACCACGGGCGCGAGCTGCCGGCGCGCCGCCCGGTGGACGTGCGCATCCGCGACTGGCGGGAGGTCTACCAGGACTTCCCCGCCGAGAAGCTGACCAGGCAGGCGTCCCGCTGCATGGACTGCGGCATCCCGTTCTGCCACAACGGCTGCCCGCTGGGCAACCTCATCCCCGAGTGGAACGACCTCGTCTACCGCGACGACTGGCGCGAGGCGATCGAGCGGCTGCACGCCACCAACAACTTCCCGGAGTTCACCGGCCGCCTGTGCCCGGCTCCGTGCGAGGCGGCGTGCGTCCTCGGCATCAACTCCGACCCCGTCGCCATCAAGCGGGTCGAGGTCGAGATCATCGACCGCGCCTTCGACGAGGGCTGGGTCACCCCGCACGTCCCGGCAGCCAGGACCGGCAAGCGTGTCGCGGTCGTCGGCTCCGGCCCCGCGGGCCTGGCCGCCGCCCAGCAGCTCACCCGGGCCGGGCACGACGTGGTGGTGTTCGAGCGGGCCGACCGCATCGGCGGCCTCCTGCGCTACGGCATCCCCGAGTTCAAGATGGAGAAGCGGCACATCGACCGCAGGCTCGAGCAGATGCGGGCCGAGGGCACCGAGTTCCGCACCGGCGTCAACGTCGGCGTGGACGTCACCGCCGCCCGGCTCCGCGAGGAGTTCGACGCGGTCGTGCTCGCCGGCGGCGCCACCCAGTGGCGGGACCTGCCCGTCGCCGGGCGCGACCTGAAGGGCGTCCACCAGGCGATGGAGTACCTCCCGCCGGCCAACAGGGTCCAGGAGGGCGACCACGCCGAGTCCCCGATCTCGGCGGAGGGCAAGCACGTCGTCGTGATCGGCGGCGGCGACACCGGCGCCGACTGCATCGGCACCGCCATCCGCCAGGGCGCCGCCTCGGTGACCCAGCTGGAGATCATGCCGCAGCCCCCGGCGGCCCGCCCCGGCAGCCAGCCGTGGCCCACGTTCCCCATCCTGTTCAAGATGGAGAGCGCCCACGAGGAGCTGGCCGACGACGGCGGGCAGCGGGTCTACGCGGTCTCCACCACCGAGTTCGTCGGCGACGCCGACGGCAACGTCCGGGCGCTGCGCCTGGTCGAGGTGGAGGGCCCGCAGGGCGGCTTCAGGCCGATCCCCGGCACCGAGCGGGAGATCCCGGCCGAGCTGGTCACCCTCTCGATGGGCTTCACCGGCCCGGAGAAGGGCGCGCTCCTGACCGACCTGGCCGCCGAGGGCGGCGAGGGCTTCTACGACGCGCGCGGCAACGTCGCCCGTGACAAGGGCTACCAGACGGCGGTGGAGGGCGTGTTCGTCGCCGGCGACATGGGCCGCGGCCAGTCGCTGATCGTCTGGGCGATCGCCGAGGGCCGGTCGGCCGCCGCGGCGGTCGACCGCCACCTCACCGGGCAGAGCGCACTGCCGGTCGCGATCCCGCCGACCGCCCGCCCGCTGGTCTGACCGGCGCCGCTCCCGGTCCTCCCCGCCCGTACGGCGGCGCGGGGAGGCCGCGGGCGGCGCCCGGGAGCGCCCGGTACGGCACGCCGTACCGGGCCCCAGCCATGCCCGCCGTACCGGAAATATCGCCTGAAGAAAGTGTTCAGGTTGCTTTGCCCGCTGTATGCCTGAAAGATGCTTCTCCTTGGTCCAGCGTCAGGCACGGAGACTCGATGAAACGCGCAGGCGGGCGCCTCACCGGCATCGCGGCGGCGGTCACCCTGGTGACCGCCCTCACCACAGGCGGCCAACCCGCCGCAGCCACGGCACACACCCCACCCCTCCGCGACTACCTCGTCTTCTACACCGAAGGCGCCCACACCCAGGCCCTGAAAGCGATCACCGCCGCCGGTGGAACGGTCCTGTCCACCGAACCCCGGCTCCGCTACATCACCGCCAAGGCCCCCGCGGGCCCCGGAACCCGCTTCGTCGAGAACCTCGCCGCGAGCCGCGCCGTCGCAGGCGTCTCCTCCGACCGGAGAATCGGCCACGCCACCGCCCACCCCGGCCCGGCGGCCGCCCACCTGCGCACCCCCGTCCGCCCCGCCGCCACCCGCACGGCGACCTTCCCCGACGCCGAAGCCCTCCTCGGCAAGAGCCGCGCCGAACCGCTCGCCGGACGCCAATGGGACATGAAACTCATCGGCGCCACCGCCGACGGCTCCCACGCCACCGCGGCCGGCCACCGCACCGTCCTCGTCGGCGTCATCGACACCGGCGTCGACGGCAAGCACCCCGACATCGCACCGAACTTCGACACCGCCCGCAGCCGGAACTTCGTCACCGACAGACCCGAGGACCCCAACGGCGCCGAACTCGACGGCCCCTGCGAGGTCGACGGCTGCAAGGACCCCGTCGACCGGGACGACGACGGCCACGGCACCCACGTCGCCAGCACCATCGCCTCCCCGGCCAACGGCCTGGGCATCGCCGGAGTCGCCCCCAGGGCCACGATCGTCAACCTCCGCGCCGGCCAGGACTCCGGCCTGTTCTTCCTCAAGCCCAGCCTCGACGCCCTCACCTACGCCGCCGACAACGGCATCGACGTCGTCAACATGAGCTACTACATCGACCCCTGGCTGTTCAACTGCAAGGCCAACCCCGCCGACTCCAAAGCCGAACAGCTCGAGCAGCGCGGCGTCATCACCGGCATGCAGCGCGCCCTCGACTACGCCCGCGACCACGGCGTCACCCTCATCAGCGCCATCGGCAACGGCTCCACCGACCTCGGCAGACCCGGAACCGACACCACCAGCCCCGACTACCCCCTGGACACCGAACGCACCCGCACCATCGACAACTCCTGCCTCAACGTCCCCGCCGAATCCAAGGGCGTCATCTCCGTCTCCTCCACCGGACCCAGTGGACGCAAGTCCTACTTCTCCGACTACGGGATCGAGCAGACCGACCTGGCGGCCCCCGGCGGCGACGAGTACGACGGCCCCGGCGGCACCGACATCACCAGGACCATCCTCGCCGCCGCCCCCGAACACGTCCTGCGCAGGGAAGGCCTGCTCACCGGCACAGGCGAACCGAAGACCCCCGCCGTGGTCCGCGACTGCCGGAGCGGCGTCTGCGCCTACTACCAGTACCTCGCCGGAACCTCCATGGCCGCCCCCCACGCCACCGGCGTCGCCGCCATCCTCATCGGACGCTTCGGGAAACCCTCCGCCGACGGCGTCACCATGCCCCCCGCCGACGTCGAACGCCTGCTCTACGCCACCGCCACCAGGAGACCCTGCCCCTCACCCCGCACCCTCACCTACCGCCTCGGCGAGGACACCGACACCCACACCTGCGAGGGCGGGAAATCCCGCAACGGCTTCTACGGCCGCGGCATCGTCAACGCCGGCAAGGCCGCCACCGTCACCCGCTGACCGCCGGACACCCCGGCGGCAGGACCGCAAAGACCACCGGCGAGGCCCGCCAGGGAAGCGGCGGGCCCGCACAGGAAGCCAAGAGACGGGACGGACGGCGGACCCGGGAAGGGACACGGATGCCGCACCCGCCTCCGCCGCCTAGCGTGGAACCATGATGTACCGCCTCATCGGGGAAGCCGCGATGATGCTGCACTTCCTCTTCCTCGCCTTCATGGCCGTCGGCGGCTTCCTCGCCTGGCGCCGGCCCCGCCTCATCCGGGCCCACCTCGCCGTCGCCGCCTGGGGCGTCGCCTCCGTCGTCACCGGAATGGAATGCCCCCTCACCGTCGTCGAGGACTGGGGCCGCCGCAACGCCGGGGAACAGGGCCTGCCGCCCACCGGGTTCATCGACCACTACATCGAAGGAGTGATCTACCCGGAGGAGCACACGAACCTGGCCCGCCTCGCCGTCGCCGCCCTCGTGCTCATCTCCTGGGCCGGCTACCTCCTCCGGAGGAGGAGGGCCGCCACCCCACCACCCGTCAATCGGAAGTAGCGTTACGTAACCGAGTTTTTCACCGGTGATATGACCCGCGTCACGCCCAAGTGGTCTGTACCAATTAAGGTAGGACCCGTGACTCGTCGCGCGAAAATCGTCTGCACCCTAGGCCCCGCCACCTCCTCATCCGAACGCCTCCGCGAACTCATCGCCGCAGGCATGGACGTGGCCCGCTTCAACCTCAGCCACGGCAGCCACGAGCTGCACAAAGAGGTCTACGACAGGGTGAGGGAGGTCGCCGCCGAGCTCGGCCGCGGCGTAGGCGTACTCGCCGACCTGCAGGGCCCCAAGATCCGCGTCGGCAAGTTCGAAGAAGGCCCCGTCCGCCTCGGCTTCGGCGACGTCTTCACCATCACCACCGAAGAGATCCCCGGCGACCGCGAACAGGTCTCCACCACCTACCTCGGCCTCCCCAAGGACGTCCGCCCCGGCGACAGCATCCTCGTCGACGACGGCCGCGTCCACCTCGAGGTCACCCGCATCGACGGCCCCCGCGTCACCACACGCGTCGTCATCGGCGGCATGATCTCCGACAACAAGGGCCTCAACCTCCCGGGCGTCAACGTCAGCGCCCCCGCCCTCACCGACAAGGACGAGGCCGACCTCCGCTGGGCCCTGCGCACCGGCTTCGACCTCATCGCCCTCTCCTTCGTCCGCCGCCCCTCCGACGCCGACGTCGTCCGCAACATCATGGAGCAGGAAGGCGTCCGCCTCCCGCTCCTCGCCAAGATCGAAAAACCCCAGGCCGTCGACCGCCTCCCCGAGATCATCGAAGCCTTCGACGGCATCATGGTCGCCCGCGGCGACCTCGGCGTCGAACTCCCCCTCGAAGAGGTCCCCGTCGTCCAGCGGCGCGCCATCGAACTCTGCCGCGAGAAGGCCCGCCCCGTCATCGTCGCCACCCAGATGCTCGACTCCATGATGAGCGCCCCCAGGCCCACCCGCGCCGAGGCCTCCGACGTCGCCTACGCCGTCATGGACGGCGCCGACGCCGTCATGCTCTCCGGCGAGACCTCCGTCGGCACCTACCCGGTCGAGTCCGTCGCGACCATGAGCCGCATCGCCACCGCCGCCGAGCACTCCGTCCTGGAAGCCACCCACAGCCTCGACCGGCTCCCCGAGACCACCGGAGGCGCCATCGCCCGCGCCGCCGCCGAGGTCGGCGCCATCGTCGGCGCCAAGGCCCTCGTCGCCTTCACCATGTCCGGCGAGACCGCCCGCCGCCTCGCCCGCTACCGCTCGCCCATCCCGCTGCTCGCCTTCACCTCCGCCCCCCACGTCCGCGGCCAGCTCGCCCTCACCTGGGGCGTGGAGACCTTCGAGGTCCCCTTCGTCCACCACACCGACGACATGGTCCGCCAGGTCGAAGCCGCCCTCCTCGCCCACGCCCGCCTCGAGAAGGGCGACAAGGTCGTCATCGTCGCCGGCTCCCCGCCCGGCACCGCGGGCTCCACCAACGCCCTGCGCGTCCACACCATCGGGTCCGCCGTCGCCCACCCCGCCTGACTCTTTCCGGGTACGGCCCCGCCCACGACGGCGCGGGGGGTCACGCCTCCCACTACGAGACGTGACCCCCCGCACCGCGCCCAGACCAGGTGGGAACGTCCGGCCGCACGAAAACCCGTTGCCCCGGCCGCTCGGCGGAGACCATCCTGAAGCCGTCTCCACGGAGCGGCGCCGGAGCTGGAGAGCCGGGCCCGGCTGTAAACCGGGTGTTTCGACTGAGGGGGTTCGAATCCCTCCCGCCCTACCAGCCCCCAGTACTTCGGCCCCACGAACTCATCCAAGATGCCGAACGTATTCGCGATGAGATGCGTGGATTGACCGGCTTCCGACTCCGGACGAAACATGGGATCGGGCGTTGGATGTCCAGACTCGACTCATCGCGACCGGGAACTGGAGAGCTCTGTCGGTCTCCGGCCTGGTCATCGCCGCCACCGCTGAGCGCCACGGAGCGGTTGTCCTGCACTGCGACGGCGACTACGACATGATTGCCCGGGTAACGGGCCGACCTGTCCGGTGGGTGGTCACTGCAGGGACTGCGGACCTGTAAGGACGGAGGAAGCCGCCTGGTCGCAAGGCCGGGCGGCTTGACTGTGCCCCGAGTGGGATTCGAACCCACACTTGATGGATTTTGAGGCCATTTCCTCTGCCGTTGGGATATCGGGGCATATTTGCGGACTTGTCCGGATTTTGTCGGCCAGCTCCGAGCTTACCCAAAGTGGATCAGTCGTGGGACCGGCGTGGTCCCAATCTAGCGGACGTCGGTACTCTCTTGCTCGTGAGTACGCAGCGGCGAGTGGTGATCGCGGAAGACGAGGCTCTGATCCGCCTCGACCTCAAGGAGATGCTGGAAGAGGACGGATACGCCGTCGTCGGGGAGGCGGGGGACGGGGAGACGGCCGTGAAGCTGGCCGCGGAGCTCCGGCCGGATCTGGTGATCCTGGACGTGAAGATGCCGGTGCTGGACGGGATCTCGGCCGCTGAGCAGATCGTGTCGCAGCGGATCGCGCCGTGTCTGATCCTGACGGCGTTCTCGCAGCGGGACCTGGTGGAGCGGGCGCGGGATGCGGGGGCGATGGCGTATCTGGTGAAGCCGTTCACGAAGTCGGACCTGGTTCCGGCGATCGAGATGGCGGTGAGCCGCCATGAGGAGATCGCGGCGCTGGAGCGGGAGGTGGGGACGCTCTCGGAGCGGCTGGAGACGCGGAAGCTGGTGGAGCGGGCGAAGGGTCTGCTGATGGCGGAGCACGGGTGGAGTGAGCCGCAGGCGTTCCGGTGGATTCAGAAGGCTTCGATGGACCGGCGGTTGAGCATGCGTGAGGTGGCTCAGATCATCGTCGGGAGTGGTGGTGCCGGGTCCGAGGGGGGTTCGGGCGGCGGGGAGTGAGTTCTCCGGAGGGTGCGGGGGGTCTTCGGGTGCGGGGGTTCGGGGAGTGGGGTCGCCGGCGGGTTCGGTGATCTCGGGGTCCGTCCTCGCGGCCGGGGGCAGGTGCGCGTCGGCGGGCCGGTCTGCGCGTGTCGGGAGGGGGCGGGGCCTGTGGGGCCGGTGTGGCCTGCCGTCGCCGTTCCGGTGTCCGGGGGTGCCGTCCTGGTTCGCCGGGGGCGTCCTTCTCGGCGGAGTCATGCCGGTGCCGGGCGGCCTCCTGGATGCGCGCGGGCTTCCCCATGTCCGGTGTGTCGTGCTGGAAAGATCGCAGGTTGGCGGTGACCATGGCTTTTGTGCCAGTAGCCGAAAAGAATCGGTGTAATAACGAAGCGGTAACGTCGGGTCGTCCTGTATCGACCTGTGACATCCGCTGGCTGTACTAACCGACACACCCCCTGGCCACTCCGCCAGGGGAGGGCATCTGTGAACCTGGTCCTGACCATGGACCGGGTGAAAGGAAGGCAACCTTGCGGCCTAAGACTGCTCGCCTCGGTGGAGTGCTTGCTGCCGGTCTGGCGCTCACTCTTGGTCTCGCCGCCTGCAGCGGAGGCGACACGGGTACCACGACTGAGGGCGGCTCCACGGGGGCCGCTGCCGGCACTGTCAAGATCGGTTTCATGGGTGACCTGACCGGTGCGAACGCCGGCATCGTCATTCCGCCGCGGAACGGTGCGAAGCTCGCGTTCGACGAGTACAACAAGACCAACCCGGCTGTGAAGATCGAGATGGTCGAGTACGACAGCCAGGCCGACCCGTCCAAGGCGGTGGCCCTGGCTCAGCAGGCCATCAAGACCGACAAGATCGTCGGCCTGGTGGGTCCGGCGTTCTCCGGTGAGTCCGCCCAGGTGGGCCCGGTGCTGGAGGAGGCGAAGATCCCGAGCGTCTCGGCCTCCGCCACCAATGTGAAGCTGGCCGAGAACGGCTGGAAGTACTGGCACCGTGTGCTGCCGAACGACGGTGTCCAGGGTCCGAGCATCGCCGACTTCATCGTCGACGGCGCCGCGGCGAAGAACGTGTTCGTCATCGACGACAAGTCGGAGTACGGCAAGCCGCTGGCGGACGCCGTCCGCGGTCAGCTGAAGACCAAGGGCGCCACGGTCACGGACGACTCGCTGGACCCGGCGGAGAGCGACTTCTCCTCGGTGGTGAACAAGGTCGCGGCGGCCAAGCCGGACGCGATCTTCTTCGGCGGTTACTACGCGGCGGGCGGCAACCTGCTCAAGCAGCTGCGTGACAAGGGTGTGACGGCGAAGTTCCTGTCCGGTGACGGTTCGCTGGACAAGGGTCTGATCGAGGGCGCCGGTGCGGAGAACGCCGAGGGCGCGCTCGTGGGCTGCCCCTGCTACATCGCCACGCCGGACGTGACGGACGCCAAGGTGAAGGGCTTCGCCGACGCGTACAAGGCGGCGTTCAGCGCCGACCCGGCGATCTACGCCTCCGAGGGCTACGACGCCGCGACGGTCTTCATCGAGGCGATCAAGGCGGGTAAGACCACGGCTGAGGACATCAACCAGTTCATCTCCACGGTGGACTTCACCGGTGTCTCCAAGCAGGTCAAGTTCCAGCCGACCGGTGAGGTCGAGGCCAAGGACATCTACATCTACCAGGTCAAGGGCGGCGTGATCACGCTGCTCGGCAAGGCCGCGGAGGCGAAGCTGGGCTGAGGTCCGGAGCTCCGAGAGGGTTAGGTAGTTGACGCGCGGAGAGCGGGAACGCCGCGGTGCGGTCCCGCTCTCCGTGCGGTTCCGGGTGGTCCACGAGATCCACTTGGGAGTGGCGGCTACCGGACAATGCAGGCGACCCCCGCTAGAAGTGGTAATCCCTAGTGTTCAATGACTTCATCAATCAGTTCTGGCCGTCGACGATCGACGGCCTGGCGTTCGGTTCGATCTACGCGTTGATCGCGCTCGGTTACACGATGGTGTACGGCGTGCTGCGGCTGATCAACTTCGCGCACTCCGAAGTGTTCATGATCGGCACTTTCGGTGCGATGTTCGTCCCGTTCGTGCTGGGCATCGACTCGGCTCTCACGGGCCTGGCGCTCGTGGGTGTGATCATTCTGATGATCCTGGCCGGAATGCTGGCCTCCGCGGGGACGGCGGTGGCGCTGGAGCGCATCGCCTACCGGCCGCTGCGCCGGCGCGGTGCGTCCCGGCTCGCGGCGCTGATCTCGGCGATCGGCGCCTCCATCTTCCTGCAGGAGCTGTTCGCGCTCCTGGTCATCCCGAACCTCTTCGACCGTCCGCAGCAGGGCCGGATCCAGATGGGTCTGCCCCGGTTGATGGAGCGGACCGAGCTGTTCTCGATCTTCGGTCACTCGGTCCGGGTGGACCAGGTGCTGGTGATCGTGGCGGCGCTCGGCATGATGATCGCGCTCGACCGGCTGGTGAACCGTACGAAGATCGGCCGTGGTATCCGTGCCACCGCGCAGAACCCTGAGGCGGCCGTGCTGATGGGCGTCGACATCGACAAGATCGTCCGGATGACGTTCCTGATCGGCGGCGGCATGGCCGGTGTGGCCGGCGCGCTGTACCTGATCTCGTACGAGAACACGAACTACCTCATCGGGTTCCTCTTCGGCATCAAGGCGTTCACCGCGGCGGTCCTGGGAGGGATCGGAAACCTGCGCGGTGCTCTGGTCGGCGGGATCGCCCTCGGGCTGGTGGAGAACTACGGAGCGATCTTCTTCGGTTCCGACTGGAAGCACGTGATCTCCTTCACCATCCTCGTCTTGGTCCTGATGTTCCGCCCCACCGGCATCCTCGGTGAATCACTCCAGCAGGCGCGCGCATGAACGAGAAGAATCCTTTGGCAGGCTTCCGTGGCCGGCTCAGCCACTTCGCAGACCAGATGCACGACCGCTGGCTGAACACGCCGGGCTGGCAGCGGTGGATCGTCTACGCGGCCCTGATCGTCGGGGCTCTGCTGCTGCCGTCGGAGAGCATCGGCGCCTTCATGTCGCCGGACACCGACTGGGCGAGCATCCTGTTCTTCCCGATCGGCACCTTCGTGCTGCTGGCCATCGGCCTGAACGTGGTGGTGGGCCAGGCCGGCCTGCTGGACCTCGGGTTCGTCGCGTTCTACGCGGTCGGCGGCTACTCGATGGCGCTGCTGGGCACCCGGATGGGCTGGGACTTCTGGCTGATCATGGTGGTGGGCATCGGGATCTGCGCCCTGTCCGGTATCACGCTGGGCGCGCCGACGCTGCGGCTGCGCGGTGACTACCTGGCGATCGTCACGCTGGGCTTCGGTGAGATCATCCGCATCACGGCGCGGAACACCGACGAGATCGGCGGCCCGAACGGCATCCGCGGCATCCCGCACCCGCCGAGCATCGAGGGCATCATGATCGGCGATGTCGAGATCTTCAAGTACGGTGTGCTGGACCCCCGGCCCTACTACTACCTGCTGGTCGCGCTGGCCGTCGTGGTGATCATCCTGGTGAAGCGCTGGGAGAAGAGCCGGGTCGGGCGCGCCTGGGCGGCGATCCGGGAGGACGAGGACGCGGCCGAGGTCATGGGCGTGCCGACGTTCCGCTTCAAGATGCTCGCGTTCGCGATCGGCGCCTCCATCGGCGGCGCGATGGGTGTGCTGTGGGCGGCGAAGTCCATCTCGATCAACCCGAACGACTTCCAGTTCCTGCTGTCGGCGACGATCCTGGCCGCGGTGGTCATGGGCGGCGCGGGCAACCTGCCGGGCGTCATGCTGGGCGCGTTCCTGGTGGCGTGGCTGCCGGAGCGGTTCCGCGGGCTGCAGGAGTACCGCATGCTGATCTTCGGTGCGGTGCTCGTCGCACTGATGATCTTCCGTCCCGAGGGCCTGCTGCCGTCGCGGCAACGCAAGGCGGAGCTGAAAGAGGGATCAGGCGGGATGGGTACGCTCGGAGCTGAGGTCCCCGGACCGCAGTCGCACGGTGAGGAGGTGGCGTCCAAGTGAGCACCGAAGCGGGTGCGGCGGCCGGCCAGGAGCGCGGTGGCCGCACGATGTTGGAGCTGCAGGACCTCGTCATGCGGTTCGGCGGCGTCACGGCGCTGCGCGACGTGAACCTGACGATCAACGAGGGTGAGATCTTCGCTCTCATCGGTCCGAACGGCGCGGGCAAGACCACGGTGTTCAACGTGGTCACCGGTGTCTACCAGCCGACCCAGGGCCAGGTCCGCTTCCTGGGCGAGAAGATCAACGGAGTCAAGCGCTTCAAGATCACCAAGCGGGGCATCGCCCGGACGTTCCAGAACATCCGGCTGTTCCACAACATGACGGCGATCGAGAACATCATGGTGGGTTCGGACGCCCACCAGCGCGCGGGCATGGTCAGCGTGGCGCTGGGCCTGCCCTGGCACCGCAAGGCGGAGCGCGAGGGCCGCGCGCTGGCGATGGAGCTGCTGGAGTTCGTCGGCATCCCGCACCGCGCGCACGACCACGCCAAGAACCTGCCCTACGGCGACCAGCGCCGCCTGGAGATCGCCAGGGCGCTGGCGACCGACCCGAAGCTGCTGCTGCTGGACGAGCCCGCCGCGGGCATGAACCCGGCGGAGAAGGTGGCGCTGCAGCAGCTCATCCGGGACATCCGGGATGCCGGGCGGACCATCCTGATCATCGAGCACGACATGAGCCTCATCATGGGCATCAGCGACCGCATCGCGGTGCTGGACTTCGGCCAGAAGATCGCCGACGGTCTGCCGGACGAGGTGCGGAACGACCCCCGGGTCGTCGAGGCGTATTTGGGGGCTCCCGCAGATGCTTCTTGAGATCAAGGACATCCACGTCCACTACGGAAAGATCGCGGCGCTCAAGGGCATCTCGGTCGAGGTGAACGAGGGCGAGATCGTCACGCTCATCGGGGCGAACGGGGCGGGCAAGACCACCACCCTGAAGACGATCTCGGGTCTGCGCGGCCTGACCTCGGGGAAGATCATCTTCGACGGCCGGGACATCAGCAAGATGCCCGGCCACAAGAGGGTCGTCGCGGGTCTCGGGCAGGCGCCCGAGGGCCGCGGCATCTTCCCCGGCATGACGGTCCACGACAACCTGCTGATGGGCGCCTACGCGCGCACGACCAGCTCCAGCAAGGAGCTCGCCGAGGCGTACGAGCTGTTCCCGCGGCTGGCCGAGCGCCGGGACCAGGCGGCCGGCACGATGTCCGGCGGAGAGCAGCAGATGCTGGCCATCGGCCGGGCGCTGATGGCCAGGCCGAAGGTGCTGCTGCTGGACGAGCCGTCGATGGGTCTGGCGCCGCTGCTGGTGCAGCAGATCTTCTCCATCATCGAGGAGATCAACCGGCGGGGCGTCACGGTGCTGCTGGTGGAGCAGAACGCCCAGCAGGCGCTGAAGCTCGCCCACCGGGCCTACGTCCTGGAGACCGGACGGGTGGTCAAGAGCGCCGCGGCGTCCGACCTGCTCAACGACCCGGCCGTGCAGGCGGCCTACCTGGGGGGCGGTCTCGGGCACGACGAGCCGCCGGCCCAGGGCGCTCCGGAGAGCCGGGCCTGAGCCGTACCGCGTGAGGAGGAGGGTCCGCCGCGGCGCGGCGGACCCGCCCCTCCCCTGGGCGGGGATCCCGGATCAGGGGAGGGGGACCGTGACGCCGTCCGTGCGGGCCAGGCCGAGCGGCGGGTCGCCGAAGAGCCGGACGGCGGTGGGCTCGGCGTCCTCGGGGACGTCGAACCACAGGTCCATCTCGACCCTGACCCCCGCGCCGAGGAGGAATCTCTCGGGCTGGCGCTTGATCGCCTGCGTGAACGGGTCGATCGCGTGGGCCGTGCCGCCGGCCGTGACGAGCCGCTGCTTTCCGGCGTCGAACCGGGAGTTGGCGCGGTTCGGGTTCTCCATGAGGATCCGCACGACGACGTACTGGCCCTTGGCCTGCCACTCGGCGTGGCTGCCGAAGAACCCGCTGAGGCCCTTCTGCAGGCCGATCACCTGGAAGCGGATCTCGCCGTCCTGGACCGGCGCGGAGGTCACCGGGATCTCGCCGGGCCTGACCGCGCGGGCCGGGAGCTCGTAGGTGGGGCTGGGGGCCGCCCGGGGCGGCCGCTCCGGCTCCGGGGAGCAGCCGGTCGCCAGCACGGTGAGCACGGCGGCGGCTGCGAGTGCGGTACGGCGTGGCATGGGGATCAAGCTAGATCGGGTGGTGCCGGATGGCAGCCGCGACCGTGCTTGTTGTCTGAATTGTGTCACAGTGGTGACCTGCGCGGTTGCGGATGTGAGGCAGCATCACCTGCACTGAGGTATCCATACAGGAAGCGACACTGACCGAAGGAGGCCGTTGTGGGCCTGAGTTTTGTTTCCCGCCGCGCGCTCACGGTGGGCGCGATGGTCGTCGCCGGTGCGCTCGGCCTGTCGGCCTGCGGTAGCGGCGGCGGTGGCGAGACCACAGCCGCGAGCCCGAGCGAAGGTGCCTCGTCCAGTGCTCCGGCGGCTGCGGGCGGACCCAAGCTGGTCACCCCCGGCAAGCTGACGACGTGCACCAACCTGCCGTACGAGCCCTTCCAGTTCAAGGAGGGCGACAAGGTCGTCGGCTTCGACGTCGACATCGTCGACCTGGCGGCCAAGAAGCTGGGCCTGACGCAGGAGATCGTCGACATCGACTTCGCCGTCATCAAGAGCGGTGCCGCCATGGCGGCCGGCAAGTGCGACGTCGCCGCCGCCGGCATGACCATCACCGAGGAGCGCAAGGCGAACATCGACTTCTCCGTGCCCTACTTCGACGCCACCCAGGCGCTGCTCGCCAAGAAGGGCACCGGCGCCGCCTCGCTGGAGGACGTCAAGGCCAAGAACCTCAAGCTCGGCGCCCAGGCGTCGACCACCGGCCTGGACCACGCGAAGAAGAACGGCTTCAGCCCCCGCGAGTTCGCCGACTCGCCCAAGGAGCTGCTGGGCCTGCAGTCCGGCCAGGTGGACGTGATCATCCAGGACCTTCCCGTCGTGCTCACCTGGCTGAAGAAGCCGGAGATCGCCGAGAAGTTCGAGCTGATCGCCAGCCTCGACACCGGTGAGCAGTACGGTGTCGGCCTGAAGAAGGGCGCCGACCCCGTCGTGCTCAAGGCGGTCAACGACGCGATCACCGAGGCCAAGGCCGACGGCACCTACGAGCAGATCTTCGTCAAGTGGTTCGGCAAGAAGCCCGGCGAGCTCGGCTGATCGATGACCGACCAGCTGAAGACGGCTGAGCCCGGCCCCGGCGGGAACCCTCCCGTCAGGGCCGGGCTCAGCCCTCGCAAGAAGCAGCAGATCAGCCGGGCCGTCCAGTACGTCATCCTGGTCGCGGTGGCGGTCGCCGCCGTCCTGCTGATCGACTGGGCGAGCCTCGCGCAGAACTTCGCCAAGCCGGAGGTGGCCCAGGAGTCGCTGCCGGAGCTGTTCACGGTCGCGCTGAAGAACACGCTCATCTACTCGGTCGGCGGGTTCGTCTTCGCGTTCCTGCTCGGCCTGGTGCTGGCGCTGATGAGGCTCTCGCCGGTCCGCCCCTACCGGTGGCTGGCGCTCGTCTACATCGAGATCTTCCGCGGGCTCCCGGCGCTGCTCATCTTCCTGATGATCCTGTTCCTGCCGCTGGCCCTGCCCGGCTTCGAGGTGCCCGGCGGCACCTACGGCCAGGGCATCCTGGGCCTGACCATCGTCGGCGCCGCCTACATGGCGGAGACGCTCCGCGCGGGTCTGCAGGCGGTGCCCAAGGGGCAGATGGAGGCCGCCCGCTCCCTGGGCATGTCGTACGGCAGGGCGATGATCACGATCATCATCCCGCAGGCCGTGCGCATCGTGATCCCGCCGACGACCAACCAGTTCGTGGCCCTGCTCAAGGACTCGTCGCTGGTGCTGTTCCTCGGCGTCTCCGGCGAGTACGTGGAGCTGACGAAGTTCGGCAACGACCTGGCCTCCACGCACGCGAACGCCACGCCCATCCTGGTCGTCGGCGTGACGTACCTGCTCGTCACCATCCCGCTGGGCTACCTCGCGTCCAGACTGGAACGGCGTCAGGGGAAGGGGCGGTGATCCCGGTGAGGCACGCGGTCGAGATCCGTGACCTGCACAAGTCCTTCGGTGAGCTGCAGGTGCTCAAGGGCATCGACTTCACCGTCGACCCCGGCCAGGTGGTCTGCGTCATCGGCCCCTCGGGGTCGGGCAAGTCCACCCTGCTGCGCTGCGTGAACCTGCTGGAGCAGCCCACCTCGGGCATGGTCGTCGTGGAGGGTCTGGAGCTGACCGACCGCGACGCCGACCTCGACGCGGCGCGGCGCCGGGTCGGCATGGTCTTCCAGCAGTTCAACCTGTTCCCGCACATGACGGTGCTGGAGAACGTGACGATCGCCCAGCGCCGGGTGCTGAAGCGCGGGAAGGCGGAGGCGGAGCGGGTCGCCAGGGACAACCTGGACCGGGTCGGCCTCGCCGACAAGGCGGGCTCCTACCCGGCGCAGCTCTCCGGCGGCCAGCAGCAGCGCGCGGCGATCGCCCGCGCGCTGGCCATGAACCCGGCGCTGATGCTCTTCGACGAGCCCACCTCGGCGCTCGACCCGGAGCTCGTGGGCGACGTGCTCACGGTCATGCGCAAGCTGGCCGAGGAGGGGATGACCATGCTGGTGGTCACCCACGAGATGGCGTTCGCCCGCGACGTGGCCGACCGGGTGGTCTTCATGGACGGCGGCGTCATCGTGGAGGACGGGCCGGCCGCCCAGGTGATCGGCGCGCCGCAGCACGAGCGCACCAAGTCGTTCCTGCGCCGGGTGCTCGACCCGACGCACACCGACGTCTGATCCGCGCGCACGCCGTACGGCCCGTGCCCTCACCGGGTGCGGGCCGTACGGCGTGCGCGGGTGGAGACGGCTGGTAGAGATGACCGGTGGCGATGACCGGTGGAGATGACGGAGCCGGGACCACGCGCTCTGGTGGGGCCGCGCGATCCCGGCCGCGCCGGCGGGCACGGGCCCGGGGGAGACCTTTGGCGCCGTGCGGAGCTTCCCCGACCCCGCACGTTTTCTACTCGGTCTCCCCGCGGGCGCCGATGCCGCTCGCGGTGACTTCCTTACCCCTCCCCGCACAGGGGGAATCCTGCGCGGGGTCCTGGAGCCCCTACCGCCGCCTCCCGTCCGGGAGGCGGGGCCCTGTCCCACTATAAGCAGGCGATCCGCGTCACGGAGGGTATTCCCGCGCGGACGGGCGGTGGGCGGTCAGGCGTCGCGGAGCATGCAGGTGAGCCGGGAGGTGCAGACGCGGCGGCCCTGCTCGTCGGTGATCTCGATGTCGTAGGTGGCGAGCGTCCGGCCGCCGTGCGCCCGGGTGGCCACGCCGGTGACGTATCCGGAGGTGGCCGAGCGGTGGTGGGTGGCGTTGATCTCGATGCCGACGGCGATGCGGTCGGGGCCGGCGTGCAGGGCCGCGCCGGTGGAGCCGATGGTCTCGGCGAGCACGCAGGAGGCGCCGCCGTGCAGCAGGCCGTACGGCTGGGTGTTGCCCTCGACGGGCATCCTGGCGACGACGCGCTCGGCGCTCGCCTCGATGAGCTCGATGCCCATCCGCGCGACGAGGGTGTTCTGGTGCGCCGTGCCGAACAGCTCCTGGAAGGCGGCGTCGCCGGGACCGGTCAGAGTCAAGGGGGTCTCCTGTCGTGCTGGTGTCGCGGGAGGTCCGGTTTTCTGTCGTACCAGGAGACTAGGCTTCTGCTGTGCCGAAGAGCGAAGCGACCCCCACCCGTCCGTGCCTCCTGCTGCTGGACGGCCACTCCCTGGCCTACCGGGCGTTCTACGCGCTGCCGGAGGACAACTTCTCCACCTCGACGGGGCAGAAGACCAACGCGGTCTACGGGTTCACGTCGATGCTGGTCAACGTGCTCCGCGACGAGCAGCCGACCCACGTGGCGGTCTGCTTCGACCGGTCCGAGCCGACCTTCCGGCACGAGGAGTACGCCGACTACAAGGCCAACCGGAGCGCCAGCCCCGACAGCTTCCGCAGCCAGATGAGCCTGATCCACGAGATGCTCGACGCGCTGCGCGTGCCGCACCTGTCGCTGGCGGGCTACGAGGCGGACGACCTGATCGCCACGCTCGCCACCCGGGCCGCGGAGCAGGACATGAACGTGCTGGTCGTCACCGGCGACCGCGACGCGCTGCAACTGGTCGACGAGCGGATCACGGTGCTGATGACCCGGGTCGGGATCAGCAACATGACCCGGTTCACGCCCGAGGCGGTCCTGGAGAAGTACGACCTCACCCCGGCCCAGTACCCCGACTTCGCCGCCATCCGCGGCGACGCCAGCGACAACCTGCTGAGCATCCCGGGCGTGGGGGAGAAGACCGCCGCCAAGTGGATCCGCGAGTTCGGCTCGCTGGAGGAGCTGGTCGACCGGGTCGACGAGGTCAAGGGCAAGGTCGGCGAGAAGCTCCGCGACAACCTGGGCCAGGTGCTGATGAACCGCCGTCTCACCCAGCTCATCCGGGACGTCCCGCTGGAGCGGCAGGTGCCGGATCTCACGATCGGCCAGTGGGACCGCGGGGAGATCGACAAGATCCTCGACGCGCTGGAGTTCCGGGGCGAGATCCGCGACCGGCTCTTCAAGACCCTCGGTTCGCCCGAGCCGGAGGCCTCCGACGGCTTCGAGGTCGAGGTGGCGGTCCTGGGAGCCGGCGAGGTGGCCGGGTGGCTGGACGGGCTGCCCGCGGGGCGGGCCGGGCTGGCCTTCACGGGCGTGCACGCCGGCGGCACCGGCCGGATCGACGGCGTCGCGATCGCGGCGCCGGCAGGCGAGGACGGCGGGCGGCGGGCGGCGTTCGTCGACCCGGCCGGCCTGACCGAGGGCGACGAGGCGGCGCTGCGCGCCTGGCTGGGCGACGAGGCGAAGGCCAAGGCCGTGCACGACGCCAAGGGCTCGATGCTGGCGCTGTGGGCGCAGGGGATGGACCTGCGCGGGCTGTCGTGCGACACGGCGCTGGCGGCCTACCTGGCGACGCCGGGCCAGCGCTCCTTCCCGCTGGAGGACCTGGTCCGGGTCTACCTCAGGCGGGAGCTGCGCGGCGAGGCCGCGGCGGACGGCCAGACCAGCCTCTTCGACGACGCCGACGCCGACGCCGCCCGCGACCTCGCGCTGCGGGCGGCGGCCGTGCGCGACCTCGCCGAGGCGCTGGAGGCGTTCCTGGAGCCGCTCGGCGGCGTCCGCCTGATGCGGGAGGTGGAGCTGCCCCTGCTGACCGTCCTGGCGGAGATGGAGCGCACCGGCATCGCCGCCGACCGCGACCACCTCAACGGGCTGGAGGAGGAGTTCCGGGCGGCGGTGAAGCAGGCCGTCGAGGCCGCCCACGCCTCCGTGGGCGAGCAGTTCAGCCTCAACTCGCCCAAGCAGCTGCAGGAGATCCTCTTCGTCAAGCTGGCGCTGCCCAAGACCAAGAAGATCAAGACGGGCTACAGCACCGACGCCGAGCAACTGGCCTGGCTGGCCGCGCAGACCGAGCACGAGCTGCCGACGATCATGCTGCGCCACCGCGACCAGGACAAACTGCGCACCACCGTCGAGGGCCTGATCAAGGAGATCGCCGACGACGGCCGGATCCACACGACGTTCGAGCAGACGGTGGCGGCGACCGGGCGGCTGAGCTCCAAGCAGCCCAACCTGCAGAACATCCCGATCCGCACCGCGGAGGGGCGGCGGATCCGGCAGGGATTCGTGGTCGGCTCCGGTTACGAGACGCTGCTGACGGCCGACTACAGCCAGATCGAGCTGCGCATCATGGCGCACCTGTCCGGCGACGAGGCGCTGATCGCGGCCTTCGCGTCCGGGCACGACTTCCACCAGGCGACCGCCGCCCGGGTCTTCGGCATCGAGCCGGCCCAGGTCGACGGCGAGATGCGGGCCCGGATCAAGGCGATGAACTACGGCCTGGCCTACGGCCTGTCGGACTTCGGGCTGGCCGCGCAGCTCGGCATCCCGGTCGCGGAGGCCAGAGGCCTGAAGAACGAGTACTTCGAGGAGTTCGGCGGCGTCCGCGACTTCCTCAACGCGATCGTGGCCCAGGCCCGGCAGGACGGCTACACCGAGACCATCATGGGCCGCCGCCGCTATCTGCCCGACCTCAACAGCGACAACCGGCAGCGCCGCGAGATGGCCGAGCGGATGGCGCTCAACGCGCCCATCCAGGGGTCGGCGGCCGACATCATCAAGGTCGCCATGCTCCACGTGAGAGGCGCGCTGCGGGATGCGGGGATGGGCTCCCGGATGCTGCTGCAGGTCCACGACGAGCTCGTGTTCGAGGTGGCGCAGGGAGAGCTGGAGACCCTGCGTGAGCTGGTGTGCGAGCGGATGAACGCGGCGTACGCGCTGCGCGTCCCGCTGGAGGTCTCCGTGGGCGTGGGCCGCACCTGGGAGGACGCCGGCCACTGATGTCGAGTGCCGTGCCCGTCCGGTTGTGACGGCGGTTGCCGGAGTGGTCTGGCTTGTCTGAGTCTGTTCTAGGGTGGACGGAGCCGGAACCAGAACGGGCACGGGAGTTTTGTGCGGAGTCCAACCCTTCTCACGCAGATCGTCATGGTGGCCAACGCCGTGGTCCTGGTCGTCGCCGTCGGGGTGCTCCTGGTCCTGCCCACCCCGGAGGAGCCGGCCGCCCGGCACACCTCGGCCTCCGCGGGGGCCTCGGGCGGCCCCAAGGGCCCGGCCGCGCCGCCCGAGGCCGAGCTGCCCTCCGCCGACCTGCCTCCGGCGGTCGTGGCGACCCCGGAGTTCGCCCGGCAGGTGAAGGCCAACGAGGCGGGGCTGGTCCCCGTGCTGATGTACCACCGGATCGTGAAGAAGCGGCGGGCCTCCATCGACCGCACCCCCGCGCAGGTGCGCGGGGAGATGGAGAAGCTGGCCAGGGACGGATACGTGCCGGTCACCGCGCGAGAGTTCGTCACCGGGCGGATGGACATCCCGGCCGGGAAGCACCCGGTCGTGCTGACCTTCGACGACGGCCACTCCAGCCACTTCGCGCTGGACGAGGCGGGTGTGCCGGTGAAGGACACCGCGGTCGGCATCATCTACCAGGTCGCCGAGAAGTACCCGGACTTCCGGCCCGTCGCCACCTTCTGGGTGAACCGGCAGCCGTTCGGCCTGCAGAAGCGGGCCGACCAGGCGCGGGCCGTGCAGTGGCTGGCCTCGCGCGGGTTCGAGGTGGCCAACCACACCTGGAGCCATCCGTACCTGCCGGGGCTGTCCAGGAAGCGGATCGCCGAGCAGCTCGTCCGGGTCGAGCGGATGCTCGGCGAACTCGGCGCCGGCCCGTCGGAGACGCTGGCGCTGCCGTTCGGCGCGATGCCGGGGGCCAGGTCCACGGTGCAGCGCGGGAAGTGGGACGGGACTCCGTTCAGGTTCAAGGGCGTCTTCCTCGCCGGTGCGCAGCCGTCGGTCTCGCCCTTCACCGAGGACTACGACTGGCGGGCCATCCAGCGCATCCAGAGCAACGGCAAGAAGGGCGAGTGCCGCAGGTGGTGCTCGCAGTACTGGCTGGAGTGGCTGAAAAAGCACCCCGATCAGCGCTACACCGCCGACGGCGATCCCGAACGCATCTCCATCCCGGGCAAACTTCGGGGTAATATCAGCTCCAAGCGGAGACAGCAGGTCAACGCGTATTGACCGCGCCTGCCGTCGTTTTCGCCCCCGGGTGGTCTCCGGTGACGCCTGTCTCCGGATTGACCAGGCCCGTCTGGTCTCATATGCTGATCGCTGCGCTGTGGGCTCGCGCGCGTCTCGGACGGAGTGGGCTCGCGCTCGATCACGTCGATGAAAAAATCCTTCGGCTGAACGATTCAAAGGCCTGCCGCGCGTTCGCCACATCGACATCTGTCCGCGTTCGGAGCAATTCCACACATGACGAGCAGCACTGAGGCCACCTCGAGCACCCCGCAGGTAGCGGTCAACGACATCGGGTCCGAGGAAGAGTTCCTCGCCGCGATCGACCTGACCATCAAGTACTTCAACGACGGCGACATCGTCGAGGGCACCGTCGTCAAGGTCGATCGAGACGAAGTTTTGCTCGACATCGGCTACAAGACCGAGGGTGTCATCCCCTCGCGCGAGCTCTCGATCAAGCATGATGTCGACCCGGCGGACGTCGTCGAGGTCGGTGAGCACGTCGAGGCCCTGGTCCTCCAGAAGGAGGACAAGGAAGGCCGTCTGATCCTGTCCAAGAAGCGCGCCCAGTACGAGCGCGCCTGGGGCACGATCGAGAAGATCAAGGACGAGGACGGCATCGTCACCGGCACCGTCATCGAGGTCGTCAAGGGCGGCCTCATCCTCGACATCGGCCTGCGCGGCTTCCTCCCCGCCTCCCTGGTCGAGATGCGCCGTGTCCGCGACCTGCAGCCGTACGTCGGCCGCGAGCTCGAGGCGAAGATCATCGAGCTGGACAAGAACCGCAACAACGTGGTTCTCTCCCGCCGCGCCTGGCTGGAGCAGACCCAGTCCGAGGTCCGCCAGACGTTCCTCAACACCCTCCAGAAGGGTCAGGTCCGCAAGGGCGTCGTCTCCTCGATCGTCAACTTCGGCGCCTTCGTGGACCTCGGCGGCGTCGACGGCCTGGTCCACGTCTCCGAGCTGTCCTGGAAGCACATCGACCACCCGTCCGAGGTCGTCGAGGTCGGCCAGGAGGTCACCGTCGAGGTCCTCGACGTGGACATGGAGCGCGAGCGCGTCTCCCTGTCGCTCAAGGCGACGCAGGAAGACCCGTGGCAGCAGTTCGCCCGCACCCACCAGATCGGCCAGGTCGTGCCGGGCCGCGTCACCAAGCTGGTGCCGTTCGGCGCGTTCGTCCGCGTCGAGGAGGGCATCGAGGGCCTGGTCCACATCTCCGAGCTGGCCGAGCGCCACGTCGAGATCCCCGAGCAGGTCGTCCAGGTCGGCGACGAGATCTTCGTGAAGATCATCGACATCGACCTCGACCGCCGCCGGATCTCGCTCTCGCTCAAGCAGGCGAACGAGGGTGCGATGGGCGCCGACGTCGAGTTCGACCCCACGCTGTACGGCATGGCGGCGACCTACGACGACCAGGGCAACTACATCTACCCCGAGGGCTTCGACCCGGAGACCGGCGAGTGGCTCGAGGGCTTCGACAAGCAGCGCGAGGAGTGGGAGCGGCAGTACGCCGAGGCCCAGACCCGCTTCGAGGCGCACAAGAAGCAGGTCGAGGAGGCCCGCAAGGCCGAGGCCGAGGCGGGCGAGGAGGCCCCCACGTCCTACTCCGGCGAGACCCCCTCCACCAGCTCCAGCAGCGGCTCCAACGCTCCGGCGGCGGGCGCCCTCGCCTCCGACGAGGCTCTCGCGGCCCTGCGCGAGAAGCTCGCCGGCGGTCAGAGCTGAGCCTGCACCGCAGAGGTTCCGCGCCGCTGGGAGGCCCCGTGCCTCACCAGTCCGGAACCCGCCCGGTGAGGCACCGGTAGTCCCTGAAGGGCCCCGCTCCGGCGGGGCCCTTCCCCTTTTCCCGCCCGGGCTCCTCCGCGCCCGCCTTCCCCGCTCCACCCCTTCCCCGGGTCATTCCCCGGGCCCCCTTCCCGCCGCCGCCGGGTCCTCCCCGCCTCCGCTAGGGTGGCGCCGTGGCGGACATCGAACGGGCCGGGCCCGGCGACGCGGGCGAGATCCTGACCGTGCAGCGCGCGGCCTACGTGAGCGAGGCCCAGCTCTACGGGGACCCGTTCATCCCGCCCCTGATCGAGCCGGTCGAGCAGGTGCGCAACGCCATCGAGACCGGGACCGTGCTCGTCGCGCGCGACGGCGGCCGCATCGTCGGCGCGGTCCGGGGCCGGCTGTCCCGGACGACCTGCCTGGTCGGGCGGCTGGTCGTCGCACCGGACCTGCAGGGCCGGGGGATCGGCGGGGCGCTGCTGGCGGCCCTGCACGAGCAGGAGGCCGCGGCGCTCGCGTTCGACCTGTTCACCGGCCACCTGTCGGACGGCAACCTGCGCCTCTACCGGCGGCACGGCTACCGCGAGACGCGCCGGGAGCGGATGAGCGACCACCTCACCCTGGTGCATCTGCGCCGGGAGACCGCGTGACCGCGTCCGGGGTCCCCCGGACGCCGGCCGTACCCGTATGCTGCGGATCATGCTGAAGGTGGGACTGACCGGCGGGATCGGGTCCGGCAAGAGCGAGGTGTCGCGGAGGCTGTCGGCCCGGGGCGCGATGGTGATCGACGCCGACAAGATCGCCCGGGAGGTGGTCGAGCCGGGGACCGAGGGGCTGGCCAGGGTCGTCGCGGTCTTCGGGGACGAGGTGCTCCGCCAGGACGGCACGCTCGACCGGGAGAGGCTCGGCTCGATCGTGTTCGCCGACTCCGAGAGACTCGCCGCCCTCAACGCCATCGTGCACCCCCTGGTCGGAGCCAGGGTCGCCGAGCTGCAGAGCCGGGCGGACGAGCACGCGGTCGTCGTCTACGACGTGCCGCTGCTGGCGGAGAACGGACTCGCCCCGATGTACGACGTGGTGGTCGTCGTCGACGCGGCCGACGAGGTGCGGCTGGCCCGGCTGGTCGGGGTGCGCGGCATGACCGAGCAGGACGCCCGCGCCCGGATCGCGGCCCAGGCAGCCCGGGAGGACCGGCTGGCCGTCGCCGACGTCGTCATCCCCAACGAGGGCTCCCTGGAGGACCTGGACGCCCGCGTGGACGACCTCTGGGCCGAGCTCTCCGCGAGGACCTGACCCTTTTCGGAGGGCCGGGTCTCCACGGTCCCGCCCGCCGCGGAGCGGCCGGAACAGGCCGACGGCCCCGCTCCGGCACTGAAGCCGGGGCGGGGCCGTACGACGGGGAGGGTCAGAACCAGCCGCGCTTGCTGGCCATCGCCTGCAGGCCGCCGCGCAGGGCCTGGTCGGCCTGGGCGGGGTTGTCGGTGTAGCGGACCGTGAAGCGGCTGTAGGTGTCGTGGCTGCCGCCGAAGGCGCCGCGCTTGTCGGCCTCCAGGATGACGTCCATCGCGTTCGGCCCCGAGATGAAGGTCAGCTCCAGCTCGTTGAAGTGGCGGCCCCAGTCCGGGCCCGCGTAGTACTCGATCTCCTGGAAGAACGGCATCGTCGAGCCGTGCAGGGTGCCGCGCTCCAGGTCGGCCTTCTTGAAGCGGAAGCCCAGGCCGTCCAGGGCGCGGATCACGTAGTCCTGGGCGGGCAGCGGGTTGACGAACAGCGGGTCGAGGTCGCCCTTGTCGAGCGCGCCGGCCAGGGCGAGCTCGGTGGCGACGCCCAGCTGCATGCCGCGCAGCGGGTGGCCGCCGATGGCGCTGATCGGGGTCTCCCACGGGACCTGGATCTCGAAGGGGGTCGAGTGCGCGGCGCCGCCTGCGAGGTGGAACGGGCCCGCGACCTGCTGGCGCAGGAAGCTGTAGGTCGTCTTGTACTCGTTGTCGCCGCTCTCCACCTCCACGACCGCGGTGAAGTCGATGAAGATGCCCTCGACCTTGTAGTCGCTGCTGCTGCTGCGGAAGTTGACCTGCCCGCGCAGGGTCTCGCCGGGCCGGACGTTCGAGTTCTGCAGGACCGTGTCGACCTCGACACCGGCGCCGAACGCGGCCTTCAGCTTGCGGAACACCATCGAGAGACTCCCAGAGGTTGAGAAGGTTTTTCAGTGGTCGTGAATCAGTGGGATGTTACGGAGTTGATCAGCGGTCTGCGCTGTGTTCAACGGAAGAGCCCGCCCGGCCGTTCCCGCCGCCGAGCTGCGGCAGGATCTGCGCCATGAGCAGGGTGGACAGCGCCGAGGAGTCGCCCTGCGCGCCCGCGGTGCGGACGACGACGGGGCGCGGCGCGCTCTCGGCGAGCCGGGCGCCGACGTCCAGGCGGCGGCGGGCCAGCTCGTACTGGAGCACGGCGCGGTTGTCCCGGTAGGACTCGGCCAGGCGGCGCAGCGCCTTGGCCTCGTTCTCGGCCGAGGTGAGCTCGGCCCTGCCCCGGGCCTCGATCTCCCAGCGCACCCGCTGGGCCTCGGTCTCGTGCTCCTCCAGCATGCGGGCCACGTCCTTGCGCGCGGTGTTGGCGGCGGCTCTCACCTCGACGATACGCGCGTCCCGGGTCTTCTTCGATCGTTCGATCTCCATGAGCAGCGTGTCGATCCTGCGCTTGCGGGTGAGCTCCCACTCCCGCTCGAAGGCCGACATCTCCTTGGCGACCTTCTCCCTGGTCGCCAGGTGCTGCTGGTAGGCGTCGGGCAGCTGCACGTCGGGGATGTTGGCGCCGGTGATCCGCACGCCGTACCGGCCGAGCTGGCGGTTGAGGGCGTCCTGCATGTCGCCCACGTCGGAGCCGCGCAGGTCGTAGGCGCGCTCGGTGTTCACCAGGCGGCTGCGCTGGCGGATGGCGTCCTGCACGGCGCTGCTGAGCACGAGGTCGAAGTTGCCCGCGCCGATCGTCCGGACGAAGGCCACCGGGTCGACGATGCGGAACTTCAGGAAGAACTCGATCGACTTCAGCGGCACGTTCTCCGCGGTCGGGCAGGCCACGATCGGCGCCGAGTAGGGGATCTCGGTGGAGGTGTCCACCACCGCGTCGACCCGGTCCCACGGCAGCCACAGGTAGTGGCGGCCCGGGGGCAGGACGCCGGTGATCGCCCCCCACCGGCTGCGCACGCCGGTGGTGCCCTCCTCGATCTCGATGATGGCCCTGCGCCAGAGCCAGATCACCGCGGCGAACAGGAAGAACACCGCACCGGCCCCGGCCAGCAGGCCGAGGGCGCCGCCGGCGGACACCGCGGTGCCGGCCAGGTAGACCGAGAAGAACAGCAGCGTCACCCAGGCGAAGCCGCGGCGGTCCTTGGGGATGACCACCGGGACGAGCTGGCCGGACTCGCCGCCGCGCAGCAGCTGGCGGATGTCGGACCAGGCCGCCAGGGACTCCTTGATCTTCGAGAACTCTCTGCTCATGTCCTCAGGCCTCTTCCTGCGCGGCACGCGGCACGGCGATCTCGACGGTGTTCTCGACGGTGTTCTCGGCGGTGTTCTCGGTGGGGGGCTCGCCGGAGTCCGGGGCGGTGCGCGGGACCGTCCCGGAGGAGGATCCGGCGGCGGCCGGGTTGAGCAGGGCGGAGATCTCCGCCTCGCGCTCGCCGACGCGCTTGCCGATCTCGGTGATCCGGGCCCGGATCGCGGCCATGTCCGCATCCGAGAACAGCGCGGTCTCGCGGCCGCCGACGAGCTGCTGGGCCAGGGCCAGCAGGTCGATGTCGACGGTCTCGCCGACCTGGACCACGCGGGGCAGGTGCGAGGCCACGGACTCCAGCTTGTCGAGCAGGTCCTGCTGGAAGCGGTAGTCCAGGATCTCCGGCGCCTCGGCGGCGCTCAGCGCCCTGATGTCGAGCGCCTGGGCCTCCAGCAGCGCCGCGTTGGCCTTGGCGGTGGACTCCGCCTCGACCAGCCGCTGGCCCGCCTGCGCCTTGGCCTGGTGGGAGGCGCGCTCCAGCGCGGTGTCCATCCGGGCCTGGTAGCCGGCGATCTCGGCGTGGATGGCCGACAGCTGCTCCTGCAGGCCGGCGAGCTCCTTGACCAGGTCGCCCTCGTTCTGCTCCTTGCGGAGCTGGAGCTCGTACTCGTAGGTGTAGGCCTCCTTGGCCACCCGGATCATCTCCGGGGCGGCCAGGTCCATCCGGTACTCCTGGCTGGAGGGTTCGGCGTGGGTGATGTTCACGTCGGTGAGCCGTACGGCGGGCAGGAACTGCTGGTTGAGGCTCTCCAGCATGCCGAGCGTGCTCTCGCCCACCAGGTCGTAGATGTCCTCGGCCCGCTGGGCGTAGATCAGGGAGCGGGTGACCTCGCTGATGGCGTTCTGCAGCTTGGCCTGGAAGCCGCCGACCGAGCCGAGCACGAAGATGAACTCGGCCGGGTCCTCGATCCGGAACTGCAGGAACAGGTCCACGCTGGCCTTGACGCCCTGCTGGGTCGGGGCCTCGCGGATGGGGGCGTTGAACGGGTACTCGCGGGTGGTGTTGACGATGTAGCTGACCCGCTTCCACGGGTTGAGCAGCGTCACCCGGCCCGGCTCGGCGATCTGCACGAGCTTGCCGAACTTGGTGATCAGGGCCTTGCAGCCCTCGGGCACCATCACCACGCTCCGCCGCCACCACAGGAACGCGGCGGCCAGCACCAGGACGGCCCAGTAGTGCGGGCCGAACAGCGCCCGCGCGCCCTCCGGAAGCCCGGTGGCGACCAGGCCGACCACGCCGAGCAGCGCCAGCACGACCAGCGGGACGACCACGCGGGCGGTGGTCCCCTTGGGGATCACGACGGGGGAGATCACGTGGACCGCCTCGCCGTTCTGGCCGCGCTCGCTGAAGCTCCGGTTGATGATCTCGCCGGCCTCGTTCAGCGACGCGCCGCGGGCCTCGATGACCGTGCCCGTGGAGACGCCCTGGTCGCGGGCCGCGAGGAAGTCGGAGGGGTTGAGCGCGAAGCCCTTCTCGCCGGGTGCCTGCCCGGAGAACTGCCCCGCGACCTGGCCGACGGCCTGCCCGACCGCCTGGCGGGGGTCACCGCCCTGCGCGATCGCCTGGGCCGCCGCCGTGGCCGCCTGCCGGACGGCCTCTCTTGGCCGGGACATCACACCTCCGAGATGGTCATGCACTGAAAGCCCGATATGTCACTCATGGCGAGAGTAGGTACGTGTGAGAGTAAAGAGCATCTGGCTTGCGGGTCACTTGCCGAACGGTTGAATAAAGATTGTCGGTCCTGCCGCCTACAGTGGGACAGGTGAGGCCGGTAACAGATTTGCAGCGCAAGGTGGCCCCCTTCGAGGTCATCACGGACATGGTCCCGTCGGGAGACCAGCCAGGGGCGATCGCCGAGCTGGAGCGGCGCATCAGGGCGGGGGAGAAGGACAACGTCCTGCTGGGCGCCACGGGCACCGGCAAGACCGCCACGGTCGCCTGGCTGATCGAGCGGCTGCAGCGCCCCACCCTGGTCATGCAGCCCAACAAGACGCTCGCCGCGCAGTTCGCCAACGAGCTGCGCGAGATGATGCCCAACAACGCCGTCGAGTACTTCGTCTCCTACTACGACTACTACCAGCCGGAGGCGTACGTCCCGCAGAGCGACACCTACATCGAGAAGGACTCCTCGATCAACGACGAGGTCGAGCGGCTGCGGCACTCGGCGACCAACTCCCTGCTCACCCGCCGCGACACGATCGTGGTCGCCTCGGTCTCGTGCATCTACGGCCTGGGCACCCCCCAGGAGTACGTCGACCGCATGGCCCGGCTCCGCGTCGGCATGGAGGTCGAGCGCGACGACCTGCTGCGCCGCCTCGTCGACATGCAGTACACCCGCAACGACCTGGCCTTCACCCGCGGCACGTTCCGGGTGCGCGGCGACACCATCGAGATCATCCCGAAGTACGAGGAGCTCGCCGTCCGGATCGAGATGTTCGGCGACGAGATCGAGAAGCTCGCCACCATGCACCCGCTGACCGGCGAGGTCATCACGGAGGACGAGGAGCTCTACATATTCCCCGCCTCCCACTACGTCGCCGGCCCCGAGCGCATGGCCGGCGCCGTCCGGAGCATCGAGGACGAGCTCGCCGGGCGGCTGGAGGAGCTGGAGCGCCAGGGCAAGCTGCTGGAGGCCCAGCGGCTGCGCATGCGGACCACCTACGACCTGGAGATGATGCACCAGATCGGCACCTGCTCCGGCATCGAGAACTACTCGCGCCACATGGACGGCCGGGCCGCGGGCAGCGCCCCCAACACCCTGCTCGACTACTTCCCCGAGGACTTCCTGCTGGTCCTGGACGAGTCCCACCAGACCGTCCCGCAGATCGGCGCGATGTACGAGGGCGACGCCTCCCGCAAGCGCACCCTCGTCGACCACGGCTTCCGCCTGCCCTCGGCGCTGGACAACCGCCCGCTGAAGTGGGAGGAGTTCCTGGAGCGGATCGGCCAGACCGTCTACCTGTCGGCCACCCCGGGACCGTACGAACTGGGCAGGGCCAAGGGCGAGGTGGTCGAGCAGGTCATCCGGCCGACCGGCCTGGTCGACCCCGAGGTCGTCGTCAAGCCGACGAAGTCCCAGATCGACGACCTGGTCCACGAGATCCGCACCCGCACCGAGAAGGACGAGCGGGTCCTGGTCACCACCCTGACCAAGAAGATGTCCGAGGACCTCACCGACTACCTGCTGGAGCTGGGCATCAGGGTCCGCTACCTGCACAGCGAGGTCGACACCCTGCGCCGCATCGAGCTCCTGCGCGAGCTGCGCAGCGGCGAGTTCGACGTGCTCGTCGGCATCAACCTGCTCCGCGAGGGCCTCGACCTGCCCGAGGTGTCGCTGGTGGCCATCCTCGACGCCGACAAGGAGGGCTTCCTCCGCTCGGAGACCTCGCTCATCCAGACCATCGGCCGCGCCGCCCGCAACGTCTCCGGCCAGGTGCACATGTACGCCGACCGGATCACCCCCTCCATGGAGCGGGCGATCGAGGAGACCAACCGCCGCCGGGCCAAGCAGGTGGCCTACAACGAGGCCCACGGCATCGACCCGAAGCCGCTCCGCAAGAAGATCGTCGACATCCTCGACTCGCTCACCCGCGAGGACGCCGACACCGCCCAGCTCCTGGGCGGCAGCGGCCGCCAGCAGTCGCGCGGCAAGGCTCCGGTCCCCGGCTTCGCGGCGCAGCGTCCATCGCGCGCCTCCGGCACGACAGCGGCGGGCCAGCACGCCAAGGCCATCGCGGGGGAGATGCCCCGGGCCCAGTTGGAGGAGCTGATCGGGTCGCTCACCGAGCAGATGCACCAGGCCGCCGCCGACCTGCAGTTCGAGGTCGCCGCCCGGCTCCGCGACGAGATCAAGGAGCTCAAGCGGGAGGTCCGCGACATGCGCGAGGCGGGGGTCACGTGAGCAGGTGCACCGGGTGCGGGTGCCGGGAGTACGGCGGAGCTCCTGACTGCACCCGCTGCCTGGCCCTCCTCGACGGCCTCGTCGAGGAGGGCTGGCGCGGCTTCCTGCGGCGCGGGTTCGGTACGGCGGAGCCGTCTCCGGAGGAGGAGGCGGCGATCGCCGGGATGGTCGCCGAGGAACCGGACCGGCACGACTGGCGGGTCGTGGACGCCGCCCTGGACCGGCTGGCGTGCACCGGGTGCGGTTCGCGGCTGGGCCGCGGCCCGCGCGGCTGCCCGCCGTGCGACCTGGCCGACGGATTCCGCTACTCGGCGGTCGAGACCGACCGCCCCGGAGTCCCGCCGGGCAACGAGCACGCCGTCCGGGTCGGCGTCTCCGTGCTGCGCGCCCCGCACCGGCAGTCGCCCCACGCGGTGCTGGGCTGGCGCGTGGGGCTGCCCGTCCTTCTGGAGGGCTTCCTGCCGACCACGGCGCAGGCCCAGGCCATGCGCGCCAGGATCAACGCCGGGGCGGCCTACGAGGAGCTGGAAGGGATCTGGGAGATCGCCGGCGGCTGACAGGGGCCTCGCCCCGTTCACCCGGGGCACGCCCGGCGTGGGATGCGCAAGAGCCTCAGCGGGAGATGAACCCGCTGAGGTCGAGGTCGATGTCCACATCGAAGCCGATGTTCGTCCGGAGCCGTTCGCGGTGGATCCCGGTGGGGACATAGGCCTTCACGGCCGGCTCCAGCTCGAAGGTGTAGGCGACCGGTCGCTCGTCCTCCTGCTCGATCCGCCAGAGATATCTGATGCCCGCGTTCGAGTATTTGACGGGTTTGGTGGTCCGATCCCGCTCCATGGACTCGGGGGAGACCACCTCGACGACGAGATGCACATCCTCCGGTTTGAAGGACGTCACGCGCAGGCTCGTCAACGCGGCCCTGTTGACGACGACAACGTCGGGATCAGGGCGCTGTCGCAAGCCGAGAGTCACAGTCATCTCTCGCATGACGATGAGATCTGCGGGCGGCTTGATTCCACGTTCCTCGTCGATCAACAGGTTGATGACGAACATGTGGAAGGCCGACTGCGGCGACATCATGATGAGAGACCCGTCGATCAGTTCGACGCGCCGGGGTGCATCCGCGGGGAGGTGGTCGAGCATGTCGGCCGTCCATCCGCCGGGCGGACCCGGATAGAACCACTCGGGCAATGCCGTGGTCATCCCTGACCTCCTCCATGGCGATGAGATCGACACTGCGTGTCCATCATGCCACAGACGGTAGTCGTCAGCGGGGCTCTTCCGGGCGGGCGCGGTCGATCATCGTGCGCTGGTAGAGCTCGTCGATCTGGTCCAGGGGGTCGGCGACCGGGGCCGTGCGGCGGGCCTCGATCTCCAGGTCGGTGCGGCTCTGGATCTCGTCGATGCCGCTGGCCGTGTGCGCCATCTGGTCGTTCATCAGGTCGGCGCGGATCCGGGCGCAGGCCCTGGTCAGCTTGGCGTGCTGCTCGCGCAGGCGGGCCAGCGCGGCGTGGTCGACATAGGCGGAGACGCGGCTCTGCTGGGCGTAGCGGCTCAGCTGGGCGTCGAGCTGGTCGGCGTGCGAGCCGATCTCGGCCACCAGCTGGGGCAGCTCGCCCAGGCCCCAGCCGCCCTGCAGGGCGTGGTCCACGGCCTGGCGGGTGATGGAGACCTCGCGGCGCAGGTCCAGCCGCATGCGCTCGGCCTCGCCGGCGTCGCCGGGATCCATCGCGGCCACGTGGGTGACCGCCCGGGTCGCCACCTTGCGGGCCTTCTTGGTGGCCTTCTTGCCCACCTTGACCAGCAGGTAGATCCCGGCCCCTCCCAGGATGAGGAGGAACAGCAGGACCACCAGGGCGATGGTGATGATAGTGCTGATCGGAGCCACCTCCCGGTGGGGTTCGTCGGGTCCTTCGAGCATATCCCGCATGCCCGCATGCCCGTGGTTTCCGGACATCCGGGTAACGGGCCGCCCCCGCCGCGGGTTCCCGCCGGCCGGTGGTCCCTGCGCGGGCGCCGGAGCGCCGCCGGAGGTCAGCCGGGACGCGCCCCGCCGCGGCCTCGCATGCGGCGGCGGCGCCGTACCCTCCGCAGCAGCCACCAGGCGAGCAGGGCCAGCCCGGCCACCACCACGAGGATGAGGACCGGCAGGAAGACCGCGACCAGGCTGATGCCGAGCGAGCCGGCGTCCTCGACCGTGCTCACGACCGGCGCGCCGACTCCGGCGGTCGAGGCGTTGACCACGGGCCTGGCGGTGGTCTTCATCACGTGCACGGCCAGCGCGACCCCGATGCCGAGCACCCAGCCCGCCCAGGGGTGCTCGCTCATCCAGGTCGAGCCGTCGAGGCGGGCCGCGGCCTCGGTGGCGCTGAACACCACGCCGCCGGAGGCCGGGCGGACCACCGTCTGGATCATGTCGTTGACGCTGTCGACCACGGGGACCTTGTCCAGCACGACCTCGGCCAGGAGCAGCACGCCGACGATGGCGAGCACCCAGCCGTTCGCCAGCCAGGCGAACTCCTGGGGCAGCCGTACCTGGTCGGTGACGTTGGCCAGCAGGCCCACCACCAGCAGCGGGATGTAGGCGTTCAGCCCGGCCGCGGTGGACAGACCCAGGCCGGTCAGGGCGGCGAGCATCGCACCTCCGTCGTTTCTCTCGACCACTTCAACGATTCCCGGGCGGGGAGAGATCCCGCCGGCGCGGGGAGATCCGGCGGGAGCCGGTGGCGGAGAAGGGAGCCGGACAGGTGGGGGCGGGACGGATCGGGCGGGGACGATGAGGGGAGGCGGGGCGGGGACCGGAGTCCGGTCCCGGAACGGCGCGAGGGGCGCGCCCAGGCCCGGGCGCGCCCCTCGTTCCTCCCCTGCGGGGTCACTCCGCGACGGGAATCCGGAGCACCTCGCCCTTACCGGGCACCATGGCCTTGTCTGCTACGTAGACGGCACCGTCGGGGCCGACGGCCACGCCGAGGGGGGTGGTCAGCCTGCCGGGCTCGAGGAGTTCGGTGCGGGCGCCGTCGGGCTCGATCCGGTAGACGGATGTCCTGGTCATGTGGTCGGCGGGGATCGGCCCGACCGAGCCGAGGACGACCAGCCGGCCCTGGGCGTCGAAGGCCACGTCGGCGACCGTGGTGAAGCCCTTCGCCGCGACGGTGACCTTGCCGCCCTTCAGACGGAAGACTCGGGCCGAGCCCTCGGGGTTGGGGAAGCCGCCGTGCTCGGCGACGTAGAACGCGCCGTCCGGGCCCGCGGTGATGCCCATCGGCACGGACTGCATCGGGATCTTGCTGCCCTTGGGCATCTTGAGCTCCGGCGGGGCCGCCACGGAGCGGGCGCGGAAGACCGCCTCGGTGCTGACCTTCCCCTTCGCGCTCACCCGCAGCACCGTGTTGCCGCCGGTGTCGGTGACCAGCGCGCCGCCGCCGGGCAGCGGCGCGACGCCGAACGGGTAGGAGTCGACCGCGCTGCCCTTGTCCTTGCGGTCGGGGTCGTGCCTGGTCTCGTGGGCGGCCAGGTCGGCGGCGGAGAGGCGCTTGCCGCCCGCCGAGAGGGTCAGCAGCGTGCCGAGGGTCCTGGCCTTGGGGCCGAGCTTGGCGCGGAACCTCGTGTCGCCCGAGAAGCCGATCGTGACCAGCAGGTCGCCCTCGCCGGTGAGCGCGACGTCGTGCGGACCGAGGGCGAACGGGCCGCTGGCCGCCGAGGGCAGCCCCTTCACCAGCACGGAGGTCTTGCCGTCCTTGAGCGTGCTGATCCGGCCGGTGAGGCCGAAGCAGATCTTCTCCGCCTTCTCGCCGGGCGCCGCGGGCGGCGTGGCGCACCTGATCTTCCCGCCGTGTCCCGACTCGGCGATGTACAGGGTGCCGTCGGGGCCGAAGGACAGCCCGCGCGGGCTGTCGAGTCCTTTGGCGACGACCTCGAAGGCCCCGTCGGCGGTGCCTGCCGCCGCGACGGGCGCGGCCGTGACCGCCGATACCGCGATTCCCGCCACAGCCACCGCCAGCAGCCGCCGGCCGGCACGAACTCCGCTCACCAGGGTCTCCTCAGGAAGGTGCTCCGCCTCTGGGCCGGCGGGGCCGTACAGCGGAGAAGCTACGAGCGGCGTGATCGCTCCGGCAAGGGATGTCCGCCCGGATCAGTCCGGCGCGGCGGCGAATTCCGTCGCGCGGGGGAGACCGTCTCCGCCGCGCAGCGGATGCGGGAGGGATCAGACCGCGTCGAGCGCGGGGCGGTCCGGGACCTCGGTCGCGGCGAGCGCCGTCACGGGAGGCTCCCCGGCGGCGGGGCGGGTGCCGTTGAGGTGGGAAGCGTCGAGGTGGGGCGACTGCCAGCCCTCGCCGGGGGTGTACCGGCGGACGACCTTGGCGGGGACGCCCGCGATCACGCTGTGGTCGGGGAACTCGCCGCGGACCACCGCCCCGCCCGCGACCACGCACTGGCGGCCGATCCGGGTGCCCGGAAGGATGATCGCGCCGGTGCCCAGCCACGAGCCCGAGCCGATCGAGACCGCCTTGTTGCGCGGCCACTGGCGGCCGATCGGCATCTCGGGGTCGTCGTAGACGTGGTTCTGGTCGGTGATGTAGACGTACGGGCCGGTGAACACGTGGTCGCCGATGTCGATCGACTGGTGGCCGACGATGTGGCTGCCCCGGCCGATCGAGCAGCTCCCGCCGATCCGCACGATCGGGTCCGGGCCCAGGTCCACCCCCGGCCCCATGCCCGCGGAGATGGAGACGCGCTCGCCCACCAGGGTGTGCTCGCCGATCTCGATCCAGGCCTCGCCGAAGATGGCTCCGACGGGGAACGCGAGGCAGACGCCCTCGCCGAGACGGCGGAAGCGGTAGCCGGCGGGATTGGCCGGGCTGACCGTGCCGGCCGCGCGGATCGCGTTCCAGCCACGGTGAATGAGGGTGCCGGCGGCACGCCGTACCACGCCACGAAGCGACATAGACGCTCAAGTTACTCTCTGGTCAGCTAAGAGCGGAACGCGGGGGCAGGGGGGTGTACGGGCACCTCGCGGGCGCGGTTTGATATTCTGAGAGCCCGTGGACCTGTAGGCCGCCCAGCAGGGTGCGCCGACTGATCTGTCACGACCACGGGAGACTCCTTGCGCAGCGCCGCACACACCAAGCATCTGTTCGTCACCGGCGGCGTCGCCTCCAGTCTCGGAAAGGGACTGACGGCCTCCAGCCTGGGACGCCTGCTCAAGCTGCGTGGCCTCCGGGTCACCATGCAGAAGCTCGACCCCTACCTCAACGTCGACCCCGGGACGATGAACCCGTTCCAGCACGGCGAGGTCTTCGTCACCGACGACGGGGCCGAGACCGACCTCGACGTCGGCCACTACGAGCGCTTCCTCGACACCGAGCTGCACGGCTCGGCCAACGTGACCACCGGCCAGATCTACTCCAGCGTGATCGCCAAGGAGCGGCGCGGCGAGTACCTCGGCGACACCGTCCAGGTCATCCCGCACATCACCAACGAGATCAAGGACCGCATCCGGTCCATGGCCGGCCCCGACGTCGACGTGGTCATCACCGAGGTCGGCGGCACTGTCGGCGACATCGAGTCGCTGCCCTTCCTGGAGGCCGTCCGCCAGGTCCGCCACGAGGTCGGCCGCGACAACGTGTTCTTCCTGCACGTCTCGCTGCTGCCGTACATCGGGCCGAGCGGGGAGCTGAAGACCAAGCCGACCCAGCACTCGGTCGCCGCGCTGCGCAACATCGGCATCCAGCCCGACGCGATCGTGCTGCGCTCCGACCGCCCGGTCACCAACGCGATCAAGCGCAAGATCAGCCTCATGTGCGACGTCGACGAGGACGCGGTGGTGTCCGCCGTCGACGCGGCGAGCATCTACGACATCCCCAAGGTCCTGCACTCCGAGGGCCTGGACGCCTACGTCGTGCGCCGCCTGGGCCTGCCCTTCCGCGACGTGGTCTGGAAGGAGTGGGAGCAGCTGCTGCGCCGGGTGCACCACCCGGCCAAGGAGGTCACCGTCGCGCTCGTCGGCAAGTACATCGACCTGCCCGACGCCTACCTGTCGGTCACCGAGGCGCTGCGCGCGGGCGGCTTCGCCAACGACGCCCGGGTCAACATCCGCTGGGTCAAGAGCGACGACTGCGAGACCCCCGAGGGCGCCGGTCGCGAGCTCGACGGCGTCGACGGCGTGGTCATCCCCGGCGGCTTCGGGGTGCGCGGCATCGAGGGCAAGCTCGGCGCGGTCCGCCACGCCCGCGAGAACCGCATCCCGCTGCTCGGCCTCTGCCTCGGCATGCAGTGCATCGTCATCGAGGCCGCCCGCAACCTGGCCGGCATCGAGGACGCCGGCAGCACCGAGTTCGACCCCGACACCGCCCACCCGGTCATCTCCACCATGGCCGACCAGGAGGACGTGGTCTCCGGCGAGCGCGACATGGGCGGGACCATGCGGCTGGGCCTGTACACCGCCAAGCTCGCCGAGGGCTCCCTCGCGCGCCAGCTGTACGGCAAGGCCAAGGCGGACGAGCGCCACCGGCACCGCTACGAGGTCAACAACACCTACCGCGAGCAGCTGGAGAAGGCCGGCCTGGTCTTCTCCGGCCTGTCGCCCGACGGCCGCCTGGTGGAATACGCCGAGCTGCCCACCGACGTGCACCCGTTCTTCATCGGCACCCAGGCGCACCCCGAGCTCCGCTCCCGGCCGACCCGCTCGCACCCGATGTTCAAGGGCCTGATCGGCGCCGCCCTCGCCTACGCCGACGAGCGCGGCACCGTCGCCAGGGCGGGGCGCGGCAAGTGAGCGACGCGGGAAGCGGCGCGGCCCGGGAGGTCCGGGACGTCCCCGAGGAGTGGAAGGTCGTCTCCACCACCCGGCACTTCGGCGCCCGCGTCATCTCCGGCGTCACCGACGCGGTCGTCATGCCGGACGGCGACGTCGTCGACCGCGACTACGTGACCCATCCCGGGTCGGTGGCCGTGGTCGCGCTGGACGAGCGGGGGCGGGTGCTGCTGATCCGGCAGTACCGCCACCCGGCCCGCCGCCTGCTCTGGGAGCTGCCCGCCGGGCTCCGGGACGTCGAGGACGAGCCGCTGCAGGTCAACGCCGCCCGAGAGCTGGCCGAGGAGGCGGGCTACCGGGCCGCGACCTGGCACACCCTCGTCGACGCCTTCACCTCGCCCGGCATGACGGACGAGAGGACCCGGATCTTCCTGGCCAGGGACGTCAGCCCCATCCCCGCCGCGGAGCTGGACTACGTGCGCCGGCACGAGGAGGCCGACATGCCGGTGGCCTGGATCCCCCTGGCCGACGCGGTCCGGCGCGCCCTGGACGGAATGATCCACAATTCCCAGGCCGTGGCCGGTATCCTCGCCGCATACGCCGCCTCGGCGGACGGTTTCGCCTCGCTGCGGCCCGCCGACGCACCGGAGGCATGACGGGAGGACACCCTGAGCGAGACGGAGGCCGCGCAGACGGAGACGGTGCTCTGCCGCTACCTCGCCCACCTGGCGGGGGAGCGGGGCCTGGCCGCCAACACGCTGGCCTCCTACCGCCGTGACCTCGTGCGGTACGTGGAGTACCTCAGGAGCCGGGGACGCGTCACCTTCGGCGAGGTCGCCGAGGCCGACGTCACGGCGTTCCTGACCGCGCTGAGCGAGGGCGACGAGGAGCACCGCGCCCTCGTCGCCAGTTCGGCGGCGCGGGCCGTCTCCGCCGTGCGCGGCCTGCACCGCTTCGCGGTGCGCGAGGGCGTGTCCGGTCACGACCCGGCCTGCCGGATCCGCCCGCCGCGCCGGCTCCGGCGCCCGCCCAAGGCGATCGGGATCGGGGAGGTCGAGCGGCTGATCGCCGCCTCCGGTCCCGACGGCGCCCCGCTCACCCTGCGCAACAGGGCACTGCTGGAACTGCTGTACGGCACCGGCGCACGCATCTCCGAGGCGGTCGGCCTCACCGTGGACGACGTCGACCTCGATCCCCGGGCCCGGCAGGTCAGGCTGGGCGGCCAGGGCGGGCGGCCCCGGCCCGTGCCGCTCGGCCGGTTCGCCGGCGAGGCGCTGGAGGCCTATCTCACGCGGGCCCGGCCGGGCATCGCCGCCCACGGCCGCGGCACCTCCGGGCTGTTCCTCAACGCCCGCGGCGGCAGGCTCACCCGCCAGGGGGCCTGGGAGGTCCTCCAGGCCGCCGCCGAGCGCGCGGGGCTGGACGGGGTGTCACCGCACATGTTGCGGCATTCGTTCGCAACGCACCTCCTGGACGGCGGTGCGGACGTTAGGGTAGTGCAGGAGCTTCTCGGCCATGTTTCGGTGACCGCCGCCCCGGCGGGCCTCCCGGCGACGGCCGACGGGTTCCGGGAGATATACGCCGCGGCGCACCCGCGTGGGCGGCGTTGACAGCCGTTGCGGCCGGGCGTGCCGTCTTGCCGCATACGTGTTGTCGTCGTAGTGTCCGTCCGGACGGTCCGGTTCGAGACCGTCAGGGAGGTTCTGACTGGTGACTGTGACCGACGGTTCCATCCGGGGGACGACCCCCGGAAACCCCGAGAACCCTTGGGGGGACACCAAGACCGCGGGGGCCCCTCGCGGCGGGGGGGTCCTCGGCCCGACCATGCGGCCTCGCCCGGTGTTCCCCGAGCCGCGCCCGCGGACGGTCCACGGACCGGCCCGCGTCGTCGCCATGGTCAACCAGAAGGGCGGCGTCGGCAAGACGACCACCACCATCAACCTGGGCGCCGCGCTGGCCGAGGCCGGGCTGAAGGTGCTGCTCGTCGACTTCGACCCGCAGGGCGCCCTCTCGGTGGGCCTCGGGATCAACCCGCTCCAGCTGGATCTGACGATCTACAACCTCCTCATGGACCGCCAGGTCACCGCGGAGGACGTGCTGCTGGAGACCGGTGTCGAGAACATGGACCTGCTGCCCAGCAACATCGACCTGTCCGCGGCCGAGGTCCAGCTCGTCACGGAGGTCGCCCGTGAGCAGGTGCTCGGCCGGGTGATCAAACCCCTGCTGCCGGAGTACGACGTCTGCCTGATCGACTGCCAGCCCTCCCTCGGCCTGCTCACGATCAACGCCCTGGCCTGCGCGCACGGTGTCATGGTCCCGCTGGAGTGCGAGTTCTTCGCGCTGCGCGGCGTCGCGCTGCTCATGGACACCATCATCAAGGTCCAGGAGCGCATCAACGAGGAACTGGTGATCGAGGGCCTGCTCGCCACGATGTTCGACGCGCGCACCCTGCACGGCCGCGAGGTGCTGGCGCGGGTGGTCGAGGCCTTCGACGAGAAGGTCTACCACACCGTGATCAACCGCACGGTCCGCTTCCCCGACGCCACCGTGGCCGGTGAGCCCATCACCACCTTCGACTCCTCCTCCCTCGGCGCCAGCGCCTACCGCGAACTGGCTCGCGAGGTCCTCGCCCGCTGGGACGCGCAGGGCAGGTGAGGCCGGTCCCGGGCCCGGGCGGCTGAAACGCCCTCCGCACGGCCACGCCGCCGGGCGGTGGCCACCGGACGCCGCCGGCTCCTCCGGAGCACCCCCGGACGCGCCCGGGTACGCCACAATGGCGGGATGACCGAGCAGCCCCAGACGACCGACGACGGCACCTTCCGGGTGCACCTGGAGGTCTTCGAAGGCCCCTTCGACCTGCTGCTCGGCCTGATCTCCAAGCACAAGCTGGACATCACCGAGGTCTCGCTCAGCCGGGTCACCGACGAGTTCATCGCCTACATCCGGGCCAGGGGGCCGGAGTGGGACCTGGACCAGACGAGCCACTTCCTCCTCGTGGCCGCGACCCTGCTCGACCTGAAGGCCGCCCGGCTGCTGCCCTCCGGCGAGGTGGACGACGAGGAGGACCTCGCCCTGCTGGAGGCCCGCGACCTGCTCTTCGCCCGCCTCCTGCAGTACCGGGCCTACAAGGAGGTCGCCAAGGTCTTCTCCGGCAGGATGGCCGAGGAGGCCCTGCGCTTCCCCCGGACCGTGCCGATGGAGGCCAGGTTCGCGAACCTCCTGCCCGAACTGGTCCTCGGCATCGGCCCCGAGCGCCTCGCCGAGATCGCCCGGCGCGCCTTCGCGCCCAAGGCGCCGCCGTCGGTCTCGGTCGCCCACATCTACCAACCGCTCGCCAACGTCCGCGAGCAGGCGGTTATCCTTGTCGAACGGCTGCGGCGGCTGCGCCGGGCGACCTTCCGGGCGCTCACCTCCGACTGCGCCGGCACCTTCGAAGTCGTCGCGCGCTTCCTGGCCGTCCTGGAGCTCTTCCGGGAGGCGGCGGTCTCCTTCGAGCAGGTGGAGCCCCTCGGGGACCTGCACGTGACCTGGACCGGCAGCGACGACGGGGACGTCGTGGTGGCGGACGACTACGACGACCGAGCGAGGAAGGAACCCGCCGATGGCCGAGCCGGCGACCGAACCGACGACGGCCGAGCCGATGACGACTGAGCCGACGGCGACTGAGCCGACGGCAGCCGGACCGCTTCCGGCGGAGCCGCCGGCCACCGGGCCGGAGGCCGGGTTCACGGCCGGGCCGGAGACCGGAGGAAGCGGGCCGGGACTGCGCGCCGGACTGGAGGCGATCCTGCTCGTGGTCGACGAGCCGGTCGCCGAGGTGACGCTCGCCCAGGTGCTGGAGCGGCCCACGAGGGAGGTCGCCGCCGCCCTGCGGGAGCTGGCGGCGGAATACACCGCGGCGGGCCGTGGTTTCGATCTGAGAGAGGTCGCGGGCGGCTGGCGGTTCTACACGCGGGCCGAGTGCGCCCCTGTCGTGGAGCGGTTCGTCCGCGACGGCCAGCAGACGCGGCTCACCCAGGCCGCCCTGGAGACCCTGGCCGTGGTCGCCTACCGGCAGCCCGTGAGCCGGGCGAGGGTGGCGGCCATCCGAGGCGTCAACAGCGACGGTGTCATCCGCACGCTGGTGACCAGAGGGCTGGTCGAAGAGGCCGGCACCGAACCGGAGAGCCAGGCCGTGCTCTACCGGACCAGTTCGTACTTTCTCGAGCGGATGGGCCTGCGGGACCTCGATGAGCTTCCCGAGCTGGCCCCCTTCCTGCCCGACGACGTGGAAACCCTAGAGGAGCACAGACAGTGAACAGCAGGCGTAGCACCCCGTCCGGTGATGGACGCGGTCGAGGCCGTGGCGGCGCCCCGCGTGGCGGCGCCCCGCGCGCGGGCGGCAACTCCCGCGGTGGCGGCGGGTTCCGCGGCGGCTCGTCCTCCGGCGGCTCCCAGGGAGGCTTCCGCGCCGACAGCCGCGGCTTCCGCTCGGACTCCCCGCGTCGCGACGACCGCGGCGACGCCCCCCGGCGGGACGACCGCGGTTTCCGCCCGGAGCGCCGCGACGACCGGGACTTCCGCTCCCAGGGCCGCGACGACCGGGGCGGCTTCCGCGCCGACCGCCGTGACGACCGGGGCGACCGGGGCGGTTTCCGGGCCGAGGGGCCGCGCGGCGAGGACCGCGGCGGCTTCCGCCCGGAGCGCCGCGACGACCGCGGCGGGTTCGGCACCCGTGACGACCGGGGCGGCTTCCGTTCCGACCGCGAGGGCTCGCGAAGCCGGTACGGCAGGCCCGCGGAGGGCGAGCGCGGAGGGTTCCGCGCCGAGCGGGGCGACGAGGGCCGGGGCGGCTTCCGCTCCGACCGCCGCGACGACCGCGGCGGGTCCGGTTCCCGTGACGACCGGGGCGGCTTCCGCGCCGACCGGGACGGTTCCCGTGCCGACCGCCGTGACGACCGGGGCGACCGGGGCGGTTTCCGCGCAGAAGGACCGCGCCGCGACGACCGGGGCGGTTCCCGGGCCCGCTACGGCAGGAACGAGCGCCGGGACGAAGTGCAGACGATCGGCGGCAAGCGCGCCGGCCAGTACGGCCCGGGCCGTGCGACTCCGGGCCGTGCGACTCCGGGCCGTGCGACTCCGGGCCGGGCCTCCGCGGCCAAGGCCGGGGACAGGCCCGGCGCGATCGAGAACGACCGCTTCAAGACCGCCCGCCAGCCCATGCGCGACTCCGACTTCTACGACCGCGACTACACCGACGAGCGCGACACCACCGAGGTGCCGGGCGGCGTCCGGCTGCAGAAGGTCCTCGCCCAGGCGGGCGTGGCCAGCCGCCGCGCCTGCGAGGACATGATCGGTGACGGCCGGGTGACGGTCGACGGCCAGGTGGTCCGCCGCTTCGGCGCCCGGGTCGACCCGGCCAGGCAGGTCATCCACGTGGACGGCAAGCGGCTGCCGACCATGCCGGACCTGGTCTACTTCGCCATCAACAAGCCGATCGGCGTGGTCAGCACCATGTCCGACCCTGAGGGCCGGCCGTCCCTGGCCGACTACGTGGCCGACCGCACCGAGCGCCTTTTCCACGTGGGCCGCCTCGACACCGAGACCGAGGGCCTGATCCTGCTCACCAACGACGGCGAGCTGGCCAACCGCCTGACCCACCCCAGCTACGGCGTGCAGAAGAAGTACTGGGCGAAGGTCCCCGGCCGGATCAAGCCCGACCTGGCCCGCCGCCTGAAGAAGGGCGTCGAGCTGGAGGACGGCATCGCCAAGGCCGACTCCTTCGCGCTGGTCCAGGAGCACGGCCAGCAGGCGCTGGTCGAGATCGTCCTGCACGAGGGCCGCAAGCACATCGTCCGGCGCATGCTGGAGGAGGTCGGGCACCCGGTCATCGACCTGGCCCGCATCGAGTTCGGCCCGGTCAAGCTGGGCCGCCTCAAGCCGGGCACCGTCCGTGCGCTGACCGTCAAGGAGGTCGGCGAACTGTACGCCGCCGTCGGGCTGTAACCTTCCGGAATACACACGTTCGGGACACGCCGGACCACCCCCTGGTGGTCCGGCGTGAGCGGTACGGAGGAACGACGATGGTGCGGGCGATCCGCGGGGCGATCCAGGTCGAGGGCAACGACAGGGACGCCATCCTGTCCGGGGTCACCGAGCTGGTCAGCGAGGTGATGAACCGCAACGGGCTCACCACCGACGACGTGATCAGCGTGATCTTCACGGCGACCCCCGACCTGACCGCGGAGTTCCCCGCGCTGGCCGCCCGCAAGCTCGGCTTCCACGACGTGCCGCTCATCTGCGCCTCCGAGATCGACGTGCCGGGCGCGCTGCCCCACGTCGTACGGCTGATGGCCCACGTGGAGACCGGCAAGTCCCGCCAGGAGATCCAGCACGTCTACCTGCGCGGCGCGGTGGCCCTGCGCGTGGACATCGCCCAGTGAACCCCCCGTGCCATTCCCCGTTCCCGGCGGCCCCCTCGCGGGTCTCCACGCCAGAGGAGCCCGCATGAGCGGCCTGGAGAGCGTTCTCATCGTCGGCACGGGCCTGATCGGCACCTCGATCGCCCTGGCCCTGCGCGAGCAGGGGGTCACGGTCTACCTGACCGACCGCGACGCGGCGGCCGTACGGCTGGCCAGGGAGCTGGGCGCGGGCATCGAGTGGCACCCCGGGCGCCCCGCCGACCTGGCCCCGGACGTCGCCTGGCACCCCGGGCGCCCCGTGGACCTGGCCGTCATCGCCGTCCCGCCGCACGTGGTCGCCGAGCAGCTCGCGCAGCTCCAGCGGGCCGGGGCCGCCCGGTTCTACACCGACGTGGCCAGCGTCAAGGCGCTCCCGCTCCGGCTGGCCGGAGAGCTCGGCTGCGACCTGACCACCTACGTCGCCGGGCACCCGCTCGCCGGCCGGGAGCGTTCCGGGCCCGCCGCGGCCCGCGCCGACCTGTTCCTCGGACGGCCGTGGGCGCTGTGCCCGACGGAGGAGACCTCGCCCGAGGCGGTGGAGCTCCTGCGCGGCCTGGTCAAGCTCTGCGGCGGCGAGGTCGTCGAGGTCGACGCCGTCCAGCACGACCGGGCCGTCGCACTGGTCTCGCACGCCCCCCACGTGGCCGCCTCCGCGGTGGCCGCCCGGCTCGCCGACGCCCCGGCGGCCGCGCTGGGCCTGGCCGGGCCGGGCGTCCGGGACGTCACGCGCATCGCGGCCGGGGATCCCGGTCTGTGGACCGGCATCCTGTCGGGCAACGCGCTCCCGGTGGCCGACGTCCTGGAGGCGGTCGCGGCCGACCTGGCCGCCGCGGCCGCCGCGCTGCGCGCCTCCGCCGCCGAGCCCGTCCCCGGGCCGGCCGCCCCCGCCCCCGCCCCCGCCCCCGCCCCCGCCCCCGCCCCCGCCCCCGCCCCCGCCCCCGCCCCCGCCGCCGATCCCGTTCCCGCCGCGCCGGCCCCGGTCTCCCCCGAGGGCGGCGCGATGAGCACGGTCACCGACCTGCTCCACCGCGGCGTCGCGGGGACCGGCCGGATCCCCGGCAAGCACGGGGGCCCGGCGCGCACCTACACGGCCGTCCAGGTGATCATCGGCGACCGTCCGGGCGAGCTGGCCCGGCTGTTCCAGGTGGCCGAGGAGACCGGCGTCAACATCGAGGACGTCCGCCTGGAGCACGCCCCGGGCCTGCCGCTGGGCGCGGCCGACCTGTTCGTGCAGCCCGAGGCGGCCGACACGCTCTCGGCGGCCCTGCGCGCGCACGGCTGGCACCTGCCCTGAGGCCCGGCCCGGAACCCGGCCGGACCGGAACCCGCCCGGACCGGGGGAGGGCGGGCCCGCCGCCACGGGTCCCGGCCTCGCGGAGCCCGCGGGCGGTGGCGCGCGGCCGCATGATGGCGTGGCCGCGTTCCGGCTCCCGGTAGCCTCGTACGAACAACCGAATCGGGTGCAAGGGAGAGGGCGCCGTGACCGGACTGGTCGTCGCCATGGACGGGCCCTCGGGGTCGGGCAAGTCGAGCGCGTCGCGCGGGGTCGCGCGGGCGCTGGGGCTGCGGTATCTCGACACCGGGGCGATGTACCGGGCGATCACGTGGTGGATGCTCAGCCACGGCGTGGACCTCGCCGATCCGGAGGCCGTCGCGGCCAGGGCGCAGGAGCCGGTGCTCACGATGGGCACCGATCCGGACGCGCCCTCGGTGGCCGTGGACGGCGCCGACGCAGCCGGTCCCGTCCGCACCGCCGAGGTCACCGCCGCCGTCTCCGCGGTGAGCGCGGTGCCCGAGGTGCGGCGCCGGCTCGTCGCCGAGCAGCGGGAGATCATCGGCGCGGGCGGCATCGTGGTCGAGGGCCGCGACATCGGCACCGTGGTCGCGCCGGACGCTCCGGTCAAGATCTACCTGACCGCGAGCGCGGACGCCCGGGCCGCCCGCCGCAGCGCGGAGCTCGACGGCACCACGGTGGAGGCGCAGAAGGCCGCCATGGCCCGGCGCGACACCTTGGACTCGACGAGGAAGACCGACCCGCTGACGATGGCGCCCGACGCCGTCGAGCTGGACACCACACCGCTGAACCTCGACGAGGTCATCGCCGAGGTCCTACGCGTCATCAAGGAAAAAGTGTGACTGGGGAATACGACGACGACCGCGGCTGGATCGACGCTGAGCTCGCCGATCTGGGGACCGAAGACAGCTCGACGGACGAGGCGCCGGACTCCGGTCCGCTGCCCGTCGTGGCCGTGGTGGGCCGCCCCAACGTGGGCAAGTCCACCCTGGTCAACAGGATCATCGGCCGCCGCGAGGCGGTCGTGGAGGACGTGCCCGGCGTGACCCGGGACCGGGTGACCTACGAGGCCACCTGGCGGGGGCGCCGGTTCACGGTGGTCGACACCGGCGGGTGGGACCCCGACGCGACCGGCATGGCCCTGCGGATCGCCGAGCAGGCGCAGATCGCGGCCGAGCTGGCCGACGTCATCCTGTTCGTGGTGGACGCCGCCGTCGGCGTGACCGACTCCGACGAGATCGTCGGCCACGTGCTGCGCGGCTCCGGCAAGCCGGTCATCCTGGCCGCGAACAAGGTCGACAACCAGCAGATGGAGCTGGAGGCCGCCGCGCTCTGGTCGCTCGGCCTGGGCGAGCCCCAGCCGGTCTCCGCGCTGCACGGCCGCTCCAGCGGAGACCTGCTCGACGTGGTGCTGGACAAGCTGCCCGAGACGCCTCCGCAGCGTTTCGGCGCCGAGCGGGGCCCGCGCAGGGTCGCGCTGCTCGGCAAGCCCAACGTGGGCAAGTCCTCGCTGCTGAACAAGCTCGCGGGCAGCGAGCGCGTGCTCGTCGACCCGATGGCCGGAACCACGCGCGACCCGGTCGACGAGCTGATCGAGCTGGGCGGCAGGACGTGGCGCTTCGTGGACACCGCCGGCATCCGCCGCCGCGACCGCGAGCTCAAGGGCGCCGACTTCTACGCCAGCATGCGGACCAGGGGCGCCCTGGAGCGCTCGGAGATCGCGATCGTGCTCATCGACGCCAGCGATGTGCTGACCGAGCAGGACCTGCGGATCATCTCGCTGGTGATCGAGTCCGGCCGGGCCATGGTCGTGGCGTTCAACAAGTGGGACCTGCTGGACGAGGACCGCCGCTACTACCTGGAGAAGGAGATCGACCGCCAGCTCGTCCGCGTGCCGTGGGCGCTGCGGGTCAACATCTCCGCCAAGACCGGCTGGCACGTCGACCGGCTCGTCCCGGCCATCGAGAAGGCGCTGGACTCCTGGTCCACCCGCGTGCCGACGGCCCGCCTCAACGCCTTCCTCACCGATCTGGTCGCGGCCACCCCGCCGCCGGTCCGCGGCGGCAAGCAGCCCAAGATCCTCTTCGCCACGCAGGCGGCGACGGAGCCGCCGAAGTTCGTGCTGTTCACCTCGGGCTTCCTGGAGGAGACCTACCGCCGCTTCATCGAGCGCCGGATCCGCGAGGAGTTCGGCTTCGCCGGGTCGCCCCTCGAGGTCACGATGAAGATCCGCGAGAAGAAGCAGGCGCAGAAGAAGAGGTGACGGGTCCCGGAGACCCGGTGCGAGCCGTACAGGACGATCCTGTGCGGCTCGCGCCCGTTCTCCGGGATAGCGGCCTCACTCGGGGTGGTTGCCCGAGGCGTGGCCCGCGTCGTAGGGGGTCGTCACGCCCTCGTAGGCGAAGTGGAAGGTCATGCCGAGGGCCGCATGGCTCAGGTCGTGGCAGTGGGACATCCAGATGCCCGGGTTGTCGGCGCGCATCGCCACCTCCCACACCTCGCCGGGCCCGACGTCGAAGGTGTCGGTCCACACCGGGGCGGTGGCCGGGACTCCGTTGCGGGACAGCACCAGGACGTGGTGCCCGTGCGGGTGCATGGGGTGGGTGTCCCTGCCGCGGTTGGCCACGGTGATCTTCACCAGGTCGCCTTCCCGGACGACGGGGAAGGAGATGTCCGGCCAGACCTCGCCGTTGACCGTGTGCGCCAGGGCCGGTGCCCCGTCGAGCATGGCCAGACCCCGGTCGAGCACCCAGGTGACCTCCCGGTCGAAGGAACCGAGCTCGGGCAGGCCCCCGGAGCCGTAGACGGTGACGTCCAGCAGCGGGCCGGCGGCGGGCGGCGGGGCGGCGCCCGGTCCCGGGGTGACGAGCAGGCCGAGGTCGGCCCGGTCGTCGACGGAGAGCAGGACGGGCGCGGCGGGCATGGTGAAGGTCAGGTCGTAGCGGCCGCCCGCGGCCAGCCGGACCCGCGCACCGGTCACCTCGCGCGCGCCGGGCAGGTCCCGGCCGTCCACGGCGGAGATCCGGTACGGCGCGCCGCTCAGACCCAGGGTCCGCCGGGCGTTGTCGGTGCCGGTGACGCGCAGCCGGACCGGGGTTCCGGGGGAGACCCGGAGCAGGGCCAGGCCCTCGGCGGGAGGCCGGTCGTCGACGGCCGTGGTCGGGACGCCGCCGAGCACGTGGACGGAGACCGTGTGGTCGGAGACCGCGCCGGGGGAGGTCGCGGGGGCCTCCGCGGAGGCTCCGGCCGGTTCCCCCGCGGTCTCCTCCGGGGAGGCCTCCGCGGGACCCTCCCCCGGAGCGGGCGCGGGATCGACGACGAGCATGCCGTACAGGCCCATGCGGACGGCCTGGTCCGACAGGTCGTGGCTGTGGTACCAGTAGCTGCCGGGATCCTCGGCCAGGAAGCGGTAGACGAACTCGCCCCCGGGCCGGACCGCGTCCTGGGTGACCCCGGCGACGCCGTCCTCCCCCGCGGGGACGTCGTAGCCGTGCCAGTGCAGGGTCACGCCGAGACCGGGCATCGCGTTGCGCAGCCGTACCTCGACCAGCTCGCCCTGGCGGGCCCGGATCGTCGGGCCGGGGACCGTGCCGTTGAAGGTCCACGCCTCGACCCGCCTGCCGGAGGCCAGGATGACGGTCGCGGGCCGGGCGGTGAGGGTGAAGCGGCGGACCGCCGCCCCGGTGGCGGGCCCCCGCAGGTCGGTCACCGGCCTCGTGCCCGTCACCGGGCGGACGCCCTGGCCGGAGTGGTGGGCGCCGAGGTCGAGCCGGTCCGGGATCCTGCTCGACCAGGCCGACAGCCCGGCCCAGACCAGGGCGGAGCAGAGCACCGCGATCCCCGCCGTCGTGCTCCGGCGGCCCCGCCCCCGGGCACGGAGCGCCGCGGCGGTGGAGGATCCCGCGGGGGGATCCGCGGGGGAGGAGAGACGGCGGCGGGTGATGACGGTGGCGGTGACCACCAGGGCGACCAGGAACGCGGCGGTGACCGGGGGGACGGGGTAGGAGACCGTGAGGGCGGCCAGGACGCCGCCGGCGGCGCCGTAGGCGGCGGCCAGGACGGGGACGGCGGTGGACGGGGCGGGATCGGGCCGCAGCAGCCGCGGCACGGAGAGGACCGCCGCGGCCAGCGCGGGGACCGCCACCAGGGGGAGGGCGAGCAGGAGCTTGTCCGCGGCGAACCACCAGCCGGACCGGCTCAGCGCGACGGCCAGGGCGAGGCGGCCGCCCGTGGCGGCGAGGGCGCCCAGAGTGAGAGCGAGGGCCGCGAGCCGGGTGCGGCGGTCGCGGCGGGCCGCGACCGTGGCCGCCCCGGCGCCGAGCCAGAGCACGGCGACCAGAGCGAGCACGATGTGGTCGAGGGCGAGGAGTCGTGCGGTGGTCATCTTTTCACCGGGAATCGGGGGTCTGGGGTCGGGAGCGGACGCGGGGGGAAACCGCCGGGGCTCCGGGACTCCGGGACTCAGAGGTGGGAGGCCGCCGCCGGCCGGTCGGCGGCGGTCCGGCCGGCGGCGACGGCCAGGCTCCTGGCCTCGCGGAAGACCACCACGGTGGCCCAGAGCAGGAGGAGGCCGAGAACGGCGTGGAAGCCGAGGACCGCGTGCGAGGCGGTGGTGGTCCGGGTGCCGTCGGCTCCGGCCAGCTCGACCAGCGGGAAGATCACGAAAATCTGCGCGGCGGCGATGCCCACCGGGGAGACGCTCAGCCAGACCAGCCTGGCGCCGGCCCGGGCGACGGCGGCCACGATCGTGGTGGCCAGGGAGAGCAGCGGGATCACGGCGAGCCCGTTGACCACGTGCGGTGTCAGCGCGCCGGGGTCGCCCGCGGTCGGCAGCGGGCGCTGGAAGGCGCCGAAGGTGGCCAGGTAGAACTGGACGAGCACGGCCAGCAGCAGGAGGGCGGCGAAGCTGAGGAAGACCTTGCGCACGGGGGTGCTCCTTGGGATCACTCTGGGGTGGTGTCGCCCCAAGGGTGGCGCGGCCGCCTTGGTGACTTCTTGGCGGCTTCTTGGCATGCGGTCAGGGGGCCGGAGCGGGTTCTGATCTTCTGCGGCTGGCGGTAACAAACGCCTCAAAGGGGTATTCATGCACTCATATCCGTTTTGTTAGCGGAGGGGGTGTGGGTCATGGCGTGGCGCCGGCTCCTGATCGGTGAAGGCCCGCACGTGGCCGCCCGGCAGATCGCGGTTCTGCTGGCCGGATGCGCGCTGCTGGCGCTGGCCGTCCTGCCCGTGATCCCGGAAGGGCATCGGATGCTGCTGGCCTGCGAAGGCGGTGCCCAGGCGGTCCTGGCCGCGGCCGGGTGGTGGCTGCCATGGCAGCGGTGGCCACCGTGGGCTCCGCTGGGCCTGGGGCTGGGCCAGCTGGCCGTCCTGGGGATCAACGGCTGGGTGTTCGGCGTGACCTCGACGGGCAACATCCCCTTCTTCCTGCTGCTCGTCGTCTGGGCGGGGGTGAACTTCCCCGTCCGGACCGTCGCGGCGGTGGTGGCGGTGGTGGCGGTGACCTTCCTGGCGCCGCTGTCGGCCACCGAGCATGCGCCGGCGGTGCTGAACGGTGCGCTGGTGTTCGTCCCGACGCTGGCGATCACCGGTGTGCTCCTGGCCCACCAGTCGGAACGGCGCCGCCGGGACCTGGACGCCATCCGCAGGGCCCACGAGGCCCTGCAGCGTTCCCACGAGGAGGTCCGCCGGGCCGAACGCTGGCGGGCCGCCCTGACGGCCACCCTGGCCCACGACGTGCGCTCACCCCTGACCGGGGTGCAGTTCGCGCTGGAGACGCTGCGCGAGGACGACGGCCTGAGCGAGGAGCAGCGCGAGAAGATCGCCGCGGCGGGCATGCGCCAGGCCGACCGCATCCGCCGCCTGGCCGGCGGCCTGCTGGACGCCGATCGCGTCGACACCCGCGGGGAGCTGCGCCTGAACACCCGGCCCGTGCCGGTCCACGACGCAGCCCGCGAGGCGCTGAGCTATCTGGCCTGCCCGGTGGCCGTCGAGATAGACGGTGATCCGGTCGTGGACGCCGACCCCGAGCGGCTGGAGCAGATCCTGATCAACCTGACCACCAACGCCGTCCGCCACGGCGAACCTCCGGTGGTCGTCGGCGCCGAACCGGCCCGCGGCGGAATGGTCGCCATCCACGTGCGCGACCACGGCCCCGGCGTGCCCGAATCCAGGCGCGAGCTGCTGTTCTCCCGGTTCAGCAGCGCCGACACCGCTCCGGGGTCCGTCGGGCTGGGGCTGTGGATCACCCGGGAACTGGCCCGCGCCCACGGCGGAGACGTCACCTACAGCCAGGCCGACCCGGGCGCCCGCTTCACCGTGGTGTTGCCCGCGGCGGATCACCGGCCGGGGGAACGGCCGCCGTCGTGAGCCCCTGCCGGAACGCCTCCGGCCGGACCACCGTCTCGCGCGGCCCGGCTCAGTCCGTTCCCCGCCCGCCGGTCCCGCGCGGCAGCGCCAGCGCGACCAGGGCGCCCGCGGCGCACAGGCCCGCGGTGATCAGGAAGATCTCGCTGTACTCGGTGTGCAGGGCGGCCCGGACCTTCGCCTCGTACTCCGCCAGCAGCCGGGTGTAGACGCCGGGCTCCACGCCGAAGGGCAGCGGCGTGTCCAGATGGGCGGTGAGCGACTGGAACCGGTGGAAGCCCCACGCCGACAGGGCCGCCACGCCCAGCAGCATGCCCATCATCCGGGCCACCACCACCGCCGCGGAGGCCACGCCGTGCTGGGCGGCCGGTACGGCGCGCAGCACGGCGGAGGAGACCGGCGCGATGACCACCCCGAGCCCGAGCCCGGCCACCACCAGGTCGACGTCCATGCGGTACCCGGCGGCCGCCAGATCCAGCGGCCACTGGCCGATGCGGACGTAGCCGGCCGCGGCCACGGCCAGCCCGGCGACCGCCACCGGGCGTTCGCCGTACCGGTGGGCCAGCACCCCGCCGAGCAGGGCCGCCACGGAGAGCGCGATGAGGAAGCGGGAGAGCACCAGCGCGCCGTCCAGCGTCTCCAGCTTCAGCAGCGTCTGCGCCGACAGCTGCACGTCCACCAGGGTGACCAGCAGTGCCGCGCCGGCCAGGAAGCTCACGCCGAGGGTGGCGAAGAAGGGACCGCGCAGCACCCCGGCCATGTCGATCAGCCGGGTCCGGGAGCGCGCCTCCCACACGACGAACACGGCCCCCGCGACGACTCCGGCGGCGATCGCCGGAAGGCCCCACGGAGGCAGGACGGACCGGCTCGGATCGGGGTTGTAGAGCCCGGCCACCAGCAGGCCCAGCGCCAGGGCCAGCAGCAGCCCGCCGACGGCGTCCACCCGGGCGGCGGGAGCGGTCCCGCGCTCCGGCGGCGGCACCGAGCGCTGTACGGCCACCGCCGCCACGGCCGTCAGCGGGAGGTTCAGCCAGAAGATGGACCGCCAGCCGCCGAGCTGGACGCCACCGAGCTGCAGGGTGACCGGGACCAGGGCGGCCAGGCCCGCGCCGTACAGCGGGCCGAGGACGCTGCCGAGCTCCTGGGCGGCGCCCACCGCGCCGAGCGCCACCGGGCGGCCCCGCTCGTCCCACAGGTCTCCGACCAACGCCATGGTGATGGGCAGCAGGGCGCCGCCCGCGACGCCCTGGAGGGTGCGGCCCGCGACCAGCCACGGGACCGTCTCGCCGAGCGCGGTGACGACCGAGCCGATCGCGAAGCCCGCCAGGCACAGGTGGATGAGCGGGCGCCTGCCGTACCGGTCGGAGAGCTGGCCGAGCAGCGGCATGGCCGCGATGTAGCCGAGCAGGAAGCCGGTGACGATCGGGGTGGCCCGCTCCAGGTGGTTCTGCGGGACGTCGACGTCCTTGGCGATGTCGATGAGGACGGTGACGACGACGTAGGCGTCCAGTGCGGCGAGCAGCACCGCGGTGCCGCCGACGCCGAGGGCGACGCGCCGCCGGGCGGCCCGCGCGGGGCCGGCGAGGGGGGCGGGAGGGGGCCCGGTGGGAGAACCGGGAGGCGAGGAGGTCACGGGCTCACTCCGCCGGGGCGGTCACCTGGACCGGCACGTCGTAGTCGTCGAAGGTCACGATCACCTTGCCGCCGGCCAGCGGCAGGTCGGCCTTGAGCAGGCGGCCGGTGGCCTTGTCGATCCAGAGCGTGCCGTCCACGCTCTGCGCGAGTCCCGGCACCATCGTGGCGAGGATCTGCTGGGAGAGCGTCGCCGAGACCCGGTAGGCGTCGGCGCCGCCCACCTTCTCCTCGCCCTGGGTCCTCGGGTCCAGGGCGTTGGACAGGAGCTGGACGACGCCCTTCTCGGGATTGAGGATGGCCGACGGGTCGTAGATCGCGGCGAGCTGGCCGCGGGACATCCGCTGGAAGCCGCCGGTCACGCCCTTGAAGTGCACCGTGTCTCCCACCAGGAAGAACTCGATCTCCAGGAGGCTGCCGGCCATGTCGACCTGGATGGTCCCGTCGGCGTCGCCGGTCGCGCTGAGGCGGCCGGCCGCCTTCTTGACCTGGACCGCCGGGGTGCCCTCGGTCTCCATGGTGAAGGCGGTGGACTTGACGTTCCGCATCGCCTCCGCGGACTTCTTGACCAGATCGGGACCGCTGGGCAGCGCGGCCTTTCCGTCGGAACCACCGCTGCACGCGGTGACCAGGGAGAGCGCGGCGACCACCGCGGCGATGAAGATCCGTCGACCAGACATGGCCGGATCGTAGCGACCGCTCGGTCAACTGCGGGAGGACCGGCCGGTATCGGTTTCGCTTCACCGCCCCGCCGGGAGACGGCGGATCAGCGGAGGCTCTTGAGGTGCTCCACCACGGGGGCGTAGGCCCTCTCCAGCTCGCGGAGCTGGTCGTCGGTCAGCAGGTCGATGAAGTGCTCGCGCACGCTGGCCACGTGGTGCGGCGCGACCTTGCGGATGGTCTCCCAGCCGTGGGCGGTGAGCACGGCGAAGGTGCCGCGGCGGTCGTCCGGGCAGGTCTCCCGGGAGACCAGGTCGGCGGCCTCCATCCGGGAGATCTGGTGGGAGAGCCGGCTGCGGGACTGGATCGTGGCGTCGGCCAGGTCGCTCATCCGCATGCGCCGGCCGGGGCTCTCCGAGAGGTTGACCAGGATCTCGTAGTCGTTCACGGAGAGGCCGAAGGCCTGCAGCTCGCGGTCGAGCCGGTGCTCCAGGAGTTTGTGCGCGGCGAGGTGGGCACGCCAGGCCCGCTGCTCGATCGAGGTGAGCCAGCGAGGTTCCGCGGTGTCCATCCATTCTCCTCGCGAGGGAACTGCCGGATTCGTCCGGCAGGGGGAATCGCCGCCCTGCCGTGGTGCTGCTCGAAACGGTCAGGGCTCGGCCGCCGCCCACCTCGTCTCGAGGGAGGCGAGAGGCCGCTCTCCACGGGGGAGCGGAGAGGTCACGGAACGAACCTACCTCAGGCGGCGGCGTTCGCCTCAGGCGGGCGCCTCCCGCCAGCCGGCGGTGACGGGATGATCCGAGATCACACAGGCCATGAGATCCGGCCCGCCCGGCCCGGTCCGCCACTCCAGCAGGTGCCTGCCCTCCCACTCCAGTGTGCGCGGCTCCCTCGACGGGTCCAGGGGGAGCGCGGACAGGTCGGTCGCGCGCAGGCCGTCCAGGCTCAACTCGCCGCGCTTGACGAGCGCCTCCTTGCGGACCCAGAGCCGGATCAGCGCCTCGTTCCCGCCGACCAGGGGGCGCTCCGCCGGGGACAGGGCCTGCCCTGCCAGGGATTCGTCGAGCGGGCCCGGCAGCACGTGCTCGGCGTCCACGCCGATCCGGCCCGGGCCCGCCGCGGCGCACACGTACCCGCGGCTGTGGCTGAGGCTGATCCCGAGCCGGGGGATCTCCGCCAGGTACGGCCTCCCGTGCCCGGGTCCGTGCCGCTCGCAGACCTGGAGCAGGGTCAGCCGGTCCTCGGGCACGCCGGTGAGCCTGGCCGCGCACCGCCGCGCCAGGACGTGGGCGGCGATGAAGTCGCGGCGGTCGGACTCCCGGGTGAACCGGGCCGCCCGCTCACGCTCGGTCTCGGTGAGCAGGGCGGGTCCGGCGGCGGGATAGAGCTCGTCGGTGGGTCCGGCCAGGACCAGGGAGTCACGCACGGGATCAGACTAGGCGCTTCGCGAGGTATGAGAGATGATTTCCCATAGTGGGGGATTTCCGGGGTTCGAGTTCCCGCCTACTTGTCCTTCTTGCCGGAACTGGGACTGGGGGAGGGCTCGGGCTCGCCGATGGTCTTGCCGTCCGGGTCCGTCAGCAGCTCGTCCGCGGCGCCCATCACGGTCGCGTCGTTCACCCGCCACTCACCGCCGGTCTTGATCAGGCCGAGCTCCATGTAGGCGCCCAGCATGCGCCGGGTGCCCGCGGTGCTCTTCACCTGCGAGTCGACCACGGTGACGGCCTTCGCCCGCCCCTCGGCCACCTCGGAGACGTAGACTCCCCGGATCGAGGCCGTCGAGGAGGCCTTCATCGCGGTGATGATGCTCTCCAGCGGGCTGAACGCCTCGTTGTACGTGTGCTCGAAGTCCTCCCCCGACAGGCTGAAGACGCGGTCGCGGTAGGCCTGCAGGTCGGCGTGGTCATAGGTCTGCAACGCCACGGCGAACTCCCCCGCCCGGGTGGAGACCGCCAGCCGCTCGGCCTTCTCCACCGAGAGCCGGTCGGCCAGCCGTTCGGCCGCCATCCACTGGATCACACCGAACGCCACCGCGCCGGCCGCCGCCATCGCCACGGCCGCGCCGACCAGCCTCCCCCGCCACCCCGCGAACCCTCGCCGCGCCTCCGCGGCCGGGGCGCCGTCCTTCTCCTCCTCCGCGGCGGAGACGGCGGACGCGCCTCCGTCCCCGGTATCCCCGGCGTCCCCGGTATCCCCGGGGTTCTCGGCGGGCCCGGGGTTCTCGGCGGGCCCGGCGTCCCCGGCGCCCCCGGTGGCGGGCGCGGGATCCGGCGGGGTCTCGGCCGCCTCGTCGTGCTCCTCGACGGTCTCGCGGGGGAGTTCCTCGGTCCGAGGGGTGGTGGGACTCATCTAATGCTCCTGTTCGCGGCGGCGGGCCGCCCGGCCGACGGCGATCCAGCCGAGCACGCCGCCGGAGACGACGACGGCGAGAAAGATCGCGACGATGAAGGGGGTGAGGTCCTGCGGGGTGGAGTCGGAGCGCACCCCGGCGTCGTCGGCCGCGGGGCGCCCGCCCTGCTCCCCGGTGCCCTCGGCCTCCAGCGGGCCCTGGCTCTCCTCGGGCGTCGCGGTCGCCCCGTCGTCCGGTACGGCACCCGTCCCGTCCGCCGGGAGGGTCGCGTCGTCGGGGTGGGGGCCGGTGTCCGGATCGTCGTCGGCCCGGTCCATGGGCGGGACGGGGGCGCCCTTGGGGCAGGCGCGGAGCTTGGGCGTCGCCGGCGGGGCCAGCGGGCCCCGGTACTCCTGCGCCACCCGGGGGCCGCCGGGGACGCTGAAGATGAAGGTGACCCTGCCGTACAGGCCGCCGGAGTGCCGCTCGGTCACGTCGGCCAGCAGCGCCTGCGCGGTGGGGACCGTGCGCAGCACGTGGCTGATGTGCGCCCGGGTCTGCGGGGTGAACACCACGCCCTGCCGCATCCCGGCGGCGGTCAGCGTGCAGGACAGGCCGGGGCGCGCGCTGTTGAGCAGGTGGTCGACCTGGCGGAAGAAACCGGGCCCGTGGTCGAGGAAGGCGTACAGCTGCTTGCGGGAGTCGCGGATCGACCGGGTCACACCCGCCAGGTCGGTCACGCCCTGGGAGAGCTCCTCCCGCTTGCCCGCCAGCGTGCCGGTCAGCCGGGTCAGGTTCACCGAGAGCTCGTCCAGCAGGTCGGCGTTCTCGGCGAGCGTGGTGGTGAGATCGTGCGCGTTGTCCACGATCTCCCGGATCGACGTGGTCCGGCCGTCCAGCGCGGTCGCCAGCTCGTGCACGATGGTCTGGGCGTCCTCGGGCGGCACCGCGTTCAGCAGCTTGCCGACCCCGTCGAACAGCTTCCGGTAGTCGAGCGGGACCGACGTGCTGGCCAGCGGGATGGTGGAGCCGGGAGCCATCGGGGCCGCGGCGCCCCCGGCCTTCGGCGGGGAGATCTCCACGTACGGCTCGCCGATCGCGGACTTGCGGCGGACCTCGGCGGTGACGCCCTGCGGGATCCGCACCTCGCGGTCGATGCTCAGCGCCACCACGATCTTGCCGGGGGCGAGCGCCACGTCGTCGATCCGGCCGATCCGCACCCCGAGGTAGGCCACGTCGAAACCGCGCACCAGACCGGGGGAGGAGACGAACTCGGCGTTGATCCGGTAGGGCCGCTCGATGATGTCGAGCTTGATGATGCTGGTGAACGCCCACACGGTCATCACGACGCCGAGCACCGCGAAGAAACCGAGGTTGATCCAGATGCGGTTCCTCATCGCGGCGGCTCCAGCAGCAGGCGGAAGTCGTCCACCGAGTTGGGCAGCTTGGGCCCGGCGTCCTTCTTGGGCTTGGGCAGCAGCAGGCCCTTGAGCCAGACATAGGTCAGGAGCTGGCCGTTGACCACGATCGGCGGCTGGTCGATGAACCGCTGCACCCGGCTGATCAGGGTCTTCAGATCCTCCTTGCCGCGCACCATCGAGGTGGAGATCCCGTCGAGCCGCAGCAGCAGGCTCCGCAGGCGGGCCGCGTGCTTCGGATAGACGGTGGCGTTGACCTCCCTGGCCAGGGCGGTCAGCTCCCTGAGCGTCTTCTTGACGTGCTTGCGGCCGTGGTTGAGCCGGGCGGTGGCGTCGTTGACGCTCCCGGGCAGCCTGTCCAGTTCCGCGCTGCCCGCGGCCAGGTCGTCACCGAGCTTGGCCAGGCCGTCGATGGTCCGGGCGAGATCCCGGCGGGACTCGGCGTAGGCGGCGGTGACCTCGGTGGTCTGCCGCAGCAGCCGGTTGAGGTCCTCGCCCTTGCCGCCGATCCCGGTCGCCGCGGCGTCCAGGATGGCGTTCACGTCCTGGGCGCCGAGCGCGTCGATCAGCGGCCCGGCCCGCTCGGTGACCTGCTCGATGTCCGGTTCCACCGAGGTCTTCACGATCGTCGAGCCGTCCGCCAGGAACGGCCCGGTGGTCATGTCCCTGCCCTCCGGCAGGTCCAGCTCGACGTAGTTCTCACCCAGGATCGAGGTCTTGGCGATGACCGCGGTGGTGCCCTCGGGCACCCGGTGCCCGTCCTCGATGGACATGGTGACCCTGGCCCGGTAGCCCTCCAGCCGGATGCCGGTCACGCTGCCGATCCGCACGTCGGAGACCTGGACGCTGTGCCCGGTCACCAGACTCTGCACGTCGTCGAAGGTCGCGTGGAGGGTGAGCTCGCCCGACGGCGCACCGGCGGTCTGCAGGGTGCACGCCGCCGCCACCGAGAGCACCGCCAGCCCCGCGGTCACCCTCCCCCACCGCGCCACCGCATCCATGCCGCTCACCTCCTTCCCGGCCCATGGGTCATCCGGCGAGCTCCGTCCGCTCCGCGGGCGGCTTGCTGCGCTGCGCCGACCACTCCGCGCACTCCGCTCACCTCCTTCCCGGCCCATGGGTCATCCGGCGAGCTCCGTCCGCTCCGCGCACTCCGCTCACCTCCTTCCCTGCCACGGGCAGTTGCTCAGCTCGCCCGGGAGGCAGGGCACCTTGCCCAGGCCGAGCGCGTCGAAGAGCGGGGTGAGCCAGGCGCGGGTCATCGCGTTGAGCACGAGGCGGAACTTGAGCACGTGGTGCTCCTTGTCCCAGGACATGACCATGTTGTCGACGAACCTGCGGGTCCCCGAGATCGCCTTGGCCGCCGACTCGCTGTTCACCTTCAGGGTGATCACCAGTTCGGCGAGGTTGGTCACCCCGCGGGGCAGTCTCACCTGGTAGGCCTCGACCAGCGCGTCGCCCCGCTGCACGAACTCGGCCAGGCCGGTGACGAAGCGCCGCATGCGCTCGCGCTCGTCGGCCAGGGTGGCGCTGGCCTCGGCGAAGGCGTCGATGGTCGTCTTCACCTGGCCCTCCCGCCTGTTGAGGCTGGCGGCGAGCTCGTTCAGGCCGTCGGCCAGCTCGATCAGCTGCTCGTCCTGCCCTGCGAGGGTACGGGTCAGCGCGGCCGCGTCGTCCAGGGCCCGGTTGATCTGCTCGCCCCGGCCCCGGACGCTGTCGGCCAGATTCCCGGCGACGTCGCCCATCTTGTCGGTGTCGAGGGCGTCGGTGAGCTTGGTGAACGCCTCCAGAGCGTCGTCGATCTCCACCGGCAGGTCGGTGCGCTCCAGGGGGATCACCGAGCCCGGCGCGAGCCGCGGCATGCCCGGCTTCCACGGCGGGTGGAGCACCACGTTCCGCTCGCCCAGCGTGTTCTGCGGGGCGACTACCGCCATGACGTCGGCGGGCAGCGGGATCCGCCCGTCGACGAGCAGGTCCGCGCGGACCCTGTTCCCCTCGACGGTGAGCTTCTCCACCGTGCCCGCGTCCAGGCCCATCACCTTCACCTTGGCCTGCTCGTACAGGGAGGGCGCCGCGCTGAAATAGGCGGTCAGCCGGTACGGCCCCGCCCCGCCGGGCAGCAGCGAGCAGCCTCCCGCCGAGACCAGCAGCACCGCGGCGAGCAGGGCCGCGAGCAGCCCGCGCCGCCCGCGCCGGATCAGGCGGGCCAGGTCCGTCAGGCGTGTCACCGGTCACTCCTGTCCTTGCGGATGGCGCCGAGCACCTCGGGGTTGATCGGGCCGAGGCCGACGGCGATGGCGTCCACCCACGGGTTGCGCCCGCCGGTGGTGGCCAGCCCCGAGAAGGTGGGCCCGACCCAGGCGAGGACCGAGTTGAGGTTCTTGCCGCTGGTGGAGTCGAGGCGGTTGCTGATCGCGGTCACGTCGTCCATGATCTTGATCAGGTTCTTCTCGTGCCGGCTGACCAGGTCGCTGATGCTGTTGACCAGGTCGCTGCCCTCACCGAGGAAGGACTTCAGCTCGTCGCGGCGGAGCCGCAGCTCGTCGAGCATGATCTCGATCGAGTCGATCAGGCGGCCGAGCTGCTCGTCCTTGGACTCCAGGACCTCCATGATCTTGTTCCCGTTGTCCAGCAGCTTCTGCAGCTCGGGCTCGCTCTCGCTGATGATCTCCGACAGCTCGCCGATGTTGTCCAGCAGCTTGCTGACCCGGCCCTGGGGAGCGGGCTCCAGCTCCGCCAGCTCCGACAGGAGCTTGTCGACCGAGTCGGTGTCGAGCCTGTCCAGCAGCCGGGTGGCGTCCTTGAGCGCGTCGGTGATCAGCGTCGGGGTGCTGGTCCGCTCCATCGGGATCAGCCGTCTCTCCTCGGGCAGCTCGTCCATGTAGGGGCGGGTGACCGGTCCGGTGAGCTTGACGTAGCGCCCGCCCAGCAGGTTGGAGAGGGTGATCTCGGCACGGGTCTGCGGGCCGAGCCGGATGCCGTCGTCCACCTTCCAGGTCACCACCACGTGGCCCTTGCCGTAGTCGGCCCGCACGTCGGTGACCTTGCCGACGGGCACGCCGGCCACCCGCACGTCGTTGCCCGAGCGCAGCCCGGCGGAGTCCGGCAGGATCGCCGACATCGTGTAGCCGCCCTCCAGCAGGCCCAGGTTGCCGACGAGGAAGGTGACGAGCAGCACGGCGCCGAGGACCGCCAGCGAGACCACACCGACGACCGTCTTGTTGCGGTCACGGAACGACTTGATCGCCATCAGGGCCCCACCAGCACTCGCCGCAGGTTCCCCGTGCTGGTGAGCTTGAGACCGCCGCGCAGCGGTGGGGGACTGTTCATCGGATAGGGACAGGGCAGCGGGCCGAGCGCCAGGCAGGGCACCGCCGTGGTGACGAAGTGGCCCCGGCCGGTCACCTGGAACGAGCGCTGCAGCGGCGGGGTGAGTGTGGCCAGCACCCTCTCGATGCTGCTGATGTTGCGCCGGACGCCGCCGGTGAGCCGGGTCATGCTGTCCACCACCCGGCCGAACTCCCGGGAGTTCTCGCCGAGTACCCGGTCGTTGACCCTGACCGTGGTGGACAGCTCCACCAGGGCCTCGTCGATCAGCTTGCGGTTGCGGGCGAACGCGTCGGTGAGCGTGACCAGGTTGTCCACCAGCCGGGAGATCTGCTCGTCCCTGCGGGCGACCACGCCCGTCACCGTGGCGTAGTCCTCCAGCAGTCCTTGGATGATCTTCTTGCGCTCGGCGACGGTGGTGGTCAGGTCGTCCAGGTTCTCCACCAGCTTCGGGATGTTCTTCTGGTTGCCGTCCAGAGCCTGCCCGGCCGCGGTGAGCAGCTGGTTGATCTGCTCGGGGTCGAGACTGCGGGTGAGCGGGCCCAGGTCGCTGACCAGCGCGCCGATGTCCACCACCGAGCTGGTCCGCCTGACCCGCGCGCCGTCGCCCAGCATGTCCTTCGCCGTGCCGGGCTCCAGGTAGACGACCCGCTGGCCGATCGTGTTGCGCCAGCGCACCGCGGCGGAGCTGTCGGAGGGCACCCGCACCGAGGTCTGCACGCTCATGGTGACCTCGGCCCGGCCGTTCACCACCTCGATCGAGTCGACCTGCCCGACCGGCGCGCCGGCGATCTTCACCTGGTCGCCCACGTGGAGTCCGGCGACATCGTCGAAGGTGCCGACGAGACTGTAGGTGTCGCCCACGCCCACCCGGGCGATCTGCGCGCCGATCAGGACGATCAGCGTCACCGTCACGGCGAGGAACAGGGCGAACTTGCCCAGCGTCCAGCGCCGCTGGATCTGCTCTCTGGACCCGGCCATCGGCTCACCTGCCGTTCGTGGAGCCGCAGGCGCCGACGAAGAGCTCGCAGACGTCGGTCGCGACGAAGGCCGCCATCTTGAGCTGGTTGGCGCCGCCCGGCCCCTGGCCCGCGGCCAGGTCGTTCAGCGCGACGAGGACCTGGTTCAGCCCCCGCACGCCGTCGCCCGCCAGGCCGAGCTGCGCGTAGATCAGGGCGGCCGCCCGCTCCCCGGCGTTCACCGCGGCCTTCAGGTCGCCGCGGTGCTTGCGCAGGCCGTACGCGGTCAGGCTGGAGAGCTCGTCGAACTCCCGCAGCAGCGCGCGGATCTTGTCGGCCCGCTCCAGCAGGCCCGGGGTGAGCACGTTGACGTCGGCGGAGATCCCCGTGATCTCGTCGCCCTTGTCGGAGAGGCTGCCGCTCAGCGCCGCGGCGTCGCCGATGAAGCGCCGGAACTCGTCGCGCCGCCGGTGCGCGACCCCGACGACCTCGCCCGCGCCGTCGACGATCTCGCGGAGCTGCGGGCCCTTGCCGTCCAGGCCGCGGCCGAGGGTGTGCACGATGGCGGTGATGTCCTTGGGGTCCACCGCGCCGAGGCCCTCGTAGGCGTCGGCCAGGGAGTCCGAGAGGTCCACCGGAGCCTGGGTCCTGGTGATGACGGCCCCGTCGCCCAGGTAGGGGCCGCCGGTCTCGCCCGCGCCGAGGATCAGGTTGACGAACTTCGGGCCGAAGACCGAGGTCGGCTCGATCGCGGCGGTGACGGTCTCGGGCACCCTGACGCCGGGGTCGACGTGCATCGTGACCACGGCGCGGCCCCCGCCGTCCAGGGTCACCGCGCTGACCCCGCCGATCGTGATGCCGCGGATCTTGACGGGGGAGTTGGGGTCCAGCCCCTGGCCGGCGCGGGTGAACGCGGCCGTCAGCCGCATCCCGCTCCGGTTCGCCGTGCTCTGCACGACGACCACGAGCGTCGCGACGACGGCGACGATCACGACGACCGAGATCGCCAGCCGGACCGGGAGCGGGGTCTCACCACGGGTCGCCGGAGCCATCGCCGCTCACCCCGTCAGCTTCACGCCGCTGCCCTCGCCCCAGAAGAGGTAGGACAGCAGCAGGTTGAGGATGACCACGGTGACGATCGACTGGCGGATCGCCCGCCCGGCCGCGACGCCCACGCCGACCGGGCCGCCGGTGGCGTTGAACCCGTAGTGGCAGTGGATGCTGATCACGGCGAACGCGAAGACGACCACCTTGATCACGCTGAAGACGATGTCCATCACCGGCAGGCCGAGGTAGAAGTAGTAGTCGTAGACGCCCGGCGCCATGCCGAACAGCGCCGTGCACATCAGCCGGGTGGCGAAGAAACTGGCGAACAGCGCGATCATGTAGACCGGGATCAGCGCGATGAGGGCGGCCACCACCCGGGTGCAGATCAGGTAGGTGAAGGCGTTGATGCCCATCACCTCCAGCGCGTCGATCTCCTCCGAGATCCGCATCGCGCCGAGCTCCGCGGTGAAGGACGAGCCGACCTGGGCGGCCAGTGCGACCGCCGCGATGATCGGGGTGATCTCCCGGACGTTGGCGAAACTGCCCACCAGGCCGATGAACGACTCGGCTCCGATCGCCTGCAGGCCCTGGTAGCCCTGGAGACCGACCGTGGCGCCGACCGCGAAGGCCATCGTGAACGCCACGAAGACCATGCCGCCGCCGATGACGGTCGCGCCGACGCCCACCACGACGTCGCTGACCTGGCGGAGCACGACCTTGGTGAACTTGGCCCGCAGGACGATGTCCCGGACCGAGTAGAAGACGACCTTCCACAGGAAGATCGGCCAGTCCGAGAGCGAGGCCAGCCGCTCGGTCCCGTCGCGGAGGGCGCCGTACGCGCGGTGGCCGACGGTGCGGGCTCCCGGGACCGCCGCCATCACAGAGCCCTCGGCGGGTAGGCGAGGAAGTAGATCATCGTGATCACGTAGTTGACGGCGAAGACCAGGATGAAGGTGACGACCGTGGACTGGTTCACCGCGCGGCCCACCCCGACCGGGCTGGTCTGGCAGGTCATCCCGTAGTAGCAGGACATGATCGCCGCGATGAAGCCGAAGATCCACGCCTTCAGCAGGGTGACCAGCAGGTCGCTGGTGACCAGCAGGGAGACCGCCCCGTCGAAGTAGGCGCCGGGGGTGACGCCCTGGATGATGACGTTGAAGAAGTAGCCGCCGGCGGCCCCCGCCACGATGACCAGCGGGACCAGCAGCACCGCCACCGTGCTCGCCGCCCAGAGCCGGGGGGTGACCAGGCGGTGGACGGGGTTGACCGCCATGACCTCCATGGCGGCCAGTTCGTCGCGGATGTTGCGGGCGCCGATGTCGGAGGTCATGGCCGAGCCGCCGGCCCCGGCGATGAGCAGGGCCGAGGCCATCGGGGCGACCTCGCGGACCAGGCCGACGACGACCGCGCCGCCGGTGGCCGAGGAGGCGCCGAGCTGCCAGGCCAGCTCGCCCACCTGGAGCGCGACGGTGGCGCCCAGGGGCAGCGAGACGAGCAGCACGGGGACGCTGGTGACGCGGGCGAGGAACCAGCACTGCTGGACGAACTCCCAGAACCAGGTCCTGACGTCCCAGGTACGGCGGAAGCCCTCCAGGGCGATCACCGACATGTCGCCTACCCGGCCGAGCGCGTCGGTCGTCCGGCGGATGACGTACCCGCTGACCGCGTCACGCCTGCCGTACGCCATCAACCCGCCGTCCGCTGCGCCATGACCACCCCGGAATCCGCGTCTCCGACCATGGATCAGTCACCTTACTGACGGGTAGTCCAGTAAGTCGATGCTTCCTCCGGAATTTGATGAAAAGGTATGAGGCCCAGATCACAACTTGTCAGGGCCTCACACCTTTAGCCGGGAGCCGGGCGCGGGAACCGAGGTCAGGCCCGCAGGGAGGCCATCCAGACCTCGATCTCGTCGGGGCGGCGGGGCAGCCCGGAGGACATCAGGCGGGCCCCGTCCGCGGTGATCACCAGGTCGTCCTCGATCCGCACGCCGATGCCGCGCAGCTCCGGCGGGAGGGTCAGGTCGTCGGGCTGCAGGTAGAGGCCGGGCTCGACGGTGAGCACCTGGCCCTCCTCCAGCACTCCGTCCAGGTAGACCTCCGAGCGGGCCTTCGCGCAGTCGTGCACGTCCATGCCGAGCATGTGGCCGCTGCTGCACAGGGTGTACCGGCGGTACAGGCCGCTGCCGGGCTCCATCGCCTCGTCCGCGCTGATCTTCAGCACGCCCCAGTCGTGCAGGCCCTCGGCGATGACCCGCATGGCGGCCCGGTGGAAGTCGCGGAAGCGCGCCCCGGGCCGCAGGGCGGCGATCGCCGCCTCCTGGGCGTCGAGCACGAGCTGGTAGACCTGGCGCTGGACCGGGCTGAAGCGGCCGGAGAGCGGGAGGGTCCGGGTGACGTCGGCGGTGTAGAGGCCGTCGGTCTCCACGCCCGCGTCGAGCAGGAGCAGGTCCTCCTCGTGGAGGCGGCCGTCGTTGCGGATCCAGTGCAGCACGCACGCGTTGGCGCCGGAGGCCACGATGCTGTCGTAGCCGCCCCCGTTGCCCTCCAGCCGGGCGCGCAGGCCGAAGACCCCCTCCAGGTAGCGCTCGCCGCGCGGGTGGGCCAGGGCCTGCGGCAGGGCGCGCACCACGTCCTCGAACCCGCGGACGGTGGCGTCCACCGAGAACTGCAGCTCGGCGACCTCCCACTCGTCCTTGACCAGCCGCATCTCCGACAGGAACGTCTCCAGCTCGGCGTCGCCGTCGTGCGGGGCGACCCGGCCGTCCACCGAGGCGTCCACCCCGCGCAGCACCCGCGCGGGGCCACCCAGGGCCTCGCCGAGCCGGTCGATCGGCGCGCAGTCGATCTGGTAGAGCGTCTCGGCCTCGGCGAGGTCGGGGCGGCGGCCCACCCAGAACTCGCCGTAGCGGCGGTCGCGGTAGAACTCCTGCCCGGCCGAGCCCGGCGCCGACCGGGGCGAGCGCGGGCGCAGGAACAGCGTGGCCGCGCCGGAGGGCTCGACGACCAGGACGTCGTCCGGCTCCTGGTCGCCGGTGAGGTAGGCGAAGGCGCTGTGCGCCCGGAAGCGGTAGTCGCTGTCGTTGCTGCGGGCCTTGAGGGTGCCCGACGGGATCACCAGCCGCTCGCCGGGGAAGCGTGCGGCCAGCGCCGCGCGGCGCTTGGCGGTGTAGGCCGCGAGCGGCAGGGCGGCCAGGTCGCCGCGGTGGGTGTCGGCCCACCCGGTCTGCATGAAGGCGGCCAGGGCCTCGGAGACCGGCAGGTCGTGGCTGCCGGTGTTCAGCTTCTCGGTCATCGTGTCCCCGGGGAGCGAAGGTCTGTGGTATTTCACACATTACTCCGGCCCGGAGGTGCGCCCCGTCCCGCGGGGCCGTACGGCCCGCACCCACTGTAGGGGGTGCGGGCCGCAGGAGGAGAGCGGTGATCAGCCGCTCGCGGGGATCTGGTACTCGCCGACGATGTCGGCCGTGAAGGGCTCCTTGACGATGACCGCGCCGCCCAGCGCGTCCTTGTCCGGCTTGACGACGTAGGACCGCAGGGAGGCGGGCTTGTCGAAGGCGGTGAAGTCCATGGTCCCGCCGTACTGCTCGCCCCAGGCGTTCTGGCCGCGGTGCGCGGCGACCACGCCGGCCCGGGTGAGGTCCTTGCTCTCACAGGCCTTCTTGAGCGCGTCGACCACGATGCCGGCGGCCGTGTAGCCGGCGGAGACGCCGCTGTCGACGGCGTCACCGGGGTACTTCGCCTTGTAGTCCTCGCCCAGCTTCTTGATGGCGGGCAGGTCCGAGCTCATCGGGGCGCCCGCCGTCACGTACTCGAAGCTCGCCAGCAGCGCCGGGCCCGCCGGGGTGGGCAGCAGCTGCGGGGAGTAGGCCGAGTTGCTGCCGAGGAACGGCACCTTCATGCCGCCGGCCAGGGCGACGCCGACGAGGGAGGCGGTCTGCCGGGGGCCGACGGAGACGAGGATGGCCTTGACCCCGGCCTTCTTGAAGGCGGCGACCTGGGCGGTCATGTCCTGGTCGGTCGCCTTGATCTTCTGCTCCACGAGCTTCAGGCCGTTCTTCTCGGCGGCGAACTTGGAGCCGTTGAGCGCGGTCTCGCCGTAGTCGCCCTCGAAGTACAGGTGCCCGATGCTGTCGCCGGTCTTGATGCCCTTCTCCTTGACCAGGTAGTCGACACCGTTGATCATGTCGATGTCGTAGGTGGTCCCGGTGACCTGGATCGGCTTGCTGCCGAGCAGGTGCGTGGCCCAGGCCTGCGGGATGGTGAGCATCTGGTCGGCCTCGATGCGCTGCTTGACCGCGTTGACCATGGGGGAGCCGACGACGTGGGCGAGCGCGACCGACTTCGGCCCGATCTCGGTGTAGGCGGCGACGGCCTTCTGCACGTCGTAGCCGTGGTCGCGGACGACAGCCTCCAACTGCCTGCCGCAGATGCCGCCGGCCTGGTTGACCTGCTCGAAGTAGAGCTGCTGCGCGTTGGTCAGGCTCTTGCCGAACGAGGCGTAGGGCCCGGTCAGGTCGGTGATCATGCCGATTGTGATCTTGTCGGCGGTGACGCCGGGGCCGGTCTTCACCCCGTCGCCGCTGGCGGCGGTGCCGGTCGCGCCGCCGGTGGCCTTCTCACTGGCGCAGGCGGTGACGGCCAGTGCCAGGACCGCGACGGCGGCCAGCCCCCGGGCGGAGGTCCGTGAAATCCTCATGTCAGTTCCTTGTTTCGGGAGTGGGGATGAGAGCGTGCTTCGCCGGCGAGGCGGGCGCCGTCCGGCGGGTGAGACGGAGACGTAGGCGGGTGAAGAGCCCGAACAGCCCGCCGGGCAGGAAGAGGACGACGACGACGACGGCCAGGCCGTACAGGATCTGGGCGGCCTCTGCGGCCCCGACCCCCTCCTGCCCCGTGGGGGCGACCAGGGGCAGGGCGTCGCTGTAGCGGGTGAACAGCGAGGGCAGCATCGACACGAAGAACGCGCCGACCACCGCTCCCGCGACCGAGCCGAGCCCGCCGATGATGATCATCGCGAGGTAGGACAGGGCCAGGATGAGGCCGAAGTAGTCCGGCACGGTCTGCCGGAAGACCAGGGCGATCAGCACGCCGGCGAGCCCGCCGTACATCGACGAGAGCACGAACACGCCGGCGCGGTAGCGGGTGACCGGGACGCCCATCACGCCCGCCGCGATCTCGTGGTCGCGGATGGTGTTCATGGCCCGTCCCGGGCGGCCCCGTAGCACGCCGCGGGCGAACAGCCCCGCGCCGACCAGGAGGGCGACGCCGAGGAACCAGAGCCGCTCCAGCGCGCCGAACGGCACCCCGGCGATCACCAGGGGCTCCGGGGTGTCGGTGAAGGCGAACCCGAACAGCTCCATGGGCGGCACCGGGCGGCCGTTGTGGCCGCCCGTCACCGGGGTCGCGTTGGACATCACGAAGTGGCCGATGAAGATCAGCGCCAGCGTGGCGATGCCGAGGTAGGCGCCCTTCAGCCGGCCGGCGATGGGGCTGAAGACGCCTCCCGCCACGCCGGACAGGAGCACCGCCAGGACGGCCGCCAGGGGAGTGGGCAGGCCGAGGCCGCCGAGCCCGTGGCCGCCGTCCTCGGGCACGGAGGCGAAGTAGACGTAGCCGAAGGCGCCGACCGCGAGGAAGAACGCGTGCCCCATGGAGAGCTGGCCGGTGGCGCCGGTCAGCAGGTTGAGTCCGATGGCCCCGATCGCCGCCGCCATCGCGAAGAGCCCGTCCTGCAGCCAGATGCCGTCCAGGTAGAACGGGGCGATGACCACCCCCGCGGCCACCAGGACCCACCAGAGGACGGTGATGATCTTAGACACGGGCCAGCTCCTTTGTCCCGAACAGCCCCGCGGGGCGGATGAGCAGGACGATGACCATCACCAGGAACGGCGCGACGTCGCCGAGCCCCCGGCCGAGGAAGGACAGCTCCTCCTGGTAGCCGCCGACCAGCGCCTCGGTGATCCCGATGATGAACCCGCCGGCGAGCGCCCCGCCGGTGGAGTCGAGGCCGCCGAGGATCGCCGCGGGGAAGGCCTTCATCGCGACGGCCGTCACGTTGCGGTCCAGGCCGGGCGTCGGGAAGACGCACATGAACAGGGCCGCGACGGCGGCGAGCGCCCCGGCGACCGCCCAGGCCCCCATCGAGACCCGGCCGCGCCGCACGCCCATCAGGGCGGCGGTCTCGGAGTCCTCCGCGCTGGCGCGCATGGCCACGCCCCAGCTGGTGTACTTGAACGCCAGCAGGAACGCGGTGATCACGATGGTCGCCGCGATGAGCGCGGCGATCCGGGTCACCGGGATGTTGACCGAGCCGAGCTGCAGGACGTCGCTGCCCCACGGGTCGCCGAGGGCGAGCACCTCGGTGCCGAGCTGCCGGGTCAGCTCGGTGACCAGGATGAGGTCGACGCCGATCGTCACGATCGCCAGCACGCTGTGCACGGCCACGTTCGCCCGGCGGATGACCACGAACTCGATCAGGGCGCCCAGGGCGGCCGCCCCGGCGACGCCGAGGAGCAGGGCGGCCCAGAAGCCGACCACGGGATGCATCTTGGCGATGACGAAGCCGCCGACCAGCAGCAGCGAGGCGTGGGCGAAGTTCACCACCTCGGTCGCCTTGAAGATGACGACGAACCCGAGGGCGACCAGCGCGTACACCGCTCCCGCGGAGATCCCGCCCACCAGTAGTTCGATGAAGGTGTTCACGAAGCGGCCTCCTCGGTCTCGCTCGTCGCGCCCAGGTACGCCCGGATGACCTCGGGGTCGTTCTGGACCTCTTGCGGGGGGCCGTCGGCGATGAGCCTGCCGAAGTCCAGGACCGTCACGGCGTCGGCGAGGCGCATCACCATGCCCATGTCGTGCTCGACGAGCAGGATCGAGATCCCGAGGCTCTCCCGGACGGCCATGATCAGTTCGGCCATGTCGCGCCGCTCGCCGCCGTTCATGCCGGCCACCGGCTCGTCGAGCATCAGCAGCCTGGGCTCCATGCACAGGGCCCGCGCCAGCTCGACCCGCTTCTGCACGCCGTACGGCAGCAGCCCCACGGGCACGTCCAGGCGCTCGGTGAGGCCGACGAACGCGGCGATCTCCTCCGCCCGCGCGTTGTGCCGGGCGGCCTCCCTGCGGGCGGACGGGAGCCGCAGCCCGGCCGCGACGAAGCCGGCGCGGGTCAGGCGGTGCCGGCCGAGCATCATGTTGTCGCGCACCGACAGCAGCGGTGAGAGCGCGATGTTCTGGAAGGTGCGGGCCAGTCCCAGGCCGGCGATGCGGTGGGGCGGCATGGTGGTCAGCTCCGCGTCGCCGAACCGCACGCTGCCCGAGGTGGCCCGGTAGACGCCGGACAGGACGTTGAAGCAGGTGGACTTGCCGGCGCCGTTGGGGCCGATGACCGCGTGGACGCTGCCCGGCTCGATGGTGAAGCTCACCGCGTCGAGCGCGGTGAGGCCGGCGAAGCGCACGGTGACGTCGCGGACCTCCAGCCGGGGGATGGACGTCATACCGTCCGGTTGGTATGTATCGCTCACACGGACCGTCCGAAGGATGCGGAGGAGAGGGGCAGCGGGAAGGAGGGCGGCGGGAAGGAGGGCGGGGTCATGCCGACCACCTGCTCAGGGCGGGGCGCCGGACGGTCACGCCGCCCAGCAGGTCCTCGGTGTCGTCGCCGATCCCCAGGTAGCGGCGGCGCACCTCGTCGCTCGCGGCGAGTTCGTCGGCCGGGCCGGAGAGGGCGATCTCGCCGACCTCCAGCACGTACGCGTGGGAGGCGAGGGAGAGGGCCATGGCCGCGTTCTGCTCCACCAAGAGCACCGTGGTGCCCTGGGCGTTGATCTCGCGGACGGTGTCGGCGATCCGGGCGGCCATCAGCGGCGCCAGGCCGAGGGTCGGCTCGTCGAGCAGGAGCACCCGCGGGCAGGCCATCATCGCGCGGCCCATGGCGAGCATCTGCTGCTCGCCGCCGGACAGCAGGCCCGCGCGCTGCCGGGCCCGCTCGGCGAGGACCGGGAAGAGCTCCAGCACCCGCTCCCTTGCCTCGGCGGCGGACCTGCGGTCCCGCGCTCCGAGCGCGCCGGCCTTGAGGTTCTCCTCCACGGTCATCCGTGTGAAGACCTTGCGGCCCTCGGGCACCTGGACGACGCCGTGCGCGACGACGGCGGAGGTGCTCGCGCCGGACAGCCTCATCCCGTCGAAGCTCACCTCGCCCGAGGTGATCCCGCCCCGCTGGAATCGGAGCGTTCCCGAGATGGCGCGCAGCAGCGTGGACTTGCCGGCGCCGTTCCCGCCGAGCACCGTCACCACGGCTCCGCGCGGCACGTCCAGCGAGATCCCGCGCAGGGCCGTCACGGGACCGTAGTTCACCGCCAGATCCCTGACCGTGAGCCCGGAGGCTCCGGGCGGCCTGGGGTCGTGGACGTTCATGTATGCCTCCTGACAACCGATGAACGCACCCAACCCAGACGGTTCACGTCAGTCCAGAGGCTCGGGTGAAGTCGGGACTGGTGCCCACGGGGGGCCGGTGCCTGTTGTGCGTCAGCACAACCGAGGGTCACGAAAGAGAACAGAACCTTGTTCCGCTCGGGTCGTTCCTGACACCATTGGCCGATGGGGATCCGGACCACCACCGATGACGAGGTGCGCAGGATCATGCGCCTGGCCGCCGGCCGGCTGCTGCAGAGGCTCCCCGAGCTCACCGATGAGCTGGTGGCCAGGACCCGCGACACCGACGAGGCCTACCGCCGGATGGTGCCCACCGACGACCACTGGCAGAGCGTCTACGAGGCCATGCGGGACGGCATCGGCGCGATCCTGGTGCCCCTGGCGGAGCGGCGGGACCTGCAGCAGGCCGAGAAGACCGCGCTGCGCCGCGCCGAGCAGGGGCTGCCGATGGACTCCCTGCTGCGCAGCTACCGCGTCTCCGCCCAGGTGATGTGGGACGGGCTGGTCGGCGTCATCGCCGAGGAGGAGCCGGACAGCCTGCCGGTGCTCATCCGCAGCGCCACCAAGGTCTGGAGCGCCGTCGACCGGCAGGCGGTCGCCGCGGCCGAGGCCTACCGCAGGAGGGAGGCGGAGATGTTCGGCCGCACCGCCGAACGGGTCCAGGCGCTGCTCGACGCGCTCCTGGAGGACCGGGCCGACGCCACCCTGGTCCGCAGCGCCGCGGCCGCCCTGGACCTGCCGGAGCTCGGCCGCTACGCGGTCGTCATCACCCGGCTGCCCGGCCGCGACGGCCACACCGCCGACGGGGCCCGCCCGGCGAGCCTGGGCGCGATGCGGCTGCTGTGGCGGATGCGCCCCGACTACGAGGTGGCGGTCGTCCTGCTGCACGAGGAGGAGATGGACGGGCTGGCCCATGCCCTGCGCCCGCACGTCACCGGGTCCGCCGGGATCAGCCCGGCCGTCGAGGGGCTGGCCGAGCTGGGCCGCGCCCGCAGGCTCGCCGAACTGGCGCTGCGGACCTGCGCCGGGGAGGGGCCCGAGATCGCCCGCCTGGAGGACCGGCTCCCCGCCGCCCTGGTAGTGAGCCAGCCCGAGCTCGCCGGCCACCTCAGCGCCGCCGTGCTCCGGCCGATCCTGGCCCTGGACGCGGCCGACCGCGAGGTGCTGCTGGGCACCCTGGAGGCGTGGCTGCGCTGCGAGGGCTCGGCGATGCGCGCCGCCGGGCAGCTCTACTGCCACCGCAACACCGTCTTCAACCGCATCCGCAGGATCGAGCAGCTGACCGGGCGCTCCCTGGCCCGCCCGCTGGACATCGTGGAACTCTCCCTCGCTCTTGACGCGGTACGGCTGCTCCCGGTCAACTGAGGTTTGCCGCCGAAGGCGCTTAGGCGGAGGCACGGCAGGGCAATGTAGGAATACACCTGAGCCTGGTTGAACCGAGGTGATGTCGATGCTTATCGGGACGATTCTGCAGGGCAAGGGATCGCACGTCGCGACCGTCCGCCCCGATGCGACCGTCACCGAGCTGCTGGCGGTGCTGGCGGAGAACAACATCGGCGCCGTGGTGGTGTCCGAGGACGGCTCGTCGATCGCGGGGATCGTCTCCGAGCGCGACGTGGTGCGGCGCCTGCACGACCGCGGCGCGGACGTGCTGGGCGCCCCGGTCTCCTCCATCATGACGGCCGAGGTCCGGACCTGCCCGCCGGAGGCGAACGTCGACCACCTGCGCCAGGCCATGACCACCCACCGCATCCGGCACGTCCCGGTCGTGTCCGACGGCCGCCTGGTGGGGATCGTCAGCATCGGCGACGTGGTCAAGAGCTCCATCGAGCTCCTGGAGACCGAGAAGGCCTCCCTGGTCGACTACCTGCACCGCTGACCCGGCGGGCGGCCCGGGGTCCGGCGGGTGCCGGGCCCCGGGTGTACGGCGGTGCTCCGGGGGCCGGGACCGTCCCCGGCCCCCGGAGGCACTACTGCACCGTGATCCGGTCGACCTCGATGGTGACGCCCTTGACCTGCGGCGTCGACGTGCTCGTCGTCACCGTCCCGGTCCCCGGGGAGACGCCCCTGACCTTCATCGTGTAGGTCAGGGTGCCGCCGGGCGCGCCGGGCGTGCTGGTCACCCGCAGATCCTGGGTGGGCGGGCCGCCGATCTGCCCGCCGGCGGTGCCCTCGTCGTTCTCGGCGCCGACCGTCAGGCCGTACCCGGACGGCGGCTCACCGGGCAGGTCGCCCGGGTCGTAGGTGTAGGTGATGTCCTCGGTCCCGTTCAGCCCGATCCACTGCTGGAAGACCTTCAGGTCGGTGGTCCCGTAGACGTGGAGCCGCCACTCGACCACCAGCCAGTCGCTGACGCCGTCGGTCAGGGTCGCGACGAACACACCCGGGGCGGCGGTGCCGTCCAGGTCGGTCCAGTAGGGGGCGAGCACCCCGTTCGGCCGGGCCGGGTCGGGCAGGGTCTGCGGCGTGACCTCGATGTCGGCCGAGCCCGTGGTGCCTCCGGCGACCGTGTAGCCGTTGGAGACGATGCCGATCCTCGTGTACGTCTTCCCGGCGAACCTGAACTCGGGAACGGTGAAGTTCAGCGCCTGCTCGTCGCCGATCGGCGTCGGGGCGACCCCGAAGCCGTCGAGCGGGAGGTACGGCGCGGGCCCGGTGCCCGGCGCGATGCCCGGCCGGTCCGGCTGCCTGGCCGCCAGCGTCGTCTTCACGGTGGCGATCTGGGAGCCGATCTGCGTCGCCCCGGTCACGCCGTTCAGCCGCAGCCGCGCGTCGAGCGTGCTGAGCGCCGTCACCTCGGCGTCCTGAAGTGTGGTGTTGTCCACCTTGACCGTGCAGGTCGACTCACCGGTCGTGCGGGCGATGACGGCCGGCTCGCAGGTCTGCTCGACCGGGACCGCGCCCTCCTTGCGGAAGAACGCCACCGGCAGGTGCAGGTGCCGCTTGCCGCCGACCTGCTTGAGGTTCACCCGACCGAAGTACTGCCCGTCGGGCAGCCCGGGGGCGGTGATCGCCACGGTGAGCTTGACGCTCTTGCCCGGCTTCACGGTGAACACCGGCGGCAGCACCGCGATCTTCGCACCGTCCACGGTCGTGCCGGAGGCGGTGTAGGTGAGCGTTCTGTCCGTGACGTTGGTGACCGTCCGCTTGGCGGTGATGAGCCCCGGCATGACGGGGGCGTTCACCGACGGCAGGTTCAGGTCGATGCGGTTCATCGGGTCGGCCGCCGAGGCGGCGAAGTTCGCCGCGGTCTCGTCCAGGGTCAGGCCGGGGTCGCCCGCCTTGGTGAGGTCGATCCGGCCGCCGCCGGTGTCGAACGGGTCGGCGGGGGTCGTCCGGTCCTGCTTGGTGACCGCGGTCTTGGCGGTCGTCTCCAGCGCGGACTTCACCTGGCCCGGCGTCCAGTCCGGATGCAGCGCGAACACCAGCGCCGCGGCGCCCGCGACGTGCGGCGCCGCCATCGAGGTGCCCGCGATGGCCTGGTACAGGTTGCCCGGGGGGCCGCCCGCCGCGTCCTCCAGCGTCGGCGTGTGACCGGCCAGGATGTGCAGGCCGGGCGCGGAGACGTCCGGCTTGAGGAAGTCCCCGCCGGGCCCGCGCGAGGAGAAGGTGGTGATCGCGTCGCCCTGCCAGGTGGTCGTGGCGCCCTGGGTGAACGAGGCCGTCGCCCCCGGGTTCGCGGACAGGAAGGCGAGCAGGGCGTCGGTCTCCGGCTTGTCGATGTGGACGGTCGGGAGCCAGTGGTTGTCGGTCATCACGTCCAGCGGCGTGGTGTTGTAGAGGATCATCCCGGCCGCGCCGCCCTGCCGCACGTTGAAGCTCTTGAGCACCCGGCCGGGCCCGCGCTCGCAGGCGACGATCTTCCCGGTGAACAGGCCGGCGGGCGCGGGGGCCGTGCACAGCGCGTTGGAGTACGGCGGCGCCGAGGCGAGCACCACCGGGAGCGGGGAGGCGACGCCCGGCGTGATGGAGGCGCCCTTCAGCGTGGCCGCGGCGCCGCCGGACCCGGCCAGCGTGATCGTGGACTGGAAGGTCCTGGCCTGCGTGGAGGCCGCCACGGTGGTCACCCACGGGCTGACGTGGTCGACGGTGTCCGCGCCGGGGCCGGCGTTGCCCGCCGAGGCCGAGACCAGCACGCCCGCCGCGTAGGCGTCGAGGAAGGCCAGCTCGACCGGGTCGCTGTACGGCGAGGAGCCGCCTGAGATCGAATAGTTGATCACCTGCACGCCGTCGAGGATGGCCCGGCCGACCGCCTGGACCGAGTCGGAGTTGTAGCAGCCCGCGAGGCCGCAGACCTTGTAGACCGAGACGTGCGCGGCCGGGGCGATGCCGTGGATCGGCCCCCGGCTGATGCCCAGCGGGTCGGCGTCGGCCACCGGGCCGCCCGCCGAGGTGGTCGCGGTGTGCGTGCCGTGCCCGTTGGAGTCGCGGGCGCTGTCGGGGTAGACCTCGCCGCCGACGACGGCGTTGTAGGTCTCCAGGAACGGTCCTCCGCCGATCAGCTTGTCGTTGCAGACGAAGGGGTCGGCGGCCGGGGTCAGCGGGTTGTCGCCGAAGTCGCAGAGGCGGGGGCCGCCGTCGCGGGTCGGCGGCGCGTCGGGCAGGGTGCCGGGGTCGGCGAACTGGGGGTGCTCGGGCCAGACGCCGGAGTCCAGGATGCCCACGACGACGCCCTTGCCCGAGGAGGCGCTGCCGCCGAGCTTGTCGTAGATCGCGGGAGCCCCGATGAAGGCGGGGCTGGAGTCGGTGAGCAGCTGCTCGCGCCGGTCGTCCTGGACCGCCGCCACGCCGGGCAGCTTCAGCAGCTCGGCGGCCTTGTCGGCGGGGATGCTCAGCGCCATGCCGCCGTAGACGGTGCGCAGCCGCTGCCCGGCCCTGGCCCCGGGAACGTTCCGCTCCAGTTCGGCGAGGAAGGTGTTCTCGATCTTCTCGATGTGCTCGCCGTACTTCCTGGCGTCGGCGCTGCCGACGTCGAGGGGCCTGCCGGTCTTGGCCGGGCTCGTCGCGGGGAGGCCCTTCAGCCCGCCCCGGTAGGCGGCGAGGGAGTCGTAGTCGAGCTTGACCATCACGTTGACCGTCTCACCGGAGGTGGACCTCAGCAGCTTCTCGTCGCTGCGGGCCAGCTTGCCCGTGGGCGACTTCGCGCCCTGGACGGGTTCGCCCCCGGTGAGCGGGGTCGCCGTCCACTTCGCGGACGGAGAGGGCGGTGGGGGAGTGGGGGTGGCGCCCGCCGGCGGCGCCGCCGCCACGACGAGCCCGATGCCCGCGGCGAGCATCGCCACGCGTTTCACACCGGATAAACCGGGCTTCCTTGACACGAGACCTCCCTGTGGGGATCCGTCCAGGAAGGCGCAGAGGCCACCCGCCCGCCCCGGTGGAGGCAGGCTGGGGAGGCCCTCGGCCCTCCCCGCTGGGTGACGAAGCGACCGGCCGCCCGGCGGGGAAGCCGATCATGACAGGGACTCTAACTTCGGGTGATCCCCCCGGCTAGATCAAGAAGTTGACACAAATGCCAGGGGAATCCGGGGGCGTCCTGTGACTCTTTGCCGTAGCGGAGACGTGCCGTAGCGGAGACGGGACGGACGGACACCTCGCACGGCGGAGGAGGCCGTGACGGGCCCCTGCCGGGTCACGGCCGGTCGAACCGCACGGTGCGGTGCGCCCAGCGGGACAGGAGCACGTCGTCGTGGCTGACGGCGAGCACGCCCGCCCCGCTCCGCTCCCGGTAGGCCTCGACGACCGCGACCAGATGGGCCTGGGTGGAGGCGTCCAGCATGGTGGTCATCTCATCGCAGATCAGGTAGCGCGGCTCCAGGGAGAGCGCCCGGGCCACGCACGCCCGCTGCAGCTGCCCGTCGGACACCTCGTGCGGGCGGCGGGTGAGCAGGTCGCGGGTCAGGCCCGTCTCCGCGGCCAGCGCGGCCGCCCGGTCCGGGTCGGCCCGGCCCGCGGCGGCCGACGGCTCGGCGATGATCTCGGCCAGGGTGAGCCGCGGATCGACCGCCAGGCGCGGCTGCTGGTAGACCAGGGCCACCCGGGTGCGCAGCTCGCGCGGGGCGCGCTGACGCCACCCCCGCACCGTCCGGCCGTCCACGGTCACCGTGCCGGACGCGGGCCGCAGCATCAGCGAGAGCACCCGGGCCAGCGTCGACTTGCCGCAGCCGCTCGGTCCGCCCAGACCGGTCGTCCGGCCCGGTTCCAGGGTGAACGAGAGGCGGTCCAGCGCGGCCTGCCGGCCGTACCGGACGGTGATCTCGCGGGCCTCAAGCACGGCGGCTCTCCAGGGGGTCGCGGTCCGGGGAGCCCCCGCCGCCGCGGGCGTCCTGCTCCGGAAGGGGATGGTGGCAGGCCACACCGCCGGTCGTCGGCGGCGGGACCGCGCAGGCGGCGCCCGCCGCCGAGCAGCGCGGGGCGAAGGCGCAGCCGTCCGGGAGCCGGGTCAGCTCCGGCGGCATGCCCGGGATCGGGACGAACGCCCGGTCGGGCCGGGCGGCGGCCAGCCCGGCGGCGTAGGGGTGGCGCGGGCGGTGCAGGACCTTCCCGGCGGGGCCGGCCTCGACCAGGCGGCCGGCGTACATCACCGCGACGTCGTCGGCGACCCGTTCCGCCGCCCGCAGGTCGTGCGTGATCAGCAGGACGGCCCGGCCCTCGTCGCACAGCTCCCGCAGCGCGGCCATGGCCCGGTCCACCAGCGGCCTGTCCAGCCCGCTGGTCGGCTCGTCGGCCAGGAGCAGCCACGGGTCCCCCGCCAGCGCCATCGCGTTGGCCACCCGCTGCGCCATGCCGCCCGACAGCTCGTGCGGGTAGCGGTCGAGGTCGGCCGGGTGCAGGCCGTGCCGCTCGGCGAGCTCGTCCGCCCTCTCCCGGGGCCGGGCCGCGCCCAGCTCGCGCAGCGCCTCCTCCAGCTGCGCCCGCGCGGTCCGCACCGGGGTCAGGTGGGTGGCGGGGCTCTGCGGGATCAGCCCGATCGAGCGCCCCCGCACCCGCCGGGCCAGTACGGCCTGCGGTGCGCCGACGAGCTCCAGCTCCTGCCCGTCCTGCTCCAGCAGGACCCGCCCGGAGACCTCGGCGTTGCCGGGCAGCAGCCCGAGCAGCGCGTGGGCCAGCACGGACTTGCCGCAGCCGGACTCGCCGACCAGGGCCAGGCAGCGGCCGGGCCGTACCTCGAAGTCCGCGCCGGAGACCGCCCGCACCGTCGCGTCCGGGAGCCGGAAGGAGACCGTCAGCCCCTCGGCCCGCAGCCGTCTCGTCTGCGCGGCGGGCGGTTCCGCGCGGGCGGGATGCACGGCGGACCCTGCGGTGATGGGCTCGGTCACAGGGACAGCTCCGATCGCAGGCGGGGGTTGAGCCGGTCGCGCCAGTGCTGCCCGAGCACGGCCACGGCCAGCGTGGGGACCAGGATGAACAGGCCGGGCACCAGGCTCGACCACCAGTCCCCGGCCAGCAGGGAGCGCTGGCCGTCGTTGATCATGTTGCCGAGCGAGGCCAGGTGGGCGGGGAGCCCCAGGCCGAGGAAGCTCAGCGCGGTCTCGTGCCAGATCGCGTGCGGCACCATCAGCACCGTGGCCAGCAGCAGGTGCGGCGCCAGGTGCGGTGCCAGGTGGCGGCGGACCACCCGCAGCCGGCCCGCGCCCCCGGAGATCGCGGCCTCCACGAAGGGCCGCGACCGCAGCGACAGCACCTCCGAGCGCACGATCCGCGCCGCCGTCGTCCAGTGCGTCACGCCCACCGAGACGACCACCGCGACCGGGCTGGGCGAGAACATCGCCACGATGAAGATGCCGAACAGCAGGTGCGGCACGGAGGTGAAGCCGTCGACCACCCGCATGATCAGCCGGTCGGGCACGCCCCCCAGGCTGCCGGCCGCCAGGCCCACCAGGCCGCCGATGACCATGCTGACCAGCGCGGCCACCAGTCCGACGAGGAACGACACGCGCAGGCCGTAGACCGACCGGAGCAGCACGTCCCGGCCGACCTGGTCGGTGCCCAGCGGGTGCTCGAAGGAGGGCGGCAGTCCCGCCGAGCGCAGGTCCACCAGTTGCTGGTCGAGCTGGACCAGCGGCGGGACCAGCAGGACGGCCAGCCCGAGCGCGGCCAGGACGGCGGCGGCGAGCCGTACCGGCCACCGGGGGCCGGTGCGGGGGCGGCGGGAGGGCGCGGCGCCGGGCTCCGGCACCGGTGCGGGGGCGGTCGCGGGGGCGGTCATCGAATCTCCTCGGAGCACGGAGACCCCGTCGCCGGACGCGGGGAGGGGCTCACGTCAGCCCACTCCCAGGACGCGCACGCGCGGGTCGGCGACGGTGTAGGCGGCGTCGGCCAGCAGGTTGCCGCCGACGACGGCGAGGGTGCCGAGCAGGGTGAGCGCGGCCAGCAGCGGGAAGTCCGCGGAGAGCGCGGCGTGCACCGAGGCGGAGGCGACGCCGGGCCAGGAGAAGACGGTCTCCACCAGGATCGCCCCGGTGACCAGCTCCGGGACGCGCGCGCCCAGCAGGGTCAGGAAGGGCAGCAGCGCCGAGCGGAGCGCGTGCCGGACCAGCACGGTCCGCTCGCGCAGGCCGCGGGCGCGCGCGCCGGTCACGAAGTCCTCCCGCAGGGTGCCGACGACCGACTCGCGGACGTACAGGACCAGCCACGACGACTGGGAGACCGCCAGCACCGTCACCGGCAGCACCATGTGCGCGGCCACGTCCCCGACCTCCACGGCGGTGGAGGCGGCGTCGGTCAGACCGCCCGCGGGCAGCCAGGCCAGCTTCACCGCGAACACCCAGATCGCCAGCAGCCCGAGCCAGAACACCGGGGCCGCCTCGTTGGCGAACGCGCCCCCGACGATCACCCGGTCCAGCCAGGAGCCGCGCCGCCATGCCGCCAGGGCGCCGGCCACCAGGCTGCCGGCCAGCATCAGCACGATCGCCGCGGAGGTGGCGAGCAGGGTCCACGGCAGCCGCTCGGCGATGACCTGCGCCACCGGCAGGTGCAGCGAGCGGGAGTCGCCGAGGTCGCCCCGCAGGAGGTTGCCCAGCCAGGTGGCGTACTGCTCCAGGACCGGCCGGTCGATGCCCCAGTTGGCCCGGATCCGCTCGACGACGGCCGGGTCGGTGACCACGGCGCGGTCCCCCAGGTACTGGCGGACCGGGTCGAAGGGGGACGCCTGGGCCAGGGCGAACATGCCGGCCGTCACCGCGAGCAGGAGCGGTACGGCGAAGGCCAGCCGCCAGGCCGCCATGCGGGCGAGTGACGCCCCCAGCCCGGAGGACCGCCGCGCCGGGCGGCCCGGAAGGGCTTGCGGAGCCTTGGACGCGGAGGATCCGCCCGTGGAGGGCGGGGCCGCGGGCGGGACCGGGCCGGGCGGGGATTCGGGCGGGTTCTTCACGGGGCGGGCTTCCAGGTGTGGATGTCGCGGAACAGCCCGCCGGTGGCGTGCTCGTGGGCGTCCACGCCGGGCCGCACGCCCCGGTAGTCCCCGCGGATCACGTAGACGTGCTTGAGGAAGACCAGGTAGGTCCAGACCTCGTCGTCGCGCACGATCTTCTGGAAGTCGCGGTAGGCCTTCCTCCGGACGGCCTCGTCGCCGGACTCGCGCCCGGTCTCCAGGAGGTCGTCCACCTCGGGGTCGCCGTAGCGGCCCGGGTTGAAGAAGCCCTTGCCCGCGTAGGAGCTGTGGAACAGCTCGTAGTTGACGTAGTCGGGGTCGTACGGGCTGCCCCAGCCCATGATCAGGGCGTCCTGGGACATGCGCGGTTCGATCGCGTCCCAGTCGAGGCCGGCGAGCCGGACGTCCACCCCGATCTTCCTGGCGTCGGAGGCCACGGCCAGCGCGAGCTCCTTGCGGAGCGAGTCCCCGGCCGGGTACATGAGTGTGAAGGAGGCCCGCACGCCGTCCTTGACGTGGATCCCGTCCTCGCCGGGCGCCCAGCCGCCCTCCTCGAGCGCCTTGCGCGCCGCCTCGGGGTCGGCGGCGGGGGAGCCGGTCACCTCGGGGTTGTGCCAGGAGGTGGCGGGGGAGACCGGGCCGAAGGCGGGTTCTCCCGCCCCGGCCAGGACGGTGTCCACCATCGCCTTGCGGTCGATGGCCAGGCTGAAGGCCCTGCGGATCGCGCGGTCCCCGGTGACCGGCCGGCCGAGCGGGAACATGATGCCCCGGTAGTCGGCGCTGGGCACCTTGTGCACCGTGAGACCCGGCTGCCCCTCGAAGCGCGCGGCGGCCCTGGGCGGCAGGATCGCGGCGTCGAACTCCCCGGCCGACATGCGCGTGGCCCGCACGTTGTCGTCCTCGGCGAAGGCCAGCACCAGCCTGCCGATGGCGGGCGCGCCGTCCCGGTGGTCCTTGCTGCCCTCCAGGACGATCTTGTCGCCGGGGATCCTGGACACGAACCGGTACGGCCCGGAACCGACCGGCCGATCACCCGTCAGCGGGGCGCCGGCGGGCACGATGCCGAGTGTGGTGCGCTGGACCAGCGGCGCGTAGGGGTGGGCGAGCCGGAACACCACGGTCCTGGCGTCGGGCGCGTCCACCTCCTCGATCGCGGCGTAGTCGCCCCGGATCGGGGAGTTGTTGGACTCCTCCAGCACCGCCTCATAGGTGTACTCGACGTCGGCACTGGTCAGCGGCCTGCCGTCGTGGAACCTCACACCGTCGCGGAGGGTGAAGGTGACGGTCCTGCCGTCGCCGGAGGTGACCGGCGGTGCGGCGGCGAGCACGGGCTTCACCGACAGGTCGGGTTCCCGGGCCATCAGGCCCTCGTAGATCAGGGACCCGCCGTCGGGGGCGTAGCCCATCACGGGGCTGAGCGTCTCGAACTCGGAGCCGAGGCCGATGACGAACGCGTCGCCGGCGGGCGCCGCGGGACCGGTCGCGGGAGCGGAGCACGCGGTGGCCAGCAGGCCGGACGTCACGGTCAGGGCGGCCAGGCGCCGGGCCAGCCTCATGGAGGTCCTCTCGCAGATCGACGAAGCGCCCCGAGGCTAGCCTTATTGCAAATCACTTGCAAGTAATAGTCGGGTGCTTTACGCCGGCCGGGAGGCGTTGACATGCGGTTCCGCGCCTGGCGATGATCTGTGCCGAGATCATCGAGAGGACCCGAGGGACCCGGCCCGGCGACGGTCCGGCAACCTGCCCCGAGGGAAAGGCGCCAAGGCCGGGAGCGATGAGGAGAGCCGATGAGCCTGCGCTTCGACGTCCCCGTGCTCCACGGGTCGCTCGTACGGCTGGAGCCGCTCGCGATGGGCCACGCGCCGGATCTGGCGCGGGCCGCGGAGGAGGACCGCTCGTCCTACCGCTTCACCGCGGTTCCCCGCGCCGCCGAGGTGGACAGGTACCTGGAGGACCGGCTCTCCCACGATGCGGCGGTCCTCTTCGCGCAGGTCCGGGTGCGGGACGGGGCGGCGGTGGGGTGCACCGGACGGCGGGCCCGGGTCCGCGGCGCCGTGACCGGGCCGGAGGCCGTACCGTGGAGCGTGCCGGCTCCGCGCCGAGCCTGACATGATCGAACAGCCGGACCGCCGGGCGGAGGAGACGCTGTGAAGCTCAAGCTGGACCTGCACCCCATCTACAACCGGGGCGGGGAGATCGACAAGGCGCTGCGGGGGATCATCGACGAGGCCATCAGGAAGCGGGCCTCGGAGGTCGAGATCATTCCGGGGAAGGGCTCGGGCCAGCTCAAGAAGAAGGTCCTGCGTTTCCTCGACCAGAAAGAGATCAAGGCCCTCTACCACCGCATCGACAAGGACGCCAAGAACCACGGCCGCCTGTTCGTCTACTTCCGGCACAAGTAGGGCCGCGGGACGGCTTGGTAGCCTCGGCCGATGACGACGGTTGCGCAGATCTCACTGGGTGTCACGGACGATGCGCGGGCGGGGGAGTTCTGGCGCCGGGCGCTCGGATACGTACGGCGGCCACCGCGTTTCGAGGGCGACGAGTGGATCGTCCTGGAGCCTCCGCCGGGAACGGCCGGGGTCGCGATCGCGATGGACGTGAGCGAGAGCCCCGCCGAGGAGCTGCCCCGGATCCACCTCGACCTCGACGCGGGGGAGCGCGACCTCGACGAGGAGGTCGACCGGCTGGTGGCGCTGGGCGCGCAGCGCGTCGACTGGCCGTACTACCCGGAGAACCCCCGGCCCGAGGAGCCGCCGTACGTCGTGCTCGCCGATCCCGAGGGCAACCGGTTCTGCGTCGGAGGGCGGCGCACCGGTGTCCGGGCCGGGGAGGACCGGCCGGCGTGAGGAGCGGCGGCCCGGCACGCGGACTCCGCGCCGGTTCCTGACGGGCTGACGTGCACTGACGGGCTGACGGGTCCCGGCGGGTCAGAGTTTGCGGAAGTGCCGGGCCTCCTCGGCCGCGGCGAGCACGGCCTCCAGCGACCCGCCCGCGTTCGCCGCGACGGCGGCGGCGATCGCGCCCTCCACGAACGGCACGTCGGCGACCACGACTCCCGGCCCCTCGAAGAGCCGGGCGGCCAGCACCGAGCCGCCCAGATCGGGGATGAGGACCACCCCGAGGCCCCGGTCCGCCCGGGCGATCGCGGCCGCGATCAGGTCGGCGCCGGTCCCGAGCCCGCCGTCCCCGGTGCCTCCGGCCGCCTCCGGAGGGACGCCCGTCCCGCAGATCCCCGCCGCCAGCGCCGCGGTCTCGACGGCGAGCGGGCCGCTGTGGGAGACCAGGACGACGCCCACCACCGGGCGGCCCCCGTCGCCGCGGTCCGCCCGGGACGCCGGGGCGCTCACCGGGACGCCACCGTGTGGAGTGCCCGGAGGATGAGCGCGGCCGAGGCGGCACCGGGGTCAAGGTGGCCGACGCTGCGCGGGCCGAGGTAGCTGGCCCGGCCCTTGCGCGCCTGCATCGGGACCGTCGCCTCCGCGCCGGCCTCCGCCGCCGCGGCCGCCGCCTCCAGGGCGCGGGCGAGCCCGCCGTCTCCCCGCCCGGTCTCCGACGGGTCCCGGCCGGCGCCCGCCCGCGTCTCCGCGGCCGCCCGCCCGTCCTGTACGGCCTCCGCCAGCGCCCGGGCCGCCGGGGCGAGCGCGTCCACCATGGTCTTGTCGCCCTCGGCGGCCGACCCCAGTCTCCGGACGCCGGCCACCCCGGCCTCCAGCGCCGCCGCGAACCCGGCCGGGGACACCTCCGGAGTCTCGCCGAGGGCCTTGCCCGCCTCGCGGAACGCCGTGCCGTACAGCGGCCCGGAGGCCCCGCCGACCTTGCGGATGAGCGTGCCGCCCACCAGGGCCAGAACCGCCCCCGGGGTGGCGGGGCGCCGCTCGGCGAGCGCTCGCACCGCCTCGGTGAAGCCCCGGTCGAGGTTGCTCCCGTGGTCGGCGTCGCCGATCGCGGCGTCGAGCCGGGTGAGCTCGTCCCTGCCGTCCCGGAGGGACCGGGCGGCCTCCTCGATCCAGGCGGTGAAGAACCGCGCGTCCACCTCAGCGCCCCCAGCGCAGGGCCGGAGTCTGCACGGGCGCGTCCCACAGGCGGGTGAGCTCGCCGGTCAGACGGCAGACCGTGACGGAGAACCCCTGCATGTCGAGACTGGTGACGTAGTTGCCGACGAGGCTGCGCGCGACCCGGGCGCCCCGGTCGGCCAGGAGGCCGGCGACCTCGGCGAAGGCGACATAGAGCTCGATCAGCGGTGTGCCGCCCATGCCGTTCAGCATGACGAGGACGTCACCGGAGACCGGCAGGTCCTCGTCGACCGCCTCCACCGCGGTGCGCACCAGCTCGCGGGCCCCGGCCATGGCCGAGCGGGCGCGGCCGGGCTCGCCGTGGATGCCGATGCCGAGCTCCACCTCGGCCTCGCCCAGCTCGAAGGTGGGCTCGCCCGCGGCCGGTGTGGTGCAGGCGCTCAGCGCGATCCCGAAGGATCGGCTCCGGGCGTTGACCTCCCGCGCCACCCGCGCCACCTCGGCCAGCGGCGCCCCCTCCTCGGCCAGCGCTCCGGCGACCTTCTCCACGAAGACCGCGGCGCCGGTGCCCCGGCGGCCCGCGGTGTGGAGCGAGTCGCGGACCGCCACGTCGTCGTCCACGAGCACGCTCGCCACCTCCAGCCCCTCCTCGGCGCAGAGCTCGGCGGCGAGCTGGAAGTTGAGGACGTCACCGGTGTAGTTCTTCACCACGTGCAGCACGCCGGCGCCGCCGTGCACGGCCGTGCTGGCCTCGATCACCTGGTCGGGGACCGGGGAGGTGAAGACCTCGCCGGGGCAGGCGGCGTCGAGCATGCCGTACCCGACGAACCCGCCGTGCAGCGGCTCGTGCCCGGACCCTCCGCCGGAGACGAGGCCGACCTTGCCGGGGCGGGGCCCGGAGGCGCGCAGCACGATCCGGTTCTCCGGGTCCACCCGGAGCTCCGGATGCGCGGCGGCGATCCCGCGCAATGCGTCGGTGACGACCGAATCGGCGGCGTTGATGAGCTTCTTCACAGATCCAACCTGTGCCCGCCGGCCGCCGGTGGCAAGCCCGGCGGGGCGAACCCGCCGGCGGAGGCGTCCGCCGGGGCCGCGCTCACGGACGCGCTCACGGACGCGCTCACGGACGCGCTCACGGACGCGGCCTCCGCCGACACGGTGAAGGCATCGCTCAGACCGGTCATCACGAGGACCGAGCGGACGGCGGGCGAGACATGGGACAGCAGCAGCCTCGTGTCCAGCTCCGCCGCGTGCCGCCGCAGCAGGAGGAGGGCGCCCAGGCCCCGGGCGTCGATGAAGGTGACGCCGCCGAGATCGAGCACGAGCGTGTCGGGGCGGGTGCCCAGCACCCGCTCCACGCACGAGCAGAGTTCCGGCCGGGTGGCGATGTCGAGCTCACCGGCCACCGCGACCAGTGCGTGGCCGTTCACGTGCCGGACCGTCGTTCGGAATATGTCCATTACCTTGTCCCCGCGGCGTCGTCGGTGGAGACGCAGGGGAGACGGATTCAGGGCGGTGTCCCGCCCCGGGTGTGGTCTCGCCTCCGCCCGTGTCACTGGGGCCGCGGGGTCTGGACGGCTCAGGGATCGTGGCTGCCGAGTGCACCGGGCGATGCAGATGATCGCACTGTGTGGTCGGGCAACTTCATAACGAAGTATAGAAAACCAAGCCGGGACCGGCCACCGATTCGCGAGAGTGCGGCCGGGGAGAGGGGTTCGCGAGGCCGTGCGGACCGCGAGGTCCGCGACCGCCCCGTTCAGGGCCGGAGGTCTCCGGTCCGGAAGCGTCCGGCGGCCCGGTCGCCGGAGCGGAAGGCGAAGGAGGGCGCGCGCAGCGGTGCGGGGGGCGCGGGCGACGGGAGGCCGGCGGGGGGTTCCACGGGGGGAGCCGGAGACGCGGGCGGGCGTCTGCGGAGACGGTCCGGGCTCCGGACGGCCGAGCTGCTGGTCATGGAAGCACCACTCCTCACCGGCGCCGTACGGGACTCGTGCCGGTCATGGAGGGCTGCCGAGCGGCGGCTCCCGCGGGGGCCTTCCATGGCGGCATCGATGCCGCGAGGTCTGGACGGTCCGAAAGTCACGATGTGCGATTTAAAATCGTACAAATCATGCTTCATGTTACAAATTAGCATTTAAGGTGCAGTGTAAGTGTCAACTCTGACATTTACCAGAGCGGCGGCGCGGATCTGACCATGATTTTTCCGGTGAAGCCGCTATATCCGCTCCCGCGGGGTAAGGGGAACGCACTTTCACGCTCCTACGCCTTGTGGAGAAGGGATGGGCTCCTCTGAACGGCGGTTCGGCCAGGTTCTCGTGGAGCTGGCCGACACACTGGTGGACGACTTCGACGTCATCGACTTCCTGGACGGCCTCTCCTGCCACGCCGTGGACCTGCTCGGCGTCACCGCCTGCGCGGTCCTGCTGGCGGACCCCGCCGGCCCGCTCGGCATGGTGGCGGCCTCCTGTGAGGAGGCCAGGATCCTGGCGCTGTCCCAGCTCCACCACCAGGAGGGCCCCTGCCTGGAGGCCTACCGGGGCGGGGCGCCGGTGCGCTGCCCCGACCTGGCCGCGGCCGCCGGCCGCTGGCCGTTCTTCGCCCCCGCCGCCGCGGCCGCCGGGTACGGCGCGGTGCACGTCCTGCCGCTGAGCCGGCGCGACCGGCACATCGGTGCGATGAGCCTGTTCGGAGCGGTCGCGGGCGGGCTCGGCGAGGAGACCGCCGCACTCGGCCGGGTCCTGGCCGACATGGCCGCCATCGGCATCCTGAACCGGCGCACCGTCCTCCACCACGAGACCGTCAGCGAGCAGCTCCAGCTTGCGCTCGACAGCCGCATCCTCATCGAGCAGGCCAAGGGCCTGCTGGCCGGGCGCCTGCACCTGGCGCCCGAGCAGGCGTTCACCCTGCTGCGGGGCTACGCCCGCGCGCGCAACCTCAAACTCACGGCGGTCAGTCGCGCCCTCATCCAGGGGGAGATGCCCGTCGCGCTGTTCGAGGGCCTTTCCGCCGAATCGCCCCCGCCCGGCTGAACGCCCTGTCCGCTGGTTCCACGAAGAAAGTCGTGAGACATTTGGTAAATGACGGCGGTCCGCTGCGCGGCGAGGTATCCATGAGCATGGAGCTGACGGTGAGTGTGGTTCACCGGGACGCCGCCACGGCCACGGCGGTCATATCGGTGACGGGCGAGATGGACGCCTTCAACCACGGGCATGTGGAGGCGGAACTGTCGCTGCTGGCCGCCGAGGGGGCGCTGCACGTCCTGGTGGACTGCGGAATGCTGGAGTTCTGCGACGTCGCCGCGCTGAGGATGCTGGGGCGGGCGCATCGGGACCTGCGCGGCAGGGGCGGCGGTCTCGTGGTCGTCGCCTCCTCGGCGATGCACAGGCTGTCGCGGCTGGTGTGGTCCGGAGCGCCGCTCGGAGGCTGCCCCGCCGTGTTCCTGTCGCGCCGGGAGGCGGCCGGGGGAACGCCTCCCGCGTCACGGGGGCGGCACGCGCCGGTGCTGCGGCACCTGCTTCCGGGTTCCCGCGCCCGGTCCCGCAGGCGGCGGCCCCTCCCGCCTGGGTCCCTCCGGCCTGAGCCCCTCCCGCCTGAGCCCCTCCCGGACCGCTCCGCCCCCGGCGCGGCCGGTGCCCCTGGCGCGGGAGCCGGGCCCGGCAGAAGCGGGTGCCCGGCCGTCATCCTCCGCGGGGGCGGGCCGGCGCGCTGAGGTACGGTTCAGCCATGGCTGAGATCGTGTACCCCCCGGTCATCGGGGCGGCGTTGACCATGTTCCGCGCGCTGGACATGAAGATCCGCATCGAGGGAACCGAGAACATTCCCAGGACCGGCGGTGCGGTGCTGGTCAGTAACCACATCAGCTACCTCGACTTCATCTTCGCCGGGTTCGCCGCCCGCCCGGCAGGGCGGCTGGTGCGGTTCATGGCCAAGAAGGAGGTCTTCGACCACAGGATCTCCGGCCCGCTGATGCGCGGCATGCACCACATCCCGGTCGACCGGGCGGCGGGCGCCTCGGCGTTCGGCGCGGCGCTGAAGTCGCTCAAGGGCGGTGAGGTCGTCGGCGTCTTCGCCGAGGCGACGATCAGCCGGTCCTTCACCGTCAAGGACATCAAGAACGGCGCCGTCCGGATGGCCGTCGCCGCGGGCGTGCCGATGGTCCCGGTCGCGCTCTGGGGCACCCAGCGCCTGTGGACCAAGGGCCGGCCGCGCCGGCTGCTCCAGCGCCATGTGCCGGTCACCATCCTGGTCGGCGAGGCGATGAACCCCAAGCGCGGCGACGACTACGACGCCGTCACCGCGGACCTGCGTGAGCGCATGGCGGAGCTGCTGGACCGGGCCCAGCGGAGCTATCCGGAGATCCCGCAGGGCGTCTGGTGGCAGCCCCGGCACCTGGGCGGCACCGCCCCCACCCCGGAGGAGGCCGCGGAGCTGGACACCGCCGAGGCCGAGGCCCGGCGCAAGCCGTAGGCGGGCGCCCCGGACGTGCCCGGGCCGGCGGCCCGGGCACGCATCCGGCTGCAAGCCGGACGCAGGTGAGCAGTAAGTGGCGTAGTGCACCATGTGTCCATGAGTGACTCTTTTGGGGAGATCGTGGACGCGATCCAGCCCGGCGTGAAGCCGCAGCCGGGCAACCTGCCGGGCCCCATCGCCCGGGTGGTCCTGGTGCTGTGCTGGCTGGCCGTCTGCCTGATGCCGATCCTGTTCGCGGTGGGCGACATCGAGCTGGCGGCGGGCCGGACCGGCACACCCGGCACGCTCACGGTCGTCTCGTGCGAGGCGCTGGGCCAGGGCCGCTACGACTGCAAGGGCAGCTTCGCCCCCGACGGCGGCGGCGCGGCCGTCCCGGTGGACGCCTCCCCCGACTCCGAGGCGGGCGACGTCACCCGGGCCCAGCTCACCCCCGAGGGGGACCGCGCGGTGAAGGCCGGTACGGCCGGCGTGGTCGCCGCGCTCACCCTGCCCTTCCTCGGCGTCGGCCTGGCGGGCTTCCTGCCCTATGTGATCATGTACTTCCTCGGGGTGCGGCGAGGCCGCCGCACCGCGGTGGCCGCCGGGATCGTGATCACCGTGATCGGCGCGGCGGGGACGCTCGCGGGCATGGTCGCCTCCTACTCCTGACGGTCAGGCGCAGCCCTCGAACTGGGGGACGGTGAAGGTGAGCGCCAGGCCGGAGCCGCCGAACCACTTCTTCAGCAGCTTCTCGGCGGTGCCGTCCTGGTACATGGCGGTGAGCGCCCGGTTGACGGCCTCGCAGCCGTCGAGGTCGCCCTTGCGCAGACCGATGCCCAGCCGCTCGTCGGTGAACGGCGCGTTGACGATGCTGAGCGCGGACCCGGCGCGGGCGGAGAACCCGGCCAGGATCAGATCGTCGGTGGAGACGGCGTCCACGGTGCCGTCGCGCAGCTTGGCCAGGCACTCGCCGTACGTCGCGGCGGGGACGAGTTCGACGGCGATCTGCCGCTCCTCCCTCACCCGCCGCCAGGAGTTCGACCCGGCGGCCTGGCAGAGGCGGCGGCCCTTCAGGTCCCGCACGTTGTCGATCTCCGCCTTGTCCTCCGCGCGGATGAGGGTGTCCTGGTGGGCGACATAGTACGGCCCGGCGAAGGTCACCTTGGACCTGTTGACCGGGGTGATCGAGTAGGTCGCGACGACCATGCCCACCTTCCCGGACTGGAGGAAGTCCTGGCGGTTGGAGGACAGCACGGTGACGAACCTGACGCGGGGTACCCCGATCCGCCGGGCCACCTCGGTGGCGACGTCGACGTCGAAGCCCTCGTAGCGGCCCTCGCCGACCTTCATGCCCAGGCCGGGCTGGTCGGGCTTGACGCCGACCACCAGGGTCGCCTGGTCCAGGATCGAGGCGAAGGGGCGGCCGCTCCCGCACGCCCCGGCCGCCAGGAGCGCCAGCGCCGAGGCCGCCGCGAGCGCCGCCCTGGCGCGCCCCGTCCCGGTCCGCCCCGTCATGGTCCGCCCCGTTCTGGTCTGGGCGGTCCTGGCACGCCCGGCTCCGGTGTGAAGCGCGGTGAGCGCGGTCCTCGCCAGCAGGCCCGGAGATCGCATGGCCCCTCCCGTCAACGGTATTCCGACAGCCGGGGCCAGACCCCGGCGACGATCAGCACAGCGGTGGAGACCATGGCCACGGGCAGCAGGAACCACAGCTCCGCCACCTGCTCCTCGCCGCTGCGCACCGCCCGGTCGAACGCGGTCCGGTGGAGCCCGGCGAGTTCCACCAGCGCGGCGTCGTACGCCCCGAACCTCGTCTCCACCGGTCCCACCAGCTCCTCGACGGCCGCGCGCGGGCTCGCCGCCCTCATCAGCCGGTCGCCCCGCTGGAACTCCCGGTACCGGCGGAGCACCTCGGAGACCGCCGCCTCGCTGCCGGGCAGGCGGGCGCGGGCCGCCTCCTGGCCGATGAGACCGAGGAACACGTCCTCGGCCGGGTAGGCCTCCACCCCCGCGTCCACCGCCTTGTAGTACGCGGTGAGGTTGCCGCTCGGCGCGTAGAGCACCGACTGGGACTTGTCGAGATAGGTCTGCTCGTAGGTGTCGGCACGCTCGGGGTCGAGCAGGTAGCGGCTCTGGTCGCCGTGCATGCTGTTGCCGACGGCCCGGGCGCGGGCGAGGGTGAGGACGGAGTCGAACCCGTCCCTCTTGGCGGTGTCCAGGACGCCGGCCTCGTTGCCGAGGACCGTGAAGCCGGTCAGCGTGTACGTCCCGGCGATCGCCGTCGCCACCAGCAGGGCCGGGTTGAACACCCGGCGGAACCGCCGGGCGAGGAACACCTGGAGCCCGGCCAGGCCGCCGAGGGCGAGGACCCCGGCCCCGGCCACGAGCACCTGTCCCGTCCGCAGGGCGGAACTCTGCTCCTCGTGGGCGCGGCGTACGACGGTGCCGCTCTCCAGGGTGAGGTTGTAGGCCATGGGCAGCAGTTCCAGCCGCATCAGGTCGGTCGCCTGCCGGTAGAGCCCCAGGACCGGCCCGGGCGGCGGGCCCGCGGCGTGCCCCGCCTGCTCGTCCAGGAGCATGGCGCGGGCGGCCAGCCGTTCGTAGCGGCCCAGGCCGTCCAGCACGGCCTGGACGGTCCGCCGCTCGGCCGGGTCGCCGCCGGCCAGCGCCGACGCCTGCAGTACCGCCCGCCCGGCGTCGCTCCTGCGCCGCTCGTACACGTCCAGCGCGCGCTGACGCCCCTTGCCGAGCCCGTGCTCGTCGCCGATCAGCAGGACGGTGGCGACCTGGGTGTCCATGTCGCTGAGCGCGAAGTAGAGGTCGGCCGTGGCCACGACCTGCGGGCCGGCGTCGTGGCCGATGACGTCCAGGCCGTCCCCGACGGTCTGGAAGGACGACGACAGGGCGCCGAACAGCAGGGTGAGGGCGATCACGGTGCCGCCCGTGACGGCCAGGACCCGGCCGGGCACGCTCCGCAGGCGGGACGGCCCTGGGCGCGGGGGAGCGCCCGCGGTCCCGGCGGGCGCCGGAGCGCTGCGGGCCGCCCCCGGAGCCGGCGGGGGCGCGGACGGGACCGGGGCCCGGTGCGGCGGCGGGGCCGTCCCCGGCGCGGAGACCGCGCCCGGGGCCGCGGGAGTCTGGTTCACCGGGACGGGTGTCATGTCTCTCTCCTGCGCCGCAACGTGATGAGGGTCCATGCGCCGAGGTGGATGCGGTCGCCGTCACCCACCGGCACCGGCTCGTTGATCCCGATCTGCCTGCCGTTGACCACGGTGCCGTTGGCCGAGCCGGGATCGACCAGCGTCCATCCGCCGCCGGGACCGGGGAGCAGGACCGCGTGCAGGTGGGAGACGCCGGGGTCCTCGGGCGGGCCGCTCAGGTCGATCTCCGGGACCAGGTTCCTGGACCGGCTCGGCCGTCCGATCCGGATCTCCGGGCCCGCCAGCGGGATGTCGCGCCGGGGGCAGTACGGCGGGAACAGCACCCGTTCGGAGTCCGGCCCGCCCTGGGCGATCATCCGGTCGTAGTGGGCCCGGTCGGCCTGGACCGTCGCCTCCCATCCTGCCGCCGGCCCGCCCCCGGGCCCGCTCCCGGACGCCCGCCCGGAGGGTGCGCTCCCGGCGCCGTTCCCGCCCGGCGGGCCGTCCGCGGGGCCGGTGCCGTACGGCCGTACGGGTGTCGCGCCGGGCGCGCCGACCGGGTCCGGGGCGGCGGTCTGGTCGTGGCCGCAGTCCTCGCAGAATCGCCCGGCGACCGGCGCGCGGCAGGCGAGGCACTCCTGCGGCGGCCCGGATTGCGGTGGCCCGCATTGCGGTGGCCCGGACTGCGGTGGCCCGGACTGCGGTGGCCCTGGTTGCGGTGGCCCGGATTGCGGGGCCCGGCCGGGGCCGCCCGGGACGCCCGCCGGGGCGGGCCCTCCGGAGGCGGGGACCCCGGAAGAGGCCGCCGCCCCGGTTCCGCCCGGCCCGGTTCCGCCCGTGTGGGTTCCGGGCGCACCGGCTCCGGCCGTGCCGGTCAGGCGGCTGCCGCAGACGTCGCAGTACCCGTCGGCGAGCCCGCTCTCACCCGGGGCGTGTCCCGCGGGGCAGGTGACCATGGCGTCCTCCCTCTCAGCCCGCCGCGCCGCGGCCGCCGGAGGGGTCCGGCTCGCCGGGGTCCCTCCGCATGCGCGCCGTACGGACCGAGCCGGTGTCGAGTGCGATCTCGTCGGCCCTGTCGACGGTACGGCGGAGCCGGGCGGTACCGGTTCCCGGATCGATCTCCACGACCCTGTCCAGCAACCGGGCGGTGCCGTCGTTGCCGGACTCCTCGGCCAGCCGCCTGGCCCGGCCGAGGCGCGCGGTCGCGGTGTCCAGGTCGCCCGCGGCGCGCGCGCCCAGCCCCTCCTGGATGAGGCCGAACAGCTCCGCCTGCCCGGTGTAGTGGGCGACGCCGGGACTGACCCGGGTGGACAGCGCCAGGTCGTCGGTCCACTGGGCCAGCACGTTGCCCCGGGCGACGACCTCGCCGCTGTCGGCGCGGACCAGCCGGACCCAGGCGCCCCGGACCTCCTGGCCGATCGCGCCCGCGGGGATCTCGACGCAGAGGTGGTAGACCCGCGCCTCGGCGCCCCACGCCCCCGTCGGGTAGTCGCCGGTCAGCTGGTCGGCCGGGACGCGCAGGCCGGTCAGGTCGGCGAGGGTGGGCGACACCTGCTTGAGGTACTTCACGCGGCCGTGCTGGGGGGTCCAGATCCGCAGCGCGACGTCGGCCACCGCCTTGCCCATGGTGTTCTCGACCATCGCCTCGAAGTCCGCGGTCAGGTCCCTGGCGTCGCGGATGAACCCGGAGGTTCCCAGCAGCGCGTCGGCGACCTTCCGCAGCTCGGCGGGGGCCCAGTCGGTCCCGACGCCCCGGCTGTCGCAGACGAACCGGCCCGCGCAGTGGGCCAGAGCGGCGTCGAACGCCTGCGCGTTCTCGCCGTTCTGCCCGTCGGTGAGCAGGATGGCGTGCCGGACGGCCCCGGGGTGGCCGTCCAGCAGCTCGGCGGCGAGCCGCAGCCACCTGCCGATCGCGGTCCCGCCGTCGGCGCGGAGCCTGCGCAGGGCCTCGGCGGCCTGCTTCCTGGTCTGCGCGTCCGCCCTGGCCAGCCCGGCCCGGGGCGGATAGATCTTGGTCGCCTCGTGGGTCCCGGAGACGACGGCGAAGTGCACCCCGTCGCGCAGTGCCTCCACCGCGGCCTGGGCCGCCTGGCGGGCTTCGGTGATCTTGTATCCCCCCATCGAGCCGGAGGCGTCGACGATGATCACCTCGGCGGCCTCGACGGGGCCGGCCGAGGACTCCGCCGGTCCGGCGGCCTCGACGGTGAGGACGGCGTGGATCTCCCCGCCGCCGGCGGGCAGGTACTTGTTCTGGTCGATGTCCAACGTGAACAGGGGCTGGTCGCTCACACGTTCCTCCCGGGATCGGGTGCGGGCCGGTCTACGGCGGCGGTGGACAGAACGGGATCACCAGGACGGTGATGTTGTCGCGGCCCCCCGCCGCGAGCGCGTGCCGTACCAGTGCGCGGGCCGCCTCCAGCGGGGTGCCCGGCGCGGTGAAGGGGGCGAGGGAGCCGGCGTCCTCCAGGTAGCCCCAGAGGCCGTCGCTGCAGACCAGGACCACTCCCGGCTCCTGGGGGGCGAAGACCCGGACGCGCGGCGCGGCCTCGCCCGCGTCGGCCCCGAGCCAGGCGGACAGCACGCTGGGCGCGACGACGTCGTCCTCGGTGAGGAGGACGGAGTCGCGTAGCGGTACGGGCGCGGAGCGGAAGGCGGGGTCGGGCGGGACCATGGGGCCGGTGGACGCGGAGGCGCCGGCGGACACGGGGCCGGCGGACACGGGGCCGGCGGGGGTGCCGGAGCCGGCGGGCGCGGTGGGTGCGACGGGCGTGGTGGGTGTGGCGGAGTCGTCGCACGGCACCGGCGGGGATCCGGCGCGGAGCCAGTAGGCGCGGCTGTCGCCCGTCCACCCGACGGTGACGGTCTCCGGTCCCACGACGGCGGAGACGTAGGTGCAGGCGGGCGCGTCGTCCACCGAGGAACCGAGCCCGGCCACGGCGGCGGCGGCCCGCACGGCGGCGGCGCGGGTGGCGGCCGCCGGATCCGCGCCCGCGCGGAGCTCCGCCAGCAGCACGGCGGCGCCGGTCTCCGCGCCGGCGGCGGAGGCGCTCTCCGGCCGGGGCGAGGAGGACACGCCGTCGCACACCACGCCGACCGTCACGCCGTCCGCCGAGACCAGCGCCATCGCGTCCTCGTTGCGGGAGTGCCGCAGGCCGCGGTCGCTCACCCCGGCCGCGCCGCCCGCCTCGGTCTCGGCGTGGTCGGCCTCCGAGGGCTGCCGCAGGCCGCAGCGCTCGCAGTACCCCTCCGGATCCACGGGCGCGGGCCCGCACCGCTCGCACCGGGCCGCATCGAGCGGCTGCCCGCAGCACTCGCAGAACAGCTCCCCGGGGTGCACGCCCGAACCGCACCTGGGGCACGCGCCGGAGACCGCGCGCCGCGCGCCGCCCGTCCCGTCCGCACCCGTCTCATCGGGACCCGTCGCGGGCGCCGCCGTCACAGCAGCGTCCTGGGACGGGTGGCGTTGGCCCGGTCGATCAGCTCGTGCCGCTCGGCGGAGGTGGCCGCCGAGCGGGCGAGCCCCCGGTAGAGGCGCTCCAGCTCCCGCCGGAGCCCGCGCTCGGTGAACGGTGCTCCGAGCAGGCGCCCGCTCACCGCGCCCCGGCCGGAGCCGGGGGCGGGAGCGGAACCCGCACCGGAGCCCAGCCAGCCGAGCGCCGTCTCCAGGACCTCGGCCGCCATCTCCGCGCGCCGCCGGGGATCGAGGCCGTCGAGGTCGGCCAGGCGCTCACCCGTCCCGGCCAGCGCGGCGGCGTCCAGCGAGGGCAGGGGCCGCTCCCGTACGGCCACCGCCACGGCCGCCAGCCGCGCCGCCACGAAGTGACTGGAACTCGGTGGCACCTCGTCGAGGGCCGCGACCGCGATGTCCGGCTCGCCGATCGCCAGCAGGGTCCTGGCCAGGCCGAACGCGGCGCTCACGTAGGAGCGGTCGGTGCGCCACACCGTCCGGTACAGCCACATGGCCTCCGCCGGGTTCCCGGCGCGCTCCAGGCAGAACGCGAGCGCCAGCCGGGGCGCGCACTCCCCGGGCATCAGGCCGTAGCAGCGGTCGAAGATCCGTACGGCCTCCGCCAGGTCGCCCGAGACGAGCTCGTGCACCCCCCGGCACCACAGGACCCGCCAGTCGCCAGCCAGCTCCCCGGCGGCCCTGGCCAGCAGTCCGTCCGCCTCCGCCGCGCCCTGCTCGGCGCTCATCCGGGTGAGCGCGAGCAGCGTCTCCGGCGTCTCCGGCGCGGAGCCGAGCATGGCGACCAGCTCGCCGGGGGTGCGGGCGGTGAGACCGGACAGGAACGCGGTGGCCGGGTCCGCCGGGTCGGCCAGCGGCACCGGGAGGGCGGCCGCGACGGCGGCGCCGCCGGGCGGCTGCAGGATCCGCCCGCCGCCGCGCGGGGCCAGAACGGTCCCGGCGGCGATCCGCTCGGGCCCGAACAGGGCGGACGGCGAGGGGTAGGGGACGCCGTCCTCGGCGGCGCGCACCTCCCGCAGGACCCCCAGGAGCTGGTCGGCCATCTCCTCGGCGCTCGAGAACCGGGTGGCGGGCGAGGGGTCCGTCGCGCGGCGCAGGAAGCGGTGGAAGGACTCGTGGGCGACCTGCTCCGGCAGGTCCCCGAGGCCGGGCAGGGGTGCCTCGGCGCCGCCGCGCACCGGACTGAACGGGAAGCTCAGCACCGCCAGAGTCCGTCCCACCGTGTAGAGGTCGGAGGCGACCGACGGCCCGTGGGAGGCGATCTCCGGCGCCTGGTATCCGACGGTTCCGTAGATGGCGCTGTCCTGATCGGAGGCCATCCGGACCGCGCCCAGGTCGATGAGCTTGAGCTCCCGCCCGACCTGGATCACGTTGGCGGGCTTGAGGTCGCAGTAGAGCATGCCCCGCTCGTGCAGGTACGCGAAGGCGCGCAGGATCTCCAGCGCGTACGGGATCGCCTGGCGGAGCGGGAGCGCGTCGCGGCCGCCGCTCTCCCGCAGCCGCCGGCGGAGCTGGTCGTGCAGGGACTCGCCCCCGATGTACTCCATGACGAGGTAGCCGGCCATCCGCCCGGCCTCGGCGCCCGGCTCCCGGTGCCGGACGAAGTTGAAGATCTTGACGATGTTGGCGTGGTCCACGCCGGTCAGGAACCGGCGCTCGGCCTCGGCGATGGCCAGCGCCTCGGCGTCGGCGGTGTTCAGCAGCCCCTTGAGGACCACCCAGCGGCCGTCGAGGTTGCGGTCGGCGGCCAGGTAGACCCAGCCGAGCCCGCCGTGCGCCAGGCAGCCCTTCACCTCGTACTGCCCGGCCACCAGGTCGCCCTCGCGCAGCTTGGGGGTGAAGGAGAACCGGGTGCCGTCGTGCGGGCAGAACCCCTCGGTGCGCCCGGGGCGGCCGTCCCGGCTCCGGCCCACCGGGCGGCCGCAGTCGGACCTGCTGCAGAACCGCTTCTCCTCCGGGACCTGGGGGTCCTTCAGCACCACCGTCACCGGGTCCCGGTAGACGACGGGCGGGACCTCGGCCAGTCCCGTGCCGAGCAGCCCCGGCCGCGAGCCCCCGGTTCCCCGGGTCCCCCGGCTCGGCGTGGAGCCGGGACCCCGGCCGCCGGACGGGATCGTGACGGGCGAGGAGGAGGGCGCGGGCCCGGACGGGGCGCGGGACGGTGCGGGCCCGGACGGGGCGCGGGACGGTGCGGGGTGGGAGCCGGGGGAGGAGAGGGGCGCGGAGCCCGGCGGGGAGGCGCCGCCCGGTGCGGGGGCGTTCGCGGGCGGCGGCTGCTGGGCGGCGTGGCCGCACAGGTCGCAGTAGCCGTCCTCGATGCTCCCCGTGCAGTCCGGCTGCGTGCAGTGGCTCATCGGGCGGCTCCCTCGGTGGCGCGTTGGTATCCGGTGACGGCCACCGTCGCCCTGCGCAGGTCGCACGGGGCCGTCCAGAGCAGGTCGTGTGCGTGCCGGTACAGCCGGGCGGGCTCGGCGTGCTCGGCGAGGCCCAGCCGTACGGCCTTCGCCCGGAAGGCCTCCAGCCGGCCCCTGAGCTCGTCGCGGCGGGCGATGAGCTCGCGCAGGACCGCCGTGGCCCGCTCCGCCCGGCGCAGCGCCTCGTCGGCGGCGCGCTCCAGTCCGGCGAGGAGCTCCGCGCGCTCCGGCCACCGGCCGTCCGTGCCCAGAGCATCCAGTACGGCCAGGCGCTCGCGAAGGAGCGGGGCGCTCTCGCCGAGATCGGGCAGCGCCGGAGAGGCGATCTTCACCAGGACGGCCTCGCGGACCCGCCGGGACTCCTCCTCGGCCGCCGCGACCCGGCTGATCCGCTGTCCGACGGCCGCGCGCCGCTCGCCGTACACCCGCCGCAGCGCCGCGGCCTCCCGCGCCCTGTCGTACAGGCGGCCGGCCTCGGCGGCGATCCGGTCCACGTCCCGGTCCACGTCGCGGCCGCCGCCGAGCGGGTCGTGGCGGAGTTCCTCGCGGATCCGCTCGATCTCCCGCTCGCACGCCGCCGGCCCGCCGTCGCCGCCCCCCTCGTGACCGCCGCCGTCCTCGCCGAGCCCGCGCAGCAGCTCCCGGGCGGCGCCGACCGCGGCCGCGGCGGCGTCGAGCCGGGGCAGCACCGTGTTCCAGACCGCGTCGACGTCCGCGATCGTGCCGGTGACGTCGCGGAAGGCCAGCTCCATGGCGGCCACCGCCTCGTCCAGGGTGAACCGCTGCTCCCCGGTCCCGAGCAGCGACCGCCGCTCCACCGGACCGGCCTCGGGCACCAGCCGTACGGAGGCCTCGGTGAGCAGCCCGGTCAGCTCGGCGAGCTCGGCGGGCCCCGGCCGCCGCCGCAGGCCCCGGACCTCCTCGGCCCGGGCGAACGTGGCGCGGTAGGCGTCCAGCAGAGCCCAGAGCAGGGCCGTCCGCGCCCGGACCAGCTCCCAGCGCCGCGCGGTCTCCCCGCGCAGCGGCGAACTCGCCAGCAGGCGGAAGACGGTGTGCGCCTCCAGGTCCAGGACGTCGTCGGAGATGCGGTCCCGCTCCTCACGGCGGGCGCGGAGGGCGTGCTCGACCCCCTCGGCGCTCATCGGCGGCCCCGCCGCCCCCGGGCTCCCCGTCAACGATCCCCGTACCTCCCCGTGCGCTCCGACCCCCGTGGAGATGTGGCTCTTTATCTGCTCTTTACCCTATGACGACGGGCCGGGACGGAAAGTTTCCGCGGTGATACGCCGATACGGCCGGCGTGCCGAAATCGTGGTGGATGCCATGGAAAGTGAATGAAAGGCTCTGTCACCTGAAAGCCACCTGAAAGGCTCTGTCACCGAGACATTCACGGACCCGGAGGAAACGCATGTGGCAGCAGACCGCTCCCGAGAAGGCGGGATTCGCCCCCGACCTGGCCGACCGGCTCGACGCCCTCATCCGGGAGGGGAGGGCCCCCGGCCTGCACGGCGTCGTGGTGGCCCGCCACGGTGACCTGGTCCTGGAGCACTACGGCAGCGGCCCCGACTTCGCCCTGAACGTGCCGCTCGGCACGGTGGACTTCGGCCCGGAGACGCTGCACGACGTCCGTTCGATCACCAAGAGCGTCGTCGGCCTGCTGTACGGCATCGCGCTCGGCGGCGGGCTGGTGCCCGATCCCGGCGAGCCGATCCTGCGGCACTTCCCCGAGTACGCCGACCTGGCCGCCGACCCCCGGCGGACCCGGCTGACCGTGGAGCACGCGCTCACGATGACGCTCGGTCTGGAGTGGGACGAGAGCGCGCCGTACACCGGCCCGGAGAACAGCGAGATCGCCATGGAGATGGCGGAGGACCGCCACCGGTTCGTACTGGACCGGCCCATCGTCGAGGAGCCGGGCACCCGGTGGAACTACAACGGGGGTGCCGCGGCGCTGGTCGGCGGGCTCATCGCCCGGGGAACCGGGCGCCCGCTGGAGGAGTTCGCGCGCGCCGCCCTCTTCGAGCCGCTCGGCATCACGTCCTTCGCGTGGGCGACGGGCGACGACGGGGCGGCCCTGGCCGCCTCCGGGCTGCGGCTGACCCCGCGCGACCTCGCCGCGACCGGCCAGGCCGTACTGGACCGCCGGGTGGTCCCGGCGGCCTGGATCGAGGAGATGCTCCGGCCGCACGTGCCGACCGGGAAGGACTCCTTCTACGGCTACCTGTGGTACGCCGGCCCGGACGGCCGCGCCGCGGCCACGGGCAACGGCGGGCAGAGGCTCTTCCTCCGGCCCGACCTCGGCCTCGTCGTGGCCGTCACCGCGGGCGGCTACAACAGGCCCGACCAGGACGGGACGCCCAGGGCCGTGCTGGAAGAGGTCGTTGTGCCCGCACTGGCCCCCTGACCTCGGCGCGTCCCGGATTCCGCGACTCCGCGCCCTGCGGGAGCTCCGCCGGAGACGTCAGGGGGAGGCCTCGTCGAAGGCCGGGGACGGCCGCAGGCTGCGGCGGTTGCGGTACAGGTCGCGCAGGAGCAGGATCTCGGCGCCGTGGTGGAGCACCTCGCGGTTGATGTGCAGCACGAGGGCGGCCAGGGGCTCCTCGGCGTACGGGCCCTCCGCGGGACCGCAGGGCCGGGCGAGTCCCTCGGCGCCGAGCGCGCGCGCCCCGTCCCGCCAGGCCGCGTACGTCCCGTCGAGCTGGCGCAGGGCCTCCGCGGCGGTCCCGGCGTAGGCGAACCCCTGGTAGTCCACGGCGGGCGCGCCGAAGTGCGCCGCGGCGCGCGCGCCCAGGACGCCGACGACGAGGTGCCCGAGCCGCCAGGCGATCGTGGTCACCGGCGCCGGGTCCGGTTCGGGGAGCGCGAACTCGATGACGAAGTCACCGCTCCCGGCGGCGACCGGGGCGCTGCTCGCGCCGCGCGGGCGCACGCTCCAGCAGCCGTCCACCGGTTCCCAGAAGTACTCTTCGTCGGTCAGGCCGTCCAGGCGCGGTCGCAGGTGGTGCTCCCAGTGCCAGTCCAGCTGCTCCGTGAGCAGGGAGTTCCAGTTCAGGTCCATGTCTCCGACCGTAGACGCGATAGCGGACAGCACGGGTCCGCATTCTGCGCCGCGGACGGATCCTTGACCCGCGCACCGGCCGCGCACCGGCCGCGCACCGGCCGCCCGTGTCCCGTCGCGGCCCGGACCGGAGCCCGTCCCACGGGGGCTCCGGCCCGGCGGCGGAGGCGGTGCGATCGGCGGTGCGGCGGCGGAGGGCCGCCGGGGGTCAGGCGGTGGGGAAGGGACCGGTGTACTCGGTGTAGTCGGAGACGCCGTCGCCGTTGAGGTCGACGCGGACCTCGTCGGTGTAGCCGTCGCCGTCGTGGTCGAGGTAGACCACGTCGGTCACGCCGTCGCCGTCGGTGTCGTAGCGCTCCTCGTCGGCCACGTAGTCGCCGTCGGTGTCGATGAGCTGCACGTCGGTGCTGCCGTCGCCGTCGGTGTCGTAGTAGTCGGTGGTGGTGACGTCGAAGTCGCTCATCGGGCTTTTCCGTTTCGTTCGGGTGGGTTCGTCATACAAGAGTGATGGTTCGAGGGGATTGTTACAGGAGGATCCGAGATTCTCCAGTCTCCTTCCGGAACCGGCCCTGTGGCGACCGGCTGCCCGGGGGAGCCGGGGCGTCGGCGGACCCGTACTCCCCGGACGGCTTCCGCGAGCGCCGCCCCGGGCGGGGGTCAGGCGGGCGGAGCGCCGAGGCCGGCGTCGTGGACGTAGCGGGCGACCTGGACGCGGTTGGTGACCTCGAGTTTGGCGAACACGTTCCCGATGTGCGTTTTGACCGTCGCGACGCCCATGTGGAGCGAGCCGGCGATCTCGCTGTTCGTGAGCCCCTCGCTCACGGCGACGGCGACATCGCGCTCACGGTCGGTCAGCCGGCCGAGCAGCGCGCGTGCCGTCAGCCGCCGCGAGTCGTCCGCCGGCCTGGTGACGGCCGCGATGAGGCGGTTCGTGACGCCGGGGGAGAGCACGGGCTCGCCGAGGGCGGCACGGTGCACGGCCCGGATGAGGTCCTCCGGAGAGGTGTCCTTGAACAGGAATCCCGCGGCTCCGTCCCGGAGCGCCCTGAAGATCGTTTCGTCGGCGTCGAAGGTGGTCAGAACGATGATCTTCACCGCGGCCGAGCGCTCACGGAGCCTGCGGGTGGCGGTGAGGCCGTCCATGTGCGGCATCCGGACGTCCATCAGGACGACGTCGGGCCGTTCGCGTGCGACGGCGTCGAGTGCCTGCCGGCCGTCCGAGGCCTCGGCCACCACCTCGACGCCGGGCGCGTCGTCGAGGATCATCCGCAGCCCGGCCCGCACCAGGGGGTCGTCGTCGGCGACGACCACCCGCACCCCCGTCACGCCGGCCACGGCAGCCTCGCGAGTACGGCGAACGACCCGTCGGACCGCTCGCCGTACTCGAGCTCGCCGCCCGCCAGGCGGACCCGCTCCGCCAGGCCGGTGAGGCCGAGTCCGGCGGACGGCGGGGCCGTGCCGGGCGCGACGCCGATCCGGTTGCGGACCTCCAGTTCGAGGCGGGTTCCCCGCCGGCCCGCGAGCCGTACGGTGACCGGCTCGGCGGGGGCGTGTTTGCGCGCGTTGGTCAGGGCCTCCTGCACGATGCGCAGCGCGGTGCAGGAGAGCGTCTCGGGCAGTGCCCGCAGATCCTCGTCCCGCACACCGGAGGTGTCGAGCCGTACGGTCGCACCGGCCTCCCGCGCGTCGGCGAGCAGCGCGGGCAGCTCGGCGAGGGTCGGCTGCGGTCCGTCGTGGTCGGCTCTCAGGAGCCCGAGCACCTGCCGGAGCTCGGTGAGCGCGAGCTGGGCGTTCGTCTGGATCGTGCGGGCGGTCGACGCCGCCCGCTCCCGGTCGAGGTCGCCGCGGTGGGCGAGCGCCCCGGCGTGCAGGGCCACCAGGGAGAGCCGGTGCGCCATGACGTCGTGCATGTCCCTGGCTATGCGGTTGCGCTCGGCGTCGCGCGCCACCCGCGCGGCCAGGGCCTGTTCGCGGTCGGCGGTGCGCGCCCGGTCGTGCAGCGAGGCGATCAGCTCGCGGCGTGTCGCGACGTGGTGGCCGGTGAGCACGGCGGCGGCGAAGAACCCCGCGTCGAGCAGGGCGCCGACCACGGCCCTGGACGGCCCCTGCTCCAGAGGCGGGAGAAGCGACTGGTACCGGCCCTCGCACACGGCCCTGGCGGCCACGAACACGACCCCGGCCGCCACCGTCCAGGCGCGCCGCCGCCACGTGGCCATGGACACGATGGCCACGGCCGCCGGGCCGATGCCGGTGACCGACACCGCGCAGAGCGCGGCCGTCAGGCAGGCGGCGACCGGCGGGCGGCGGCGCCGCAGGGGCAGGAGCCCGAGCGCGGCCATGCCGACCAGGAAGTCGACGACGAGTATGGCGCCGACGGCGTCCTCCTGCGCCTCCGTCAGCCCACCTGCCACCTGCTCGGCGGCGGTCGCCGTCCACGCCACGGCCCCGGCCGCCCCGGCCGCGGCATAGCGCCATACCCGTGACCAGGCACGCAGCAGCGGGAACCCCTGCCGTGACGCCGCCGCGACCGGCCGCGGCGGCGCTGACGTGGTCTCGGCCTCAGGCATGAGCAAAGACTACGCAGCCGTTCACGCCCCCGCCTCCCCCCACCGTCTCCTGCGCCTCCACCCGTGGGGGGAGGCGCAGGAGACCATCTACCGATGTATCCGCCGGCCGGGTCCCGCAGGGTGGTCGTCACCGGCTTTCGGGACACCGCAGGAGGATCCGTGACCCACCCCAGAACGATCGCCAGAATCTCGGGACTGCTCTATCTGACGCTCGTCGTCCTCGGCGTCTGGGCGCAGTTCTACAGCAGAGGCCCCGTATACGTCCCCGGCGACGCCGCCGCCACCGCCGCCAACATCGCCGACCGGGAGACCCTGTTCCGCCTGGGTCTGGCCGCCGACATCCTCATGGCGACGACCTTCATCGCGCTCGGGCTCGCCCTCCACCGCCTGCTGCACCCGGCCCATCCCCGCGCGGCCACGGCGCTGCTGACGCTGGTGATCGCCGGGGCCGGCGGCATCCTGGCGCTGCTCACCTTCCACGCGGGGGCGCTGGTCGTCGCCACGGACCCCGTCTACGCTTCAGGAGCCGGCGCGGCGGGCCGCGACTCGCTCGCTCTGCTGATGCTCGACCTGCACCACCACGGCTACGTCCTCGGCGGCGTCCTGTTCGGCCTGTGGCTGCTGCCCATGGGGTACGTCGCCTACCGGTCGAGCATGTTCCCCGACTGGCTCGGCGTGCTGCTCGTCATCGGCTGCCTGACCTGGATCGCCGACCCGCTGATCGCGTTCGCGCTGCCCGACGCGCCCGATCCGGTGCGGGTCGTCGTCTCGCTGCCGACCTCCGCCGCCGAGTTCGGCCTCATGCTGTACCTGATCATCCGCGGTGTACGCACGCCTTCGGCCGCCGCGCACCCCGCGTCGTGAAGGCCCGGCGGCGCGGGGCCGCCGCAGACGGCGCCCGGCGCCGCCGCGTCCCCGCGGGACCCCGCGCCGTCGCCGAGGCGGCGGGGGAGCGGGTGCGTCAGGCGCCGATGAGCGCGGCGAGGGCGGGGCCCGACGTCGCGGTGCGTCCTGTGGTGCGCTGGTAGCGCCGCACGATGTCGCGGTGGCGGATCCGCCGGGCGAGCCGCCGCTCGGCGCGCAGGAGGGGGTTGCGCCGCGGCGGCGGGAACGCGGCGGCCAGGTCGGCCAGGATCGCCCGCCTGTCGGCGCCGGTGGCGGAGAGCGCCCATGCCGCGCCGGGATCGAGCGCGATGAGCGCGAGGGCGAGGTGCTCGGTCCTGTGCTCGCGCTCGCGGCGGGCGAGCGCCAGCCGCAGCGACGCCTCGTAGGCCGCCTGGGCGTCGAGGCCGAGCGGCGGGCTCATCCGGGCGCACCGGCGACGTGCCCCGGCCGCGCCCAGCGGGAGCAGCGGCTCACGTGAGGGCGGGCGGTCCAGCGCCCTCGCTCCCGAAGCGCCGAGCAGGCGGTCGAGGTCGACACCGAGCGCGGCCAGGGTGTCCCGGTCGGCGGCCGCGCCTGCCCCGGCGGGCGCCGACCGGCGGACGGCCTCCCGGAGCGCGGCCTCCGCCGCCCCGTGCTCGGCCAGGGCGGCGGCGACGGCGCCGCCCGCGGCGAGGGAGAGCAGCAGGTGCTCGCTGCCCGTGCGGGGATGGCCGAGACCGCGGGCCAGTTCCACGGCCCGGCCCAGTGCCCGGCCCAGTTCGGGGTGGTCGCCTCGGAACATCAGTCCTCCTGGACGCGGTGGTGCTTGCGGTGGACGGTCTGCTTGGTGACGCCGAGCCGGACGGCGATGTCCCGCCAGGACCAGCCCGCCCGGCGTGCCGCCGCCACGTGCTGGGCCTCCAGTTGCTCCACCAGGCGGCGCAGGCGGGCGACGGCGCGCAGCGCCGTGTCCGGGTCGGTGTCGTGCACGGCCTGTTCGAGATCGGTGCTCATGGACACATCGTCAGCATATGCTGACGAAGCCGAGACGTCAACATATGCTGACGAACGTCGGGGCGCGGACCGCGACGACGGCGACGCCCCGGGACTCGGATCGAGTCCCGGGGCGTCGCGGCCGTCCGGCATCGGCACCGGCATGGCAGGAACCGGGCGATGCGGAGGCGGCCGCACAGTGGGCCGGGTGTCTCAGCCCATGTGCGGATAGCGGTGGTCGGTCGGCGGGACGAAGGTCTCCTTGATCGTGCGGGCGTTCACCCAGCGGATCAGGTTGAAGACCGAACCGGCCTTGTCGTTGGTCCCGGAGGAGCGGGCGCCGCCGAACGGCTGCTGGCCGACGACCGCCCCGGTGGGCTTGTCGTTGACGTAGAAGTTGCCCGCCGCGAAGCGCAGCCGCTCCGAGGCCGAGGTGATCGCGTAGCGGTCCCTGGCGATGACCGAGCCGGTCAGCGCGTACGGCGAGGCGCTCTCCATCTGGTCCAGCACCGCGTCGAAGTCGCCGTCGTCGTAGACGTGCACGCCGAGGATCGGGCCGAAGTACTCCTTGACGAAGATCTCGTCCGCCGGGTCGGCGCACTCCAGGACGGTCGGCTTCACGAAGTAACCGGCGGAGTCGTCGTAGGAGCCGGTCAGCACCTCGATCGAGTCGAGCGAGCGGGCCCGGTCGATGGCGGCCTTGTGCTTGGCGAACGCCCGGTCGTCGATGACCGCGCCCATGAACGTCGACAGGTCGGCGGCCACGTCGCCGACCGTCAGGGACTCGGCGGTGGCCACCAGGTCGTCGCGGATCGCCGTCCAGACCGAGCGCGGCACGTAGGCGCGGGAGGCGGCCGAGCACTTCTGGCCCTGGTACTCGAACGCGCCCCGGACCAGCGCCGTGGTCAGCACCGCGGGATCGGCCGAGGGGTGGGCCAGCACGAAGTCCTTGCCGCCGGTCTCGCCGACCAGGCGCGGGTAGGACCGGTAGGAGGCGATGTTCGAGCCCACGGCCGCCCACAGGTGCTGGAAGGTCGCGGTGGAGCCGGTGAAGTGGATGCCGGCCAGCTCCGGGTGGGTCAGCGCGGCCTCCGAGACCGCCGAGCCGTGGCCGGTGACCATGTTGATCACGCCCGGGGGCAGGCCCGCCTCCTCCAGCAGCCGCATGGTGAAGTGCGCGGCGAACTGCTGGGTGGGGGAGGGCTTCCAGACGACGACGTTGCCCATCAGCGCCGCCGAGGCCGGCAGGTTGCCCGCGATGGCGGTGAAGTTGAACGGCGTGATCGCCAGGACGAAGCCCTCCAGCGGGCGGTACTCCATCCGGTTCCACACGCCCGGAGAGGAGACCGGCTGCTCGGTGAGGAGCCGGCGCGCGTAGGCCACGTTGAAGCGCAGGAAGTCGATCAGCTCGCAGGCCGCGTCGATCTCGGCCTGCTGGGCCGACTTGGACTGGCCGAGGACCGTGGCGCCGTTCAGTGTCTGCCGCCACGGCCCGGCCAGCAGCTCGGCGGCCCGCAGGAAGATCGCGGCCCGCTCGTCGAAGGGCAGCGCCCGCCAGGCGGGGGCCGCCGCCAGCGCGGCGTCGACCGCGGCCCGCACGTCGCCGGCGGTGGCGTCGGCCGTGCGGCCGAGCACGGCGGCGTGGTTGTGCGGCTGCACCACGTCGATGGGGACTCCGCCCGCCATGCGCTGCTCGCCGCCGATCGTCATGGTCAGGTCGAGCTGGGCGCCGGCCAGCTCCTTGACGCGCTTCTCGAGCGCGGCCCGCTCGGCGCTGCCCGGCGCGTAGCCGAGCACCGGCTCGTTGGCGGGGGCGGGGACGTCGGAGATGGCATCCATGGCTACTTGCCTCCAAGGGCACGGAGAAAGAAGGCGACGTTGGCGGGGCGTTCGGCGAGGCGGCGCATGAAGTAGCCGTACCAGTCGTCGCCGTAGGGGACGTAGACGCGCACGGTGTGCCCGGCACCGGCCAGGGCCTGCTGCTTGTCGGTGCGGATGCCGTACAGCATCTGGTACTCGTAGTCGCCCCGGGCGCGCGAGAAGCGGTCGGCGAGGGTCTCGGTGATCGAGATCAGCCGGTCGTCGTGCGTGGCCACCATGGGGTACCCCTTCCCCGCCATGAGGATCCGCAGGCACCGGACGTAGGCCTTGTCCACGTCGTTCTTCTTCTGGTGCGCGACCGAGGCGGGCTCGGCGTAGGCGCCCTTGACCAGGCGGACCCGGGAGCCCTCGTGCGACAGGTCGCGGCAGTCGGCCTCGCTGCGGAACAGGTAGGCCTGGACCGCGACGCCGGTGCCGGGGAAGTCGGCGCGCAGCGCGCGCAGGATGCCGAGGGTGGAGTCGACCGTGGTGTGGTCCTCCATGTCGAGGGTGACGCTCGCCCCGGCGGCATGGGCGGCCTCGCAGATCGTGCGGGCGTGCTCCAGGGCGATCTTGTCGCCGTCGGCGCCCAGCGCCTGGCCGACCGCCGAGAGCTTCACCGAGACCTCGGTGAGGCCGGCCGGCCCGGTGCGGTCGCCGAGCTCCAGCTCGCGCAGGGCGCCGAGCAGGACGGTGTAGGCCTCGGCCGTCTGGGCGGCGGCCCCGGCGTCGCGGGTCTCCTCGCCCAGGTGGTCGATGGTGACGGTGAGACCCGCGCCGGCCAGGCGGCGGACGGCCCCGACGGCGTCCTGGACGGTCTCGCCCGCGACGAAGCGGTCGACGACCTTGCGCGTCAGCGGTACGCCGGAGACCGCGCGGCGCACGAGCGGCGCCCGCGACCCGGCGAGGAGAAGTTGACCGAACATGTCTTCCAGCCTAAAACCGCAGCTCAGGTGAGCCTCATGTGCATCTGCCACGATCGGGGGGAGCGGGCTTCATACAGATGTACGACAATGGCGGGGTGCTCCAGGAGACCGTCGACGAGATCGCCGCCAGGCTGGGCGCCTCCGCGACCCTGGAGGACCGCTCGTTCCAGCTCCTGGCCTACGCCGCGCAGAGCGGCGACATCGACACCGTGCGGCAGGAGTCCATCCTCCGCCGCCGCGCGTCCGACGAGGTCCGGGCCTACTTCGAGGGGTACGGCATCGCCACGGCGCCCGGCCGGGTCCGGATCCCCGCCGACGCCGAGCTGGGCGTGCTCGCCCGCGTCTGCGTCCCGCTCCGGCACCAGGGGGTGACCTACGGATACCTGTGGCTGCTGGACGACGGCACCCTCGGCGAGGAACTCCTCGACTCGGTCGCCGGCCCGGTCGCGCGCGCGGCCACGGTCCTCGCCCAGGAGGCCCGCCGCCGCCAGGACCTGGGCGGGCACCTGCGGGAGCTGTTCTCCGCCGACGCCGAGGAGCGCTCCTGGGCGCTGTCCCGGCTGGGCCTGCGCGGCCCGGTGGCGGCGGTCGCCGTACTCCCCTCGGCCGACCGGGTCGCCGCTCTGTGGACCCTCCCGCGCGACGTGCTCGCCGATCCCGGCCTGCCCGACCCCGGGCTCCCGGAGCGCGGCGGGCCGCTGGTCGGGCTGCTCGCCCCGGCGGCCCAGGCGCGGGAGCTGGCCGGCCGGCTCCAGGCCATGTACGGCACGGCGGCCGGGATCGGCGACGCCAGGACCGAGCCCGGGCAGGCCTGGCGGAGCTGGCGGGAGGCGGTCCACGCGCTGCGGATCGCCGGCAGGGTGCCCGAGCTCGCCCCCGTCGCCGCCTGGTCCGGCCTCGGCGTCTACCGGACGCTCGCCCGGCTGGCCCCCGAGGACCTGCGCGAGCTGGCGGCGGAGAGCGGTGGGCTGAGCGCGGACCCGGAGCTGGCCAGGACCGTGGAGAGCTACCTCGACCGGGCCGGGCACGTGCAGGAGACCGCCGCCGCGCTCGGCGTGCACCGCCAGACGCTGTACTACCGGCTGGGCAAGGCCGAGCGGCTCACCGGCCGCGACCTGGCCGACGGCGAGGACCGCCTCGTCGTCCACCTCGCGCTCAAGGCCGCCCGGCTCACCGGGTCGACTCCCTGACGACCAGCTCGGGCTGGAACATGATCTGCTGGTGCGCGTGGGTGCCGGGGTTGTCGCACTCGTCGAGGAGGAGCTCGGTGGCCACCCTGCCGAGCTGGTAGGTGGGCTGCCGGATCGAGGTGAGCGAGACGGCCGAGGCCGCGGCGAAGTCGATGTCGTCGTAGCCGATCAGCGCCACGTCGTCCGGGACCCGCACCCCCGCGTGCAGGAGACCGCGCAGCATGCCGAGGGCGAGCAGGTCGTTGGCGCAGAAGACGGCGTCGGGCGGGTCCCCCTCGGACAGGAGCTTCTCCGCCGCCTGCTGCCCGGCGCGGGGGGTCATCGCGGGCATCTCCAGGACGCGCAGCGGCCGGCCGCGCAGGGCCCGCTCGGCGCCGGTCCTGCGGTCCAGGCACTGCCGGATGCTCAGCGGTCCCGTCACGTAGGCGAGGCGGGCCGCGCCCCCGGAGAGCAGGTGGGCGACGGCCGTCTGGCCGCCGGTGACGTCGTTGACGGCGACGGAGCACTGGTCGGCCCGGTGCGCGGGGTGGTCGACGAGCACGACGTTGATCCCGCGCTCGCGCAGCCGGTCGAGCGGCTCCGGGTCCTCGTCGGAGGGGGTGATCAGCACGCCGCGGACCCGCTGCTCGGCCAGGACCAGCAGGTTGCGCTCCTCCTTGCTCCGCGAGCCCGCGGAGTTGCTCAGTATCACGGCGTAGCCGCGGTCGCTGGCCACGTCCTCGACCCCGGCGGTGACGTCGGTGAAGAACGGGTTGCCGATGTCGATGACCGACAGGCCGACGGTCTTGCTGTGACCGGCGCGCAGCGTCGAGGCCGAGCCGTGCCGGACGAATCCCAGCTCCCGGATCGACGCCTCGACCCGGGCGCGGGTCGAGGCCGACACCTTCTCGGGCCGGTTCAGCACATTCGACACCGTGCCGGGGGACACGCCGGCGTGTTCGGCGACCTGCCTGATGCCCACAGCGTTCATCAATCGTCTCCAGCGTGGAGGCCCCGGCCTTCAGACCGGGGCCCTCGACCGTGCCTCACTGTTCCCCCGGATCAGGACCTTTTGATTAAAACGTAATAATCAATCCCGGGCAAGAATCTCCATAGAGGTCATCGGCACGATACCACTCTCACGAAACATCGCGGAAACCTCCTATTGACCCGCCTGCGGCTGCTGCCTTACTGTCCAGATCTGCATTGAAACGTTTTAGAACTCCCTCGGAGGGAGCTCGTGCCAGACCGCCCCCGGTTCCCCCGTTCCGGCCCTGCAGCGTGTGAGCAAGTCGTTCGGCGCCGTCCGGGCCGCCGCGCGAGCAGGCCGGGGAACTGTTCGCCCGGCTGTTCGCCCGGCTGGGCCTTCTGGCGGCTCTGACTTCTGGCGGCTCTGACTTCTGGCGGCTCTGACTTCTGGCGGCTCTGACTTCTGACGACGGCATGCCGGTACGGCTCCCGCCCGCCGGGCGGGAGCCGTACCGGGTGCGGAGAGGACACCGATGGAACGGATCTGCTTCCTGCTGAGGGTCCGGCCCGACCGGCTGGCGGAGTACCGCGCCCGGCACGCGGAGGTCTGGCCGGACATGCTGGAGGCCCTGCGCGCCACCGGCTGGCGCAACTACTCCCTCTTCCTGGGCGAGGACGGCCTGCTGGTCGGCTACCTGGAGACCGACGACTTCGGCAAGGCCCGCGAGGGCATGGCCGCCACCGAGGTCAACGCGCGCTGGCAGGCGGAGATGGCGCCGTTCTTCGAGGACCTCGACGGCCGCCCCGACGAGGGCATGCGGCCGCTGGCGGAGGTGTTCCACCTCGACTAGATGTGCTGACCGCAGAGGCCGGGTACGGGGCGACACGAAATAGACGATCCTGTAGTGGGTGGGGCCTCCGGGTTCGGTGTGGATCGCGGCATCTGCACCAGACCCGGGAAGACCGCCGCCGGGCGCGCCCGGCGGCCTGCAGGCCGGAGGAGGCGGCCGCCGTCCTCCGCGGACCCCTCGGTTGGCCCAATCGTTCACCCCGCGATTGGACCTTATGGGCGGCCGATCCGGTTCGTAGGGTGATGGCCCGTAGAGCCCGAGCCGGAGGTGCGATCCCGTGAGCAGGCGTGGCTGGATCCTGTTCGTCCTGATGAGCGTCATCTGGGGCATCCCGTACCTGATGATCAAAGTGGCGGTGGACGGGGTGTCCGTCCCCGTGCTGGTCTTCGCGCGGACCGCGGTGGGCGCCGCCGTGCTGCTCCCGCTGGCGCTGCGCGGCGGCCGGATGCGGGGGGTCCTCCGGCACTGGCGGCCGCTGGCCGCCTTCGCGGCGATCGAGATCATCGTGCCGTGGTGGCTGCTCTCGGACGCGGAACGCCACCTGAGCAGCTCGATGGCCGGCCTGCTCATCGCGGCCTCGCCCATCGTCGCGGTGCTGCTGGGACGGCTGACCGGGGACACCGAGCGGCTGGGCGCCGTCAGGTGGGCGGGCCTGGCCGCGGGGCTGGCCGGAGTGGCGGTGCTGGCCGCGCCGGAACTGCGCGGCGGGGACCCCTGGGCGATCGCCGAGGTGCTGCTGACCGCGGTCTGCTACGCCATCGCCCCGCTGATCGCGGCACGGCGGCTGAAGGACGTCCCGGCGCTGCCGATGACCGCGGCCTGCCTGGGCCTGGCGGCGCTGGTCTACGCGCCGCCGGCCGCCATGACCTGGCCGGACGCGCTGCCCGACGGACGGGTGCTGGCGGCGCTCGCCGGTCTCGCGCTCGTCTGCACGGCGCTGGCGTTCATCGTGTTCTTCGCGCTCATCCGCGAGGTCGGCGCCTCCCGGGCACTGGTGTTCACCTACGTCAACCCGGCGGTCGCCGTCGCGGCGGGCGTGGTCGTGCTCGGGGAGCCGCTCACCGCGCCGATCCTCGCCTCGTTCGCGCTGATCCTCGGCGGCTCCGTACTGGCGACCGCGTCCCGGGAGGGCGGCGCGGGCACGTCCGCGCGCTCCGCCGAGGAGCAGCTCACCGGCTGAGCGCGCGGTGCCGCCGTCGCGTGCCGTCGTCCGCGGGTGCCGTCGCCGCTCGGTGCCGCCGCGGTGCCGAAGGGACGCTACCGGCCCCGGTACGGGTAGACCTTCACCCAGTCGACGTACATGCTCACCGTGGCCGGGGTGGAGGCGTTGCGGCACGGCGACCACTCGTTGCACGTCACGTCGTTCTGCAGGGCCAGGTGCATGGAGTGCCCGCGGGGCACGTTGGGCCCCCGGTAGTCCCACACCTTCTCGCCGTCCAGCCAGAAGGTCAGCCGCCCGGGCGTCCAGTCGACCGCGACGGTGCGCCAGCGGGTGAAGTCGGCCCTGATCGTGCGCTGGGCCTGCCGCCGCTCGCCGCGGTGCACGAAGATCCCGCCGGACCGGCGGCGCGGGTCGATGATCTCGGCGAAGTCGACCTCGGCGTAGTCGGGCCTGCCCTGGCGGTCCGGCCAGAGCAGGGCCAGCGGGGTGTACCCGGCGCCGCGCTCGGCCCGCATGCGCACCACCCAGCGCCCGTACCGCTGGGACAGGTGGCTGGCGATGCCGCCGGAGAGGTCGGCGCCGCCGTACATCCCGCCCCTGAGCCGGAGCACGCCGCCGCGCACGCTGACCGCCCTGCGGGTCCGGGGGTTGGTCTCCGCGCCGGGGGAGTGGTAGACGGCCCACTTCCGGTCGTTGACGCGGGTTCCGCCGAAGTTCTCCTCCAGGACGGGCCTGCCCCACCGGGAGGCGGCGGGCGCCTTCTGCGCGGGGAGGGGCGCGGAGGCCGGGATGGGCGGCCGGCCCGGGCCGGAGACGGCGGCGGGCGCCTCCTGCGCGGGGAGGGGCGCGGAGGCCGGGACGAGCCCGTCCCAGCCGAGGGCGGCGAGCACCTCCTGAGCGGGGAAGAGCACGGACGGCGGGACGGGCCCGCCCGGACCGGAGGCGGCGAGCGCCTCCCGAGCGGGGAGGAGTGCGGAGGCCGGGAGGAGGGCGAGAGACAGGGCCGTTGCGGTGACGCCCAGGGACATCCTGCGAATCGACATGCGTCCATCAAAGCAGCGGTACACCACCGGTAACGGGCTTATCTCGATTTCACATCCGTCCCGCGGCCACCCGGCATACCATGCCCTGGCCCCTTCCCCGTCTCCGTGCGCAGGCTCATCGAATCTCCTTTGAGCGTGGAGACCCCCGCCTTCAGGCGTGGGGAGGAAACGCGGCACGGTGCCGCAGGGATGGGAACACACGCGCGATCCTTAATTGATCGCGCGGTATGATGTGAGGCATGGCGCAGATCGTGAAGCGGGCCTACAAGTACCGCTTCTACCCGACCCCCGAGCAGGCCGACGAGCTTGCCCGGACGTTCGGCTGCGTCCGCTACGTCTACAACAAGGCGCTGGCGATGCGCTCCCGCGCCTACACGGTCGAGGGCCGCAA
>NZ_JACHJJ010000012.1:214167-241688 GCF_014203605.1 Thiemannella venezuelensis | reverse complement strand
ACGGCCGCCCACCCCCGGTCGAAGTCACTCGGAGATCATCCCACGGGCGGGGTCATGCGCAGGCCATGCACGAAGACGGAACCTGAACAGTCACCTCTCGCCACCCGTCGTGCGGTCGTCCGGGCGATGTCGTACTGGATTTCCAGCTCTGCCTCGCTGGGTACGGCCTCGCCCGGTCCCAGATCTCCTGACTGGATCCGTGCGTGGATCTCCTCGGCGATCTGTTTGTAAACCGGGATCGGTCCTTCGCGGTCAAGCATGGCCGAATGATAGACCAAAAGGTACGTGAGGCATAAAAGGTACATACGCTTAACCAATGCATAGGTGTACTAGACCAGTAGAGATGGATTGCTCTATTGTCAGGTTGTGGCTCGGGTGGAGTTGGTGGCCGAAGTGGTGGTCGTGGTGCCGGGGGAGAGGCATCACAGCCACCACATCGGGGCGTTGCAGGAGCCGCACGAGCGGATCGACTGGCGGCCGGAGCAGCCGAGGGTCGACCGGGTCCGGATCAAGGAGCACACATGCGACTGCAAGGCCACCTTCTACGAGCTCTGCCAGGCGGGCGGGCTGATGTTCGTCCGGCGGACGCACCGCCAGATGGGAGAGGTGATCGTGCACGAGTCGCCCTGGACGGTCGCGAAGCGGACGCAGGAGCTCTGGCTCCGGCTCCTGATGGGAAGCGCCCGCTGACCAGGAGATAGACGTGCCCGGCGGCGCGGGGCGTACGGCCTCCGCCGCCGGGACCAGAAGACTCCCGTCCCTTCCGGGCGCCTTGAGTTCTCCGGAAGGGACGGGCGGTGGCCCCGCGCACGGGTTGGAGGGGGGCGGGGCCACCGGTCGAACCCCCGGCGGACGTTCCTCCCATCCCACCGTCCGCCGGGCTCAGGCTCCCTGGCGGGTTTCCAGCCCGTCGCCCGTCGGGGAGTGCCGTGGCCTCGCGGGAGAGGGCGAGGCCACTCCCGGTCGCCGCCGCCGGCGGGGCGGTGGCGGCGACCGGGACCCGTGCCCGGAGGCGGAGCTCAGTCGGGGATGCGGCGCCAGGCGGTGTCGGTGACGATCAGGTGGTCGAGGAAGCGCAGGCCGACGGTCTCGGCGGCCCGGCGGAGGCGGGCGGTGACGTCGAGGTCGGCGGGGCTGGGGTCGAGGGAGCCGCTGGGATGGTTGTGAGCCAGGCCGAAGGAGGAGCCGCCGGAGGTGAGGACGGTCGTGATGATCTCCCGGACCGGGGCGAGGGCGTGGTCGCTGCCGCCCTCGCTGACGACCGCCCGGCGGACCACCGCGCCGCCGGAGTCGCAGACCACCGCGACCACCCGCTCATGGCCGAGGCCGCGCAGGAGCGGGGAGGCGACGGCGGCCAGGTCTCCCGAGCCGGTGACCCGGCGGCGCTCCGGCTCGGCCTGCGCCTGCCGTACGAGGTGGAAGGCGGCGATGATCCGGGCCGCCTTGGCCGGGCCGATGCCCGGCACGGTCATCAGGCGGTGCGCGTCGGAGCGCGCCAGGCCGCGCAGGTCGCCGCAGTGGGCGATCAGGTGGGAGGCGAGCTCGACCGCGTTGGTGCCCCGGCCGCCCGAGCCGAGCAGTAACGCCAGCAGCTCCCGGTCCGCGAGAGCCGTGGCCCCGACCGAGAGGAGCCGCTCGCGCGGCTGGTCGGTCGCGGGCATGTCCTTGACGCGCAATCGGCACCTCCGGCTGGGAAACCCGGATCGGTTCTACCAGCGGGCACTGACATTCCGTGGTGTCCTGATCGCGGGGAGCCTCCTGCCGGCCGGGCCGGGGCGCCTCGTCGCGCTGAGTCCGCCGTGCGGGGCCTCAAGGGTGCAGCGGGTGGGAGTAGACCAGGCGGAAGCGGTCGCCCGGGATGACGATGTCGCTCGTCTCGACGGGCCGGTCGCCGGCCCACTGGGTGCGCTCGACGTGCAGGACGTGGACCCCGGCGGGCAGGGCGAGGACGTCGCTCTCGGCCGGCTGGGGCACGCGGGCGTAGACCTCCTCCACGACTTCGGTGATCTTCACTCCGAGCGAGGAGAGCCGGCCGGCCAGGGGCCGCGGGGCCTCCTCGGTGGCGCTGAACTCGGCGGGTTCGTACGAGGTGGCGAGCTGGACGGGCCTGCCGTCGCCCCGGAAGACGTAGCGGGTGCGGGTGACGGGGGCCGACTCGTCCAGGCGGAGGCGGTGCGCGATGTCCGGAGTGGCCTCGGCGGGCTCGGCGCGCCAGTCCCAGGTGGTGCGGGCGCCCTGCGCCTGCAGGTCGGTGCCGAGCGGGACGTGGTCGTGGGAGCGCCAGCGGTACAGGGGCAGGAGCACGGGCTTGGCCCGGACGTAGTGGCCGGAGCCGACGCGGCCGACGATCAGGCCTTCGGCGGCGAGCACGCGCAGCGCGTGGCGCGCGGCGGTCTCGCCGACGCCGTACTTGCGGGTGAGCTGGGCACGCGAGGGGATCGGGGCGCCGGGGAGCAGAGAGCCGTCGACGATCTGGCGGCGGATGTCGGCGACGACGCGCAGGTAGACCGGATCTGAGCTTGCCACGTGAGCCATCCAAGGGGGGTTCTCGGGGTTGCCCATCCTGTCGTATCCGGCAGGAGACGCACGGTGATGGCGCCAAGCTGGAGTCCCAACTTTACGGATCCGCACCCCGGCCGGGGAAGCGAAAAAATCTCCGAAAGGATCTGTAACACGTTCCCTCGTGGCTCCGATTCAACGGTAGAGGTCGTCGATGTGTGTACCCCCGAGCACATATCGGCGGCCTCTTTCACGTTCCCGGGCCCGGATCGCTCCCCAAAAAGGGACATATATATCATTACGCCTCGTGTGTGGATATTTGGGGCGATCTTTGGTTTTGGTGCTCGCGGCGCTGGTCGCCGTCCCGGCGGCGGCCGTCCCGGCCGGGGCCCGCACGGAGGGGATCCCGGCCACGGTGCCCGCGCCCGTGCGGTGGAGCGGCGCGGACGGATCGTTCCGGCTCGTCCCCGGGTCGCGGATCCTCGCCGCCCCGGAGACCGCCGAGCTCGCGACCGCGCTCGGCGAGGACCTGCGCGAGGTGACCGGCCTGGCCGTCCCCGTGCTCACCGGACCGGCCCCGGAACCCGCGCCCGGCGACGTGCGCCTCGTCATGGAGTCCGGCGCCGGCGGCCCCGAGGAGTACGCCATGGAGGTGGGCGGGCACGTCGAGATCAGGGCTTCGGAGCGGGCCGGCCTCTTCTACGGCGGACGCACCCTGCTCCAGATGCTGGGAGGGGACCGGACGGCGCCGCGCGGCACGCTGGAGGACCGCCCGGCGCTGGGCACCCGGATGGTCGTCCTCGACGTGCAGCGGGGGTTCTGGCCCGTCGCCCGGATCGAGGGACTCCTCCGCCGGATGTCCTGGCTGAAGCTGAACACGCTCTACCTGCGCCTGTCCGGTGACACCGCCCTCCGGCTGCCCGGGGAGGGCGTCGCCGCGGCCGTCCCCGCCCGGCACTACACCCGCGCGGACGTCGACGCCGTCCGGGCCGTGGCGGCCCGGCACCATGTCGCCGTGGTCCCGGAGCTCGACGTGCTGGACGGCACCGCCGCACTCACCCCGGTGCGCCGCTGCGCCGGCGGGCACGTGCCCGACCTGGCCGACGCCGGGGTCAGGAGGGAGCTGGCCGGAGTGCTCGACACCTTCGCGGGATGGTTCGACGCGCCGCTCATCGGCCTCGGCCGGGTGGACGCCTGCGACGAGCCGGAGTGGCTGGAGGGCGCGCGGGAGCTGATCGGCCACGCCGAGAGCCTGGGCAAAAGGCCGGTCCTCACGGTCCGGGACCGGGTCCCGGAGCTCGGGGGCGGAGCGGTGATCCTGGACGAGGCCGCGCCGGAGTCCCGGGCGTCCGTCCGTCCGGACGGGCACGAGGTCGTCGGCGCCCTCTCCGCCGAGGGCTGGTACACCGGCGACCTGCTGGGGCAGGACTCCGGCACCGGCGGGTACGGCCGGGCGCTGCTCGCCGAGACGACCCCCTTCGGCGACCCGGGCGCGGCCGAGGCGGCGCTGGCGGGTCCCCTCGCGGAGTTCGCCGAGCGGGCGTGGAACCGGGACTCGTCCGCCGAGGGCTTCCCCGGCAGGCTCGGCGCGGCGGGGAGGGCGCCGGGCGTTCCCGCCGTGGGGGACGGGGCGGGCGCGGCGGAGCACCGCTACGGCTTCGACGAGGTCCACGTGCCGGAGGGCGACACGCACGCCCCGGCGGCGTGGCGGCAGGGGCTGCTGGTCAGCGCGGCCGACGGCGCCGGCGGCGTGCACGCGACCGCGGAGACGGGGACGGGCGGCGCGCCGTCGTTCCCCGTGCCGGGCCGGCTCGGCACGGCGGCGGCGTTCGGCGAGGGCAGGAGGTTCACGCTCGGCGGGGCCTCCGCGCCCCCGCCGTGGACAGTCTCCATGTGGGTGCGGATCGACGACCCCGCCCGCGGGACGCTGCTCGGCGGGTTCGGCCGGGCGATCGTCGTCGACGGCGGCGAGGTCGCCGTCTCCGGCGCGCGGGAGTTCTCCTTCGGATACCGGCTCCCGCAGGGCCGCTGGACCCACCTCGTCCTCGTCGCGACGCCGGGCGCCACCACCCTGTACGCGGACGGGCGGCGGGTCGGCACCGTGCCCGAGGTGATCGGCCTGCCCGCGTGGTCGATGGGCCCGTTCGGCGGCGCGCTGGACGAGGTCGCCATGTCCGGTGCGGCACTGACGGACCGGCAGGTCCAGGCGCGGTACCGGGCCGACTCCACCGGCCCGGACCTGGCGCTGGGCCGCCCGGCCACCGCCTCGGGCGTCGAGTCCGGGGAGCTCGGCCCGGAGAAGGCGGTCGACGGCGACCCGGCCACCCGCTGGGGCTCGGTCAAGCGGGCCGACCCGCAGTGGATCCAGGTCGATCTCGGCGCCGTCCGGAACGTCGCCCGGGTGGTGCTCCAGTGGGAGCGGGCGTACGGCTCCCGCTACCGGATCGAGGGCTCCCCCGACGGCGTCTCGTGGACCTCGCTCCGCGAGGTCACCGGCGGGGACGGGGGCGTGGACGAGATCGCGGGCCTGTCCGCCGCCGCGCGGCACATCCGGGTGCACGGCGTGCGCAGGGGCACCCGGTGGGGGTACTCGCTCATGGGGCTGTCGGTGTACGGGGGCTGAGCGGCGCGGGCCCCCTCGCGGGAGGCCGGGCCGTACCCCGGGAAGCCCCGGGAAAAGGCCGTAAGAGGGAGGTAAGGGGCGCGGAGCGGGGTGGCGGGGTCCACCGTCCCGCCGGATCCGGGTACCGTTCCGTCTATGGCAGCGCCAACGACAACCTCCGACGCCCCCTTCGGCCGCACGCTGACCGCCATGGTCACGCCCTTCACCGGTGACGGTGCGGTCGACTACGAGGCGGTGCAGCGCCTGGCCACCTACCTGGTGGACGAGCAGCGAAATGACGGCCTCGTGGTGAGCGGCACCACGGGCGAGTCCCCGACGACCTCCGACGGGGAGAAGGAGCGCATCCTGCGCGCCGTCGTGGAGGCGGTCGGCGACCGCGCCGCCGTGGTGGCCGGGGCGGGCAGCAACGACACCCACCACAGCGTCGAGCTGGCCCGCGCCGCCGAGCGCGCCGGGGCCCACGGCCTGCTGGTGGTGACGCCCTACTACAGCAAGCCCCCTCAGGAGGGGCTCTACCGGCACTTCACCGCCGTGGCCGACGCCACCGGGCTGCCGGTCATGCTCTACGACATCCCGGGCCGCAGCGGCGTGCCGATCCAGACCGAGACGCTCATCCGGCTGGCGCAGCACGAGCGCGTCGTCGCGGTGAAGGACGCCAAGGCCGACCTGTTCGCCGGCTCGCAGGTCATGCTCGCCACCGACCTGGCCTTCTACTCGGGCGACGACACGCTGAACCTGCCGTGGTTGTCGGTGGGCGCCGCCGGGTGCGTGAGCGTCGTCGGCCACGTCGTGGGAGCGGACCTCGCGGAGATGACGTCGCTGTACCGCGCCGGCGAGGTGGCGGGCGCGCTGGAGATCCACCGCAGGCTCCTCCCCGTGGTCTCGGGGATCATGATGCAGGCCGGCGGCGCGATCATGGCCAAGGCGGCGCTGGCCCTGGTGGGCCAGTCCGCGGGCCCGGTGCGCCTCCCGCTGGTGGAGGCCACCGAACAGCAGGTCGAGAACCTGCGTGCGAGCTTGGTCGCGGGCGGCGTGAAGCTGTCCGGCGAAGGTGTGGCATGAGAGGGAACAACGGATACCGCGGCGCACAGGGCCGCGGGAGGGAGGAACGGCGGTTTGAAGCACCGATACAGGGACCCGCTGGAGTCCGGAGTGCTCGGCGAGGGGGCAGTCCTGCCGTCCGGGGGGTCCGCAGACACGTGTGAGAGAGGTGTGACCGGATGAGTCACCCCCATCCCGAGCTCGGGCCGCCGCCGGTCCTGGCCGAAGGCGCGCTGCGCATCGTCGCACTGGGCGGCCTCGGGGAGATCGGCCGCAACATGGCGGTCTTCGAGTACGGCGGGCGCCTGCTGATCGTCGACTGCGGCGTGCTGTTCCCCGAGAGCGAGCAGCCGGGCGTGGACCTGATCCTGCCCGACTTCGAGTACATCAGGGACCGTCTGGACGACATCGACGCGGTCATCCTGACCCACGGCCACGAGGACCACATCGGCGCGGTGCCGTACCTCCTGCGCGAGCGCCGCGACATCCCGGTGGTGGGATCGAGGCTGACGCTGGCGCTGATCGAGGCCAAGCTGGCCGAGCACCGCATCCAGCCGGTCAAGGTCGAGGTCGTGGAGGAGCAGCGGCACGCCTTCGGGCCGTTCGACTGCGAGTTCTTCGCGGTCAACCACTCCATCCCCGACGCGCTGGCCGTGGCGATCCGCACCCCGGCCGGGATCGTGCTGCACACCGGCGACTTCCGGATGGACCAGCTGCCCAGCGACGGGCGCCTGACCGACCTGGGCGGGTTCGCCCGGCTGGGGCGCGAGGGCGTCGACCTGCTGATGTCGGACTCCACCAACGCCGAGGTGCCGGGCTTCGTCACCAGCGAGCGGGAGATCGGGCCGGTCATCGACGAGGTGGTCCGGACCTCGGCCAAGCGGGTGATCGTGGCGAGCTTCGCCTCGCACATCCACCGCGTGCAGCAGGTCATGGACGCCGCCGAGCGGCACGGGCGCAAGGTCGCCCTCGTCGGCCGCTCGATGGTGCGCAACATGGGCGTGGCGCGCGACCTCGGCTACCTGCGGGTCCCGCCGGGCCTGATCGTCGACGCCAAGGAGATCGAGGGCTGGCCGCCGGAGGACGTGGTGCTGATCTGCACCGGGTCCCAGGGCGAGCCGATGGCCGCGCTGTCGCGCATGGCCAACCGCGACCACTCGATCCGGATCGCCGAGGGCGACACCGTGCTGCTGGCCTCCTCGCTGGTGCCGGGCAACGAGACGGCCGTCAACAAGGTGATCAACGGGCTGACCCGGTGGGGCGCCCGGGTGGTGCACAAGGGCAACGCCAAGGTGCACGTCTCCGGGCACGCCGCCGCGGGCGAGCTGCTCTACGTGCTCAACCTGACCCGGCCGTCCAACTTCATGCCGGTGCACGGCGAGTGGCGGCATCTGCGGGCGCACGCCAAGCTGGCCGCGCTGACCGGGGTGCCGGACGACCACATCGTGATCGCCGAGGACGGCGTCGTGGTCGACCTGATCGACGGCCGGGCGCGGATCGCGGGCGCGGTCCAGGCCGGCTACGTCTACGTGGACGGCTCCACGGTGGGCGACGTCACCGAGTTCGCGCTGAAGGACCGGCGGATCCTGGGCGAGGAGGGCTTCATCTCCATCGTCATCGTGGTCGACACCGCCACCGGCGAGGTGACCGCGGGACCGGAGATCCACGCCCGCGGCTCGGGCATCGACCCCGACCGCTTCGACGAGGTCATCCCGCAGGTGGAGAAGGTCCTGCAGGACAACGCCGCCGACGGGGTGGTGGACATCCAGCAGATCCGCCGGGTGGTCCGCAGGACCGTGGGCCGCTGGGTGAGCGACAACTACCGCCGCCGTCCGATGATCATCCCGGTGATCGTCGAGGTCTGACCCGTCTCGCCGTACGGCGGCCCCGCGGCCGCCGTACGGCCGCCTCGCGGTCCCCGCCCCCGCCCGCCTCCGCGCCGTGGGGCCCGGCCGCGGCGGTCTCTCCCTTCCCGTCCCTTCCGGCCGATGCGCCGGAGGGGGCGCCGATGTATGCTCCTGTTGTTCCATATAGCGAATTTCAATTTCATGTAACAGGACAGGAGGGTCGTATGGAGGTACGGCACGCCACGGCGCCGGACCAGGTCCCGGGGGCGACGACCGAGTGGCTGCGCGCCCGGTTCCTGGTGGAGGACCTGTTCGCCCCCGGCGAGGTACGGCTGGTCTACTCGCACGAGGACAGGATGGTGGTGGGCGGGGCGGTCGGCCCGGCGCGCCTGCCGAGCCCGGCCCCGCTGCGCGCGGACCGCTTCCTGGACCGGCGCGAGCTGGGGGTGGTCAACGTGGGGGACGGGACGGGCACGGTCACCGTGGACGGCGCGCCGTACGAGCTGGCGCCGAAGGAGTGCCTCTATGTCGGCAGGGGAAGCCGGGAGGTGGACTTCGGCGGCGGGGCGTTCTCCCTCGTCTCCACGCCTGCGCACGCCGCGCACCCGACGGCCCTGAGCACGCTGGCCGACGCCGAGCCGGTACGGCTGGGCGGCCGGGAGGGCGCCGACGAGCGCACGATCTACAAGCACGTCCACGCCGGGGGAGTGCGGAGCTGCCAGCTCGTGCTCGGCGTGACCGTCCTGGAGCCCGGCAGCATGTGGAACACCATGCCCTGCCACACCCACGAGCGCAGGACCGAGGTCTACTTCTACTTCGGCCTGCCCGCCGGGCAGCGGGTGATCCATCTGATGGGCCGTCCCGACGAGACCCGCAACCTGGTGGTCGCCGACCGCCAGGCGGTCATCTCACCGCCGTGGTCGGTGCACTGCGGCTTCGGCACGCGCAGCTACTCCTTCGTCTGGGCCATGGGCGGGGAGAACCAGGCCTACGACGACATGGAGCCGGTCGAGATCGGCGAGCTGCGCTGATGGCTCGGGCCGCGGGGATGTTCTCGCTGGCGGGCCGGACCGCGCTCGTCACCGGGGCCCGGACCGGGATCGGCCGGGCGATCGCGGTGGGCCTGGCGGAGGCCGGGGCCGACCTGGTGCTGCACGGGCGCGTCGACGACCTGGACGGGGTCGAGGCCGAGGTGCGCAAGGCCGGCGGGCAGGCCTCCCGGTGGGTCCTCGACCTGTCGGACCCCGCGCGGATCCCGGAGGCGGCGCGGCGGCTGGGCCCGGTCGACGTGCTGGTCAACAACGCCGGGATCATCCGCAGGGCGCCCGCGGCCGGGCACCCGTACGCCGACTTCCGGCAGGTGCTCGACGTCAACCTCGACGCGGTCTTCCTGCTCAGCCAGGCGGTCGGCGCGCGGATGCTGGCCCGGGGCTCCGGGAAGATCATCATGATCGCCTCGATGCTCTCCTTCCAGGGCGGCGTCAACGTGCCGGGCTACACCGCGGCCAAGCACGCGGTCGCCGGGCTGACCAGGGCGCTGGCGTGCGAGTGGGCCGGAGGAGGGGTCCAGGTCAACGCGATCGCCCCCGGCTACATCGCGACCGCCAACACCGAGCGGCTCCGGGCGGACCCGGCGCGGGAGACCGAGATCTCCGGGCGCATCCCGGCGGGCAGGTGGGGCGTGCCCGAGGACCTCGTGGGGGCGGCGGTCTTCCTGGCCTCCGGGGCCTCCGACTACGTCAACGGGCACGTGCTGGCGGTGGACGGGGGCTGGTTGGCGCGCTGACCAGTAGGCTCGTCGGCGTGGCAAGGGAAGGCAGTTCCATCGACAAGGCGCTGACGGTGCTGGAGGCGATCGCCGAGCACCATCGCGTCACCGACATCGCCGCCGCGACGGGGGTCTCCAAGTCGACCGTCCACCGGATCCTCCAGTCGCTGGTGGAGTGGGGGTTCGCCCGGACGGACGGGAACGGCGGCTATGAGCCGGGTCCCCGCATCCTCACCCTGGCCGGTCGGGTGATGAACCGGTTCGACCCGGCCAGCCAGGCCGCCGGGGCGCTGACCGCGCTGCACGAGCGGATCGGCTTCACCACCCACTTCGCGATCCGCAGCGGGGACGAGGCGGTCTACGTCACCAAGCTCGAAGGCCGCCGGCCGTACCAGATGCCCTCGCGTGTCGGGATGAGCCTGCGCCTGCACTGCACCGCGATCGGCAAGGCGATCCTGGCCCAGCTCCCGGCCGACGAGATCCGCGCCGTCTGCGCGCGCACCGGGCTGCCCGCCCGGACCCCCACGACCCTGACCACCGTCGAGGACCTCCTGGCCCACCTCGCCGGGGTGCGGGCCCAGGGCTACGCGTTCGACGACGAGGAGAACCTGCCGGAGATCCTGTGCGTCGGAGCCCCGGTCTTCGACCACACGGGCCGGGTCTTCGGCGGGATCTCCGTCTCCGCGCTCAAGATGGACATGACCCACGAAGGGCTGGAGCGCCTGGCCCCCGAGGTCGTGGCCACCGCGCGCGAGGTCTCCATCGCCCTGGGAGCCCCCTTCTCGCCGGCCGGCCGCTGACCCCGCCGCGGCCGCGAGGCCGCCGGGTGCCTGCGGCCGCCGGGGCGGGTGAGGACTCCCGTGAGGTGGCCGGTACGGCGCCATGCCCCTCTTGTTTCATGTAATGGAATATGGTCTCATGTTATGCAACATAAGGACGTTGGAGGACGGCATGCCGAACATCACTGTCGAGTTGCTTTCCGGGCGCACCCTCGACCAGCGCCGGGACTTCGTCGCCGCGGTCACCGATGCCGCCGTCGACGTGCTGAAGGCCCGCCGGGAGGCGGTGCGGATCGTCTTCACCGAGATCGAGAAGCCGGATGTGGCCAACGGCGGCGTCCTGGAGTCCGACAGGTAGGCGTGCCCCGGCGCCCGGGACGCGGGCGGGCGCGGGGTGAGGGGGCCGGCCGCCGCCGGCCCCCTTCCGCGCGTTCAGGCGCGGGCCGTGGCCCGCTCCGGTTCCGGGTCGGTGTCCAGGGAGGCGATCAGGGCGTCCCGGTCCGGGCCGCCCTCGGGCTTCAGCAGCCCGATCGCGACGTAGAGGACCAGTGAGGTGACCAGCGGGACGCCCACCACCATCGCGGTGTCCTTGGACTCGATGATCCATTTGACGTACGCCCACACGCCCAGGCCCGCGGCCCAGGAGGCGATCGCGGCGGTCGGGCCGCTCCGCCTGAACCAGGGCAGCAGGCCCAGCATCAGCGGGATCGAGATCGGCCCCATGGTGGCCGCGACCAGATCCACGACGATCTTCAGGACGACGCCCTGCCCCTCGGTCGAGATCGCGATGACCATGCTGATCAGCACGAAGGCGAACGTGGTCACCCGGGCGAAGGTCAGCTCCGCCCGCGCCGACAGCTCCCGCACCCGGCGGACGATCACCGGGGCGATGTCCCGGGTGATGACCGAGGAGATCACGTTGGCGTCGGAGGCGACCATGGCCATGGTGTGGGAGAAGAACCCGGCCAGGACCAGGCCGATCACCCCCTGCGGGAGCAGGGTCTGCGCCAGCCGTACGTAGGCCTCCTCGGCGTCGGCCAGGCCGGGCACGATGAGCGGGGCGGCGAACATCGGGATGAACAGGATCAGCGGCCAGACCACCCAGAGCACGCTGGACAGCAGTGCCGAGCGCCGCGCGGCCGAACCGGAGGGCGAGGCCATGTAGCGCTGGGCGAGGTTCCACATGCCGCCGTTGTACTCGAAGGTCTTGATGAAGAGCAGGGCCAGGAAGAACGTCACGGTGTACGGCCCGGCGAACGGGTCCCCGTGCCCCTCCGGAAGCCTGTCCCACATGGTCCACAGCGTCGCGACGCCGTCCAGGTGGGCCATGATCGCGATGAACATGGCGATGCCCGCGAAGCCCTGGATGACGAACTGCCCGAAGTCGGTCAGGACGTCGGCCCAGAGGCCGCCCGCGGTGATGTAGACCAGGGTGACCGCGCCGGTGATCAGGATGCCCCACGCGACGGGGATGCCGGCGAAGCCCCGGAGCAGCACCGCGATCGCCACCCACTTGGCCGCGATGTCCACCACCTTCAGCAGCGCGCCGCTGTAGGCCAGCACCTGCTGGGTGGGCAGGTCGTAGCGCCGGGCGAGGTACTCCAGGGGGGAGGCCACGCCGTGCTTGGAGCGCAGCCGGTTCCACCGGGCCGCCCAGACGAACGCGCCGATGCCGACGCCGACGCCGATGGTCAGCGCCCACCAGACGTACATGGCCAGGCCGTAGTTGTAGGCGACGGCCGCGAACGCCACGAACATGATCGCGCTGTAGCCCGACATGTGGTGCGAGATGCCGGACAGCCACCAGGGGATCCGCCCTCCGGCGGTGAAGAAGTCGATCACGTTCCTGACGCGGTTCTTCGACCAGATGCCGATGCCGACCATCACGAGGAAGTACGCGCCCAGAACGGACCAGTCGAGTACGGACATGGTCTCTCCTCCCAACGTCCCGTTTGGGAAGGAGGTTCTATTACATGGAACGCTATGTCAATACATAGGACGGAAGGCGCTTTCCGGAATCGGCTGATTCTTCGCTGTCCGCTGTTCCGTGTGACGAGATCATGCTCTACGGTGTGGAGCGGTCTTTCCGGTCAAACCGATATTTCAGGTATGTACGACCCAAAGGAGGATGAGGAGTGTTACGCGATATCGCGACCCGTATGCGCGCCGTCGTGTGCGCGGCGGCGGCCCTTGCGGGCGCCGCGCTCGCCGCGGCTCCGGCCGCGGCGTCCGCGATCGCCCCGGCGGTCGGCTCGTATACGATTGTTAACGCTAACAGCGGGCTCTGTCTGGAAGTGCCCTCGGCCGGCACCGCGGAGGGCGTCCAGCTCGTCCAGCAGCCCTGCGGCCGGTCCGGCCAGACGTGGACGGTGTCGAACGCCTCCGGCGGCCGGCGCCTCACCGCGGCCCACAGCGGCAAGTGCGCCGGGATCTCGGGTGACAGCACCTCGGCGGGCAAGGCCGTCACGCAGCAGACCTGCAGAGCGGGAACTTTCCACACCTGGGAGCTGGAGCCCGTCAGCGGCTCGCTCTACCGGGTGGCCAACGCCGGCAGCGGCAAGTGCCTCAACGTCAAGGACGGCTCCAAGGCCGCCGGCGCGCCGGTCCAGCAGAACTCCTGCGACACGGCGGCCGGCAAGCGCTGGACGCTGAAGGCGGCCGGGTCCGGCTCCACTCCGGCCCCGGCGCCCACCGCCACCCCGACGGCCAAGCCCACCGCCACCCCGGCGCCCACGTCGGCCCCGGCCGCGCCGCCCGGCTGGCCCACCGCCGCCGGCCGGCAGCCCGTCACCGCCACCATCCCCGTCAGCGGCGTCCGCGACGGCGGCATGAAGCGCTACCACGGCTCCGGCGCGCTGGGCAGCGACGGGCAGAGCGAGAGCCAGGGCCCGCTGTTCCAGCTGGCCGACGGCGCCACGCTGCAGAACGTCATCCTGGGCGCCCCCGCGGCCGACGGCGTCCACTGCCTGGGCACCTGCACGCTCAAGAACGTCTGGTGGGAGGACGTCGGCGAGGACGCCGCGACCTTCAAGGGCACCGCGGCCTCCCAGACGATGACCGTCGACGGCGGCGGCGCCCGCAAGGCCTCCGACAAGGTCTTCCAGCACAACGGGCCCGGCACCTTCGTCATCAGGAACTTCCAGCTCACCGACTTCGGCAAGCTGTACCGCTCCTGCGGCAACTGCTCCAAGCAGCACACGCGCCACGTCGTCGTCTCCAACGTGCAGATCACCGTGCCGGGCAAGTCCCTGGTCGGGATCAACGCCAACTACGGGGACACCGCGAAGCTGTCGGGGATCACCATCATCGGCGACTCCAGCAGGAAGGTCGCGATCTGCGACAGGTACAAGGGCGTGACCAGCGGTGAGCCGTCCAAGACCGGCAGCGGCGCCGACGGCGTGAACTGCGTCTACACCGCCTCGGCCATCACCTACAGGTAACCGGGCCGCCGGCGCGTCCCGGCGGGCCGCCCGCCGCGGGCGCGCCCCGCGGCCGTCCCTCCCCGGCCCGAGCGCCCGGGAGGGACGCTCCCGGCGAGCCTCCGACGGCTCCCAGGCCTCGATCGTTAGCCTTCTACCATGGCCACCCGTACGTCTAAAGGCGCCTCAGGTAAAACTCCGGCCAAGGGAGCCCCCGGCCGGTCGAGGCCCGCCCCCGCCGGTACGGCCGCCGCCAAGCGGGCGCCCGCCGCCCGCCCGAAGGCCGCGGCCCCGCGGCGCCGTCCGGCCGGGTCCCAGCCCGACCCGCTCGGCTGGGTCTTCACCATGATCGGCAAGCTGTTCGTGGGGATCTGGATGCTGTTCGCCGGGGGCATCGGCAGCGCGGCGCGGGCGCTGGGGCAGAACGCGCGGGAACTCGATCCGGTGCACCGCCGCGACGGCCTCGGCCTGGCCGTGATCGCCGGCGCGATCGTGCTGGCGGCGATGACCTGGCGGACCCCCACGGGCACGGTCTCCGAAGTGGTCAACGTCGTCATGCGCGGCGTCTTCGGCGTGCTGACCTGGGTGATCCCGCTGCTGCTCACGCTGCTGGCCTGGCGGCTGCTGCGCCACCCCGACCAGAGCACCGACACCGGCCGGATGATGATCGGGTGGTCCGCCCTGACGATCGGCGTGCTGGGCGTCGTGCATGTCGCGAACGGCACGCCGTACCCGTCGGGCGGGGCCTCCGACGGCATGGACAAGGTGTCGGCGGCGGGCGGCATGATCGGATTCATCGTCTCCGCGCCCCCGGACAGCATCCTGCCGGTCTTCATCACGATCCCGCTGCTGCTGCTCCTGTCGGGGTTCGGCGTGCTGGTGATCACCGCCACCCCGGTGCACCGGGTCCCCGAGCGGCTGGCCGAGATCAGGCACATGATCTTCACCCGGGACGCCCCGGCCGTCCCCCGCACGCCCCGCGCGCCGGCCAGGCGGCCGGCCCGGAAGAAGCCCGCCGGATCCGGGGAGCCCGGCGACCCCGTCGGAGGCGACGGCGTCAAGCCGTACGACACGCCGGTGATCGCCGAGACGCCGGGCAGGCTCGCCGACCACTCCCCGGAGATCGTGCCGGGCCTGGTCGCGGAGGACCCGGCCGCGGAGGAGCAGGGGGTCCCGGCCCGCAGGCCGGAGCCGCCCGAGCCGACCCCGGCGCCGCGCAAGGTCGAGCAGCTCGTGCTCTCCCCGCAGGCGGGGCCGTACACCCTGCCCGCCCCCCAGCTGCTCCGGCCGGGCAGCGCGCCCAAGCCGCAGACCAAGGCCAACACGGTCGTGGTCAACGCGCTGACCAGCGTGCTGGAGCAGTTCGCGATCGACGCGCAGGTGATCGGCTTCACCCGGGGGCCGACGGTGACGCGCTACGAGATCGAGCTCGGCCCGGCGGTCAAGGTCGAGAAGGTCACGGCGCTCACCAAGAACATCGCCTACGCGGTCAAATCGGCCGACGTCCGCATCCTCTCCCCGATCCCCGGCAGGTCGGCGATCGGCGTGGAGATCCCCAACACCGACAAGGACCTCGTCTCCCTGGGCGACATCCTGCGCTCGCAGGTGGCCCAGGCCGACCACCATCCGATGATCGTCGGGCTCGGCAAGGACGTGGAGGGCCGCACGATCGTGGCCAACCTGGCCAAGATGCCGCACCTGCTCATCGCGGGCGCCACCGGCGCCGGCAAGTCGGTCTGCGTCAACGGCCTGATCTCCTCGATCCTGATGCGCGCCACGCCGGACGAGGTCCGCATGGTGCTGGTCGACCCCAAGCGGGTGGAGCTCAGCGTCTACGAGGGCATCCCGCACCTCATCACGCCGATCATCACCAATCCCAAGAAGGCCGCCGAGGCGCTGGAGTGGGTGGTGGGCGAGATGGACCGCCGCTACGACGACCTGGCGGCCAGCGGGTTCCGGCACGTGGACGACTTCAACAAGGCGGTGCGCGCGGGCAAGCTCGTGCCGCCGCCCGGCAGCGAGCGGGTCTACCAGCCCTACCCCTACCTGCTGGTGATCGTGGACGAGCTGGCCGACCTGATGATGGTCGCCCCGCGCGACGTCGAGGACTCCATCGTCCGCATCACCCAGCTCGCCCGCGCCGCCGGCATCCACCTGGTGATCGCCACCCAGCGCCCGTCGGTGGACGTGGTCACCGGCCTGATCAAGGCCAACGTGCCCTCGCGCCTGGCGTTCGCGACCTCCAGCCTCGCCGACAGCCGGGTCATCCTGGACCAGCCGGGCGCCGAGAAGCTCGTCGGCCAGGGCGACGCGCTCTTCCTGCCGATGGGTGCGAGCAAGCCCATGCGGCTGCAGAACGCCTTCGTCTCCGAGAAGGAGATCACGGAGATCGTCGCGCACTGCAAGGACCAGATGGCGGCCGAGTACCGCCCCGACGTCACGGCCGCCGCCACCGCCAAGAAGGAGATCGACGAGGAGATCGGAGACGACCTCGACCTGCTGGTCCAGGCGGCCGAGCTGATCGTGACCACCCAGTTCGGCTCCACCTCCATGCTCCAGCGCAAGCTGCGCGTGGGCTTCGCCAAGGCGGGCCGCCTGATGGACCTGCTGGAGAGCCGGAACGTGGTCGGCCCGAGCGAGGGTTCGAAGGCGCGCGAGGTCATGGTCAAACCCGACGAGCTCCCGGGCCTCCTGGCCGACCTGCGCGGAGAGTGACACCCCCCTCACCCGCTCCCGGACATTACTGGTTGAATGGGACCCATTACGCAGCGTCGGTAGCGGGGGAGGCGTGCAGTGGGGAACGAGGAGACCTCCGGGCAGGAGGGCGGCAGGAGCATCGGGGCCACTCTGGCGGAGGCCCGCCGGGCGGCGGGGCTGACCGTCGAGCAGCTGAGCGCGCGCTCGCGCGTGCGCGACACACTGATCAAAGCGATCGAGCGGGACGAGTTCTCGCTGTGCGGGGGCGACTTCTACGCGCGGGGGCACATCCGCAACCTGGCCAAGCTCGTCGGCCTCGACGCCGAGGCCGTGGTGCACGAGTTCGACCAGCTGCACGGGGGCGTGCCGCTCCCGGTGCGGGCCGCCGCGGTGTTCCAGGCGGAGCGGCCGCTGAAGATCCGCCAGCGCCGCTCGCCCAACTGGGCGATGGCCATGGCGGTCGCACTGGCCGTCATCGTCGTGTTCGGCGTGGTGAGGACCATGGGCGGGGCCGGCGACACCCCCACGGCGGAGGTCCGGTCGGTCTCGGCGCCGCCCGCCTCTCCGTCCACCTCCATCGTCAAGGCGCCCGAGCCGGAGAAGCGGGAGGCCTCACTGGCCGGGGCGGCGGACGGCACGGTCGTGTTCCGGGTGAGGGCGGAGCGCTCCTCGCGGCTCGACGTCAGGGACGCGAAAGGCCGCCGCCTGTTCTCCGGCACGCTGAAGGCGGGTAAAACCTCCGTATGGAAGGCGAAGACCGGGGTGCGGGTCACCTTCGGCGACGGGGGAGCGGTCTCCCTGCAGGTGAACGGGAGGAATCTCGGTGCTCCGGGACGCCCCGGGCAGAGTCTCAAGCGCTTCTACGGGGCCGCCACGGCCTCCGGGAGGTAGTCCGCGGGGAGGGCGGGGAGGGGGCCGGAGCGGGGGGAGGTGCACCGGGTAGTGGCCAACTCCCGATACCGTAGGGTTCACCATGTCATCCCGCCGAACCGCATCGCTGATCACACTGGGCTGCGCGCGCAACGAGGTCGACTCCGAGGAGCTCGCCGCGCGGCTTGAGGCTGCCGGCTGGCAGCTCGGCGACGACGACCCCGATGTCATCGTCGTCAACACCTGTGGCTTCATCGACTCAGCGAAAAAGGACTCCATCGACACGCTGCTCGCCGCGGCCGACTCCGGCGCCAAGGTGGTCGCCGCGGGCTGCATGGCCGAGCGCTACGGCGACCAGCTCGCCGAGGCGCTGCCGGAGGCGGCGGCCGTGGTCTCCTTCGACGACTACACCGAGATCGGCGCGCGCCTGGACGACGTGCTGGAGGGCCGCCCGCTCGTCCCGCACAGCCCGCGCGACCGCAGGACGCTGCTGCCCATCTCGCCGGTCGAGCGGGCCGCCGCGCCCAGGACCGCCATCCCCGGCCACGGAGAGCTGCCCGAAGGGCTGGCCCCGGCCAGCGGCCCCAGGCCGCTGCGCAAACGCCTGGGCGACGGGCCGGTGGCCTCGCTGAAGCTGGCCTCCGGCTGCGACCGGCGCTGCACGTTCTGCGCCATCCCGGCCTTCCGCGGCGCCTACGTCTCGCGCGGCCCGGAGGAGCTCCTGGGCGAGGCCGCGTGGCTGGCCGGAGAGGGCGTCAAGGAGCTCGTGCTGGTCAGCGAGAACTCCACCTCCTACGGCAAGGACCTCGGCGACCTGCGGGCGCTGGAGAAGCTGCTGCCCGCCCTGGCCGCGGTCGAGGGGATCGAGCGGGTGCGGGTCAGCTACCTGCAGCCCGCCGAGCTCCGTCCCGGCCTGCTGGAGATGATCGCCCGGACCGACGGCGTGGCGCCGTACTTCGACCTGTCCTTCCAGCACGCCAGCGGCTCGGTGCTGCGCCGGATGCGCCGCTTCGGCGACCCCAGGCGCTTCCTCGGCCTGCTGGAGGGCGTCCGGGCCGCCGCCCCCGAGGCCGGGGTGCGCTCCAACTTCATCGTGGGCTTCCCCGGCGAGACGGAGGAGGAGTTCGCCGAGCTGGTCGACTTCCTGCAGGAGGCCAGGCTCGACGTGATCGGCGTCTTCGGCTACTCCGACGAGGAGGGCACCGAGGCCGCGACGCTGCCCGGCAAGCTCGACCAGGAGACCGTGGACGCCCGCGTGGCCGCCCTCACCGAGCTGGCCGAGGAGCTCATGGCCCAGCGGGCCGAGGAGCGGATCGGCACCGAGGTGGACGTCCTCATCGAGGAGGACCTCGGCGACGGCGGCTACGAGGGACGGGCCGCCCACCAGGGGCCCGAGGTCGACGGGTGCGTCACGGTGCAGGGCATCGGCCTGGTCCCCGGCCAGATCGTCCGGGCCGTCGTCGTCGACTCCGAGGGAGTCGACCTGATCGCCCGTATCAAGGCCGCGCCATGAGCGCACCCCCGGGGCGGGAGAGCGTATGACCAACACGCCGGAGACCGGCACCGACGCGACGCCGACGACCGCGGGCCCCAAGGTGAGCGCGTGGAACATCGCCAACATCGTGACGGTGCTGCGACTGGCGATGGTCCCGTTCTTCGTGGTCTGCCTCTTCCTGCCGGGCACCGGCTGGCGGATCACCGCGCTGGCGGTCTTCCTGGCCGCCTCCCTCACCGACCTGCTCGACGGCGAACTGGCCCGCCGCTACGGCCTGATCACCGACTTCGGGAAGATCGCCGACCCGATCGCCGACAAGGCGCTCATCGGCGCCGCGCTCGTCAGCCTCTCGATCCTGGGGGAGCTGACGTGGTGGGCCACCGCCGTGATCATCTTCAGGGAGGCCGCCGTCACCCTGCTGCGCTTCGCGGTCATCCGGCACGGGGTGATCCCGGCCAGTTACGGCGGCAAGGTGAAGACCGTCCTGCAGATCTTCGCCATCACCTGCTACATGTGGCCGGGCGTGCCCGAGCCGGTCCGGTGGGCCGCCATGGGCGCGGCGGTCCTCGTGACCGTCGGCACCGGGGTGGACTACGTGGTCCGGGCGGTCAAGCTGCGGCAGGTGGCCAAGCGGGCGAGGGCCGGCCGATGAGCACCGAGCGGCCGGACGGCCGGGACCCGGCGCCCGCCGCCCGGGTGCTCTCGCTGCTCGTCGGCCGGGGCGAGACGGTGGCGGTGGCCGAGTCGCTGACGGCCGGGTCGATCGGCGCGGCGCTGACCGGCCCCCCGGGAGCCTCGGCGGCCTTCGTGGGCGGGGTGATCTCCTACGCCACCGAGCTCAAGCGCCGCCTGCTGGACGTCCCCGCCGACCTGCTGGAACGCGAGGGCGCCGTGCACCCTCAGGTCGCGGCGGCCATGGCGGACGGCGTGCGGGAGCTCACCGGCTCCACCTACGGCCTGGCGGCCACCGGCGTGGCCGGACCCGACCCGCAGGACGGCAGACCGGTCGGTACGGTGCACCTGGCCGTTAGCGGGCCCGGCGGGCGGGTATGGCACCGGGAACTGCACCTGAGCGGGGCTCGTGAGGAGATCCGCCGGTGGACCGTGAACGAGGCGGTGGATCTGCTCGGGGATGTTCTGGAGCGGAACTCTGGGGAACATTCAGGGTGATTACCGCGTTACGTCCCCAGCGAACATGCTCACCACGGTCTGCCGCGGTGTCGGTGGATGCGGGTACGGTGGATCTGTGAGTGAGGGCAGCGTCAAGCGATGATGACGGCGAGGCGAATGTACGAAGGGTCGCGTTCGAAGAACGGGCGGTACGAACCGGCCGCGCGGAACGTCGTGAAGGCGTCCGCGCCGGGGAGGGAGCGACAGATGGTCCTGCTGCGTCAGCTGCTCGGTGACGTGCTGCGGCGGCTGCGGGTGCGGCAGGGTCGCACCTTGCGTGAGGTCTCCACACTGGCACGGGTCTCCCTCGGCTATCTTTCCGAGGTGGAACGCGGCCAGAAGGAGGCGTCGTCCGAGCTGCTCGCGTCGATCTGCGGCGCCCTGGGCGTGCCGCTGTCCCAGGTGCTGCGTGAGGTGTCCGACCAGTTCGCGCTGGCCGAGCTCCAGCACGCTCCGGTGCTCGCCGACGTTCCCGAGCGGGAGCGCCTGCCGATCCCCGAGACCGTGCCCGGCTCCCTTCCGGAGGACGCGTTCGACGGCTTCCGGGCGGTCGTCCCGCCCATCGAGCACACTCCCGAGGTCAAGGACATGGTCGCCGCCTGACCTGACCACCGCCACGGCCGCCCGCCGCAACCGCCATCTGGCCATCGCCGCCGTCGGCGCCTGGCCGGAGGCGCCCGGCCGCCGCGCCTCCTGGCGCCCCTAGCCGGGCTGGCAGCGGCGGCACCAGTAGATCAGCCGTTCCTGCGGCTGCGCCCCCATCTCCCCGCGGCCGATCCGGCCGCCGCAGCGCAGGCAGGGCCGTCCCGCCCGCCCGTAGACCCACATTCCCCGCCCCGGTCTCGGGTCCCCGGTGGTCGTCCGCTCCGGCCGCTCCTTGTTCGCCTCCAGCAGCCCGCGCGCGAGCTCCACGACCCTTTCCACGTCGCCGGCCTCCCCCACCGGCCGCCACGGCGAGATCCCCGCGAGGAACAGCGTCTCGGCCCGGTAGATGGTGCCGATCCCGGCCAGGGCGCGCTGATCGAGCAGCGCCTCCCCGATGCTCCGCCCGGGGTTCTCCAGCAGCCGGCGGGCGGCCTTCTGCGGGTCCCAGTCCGGTCCCAGCGGGTCGGGACCGAGGTGTCCGACGACCCGGTGCTCGTCGTCCGTCGCCAGCAGGTCGACCATGCCCAGCCGTACGCCCACCGCCTGCCACTCGGCGTTGGCGAGGACCAGCCGGACCAGGTCGCCCCCGGGCGTCCGGCGGCCCGCGGGGGCGACGTTCCAGGCGCCGTCCATCCGCAGGTGGGTGTGGACGGTCAGGCCGCCCTCGACGCGGGTGAGCAGGTGTTTGCCCCGGGAGGCGGTCTCCAGCACGGTCCGGCCGGTGAGGTCGGCGGTGGCGTGGCGGGGCACGCGGAAGTCGGAGCGGTTGAGGGGCCGGCCGTCGAGCGCCCGGCCGAGCCGCCTCGCGGTCCGGTAGACGACGTCACCCTCGGGCATGGGCCCAGGGTATCCCGGTCACCCGGGCGGGGTCCGGGATCCCCGGAGCCCGTCCCGGGTGGCGGGGTCAGTCCCAGGCGGCGGGGTCGGCGGCGAGCTGGCGGACCCGCTGCGGGAGCGCGCCGGTGGCCACGCTGTCGAGCGTGACCTCCTCGAGGATGGCCCGTTCGCTGGCGCGCAGCGCGATCCAGACCTGCTGCAGCGACTCGGCGGGCCCCCGGTAGCCGACGTGCTCGGGACGCTCTCCCCGCACGTTGGCCAGCGGGCCGTCCACGGCGCGGATCACGTCGGCGAGGGTGATCTCGGTGGCGGGACGGGCCAGCACGTAACCGCCCTCCGGGCCGCGCTGGCCGCGGACCAGGCCGGCGCGGCGCATCTGGAGCAGGATGTTCTCCAGGTACTTGGGCGGCATGCCCTGCTCCTCGGCGAGCTCGCCCACGGTGGTTGGGCCGTCACCGGCGGCGGCGAGTTCGGCGGCGGCGCGCAGGGCATAGTCGACACGGGCGGATAGGCGCATACGATCGATTATCCCGGCTCCGGCCGACCACTCGGACGCGGGCTCCCACCAGGACGGGAGCGCTCCCATGGAGGCCTTTGCGAGCTCTGCGCCCACGCTAAACTTCAGCGAGCTTCGTTAATCGACAGAATCGTTATTCTGCCTGGATGTAATGGCGACGGGGAACGGCGAACAGAGAGCATGCGTATGGAGCGACGTCCTGGCGTGCCCAGGCTGCTGCGGGAGATCAACGACAGGGCCGCTCTGGAGCTGCTGCTCGCCTCAGGGCCGCTGACCCGGGGACAGATCGGGGAGCTCACCGGCCTGTCCAAGGTGACGGCCTCGCAGACCCTGGCCCGGCTGGAGGAGCGGGGCCTGGTCGAGGTGGCCGGTGAGCAGGCGGGCGGGAGAGGACCCAACGCGGCCCTCTACGGCGTCGTCTCCTCCTCCGCCTACGTGGCGGGGCTGGACGTCGGCCCGGAGTTCGTGACCACCGCCGTCGCCGACATCCGCGGACGCATCGTCGCCGAGGCGACGGTCGCGCCCGACGAGCACGACGACCCGGTCGCGGTCGTGCACAACGCGGTGGTCAAGGCGTGCCGTTCGGCCAAGGTCGCACTCTCCAAGCTGCGGGCGGTGGTGATCGGCACGCCGGGCGTGGTCGACCCGCGCACCGGCGACGTGCGCTTCTCCTTCGACCTGCCGGGCTGGCACGAGGGCATCCACGAGGCGCTCGCCCGCGACCTGCGCCGCGATGTGAAGATCGAGAACGACGTGAACCTGGTCGCGGTCGCCGAGCGCACCCTGGGTGCCGCGCGGGACGCCGACGACTTCGTGCTGCTCTGGGTGGGCCGGGGCATCGGCCTCGGAGTCGTGCTCGGCGGGCGGCTGCACCGCGGCCGGTCCGGCAGCGCGGGCGAGATCGGCTACCTGCCGGTGCCGGGGGTGCCGCTGGCCGGGGACGTGCGGGCCGTTCCCGGGCGGCTGCCGTCGCTCGCCGGAGGCCTGCAGTCGCTGGTGAGCGCCGAGGCGGTGACCGAGCTCGCCGCCTCGTACGGCTTCGCCGGGCGGAGCGCGGCCGAGTACGTGGCGGCCGCGGTCGAGGCGGGCGAGCGCGGCCGGCCCCTGCTGGACGACATCGCGGGGAGGCTGGCGCTGGGCGTGGCCTCGGTGTGCGTGGTGCTCGACCCCGGCCTGGTCGTGCTCGCCGGCGAGGTCAGCCAGGCGGGCGGGAGCATGCTCACGGGGCGGATCGAGGAGGCCGTGGCCCGGATCTGCCCGGTCCGCCCGCAGGTGGTGGCCAGCGAGGTGGACGGGAACCCGGTGCTGCGCGGGGCCGTCCTCGCGGCCCTGGAGCAGGCCCGCGAGGAGATCTTCGCCTCCTGACGTCCTCAGGCGGGAGCCGGTTCCGGCAGGACCGCTCCGGCCAGCAGTTCGGCCGCGGCCTGCCCCGACACGGCTGTCGCGCCGTGGGTGACGACGTGCGTGCCGCCGCGGGCGCGTCCTCCGGGGAGCCCCATCTCCACCACGACCGTGTCGGGGCGCCGGGCGAGCACGGCGTCGAGCAGGGCCGCCACCCAGCTGTGCCGGTGCGCGTCCCGCACCACGAGCACCAGCGGCCGGTCCGCGGGGATCTCCAGGACGTCCGGCGCGATCGGCGCGTCGGGGCCCTCGGGGAACAGGTCCGCCTCCCCGATGCGGACCGCGGTGGTGCCCGGCAGCAGCGCCGACAGCGGGGCGGCCACACCCCACGGGGTGAGGGGGTCGATGGCGATGTTCGTGGTGGAGGCGACCTCGACGACGTGGGGCGCGCCCGCGAGCGGCAGACCCGCGCCGGTCACCCGCAGGGCGCGCCGGGCGGCGGTCAGGCCGGGGCCCGGCGAGGCGGGGACGGGCGGGACGGGACCGCGGTCTGCCGGTGCGGCGACGTCCGCGGGAGAGGCCGGGCGCGGGGAACCGGCGTGGAGGAGCGCGGTGGGGCGGCTCGGGGCGGGAGGCGCTCCGGCGCGGTCGCTCCCGAGCCGCTCGGCGGACCAGGCGGCCAGGCGGCGGACGCGGGAGGCGGCCTCCGCCAGGCGCTCCTCGGGCAGGGTGCCGTCCACCACGGCCGCCACGATGGCGTTGCGGATGAAGCCGACGACGCCGGGGCCCTTGCGTTCGCCGCCGACGCAGATCGCGTCGGCGCCCGCCGCGAGGGCGCGGACGGCCGCGCCGGTCACGCCGTACCGGTCGGCGACCGCCGGCATCTCCACCCCGTCGGTCACGATCAGCCCGTCGAAGCCCAGCTCCTCGCGGAGCAGCCCGACCAGGATGCGGCCGCTCATCGTGGCGGGGGAGTCGGGGTCGTAGGCCGGGACGAGCAGGTGGCCGGTCATCACCGCCTGCACCCCGGCCTCGACGGCGGCCCGGTAGGGCGGCAGGGCGGTGGCGGCCAGTTCCTCCGCGGAGCAGGACACCACCGGCAGACCGTGGTGGGAGTCCGTCGCCGTCGCCCCGTGACCGGGGAAGTGCTTGGCGCAGGCGGCCACTCCGGCGGACTGCAGGCCGGTGATCCAGGCACGGGTGTGCCTGGCGACCAGCCGGGGGTCGTCGCCGAAGGCCCGGGTGCCCACCACGGGGTTGTCGAGGTCGGAGTTGACGTCGACGACGGGCGCGTAGTTCAGCGTGACGCCCGCCGCCGCCAGATCCAGGCCGACGTCGCGGGCGACACGCTCGGTCAGCGCGCAGTCGTCCACCGCGCCGAGCGCCAGGTTCCCCGGACGGGAACCGCCGGTCAGCACCTCCAGCCGGGTGACGTCGCCCGCCTCCTCGTCGGTGGCGATCACCACGTCCGGGTTCTCCGCGCGCAGCGCCGCGGTCAGCGTCCTGAGCTGATCGCCGTCCACGATGTTGCGGGAGTAGAGCGCCACTCCGCCCAGGCCCTCGGCCAGGCGCCCGCGCAGCCACCCGGGGACCTCGGTCCCCACGAACCCGGGCTGCAGTACGGTGGCGGCGAGTCTGGCCAGTTCGGGGCTTGCGCTCCTGGACATGGTCATGGGGTGCCTCTCGGTCGGTGGTTCAGGCGGCGCATCGGACGACGCGCCGGATCGGCGGGTCAGCGGCTCGGCGTCGAGGCGGCGCCGCATACGGCGAGGTGAACGGAGCTCTCGGGACGCCGGATCGGCGGGGCCATCCCCACCACGATAGCTTCGGAAGATCGACAACGTGGAGCCGCGTCGGTTCCGCCCGGACGGGCTCACCGGAGATCCCCCACCGCGACGCGACCCCCCGGACTGCCGTCCAGGCGGTGAGGCGTCGTGATCAGGCGCGGGGAGCCGCGGTGAACAGGTCGGCGATGTCGTCGAACCGTACGACGAGCACCGCCAGGAGGCCGGCCGCCGTCAGGGCGACGGCCGCTCCGCCCGGGTGGACCGGCTGGGGGTCTCCCGACGCCGTTGCGGTGCCACCGACGACGGCGGCGATCAGCAGGACCGCGTTGCGGACCAGATGCCTGCGCCCCAGCGGAGCGGAGGACGGGCCGAAGCACCGGCACGGCACGGTGCTCCTCCTGCGGACGCCCAGCTCGATGCCGACGCTGAGAGCCAGGAGCAGGACGGCCGCCAGCACATGACCCGCGGGTCTCGTGCCGGGGAACAGGAGGAGCGGCGGGATCAGGACCTCCGCCATGACGATCAGGGCCGCGGCCGCACGGGTCAGCTCCGCGGGCAGGAGCCGCATGCCGCGCATGGAGTCCGAGAAGGACGCGAAGGCCGCCCGGCCGCGGACCTTGCTCCACGCCGAGACGGTGAACGCCAGTGCCAGCAGCGCGCTGCAGGAGATGACCGGATACGTCATGGCGGCCATGGTGCGGCAGGCCGCTCCACAGCCGCCATACGTCGGCCGGCGGCCCCTCAGCGGCTGAGTCTGCGGGTGACCACTCCCACGAGGTACTCGGCGGGTATCGGCCCGAGCTGGCGTGAGTCGATGCTCTGGTCGGGGTTGTCCCCCAGGACGAGCAGGCATCCGGGGGGAACCGTGCCGCCGGGGTCGAGTTTCACGCCGGGGCCGAGCCCGGAGGGGACGGGGTCGCCGGCCAGGGCGGCCAGCCGTTTGATCGTGTAGATCCGGCCGTCCTCCCGGACGGCCTCCGGAGGGAGCGGCAGCCAGGTGCCCGGTCCGGCGGGGTGGCGCAGCACCGCGATGGCGCCGGGCGCGGCTCGGTCCGCCGGGACGCGCCGGACCAGCACCCGCTCACCCGGCCGGAGGGTCGGGAGCATGCTGTAGCCGTCGACGGTGACGACGAGCAGCCGTCGGCGCAGGACCAGCAGGAGGACGCCGGCCGGAACGGCGGTGCACGCGGCGGCGAGCAGTACCGCGGGAAGGGTCACCGGCGCGCCCCGGGCCGGACGGGCGCGGAGGTGAGGACCGTGAGGTCGGACCCGGTCGCGGCGATGACACCCCGCTCGTCCAGCAGGCACATGGCGGGGAAACCGCGGACGCCGAAGGCCTCGGCCACGGAGCCGCCCGCGGGTTCCACGACGACCAGGCAGGACTCCTCCAGCACCGCGCTCATGGGCCCGGCCTCGCCGACCACGACCGCCAGGGCGTTCAGCTCGGGGCGGGCGACCGCCTGCCGGGCGAATCGCGGCGCCTCCTCCCGGCAGGGTTCGCAGCCGACGTCGAAGAACGCGATCACGGCGGGGAGGGGGAGGAAGTCGGAGTCGACCGGCCCGCCCGTCGTGCTGAGCGCGGTGAACGACGGCATGGCCGAACCGACCGGGGGGAGGCCGAGGCTGAAGGGGACGGCGGCGGCCTGGGGCAGCAGCCGTTCGTGTTCGCGCAGCCGGCGGACGACCCCCAGCAGGAGCAGCATGTTCGCCGAGCAGAGCAGGCCGACGAGGATGACGGCGGCGGTGAGGTAGGGCATCGGGATCGCCTCCTGGACCGTACGGTGTGCCGCCCCACACTGCGCCGGGCTGCTCCACGCGCGCTACACACCGCGGCCCGCCGCGGGCGCATGGGGTTTGCGGAGGAGCCCGGCGCAGCCTTGGGAGGCGAGACCGTCCGGTAGACCAGAGAACGGAGAAGGTGATGAAGCGCGTTTTCGAGCGATTCAGTGACATGCTGCTGGCCCGTGTCGTCCCGGCCGAGCGGGCCGCCGCCGGCGGCTGCTACCCGTGCGGAGGGGCCTGGCAGGGCGCCTACGTACGGTGCGTGACCGACTGGAAGACGGGCAAGCAGTACTGCTCGGGCTGCGGAAGCTGCTGACGTCACGTCGGTGCCGCTCCCGCCCGGAGTCCCGGGCGGGAGCGGTCCTGCCGGGAGACGGGTCAGGCGGACCCGTTCTCCGGATGGT
>NZ_JACHJJ010000012.1:0-214069 GCF_014203605.1 Thiemannella venezuelensis | reverse complement strand
GAGGCTGTATCCCTCGGCCTCCGGATGGAGGCTGTATCCCTCGGCCTCCGGATGGAGGCTGTATCCCTCGGCCTCCGGATGGAGGCTGTATCCCTCGGCCTCCGGATGGAGGCTGTATCCCTCTGCCTGGAGGGTGAACAACCGGGCGTAGTGGCCGTCCCGCTCCATGAGTTCGGCGTGGCGGCCCCGCTCGGCGACGCGGCCGTCGGACAGGACGACGATCCGGTCGGCGTCGCGGACCGCCCCGAGACGGTGGGAGACCAGCAGGCTGGTCCTGCCCCTCCGGCGCTCGCGCAGGGTCGTGTGGATCCGGTACTCGGCCTCGGCGTCGAGTCCCGAGCTCGGTTCGTCGAGGATGAGCAGGTCCTGCCGGTCGCGCAGGAGCGCGCGGGCCAGCGCCAGCCGCTGCCACTGCCCGCCGGAGAGCGGTACGCCCGCGAGGTCCTCCTCCCCGGGAGAGCCGAACATGCGGCTCAGCACGGTGTCGTAACCCTGGGGCAGCTCGCGGATCATGTCGTGGGCTCCCGCCGTCCGGGCCGCCGCGGTCACGCGTTCCCGGTCGTGCATCGCGTCGAGGTCCCCGATGCCGATGTTCTCCCCGGCGGAGAGGTCGTACTCCATGAAGTCCTGGAAGACCGCCCCGATCCGGGCGCGGAGCGTGTCCGGGGCCAGTTCGCGGATGTCCACACCGTCCCAGAGGATCTTTCCGCGATCGGGGTCGTAGAACCGGCACAGGAGCTTGACCAGGGTGCTCTTCCCCTCGCCGTTGCGGCCGACGACGGCCACCGCCTCGCCGTGGGGGATGAGGAGGTCGACGCCGCGCAGCACCCATGGGTGCTCGGGGGAGTAGCGGAACCACACGTCGCACAGCTCGATGCCCGACCGCAGCTCCGGCGCCGGAAGGCCCAGGGAGGGCAGGTCGGGTTCCGCGGTCACCACGTCGACGTAGTGGCCGAAGAGCAGCAGGGAGCGCTGGACGGTGGAGTAGTCGGCGATGATCTGCGCCAGGGAGGCCTGGACCGCGGCTGCGGCGGCCAGGAACAGGGAGAGGTCCCCGATGGTGAGCCGGCCGTCCCGGGCCGCGCCGATCGCCCACACCAGGCCGCCCGCGGCCGTGAGCGCGGACAGCGCCGTCAGGCAGCTCTGCGTCCACAGCTCGCGGCGGTCCCGTTCCCGCTCGGCGGCGTCGGCGGAGGACCGCTCACCGATCATGCGGTCCAGCAGGAATCCGCCGACGCCGAAGAGCCGCACCTCTTTCGCCGCCCGCACGTCGGTCAGCAGCTGCGAGTAGAAGATGTCGCGGCGGACGGCCGGGCTGATCCGCCACATCATCCCGGCACGGGAACGGTTGAGCGCCCGCTCGGCGGCGACGGCGGGAACGACGGCGAGCAGGACCAGAACCGTCAGGAACACGTTGATCATGATCATCGCGCTCAGGAACCCGGCGGTGAGGAGAAGGCCGCGCGCCATGCCGGTGGCGCTCAGCACGAGTGAGCCGGTGGCCATCTGGCTGGCCTCCTGCGCGAGCCGCAGCCTGTCGTGGAAGCGGGGCTCCTCGAATCGGCCCAGACCGGTGAAGCGGTTGACCGCCTCGTGCAGGCGTCTGCGGGACAGGAGCCCGACGCGTCGTTCGGCCTCCGCGTTCAGGTACCGGGTGGCCTGGGCGCACACGGCTCCGAGCAGGCCCGCCCCCGCGAGGCCCGCAGCGCATCCGAGGAGCCACGGCCACGGCCGTCCGGCCGTCACGCCGTCGAGCACCAGTTTGGTGAGCCACGCGCCCGCGACCGGCGCGGCGGCCAGCAGGACGGTCGCGCTCACCTGACCGGCGACGACTCTGGGGGCCGCCTGCCATACGAGCGCGGCGGCGGCGGTGAGGTTGGGCATCGACGGTTCTTCCTGTGCGGTGGCGGCGCCGGCCGGGGCGCGTGGCTCACGATGATGCACACGACCGCTTCACGTCCGCCATACAGGACCGGCGGCTGCGGGTCAGGCCGAGGGCGTCCCCCACCTCGGCGAAGACGGATCCGGCCTGGTCGGGGCGCGCGGCGGCGAGGAGCGCGTAGCCCTCGAGCCGCCGGAAGCCGTTGCGGCGGGTGACGGCCAGCGCGTGCTCCGCGTGGCGCGCGGCGGCGGCGTCATCGCCGAGCGACCGCAGGGAGACGGCCAGCTCGATGTGCGCCTGCGCCGTCTCGTAGCGGAAATGGCCGGTCAGGGCCAGCGAGAGGGCCTGTTCGTGAAGCCGGGCGGCCCTCCTGGGGGCACCCGCCCGTACGGTGGTCCCCAGGGTGCTGGTCGCCGACGCCTCGGTCCTGGTGTCGCCGATGGCACGGGCGAGGTCGCGAGCGCGCACGGCCAGGTCGTGAGCGGGGCCGTGCGCGTCCACGTCGTGGTGGACGGCGGCCAGGGACGAGAGCGTGTCCGCCGTGCCGTACTCGTTCTTCAGGATGCCGAACAGTTCCAGAGCGCGGTCCAGCCGGGTGGCGGCGAGGTCGGGTTCGCCCATGTGGTGCGCGACCAGGCCGAGGTTTCCCAGGGCGATGGCCTCGCCCATGGTCGAGCGCCTCTCGCGCTCCCAGCGGAGCGCCTCGCCGAGCTGCTCCGCCGCGTGCCGGAGGTTGCCGAGATGGATGTTGGCCAGTCCGAGGTTGCCGAGGTTGCTGATCACCCCGCGGTGCACGCCTGCTCTCCGATGGACCTCGATGGCGCGCAGGCAGTACTCGGATGCCAGGGAGGGTTCGCCCCGGGCGAGGTGGAACGTGCCCAGCCGGCCCAGAGTGGCGGCCTCGTGCTCGGTCCAGCCGGCGGTCTGGGAGAGTTCGAGCGCCGCCGTGTTGTGGCCGAGCGCCTCCGTGTGCCGTTCGAGGAGCAGGCAGACCTCCGCGAGACTGCCCCGCATGGCGGCCTGGGCGGTCGGGTCGGCGGCCGACTCGGCCGCCGCGAGGGCGCTCTCCACGTGCCGCAGCCAGTCCGACGAGTGCCGCCGCAGGTACCAGTAGCCGCGGAGCGCGTCGACCAGCAGCCATTTGGCCGGTCCTGCGAGCCGGTCGGCGAGGGAGAGAAGGTTGTGCCGTTCGCTCTCCAGCCAGCGGAGGGCCGCGACCTCGTCGCCGAAGGACGGCGGCGGCGAGAGATCGGCCGGCAGGAAGATCATTTGCGGGCAGACCAGCTCCGACGCCGCCCGCGCGTGCCGCAGGTACCACCGTGTCAGCCGGTGGTGCGCCCGCCGGCGGGCGGACGCGTCGTCCTCCTCGCCGAACCGCTCCAGCGCGTACGCCCGGAGCAGGTCGTGCAGGCCGAACCGGCCGTCGGCGTCACCGGTGACGAGGTGGGCGCGGGAGAGGACGTCCAGCGAGGCAGCGACGGCGTCGAGCGGCGCGTCGAGTACGGCCGCGGCCGTCTCGGCGGTGAAGTCGGCGCCGGGCATCACGCTCAGCGCGCGGAACAGGCGTCTGGTCTCGTAGGGCAGCCGCCGGTAGGAGAGGTCGAACGCCGAGCGGATGGCCCGGCGCCGCCCGATGCCGCCGTCGAGCAGGTCCAGGGGGTCTGCGTCGTCCAGTCTCTTCAGGTAGGCGGCGGTGTCGAGCCGGGGGTCGCCGGCGATCTGGGTCGCGGCGAGCCGGAGCGCGAGCGGGAGATGGTCGCAGAACCGCGCGAGCCGTTCGCACTCCGCGCCGGTGATCCTCCTGAGGAGCTCACCGGCCTCCTCGCCGGACATGACGTCGACGCCGATCCGCCGTACCCCGTCGAGGGCGGCCAGGCAGTCGAGCCGGTCCCGGCTCGTGATCAGCGTGCACGACGGGACGGGAGGGATCAGGGGCCGCACCTGGTCCCCGTCGAAGGCGTTGTCCAGCAGCACCAGGACGCGCTTGCCGGAGAGCAGGCTCCGGTAGAGCGAGGCCGCCTCGTCGGTGGTGAGGGGAATCTGCTCGGGCGGGACGCCCAGGGAGCGGAGGAACCGGGACAGGGCCTCGATGGGGTGCATGGGCCTGGCGGACGGGGTGAACCCGCGCAGGTCGACATAGAGCTGACCGTCGGGGAAGCGCGCGGCGGCGGAGTTGGCCCAGTGGACGGCGAGGGCGGTCTTGCCGACACCGCCGGTTCCCGTGAGCGCGCAGGAGACGGAGCCGCCGCCCTCGGTGCGGAAGAGGTCGTCGAGGACGCGCAGATAGCCGGACCGGCCGACGAAGTCGCCCACCCCGGCGGGGAGCTGGTGCGGGCGCGGCACCGCGGCGAGGGCGGGGGAGACGGGGCCGGGGGGACGGAGCAGCCCGGGGTCCTCCCGGAGGATCCGGCCGTGCAGCTCGCGGAGTTCCCGGTTCGGGGCGACGCCGAGCTCCTCCTTGAGGACTTCGCGAGCGCTCTGGTAGGAGTCCACGGCCTCCGCCGTCCGCCCGCAGCGGTGGAGCGCCAGCATGAGCAGCGCCCACGCCTTCTCCCGCAGGGGGTTCCTGCCGGTGAACTCGATGAGGCCCGCGACCAGATCATCGTGCTGCCCCAGCGCCAGCCGGGCCCTGGCCAGGTCCTCGTAGGCCGACAGCCGCGCCTCCTCCAGCGCCGCCCGCTCGGGCCAGAGCCACTGCGGCAGGGGGAGGCCGTCGACGAGGTCGCCCCGCCACAGGGCGAGTGCGCCGGCCAGGTGGTGGGCGGCCTCCGCGGAGCGGCCCGCGGCCAGCGCCCGCTGCCCGCTGCCCGCCAGCGCCCGGAACCGGGCGGCGTCGTAGCCGTCCTCGTCCACGGTGAGCAGATATCCGTCCGCGGCCAGGGCGATGCCCCCGCCGAGGAGCTTGCGGAGCTCCGACACGTAGGACTGCAGGTTCGCCCTGGCGGAGGGCGGCCTGTCCTCCTCCCAGAGGGTCTCAAGGAGCTCGTCGGCGGAGACGGCGGTGTTGGCCCGCAGCAGGAGGACCGCGAGCAGCGTGCGCGTCTTGCGCCGCTTCGGGACGAGGAGCTGCCCTGAAGCGGCGCGTATCTCAAGCGGGCCGAGTACACGGAATTCGACCATGAGGGTGTCTCCCGGAGAATCTTCCAGGGTGCGGCGACCTCAGAGACTCGAGGAGGGCGCCGGGCCTCAGGGGGCGGACGGCTCCGGGGCCCGGAGGTTCAGGAGCTCGGCGGCGGCCTGGGCGTTGGCGCGGGCGGCGCCGTACGTGGCGAGGTAGGTGGTGCCGGCGGGCCGCCAGATCGGCAGGCCCATCTCCACCACGGTGGCGTCCGGGCGGGTGGCGAGCAGCGCGGAGACGACCGTCCGGCTGGCCTCGTAGCGGTGCGCGTCCTTGACGACGACCACCAGGGACCGTCCTTCGGCGCGCGCCAGGAGGCCGGACACGTCGGCGGACTCCGGCTTCACCCGGACGATCTCCGCCCGGGAGAGCCACGGGGCGAAGCCCCACGGCACGTCGCCCACCGCGATGGTCGGCGGGGTGTCCACCTCGACCACCAGCGGGTCGACCAGCGGGGAGGCCGAGCCGGTCAGGCTGACCGCGCGGCGGGCCGCGGTGAGCCCGATCACGTTCTCGCCGGCCGCCACCTGACGGGGCTCGCCGAACCAGGTGCGCAGGCGGGCCACGCGCTCGGCGGCCTCCTCCAGGCGGGAGACGGGCAGGCGGCCGTCCCGGACGGCGGCGACGATCCCGGCGATGATCCGGCGGACGTCGTCCTCGGTGGGCAGCGGCCCGAGGCAGAGCAGGTCGGTCCCGGCCGCCAGGGAGAGCACCGCGCCGCCGGCCAGGCCGTAGGCGTCGGTGATCGCCTTCATGTCGAGGGCGTCGGAGACGACGACGCCGTCGTAGCCCAGCTCACCCCGGAGCAGGCCGGTCAGGGCGGCGGGCGAGAGCGTCGCGGGCAGGTCGCCGGTGAGCGCCGGAACCCGGACGTGCGCGGTCATGATGGATTTCGTCCCGGCCTCGATGGCGGCGCGGAAGGGCACCAGCTCGCGCTCGTGCAGCAGTTCCAGGGAGGCGTCGACGAGGGGGACCTCCAGGTGGGAGTCCTGCCGGGTGGCCCCGTGGCCGGGGAAGTGCTTGACGCAGGCGGCCACGCCCGCCGACTGCAGGCCGTGCACGGCGGCGACGGTGTGCCGGGCGACGAGCGCGGCGTCGGAGCCGAACGCGCGGGTGCCGATCACCGGGTTGTCGTCGGCGGTGTTGACGTCGGCGTCCGGTGCCATGTCCAGGTTGACGCCGCAGCGGGCCAGGTCGTCGCCGATGGAGCGGTAGACGCTCCGGGTCAGCTCCACGTCGTCCACGGCGCCGAGGGCGGCGTTGCCCGGGTAGGGGCTGCCCACGTGGTAGGCGAGCCGGGTGACGTCGCCGCCCTCCTCGTCCAGCGAGACGACCGGGTCGCCGGCCGCGCGCAGGCGCGAGGTCAGCGCGGAGAGCTGATCGGGATCGGCGACGTTGAAGCCGAAGAGGGTGACGCCGCCGAGGCCGTTGTCCAGTTCCCGGAGGACCCAGTCGGGAGCGGTGGTCCCCTGGAAGGCGACGAGCAGCGTGCCGGCCGCGAGGCGGTACAGCCCCTGCTCGCTGGGGCCCGTGATGAACTCGGACATGGCGGTGGAGAGCTCCTTACATCAGGAGGGAATCGGACGGGGGCAGGGCCGGTACGGCTCGCGCCTTGTGGGTGCGAGCCGTACCGGCACCAGGGGGATCAGCCCTTGACGGCGCCCGCGACGAGGCCGGAGACCATCCGCCGCTGCACCAGGAGGAAGAAGACGATCACCGGGATGGTCATCAGGGTGGAGGCGGCCATGATCGCGCCCCAGTCCACCGACCGCTGGCTCACGAAGAACCTCAGCGCCACCGGCATGGTGTAGCTGCCCTGGTCGTTGATCAGGGTCAGCGCGAACACGAACTCGTTCCAGGCGGTGATGAACGAGAAGATGCTGGTCGCCACGAGGCCGGGGGCCACCAGCGGGAACAGCACCCGCCAGAAGGTGGTGAACCGGCTCGCGCCGTCGATCCAGGCCGCCTCCTCCAGCGACCTGGGCACCGCCGCGACGAAGGTGCGCAGCATCCAGATGGCGAACGGCAGCGTCAGCGCGACGTTCACCACGATGAGTCCGAGGAGCTGGTCGTAGAGCCCGGCCCTGCGGACCATCAGGAAGAGCGGGATGAGCAGCGCCTCGGCCGGGACCATCTGCACGATGAGCAGCAGGATCAGGAACGAGGTACGGCCCCGGAAGCGGAACCTGGCCACCGCCGTCGCGCCGAGCAGCGCGAAGACGGCGCCGATGAGCACCGTGCCGAGCGCCACGATCGCGCTGTTCATCAGGAACTTCCAGATGGAGTGCCCGGCGACGCCCTGGGTGAAGACCCGCTCGACGTGCTCGAAGGTCGGATCGGTCGGGAACGGGATGAAATCGGTGGTGAAGATCTGCTCGCTGCTCTTGAACGCCGTGGTCACCATCCAGTAGACGGGGAACACCGCGAACAGGAACACCGCGACGGCCGCGGCGTTGAGGCCGAACCTGCGCAGCTGCTTGCGCTTCTTGGCCTGCTGGTGCCCCCGGGCGGCCTTCCGGGATATTCCGACGGCGGTCATCGCACATCCTCCGTCTTCACGATCTGGCGGACGTAGACGGCGGTGATGACGAGCAGGATCAGCGTCAGCACCACCGCGATGGCCGCACCCATGCCCATCTTGGGCGGTGCGCTGAACGCCTGGGTGAAGGAGAACAGCGACAGGTTGAAGGCCTCGCGGTTGGAGGTCCCGCCGGCCAGGACGAACAGCTGGGTGAAGACCTTGAAGTTCCAGATGGTGGAGAGCACGATCAGCACCGAGAAGACCGGCTTCAGCAGCGGGACGGTGATCTTCCAGAAGGTCCGCCACGCGGAGGCCCCGTCAACCCGGGCCGCCTCGTAGAGCTCGGCGGAGATGCTCTTGAGCCCGGCGAGGATCGAGACCGCGATGAACGGGAAGCCCGCCCACACCACGACGAGGATGAGCACCAGGTAGATGGTGAAGGGGTCGTTGAGCCAGGGCTCGCCGGTCCAGTCGGCACGGCCGAACAGCAGCTCGGAGAACCAGTCGGGCAGGGCGTTGAGGGCCCAGTTGATGATGCCGGACTCGGCGTCGAACATCCAGCGCCAGATGATCGCACTGGCGATCGCCGGTGTGGCCCAGGCGGCCATGATGCCGACGATGAGGAAGGTGGACATCTTCCCGCTGAGGTTGTGCAGCAGGATCCCGACCACGGTGCCGAGGATCAGGGTGAGCGCCACCGTGACGACGGCGAAGACGACGGTGTTGCGGAGGGAGGTCCAGAAGAGCTCCGACTCCAGCAGCTTCTCGTAGTTCTCCAGCCCCACCGACTCGGCGGGAACGCCCCGGATCTGCCGCAGTCCCACGTTCTGGAAGGACATGGCGACCATCTGGTACAGCGGGTAGAGCAGGAGACCGCCGATGACCACCAGGCCGGGCAGGAGCAGCACGTAGGGGACCACCCAGGCGGGCAGCCCGCTGGGCTTGCGCGGGGGTGCACTGCCTCGGCGCCCCCGCGCCGGGGCGGGGGAGGAGCCCCCGCCCCGGGCGATGGTTGAGGTGTCGGCCATTTCTACTGGTTCAGGATCTCTTCGAGTTCCTTGTTGGCGTCGGCCAGCGCGGTGTCGACGTCCTTCTTGCCCTCGATGACCGAGCGGGCCGCGTTCTGCAGGACCGCCTTGGTGTCGTTGGCCTCGGCCCAGTTGGTGTCGTTCGGGAAGCCCTTGGCGACCTTGAAGGTCTCGGCGAACGGCGCCTGGACCGGGTCGGTGGCGTACTCGCCCAGCGCCTTCGGGTACAGCGGCAGCAGGCCGCCGTCCTTGGCGTAGCGGGTGCCGAACTCCTCGCCCGCGGCGAGCTTGATGTACTCGGCGGCCAGCTCGGGCTGCTTGGCGTCCTTCCAGATGGCGATGTCGTTACCGCCCTGGAAGGCGGGCGCCGGGCCGCTGCCGTCCTTGGCCGGGAGCGAGAAGAAGGCCATCTGCTCGTCGCCGACCTTGCCGCCGCTCTGCTCCTTGATGGTGGTGATGTCCCAGCCACCGGTCACGTACATGCCGACCTTGCTGTTGGCGAAGCGGGTCGCGATGTCCACCGAGTTCTGGGTCAGGGCGGACTTGCGCGAGACGCCGTGCTTGACGACGAGGTCGGTGTAGTACTGGAAGCCCTCCTTGAAGCCGGGCTCGGTCAGCTTGCCGACCCACTTGCCGCCCTCGAAGGCGGCGAAGTCGCCGCCGGCGGACCAGACGAACGGGGAGAGCGACATGTTGGCGTCGGAGCCGCCGTTGAAGGCGAAGCCGTCGACGTCCTTGCCCTTCTCGGCGACGATCTTCTTGCCGGCCGCGACGAGGTCGTCCCAGTTCTTGGGGACCTCGATGCCCAGCTCCTTGAACCAGTCCTTGCGGTAGAGGACGGCGCGGGTGCCGCCGCCCCACGGGGCGGCGTAGATCTTGCCGTCCACCGTCTCGTAGCCCCACAGGTTCTGCGGGATCTGCTGGAAGTCGGCGTGGCCCTTGACGAGGTCGGTGATGTCGGTGAGGGCGTCCTGCGCGACCCAGGCGGCCACCTGGTCGTTGCCGAACTCGGTGACGTCCGGGCCCTCGCCGCCGGCGAGGGCGGCGGTCCACTTGGCCTGCGCGTCCGGCCACGGGACCCACTGGAGGTTGACCTCGGCGCCGGTGGTCTCCTTGAACTTCGCGTTCAGGTCGGCCATGAGCGCGTTCTGCTTCTCGTCCGGCGCGCCCAGACGCCACACGGTCAGCTTCTGACCGGCGAACTTCTGACCGCCGGAGGCGGCGGAGGCGTCACCCTTCGGCGCGGTCTCCGTGGCCGGCTCGCTGGAGCATGCGGCGAGGCCCAGGGCCAGTGCGGCGGTGGCGGCCGTCGCGGTGGCGATTTTCGCGAACTTCACTTGGGTTCTCCCTTCCCGGCTTTCGACGGGGTAGCGCTCATCTGTATCGGCTAGGGCCCCCCGCGACCCTCTGCACTCACTAGGAGCGGTCGGCGCTGCGGCATCCCGCGGCGACGATCACTTGCCTGCGGGCTGCCTGCCGCTAAACTAACAAGAAACTTTCTTAAAAGAAACGATCGTTAGCGGATCGTGACGGGGGAGGCCGCCTTGCCCAGACGCCCGGGGACACCCAGGTTGTTGCGCCAGCTCAACGACCGTTCGGCGCTGGAACTCCTGCTCTCCGGCGGCCCGCTCACCCGGGCCGAACTGGGAGAGCACACGGGTCTGTCCAAGGTCACCGCGGGCCAGCTGCTCTCCCGGCTGGAGGAGCGCGACCTCGTCGCGGTGGTCGGCGAGCAGGCGGGCGGGCGCGGCCCGAACGCCGCGCTCTACGGCGTGGTGCCCTCGTGCGCGTACGCGGCCGGGCTGGACGTGCTGCCGGACCGGATCAGCGCGGGAATCGCCGACATCACCGGCGCGCTCGTCGCCGAGGTCTCGGTCGACCCCAGCGACCACGAGGACCCGGTGCGGCTGGTGTGCGGCGCGGTCGAGAAGGCCTGCGCGGCGGCGGGCGTCGAGTTCTCCCGGCTGCGCGCCTTCGTGATCGGGACCAGGGGCGTCGTCGACCCCCGGACCGGCGACATGCGCTTCTCCCTCGACCTGCCCTCCTGGCACGGGGACGTGCTCGCCGAGCTCCGCCGGGACCTCGCCATCCCGGTGACGATCGAGAACGATGTGAACCTGGCCGCGCTGGCCGAGCGCTCGCACGGCGCCGCCGCGGGAGTGGACGACTTCGTGCTGGTCTGGGCCGGGATCGGCCAGGGCCTCGGGGTCATGCTCGACGGCCGGCTGCACCGCGGCTTCACCGGGGGCGCGGGCGAGATCGGCTGGCTCCCGGTCCCCGGAGAGCCGCTCCCGACCGATGTGAGCGAGCCCCAGTCGGGTTCCTTCCAGCGCCTGGTCGGCGGGGACGCGGTCACCGGGCTGGCGGGCGCGCACGGCGTGGGCGGCCGGTCCGCGGGCGAGTGCGTCCGTACGGCCGTCGCCGCCGGAGCGGAGGGCTTCCTCGACGAGCTCGCCGGACGGCTGGCGGTCGGCGTGGCGGCGGTGGCCGTGGTGCTGGACCCCGGGCTGATCGTGCTCAGCGGCGACGTCGGCCGGGCCGGTGGAGCGGTGCTCGCGGCCAGGGTCGAGGAGGCGGTGGCGAGGGTCTGCCCGAGCCAGCCGAGGGTCGTGGTGACCGAGGTGGAGGGCAATCCGGTGCTCCGGGGTGCCCTGGAGTCCGCTCTGGAGCAGGCCCGGGAACAGGTTTTCTCCGACACAGTGTGACAATTGAATATATGCGAGAAATCGTGTTGATCTCCGACCCCCGAGTCGTCTCGATCCCGGTCGAGGAGAGCGGAGAGCCGCTGGTCGACGTCCGGGGCCGGTTGCGGACCGACGACCGGCTCGCCGACCCCGAGGGGGACTTCGCCCGCCTGCGGGAGGGGCTGCTGACCCGCCTGGAGGCGGCGCAGGCGCAGCTGCCCCCGGGGTACCGGCTCCTGGTGGTGGAGGGGTACCGGCCGGTCGCGGCGCAGCAGCAGATCTTCGAGGAGTACTCGGCATCCTTGCGGGCGACATTTCCAGAAATGTCGCCCGAGGAACTCTGGTCGGCGGCCAGCCGGTACGTCTCACCCGTCGAGGTCGCCCCGCACACCGCGGGCGCGGCGGTCGACCTGACCCTGTGCACCGAGGACGGCGCCGAGCTCGACATGGGCACCCCGGTCAACGCCACCCCGGAGCAGAGCGGCGGCGCCTGCTACACCGACGTCCCCGGCCTGTCCACCGAGGCCCGCCACCACCGCAAGCTCCTCGCCTCGGTCCTGGAGCCCGCGGGCCTGGTCAACTACCCCACCGAGTGGTGGCACTGGTCCTACGGCGACCGCTACTGGGCCATGGTCACCCGGTCGCCCGCGGCCCGCTACGGCCCCCGCCTGCCGTGACTCCCAGCGCCCGCGTCGCCTGTCACCCCGAGCCGGCCCCGCCGGAGGGCGGGTCCGGCGTGCAGGCGCGCCAGGACAGCGGGCGGCCGGGAGCCGTGCCGACCAGCAGGCCGGCGTGGGCGGTCAGGACGGTGGCGCCCGCGGCGTCGCACAGGCGGGTCCACTCGGCCGGACCGGCGATCGGCAGCCGGGTGCGGACGAGGCCGGCCGCGTCCACGGCGTAGAGGCGGCCGTTCGCGGAGGCCATGGCGACCACCCCGGGGGCGGGCCCGGCCGGGTCCCAGCAGGAGCCGTCCGCGGAGCGGCGCCACAGGGCCGAGGGGGTGGCGGCGAACACCTCGCCGTTGACCAGCGCGAGGCCCGTCGCGCCGGCGGGTGCGCCGCCGAGCGCGGACCAGGAGCCGTCGGGTTCGCGGAGGACCAGGCGGCCGTCCTCGGTGAGGCCGTACAGGCCGACGGGGAGGGCGGTGGTCGCCTCGCGGGGCACGGCCAGGGCGGTCACCCCGGGGGCGGAGCCGTCCCGCCGCCAGCGCAGGTTCTGGCCCGACAGGTCCCGGGCCAGCAGCGAGCCGTCCTCGGCCGCGCCGTACAGCACCGGGCCGAGGACGGCCAGCGCGCGCAGCGAGCCCGCGGGACCGATCACCTCCCAGCCGCCCCCCGGCCCGGACAGCCGGTCCAGCACGTTGCGGGTGATCCGGTCCACGACCGGATCGTGCAGGGCGTTGCCCCAGTTCACCGTGGCGGCGGTGAACACGTTCCCCGCGCCCAGGCGCATGGCGCCCATGGTCGCCATGCCGCCCTGGCCGTACCGGTGCCAGTGGCGCAGGTCCGCGGTGGCCAGGATGACGAAGGACGGCGGCGTGCCGTCCCGGCCGGTGGCCACCGGGACGCCGTCGACCTCGGTGAAGTCGCACGCGTCGGTCTCGTAGCCGAGCGCGCCCTGGCCGAACTTGTCGCCCTCCCCGAGACCGGTCCCGGAGAAGGCCCAGTGCTCGGGGAAGCGGACGGTGTAGGACTCCTCGTGCATCAGCCGCATGTACGGCCCCCAGGTCCCCGCGCCCCGCCGGAAGCTCACCCCGATCATCGAGTTCTCCGGCCGGTCGACCGGGGCGCCGGACCACTCGACCGTGGTGAGGGCGGGTTCCACCGCCGCCACGGGGTCGGCGACGGCGTCCCGGTAGCAGACCATCGTCCGCCCGCCGTCCTCCAGCCGGAACTGCCACCAGCAGGTGTTGCCCGAGAAGACCGCGAGGTTGCCGCCCCGCCGGACGAACTCCTCGACGGTGTCGCGCATGCCCGCCGACCAGTACTCGTCGTGGCCGTTGACCACCAGCAGGCGGTAGCCGGCCAGCAGCTCCCCGCCGTCGTGCAGGTCCAGGCCGGAGCAGTAGTCCACCTCGTACCCGGCGGGCCCCAGCCAGCGGATCATGCCCTCCTCCCAGCGCTCCGGGGGCGGGCCGCCGCCCGGCCGGTCGAAGGAGACGCGCGCGGCCCGGGCGGGGTCCTCGGTCCAGTAGAGGGACTCGCCGGGGATCCCCGCCCGGTTGTAGGCCTGCCAGGTCGGGAACGGGACCGAGAGCAGGACCGGCGAGGCCGGGCGGGCGGCCCGGACCACGAAGTACACCTCGCAGGCGCTCTCCCCGGCCGTGAAGACCGCCCGGTAGAGCGAGCTGGTCCAGCCGGCGGGGACGTCGAGCGTCCAGCGGGGGCCGTCGAACACCCCGTCGAGCACGCGCAGCCCGGAGGCGACGTCCTCCACGTGCACCGAGCCGCGCAGCGGTGCCCGGGAGGTGTGGGTCAGGTGGAAGGCGAGCGGTTCGCCCTGGGCCCGGGAGGTCGACTCGGCATAGGCGTGGACGGTCATCGGGCCCTCTCCGGGACGGGGATCTCGGGCCTCGCCCCCGGAAGGCCGGGGAGATCGGGGAGATCGGGGAAGGGAGTCAACCGACCAGCTCCGGCACCTCGCGGAAGGCGGCCGCCACCAGTGTGGACTCCAGGTCGAGGAGGTAGCGCTCCATGGACGGCCGGGACAGGAAGCGGGTGTCGGCGGTCACCGAGACCCCCAGGCCGCCGGGCTCGGCGGTCAGGTGCAGGCAGAACCGGCAGTTGAGCCGGTCCTGGCTGAGCGGCCAGGTCAGGGTCGTCCCGTCCATCGCCCGCCGTACCGTCGCCTCGTCGTGGGAGGCGTCGGCGCGGTCGGTGAAGCGCATGTCGTTGAAGCAGCAGTAGGGGTGGACGCGGGTGCCCCGCTCCCGGCTCGCCTCTGCCTCCAGCCGGTCGCGGTCGCGGGGGTCGTGGTAGGCGGAGCGGTAGGCGCGCAGCGCGGCCGGCCGCGCTGCGCGCAGCAGCCCGGCCAGGTCCGCCCGGTCCGCGTCGAGCACGAACAGGCCCTCCTGGGAGAGGGTGGTGACCGCGTTCACGGTGTCGCCGCGGAAGCGGTTGCCCACGATCGGCAGCATCGCGCACACCTCGTGGCCGGTCGCCGCGGAGACCAGCGCGGAGGAGGCGGCCAGCAGCACGGTCGAGGTGCTCGTGGCGTGCACGGCGGCGATCCGCTGGACGGCCAGGTCCAGCGCCCGTGACACGATCTTCGCCCGCCACACCGGCGGGCTCGCCGCCTGCCGCGAGGGGCGGTCGAACATGGTCGGCGGGATGCGCCGGTACTCGTTCTCCCAGTGCTCGGCGGCGACCCCGGCCACCCGCCGGCCGGCCCCCGACTCCTGCCAGCGGGCCAGGTCCAGCGGCTGCGGCGGGGGAGGCCCGGGTACCGAGCCGCGCATCAGCAGCAGCCGCAGGTCGCGCACGGCGACCTCGGCGCCGAGCCCGTCGGCGGCCAGGTGGCAGAAGGCGAGCACGACGTGGGTGACCTCGCCGCCGCCGACCACCAGCCCGGCCCGGAGCGGCCACTCGGCGGCGTAGTCGTAGGCGGTCGCCGTCAGCTCGCCGAGCAGGGTCTCGGGGTCGCCGGTCGCGACGGTGACCGGGATCGTGCCCGCACCCGCCAGGACCTGGTACGGCTCGGCGTGGTCGAGGATCCGGCGGGGTTCGCGCCCCTCGGACCGGTGCGGTCCCGCGTGCTCCCCGTCCCGGTACGGCTCCGCCGCGCCCAGCGTGGTCCGCAGCGACTCGTGCCGCTCGACCAGGGCGCCGAGCGCCGCGGCGGCCCGCTCGGGGGTGAGCGGCCGGGCGCGTCCCGGTACGGGCAGGATCCGGCCGAAGTTGAAGTAGCGGTCGTCGGGCACGGTCCTGCGGACCGTGTCCCAGATGGCGCGCTGGCCCCAGGTCAGCGGTGCCGTCCCCGACCTGCCCCCGGAGAACCGGGCGTCCATCACGCCGCTCCGGCGACGTAGCGCTCCAGGGCGCCGAGGTCCTCCAGCACGCCGACCCCGTCACGCGAGAGGTCGAACTCGATCCCGAACTCGCTCTCCACGGCGTCGATCAGCCGCATCTGCGCCAGGGAGGTGACCCCCAGCGCGGACAGGGGCACCGTGGCCGCCAGGGCCTCGGCCGCGGTGACCGTCCCGTCCGAGGCCGCGGCCACCATCGCGGCCAGCCGTTCCCTAAGCATGCGGCGTTCCCTCCGAAGCGTCTGCCGCCGGATCCCCGGCGCGTCTCCCGGGCGAGGACGGCTCCCGCGCGCTGAGCGGGCGCAGGTCCGTCCAGACCCGTTCGATGTGGGCCAGGCACTCGTCCCTGCCGCCGGAGGTGCCCTCCGCGCGCCAGCCGGACGGCAGGTCCCGGCCCGCGGGCCAGATCGAATACTGTTCCTCGTGGTTGACCACGACGAGATGGCTCAACTCGGTTCCCCGTTCTCCATGAGGCGTGCCGCCTCCTCCTCCGACAGCGCGGCGATCTCGGCGACCAGCAGTTCCTCCACCGCGGCCGCGAGCCCGGACACGGTGCTCCGCGCGAACAGCGTGCGGATCGGCACCTCGACCTCGGCGAGCGCGCGGATCCTGGCGACGACCCGGGTGGCCGTCAGCGAGTGGCCGCCCAGGGCGAAGAAGTCGTCGAGGGCCCCGACCGCGTCGAGGCCGAGCACCTCGGCGAAGACCTCCGCCACCAGCTCCTCGGCGTCGCCGCGCGGGGCGACGTGCGCGCGGGGCGCGGCGGCCGGCTCGGGCAGCGCGGAGCGGTCGATCTTCCCGTTGGGCGTCAGCGGCAGCGCGTCCACCACCGTCACCACACCGGGCACCAGGTAGCCGGGCAGTTCGCGCGCCAGGCGCTCGCGCACCCGGTCCGGCAGGTCCCGGTACGCGTCCTCCTCGCCTCCCGCCGCCTCGCCCGCCGATCCCGCCTCGCCTGCCGGTCCCGCCGTGCTCCCCGTGCCCGCCGGGTCCGGCACGACGTAGGCCACCAGCAGGTCGCCGCGGACCGCGGCGACGGACTGCCGGACTCCCGGGCAGGCGTCCATCGCGGCCTCGATCTCGCCCGGCTCGATCCGGTGCCCGCGCAGCTTGACCTGGTTGTCGGTGCGCCCGAGGAACTCCAGGGTCCCGTCGCGGAGCAGCCGGACCCGGTCGCCGGTCCGGTAGCGGCGGGTGCCGTCCGGACCGGGGACGAACCGCTCGGCGGTCAGCGCGGGGCGGCCCAGGTACCCGGTCGCGACCCCGGCGCCGCCGATGAGCAGCTCGCCGGGGACCCCGACGGGGACCGTCCGGCCGGTCCCGTCCACCACGTGGACCGTGGTGTTGGCGATCGGGCGGCCGATCACGATCCCGCCGGGGTCGGCGGGCACCTCCCAGGCGGTGGACCAGATCGTGGTCTCCGTGGGGCCGTACACGTTGAGCAGGCGGTCCACGCGCGGGCGCAGCTCGCGGGCGAGCCGGACCGGCAGCGGCTCGCCGCCGGTGAGCGCGGTCACCCGGGGCAGGTCCCCGGCCAGGAGCACCTGCCAGCCCGACGGCGTCGCCTGCACGTGGGTGACCCCGGCCTCGCGGACCAGGCGGGCGAGCTCCTCGCCGTCCCGGGCCGCCGCGGCGTCCGCGATCACCACCCGGCCGCCGGTGACCAGCGGCAGGAACAGCTCCAGGGCGGAGATGTCGAACGACAGCGAGGTCAGCCCGAGCCACACGTCGTGCGGGGTGGAGCCCACCAGCGACCGCATCGCGAGCAGGAAGTTCACCAGCGCGCGGTGCGGGACCACCACCCCCTTCGGCCGCCCGGTGGACCCGGAGGTGTACAGCACGTACGCGGTGTCGCCGGGACGGGCGGGATCGGCCGCGGCGGATCCCGCCGGTGCGGGAGGCAGGTCGTCGAGGGAGGTCAGGACCAGGGCGGCCGCCGAGTCCTCGATCATGTAGGAGGTGCGGGCCTCGGGGTAGTCCGGGTCAACCGGCAGGTAGGCCGCGCCGCTCATCGCCGTGCCCAGCAGGGCGACGAGCATGTCGGCGCCGCGCTCCATCCGGATCGCGACGAGGGATCCGCGGCCCGCGCCCGCCGCGGTCAGCCGGGCGGCCAGCTCCGCCGCCCGGCCGGTCAGCTCCGCGTAGGTCAGCGTGTCCCGGCCGCAGACGGCCGCGACCGCGCCGGGGGTGGCCGCGGCCTGCGCCAGCACCAGGTCGACCAGCGTCGCCTCCGGCAGCTCCGCGCCGGTCGCGTTCCACGCGTCCATCGCGGCCAGCTCGGCGTCCGGCGCCATCCGCAGCGCGCTCACCGGCAGGTCCGGGTCCGCGACGGCCGCCGCGAGCAGCTCCTGGAACCGCTCGGCGAACCCGGCCACGGTCTCGTGGTCGAACAGCTCGGTGCTGTAGATCATCGTGCCGCCGAGGGAGCCGTCCGGATGTTCGGCCATGTCCACCGACAGGTCGTGGCGCGCGGGGCTCCAGCCGTTGGGGAACGGGACGGCCGACAGGCCGGGCAGCGGGTCGGGGTCCTCGCCGTGGGTGTGCAGGGCGAACATCGTCTGGAAGACCGGAGTGCGGCTCAGGTCGCGGCGCACGCCGAGCTCGGCCACCAGGCGCTCGAACGGGACGTCCTGGCGGGAGAGCGCGTCCAGCACCGCGCGACGGGTGCGCCGGAGCAGCTCCGTGAAGGTGGGGTCGCCGGACACGTCGCACCGGACGGGCAGCGTGGTCGAGAGGAAACCGATCATGGACTCCAGCTCGACGCGGTTCCGGCCGGCCGACGGGGTGCCCACGCAGAAGTCGTCCTGGCCGGTGTGCCGGGCCAGGAGCACCTGGTAGGCGGTGAACAGCACCATGTACGGCGTGCAGCGCGCCCGGCGGGCCAGCCCGGCGACCGCGGCGGCCCGCTCCGGGCCGATCCGGAAGTCGAGCGCGGCCCCGGCGGCGGACCGCTGGGCGGGCCGCGGCCGGTCGGCGGGCAGGTCCAGCGCGGGGACGCCGGCCAGGTGCCCGGTCCACCAATGCAGGTCGGCGTCCGTCCAGTGCCGCTCGCGGGCGTGCTCGCCGTACTGGAGCGGCGGTTCGGGCAGGGAGGCCGTGCCGCGGCTGCCGTAGTGGGCGGCGACCTCGGCGCGGAGCACGTTGAGCGACCAGCCGTCGCTGATGATGTGGTGCACGACGACGCACAGGACGTGGTCGTCCGCTCCCAGCTCGATCAGGGCGACCAGGAACGGCGCGGCGGCGGTCAGGTCGAAGGCGGTGTTGGTGAGCGCGGTGACCAGGGCCCGCGCCTCCTCCTCGCCGCGGGCGGTCAGCCGCCGGACCGCCACGGGGGCGGGCGGGCCGACGACCGCCACCGGCTCCCCGTCCGTCTCGCGGAAGCGGGTGCGCAGGCTCTCGTGCCGGGCGGCGACGGCGGTGAACGCGGAGGCCAGGGCGGACTTATCAAGCCGACCTTTCAACCGGTAAACATAGGATGTGTTGTAGCTCGGGTCGGCCGGATCGAAGCGGTGAAGGAACCAGAGTCGCTGCTGGCCGTGTGAGAGCGGGTGCTCTTGCGCCGTGCCGACGGGGGAACCGCCGGACGAGATGATCTCTGATTGGGGCACGGAGGGCTCCTTCGGCGGATGCGGGCTCACATTCGCGCAGGCGCGGAGAGAGATCGGACACTGGAGTCCGTTCCGCGCATATCTGCCCAGGTGAACATGATTCCAGAAAGGCGTCTTTCCGGAAAGAAACCTTCCAGTTGGGTACGGCTCGCCAGTTTTACACCTCCGTCCGGAGGGCGCAAGGCCTTGGGATGCCAGGAGTCCGTGCCGCTCCGCGGGTTGCCGCAAAGGGCTTGCGTGGCCCTTTCGATCATGTAAGACTGACGCTCGAATCTTAACTGTAAAGATTCTTTCCTGTTGTGGCCATGGCGACCGCACCTCCCTGGCCCACATACATCGGATCTTTGTTGGGAGGTTCACGTGGTGAACCTGACCGTTCCCCAGTTGCTGAGAGACCGGGCGCTCGCCGACCCCGAGGGGGTCGCGCTGATCGTGCAGGGCTCGGCGCCGCTCACCTACGGCCAGTGGGAGGAACGCTCCACCGAACTGGCGAACGGCCTGGTGGAGCGCGGTGTCGGCGGCGGCGACCGGGTGGGGCTGGTGTTCGGCAACGGGGACTGGACGGACTACGCCGTGGCGTTTCTCGGCGTGCTCAAGGCGGGAGCGGCGGCCGTGCCCCTCTCCGACCGCCTCGCCCCCGCCGACCTGCGGTTCATGCTCGATCACTGCCGCGCCGCGGGAGCCGTCCACGCCGAAGGGGCGCAGGCGCCCCCGGGCGGCTGGACCGGCGGCTGGACCGCGACCCCGGACGGCCTGCGGACGCGGGCGGCGGCGGAAACCTCCTACGGGAAGGCGGATCCCGGCCCCGGCGACCTGGCGCAGATCCTCTACACCTCCGGCACCACCGGCCGCCCCAAGGGCGTGTCGGCCACCCACGCCAACCTGGCCCACGGCTGCGGCGGGCGGCGGCGCCCGTTCGCGCACTCCCGGCACCTGGTGCACGCCTTCCCCATCGGCTCCAACGCCGGCCAGACGATGCTGATCAACGCCCTGGACGCCCGTCCCGCCGTGGTCACCCTGCCCCGCTTCACTCCCGGCCGCTTCGCCGCGCTGATCGAGTCCTACCGCGCCGGGACGGTCTTCCTCGTCCCGGCGATGGCGATCGAGCTGCTCAACGCGGGGGTCGCGGAGCGGCACGACCTGTCCAGCGTGCTGCTGCTCGGGTCCGCCGCCGCGCCGCTGCCCTCGGCGGTCGCCGCGGCGCTGACCGGGGCCTTCCCCAACGCGACGATCGCCAACTACTACACCTCGACCGAGGCGGCGCCCGCCCAGACGATCATGATGTTCGATCCGGAGCGGCCCGGCAGCGTGGGCCGGGCGGTGGCCGGGGGACGGGTCAGGATCGCCACCGCGCAGGGGGAGCCGCTCCCGCAGGGCGAGACCGGGGAGGTCTGGATGCGTTCCCCGGCCGCGCCCCGCTCCTACTACGGAGACCCCGGCAGCGGGACCTTCCGCGACGGCTGGGTGCGGATGGGCGACCTCGGCTACCTGGACCCGGACGGCTACCTCTACCTCGTCGACCGCGAGAGCGACGTGGTGAAGTCCGGCGCCTACAAGGTCTCCACGCTCCACGTCGAGGAGGCCGTGTTCGAGCACCCGGCCGTGGTCGAGGCGGCCGCGTTCGGAGTGCCGCACCCGGTCCTCGGGACCGTCGTCGCGGTCGCCGTGGTCACCCGCGCGCCCCTGGCGGCCGAGGAGCTGCGGGTCTTCCTCTCCGGCAGGCTCGCGCCGCAGGAAGTCCCCGCCCATGTGGTCGAGGTCCCGGCGCTGCCCCGCAACACCGGCGGAAAAGTCGACAAGCGGGCGCTGCGCGAGGTCTTGACCGCCGGTACGGCCCCGGTCCCCGGCGCTGCGGAAGGGGCGCCCGCATGAGCGCCACCCTGCCGAACCCGCCCCCCGTCGCCCCGCCGCCCCCTCCCGCGGGACCGCCGCCCGGCCCGGACGGCGCCGAGGCCACCTTTCTCCAGCAGGGGATGTGGGTGACCGAGCAGACCGGGAGGGCGGGAACCGCCTACCACATGCCGCTCCTGATCCACCTGCGCGGCGACCTGGACCCGGACGCGCTCGCGGCGGCCTGCGCCGCGCTCGTGGACCGGCACCCGGTGCTGGGCTCCGTCGTGGCCGAGGCGGACGGCGGCCTGCGGCTGGTCCCCGGCGCCCCGGTCCCGGTACGGCGCATGCGGGTGACCGGGGCGGCGCTGCCGGAGGATCCGGACGCCTGGCCCGAGGCCGTACGGGAGGAGGTCTTCGCGCCCTTCGACCTGGAGACAGGGCCGCTGGCCCGGTTCGCCCTCGTCGAGACCGGCCCCGGGCGGCACACACTCGCCTTCACCGCCCACCACCTGGTCTTCGACGGCCACTCCAAGGACATCCTGGTCCGCGATCTCGCGGCGCTCCGCAACGGCGAGCGGCTCGCCCCGCTGCCGGCGCTCGACCACGGCCGGGCCGAGCGCGAGCGGGTGGCCGCGGAGCTGCCGGCCGCCCGGGAGTTCTGGGCGTCCCGGTGGCGGGAGCCCGGCGAGACGCTGCTGCGCGGCCGGGCGGTGCGCTCCCGCCGCGCGGCCGGGGGCCGCACGCTCCGCTTCTCCGCCGGTCTCGTTCCCGTCGCCGGGCTGACCCGGTTCGAGACGTTCCTCGCCGCGCTGCACACCCTGCTGGCCGGGTACGGCAACGCCGAGGTCACCACGGCCGTGGACCTGTCCACCCGGCCCGCCGAGGCCGCCGGGCACATCGGCGTGTTCGTCAACGAACTGCCCGTCGCCTCACGCCCGGGGCCGGAGGAGACCTTCCGCGGATTCGCCGCCGGGCTGCGGGCCGGGCTGCGGGAGGTCTACCGGTTCCGCCGGGTCCCGCTGAGCCGCGCGCTGCCCCGCCTGCGGCCGCACGCCGCGCTGGCGCCCGTCTCCGTGAGCTACCGCACCCGGGCCGTCCCGGATCCGGTCTTCACCGGCCTGGACTGCACGGTGGACCGGATGGTCCCCACCGGCTCCGTGCGCGGCGCGCTCCACCTGCAGTGCGTGGACGGGACGGACGGCCTCGACATCGCCCTGCGCCACGACCCCGAGGCCGTGCCGGACGCCCGCCGGGTGGTCGGCGACCTGCGCCTGCTGCTGGAACGGGCCGCCCGCGATCCCGGTCTGCGCCTGCGCGACCTGGCGCCCCCGCACTGAGCCCCGCACCGGGCCCCCGCCGGGTCTCCACTGGACCCCCGCCGGGCCCCCGCACCGGGGTCCCGCCTCCGGCGGGCCGCCACCGCACCACCACCGCACGACCCCGAACGATCCGCCACCGAACGATCCGCCACCGAACGACCCACCGAACCGCGCACGACCCTCTGGAGCACGACATGGGTTCCGTCACCACCCTCACCGACCAGGTCCGGGAGATATGGGAGGAGGTCCTGGGCATCTCGCCGATCGGCGACCACGACGACGTCTTCGACCTCGGCGGCCACTCCCTGACCATCACGCAGATCATCGTCCGGATGCGCAAGCGCCTCGGCGTGGAGGTCGAGCTCGACGACTTCTTCGACAACCCCACCATCGCCGGCATCGTCGAGATCCTCGGCGATGACTGAGACCCTCGTCCCCGCCCTCGACCCCGCGGCCGGCCGTCCCGGGCTCTCCCGCCTGGCCGACGACGACCTCGAACTGCTGCTGCTGATCCGGCACTTCGAGCTGGAGTTGCTCCGGCTGTACGGCAGAGGCGAGCTGAACGGCACCACCCACACCTGCCTGGGCCAGGAGTACGTCCCGGTGGCGCTGCGGCCCCTGCTGGGACCGGCCGACTTCGTGTTCAGCAACCACCGCGGCCACGGCCACTACCTGGCCAGGTTCGGCGACGCGCACGGGCTGCTGGCGGAGATCATGGGCAGGGAGGGCGCGGTCTGCGGCGGGGTGGGCGGCAGCCAGCACGTCCACCGCGACGGCTACCTGTCGACCGGGGTGCAGGGGGAGAGCCTCCCGGTCGCCGCCGGCGTCGCCCTGCACCTGCGGCGGACCGGGCCCGGCGCACTGGCCTGCGTGTACATCGGCGACGGGACCTGGGGGGAGGGCGCCGTCTACGAGGCGCTCAACCTGGCCGCGCTCTGGCGGCTCCCGCTGCTGGTGGTCGTGGAGAACAACGGCATCGCCCAGTCCACGCCCACCGCGTCGCAGATGGCGGGGACCGTCGCCGGCCGGGCGGCGGCGTTCGGCATCGCCCACCGCCTCGTCGTCTCCGCCGACGTCAACGAGATCCGCCGCGAGCTGGAGCCGGCGGTCGCACGGGTGCGGGAAGGCCGGCCGCTGGTCGTGGAGTTCGTCACCCACCGGCTCGGCCCGCACAGCAAGGGAGACGACACCCGCTCCCCGCAGGCGATCCGGGCGGCGCAGGAGAACGACTGGTACGGCCGCTACGCCCACGACCACCCCGAGCACTTCCACCGGTTCGACGGGCCCGCCCGCGCCCGGGTCCGGGGCGTCGCCGACGAGGTCGCCGCCCGCCCCCCGTCGAGGTGGTCGCCGTGCGCGTAGCCGAGAACCTCAACGCCGCCCTGCACGGGCTGCTCGACGACGACCCCACGGCGTACGTGCTGGGAGAGGACGTCCTGGACCCGTACGGCGGCGCCTTCAAGATCACAAAAGGGCTGTCCACGCGCTTCCCCGACCGGGTGATCACCACGCCGATCAGCGAGGGCGCCCTCACCGGGGTCGCCGCCGGACTCGCACTGACCGGCAACACCGCGGTGGCCGAGATCATGTTCGGCGACTTCGTCACGCTCGCCTTCGACCAGCTGTGCAACTTCGCCGCCAAGTCGGTCTCGATGTACGGCTCGCGCCTGCCGCTGCGGATGGTCGTCCGCTGCCCCACCGGCGGCGGACGGGGCTACGGCCCCACGCACAGCCAGAGCCTGCAGAAGCACTTCGTCGGCGTGCCCGGGCTGGCGCTGTACGAGATGTCGCCCTTCCACGACAACCGCGAGGTCTTCGCGGCCATGGTGGACCGGGGCGAGCCGTGCCTGTTCTTCGAGGACAAGGTCCTCTACACCCGGCCGATGGGCCAGGCGGACCCGCTGTTCGAGGTGCGCCGCGACGGCGGGCTCGCCGTGGTCGACCCGGCCGTGCCCGACCTGGCCGGCCGCCCCGACTGCGTGATCGTCGCGCCGGGCGGGACGGCGCACCGGGCGCTGGGCGCGATGCGGTCGCTGCTGCTCCAGGAGGAGATCTCCTGCAGGCTGCTGGTGCCCTCCCGGCTGTACCCGCTGGACGCCGAGGCGCTGCTGCCGTACCTCGGCCCGGTCGTGGTGGTCGCCGAGGAGAGCACCCCCGGCGGCACCTGGGGCGGCGAGGTCGCCCACCGGATCCACCAGCGCGCCTGGGACCGGCTCCGGGGACCGGTCCGCCTGGTCTGCTCCAAGGCGTCGGTCATCCCCACCGCCGCCCACCTGGAGCGGGAGGTGCTCGTCACCGAGTCCGCGATCCACCACGCCGTACGGGAGGCCCTGCGTGGCTGACGTCCTCGTCCCCAAACTGAACAACCAGGACACCGAGTACCTGGTCGTGGAGTGGCTCGTCGGCGACGGCGAACCGGTGCGCGCCGGCGAGGCGGTCGCCGTCCTGGAGACCTCCAAGGCCGCCGACGAGATCGAGGCGGCCGACTCCGGACGGCTGGTCCACGTCGCGGCCAAGGACGCCTGGATCGCCCCGGGCGCGGTGCTGGCCCGGATCCTCTCCGGAGACGGCATCCCCTCCGGAGACGGGGCGGCCTCCGTGAACGGCACCCCTCCCGGGGACGGGACGGGCTCCGTGAACGGCGCCGCCTCCGGGGACCGGGCGGGCTCCGGCGGAGCGGCCGGGCCGTCCGGCGGCGACACGGCCGGCACGCCCACCGGGGCGGCGGCCGACTCCCTGATCACCGCTCCCGCCCGTGCCGCGATGCTGGAGCTGGGCGTCGCCGAGGACCGCGTGCTGGCCCTGGGCCTGCCGCTGGTCCGCCGGGCCGACGTCGAACGCCTCGCCGGCGGGGACGCCCCCGCGAACGGTGCCGGAGCGGACGACGGGACGGGGAGGTACGAGCTGCCGCGTGTCCAGCGGGCCGTGGCCCGCGCCGTGGCCCTCTCCCACCGGACGGTCCCGGCGGCCTACACCGTGGTGCGCTTCGACGTCGGCCGGGCCCTGGAGCGGGCCCGCGCGCTGACCCGCGAGGTGCGCAGGCCGGTCGGCCTCCCCGAGCTGTTCGTGCAGGCGGTGGCCGGTCTGCACGAGCGCTTCCCGCTGCTGTTCGCCTCCGTCGAGGACACCGCGGACGCGGGGCACGCGCCCGGTCCGGTGGTCCGGCTGCCCGACGCCCCGCGGATCGGGGTCACCTTCGACCTGGGCGAGGGGCTGTACGTGCCCGTCGTCCGCGAGACCGGTTCCCTGCGCGACATCGCCGCCGCGATGATGCGCCATCGGCTGGCCGCCGCCACGGGCGACTTCCGGGAGAGGGACCTGACGGGGGCGAACATCACCGTCACCCTGCACACCGACGCCGACGTGATCCTCGCCGTCCCGATCGTCCTGCCCGGTACGGCCGCCGCCCTCGCGGTGACCTCTCCCCGGCCGGAGACCGTTCTGGCCGCCGACGGCTCGGTGACGGTCCGGACCGTCACCGACATCGGCCTGGCCTACGACCACCGAATCGTCAACGGCCGGGACGCCGCACTGTTCCTGGCCGCGCTCCGCCAGGAGATCCAGTGACCGAGACCGCATCGACCGCATCGACCGCCCTTGCCGGCTCGGCCGCCCCGACCACGCCGGCCGAGCCGGCCGCCACCGTCGCGCCCGTCGCCACCGTCGCCACCGTCGCCACTGCCGCGCCCGCCACCGCGGGCGCGCAGCCGGAGCTCTCGGACGCCAAGCGGGCGCTGCTCGCGCGGCGGCTGCGGCGCAGGGAGGAGACCCGGGCCGTCGTCCCCCGGCCGCCCGGCGCCCTCCCGCCGCTCTCCCACGCCCAGGAACGCCTGTGGTTCCTGGAGCAGTACCGTCCGGGCCTGACCGCCTACACCGTCCCGGCCGTCGTGCGGCTGCGCTGCCCGCTCGACGAGGACGCCCTGCGCCGCGCCCTGGAGCAGGTCGCCGCCCGCCACGAGGCCCTGCGGATGCGCTTCCCCACCACCGAGGACGGCACCCCCGAGCTGGTCGTCGACGAGCCGGGGCCGGTCCCGGTGGACGTCGTCGAGGCGGCGGACCAGGAGGCGGCGCTGGAGCTGTTCGACGCCGCGCTGGCCGTCCCGTTCGACCTGGAGCGCGGACCGCTGCTGCGCGCCGTCCTGGCCAGGATCGCCCCGGACGACCACGTCCTGCTGGTCGCCGCCCACCACGCCGTCGTCGACGGCTGGTCCTTCGACATCGTCTTCCGCGAGCTGCTCGCCCTCTACGACGGCGAGACCCTCCCGCCCCCGCCGGTCGGCTACGGCGACTACGCGATCTGGCAGCGCGGGCGCGACCTGGGCCGCGAGATCGGCCACTGGCGGGAGAAACTGGCCGGACTGCCCGCACTCGACCTGCCCACCGACCGGCCGCGCCCGGCCGAGCAGGGCTACGACGGCGCCGCGCTCACCGTCCGCATCGACGCCGGCCTCACCGGGCGGCTGGCCGAGCTGGGCCGGACCGTGAACGCGACGCCGTACATGACGCTGCTGGCGGCCTTCCAGGTGCTGCTGGCCCGCTACTCGGGGCAGGCGGACTTCGCGGTCGGCTCCCCGGTGGCCGGGCGCGGCCTGCCCGAGCTGGAGGGCGTCGTCGGCATGTTCGTCAACACGCTGGTGCTCCGCGCCGACCTGGACGGCGACCCGCCGTTCACCGCGTTCCTGGAGCGCGTCCGGGAGACCGCGCTGGACGCCCTCGCCCACGCCGAGCTGCCGTTCGACCGCCTGGTCACCGAGCTGAACGTGGTCCGCGACGTCAGCCGCGCGCCGCTGGCCCAGGTCGCGTTCGCCCTGCAGAACTACGCCGACGGCGGGGACGACCCGCGGGTGGCGTACCTGCCCCCGCCGGTCAGGACCACCCGCCACGACCTGGCGCTGTACCTGTTCGAGACGCCCGACGGGCTGGGGGGCCACTTCACCTACAACACCGAGCTGTTCGACCCGGGGACGGTGGAACTGCTGTCGGCCCGGTTCGAGACGCTGCTGCGCTCCATCGCCGAGGCGCCGGACACCCCGGTCGGGGAGCTGTCGATGCTCTCGGACGCCGAGCGGGACCTCGTGCTGCGGTACGGGTCGGCCGCCGAGCCGCGGCCGACCGGCCACCGCCTGCTCGGCGACATCGTGACCGCCCAGGCCGCGCTCACCCCGGACGCGACCGCCGTGGTCTGCGACCCCGCGGGCGGCCCGGACGGCGGGGCTCCGGCCCGCCTGACCTACGCCGGGCTGGAGCACCGGTCGAAGGCGATCGCCGCGCTGCTGCGCCGGAGGCACGGCGTCGGTCCCGACGTCCGGGTCGGCGTCCTGCTCGACCGGTCCACGGACCTGGCCGCCGCCGTCCTCGGCGTGCTGGCCGCGGGCGGCGCCTACGTCCCGCTCGACCCCAAGCAGCCGCACGACCGGCTGGCCCACATGCTCGGCGACTCCGGGGCCGTCGCGGTCCTGACCACCTCGGCCCAGCGGGAGCTCGTCCCGGCCGGCCACCCGGTGGTCTGCCTGGACACCGAGCCGCTGGAGGAGACCGCGCTCGACGACCCCGGCACCACCCCCGACCACCTGGCCTACGTGATCTACACCTCCGGCACCACCGGGCGGCCCAAGGGCGTCGGGGTGCAGCACCGGCAGGTGCTGAACTACCTGGCCGGGGTCCGGGAGCGGTTCGCCGTCGAGCCGGGCTCGGTCTTCACCCTGCTCCAGTCGCTCTCCTTCGACTTCGGCGTGACGGTCTTCTACCTGTCGCTGCTCACCGGGGGCGAGCTGCACCTGCTCGACCCGCAGGCCCCGGCCGAGGAGCTCGCCGGGCCGCTGGGCCGTACCGACTACCTGAAGATGACCCCCTCCCACCTCGCCTCGCTCCTCGCCGCCGCGGACCCCGCCGAGCTGCTCCCGCGCAAGCTGCTCATCCTCGGCGGCGAGGCCTCCACCTGGTCGTGGGCCCGGGAGCTGGCCGGGCACACGGACGTGGTCAACCACTACGGGCCCACCGAGGCCACGGTCGGCGTGGCCACCCACGCCGTCACCGGCGCACCCGAGACCGCGCTGACCCTGCCGGTCGGCGGGCCGCTGCCCGGCGTCCGGCTGTACGTGCTGGACGAGCACCTGCGGCTCGTCCCGCCCGGCATGACGGGCGAGATCTACATCGGCGGCGACCGCCTGGCCCGCGGCTACCTCGGTCAGCCCGGCCTGACCGCCGACCGCTTCCTGCCCGACCCGTACGGCGGGCCCGGCGCCCGCATGTACCGCACCGGCGACCTCGGCCGCTGGCTGCCGGGCGGGGAGCTGTCCTTCCTGGGCCGCCGCGACCTGCAGGTCAAGGTCCGCGGCTACCGGGTGGAGCTGACGGAGATCGAGTCGGTCCTCGCCGACCAGGAGGGCGTCGCCCAGGCCGTCGTGGAGCTGCGCGGCGACCGGCTGGTCGCCTACCTCGTCGGGGAGCGCGCGCCGGTGGGGGAACTGCGCGCCCGGCTCGCCGACCGGCTCCCCGAGTACATGATCCCGGGACGGTTCGTCTGGCTGGACGAGCTGCCCCTGAAGTCGCACGGCAAGGTCGACCGCGCCCGGCTCCCCGAGCCCGGCGACGAGCGCCCGGACCAGGAGGCCGGGTTCGCGCCGCCGGAGACGCCCCTGGAGGAGGGCGTCGCGCAGGTGTGGGCCGAGGTCCTGGGCCTGGCCCGGGTCGGCGTGCTGGACGACTTCTTCGACCTGGGCGGGCACTCGCTGCTCGCTGCGCAGGTGGTCGCCCGCCTGCGGAAGGTCCTCCCCGCGGGCGGGCGGCAGATCAGCATCCTCGACCTGTTCAAGCACCGGACCGTCCGCGAGCTCGCCCGGCTCGCCGAGACCGCCGAGAGCGGGCCGCGCGCCCTCCTGCACCGGCTCACCCCGGCCCGGACCCTCACCGGGACCCTCACCGGGACCCTGGTCTGCGCGCCGTACAACGGCGGCAGCGCCGCGATCTACCAGCCGCTGGCCGACGCGCTGCCGGACGACTGGGCGCTGCACGCGATCGCCGTGCCGGGCCAGGAACTCGGGCTCGTCGAGGAGACCCGGCCGGTCGCCGAGGTCGCCGAGGGCTGCGCGGCGGAGATCCTCGCCGGGATCAGGGGCCCGGTCGTGCTGTACGGCCACTGCGGGCTCGGCGTCATGCTGACCGTGGAGATCGCCCGCAGACTGGAGGCCGCCGGCCGGCCCGCGGAGGCCGTCTACCTCGGCGGGATCTTCCCCTTCGCCCGGCCCTCCTCGCTGCTGGCGAGGCTCGCCGACCTGACCGACCGGCTCCGCAACGACCAGGCGTGGGCCAACGCGCTGCGGGCCGCCGGGCTCGACATCGACGAGCTCAGCCCCGAAGAGCTCAAAATGATCATCGACAACCGGCGGGAGGGCACCCGGGAGACCGAGCGCTACTTCACCCGGCTGCTCGCCGAGGGCGTCGAACCCCTCCAGGCGCCCATCGTCTCCGTGGTGGGGGAGCGCGACCCGGCGACGGAGTTCTACCAGGAGCGCTACCGCGAGTGGCACCTGCTGAGCGACTCCGCGTCGCTGGTCGTGCTCGACGAGGCCGGGCACTTCTTCCTGAAGTACCGGGCGGAGGAGCTGGCCGGCGTCGTCACCGGCACGCACCGGGCCGTCTCCTCCGGGGAGACCGCGGCGCTGGGCCGTACCGACCGGTCCACCTGGTGGCTGGAGGGCGTCTCCCGGCGCTCCCCGGACGATCCCGCGGCGGAGCAGGAGGGCGTCCCGGACGCGCCGGACCGGCGGGCCCCGACGGGTACGGCCCGGCCCGGGCCCGCCGGACCGGAGCCGAGCATGAAGCGGTTCGGGGCGGTGGCCGCCGGGCAGCTCGTGTCGATCATCGGGTCGGCGCTGACCGAGTTCGCGGTCCCGCTGTGGATCTACACCACCACCGGATCGCTCGCGAACTTCGCGCTCTTCTCGGTCCTGGCGCTCCTGCCCGGCCTGCTGGTCTCCCCGCTCGCCGGGGCGCTCGTCGACCGCTACGACCGGCGCCGCGTCATGCTCGCCGGAGACGCCGGGGCGTTCGGCACCCAGCTCGCCCTGGGGGTGCTGCTGTGGACCGGCAGCCTCCAGGTGTGGCACATCTACCCGCTGCTGGTCGTGCTCTCGGTCTCGCTCACCTTCCAGCGCCTGGCCTACGGCTCCGCCATCCCGCAGCTCGTCCCGAAACGGTTCCTCGGCCACGCCAACGGCGTGGTCCAGATGGTCACCGGAACGGCCCAGCTCGTCGTGCCGCTGGCCGCGGTCGGGCTGCTGGCGGGGATCGGCCTGGAGGGCATCCTGATCCTGGACGTCGCCTCCTACACGTTCGCGATCGGGGTCCTGCTCCTGGTCCGCTTCCCGAAGACGATGGCCGCCCGGCGCCGCGAGTCGCTGGCCGCCGAGATGGTCGAGGGCTGGCGCTTCTCCTGGGGAAACCGGTGGTTCCGCGCCATGCTGGTCTTCTTCGTGGTGCTGAACGTCTTCCTGTCCCCGCTGTTCCTGCTCATCTCGCCCCTGGTGCTGGGCTTCGCCACCCTGGAGGACGCGGGCCGCGTCGCGTTCTTCGGCGGGCTCGGCGTGTTCCTCGGCGGCCTGGCCGTCACGGTCTGGGGCGGGCCCCGGCACCGGCGGATGCGCGGCGTCCTGCTCACCACCCTCGCCCTCGCCGCCTTCTGCCTGGTCACCGGCGTGCGGGAGAACCTGGTGGTGATCGCGGTCGGGGCGTTCGGCATGTCGTTCTGGCTGACCGTGCTCAACGGCGTCTACGCGACGATCGTGCAGGTCAAGGTGCCGCAGCGGTTCCACGGCCGGGTCATGGCGCTGAACCAGCTCGTCGCCCTGTCCGCGCTGCCGGTCGGCTTCGGCCTGGTCGCCCCGTACGGCAGCGCCCTGTTCGAGCCGCTGATGCGGCCCGGCGGCCCGCTGGCCGACACCGTCGGCGCGGTGATCGGCACCGGGGAGGGCCGGGGTGTCGGCCTGATGTACCTGCTGTTCGCGGTGGCCATCGCGGGCGTCGCGCTGGTCGCCCTGCGGACCCGGACCCTGTCCCGGTTCGACGACGAGATGCCGGACGCGCTCCCGGACGACCTGGTCGGGCTCCAGACGGTCCGCAGGCGCGCAGAGCCGGCGGACGCGGAGGCAGGAGAGGCCGGGGAGACCTCCGCCCCTCCGGCGGAGGAGCCGGTGGCGGAGGCGGTCACGCTCCGGAGGTGACGGGCGCCGCCGCCGTCCCCCGGCCCGGGACGGCGGCGGCGGGCCGGACCGCCAGCAGCAGCCCGAGCACGGCGTAGGTGCCGAGCATCCAGGCGGCGCTCACGTAGACGCCGATCCCCATCCCGAGCAGGTTCTTCACCGGGATCATCACGACCAGCCAGCAGCCGGACGCCAGCGGGTACCAGCGCAGCGCGCCCCGCCACCGCCCGGCCCCGGCCACCGCCGCGCCCATGACGAGCGTGCAGAGGTTGGCCAGCGGCCAGCACACGTCCGTCACGACCAGCCAGCCCGTCATGTCGTCGTGGAACCGGTAGCCGAAGGAGGCGAAGCTGTAGACCAGCGCCCCCGCCAGCAGGACGAGCTGCACGATCGGGATCACCCTGCTCCTGAGGGCCCCGGTCGCCATGACCGTCCAGGCGAGCGCGGCGACGCCCAGCAGGTAGAGGATCCCGGCGACCGTCCCGGCGTGCACGATGCGCGTCTGGACGGCCTCGCCCGCGATGATCGTGCCCGCCGCCCATGCGGCGGCCCCGGCGGCCAGCGCCGCCCCTGCGAGCCGTATCCGGAGGAGAAGTCGGTCCATGGTGGTTCGTTCCTTTCGTCGGGCACCAGCGTGGGCGTGACCCGTCCCGGGCGGCCAGGGAGCACCGGCCCCGCCGCCGTCCCGTCCTCGCCCGCCCCGGTCCGGGCCGGGTGTCCCGCACGTCGCGGGACACCCGGCCCGAGCCTCCGGGACGCGGGCGGTGGCACCATTCGAAGATGTCCGTTCTCGCAGGCCCGCGCGTCTCCGACCGGGTGATCCGGGCCGCCGCCCTCGTCCTGGCCGTGCTCTGCGCGCTCGCCGCCGCCGGAGGCGTCTGGGCCGGCGCGCGGCTCGGCGAGGCGGCCCGGCCCGACCCGATCGCGTGGCCGTCGTGGTCCTCGGCGGCCACCGGGCTCGTCCTCGTCCTGGCCGGGGCCGTCCTCGTCCGAAGGCTGCCCCGCCACCCCGTGGCCTGGGTGCTGGCCGGCGGCGGCGCCGTCGCGTCCGCCGACGGGTTCTGCGCCGCCTACGCCGCGCTGTCCGTCGTACGGCACGGCGGGGACCTGCCGCTCACCGCGGCCGCGCTGTTCGTCGGCGGGCGGTTCGGCCCCCTGGAGAACCTGGTCGTCCCCCTGGTGCTCCTGCTGTTCCCCGACGGGAGACTGCCCTCGCCGCGCTGGCGGCTGCCCGCGGGGGCGGCGCTGGGCTGCGTCGGGCTGGTGGTCCTGATCCTGTTCACCATCCCGTGGCGGATCATCTCCGAGGGCGACCCGCCCTTCCCGGGCCTGGCCGGGATCGAGCCGGACCCGATCACCCCCGCGCTGCCGGACCCGGTGTGGCAGGCCACCAGGATGATCATCGTGGTGCTGCTGCTGGCCAGCGTCGCCATCCCGGTGGCGGCCTTCGTCGGCCGGTTCCGCGGGTCCGGCCCGGAGGTGCGCGTGCAGCTCCGGTGGATGCTGCTCGCCGCCCTGGTCAACGTGGTGATCACCGCCCTCGTCTTCGCCGTCAAGCCGTACCTGCCGGGTGTCTCGGAGGCGCTGTGGCCGATCTGCCTGGGAGTCGTCGCGCTGGCCGTTCTCGCCGCGGTCGCCCGCCACCGGCTCTACGACGTGGATCTGCTGCTCGGCAGGACGATCCTGTACGGCGGGCTCGCCGCGGCCGTCGTCGCCGTGGACACCGCGGTCTTCGTGGCGGCGGGCGCGCTGGTCGACGACCCGCTGGCCGCGGTGGTCGGCGCGGGGGCGGTGGGGGTGCTCTACGCGCCGCTGCGGCTGCGCATCCAGCGCTGGACCGACCGGGTCCTGACCGGCCGGGGCGACCCGTACGACGTGGTGTCCGCGCTGGCCGAGCGGCTGGAGGAGTCCGTCGGCCCGGACGAGCTGCTGCGCGAGGTGGCCGGCGTGCTGTCCACCGCGTTCCGCTCGCCGTACGTCCGGGTCGAGCTGGAGCGGCCCGGCGGCGGAACGTACGTCGTGGAGCACGGCTTCCCCCGCGACGACGTCGTGGTGCTGCCCTTCGCCTACCGGGAGGCGCAGATCGGCCGGCTCGCCCTGGTGCCCCGCACCGGTTCCCGGCTGTCCGACGCCGACCAGCGCCTCCTGGCCGACGTCGTGCGGCAGGCCGCCGCGGCGGCCCGCGCCACCGCGCTCACCGAGGAGCTCCAGCGCAACCGCGAACGGCTCGTCACCGGCGTCGCCGAGGAACGCCGCCGGCTCCGCCGGGACCTGCACGACGGGCTCGGCCCCCTGCTCGCCGCGGCGGCCCTCAAGATCGAGGCGGCCCGCAACCTGGCCGGGCGGGATCCCGGGGCCGCGGACGAGGCGCTGGCCGCCGTGCGCGGCGACCTGTCCACCGTGCTCGCGGACGTACGCCGGCTGGTGCACGACCTGCGGCCTCCGGCGCTGGACCGGTTCGGGCTGGCGGGAGCGGTGGAACGGCAGGCCGCAGGGCTCTCCGGCGGCGCCCTGGAGGTGGCCGTCCGCGCCGAGGGCGATCTGGCGGGACTGCCCGCCGCGGTCGAGGTCGCCGCCTACCGGATCGCCGCCGAGGCGCTGGCCAACGTCTCCCGCCACGCCCGGGCCGCCGCCTGCACGGTCCGGCTGGCCGCCGCCCGGGGCGCCCTGGAGATCGAGATAACCGACGACGGGCGCGGCCTGCAGCCCGGAACCCTCACAGGCGTCGGCCTCGTCGCCATGCGCGAGCGCGCCGAGGAGCTCGGCGGGCGCTGCACGGCGACCGCCCGCCCCGGCGGCGGCACCCGGGTCCACGCGGTCATCCCGTACGGCCCCGGTCCGGGATGATGTCCCCATGGAACCGCGTCCGGGGACGGCCCCGTCCGCCCGGCCGGCCGCCCCTGACCGTCCCGGGCCGGAGTCCGCGGGGTCCGCGGGGTCCGCACCGAAGGAGCTTCGATGACCTCCGATCCCTCCTCCCCGCGGGGAGCTCCCGCGCCGCCCCGCGTCCTGCTGGCGGACGACCACCCGGTCTACCGCGACGGGCTCCGCATGATGCTCGCCTCCACCGGGGCCGTCGACGTGGTCGCCACCGCCGCCGACGGGGCGGAGGCCGTCGTCCTCGCGGGGCGGCTGCGGCCCGACGTCGTCGTGATGGACCTGCAGATGCCCGGCCTCGGCGGGATCGAGGCGACCCGGAGGATCGTCTCCGCCCACCCCGGCACCGGAGTGCTGGTCCTGACCATGCACGACGACGACGAGAGCGTCTTCGCCGCGATGCTCGCCGGAGCCCGGGGCTATCTGGTGAAGGGCGCCGACCAGGGGGAGATCCTGCGGGCCATCACCGCCGTCGCCAGCGGGGAGGCGATCTTCGGGCCGGCCCTCGCCGGCCGGGTCACCGCCTACTTCGCCCGCCTGGCCACACTGCGTCCCACCGTCGAGGAGCCGTTCCCGCAGCTCACCGCGCGGGAGCGCGAGGTCCTCGACCTCATCGCGGCCGGCCTGCCCAACCGGGCGATCGCCGAGCGGCTGGTGCTGTCGCCGAAGACGATCCGCAACAACGTGTCGAACGTCCTGGCCAAGCTCCAGGTCGCCGACCGCGCCGAGGCGATCATCCGCGCCCGGGACGCCGGCCTCGGCCGCTGAACCCGCCCCGACGGCCCCGAGGCCCCGGCAGTCCCGACGTCCCGGACGGCCGCCTGCCACCGTCCGGGACGCGCGGCCTGCCGCCCGCCTGCGTACGGCAGGCCGTCAGGCGCGCAGGCGCAGTCCCCGGGGGGTGGGATGGAAACCGGCCGCCTCCAGGGCGGCGGCGAGCGGGGAGTCGTTGATCGCGGTCCCGTCGGCCCGCTCCACGGTCAGCTTCCCCAGCGCGCCGTCGCGCACGGCCAGCGCGAGCGCGTCCACGGCGGGCCGGAGGCGGTCGTCGTCGGCGAAGGACAGCAGCGTCCTGCCGCCGCGCTCGACGTACAGGACCAGGTGGCCGTCCACCAGCACGACCAGGGCCCCCGCCTTCCGGCCCGGCTTGTGGGACACGTCCCCGGGATGGGCGGGCCACGGCAGCGCCGCGCCGTACGGGTTGGCCGGATCGGCCGCCGCCAGCACCACGGCCCGCCGCCCGGCCGCCCCCGGCCCACCGGGACCGGTGGAGCCCTGCCAGGGAAGCGGCGCCGGAGACGACGCGGTCGCGCGCATGCGGTCGACGGCTCCGGGGAGGGCGAACTGGGCTCCGCCCAGGCCCTCGACGAAGTAGCCGCGGCGGCACCGGCCGCTCTCCTCGAAGGCGCGCAGCACCTGGTAGACGGCGGAGAACCCGCCCGGCGACCGCTCGGCGGTGACCGCGCCCCTGGTCAGCACACCGTGCCGCTCCAGCAGCGCCTCCGCCTGGGCGTGGGCGCGCTGGGTGGCGTCCGCGGCCGGCGGGGGCAGCAGCCACCAGCGCCCGCCCACGGTCGGCGGGCCGCTCCGGGTGGGCAGCACGGCCCGCCGCCTGCGCGTGGAGGCGGGCCGGTGCGCGGGCCGTCCCGTGCCGAGCGTCGCGCGGAGCGGGGCCGGCGTGTCGCCGGTGATCCGTCCCGCCCACACCAGGTCCCAGACCGCCGCCACGAGCGTCGCGTCATCCGGGGCCCCGGAGACGGCGGGGACCGCGCCGACGCGGGCGCCCAGCTCGCGGAAGAACAGGGCGCCCCCGCCGCCGAGGACCTCCAGGACCGCCTCGTGCACCGGGGTCATGGTGATCTCCAGCGGTTCGGGCATCAGCAGGGGGGCGGTGTCGGCGAAGTACAGCGAGACCCAGCCGTCCCCACCGGGCAGCGACCCCTGCCCGGCCCAGACGACCTCGCCCGAGGAGGTCAGCTCGTCGAGCAGGGAGGGGTCGTAGCCGGGCACGCGCGAGGGCAGGACCAGCGTCTCCAGCGCCGAGGCGGGCACCGGCGCGCCCTGGAGCCGCTCGACGGCGTCCACCAGCGCGTCGATCGGCGGCCTGCCCGCCCGGGAGGCGCCGGTGATCCCGTGCCAGGCGGGGGTGAAGGCGGCCAGGGTCTCGGCGGGGACCGGCTCCACCTCCTTGCGGAGCCGGGCCAGCGACCGGCGGCGCAGCATGCGCAGCACCCCGGCGTCGCACCACTCCTCGCCCCGGCCGCCGGGCCGGAACTCGCCGCTCACCACCCGGCCGGAGGAGGCCAGACGGCGCAGCGCGTCGGCGACGACGGCCGGGCCGAGGCCGAAGCGGGCGGCGGCCGTACCGGCAGGGAAGGGCGTGCGGGTACGGGCGTGCCGGGCGAGGAGGTCGCCGAGCGGGTCGTCCACCGGCTCCAGGAACGCGTGCGGCACCCCCACCGGGAGCGGCACGCCGAGCGCGTCGCGGAGCCGGGCGGCGTCCTCGATCGCGGCCCACTGCTCCTGCCCGGCGATCCGAACCCGGATCGCGCGCCGGGCCGCCTCCAGGGCGGTCAGCCACGCCGGGTCGCCCTCGCGCAGGCTCACGTCGTCGGCGAGCAGGGGACCGTGCGAGCGGAGCAGGTCGGCCAGGTCCTCGGCGTCGCGGAGCGGCCGGTCCAGCCGGGCCAGCTCGCGCTCGGTGCCGGCGATCACGTCGGGGTCGAGCAGCTCGCGCAGGTCGGCCTGGCCGAGCAGCTCGGCCAGCAGGCTCGTGTCGAGGGCCAGCGCCTGGGCGCGCCGCTCGGCCAGCGGGGCGTCCCCCTCGTACATGAACGCGCCGATGTAGGTGAACAGCAGGGACGCGGCGAACGGCGACGCCTGCGAGGTCTCCACCTCCACCAGCCGCACCCGCCGGGCCGCGATGTCCCGCATGAGCGCGACCAGGCCCGGCACGTCGAACACGTCCTGCAGGCACTCGCGCATCGTCTCCAGCACGACCGGGAACGAGCCGTAGCGGGAGGCCACGCCCAGCAGGTGGGAGGCCCGCTGCCGCTGCTGCCAGAGCGGGGTCCGCCGGCCGGGGCTGCGGCGCGGCAGCAGCAGGGACCGGCCCGCGCACTCGCGGAACCGGGCCGCGAACAGCGCCGACCCGCCCAGATCCTCGGTGACGATCCGCTCGATCTCGTCGGCGTCGAAGACCGCGACGTCCGAGGGCGGGTCCGACAGCGTGTCGGGGATGCGCAGCACGATCCCGTCGTCGGAGTGCACGGCCTGCACGTCGACGCCGTAGCGCTCGCGCAGCCGCCGCCCCATCGCCAGCGCCCACGGGGCGTGCACGCGCGCGCCGTACGGCGAGTGCACGACGACCCGCCAGTCGCCCAGCTCGTCGTGGAAGCGCTCGACCAGCAGCGTGCGGTCGTCCGGGACGTATCCGGTGGCCTCGCGCTGCTCGGACAGGTAGGACAGCAGGTTGGCCGCGGCGAACCCGTCCAGGCCCGCGGCCCTGACCCGGGCCCGCGCGGTCTCGGGGTCCGCCCCGGACAGCTCGCGGAGGAAGGCGCCGATGGCCCGGCCCAGCTCGGCGGGGCGGCCCGGTGTGTCGCCGTGCCAGAAGGGCAGTTTGCCCGGCTTGCCCGGGGCGGGGGAGACCAGCACCCGGTCGGCCGTGATGTCCTCGATCCGCCAGGAGGTCGCGCCGAGCACGAAGACGTCCCCGGCCCGGGACTCGTAGACCATCTCCTCGTCCAGCTCGCCCACCCGGGAGGACTTCTCACCGACCAGGAAGACGCCGAACAGCCCCCGGTCGGGGATGGTGCCGCCGTTGGTCACGGCCAGCCGCTGCGTCCCCGGGCGCCCCTGGAGCACCCCGGTGACCCGGTCCCAGACGATCCGCGGGCGCAGCTCGGCGAACTCCTCGCTCGGGTAGCGCCCGGCGAGCATGTCGAGCGTCGCCTCCAGCGCGCTCCTGGGCAGCGTCCGGTACGGCGCGGCGCGGCGGACCACGGTCTCCAGCTCGTCGACGGTCCACTCGTCCAGCGCGGTCATCGCGACGATCTGCTGGGCGAGCACGTCGAGCGGGTTGCGGGGGTGGCGCAGCTCCTCGATCTCGCCCCGTTTCATCCGCTCGGCCACCACGGCCGTCTGGACCAGGTCGCCGCGGTACTTGGGGAAGATCACGCCTCGCGAGACCGCGCCCACCTGGTGGCCGGCCCGGCCGATCCGCTGCAGGCCGCTGGCCACGCTCGGCGGCGCCTCCACGCAGGCCACCAGGTCGACCGCCCCCATGTCGATGCCGAGCTCCAGGCTGGAGGTGGCCACCACGGCGGGCAGCCGCCCCGACTTGAGCGCCTCCTCGATCTGGGACCGCTCCTCCTTGGAGACCGAGCCGTGGTGCGCCCGCACGATCTCCGGGACCACTCCCGCGCTCGCCCCGGCCTGGGCCATCATCTCGGCCGGGGTGGCGGTCGAGGCGGCGGGGCGGGGGAGGCCGCCGGGAAAGCCCTCGGCCCAGTGGACCGGCTCCCCGGGGCCCTCCGGCCCCCGTTCTCCCGCGCGCCGCTCCCAGGCCAGCTCGTTGAGGCGGGTGCACAGCCGCTCGGCCAGCCGCCGGGAGTTGGCGAAGACGATCGTCGAGTCGTGCGCGCCGATCAGGTCGAAGAGCCGCTCCTCGACGTGCGGCCAGATGGAGCGCCTGGCCGGCTGCTCGGTGAGCCACGCGTCGTCGTCCTGGCGGGGCCGGGGGGCGGTGTCGAGCTCGGTCATGTCCTCGATCGGGACGACGACCTCGACCTCGATGACCTTGTCCGAGGGCGGCTGGACCACGGCCGCCGGGCGCGGCCCGCCGAGGAACCCGGCCACCTCGCTCACCGGCCGCACGGTCGCCGAGAGGCCGATGCGCTGCGCGGGGCGGGGCAGCAGGGCGTCGAGCCGCTCCAGGCTGAGCGCCAGGTGCGCGCCGCGCTTGGTGGCCGCCACCGCGTGCACCTCGTCGACGATGACCGTCTCCACCCCGCGCAGCGCCTCGCGGGCCTGGCTCGTCAGCAGCAGGAACAGCGACTCCGGGGTGGTGATCAGGATGTCGGCCGGCTTGGCCGCGAACCTGCGCCGCTCCTCGGCGGAGGTGTCGCCCGACCGGATCGCCACCGAGATCTCCGGCACGGGGAGCCCGAGCAGCCGGGCCGTCTGCCGGAGCCCGGTCAGCGGAGCCCGCAGGTTGCGCTCGACGTCCACCGCCAGGGCCTTGAGCGGTGAGACGTACAGGACCCGGCAGCGCCGGGGCGGCCCGTCGTCCGGCTTCGCCCGCCCGCGCCCGCCGCGGGACGGCCGGGCCGTCTCCGGGGCCGTCTCCGGGGCCGCGGCCATGCGCTCGGCGGCCAGCCGGTCGAGCGACCACAGGAACGCGGCCAGCGTCTTGCCGGAGCCGGTGGGAGCGACCACCAGGGTGTTGTCGCCCCGGGCGATCGAGGCCCACGCCCCCTCCTGGGCGGCGGTGGGCGCGGCGAAGGCTCCGGCGAACCACTGCCGGGTCACCGGGGTGAAGTGGTCGAGCGCTGATCCGGTCACCGTCCCATGGTGCCTCGCGCCACCGACAGAACCCGCGCCGGGCGGGAGCCGTACGGGAAGGTCAAAAATATCTACGGAAAGTGTCCACAATGTCTATGCCTGGTTTAAGTGTTTTGTCCGCATACTTCTCTGGTGCACAGCTACGACGAGCGCCTGACGAGCCTGGTCTTCGACTACATGAAGGACCGGCTCTCCCTCGATCCCGTCCCCCTCGACAACCCCGGGGTGAAGGACAAGCTCGAGGCCGCCCTGGCCGGGATCATCACTCCCGGGGGCACCGACCCGGAGAAGGTCCTGAACCTGTACGCCGACCAGCTGGCCCCGGCGGTCATCTCCGCCGACAGCCCCCGGTTCCTCTCCTTCATCCCCGCGGCCCCGACCAAGGCGGCCCTGCTGTTCGACATGGTCGTCTCCTGCGCCTCGCTCCAGGGCATCTCCTGGCTGGAGGCCTCCGGCGCGATCGCCGCCGAGAACCAGGTGCTGCGCCTGCTCGCGGACCGGGCCGGGATGCCCGAGGGCGCGGGCGGCTGCTTCGTCTCCGGCGGTTCGGCGGGCAACCTGTCCGCGCTCGTCGTCGCCCGCGACACCGCCCGGCGCCGGATCCCCGCGGGCCGCCTGCGCGTCGCGGTCAGCGACCAGGCGCACTCCTCGATCTCCAACACCCTGCGCATCATCGACGTGGACGCCCTCGTCGTCCCCTCGCGGGACCACCGCCTCACCGGCGAATCCCTGCGCGCCGCCCTGGCGGCCGACCCCGACCCGTCGAACGTGATCGCCGCGGTCGCCACCTCCGGCACCACCAACGCCGGGATCATCGACGACCTCGCCGGAGTCGCCGAGGTCGCCCGCGAGCGCGGCCTCTGGTTCCACGTGGACGGCGCGTACGGCGGCGCGGGGCTGTTCGCCCCCTCGATCCGCCACCGCTACGCCGGGATCGAGCACGCGGACTCCTTCGTCGTGGACCCGCACAAGTGGCTGTTCGCGCCCTTCGACTGCGCCGCCCTGATCTACCGCGAGCCCCGCCTGGCCCGGGCCGTGCACACCCAGGACGCCTCCTACCTCGACGTCCTGCACACCGAGGGCGACGAGTGGAACCCCACCGACTACGCCTACCACCTGACCCGGCGCGCCCGGGGGCTGCCGCTCTGGTTCTCCCTGGCCGTCAACGGCACCGACGCCTACACCGAGGCCATCGAGAAGGGGCTCCGGCTCGCGAGGGAGACCGCGGCCCTGATCGACGGCACCGGGCACCTGGAGCTGATCCGGGAGCCGGAGCTGTCGGCCGTGCTGTTCCGCCGCACCGGCTGGACCGGCCGGGACTACCACGAGTGGTCGGAGCGGCTGCTCGCCGGGCAGATCGGCTTCGTCACGCCGACCGGCTGGGAGGGCGAGACCGTGGCCAGGTTCGCGTTCCTGCATCCGGGGACGTCCATGGAGATCGTGAAGGAGATCCTCGACACCATGGCGTGACGGTGGGGACAGGTTGGGTGACCGCGGCCGGGGAGATAGCTCAGACAGCATCGGCATACTGAGCGGTGGGTCAGCAATGAGCATCGACTATCCGGCCATCGAGACGGCACGCGAGCGGATCAGGGCGGAGCGCATACGGGAGCACCGTCCGCCGAGCAGCGCGAGGGGTCTGCACCACTTCGCCCTGATCTCCTCCGACGTCGAGAGGACGATCGCCTTCTACCAGGACCTGCTGGAGTTCCCCCTCACGGAGATCTTCGAGAACCGTGACTACCGGGGTTCCAGCCATTTCTTCTTCGACCTCGGCAACGGCAACCTGCTGGCCTTCTTCGACTTCCCGGGGCTCGACCTGACCCCCTACCGGGAGGTCCTCGGTGGGCTCCACCACATCGCCGTATCGGTGGATCCGGTGACCTGGGAGCGGTTGCGGGGCAAGCTGGAGGCCGCGGGCGTGCCGCACCAGATCGAGAGCGGCGCCTCGATCTACTTCAGGGACCCCGACGGGACCAGGCTGGAACTGCTCGCCGACCCGCTCGGCGAGATGTACGGCTCCCGCGTGCTCTGACCCGCGTTCCTCCCCGGGAGGGGCGGCGCCCGTCGCCGGGAGGGCCCCGGGGACGGGCCGCGGTCCTCAGCGCCGGGAGGGGCGGCGGGTGCGGGGCCTGCCCTCGCGCGGCTGCCGGACCTGCATGGCGTGCCGCTCGGAGCGCTCGGCCTTCTCCTTCCGCACGGCGAGGCGCAGCTGCTTGAGGAACTCGCGGCGCCTGGCCCGGCGCACGGCCTTCTCGGTGCGGGTGGGCCTGAGCGCCGAGGCGAGGAGGACGCCGGCGAGGGGGAGTGTCAGCATGCTCCGAGTCTCACCCGCCGCGCCGGAGACTTCCAGGCCCGGAACGGGCCCGGAGGCCGGACCGCGCGCGGCCCCCGGGCCCGCGGGACGGGGGGCGCTCCTCGCGGCAGGACGCGCACGGCTGCGGGGGACCCATACTCTGGGGGGCATGCGCCTGTCAGAGTTCTGGAAGCGGATGAAGCTTCACTTCGGCGACTCCTACGCCGAGTCGTGGGCCCACGACTACGTCATCGCCGACCTGGACGGGCGGACCGTGATCCAGGCGCTCGCCGACGGCATCGCGGCCAAGGAGGTCTGGCACGCGGTCTGCGGGGTGGCGGACGTGGCCCCCCGCCTGCGCTGACGGCTCCTGCACGGCACGGAAGGCGGGCCGCCGCGCCGGGAGAGGGCCGGGGCGGACGGCGCGCGGTCACGCGCCCGACGCGCTCCGCGCCGGCCTCAGGAGACGGGGGCGCCGGCCAGGAGCTGCTTGACCGACTCGGCCACCCGGGAGGGATCGGCGGTGCCCTCCTGCCCGTCGGGTGACCACAGGAAGAGCCAGCCCTCCTTGGCGGGGGTGGCGAAGACGATCGTCTGCCTCCCGCTGCCCGGGTGCCAGACCCAGAGCACGGGATCGTCGCCTCCGAGCATGCGACTGACCATCCCCCGGTCGGGCAGCTCGGCGGCCAGGGACTCGAGATGGGCCAACCGCTGCTGGGCGAACGTGTCGGTCACGTCGTTGTCACCTCGGAGACACCTAGACAGCTTTTGGCTCCAGGATTCCCGCAGGTCAGTCCGGCGACACTGGGTTCGGCGGAATGCCCGCAAATGTCGCCTCGCGGGCGGCGGGCGGGAGGCCGTGCGGCACGGGCGGAGCCGGAACGGGTGATGCCGTTGAGCCGCGATCGAACAGTCGTTCGGCTATATTGAACGTGCCATCCGTCGTGGCGTGCTCTCCGGAAAATGTCGGTGGCACCCCGTAGCTTTCTGGCAACACCGATTCCGACCCGCAACCCTCCAGGGGGGCTCCCAATGGCAGCTAACGACCGCGAGAAGGCGCTCGAGACCGCGCTCGCTCAGATCGAGCGGCAGTTCGGCAAGGGCTCCGTCATGCGTCTCGGCGACGAGACCCGCGCGCCCATCGAAGTGATCCCGACCGGATCCATCTCCCTCGACGTCGCCCTCGGCATCGGCGGGCTCCCGCGCGGCCGGATCGTCGAGATCTACGGCCCCGAGTCCTCCGGTAAGACCACCGTCGCGCTGCACGCGGTGGCCAACGCCCAGCGCGCGGGCGGCATCGCCGCGTTCATCGACGCCGAGCACGCCCTCGACCCGGAATACGCCAAGAAGCTGGGCGTCGACACCGACGCGCTGCTGGTCTCCCAGCCCGACACCGGCGAGCAGGCGCTGGAGATCGCCGACATGCTGATCCGGTCCGGCGCCGTCGACCTGCTGGTCATCGACTCGGTCGCGGCCCTGGTGCCCAAGGCCGAGATCGAGGGCGAGATGGGCGACAGCCACGTCGGCCTCCAGGCCCGCCTGATGTCCCAGGCCCTGCGCAAGGTCGCCGGCGCGCTCAACAGCACCGGCACCACCGCGATCTTCATCAACCAGCTCCGCGAGAAGATCGGCGTCATGTTCGGCTCGCCGGAGACCACGACCGGTGGCAAGGCGCTGAAGTTCTACGCCTCGGTCCGGCTCGACATCCGCCGCATCGAGACGCTGAAGGACGGCACCGAGGCCGTCGGCAACCGCACCCGGGTGAAGGTCGTCAAGAACAAGATGGCCCCGCCCTTCCGCGTGGCCGACTTCGACATCCTCTACGGCATCGGCATCTCCCGTGAGGGCGGTCTGATCGACATGGGCGTCGAGCACGGCTTCGTCCGCAAGTCCGGCGCCTGGTACACCTACGAGGGCGACCAGCTCGGCCAGGGCAAGGAGAACGCCCGCAACTTCTTGCGCAACCACCCCGACATGGCGAACGAGATCGAGAAGAAGATCAAGGAGAAGCTCGGCGTCGGTCCCCGCGTCGACGCTCCCGCCGCCCAGCCGCCCGCGGCCCCGGCCGCTCCGGCCGCCTCCGGCCGCGGCGCCAAGGCGGCCGCGGCGCCCAAGCCGGGCGACGTCTGATCCGGGCTGAGCCGTGGTGACGGGGCCTGACTCCGGTCCGGCCGGACCGCGAGACTGGGGCGCCTGGCCCGACCTGCCCGAAACCGGACCCTCCGGCCGGGGCGGCCGGCCGGAGCGCTCGCGCGGTGACCGGCCGGGGGCGTGGGAGGCGTTCACCGCCGGAGCGGGGTCCGCCGGGCGCACGGGACCGGCCGAGGGCTCCGGGCCGGAAGGCGGCTCGGAAGACGGCCCGGAGGGCGGGGCCGGTGGTGCGCGAGGCCGTGCTTCGCGGCGCCGGGGAAAACGCCCTGAGGGCGATGCGGGTGGATCCGCGTGGCGCCGTTCCGGCGGCATGCCCGGAGAAGGGTCCGAGGAGGCGTCCGGAGGCGACTTCGGGAGCGGGCCCGAGGAGCGTTCCGGAAGAGCGCCCAGGGGAGCCTCCGGACGGACTTCCCGGAGGAGGTCCGGAGGATTCCCGCCCGACGGGCCGGTGGAGGGCTCTCCGGCGAGCCGGGGGCCCGAGGCCGATCCGCAGGCGGTGGCGCGGGCGATCTGCCTGAGGCTGCTGACCATGGCGCCGCGCACCCGGGCCCAGCTCGCGGAGGCGCTGCGCAAGCGCGAGGTGCCCGAGGAGGCGGCCGAGGCCGTGCTGGAGCGGTTCTCCGAGGTCGGGCTCATCGACGACGAGGCGTTCGCCGCCGCGTGGGTGAGCTCGCGGCACGCCGGGCGCGGGCTCGCCCGGCGGGCGCTGGCCTCCGAGCTCCGGCGGCGCGGGGTGGAGGAGGACACGGTCAAGGAGGCCGTCGAGCAGCTCGATCCCGAGCAGGAGGCGGAGACCGCCCGGCGGCTCGTGGCGCGTAAGCTCGCCTCCACCCGGGGGCTGGAACCGGCCGCCAGGACACGGCGGCTCGCGGGCATGCTCGCCCGCAAGGGATACGGGCCCGGCCTGGCCTTCCGCGTCATCCGTGAGGCCCTTGAGGGCGAGGAGCCGGAGGGTGTGGATGATCCGATAGATCCGGATTATCCACTTGATTGGCTTTAATTCTGTCCAAACATGTGCGTCAGTGGGTCTTTGCTTGCCCGTTACCACTTTGACGCTTAATCTCGACGGCAGTGAGGAGTTACTCCGCGCAGCGCGGATTGTCATAACGGTGAACTACGGACGAGCAGACGTGGCAGCGCGGGCAGGCGGAGTGTCGGCGGCATGAGCTGGTGCGGCGCCCGTCCGGAGTTGATATCTGCCCCGGTGGCGACACCGCTTGGGCTTTCGTGCCGTGCGTGTGACCCTCGTGTGCTCGATGTCGGCGACGCGAGGAGGGCGGGGCGCACATGGAGCCCGTGGTGGTCATCGTGTTGGCCGGGGCGATGGTGGTTCTCGCCGGAGTGACGATGACCGCGCTGGTCGTCCTGCTGCGCCGTACCGGGGGGATGACGGGCCGGCCGATCGGGCCCTCTCCCGAGCAACTGGCCGAGATCCAGAGTGAGCTGGAGGAGGCCAGGCGCGAGGCGGCCGAGATCCGCGTCAAGGCCGAGCAGGAGGCCACGGAGATCTTCCGCCGTTCCGAGCAGCAGGCCGCCGAGGCCGTGCGCCGTTCGGAGCAGGAGGCCGAGGTGATCCTGCGCCGCTCCGAGGCCGCCGCGGAGAGCGCCGCCCAGCTGCGCAAGGAGGTCGAGGCCGAGAGCCAGGTGCTCAAATACGAGCTCAAGGAGCTCCGCTCCGATCTGGAGCGGCGGGAGAACCGGCTGGCCGAGCGGGAGCAGCGGCTCGACGAGGAGGCCCGGCGCCAGGCCGAGCGGGCGCGCAAGCTCGCCGAGACCGAGACCGAGCTGGCCGACCGCCGCGAGGAGCTCGACCGGCTCTCCCAGGAGCGCAGGGCCGTCCTGGAGCGGGTGGCCGGGCTCACCGGCACCCAGGCCAAGGCCGAGCTGGTCCGGGAGATCGAGAACCAGGCCAAGCGCGAGGCCGCGCTGATCGTCCGGGAGATCGAGGGCGAGGCCCGCAGGGAGGGCGAGAAGCGCGCAACCAAGATCGTCACCCTGGCGGTGCAGCGCGTGGCCGCCGAGCAGACCGCCGAGTCCGTGGTCAGCGTCCTGCACCTGCCGGGCGACGAGATGAAGGGCCGCATCATCGGCCGCGAGGGCCGCAACATCCGCGCCTTCGAGTCGACCACCGGCGTCAACCTCATCATCGACGACACTCCCGAGGCGGTGCTGCTGTCCTGCTTCGACCCGGTCCGCCGGGAGACCGCCCGGCTGACCCTGGAGAAACTCGTCCTCGACGGCCGCATCCACCCGCAGCGCATCGAGGACGCCTACGAGCGCAGCCGGGCCGAGGTCCAGGAGCTGTGCGTGCGCGCGGGCGAGGACGCCCTGGTGGAGCTCGGCATCACCGACATGCACCCCGAACTGGTCACCTTGCTCGGCCAGCTCCGCTACCGCACCTCCTACGGCCAGAACGTGCTCGGCCATCTCGTCGAGTCCGCGCACATCGCCGGGATCATGGCCGCCGAGCTGCGCCTGGACCAGATGCTGCTGAAGCGCTGCACGCTGCTGCACGACATCGGCAAGGCCCTGACCCACGAGGTCGAGGGCAGCCACGCGCTGATCGGTGCGGAGATCGCCCGCCGGTACGGCGAGCACGAGGACGTGGTCCACGCGATCGAGGCGCACCACAACGAGGTCGAGGTCCGCACGGTCGAGGCGGTCCTCACCCAGGCCGCCGACGCGATCAGCGGCGGGCGGCCCGGCGCGCGGCGCGAGTCGCTGGAGGCCTACGTCAAGCGGCTGGAGCGGCTGGAGGAGATCGCCCAGTCTCACGTGGGCGTGGAGAAGGTCTTCGCCATGCAGGCGGGACGCGAGATCCGGGTCATGGTGAAGCCCGACTCCGTCGACGACATCCAGGCGTCGGTGATCGCCCGGGACGTGGCCAAGCAGGTCGAGGAGGAGCTCACCTATCCCGGCCAGATCCGCATCACCGTCGTCCGCGAGTCGCGCGCCACCGAGTTCGCCCGCTGACGCGACGCGGCGTGAGGCCGGTCGCCGCCGCCCGCTGACGCACCGCGGCGGGTCAGGTGAGGAAGATCTGCTGGTAGAAGGCGAACTCGGTGGCCAGCGCCGCGCTGCGGGTCTCGGCGCGGCGGAAGCCGTGGGACTCTCCCTCGAACGTGAGGTAGGTGCAGGGCACGCCGCGCTCGGCCAGGGCGTCGGCGAAGGCCTGCGACTGGGCCGCCGGGACCACCGGGTCGGCCAGGCCCTGCAGCAGGAGCATGGGGCAGCTCACCCCGGAGACCTGGCCGAGGGGCTCGCGGGAGCCGTACAGGGCGGGGTCGGAGGGGCCGACCAGCCACTCGACGTAGCGGGACTCGAAGTCGTGGGTGGTCTCGGCGAACGGGCCCAGGGCGCTCACCCCGTAGTAGGAGACGCCCCCGGCGAACGTGCCGGAGACCGCGCAGGCCGCCATGACGGTCCAGCCGCCGGCGCTGCCGCCCCGGATCGCGATCCGCGCCGGGTCGGCCAGCCCCTCGGCGGCCAGCCACTCGGCCGCCGCGATCGAGTCCTCCACGTCGACGACGCCCCACTGCCCGCGCAGCCGGTCGCGGTAGGCGCGGCCGTACCCGGTGGAGCCGCCGTAGTTGACGTCGATCACGCCGATGCCCCGGCTGGTGAAGAAGGCCTTCTCCAGGTCGAGCGCCGTCGTGCTGTGCCCGGTGGGACCCCCGTGGACGAACACGACGTACGGTGGCGCGCCCTCGCCGGCGGCCTGCGGGTTCGACGGCGGGTAGACGAAGGCGTGCACCCGGCGGCCGAACCGCCCCTCGACCTCCACGGCCCGCGGGACCGGCAGGTAGGCGACGTCGGGCAGTTCGTCGACGTCGCGCCGGAGGCCCTCCACCCGCCCGGTCACCGGGTCCACCCGGACGACCGACCGGGGCACCGCGGGGCCGTACCCGATCCCGGCGAGGGTGCGCCCGTCGGAGGCCAGCATGGGGAGCCAGCCGCCGTAGGGCACGTCCAGGTCGGTGAGCGTGCCGTCGTCGGGGTCGAGGACGGCCAGCCGCAGGTCGCCCTGGCCGTGCAGGACCGCGAGCCGCCCGTCGTCCAGCACGGCGTACGGCGCGCCGCCGAGCTGCCAGAGCGGCCCGGCGAACTCCTCCTCGGCCGGGTGCAGCGCCTGGGAGGAGGTGCCGTAGATGCCGATCCGGTAGAGGTTCCACCAGCCCGACCAGTCGGAGACCAGGTAGAGGTTGCGGTCGTCGCGCCACTGCGGGGCGAGCACGGACTCGGACGAGCCGCCCTTGACGGTCCAGGAGTGGCCGTCGGCCAGCCGGGTGATCCGCAGCTCGGTGCCGTTCCACGGCATGCGGGGGTGGTTCCAGCAGATGTAGGCCAGGTGCTCGCCGTCGGGGGAGAGCGCGGGAGAGGCGTAGAAGTCGCACCCGCCGGCCCGCTCGCGGGGCTCGGCCCCGCCGTGCAGGGGGATGGAGACGATCGACCGGCTGACCTTGCCGTCGTGGTGGCGCTCCTGCACGCACCAGATCTGCCCGTCCCGGACGACCGGGTCCGCGTAGCGGAGGCCGGCCTCCACGTCGGGTTCCGGGGTGATCGGCCGGGGGTCGGCGCCGGGGGCCAGCAGGTAGAGCCGCTGGTCGGACTGGTTGGCGAAGACGACGCTCCTGCCGGCTTCTCCGGCCGGGTCGTCGTCGGGGACCACCGCGTAGGAGCGCCCGCCGTACTCGTGCACGCGGGTCCGGGCGCTCCACGGCGCGGACAGCAGCTCGCAGCGCGTGCCGTCGGCGCTCCGGTGCACGATCGTGGTCCGCCCGCCCTCGGCGGGCCGGTCCTCACTCCACCACACCTCCTCGCCCAGCACGGTCGGGAAACCCAGGTGCAGTCCTGAGCGGGCGACGTCGGAGGTGGAGACGGGGGAGGGCCAGGCGGCGTACGGCAGGACATCACGCTCTGCGGGCATGGCGTAATCCTGCCCGATATCGCGCCGCGTGTCGCCGGGTACGGCGCGCACCGTGTTTCGGATATGCGGAACGCCGGGTTTCCGCTGTCCGGGTCGTGCGGGACCGCCGGGAGGCGGCGGCCGGCACGGCCGTGCGGCAGGGAACGGCATGGCACGGCTGCCGGGAGAGCCTCTGGGCCGGGGAACGGTGCGGGGCGGCCACCCGGATGGGCGGCCGCCCCGCATCAGGGCCGGGACCGGGTCAGTCCACGATGGCCTTCGTGCTGCTGCCGACGCCCGGCGCCACGGCCGCCCCCGGCGGGACGACCGGCTTGGCGGACGTCTTGCGGCTGCGGCGGCTGCGCTTCTCCAGCCAGGTGGCCAGGGCGCTGAGCGCCATGTTGAGGCCGACGTAGATGACCCCGATGACGATGGCGGCGGGGATGAGGGACCCGAAGTGAACCGCGGGAATGATTTTGAAGCCGTAGTTCAGCAGATCGACGTAGGCGATGATGTAGCCCAGCGCCGTGTCCTTGAGAAGCACGACGAGCTGGCTGACGATCGCCGGCATCATCGCGGTCACCGCCTGCGGGAGCAGGACCAGCCGCATCACCCCGCCCTTGCGCAGGCCGATCGCGTAGGCCGCCTCGGCCTGCCCCCTGGGCACGGCCCGGATGCCCGCGCGGACGACCTCGGCCAGTACGGACCCGTTGTAGAGGGCCAGACCGGTCACCAGCGCGATCAGCGTGTAGTCGCCACCGCCGAGCACGCTGGGCGCGAGGTAGAAGAGGAAGAAGATCAGCAGCAGCAGGGGGATCGCGCGGAAGGTCTCCACGATCATCCCGGCGGGCAGCCTGATCCACCGGTGGTCCGAGAGCCGGGCGATGCCGAAGACCGCGCCGAAGATCAGCGCGAACACCGCGCCGAGCCCGGCGGCCTTCAGGGTGCCGAGCAGGCCCGGGATGATGTATCCCGTCCACGTGTACGGCTCCAGGAACGGCTGCCAGATCCGCCCCTCCCACTGGCCCCTCGCGTCGAACTTGGCGTAGACGGCGTAGAGGGCGTAGAGGATCGCGACCGTGGCGAGCAGGGTCAGGATGTTGTTGCGCAGCCGGGCACGCGGGCCCGGCGTGTCGAACAGGACGTTGGCCTGCGAGCTCATCGGGCCACCGCCAGCCGGTTCGCCAGCCAGCCGGTGAGGAACCCGATCGGCAGAGTTATGATCATGAACGCGACGACGATCCCGAGGAAGATGGGGATCGACACTCCGGTGTCGTCGAAGGTGTCCTTCATGACGAACGCGGACTCGGCCAGGTAGCCGGCGGCGATCGCCACCGTGGTGTTCTTGATCATCGCGATGATCACACTTCCCAGGGGGGCGATGACGGCGCGGAACGCCTGCGGGAGAATGATCATGGTCAGGGACTGGAGGAAGGTGAGCCCGATGGCGCGGGCCGCCTCCGCCTGCCCCATCGGGACCGTGTTGATGCCCGACCGGAGCGCCTCGCAGACGAAGGTCGCCGTGTAGAGGGACAGTCCCAGGACCACCAGCCAGAAGCTGTTGCTGCCGGGATCGTCGGAGAAGGTCACGTCGAGTGTGTCGCTGAGACCGAGCGCGGAGAAGGCCAGCACCAGTGTCAGCGGGGTGTTGCGCACGATGTTGACGTAGGCGGTTCCCGCCGCGCGCAGGACCGGCGTCGGCGACACCCGCATGGAGACCAGGACCGTGCCGAGGATCAGGGAGAGGACCGCGCAGACCGCCGAGAGCTGCACGTTCTTCAGGAAGCCCGCCAGCAGGTCCGGCGCATATTTGATCAGATCGTCCATCGTGCTCCACCAAGGGGACGGCGGCGGCCGGTGACCCGGTCTCCCGGGTCACCGGCCGCCGCGTGCGGCAGGATCAGGCGCAGGGCTCGAACTGCGGGGCGCCGGTCGGAGCCGTGAGGCCCTGGGTCCCGGCGAACCACTTCTCGAACAGCTTCTGGGCGGTGCCGTCCTGGTACATCTTGGTGATGGCCGCGTTGACGGCCTCACACGTCTTGGTGTCGCCCTTCTTCAGGCCGACGCCGTACTTCTCGTCGGTGAACGGCTGGCCGAGGATCTTGAAGCCCCCGCCGGCCGCGCTGGCCTGCTTGGCGAAGCCCGCCAGGATCAGGTCGTCGGTCGTCACCGCGTCGAGGTTGTTGCCGCCGAGCTTCTGCACGCACTCGGAGTAGTTGGCGGCACCCACGAGCTGGGCGTCCAGGTCGAGCTCGCCGTCCGGCGGCGGGTCGGTGATCCGCTTGTAGGAGTTGGAGCCGGCCGCCTGGCAGATGCGCTTGCCCGCCAGGTCCTGCGGCTTGGTGATGGCGCTGTCGTCGGCGCGGACCATGACGTCCTGGTGGGCCACGATGTACGGCCCGCCGAAGGTCACCTTCTGCTTGCGGCTGTCGGTGATCGAGTAGGTGGCGAAGATGATGTCCACGGTGCCGTTCTCGAGGAACGCCTCGCGGTTGGAGGAGGCCGACTCCTTCCACTCGACCTCGACCTCCGCGCCGCCCGCGAGCTCCTTGACGACGTACTTGGCGACGTCGACGTCGAAGCCCTCCGGCTCGGCGCCGGTCTTCAGGCCCAGGCTCGGCTGGTCCCACTTGGTGCCGACGACCAGCTTCTTGGCGCCCTTGGCCTTGTCGACGACCGTGGTGTACGCCGCGGTGCCGCCGCCGTCACCGCCGTCGTCACCGCAGGCCGCCAAGCCCAGGGTGAGCATGCCCGCGGCGGCCAGCGCCGCGCCGATACGCGTTACTCGCATGTTTTCGTCCTCTTCTTCATCTGGGGTGACCAGCAGCGGGCAGGGAGGTCAATGCGTCAGGATCTTGGAAAGGAAGTCCTTGGCCCGGTCGGTCCGGGCGTTGGTGAAGAACTCGTCGGGGGTGTTCTCCTCGACGATCTGCCCCTCCGCCATGAACACCACGCGGTTCGCCGCGCGCCGGGCGAAGCCCATCTCGTGGGTGACGACCATCATCGTCATGCCGTCGCGGGCCAGGCCGATCATGACGTCGAGCACCTCCTGGACCATCTCCGGGTCCAGCGCCGAGGTCGGCTCGTCGAAGAGGATCATCTTCGGGTCCATGGCCAGCGCGCGGGCGATGGCGACCCGCTGCTGCTGGCCGCCGGAGAGCTGCGCGGGGTACTTCGCCGCCTGGGCGCCGATGCCGACCCGCTCCAGCAGCTCCATGCCGCGCTGCTCGGCCTGGGCCTTGGCGACGCCCCTGACCTTGATCGGCCCGAGCGTGACGTTCTCCAGGATCGTCTTGTGCGCGAACAGGTTGAAGGACTGGAACACCATGCCGACCTCGGACCTCAGCCTGGCCAGCGCCTTGCCCTCCTCGGGGAGCGGACGCCCGTCGAACAGGATCGTCCCGCCGTCGATGCTCTCCAGCCGGTTGATCGCCCGGCAGAGCGTGGACTTGCCGCCGCCCGAGGGGCCGATGACGACCAGCACCTCGCCGCGCGAGATCGTCAGGTTGATGTCGCGCAGCACGTGGAGGCTGCCGAAGTGCTTGTCGACGCCTTCAAGCACGACAAGAGGAGTCGCGTCCCCGTTCTCCGTCATGAGTCACAACGTAATTCTGTAAAGGGCAACTCGCGCTAACCCTGCGGTACCGATCCGATCACGGGCGGCCAACGGCTGGGTCATACCGGACCTGGGCCGGAGAGGGCCCGGAGAAGGGTCGTGGCCGCGGCCGACCGGTCCGGGCCGATCTCCGCGGCTGCGGTCCCCTGCGGTCCTCTGCAGTCCCCGTGATCCCCCGTGATCCCCTGTGGTCCTTTGCGGTCCTCCGTGGTCCGCCGGTCCCCGCGGCCCGGAAAGCTCCAGCACGGTGACGCTCTTCGCCAATGGTAGCCGATCCGTCACTCCCCGTACGGCCCGCGCGAGCCGTACCCGGAGGTCGGCCGAGCGCCTACCCTTGTCTGTGAGATGACTGCCACCGTGGAGAGCGCCCGCACGTACGAGGTTCGTACCTACGGGTGCCAGATGAACGTGCACGACTCCGAGCGCCTGTCGGGCCTCCTCGAGGACGCGGGATACGTCCCCGCGGCAGAGGGGGAGACGGCCGACGTGGTCGTGTTCAACACCTGCGCCGTGCGGGAGAACGCCGACAACCGCCTCTACGGCAACCTCGGCCACCTGCGCCCGGCGAAGACCGGCAACCCCGGCATGCAGATCGCCGTGGGCGGCTGCCTCGCGCAGAAGGACCAGGGCGAGATCGTCCGGAGGGCGCCCTGGGTCGACGTGGTGTTCGGCACGCACAACATCGGCTCGCTCCCGGTCCTCCTGGAGCGCGCGCGGGTCGCGCGGGAGGCGCAGGTCGAGATCAGGGAGTCCCTGGAGACCTTCCCCAGCACGCTGCCGACCAAGCGCGAGTCCGCCTACGCCGCGTGGGTGTCGATCTCGGTGGGGTGCAACAACACCTGCACGTTCTGCATCGTGCCGTCGCTGCGCGGCAAGGAGCGGGACCGCCGCCCCGGCGACGTCCTCAACGAGGTCCGGACCCTGGTCGAGCAGGGTGTCCTGGAGATCACCCTGCTCGGGCAGAACGTCAACACCTACGGCGTCGAGTTCGGCGACCGGCTCGCCTTCGGCAAGCTCCTGCGGGCCTGCGGCGGGATCGACGGCCTGGAGCGGGTGCGCTTCACCAGCCCGCACCCGGCGGCCTTCACCGACGACGTCATCGCGGCGATGGCCGAGACGCCCAACGTGATGCACCAGCTCCACATGCCGCTGCAGTCCGGGTCCGACCGCGTCCTGAAGGCGATGCGCCGCTCCTACCGGGCCGAGCGCTACCTGGGCATCATCGAGCGGGTCCGCGCGGCGATGCCGGACGCGGCGATCTCCACCGACATCATCGTGGGCTTCCCCGGCGAGACGGAGGAGGACTTCCAGGGCACGCTGGACGTGGTGCGCGAGTCGCGGTTCGCCAACGCCTTCACCTTCCAGTACTCCATCCGCCCCGGCACCCCCGCCGCCACCATGGACGGCCAGATCCCCAAGGAGGTCGTGCAGGAGCGCTACGAGCGGCTCGTCGCCCTGCAGAACGAGATCTCCTGGGAGGAGAACAAGAAGCAGGTCGGCCGGGTGCTGGAGGTCCTGGTGGCCGAGGGCGAGGGCCGCAAGGACGAGGCGACCCACCGCCTGTCCGGCCGCGCCCCCGACAACCGCCTGGTGCACTTCTCCCCGGGCGGGTCCGGCGCGGAGGCGCCGCGCCCGGGTGACATGGTGACCGTCGAGGTCACCTACGCCGCCCCGCACCACCTGGTCGCCGACGGTCCCGTGCTGAAGCTCCGCCGGACCCGGGCGGGCGACGCCTGGCAGGCCCGCCAGGGCGCCCCGGCGGGCAAGGGCCCCGGCGTGATGCTCGGCATGCCGTCGATCGGCCGTCCGGCCCCCGCTCCGCAGGAGCCCTCGGGCTGCTCCGCCGCCCCCTGATCCGCCCGGTGCGGTTCAGCGGGGGAACAGCTCTTCGAGCACGGCATGGCAGTAGGCGCGGCGGAGTTCGTCGAAGGTCGTGCACGGGTCCGGCAGGTGAGCCGGCCGCCTCGGGACCGGGACCGGCGGCGCCGCCGGATGCGCCTCCGGGGTCCGCGCCGCGGGCGGGCGTGCCTCCGGGCTCCGCGGCGCCGGCGCCGGCGTGGGACGCGGCCGGGGGGCGGGCGCCTGCCGCGCCTGGGCGGACCCGCCGGTCGCGGGCTCCGGCGTGCGGGACGGCGGGGCGGGGCGCCTCTTCGCGGCGGAGCCGCCCGGTCCGCCGGGGGCGGGACGGGCGTGCGGGAGCACCGGAGGGGTGGTCCGGGGGAGCGGGCCCGGGGCGAGGGCGGGCGCGAGCGGCTCCCGGGCGGGACCCGGACCGCCGGAGTCCTCCGGAGCGGAGCCTCCGGTCGGCGCGGAGGCGGCCGGGACCGGGACGGGCGAGTCCCAGGAGGCTCCGCCGGGGGCATGGCGGCCGGGGGAGGACGACTCCCCGTCCGGTACGGCGGTGCCCGCGGGCACGAACGGGGCAGCGTCCGGAGCGGTGTTCGTGCTGAGCAGCAGGCCGAGACCCGCGGCCCCGGCGGCGGCCAGCACGCCAATCAGGACATATGGCCTTGAAGTACGTATAAGTCTCTCAATAGATGACAAGTCGTAATTCCTTTGTGATTGATGCGCGGGCATTTCGTTACTGTGGCTAGTGTGGTTCGGCACCCTCGGAAGCCGTGGAGGTTTCCATCGAAAACCGCAGGGAGTTGTTCCACATGCACGTCCCCCCGCCTCCCGGCCGCCCCGAGCAGGCCGGAGAGCCCGAAGTCCTCACCGGCCCCGGCGGGCCGCCCTCCCGGCGCGCGGCAGCCGGATCCGTATCCCGGAAGCGCGGCCTGGCCATAGCCGTCGCATCCGCCCTCACCGCCGCCCTCGTGAGCGCGGGCGCCGTCTTCGTCCTGCTCGGCGGCGCCGGCGGGGGTTCCGGCACGTCCCCGTCGGGGAGCACGCAGGGAGCCCGGCAGGCTCCCGAAGCGGGCGAGGGCTCCGGAGAGGGATCCGGCGAGGCGCCCGAGGACGCCGCGACCGGCCCGGACGGCGCGGCCGACGGTTCCGGCACGGCCGACGACTCCGGCGCGGCCGACGGGCCGGGATCCGGAGAGGACACCGCCGCCGGCCCCGGTGACTCCGGCGCGCCCGGCGAGGGAGACACCGGCGCCCGGTCCGACAAGCCCGCCACCTCCACCGCGGGCAAGAAGGGGCAGGACTCCCGGCAGGAGCCGGAGCAGCCCGCCTCGGACCTCCACACCGACCCCCGGTCCGACGGCCCTCCCGGATTCAGCCCGCCCAACCCCCCGATCGGCGGTTACTGATCCCCGGACGGAGGTTCCCGGCCCGCCGGTGCGGCCGTGCGGCGGGCGGGCTCCGTTAGTCTGGCGGCGTGATCGTCGCCGCCGCCGTGTGCCCGCACCCTCCGCTGTTGGTCCCCGAACTGGCCGGCGCGGCCGCCGCCGAGCTCGACGGGCTCCGAGCGGCGTGCGCGACCGCGGTGGACGCCCTGCGGGACACCGAGCCCGACGCGGTCGTGGTGGTCGGCGGGGCGGAGGCGGCCGGGACCTACGGGCCGGACGCCGCCGGCGGCCTCGCCCCCTGGGGCGTGGACGTCCGCGCCGGCGCGGGCGCCCCGGTCCTGCCGCTCTCCCTCACGATCGGCCGCAGGCTCCTCGACGAGCGCGGCCTGGCCGCCTCCGGGTTCCACGCGGTGCCCTTCGACGCCTCCCCGCAGGAGTGCGCGGCGCTGGGCGGGCGGCTGGCGGCCGCGGCCGGACGGGTGGCGCTGCTGGTCATGGCCGACGGCTCCGCCCGCCTGACCGAGAAGTCCCCGGGCTACCTGGACCCCCGTGCGGAGGCGTACGACGCCGGGATCGTGCGCGCGCTCGCCCGCGGGCGGGTCCCGGAGCTCGATCCCGGCGAGGCGGCGGAGCTCTGGGCCGGCGGCAGGGCCGCGCTGCAGGTCCTCGCCGGAGCCGGAGCCGGAACCGGAGACGGAGCCGGAACCGGAGACGGCGCGGGAACCGGAGACGGGGCGGACGGGCCGCTGAAGGGCGAGATCCTCTACGACGAGGCCCCCTACGGGGTCGGCTACGTCGTGGCCCTGCTCAGGCGCGTCTGATCCGCGCCGCCGCCGGAAGGGGCCGCCCGTCAGGCGCGCCTGGGGACCGGCACCCGCGCCAGGTCCTGGGCCAGGACGATGTCGCCGTCGAAGAACGCGCCCGCCTCCTCGACGAAACGGGGTTCGTCGTCGGGGCCGTAGCGCTCGGAGACATGGGTCAGCACCAGGCGGCGGACCCCGCTCTCGGCCGCGACCCGGCCCGCGTGGGCGGCGGTCAGGTGACCGTAGTCGGCCGCCAGGGCCGCCTCGCCGGACAGGAACGTCGACTCGATCACCAGCAGGTCCACCCCGTCGGCGAGCGCGAACACCCCGTCGCAGAGGCGGGTGTCCATGACGAACGCGGCGCTCTGGCCCGGGCGGGGCTCGCTGCAGTCCTCCAGCCGCACGGCCGAGCCGTCCGGAGCGGTCACCGTCCCCTCCCGCTGGAGCCTGCCGATCAGGGGTCCCTCGACGCCCCGCTCCCGCAGCAGGGCGGGGATCATCCGGCGGCCGTCGGGCTCGTCGAGGCGGTAGCCGTACGCCTCGACGGGGTGGGAGAGCGGGCGGGCGGTGAGCGTCACCGGGCCCGCGTCGAAGGTCGCGAGCTCTCCGGAGACCGGGCGCTCGGCGATCACCTGGGTGTCGGCGAAGACCGAGGCGTGGCGCAGGCGGCGCCAGTAGGTCTCGCCGCTCGCCGGGTAGGCGGCCTGGACGGGGTGGGCGACGCCGTCCCTGGCGATGCGCTGGACGATGCCGGGGACGCCGAGGCAGTGGTCGCCGTGGAAGTGGGTGACGCAGATCCAGGTGACGTCGTGGGAGCCGACGCCCGCCCGGGTCATCTGGCGCTGGGTGCCCTCGCCGGGGTCGAACAGGAAGCCCTGGCCGTCCCAGCGCAGCAGGTAGCCGTTGTGGTTGCGGTGCCGCGTGGGCACGGCGCTCGCCGTGCCGAGGACCACAAGCTCGCGCGTCATGCGCGTCAAACTACCGCCTGCCGTGAGGCCGCCGCCGCCACGCCCGCGGGTTCGGCCCGGCCGATGGGTCCGGTCGTGTTTGCGGGATGATGCGTGCCGCATCCGACCGGCGGCATCGCCGGTCGACGGAGGCCTCGACGATGTCCGGCGGCGCTCGTTCCGCTTCCCGGCGCCCGGAGGCATCCCGGTCGAGACGACCGCCCCGGAACGGCGGCGGGTGCTCCTGCCGAAGTTCCGGCGGGGGCGGTGCACTACCGGGCATTCCGAGTACGCTGATGTGAACGGCGCGAAATGCATCAAAGCCAGAGGCCGGGCCGCCGGGCCGGTCGTCTCAGGGCGTGGGGACTCGGAGGACGCCCGGGTCGGTGAAGCGTCGGGCGCCCCGTTCCACGGCGTGCGCCGCGGCCCGCCGCGTGAAGCGGCACGGGCTGCCCGCCCTTTCCAGGGCGGGGGGCAGGTCGAGGCGACGGGGCGGGACCGCGCCGGAGGCGCCGAGGACGACGAGCTCGCGAAGGGACGCAGGAGCGATGGTGGGAACCGTGGCGTTCGGGCGCCTGCCGACACCCCTGGGGGAGATGACGGCCGCCGTCACCGAGGACGGCGTGGCGGGCCTGGGCTGGGGCGGCGACCGGTGGCTCAGGGAGCGGCTGCTGGACGGGCTCGGGCTGGCCGAGGCGGACGATCCGGGGCGGACGGCTCCGGTGCTGGGCGAGCTGGCGGACTACTACGCCGAGCGGTTGCGGGTCTTCACCGTCCCGGTGGACTGGCGGCTGACCACGGCCGTGCAGCGCAGGGTCCTGGGCACGCTGTACGAGACGGTCCCCTACGGGCAGGCGGTGACCTACGGCGAGCTCGCCGCCCGCAGCGGGACCGGGATCCCGGCGCGGGCCATCGGGTCGATCATGGGCGCCAACCCGATCCCGGTCCTCGTGCCCTGCCACCGGGTGGTCGCCGGCAACGGCCTGGGCGGGTTCAGCGGGGGCGAGGGCGTGGAGTCCAAGCGGTGGCTGCTGACCCTGGAGGGCTACCTGCAGCCGATGCTCTGGAGCTGACGCGGCGGCGTCTCCGATCATCACCTCTGCGTATCGGCTAGTTTGACCCTCTATGGGAGTGGCCTTCAAGCTTGCCAGGCTTGTAGCGGTGGTCGTCAGCATCGGATTCTCGTACGGCGGGTTCATCGGCATCTTCCGCGCCGACGACCCTCCAGGCCGCAAGGCCTTCGGATGCGGGCTGCTCACCGCCCTCCTGCTCCTCCATCTCTACAACTGCGTCCGGACGGCCGACGGCCGGCGCCCCAGGGCCTGGCAGTGGACGCTCGCGCTCCAGGCGGTCCTCACCGTCACCGGGCTGCTGATGTTCGCGAGCACCTGGTACGGCAACACCGGCTTCCTCGCCGCCGCCGTGCTCCTGCTCGTCCGGCCGCCCGCGCTGGCCTGGGGCGGCTTCGCGCTCGTCGTCGCGGCCCAGTACCTGTCCGGCCTCCAGGTCCGTCCGACGGTATGGGACGCCCTCTACCTCGCTCTGGGACACGCGGCCTTCGTGGGCATCGCCCTGTACGGTGTCGCGCGGTTCGCGGACCTGGTGGCCGGCTTGCACCAGACGAGGACCGCCCTGGCCGAGGCGGAGGTCGCCAGGGAGCGTCTCGCGTTCGCGCAGCAGCTCAACGAACGGGTCGGAACGAGCCTTGAGCAGGTGGTGCGCTGCGGAGAGGCCGTCTCCGCAGCGGCCGAGCCCGGTACGGCCCGCGCGCAGCTGGAAGCCGGCCTCGCGACCGCGCGGTCGGCCCTGAACGAGACCAGGTCGGTCGCCCACGCCAGCCGCGACGGCGCACCGGCCGGGCGGCGGGTCGCCGACGACCTGACCACGCCCGTCGTGGCCGGGCTCGGCGCGGCGACCGTCTGCCTGATGCTGCTGACCAGCCCCGTCCGCCAGATCCTCAAGGAGCAGGCGTCCGGCGGCGAGGTCGTGCTGTTCCTCGTCCTGCTGTCCGCGTTCACACTGATCTTCCTGCGCGCCTGCACGCCGGGAGACGACGACGGGCGGCCACGGCACTGGCAGTGGACGCTCGCCGCCGCCGCGGTCGTGGCGCTCGCGCCGTCGCTCGTCTTCGAGCGGGAGCTGTGGTACATGAGCATCTTCCTCCCCGCGCTCACGGCGGTCCTTCTCCGCGGATGGCTGCGCTGGGCGGTGACCGTCCCCCTGATCGTCCAGGACTTCTTCACGCTGACCTTCGCGGGTGTCACCCTGCAGGGCACGAGCGTGGTCGACCAGACCTACGAGATGGTCTGGATAGGCGAGCGGGCGCTCGTCGTCTACGGTCTCGTCCGCATGGCCCGGCTGGCCCGCGACCTCCGGGCCGCGCGCGTGGAGCTGGCCCGCACCGAGGTCGCCCGCGAACGGCTGCGCTTCGCGCGCGACCTGCACGACCTGCTCGGATTCGGCCTCTCGGTCATCGTCCTGAAGAGCGAGCTGGCCTTCCGCCTGATGGACAGGGACCGGGAGAGGGCCCAGCGGGAACTGGAGGACGGCCTGGCCGTCGCGCGGCAGGCCCTCGCCGACATCGAGACGGTCGCGGCGGGCCGTCGCGCGATCTCGCTGGACGACGAACTCGAATCGGCGAAAACCGTTCTGGCCGCCGCGGGATACGAGGTGGACGGTTCCGTGACCCGCCTCGCGCTCACCTCCGAGCTCAGCTCGGTCCTGGCGATCGTGCTCCGCGAAGGCGTGACGAACGTGCTGCGCCACAGCGACGGCGGACGCTGCACCCTCGACGCGGAGACCGTCGGCGGGCAGGTCCTCCTGAGGCTGAGGAACGACGGCGTCCGGGCGGGCGGCGCCGCGCCGGGCATGGGGCTGGACAATCTCACCCACAGGGTGCGGGCGGTGGGAGGGCAGCTGGAGGGCGAGGCCCTGGACGGCTCGTACACGCTGACCGCCCGGGTCCCGCTCCCCGCTCCTTAGCGGCCTCCCCGCGCCGGGTGTCCCGGCGTCAGATCCAGCCTTCGTCCGTGGCGATGCGGACGGCGTCGATGCGGTTGCGCGCACCGAGCCGCATGACGGCGGACGACAGGTAGTTCCGGACGGTCCCGACGCTGAGGGAGAGCGCCTGCGCGATCTCCTCGGCCTCCGCTCCGGTCGCCGCCAGCCGCAGCACGTCGGCCTCGCGGGCGGCGAGCGGGCTGTCGGTCTTCTGGAGGGCGGCCAGCGCGAACTGGGGGTCGACGGCCTGCCGCCCCGAGGCGACCGCGCGGATCGCGTCGACCAGCTCACCGGCCGGTGCGTGCTTGAGCATGAAACCGGAGACCCCGGACGAGAGCGCACGCCGCAGGTAGCCCGGCCGGGCGAGACCGGTCAGCATCACCACCCGGCAGGAGGGCAGCCTTCCGCGCAGCTCGTTCGCCCCGCTCAGACCGTCCATGCCGGGCAGGTCGATGTCCAGTACGGCCACGTCGGGCCGGGTCTCCAGGGCCAGGGCGACGATCTCGTCGCCTCTTCCGGTCACGCCGACCACGTCGAGGTCGTCCTCGAGGTCCAGGACGGCGGCCAGCGTCTCACGCAGGATCCGGACGTCCTCGGCGAGGATCACTCTGATCAATGTGAATCCTTCACAAGGTTCTGGTGAGCGGTGCACTACCAGCCGAACCCGCCGTTCGGCGAAGCTCATTACACACCGAAAGCGCACAGACCTTGCAGAGCGCCGCCGCCAACGAGCGGTGACCGCGCTTGGCGAGGCTGGGTGCGCCGACGAAGGTGCATCCAAGTACGGGACGGACGAACCCGGATGAAAAGGAGCGGATCATGAGCAAGGTCGTCGCGATCGTCTTCATCTCGATGGACGGCGTCGTGGAGGAGCCCGCCTGGACCGCGCCGTTCTGGAACGAGGACCACGACAAGTTCCAGGCCGGTCAGATCGCCCAGAGCCGCGCCCTGCTTCTCGGCCGCGTCACCTACGACGGCATGTCCCAGGCCTGGCCGGCGATGGAGGCGGCCGGCGAGGAGGTGGGCGAGATGAACGACATCCCGAAGTACGTGGCCTCCACCACGCTCAAGGACCCGCAGTGGAACGCCACCGTCCTGGAGGGCGACGTCGCCGAGGCCGTGGCCAAGCTGAAGGCCGAGGAGGGCAAGGACCTGCTGATCTACGGCAGCGGGAGCCTGATCGGCTACCTGATCGAACACGACCTCCTCGACGAGCTCAAGCTCTTCCTCCACCCGGTCGTCGTCGGCAAGGGCAGGCGCCTGTTCCGCGACGGCGTGGACACCACGACCTGGCGCCTCGCCGGCACCCACACGTTCGCCTCCGGCGCCATCGTCCTCGACTACCGCCCGGCGCGGCCCGCCCAGGCCTGAAGGCGCGCGCAGGAGGCGGCCGTGCCGATCTGCCCGCCGTACCGGCCGCCGGTCCTCCGGCCCGCCTCCTGCTGCGCCCTGCCGGTGCCCTGCTCGGTGAGATCCTCCACCGGGTCGGAGTGCCGGCCCGGCAGGTCCTCGGCCCTGCCGAAGATCGGCATGATCGGATCCCCCGATCCCGGCGCGACGATGGTGCCGCTCTCGTGCATACCCGCGATGTTGAGAGACTTGTCGCCGTGCCTCAGCTACCTGTCATCGCCGTCGTCGGTCCCACCGCGGCCGGAAAATCCGATCTGGCCGTCGACCTCGCCCTCGAACTCGGAGGCGAGGTCGTCAACACCGACTCCATGCAGCTCTACCGGGGGATGGACATCGGGACGGCGAAGCTCTCGACGGAGGAGCGGCGCGGGGTCCCCCACCACCTGATGGACGTCTGGGACGTGCGCCGGACCGCGAGCGTGGCCGAGTACCAGGCGCTGGTCCGGCCGCTGATGGACGGGCTGCGGGCCAGGGGCGTCGTGCCGGTCCTGGTGGGCGGGTCCGGCCTCTACGTGCGGGCCGCGCTCGACGACCTGGAGTTCCCCGGCACCGACCCGGAGATCCGGGCCCGGCTGGAGGCCGAACTGGAGCGTGCGGGCGCGGCCCCGCTGCACGCGCGGCTCCGCGAGCGGGACCCGGCGGCGGCCGAGGCGATCCTGCCGGGCAACGGGCGCCGGATCGTGCGCGCGCTGGAGGTCATCGAGCTGTCCGGGCGGCCCTTCTCCGCCACGATGCCGTCCTACGACGCGGTCTACGACAGCGTGCAGCTGGGCGTCGAGGTGCCCAGGGACGTGCTGGACGAGCGGGTGGCGCTCCGGGTCGACCGCATGTGGGAGGCCGGGCTGGTGGAGGAGGTGCGGGAGCTGGCCGGGCAGGGCCTGGCCGAGGGCCGTACGGCCAGCCGCGCGCTCGGCTACGCCCAGGTGCTGCGCTTCCTGGCGGGGGAGTGGAGCGAGGAGCAGGCCAGGCAGGAGACGATCCGGGCGACGCGCAGGTTCGTCCGCCGCCAGGAGTCGTGGTTCCGTCGCGACCCCCGCGTGGTCTGGCTGCCCCAGGAGGCTCCCGACCTCCTGGAGCGGGCTCTCGCGGAGGTCCGCCGCTACCGGCCCCCGGGCGGAGAGGCGCGGCGCCGTCATCAATAGGGTGGCGGTATGCGCTTCGCCAAGGGTCACGGCACCGAGAACGACTTCGTCATCCTCCCCGATCCGGAGGGAGAGCTGGAGCTGCCGGGCGCGCTGGTGGCCGCGATCTGCGACCGAAGGGCCGGGATCGGCGGCGACGGCGTGCTCCACGTGGTGCGGACCAAGCTCAGCCCCGAGGTGGCCGACCAGGCCGGCGAGGCCGAGTGGTTCATGGACTACCGCAACGCCGACGGCGGCGTGGCCGAGATGTGCGGCAACGGGGTGCGGGTCTTCGCCCGGTACCTGGTCTCCGCCGGGCTGGCCGCGCCCGGGGAGTTCGGGGTCGCGACGCGCGGCGGGGTCAAGCGGGTGCGCCTGGCCGAGACGGGTGACGTGACGGTCGACATGGGCCCGCCCCGGGTGCTGGGCGAGAGCCGCGCCTCGGTCTCCGGGCGGGAGTACGGCGGGCTCCGCGTCGACATGGGCAACCCGCACCTGGCGTGCGTCATCGGCGATCCGGTGGCCGGGCTCGACCTGACCCGCCCGCCCGCGTTCGACCCGGAGCACTTCCCGAACGGGGTCAACGTCGAGCTGCTGAACGCGGCCGGCCCGCGCAGGCTCGTGATGCGGGTCTTCGAGCGGGGCTCGGGTGAGACGCGGTCCTGCGGCACCGGGGCGGTCGCCTCGGCGGTGGCCGCCGCCCACCTGGCGGGGGAGACCACCGGGAGCTGGGAGGTCGAGGTGCTCGGCGGCACCGTCACCGTCACCCTCGACGAGCGGACCAGCTATCTCGCCGGCCCCGCGGTCCTCGTGGCGTCGGGGGAGATCACTCTTTAGCCCGCGGGGCTTGCCGAATGTTGTTCCGGTAGGCAATGCTGAGTTCCTAGAATAGACCGAGGAGGAGCGGCATGGCTGACCCACAGGCGACGGCGGCGGCGGTCAAGGGGAGGATCGGGGCACTCGGCGGCGGGTTCATGATCTCGCGTGAGGTCAAGGCCCTGTGCGAGCAGACCGGTACGGCGCCCCGGGCGATGTACTTCCGCGGCCGGTGCGGGGTGCTCGGAGAGGTGGACGCCGGCGTCGTCATGGCGGCCACGGTCTTCTTCACCGCCGAGGACGTTCGGGAGAACTGGGAGGCGGGCAGGGGCCTGCCGGTGGAGCGGGCCGTCGAGCTCTACGCGGGGGCCTGCCACGACTGGGGCCGCCGCAGGCTCGGCGCCTTCGACGGGGCCGCGCGCCTGGCCGAACTGCTGGAACCGGTGGTGCGCGGGGCCTCCGTGCTCGGCGCCCCGCTCTTCGCCGGCTGGCGGGCCCTGCCGCTGCCCGGCGACGCCCCCGCCCGGGTCACCCACCTGATGAACCTGGTCAGGGAACTGCGCGGAGGACTGCACGCCGTGGCCGTGCTGGCCGAGGGGCTGACGCCGCTGGAGGCCATGGTGCTCAACTCCCACGAGGGCAGCCCGACGGGCCTGGTCTCCGGGGAGGCCATGGCGCGCTTCTTCGGCTGGCCGGAGCCGTACCCGGCGCCGAGCCCGGAGCTGCTCGAGCGCCGCGCCCGGGCCGAGGAACTCACCGACCGGCTGATGGCGCCCGCCTTCGCGGTGCTGGACGAGAAGGAGTCCGCCGAGCTGGTGGAGCTGGTGGACCGGGCGGGCTGAGGGCGGGACCGGCGGGCCCGCGCCTGCGGTGACGCCGGGGCGGGGCGGACCCGCCGGTCCGCACGCGTTCGCCGGGGACCGCGGGAGCGGGCGGACGCGTGGTGCCGGGGAGCCGGCTCGTTTGGGGCATCCCCCCCGACCTGGCAGACTGACGTCCCATGGACGTGGACATCTGGGCCTGGGTCGGCGACACCCAGCGGCAACTGCACGAGGCCGGCAACACCGGCCTGGCGATGGCGATCGGCGACGTGCCCGCTCAGGCGCTGGAGGGCCGGTACGCGCAGCTCGACGTGCTGGCGCCGGCCATCGCCCAGCAGGCGGAGAACATGGGGCTGCCCTGGCTTGAGTTCTACGCCCGCTACTGGCACCTGATCGGCCGCATCGGCGACCGCGCCCAGGGCGTAGTCGCCCTCGACGACGCGCGCACGCTGGTGGAGTTCGCCCGCCGCGACGACGTCCGCGACTGCCCCGCGGCTCCCGGCGCCGTCCTCGCGCTGGCGACCGCCCAGGCCAACACCGACGGGCCCGGTTACGCGGCCGAGCGCCTGGAGGCCCTGGCCGCCGCCGGGGTCGAGCCCGGCTCGCCGGCCTTCTCCGCCTTCGCCGAGCAGCGCGTCGCCGCCCTGGTGGACGCCGGCCGCGCCGACGAGGCCGTCGCGCACGCCGAGGAGGCGGTGGCGAAGCTGGCCGGGGCCGGCCGCGAGGCGAGCTGGGAGCTGGGGGCGGCCTCCGCCCGCGCCCTGCTCGCCGCAGGCCGCGCGCAGGACGCGCTCACCGCGCTCGACGCCGCGACCGGGTTCGCGCCCGCCGACCCGGTGGCCAAGGCGCACCGCGAGGGAGTGCTGCGCGCGCTCGTGCTCGCCACCCTGGAGCGCGTGCCGGAGGCCGTGGAGGCCCTGCCCGACCTCGACGTGGTCGGCGACCACCCCCGTGCCTGGGTGGAGTGGGCGCACGCCGTACGCCGGCTCGCGGGCTCGGCGCAGATCACCAACAGCTGGCAGCTCGGCCGCGTCCTCAAGCAGTGGATCGACTACTTCGCCGTGATGGGCGGCTACCGCCCGCGGGTCGAGCTCGCCCTCGTCGCCGGCGACCTGGCCGTCGCCCGCAAGGGCGTCTGGCAGGCCCGCGTGCTGGCCGACCTCGCCGAGTCCGCCGCCGCGGAGCTCAGGAACCCGGACGAGGCCGCCGGCCGGATCGCGGCCCTGCGCGCCGCGGCCGACGGGGTGACCCCGCTGGAGGCCCCCGGGCCGCAGGACGAGCTGGTCGGCTACTTCGACGCCGCGGACGGCTTCAACGCCGACCCGGAGCACTGGGTGGGCTGGCTGGCCCCGCTCTCCGGGCGGGACGTCGAGGCCACCCGCCGGCACACCACCACGCTCGGCTTCCTCGGCTACCCCGCCAGGGGCGCCGACATCTACTGGACCATGCTGGTCGAGTCCGGCGACGTCGAGTCGGCCGACGAGCAGGACGTCTCCTACCTCACCGGCCTGCTGATCGAGGCCCGCCAGGACGAGCGGCTGGAGCAGATGGCCGAGCGGCTCCCCGCCGCCGGGCGCCACCTGGCCCTGGGCCGCCTGCACCGCGCCCGGGAGCGCTGGGAGCAGGCCGCCGCCGAGGGCGAGGCGGGTGTGGCCGCCGGCGCGGGCATCGAGGCGCGCCGCCTGTGGGCCACCGCGGTCCAGCAGGGCGGCGACAACGCCAAGGGCGCGGCGATCCTCCGCGAGATCCTCGACACCGAGGAGATCGAGACCGAGGACGTCTGGCGGATGATCACGATGGCGACCGCCGCCGAGGACTGGGAGACCGTCCGCGCCGGAGCCGCCAAGATCGGCATGCCGCTGCAGTCCGACGAGGGGCCGATCGAGGAGGAGATGGGCCTGATCCGCATCGTCCTGCCCGCCCCCGACGGCACCCAGCGCGCGGTCCTCAGCCTGCGCACCGGCCCGGCGACGGCGCGCCTGGCCATCCCGCAGCCTCCCGGCATGGAGTACAACGCCGGTGACCTGGTCGTCTTCGACCCGGCGCTGCTGGAGCCCATCCCGGAGAGCCCGGAGGAGCAGGAGAGCTTCATCCCGCCGTTCGCGGCGGTCAGCATGCTCCGCCCCGGCGGCTACACCAGCTGGTTCTTCGACGGCGCGGCGCCCAGTGAGGCCGACTGGACCGAGTTCAACGAGGTCATGGCCGAGCGCGAGTGGCCGATGTGGGTCTACAGCGACGAGAACTACACCGTGACCCACCCGACCACGGGCGAGTCCCTGCCCGGCGTGTTCGGCTGGATCGCGATCCCGCCGGACGTCACCCCGGTCGAGCTGGACGCGGTGCTCGACGACGCGACGGAGCGCTGGGTGCACCCGCTGGCCTGGCTCGACCTGGCCAAGGCCGTCGACGTCGAGGTCGAGCGGCACGAGCGCATCGTCAAGGAGTACGGCCTGTAGGAAGGGCACCGGGTCCGCCCGCGGGAAACCTCTCGCGGGCGGCATGCCGTCCAGCCTCTAGAATCTCATTCGGTATGTTCGCCGTGTAGGGGAGAGATCTGAATGCTGGACCGATTCCGGCTGGACGGCAGGGTCGCGATCGTCACCGGTGCCTCGTCGGGGCTGGGCGTCGCGTTCGCCCGCGGGCTGGCGGAGGCCGGCGCCGACATCGTGATCGGCGCGCGCCGCAAGGACCGCCTGGAGGAGACCAGGGCGCTGGTCGAGGAGACGGGCCGCCGGTGCGTGGCGCTCGCCACCGACGTCACCAGGCCCGAGGACTGCCAGGCCCTGGTCGAGGCGGCCGTGGCCGAGCTGGGCGCGGTGGACGTCCTGATCAACAACGCGGGCGTCGGTACGGCGGTGCCCGCGCTGAAGGAGACGCCCGAGCAGTTCCGGCAGGTCGTGGAGATCAACCTGCACGGCACCTACTGGATGGCGCAGGCCTGCGCCAGGGTCATGCGGCCCGGCTCCTCGATCGTCAACATCGGCAGCATCCTGGGGGAGACCACCGCGGGTCTCCCCCAGGCCGCCTACAGCGCGTCCAAGGCCGGGGTGGTCGGCCTCACCCGGGACCTGGCCCAGCAGTGGACCGCGCGGCGCGGGATCCGGGTCAACTGCCTGGAGCCGGGCTTCTTCGCCTCGGAGATGACCGAGCAGTACGCCGAGGGCTACATGGCGTGGCAGCTGGAGAACCGGGTCCTGATGAAGCGGGCGGGGGACCCCGCCGAGCTGGTGGCCGCGGCCGTCTTCCTGGCGAGCGACGCCGCGTCCTACGTGACCGGCGCGGTGATCCCGGTCGACGGCGGCATCCTTATAACCTGAGTCAGTAAATCTGATCACCGGAGTTAATCGTCCGGTTGCAGGAATAATGCGCATCCGTCACGCGCGCGTGCGAGAGTTTGTGTTAAGTGACGGAGCAGATGGAGGGCATCTTGCTGGAAGTCGACCGGCTCGGCGCGGTTGTGCGTGACGAGCGTCCCTGGGGTGGGTTCGAGCGCTACACCCTCAACGAGCCGACCACGGTGAAGATCATCGATGTCGCGCCCGGCCAGCGGCTGAGCCTGCAGCGGCACGAGCACCGCGACGAGCTCTGGGTGGCCCTGGACCCCGGCGCGGTCTTCGAGATCGACGGCATCCGGACGGAGCCCGCGGTCGGCGACCGGGTTCTCATCCGGGCGGGCCAGACCCACCGGCTCGGCTCCTCCGGTCCGGCCACCCGGATCCTGGAGATCGCCTTCGGCTACTTCGACGAGGACGACATCGAGCGCCTCGAAGACTCCTACGGGCGGGCCTGACCGGGACGACCATCCCGGGCGGATCCCTCCCGGGTGACGGCGCGGCCGGAGATCGGCCGCGCCCGCGGTCGTTCCGGACCGCCTCTTGTCCGGCCCTGGTTCGCACCTTATGTTCGGTGGATATCCGGTGATTGGTGCGCGGTAGGGAACACCCGGAGGGTGCATGGCGGGCCGGCCTCGTGTTGTGGTCATCGGTGCCGGCATCGTGGGCTGCGCCCTGGCCGACGAGCTCACCTCGCGGGGCTGGAGCGACGTCACGGTCCTCGACCAGGGACCGCTCTTCGCCACGGGCGGGTCCAGTTCCCACGCCCCCGGCCTGGTCTTCCAGACCAACGCGTCGAAGACCATGACGGAGTTCGCGGCCTACACGGCCGCGAAGTACGGGGAGCTCTCCCTCGACGGGAGGCCCTGCTTCACCCCGGTCGGCGGCCTCGAGGTCGCCACCACCCCCGAACGCTGGCTCGACCTGCACCGCAAACACGGCTGGGCCGCCTCCTGGGGCGTCGGGAGCGAGCTCGTGGACCCGGCCCGCTGCGCCGAGCTCTGGCCGCTGCTCGACGCCTCGCTGGTCCACGGAGGCTTCCACGTCCCCTCCGACGGCCTGGCCGACGCGGTGCGCTGCGGCGAGGCCCAGGCCCGCCGGGCGGCCGCCCGCGGCGCGCGCTTCCTGCCCGGCCACCGGGTGGTCGCGGTGGAGCGGCGCGGCGGCCGGGTGAGCGCAGTGACCGCTCACGTGCTCGCGGGCCCCGCGGCCACCGGGTCCGCGGGAGGGGCGCACGCCACCGGGTCCCTGACGGTGCCCGCCGACATCGTGGTCTGCGCGGCCGGGTTCTGGGGCCCGGCGGTCGGAGAGCTCGCGGGGGTGACCGTGCCGCTGTCGCCCCTGGCCCACCAGTACGCCAGGTCCGGCCCGCTGCCCGCCCTCGCGGGGAGCGGCGGGACGCAGGCGGCCTGGCCCATCCTGCGGCACCAGGACCGCGACCTGTACTTCCGCAGGCACGGCGACCGGATAGGGGTCGGCTCCTACGCCCACCGGCCGATGCCCGTCCGGCAGGACGAGATCGCGGCGCGCGCCACGGCCATGCCCTCGATCCAGGCGTTCACCCCCGGCGACTTCGACCCCGCGTGGCGGGACGCGGCCGAGCTGATGCCCGCGCTCGGCGGGTCCAAGCCCGAGGAGGGCATCAACGGGGTCTTCTCCTTCACCCCGGACGGCTTCCCGCTGATCGGCGAGGCGCCGGAGCTCCCCGGGTTCTGGCTGGCCGAGGCGGTCTGGGTCACCCACTCCGCCGGGGTCGCCAGGGCGCTGGCCGAGTGGCTGGTGGACGGCCGCTCCACGTTCGACCTGCACGAGTGCGAGCTGGACCGGTTCGAGCAGGTCCAGCTGGCGCCCGCCTACGTCGCCGAACGCGGCAGGCGGAACTTCGTCGAGGTCTACGACGTCGTCCACCCCCTCCAGCCGATGGAGTCGCCCCGGCCGCTGCGGACCAGCCCGTTCCACCCCCGCCAGCGGGAGCTGGGCGCGTTCTTCCTGGAGGGCGCGGGCTGGGAGCGGCCGCACTGGTTCGAGGCCAACACGGAGCTGCTGGACGGCCACGTCCGGCACCTGCCCGACCACGAGACGATCATCGGCGCGGAGGCGCGCGACGCGTGGGCCTCGCGCTACTGGTCGCCGGTCGCCGCGGCCGAGGCGTGGGCCACCCGCAACCGCGTCGCCCTGTACGACATGACGCCGCTGAAGCGGATCGAGGTCACCGGGCCGGGCGCCGCGGCGTTCCTGCAGCGCATGACCACCAACGACGTCGACAGGCCGCCCGGCTCGGTCGCCTACACGCTGCTGCTCGACGCGGGCGGCGGGATCAGGTCCGACCTGACCGTGGCCCGGCTGGAGGACGAGCGGTTCCAGGTGGGGGCCAACGGCAACGCCGACCTCGCCTGGCTCCGGCGGCACGCGCCGCCGGACGGCGTGAGCGTGCGGGACGTCACCGCCGGGACCTGCTGCGTCGGCGTGTGGGGACCGGCGGCGAGGGACCTCGTGCAGCCGCTCACCGACCTGGACCTGTCGAACGACGGCTTGCGCTACTTCACCCTCGGGTCCGGGTACGTCGGCCAGGTGCCGGTGACCATGATGCGCCTGTCGTACGTCGGCGAGCTGGGCTGGGAGATCTACACCACCGCCGACGTCGGGCCGCGCCTGTGGGACCTGCTCTGGCAGGCGGGCCGGGAGCACGGACTGGTCGCCGGGGGCAGGGCCGCCTTCAACAGCCTGCGGCTGGAGAAGGGATACCGGCTCTGGGGCGTGGACATGACCCCCGGGCACCGGCCGGAGGAGGCGGGGCTGGGCTGGGCCGTACGGGCGGGCAAGGACTTCCTCGGCCGGGAGGCGCTCGGCGGGGGAGGCGGCGGAGGCAGGGGGGACGGCGGAGGCAGGGGGGACGGCGGAGGTCGGGGGGACGGGGAGGCGCGGCGCAGGCTGGTGCCGCTGCTCACCGAGCGGGTCGTCATGGGCAGGGAACCGGTGTTCCACGCCGGGCGCGCGGCCGGCTACGTGACCAGCGCCGCCTACGGGCACACCGTCGGGCGGGCCATCGCCTACGCCTGGCTGCCACCCGGCGCGACGGCGCCGGGCACACCCGTCGAAGTGGAGTACTTCGGGCGGCGGGTGCCCGCGGAGGTGGCCGCCGAGCCGCTCTTCGACCCGGACATGTCCCGGATCAAGCGGTAGGGCCGCCGTGCGGATCCGGGGACGGGGAGAGAGGAGGACTCCATGCGCCGAGGAGCCACGATGAGACGGACCGAGCGGCGGGAGAGCCGGTGAGCGCCTCGAACCACCCGGACTTCCTCTGGCGCGACCCCGAGCCGCGCCCCTCCTACGACGTGGTGATCGTCGGAGGCGGCGGGCACGGCCTGGCCACCGCCTACTACCTGGCGGAGAACCACGGGATCACGAACGTCGCCGTGCTGGAGAAGGGCTGGCTGGCCGGGGGCAACATGGCCCGCAACACCACGATCATCCGGTCGAACTACCTGTGGGACGAGAGCGCCGCGATCTACGAGCACTCCCTGAAGCTCTGGGAGGGGCTCTCCGCCGAGCTGGACTACGACCTGATGTTCAGCCGGCGCGGCGTGCTCAACCTCGCCCACAGCCTGCACGACGTGCGGGAGGGGCGGCGCAGGGCCAACGCCAACGTGCTCAACGGCGTCGACGCCGAGTGGCTGGACGCCGACGAGGTGCGCGCGTTCTGCCCGATCCTCGACACCGGCGGGCACACCCGCCACCCGGTGCTCGGCGCGACCCTCCAGCGCCGCGGCGGCATCGCCAAGCACGACCACGTCGCCTGGGGGTACGCGCGGGGCGCCGACGCGCTCGGGGTCGACCTCGTGCAGGGGTGCGAGGTCACCGGGTTCGAGATCGCGGGCGGGCGGGTGCGGGCCGTGCTGACCTCGCGGGGGCGGATCGCCGCCGGGACCGTCGCGCTGGCCGCGGCCGGGCACACCAGCGTGCTGGCGGAACGGGCCGGAATCCGGCTGCCGCTGCAGTCGCACCCCCTGCAGGCGCTGGTCTCCGAGCTGCTGGAGCCGGTGCTGGACTGCGTGGTCATGTCCGGCGCGGTGCACGTCTACGTCAGCCAGGCGCACAAGGGCGAACTGGTCATGGGCGCGGGCATCGACGCGTACAACTCCTACGGCCAGCGGGGGGCCTTCCACATCGTGGAGGAGCAGATGGCCGCCGCGCTGGAGCTGTTCCCGATCTTCAGCCGGGTCCGGGTCGTGCGGACCTGGGCGGGGATCGTGGACGTCTCGCCCGACGCCTCGCCGATCATCGGGACGACGCCGGTGGACGGGCTCCTGGTCAACGCGGGCTGGGGGACGGGCGGCTTCAAGGCGACCCCCGGCTCGGGCTGGGTCTACGCCGACACGATCGCGCACGGGAGACCGCACCCGCTGGCCGAGCCGTTCGCCCTCGAACGCTTCACCACCGGGGCGCTCATCGACGAGCACGGCGCGGCGGCGGTGGCGCACTGATGCGGCGGCGGACCGGCGAGGGCGGTGCGGAGGTGACGGGCTGATGCAGTCGATCGAGTGCCCCTGGTGCGGCCCGCGGGACGAGATCGAGTTCCGGTACGGCGGGCAGGCCGGGGTGGCCTACCCGCCGGATCCGGCGGCGCTGAGCGACGAGGAGTGGGCCGGGTACGTGTTCGTGCGCGACAACCCCAGGGGCTGGTTCCACGAGCGCTGGTTCCACGCGCACGGCTGCCGGACCTGGTTCTCGATCCGGCGGCACACCGTCACCCACGAGACCGAGCCGGGCCCGGCCCTCCACGGGAGCGGGCGGGCCCCGTCCGCCCCCGGCGCGGGGGAGGCGGGATGAGGCGGGAGACCGGAGGCCGGATCGACCGCTCGCGGGTGCTGCGCTTCTCCTTCGACGGCAGGGAACTGGCCGGGCACCCGGGCGACACGCTGGCCTCGGCGCTGCTGGCCTGCGGGATCCGGATCGTCGGGCGGAGCGTGGACCTCGGACGGCCGCGCGGGATCTTCACCGCCGGGGCCGAGGAGCCGAACGCGCTCCTCCGGGTGGGGGACGAGCCCATGGCCGCGGCGACGGCGGTGGAGCTGCGGGACGGGCTCCAGGCGTGGAGCCTGCGCGGCAGGGGCCGCCTCGACCCGTCCGCGCCGCCCGCCGGGGCCCGGCACGACAAGGCGTACCTGCACTGCGACGTCCTGGTGGTCGGCGCAGGTCCCGCCGGGCTGGCGGCGGCGCTTGCGGCGGGCGAGGCGGGCGCGCGGGTCGTCCTCCTCGACGACCAGCCCGAACCCGGCGGCGACCTGCTGGGCGGCCGGACCCTCCTGGACGGCGCCCCGGCCGCGGAGTGGGCCGCCGCCGTCACCGCCCGCCTCGCGGCCCTGCCCGAGGTGCGGGTCCTGCCCAGGACCACCGCGACCGGCTACCACGACCACAACTACGTCATCGCCGTGGAGGAGCGCGACGCCAACCGCGCCGCGGCGGGCCGGGGGAGCGGAGGGCGCGGCCGCGTCCCGGGGGGCGGGGACGGCGGCCGGCGGCGGGGAACCGGCGGCGCCGGAGACGGAGGGCGGCGGCTGTGGCACTTCCGGGCGGGCCGGGTCGTGCTCGCCACCGGGGCGCACGAGCGCTCGGTCGCCTTCCCCGGCAACGACCGCCCCGGCGTCATGCTGGCCTCGGCCGCACGGACCTACGCCAACCGGTACGGTGTGCTGCCCGGCCGCCGGGCGGTGGTGTTCACCTGCACCGACTCCGGCCACGAGGCCGCCCGCGACCTGGCGGCCGCCGGGGTGGAGGTCGTGGAGGTCGTCGATCCGCGCGAGGCGGGCGCCGTGGTCACCGGGACGCTCGCGGACTCCGAAGGAGTCCTGGCGGGCGTCGTGATCGCCGCTCCGGCCCCGCCCGGGGACCCCGTCCCGGAGCGCGTGGTCGCGTGCGACCTGCTGGCGGTGTCGGGCGGGTGGAACCCGGCGGTCCACCTGTTCAGCCAGTCGCAGGGGCGGCTCCGGTTCGACGAGACCCTCCAGGCCTTCGTCCCCGACCGGTCCGCGCAGGCCGAACGGTCGGCCGGGGCCTGCCGGGGCGTGTACGGCACGGCCGCCGCCGTCGCCGACGGCTTCGAGGCCGGATCCTGGGCCGCCGGGGAGACCTGGACACGTGCCCGGGGGGAGGCCGGGGGCGGGAGGGGGGAGGCCCTGCGCGTCCCCCGATGCGACGAGCCCGACCCGCTGCCCCCGGCCGCCCTCTGGGCGGTCCCGGCCCCGGCCCGGTCCGGCTCCGGGGACGGGACCGCACACGGTCCCGGGGCGGTGGCCGGAGGCGCCGCCGAGGCCTTCGTCGACCTGCAGCGGGACGTGACGGTGGCGGACGTCGAGCGGGCCACCGGGGCGGGGATGCGCTCGGTGGAGCACGTCAAGCGCTACACCACCGCCGGGACCGGCGCAGACCAGGGCAAGACGTCCGGGGCGACGGCGGTGGGGGTGGTGGCCGGGCTGCTCGGGGCGGCCCCCGGGCAGGTGGGGACGACCACGTTCCGCCCGCCGTACACGCCGGTGGCCTTCGGGGTGCTCGCGGGGCGGGAGCGGGGGGCGCTGTCGGACCCGGTCCGGGTCACCGCGATGCACGGCCTGCACGTCGCGCGCGGCGCGGTCTTCGAGGACGTCGGGCAGTGGAAGCGCCCCCGCCACTTCCCGCTCGGCGGCGAGTCCATGGCGGAGGCGGTCGAGCGCGAGCGCCGGGCCGCGCGCACCGGGGCGGCCGCGATGGACGCCTCCACCCTCGGCAAGATCGAGATCATCGGGCGGGACGCGGGGGAGTTCCTCGACCGGATCTACACGAACACCTTCTCCACCCTGCCGGTCGGCTCCTGCCGGTACGGAATGATGTGCGGGGCCGACGGCATGGTCCTCGACGACGGGGTGGCCACCCGCCTGGCGCCGGACCGCTACCTGGCGACCACGACGACCGGGAACGCCGCCGCCGTGCTCGACCGGCTGGAGGAGTGGCGGCAGACCGAGTGGCCGCACCTGGACGTCTCGCTCACCTCGGTCACCGACCACTGGGCGGTCGTCGCGGTCGTCGGCCCCCGGTCCGGGCCCGTCGCCCGGGCGCTGCTCCCCGGCGTCGACTTCGGCGACTTCCCGTTCATGACCTACCGGGAGAGCGGTCCCGCCAGGGTCTTCCGGATCAGCTTCTCCGGGGAGCTCGCCTACGAGATCAACGTGCCCCGGTGGTACGGCGCGGCGCTGTGGGAGGCCGCGCTGGAGCTGGGGGCGGTGCCGTACGGGACCGAGACCATGCACGTGCTCCGGGCGGAGAAGGGCTTCGCGATCGTCGGGCAGGAGACCGACGGGACCGTGACCCCGCAGGACCTCGGGATGGGGTGGATCGTCTCCGCGCGCAAGCCCGACTTCGTCGGCAGGCGCTCCCACACCCGCCCCGACACCGCCCGCCCCGGCCGCAGGCGCCTCGTCGGCCTCGTCCCCGACGACCCCGGCGAGACCCTCACCGAGGGCGCGCAGCTCGTCGCGGCCCCCGGCGGCACGCGGATGCTCGGCCACGTCACCTCCGCCTATCCCGGCGTCGCGCTGGCCATGGCGGCCGGCGTCGCGACCGGCGACCGCCTGGTCGCCTTCGACGCTTCCGGGGGCGGGCAGGTGCCGGTGACCGTGGTCTCCCCGGTCTTCCACGACCCGGAGAACACCCGCCGCGACGGCGACCCGCAGCCGGGCTCCTCCCGGCCCGGAGACGCCGCCGCGGGGCGGGGGGCCGGGCCGGACCCCGCAGGCGCGGCGGCGGGGCCGGCGCCGGACTGGGCCTCCGACGACCGGAGGGTGAGTCCGCTGGCGGAGTTCGCCGGCCGTTTCGCGGCCGAGGGCTCTCCGGAGGCGGTGATCCGGGAGGTCCCCTTCCTGCCGGTGCGGGAGGTCCGGGGGGAGGAGCAGTCGGAGGGGCTGCGGCTCGGGCCCGACTGGTGGCTGGTCGCAGGGGGGCCCGCGGGCGGGGACGACGGCGCCACGGCGGGGGGAGCGGACCCGGCCGCCGCGGCCGGTCCGGGACCCGGGGTGGACGTGTCGGCGCAGTGGGCCGTCGTCGAGCTGGCCGGGCCGGGAGTCCGGGACGTGCTCATGACCGGCTGCCCGATCGACCTGCACCCGGAGGTGTTCACCACCGGATCGCACACGCGGACCCTGCTGGGCCGCGTCCCGGTGGTCCTGCACCGGGTGGGGCCGGACGTCTACCGGGTGCTCGCCGGCTCCAGCCTCGCGGGGTACCTTGCCGAGTGGCTGCTGGACGCGTTGGAGGGGCTGTGAACGTCGTAGTGATCGGCGGGGGCCGGATGGGGGCGGGGATCGCCCAGGTGTTCCTGGCCGCGGGGGCGCGGGTGACGGTCGCCGAGGCGGACGAGAGCGCGTCGGCCGCCGCGCGGGAGCGGATCGCACGCGGGCTGCGGGTCGCCGAGGAGAAGGGCGGGGCCGGAGCCGGGGAGGCGCTGGCGCGGCTGGTGACCGGGCCGGTGCCCGCGGACGCCGAGCTGGTGGTGGAGGCGGTGCCGGAGGACGCGGCGCTCAAGGTCCGGGTCCTGGCCGAGGCGGAGAAGGCCGTCGGGCCGCACGCCGTACTGGCCACCAACACCAGCTCGCTCTCCGTCGGAGAGCTCGCCGCGGGGCTGGAGCGCCCCGAGCGCTTCCTCGGGCTGCACTTCTTCAACCCGGTCCCGGTGCAGGAGCTCGTGGAGATCGTCACGGCCCCCGCCACCTCGGCGGAGACCCTCGCGCGGGCGGAGGGGTGGGTGGCCGGACTGGGCAAGACCGGGGTGGTGATCAAGGACTCGCCCGGGTTCGCCACCAGCCGCCTCGGCGTGCTGGTCGGGCTGGAGGCGATCCGCATGGTCGAGGAGGGCGTCGCCTCGGCCGAGGACATCGACCGGGCGATGGTGCTCGGCTACCGCTACCCGATGGGCCCGCTCCGCCTGGGCGACCTGGTCGGGCTGGACGTGCGGCTGGCCATCGCCGAGTACCTGTGCGAGCGGCTCGGCCCCCGGTTCGAGCCGCCGGAGCTCCTGCGCCGCAAGGTCGCCGCCGGGGAGCTGGGACGTAAAACCGGACGCGGCTTTTACGACTGGGACTGATTGTTCGGGTAGATTCACCGTTTCGGGGTAGCCAAATATTGTGAGAGACGGTGCAAAGGCGCAGGTGAGACGGGGACGGGGCGCGCTCGCCGCGGTGCTGGCGGTCGCGCTGGCGGGCTGCGGCCCCGCAGGGAAGATCTTCGACGAGCCCGCGGGCGGTGAGTCGCGCGAGCAGGGGAAGTCCGCCGCCGAGGCGCTCAAGGACCTGGAGAAGCTCCCGGTCAAGGGCCGCGGCCCGAAGACCGGCTTCGACCGGGACGAGTTCGGGCCCGCGTGGGCGGACGTCGACCGCAACGGCTGCGACACCCGCAACGACATCCTGAAGCGGGACCTGAAGGACGAGACCTTCAGGAAGGGCACGAACGACTGCATCGTGCTCACCGGGATCCTGGAGGACCCCTACGGAGGGAAGACCATCGAGTTCGAGCGCGGCGAGAGGACCAGCATGGAGGTGCAGATCGACCACGTGGTCGCGCTCTCCGACGCCTGGCAGAAGGGTGCCCGGCAGCTCGGCGCCGCCGAGCGCAGGGAACTGGCCAACGACCCGCTGAACCTGCTGGCGGTGGACGGCCCGCTGAACAACCAGAAGAGCGACGCCGACGCGGCGACATGGCTGCCGCCGCGCCGCGCCTACCGCTGCCCCTACGTCTCCCGGCAGATCTCGGTGAAGCTCAAGTACGAGCTCTGGGTCACCGCGGCGGAGAAGGCCGCGATGGAGCGGGTGCTGAAGTCCTGCTGACCGTCCGTCCGGCGGTCAGTCGTCGTACTCCTTCTTGAACTTTACGATCTTCCCGGTCCTGAGGGACACGTAGACGTCGTACTCCCAGTTCCCCCTCTCCAGCTCCACCTTGCAGACGCGGTGGCCGTGCTCCCGCTCCCGCTCGACGTCGGTGACCCGGGCGCCCGGGACCCGCTTCTTCGCGGTCTTCACGGCTCCCGCGCACGAGACGGCCGCGGCGGGGGCCGCGGTGAGGGCCGTGGCCGGTGCGGGGGCCGTGACGGGGGAGGGGGAGGCGGCCGTGGCGCTCCCGGCGAGGGCCGCGCCGCTGCCCGCGGACAGCAGGGCGGCGGTCCCGGCGGCGGTGAGCGCGATCTTGGCGATCATGTGGGTTCTCGTCATGACCCCAGGTTCGCCGGGCGGGTGATAGGGCCGCGCTAAGTCCCGGCTAAGACCGGGCCCGGGCGGGAACGGGTCGTGCCCCCGCTGTGTCTCCGCTGTACCCTCGGCCGCGCGGAGCGGGGTCACGCCCCCGGACGGGCGGGGGCGGCCAGGAACAGGGTCACGCTCGCCCCGCCCGCCGGGGAGGCGGCCAGGGCGAGCGCGCCGCCCGACGACTCCGCGGTACGGCGGGCGATGTCCAGGCCGAGCCCGGTCGACCCGGCCCCGCTCTCGCCGCGCTCCAGCGGGGCGGCCGTGCCGAAGCCGGGCCCGGCGTCGGTGACGGCCAGCACCGCGCCTCCCGGGGCGGGCGCCAGCCGTACGCCGAAGGAGACCCCCTCGTCGGTGTGCGCGAACACGTTGCCGAGCAGGGCGTCCACGCAGGCGGCGAGGTCGCCGGCGGCGACCGCGACGGGGAGCGGGCCGGGGGAGAGCTCCAGTTCCACGCTCCGGCCCTGGTCCTCGGCGAGCACCGACCAGAACGCCACCCGGTCGCCGACCACCGCCGCCGCGTCGCACTCCCCCCGGTCCCTGGACCGCCGCCGGGCCTCGGTGATGACCGCCGTGACGGCCCGCTCCAGCGCGTCCACCCGGGCCTCGATCCTGGCCGCCTCCTCCGGGTCGGACAGGGACTCGGCCTCCAGCCGCAGCCCGGTCAGCGGCGTGCGCAGCCGGTGGGACAGGTCGGCCGCGTTCTCCCGCTCCTCGGCGAGCAGGCCGGTGATGCGCTCGGCGAGGTGGTTGAGCGCCAGGCCGACCGCGTGGACCTCCGGCGGGCCGCCGGGCACCGTCCTGGCGGCCAGGTCGCCGCCGGCGAGCCGGTGCGAGACCCCGGCCAGCGCCGAGACGGGCCGGATCACCGCGCGGGCCAGCCGGTCGGCGACCAGGACGCCCAGGCCGACCAGGGCCAGCCCGAGCGCCAGCAGGCCGGCCTGCACCCGCGTGACGCCCCTGTCCAGTTCGCCGTCGCCGAGGAAGACCCGGACCACCGCCGTGCCGCCGGGCGCCCCCTGGACCGCGACCAGGATCTCCCGGCCGCCCGGCACCGCCGCGGTCACGCTGCGTCCCCGCGAGGCCAGCTCGACCGCGGCGGACCGGTCCGCGGGGGCGCCGACGACCCGGCCGTCGCCGAGGAAGACCGTGGTCGGATGGGCGGCCCGCTCCGCGGTGAGGCGAAGGGTCTCGACGTCCACGGCGTCGCCGCTCCCGGCGCCGACGGCGACGGCCACCGACTCGGCCTCGGCGCTCGCCCGCTCCGCGGCGCCGCTCTCGGCGGCCGTCCTGACCAGCAGGGCGAGCGGGACCAGCAGCGCGACGAGGACGAGCGAGGTGGTCGCCGCGGTCAGCACCGCCAGCCAGCGCCTCACGAGGGCCTCGCGGGGCGGGCCGGGCGGGGCCCCGCGACCCGTCCCCGCCCCGCGGAGGAGTTCGCGAGGGTCATGCGGGCGCGGCCAGGCGGACGCCCACGCCCCGCACGGTGTGCAGGTAGCGGGGCTCGGCGGAGGTCTCGCCCAGCTTGCGGCGGAGCCAGGAGAGGTGGACGTCCACGGTCTTGTCCGCGCCGCCGTACGGGACCTGCCAGACGTGGGTGAGGAGTTCGCGCTTGGTGACCACCTCGCCCGGCCGGGCCGCCAGGTAGTGGAGCAGGTCGAACTCCCGGGGGCTGAGATCCAGCGGCACGCCGTCCAGGGTCGCCTCCCTGGTCCGCGGATCCACGCGCAGGCCGCCGACCGCTACCGAGCTGTCGGCGCGGCTCTCGCCGGAGCGCCGGAGCACCGCCCGGATCCGGGCGTCGATCTGGGCCGCGCTGAACGGCTTGACCACGTAGTCGTCGGCCCCGGCGTCCAGCAGCCTGACCATCTCCGCGTCGCCGTCCCTGGCGGTCGCGACGATCACCGGGACGCGGCTGACCGCGCGGAGCATGCGCAGCAGGTCCAGGCCGTCCAGGTCGGGCAGGCCCAGGTCGAGCACGATGAGGTCGGGGCGCTCCTCGACGGCCAGGCGGAGGCCGTCCAGCGCGGCGGGGGCGGACGACACGGCGTGGCCGCGCTCGCGCAGGCCCCGGGTGAGCGAGGTGCGGATCGCGGCGTCGTCCTCGATGAGCAGCACGTTCGGCATTTGCCGCCACGTTAGCCGGGCCCGGCCGGTGACGGAACCGCGTTATCGGTCCCTTAACCCCGTCTTAGCGGCACAGGTGGCAGGGTGGGCGCATGCGCAGGCGTCTCCCTCTCGCCGTGGCCGGATGGCTGGTCACGGGTGCTCTCGCGACCGGGGCGGGAGTGGCGGTGATCTCCTATCTCGGTGAGCCGCTGACGGCCTCCGCGCACCGCCCGCTCTCCTCCGCCGAGGTCCGGCAGGCGCTCGCCCGCCTCACCCCGTCCGGCACCGCCACCGTGCCCGGGTCCCCGCCCGCGACCGCCGTGCCGTCCGCGACCCCCGTCCCGTCCGGGACCGCCCTTCCGTCCGCGACCCCCGTCCCGTCCGGAAGCGCCGCCCCCACGCCACCGCCCGCCGGACCGTCCGGCCGGAGCCGCGTGATCGGTACGGCGGGCGGGAACGTGATCGCCCGGTGCGACGGCGGGCTCGTCACGCTCCGGGCGTGGAGTCCCGCCCAGGGCTTCCGGGTGGACGACGTGGAGCGCGGTCCCGCCGTCCGCGCCCGCGTCGAGTTCGAGGCGGACGACGACGACGCCGGGATCGACGATCTCAGGATCGAGGTGTGGTGCCCGGCCGGCGGCTCGCCGGTCCACCGGATCAGCGACTGAGGCCGTCAGCTGTAGTTGATCTTCAATCTGACGATCCTCCCGGTCTTGGTGGAGATGTACAGGTCGTACCTCCACAGTCCTTCCTCCATCTGAACCCACCAGGTCCAGATGCCCTGCTCGTGCACGCGCTCGACCTTCACGACCATGGCCCCGGGAGCGTTCCGCTCGGCGATCTCGACGGCCTCCTCCGAGGTGATCTCGTCCACGGCGGCGGGTGCGGCCGGGGCCGGGGTGGGCGCGACCGGGGCGCGGGTGACGGTACCGGTGCCGGCCAGGGCGGTGCCGCCCCCGGCGAGCAGGAGGACCGCGGCCCCCGCGGTGGCGAGGGCGGCCCTGAAGATCGTGCTGAGCTCTCTCATACAGGAGGCCTTCCCGGGCGGCGGTGAGGCTCCGCCATGCCCCCGCTAAAAACAGCGTCACGTCCGCGCCGCCCGGGCAGGGTCCCCGTCAGCCGCAGCCGGACCTGTCATCCCCCTCGACCGCGGGTGCCTCGTCGGTCACGGTGACCGAGAGCTGCGCGGTGGAGGCGACCAGGCTCCCCTCGGGGGACTTCGCCAGCTTCTCGTCCACCACGACGCCGCGCTCCCCGAGCAGCTCGTAGGTCTCCGGGTCGAAGACGAGGTCCTCGCGGACCCCGCCCAGGTTCACCCGGCCCACCCCGATGCCCTTGCGGCCCGCGGCGTCCTCGGCGTCCTCCACCGCGTTCACCCCGGGGATCGTGGCCGCCGCCTTGAACAGCGCGGCCCGCTGCGCGGCGGGCAGGTAGTTCTCCCGCAGCAGGTCGCCGACCCGGGTCCAGGCGGCCTCGTCCCTGGAGTTGCCTCCTCGGTCGCCCTCGTAGAGGTGGGCGCGCATGCCCTCGGCGTCGGTCGGAAGCCTCTTCAGCGCCGCGTGGTCGGTGCGGAGGAAGTCGGGAACCGGTTCGCAGACCGGCAGCCGGTCCATGCCGACCCGGCCGACCGCCTCGTACGCCTCCTCCGGAATCGGCCAGCCGGGATAGGCCTTCGGCTCCAGGTGCTCGACCCTCAGCGCTCCCTCCCTGCTCCCGTCGGCGGACTGCCAGATCGTCCGCCTGGTCCGGTAGAGATGGCGGGTCTCGCCGGTGGCATCCGCCGCGGGGTCGGCGTCCATGTGGGAGTAGGCGGCGTACATCGTCTCCGACTCGACCTTGATGAACTGGTCGTCGCGCGGTTCCAGGTCGGTCCCGGTCCGGGTGGCCGCGTTCGCGGCCCTGCCGAGCACCTCTCTCGCCGACACGGGCGCGATCTCGGGGAGTGCCACCACGACCTCCTCGACCGGCCCGCGCTCCGGGCCGGTCCCGGTGACCAGAACGACCCCGGTCGCGGCGGCCGCCACCGCCAGCGCACCGGCCAGCAGCGTCATACGCGGCCCGCGCCAGAAAGGCCGGGCGGGCGCGCGCGAGGCGGCCGCCGCGGCCAGCCCCCGCCGGGCCGCGGCCTTCGCCTCCGGGTCGTACGGCGGCGCGTCCGGCCGGACGGCCGCGACCAGCTGGATCTCGTCCTCGTTCATGCGTGCGACTCCAGGAAGCGGCGGATCTTGGTTCGGGTCCGGGAGAGCCGGGAGCGCACGGTTCCGATCGGGACGCCGAGCGCCTGTGCGGCCTCCTCGTAGGTCAGCTCGGCCCAGGCGACCAGGAGCAGCAGGTCGCGCTCTGCGGAGCTCAGTCTCGCCAGCGCGGCGGCCAGCGCAGGCCGGAGGCCGTCGGCGGTCACCCGCTCGGCGCTGCGCTCCTCGAAACCGGCCGCCTGCTCCGGGGCCTGCCGGGAGAGGGCCTTGAGCCTGCGCGTCTCGGCCCTGCGGTGGCCGGAGATCAGGTTCGAGGCGATGCCGTACAGCCAGGGCCGGGCGTCGGGCCTGGTCAGGTCGTAGCGGGCGCGCTTGCGGAAGGCCACGAGGAACGTCTCGGCCGTCACGTCGTCGGCCGTGGTGACGTCGTCGAGCCGCCGGGCGGCGTACCGGTGGATCTCGTCGGCGTGCCGGTCGAACAGCCCGGCGAACCTGTCGGGGTCCGCCAGCGACTCCTCGATCAGCGCCGCGTCGTCGGAGGGCGGAGACAGGGCGGGCGCTGCCGCCCGGTGCGGGAACGACAGCGTCACCACCTGTTTCGTCCAGTCATGAGAGGGGTCCTTGTCTGCGAGCGCGGTCGCGCCCACATCCCCTACTCCGTCAGCGGACGTTATCCGGTTCCACGTTTCAGTGGACTTCGACGATCAAAGAGGGTGAGGTGACGCGGAGGCGGGGGACCCGCCGGACGAGGGCGAGGACCTCGGCGGCGCCGGTCTGGCCGAGGCGGCCGAGCCACTGCTCGGGGGCCTCGCTCTCGGTGTCCAGGGTCAGCGTGTAGGCGTAGGAGCCGGGCCGGTCCGGGGCGAAGGTCTCGAAGGTGGCCAGGGTCCGCGCCGCGCAGGGGTCGAACGCCTCGCCGGGCGCCAGCCGTACGAAGTCGGAGGCGAGCAGCGGGCCGGTGAGAGGGTCCTCCGGGACGGGCGGGGCGGCGGCGACCCGGCCCTCGAAGGAGACCGACGGAAGGTAGCGGGGATAGCGGCTGCCGTCCTCCGAGCCGTCGAGGACGCCGGTGACCAGCAGTTCGGCGACGGCGACGAGGGAGACGGAGACGGGGACCGGCTTCCCGGCGGGGTACGGCCCGCCGGGAGCGGTCAGTTCTACGCGGAGCGCGTCCGCCCGGTGCGTGTCTGTCCGGGGCACGGTGTCCTTCTTCTCGGTCGCCCGGCGATCATGCCGGCCGTGGCGGACATGCCGCCTCTCGACGGGTCACCGCTTCCTCTCGGCGGGCCGTTCACCAGCCTCGGCGGCGAGGACCGCCTTGGCCCGCTCGGCCTGCTGCCGGATCTGGTCGAGCACGGACGGGCGCAGATGCTTGGCCTCGAAGGTGTGGACCATCCTGTCGATGGTGCCGGTGGCCTGCTCCAGGTCGCCCTGCCTGGCCTGGGCGCGGGCCAGGCGGCGCATCACCATGTTGAGCGTGATGTTGTCCACGCCCGCGCCCTTCGCCGAGGCGTCGGCCACCATGGTGAGCTGCTGGATGCTCTCCTTGGTGTCGGGCTGGCGGATTTTCAGCTCCTTGTCGGCGGTGAGGTCCTTGAACTCCCGCTCGGCGTTGATGCCCTGGGCCATGCGGGCGTACACCGCCAGGGGGTGCTCGCCGTAGCGCTCGATGACCTCGCGCAGCGCGTCGTTCCCCGAGGCCAGGCAGGGGGAGTCGGAGCCGAGCAGGGAGAGCAGCTTGCCCGACTCCTCGCCCAGCAGCAGCTCGGCGACCTGCTGGTCGTCCTGCGTGACGGGGTACCGGACCCGGATCACGCAGACCGGGGAGACGACCCGGGAGCCGTCGGAGGCCAGGTACTGGGCGCGGACGCGGTACTCGCCGGGCTGCTGGAAGTAGTGCCCGTCGCTGCCGTGGCCGATGTAGGCGCTGCGGTAGATCGCCGGGTTCTCCCCGTCCAGCCTGATCATGGCCGTCTCGTCCACGCAGTGGCGGAGCATCGGCCGGTAGAGCACGGTCCGGCCGGACGGCTGGGTGATCGCGATGTGCGTGAAGTCGGTGTCCGGGTGCAGGTGGCCGTGGGTGCTGCGGCCGCGCAGGTCGGTGGTGCAGAGCTTGAGCTCCACGACCACCGGCTCGCCGAACGCGAAGGCCTCCTTGGTGGCGCGCAGTCCGAGGGCGAGGCCCGACCGGTCCTCGACCGGCTCGTCGAAGAGCTCGGGGGCGATCTCGGCGCCGCCCGTCCCGAAGGGGTTCGCCCCCATGATCACGTCGCGGTAGTGGCCGTGGCGGAGGTGGACCAGCTCGCTGTCGGTGAACTGGAAGGGGAACGCCGCCCAGTAGGCGGCCTCGCCCCCGGCGCCGGAGACGGGCCGGTAGTTCTGGACGTAGTTCATCCAGCTCAGGTCCGCCAGGCCCCCGTTGGGGCCGAGCGGCTGCGGCGGGACGGCCAGGTGCTTCTGCCAGGAGTGCAGCAGGTTGAAGGCGTGGCCGATCTCGTGCACGTAGGTGCGGAGCTGGGCGCGCAGGGCCTGCGGGCCGTCACCCTTGACGGCGTTGTAGAAGACCGCCGCGCCCTGGCGCTGGCAGGCGTCGCCGTAGTCGAACATGATCCCGCGGTAGCCGCCGGTGTGCGCGCTGGCGACCAGCATCCAGACCTTCCACTGCGGCACGTTGTGGTGCGCGCTGAAGTGCCTGACCATCGCGTTGTGCAGCTCGGCGTCGTCCCAGAGCAGGTCGGCGCCGGAGCCCGCGGTGTCGATGACGTCGGAGACGCCGGACATCTGCAGCTCGATCCCGGCCTCGGCGTAGGCGCGCACGACGGTGAGCTCGCGGGCCCGGCTGCCGGGGGGCTGGGGCAGGGCCCCGGTGTCGTAGGAGACGAACGGCACGGTCCCGGTCACCGAGTCCTGCTCCAGGAGCACGCTGCGGAAGTACGGCGAGACGAACGCGCAGGTGTAGGCGGCGCCGGGCTCGCCCGAGGCGGCGGAGAAGCGCACGGTGGCGTCGGCCTGGGGCTGCAGGGCGGTCCTGCGCGGGATGCTCACCCGCACGACGGGGGCCCCGGCGGTGAAGGTGAAGTTCCCCGTCCCCTCGATCACGACCTCCTCGGCCGTGACGGTGACCGCCGGCAGGTGCACGATGACGGAACCGAAGTAGGAGGTCGTGCTCCCGCTGACGGAGAAGAAGTCGGCGCTGACCCGGTGCTGCGGCCGGGCGCCGTCGACGTCCACGCGGAGCTCGATCCGGCAGTCCTGGCCCGCGCTGCCGTACCTGCCGCGCGTCAGCTGCCACTGGACCTCCTGCCGCGGGCCTCCCGCCTCCGGGCGCTGCTCGAGCACCCTCCCGTCGGGCCGGACGTCCTCCTCGCGCAGGGGGTGTCCGAGGACGACCACGCCGGGCGGGGACGCCGACGTCCCCAGGGTCGGGTCGGATGGAGCGGACATGTGATCTCTCCCGTCGCTCTCGCCGCGTTCCGGGCACGGCGTCGTGGCCCGGGACACCCGGTGGCGCGCCGCCGGGCGGCCGCCCGGGCTCGCGGCAGCGGTATATCCGGACACTTCTCTCCGGCTCCGGATGTGTCAATGGGCCGCGGGGAATGTGGCTCCGGGGGCAGACCGGCGTCACGAACCCGGTTCCAGAAGTGTCTCCAGTTCCGCTTCCAGCCTCTCATCCCCGGTCGCGCGGACCACGAGGGGCAGGCCCAGGATCCCGGCCGCCCGTACGGCCAGCGCGCGCAGCTCCGGCGTCGGGCGCTGGGCCAGCCAGACGGCGCGGCGGTAGTGGGCGAAGTAGGCGTCGCGCAGGTCCGGGTACCGGTCCAGGCCGAGTTCGGCCAGGACGGAGCGGTGGAAGGTGCGGACCAGGTAGTCGGTGAGGAAGTACGTCCCCGGCTCCTCCTCGGCCAGCCGCCGCAGCGCGGGCCCGGCGAAGACGTCGTAGCAGTGCCCGCCGCGCAGCCGGGCCAGGCCGTGCCGCTCGCACACCGCGTCCAGCGCCCCGTAGGTCCCGCAGTCGGCGTAGGCCACCGCCAGCCGCCGGTGCCTGTCCCGCACGCCCGCCGCCACCGCCTCGACCTCGGCGGCGATCAGGGCCGGACGGTTGTGCAGCAGCGGCGGGAGCGGGTACACCTCGACCGCCCATCCGCGCCGCGCCGCGATCTCCCGCACGTGCCCCGCCAGCGCCCCGCACGCGATCACTCCCGCGCTCTCCCGCCGCTGCCCGGCACCGCCCGCCGGAGCGGGCCGGGGGAGGGGTTCAGGGACCGGGGAAGGAGAGCAGGTCGACGAAGCGGTCGTTGAAGTCGGGCCGGTCGGAGAGCTCGACATAGCGGATCTCCTCCAGGAGGGCGAGGGCTCCGGCGCGTTCCTGGACCGAGAGCAGCGCGAGCTTGGCGCCCTCCCCGGCGACGTTGCCCGCGCTGACGATCCGGGACAGGGCCAGCTCCGGCACCAGGCCGATGCGGACCGCCGAGGCGGGGGAGAGGTAGGAGCCGAAGGAACCGGCCAGCAGGACCTGCTGGATGTCGTCCTCCCCGGCCCCGTGCTCCTGCAGCAGCAGCCGCCACCCCGTCGCGATCGCTGCCTTGGCGAACTGCAGTTCGCGCACGTCCCGCTGGGACAGGTAGACGTCCCCGGCCAGCACGAAGACCCGTTCCCCGCCGATCACGGTCAGCCGGGCGGCCAGGCCGGGTGCGAGCCGTACGGCCTCCTCCTCGGGGACGAACCGGCCCGAGCGGTCCAGCAGGCCGACCCGGAGCAGCTCCGCCACCGCGTCCACCAGCCCCGACCCGCACAGGCCGGCCGGGGCGACGTCGCCAATCACGCCCAGCTCCACCGAGGGCGCGAGCCGCACCGTCTCGATCGCCCCGGCCGAGGCGCGCATCCCGCAGCGGATCTGGGCCCCCTCGAAGGCGGGCCCGGCCGGGGCGGCCGTGGCCAGCAGCCGGTCGGCGCCCCCCAGCACGATCTCGCAGTTGGTGCCCACGTCGACGAAGAGCCGCAGCCGCCGGTCCCGGTCCATGCCGGTCGCCAGCGCCCCGGCCACGATGTCGCCGCCGACGTAGGCGCCCAGCGCGGGCAGCACCACGGCCCGGGCCCGCGGGTGCAGCCGCAGCCCCAGGTCGGAGGCGAGCAGCACGGGCAGCGCGCGCACGGCGGTCACGAACGGCGCCACGCCCAGCGGCTCGGGGTCGACGCCGAGGACGAGGTGCACCATGGTCGCGTTCCCGGCCAGCGCGACCTCGTAGACGTGCCCGGGGGAGACCCCCGCCTCCTCGCACACCTCCAGCGCGAGCCGGTCCAGCGTCTCGCGGGCCGCGTCCCGCAGCCGGTCCAGTGCCGCCGGGTCCAGCATGGTCGCGCTGATCCTGGAGATCACGTCGGCGCCGTACGGCTGCTGCAGGTTGAGCATCGAGCGCACCGCCACCGGCGTCCCGGCGGACAGGTCCAGCAGCGTCGCCACGACCGTCGTCGTGCCCAGGTCGACGGCGAGGCCGTAGCGCGACCCGCTGGTGTCCCCGGGCTCCACGTCGATCAGCGCGTCGTCCACGACCACCGCCGTGACCCTGAAGTCCGCGGCCCGCATCACGCGCCCCGCGGCCCGCACGGCGTGCAGGTCCGGGGTGGGCTCCAGGTCGTCCAGGGCGGCCAGCAGCCGCTCCACGTCCGGGACCTGGTCGGAGAGGGAGGGCTCGGCCAGCTCGACGTAGCGTTTCTGCACGGCCGGGCGGAGGATGACCTGCCGGCCCACCCCCACGGTCGCCGCCTTCGGCCGGGTGGAGAGCGCGGGCACCTCCACCTCCAGGTCGGAGACGGCCTGGGCCAGGCAGGCCAGGCGCCACCCCTCGCGCAGCTGCTCCGGGGTGAACGCCCGGGGGTCCAGCCGGGAGACCGGGAAGGCGGCGTCCGCGCCGGCCGCCCCGCCCCCGGCGCCACCGGGGCCGTCCGGGCCGTGCGCGCCGTTCCCGCCGCCCGGACCGGGGGTCACCCTGACCCTGCACTTGCGGCAGGTCCCGTGCCCGCCGCAGGTGGAGTCGATCGCGACGCCGTTCCAGCTCGCCGCCTCGAACACGCTCACCCCCGCAGGCACGCTCACCTCCCTGGGCGGCCTTCCCTCGGTCAGCAGGCGCAGCCGTACCCGCCCGCTCCCGGGGGCCTGCCCGTCGCCGGGGACCGCTGCGGTCACGGCCGCCGGGCCCGGTAGGCGGCGATCCAGTTCGCGCCCCACGGGTCGTTTCCGAGCAGCAGGTCGGCGGCGCGGGCGGCGGTGACGCACTCGGGGGCCAGGACGTTCATGATGGCGCCGGTCAGCCCGGCGGCGGCGGCCATCGGCAGGAAGGCGGCGCCCAGCGCGTGCCGGTCGGGCAGGCCGAAGGAGACGTTGGAGGCGCCCAGGCACATGTTGAGCCCGTAGACGTCGCGGATCGCCCGGATGGTCTCCAGCGTCGTGTTCACCGCGTCGGTGTCGGCGCCGACGGTCATCGCGAGCGGGTCGATGACGATGTCCTCCATCGGGATGCCGTACTCCTCCACGGCCACCCGGACGATCTTCCCGGTGATCTCCAGCCGCTGCTCCGCGGTCTCCGGGATGCCGGTCTCGTCGTTGGCCAGCGCGACGACCGCCGCGCCGTACCGCTTGACCAGCGGCAGGATCTCGGCGAGCCGGTCGTCCTCGCCGGTCACCGAGTTGACCAGCGCCTTGCCCTGGTAGACCGCCAGGGCCGCGGCCAGCGCCCCGACCACCGAGGAGTCGATGCACAGCGGCAGGTCGGTGTGCTCCTGGACGAGCTTGACCACGGCGGTGAGCAGCTCGGCCTCGTCGGTGAGCGGCACGCCCGCGTTCACGTCGAGCACGTGCGCCCCGGCCGCGACCTGCCGCTCCACGTCGGCGACCACCTGGGACAGGTCGCCCGCGCGCAGCGCCTCGGCGAACTTCGTGCGCCCGGTCGGGTTGATGCGCTCCCCGATGACGCAGAACGGCCGGTCGGGGCCGATGACCACTTCCCTGGTCCGGGACCTCAGGACGGTGTGCACGATGCCCTCCTAGGCGGGTACGGCGCGGCGGCCGGCCAGGAGCTCCTTGGCGCGGCGGACGGCGGTGGAGGCGTCGGCGGCGTAGCCGTCCGCGCCGACGGCGTCGGCGTACTCCTGGGTGACCGGGGCCCCGCCGACCATGACGATCACCTGGTCGCGCAGGCCCGCCTTCTCCAGCGCGTTGATGTTCGCCTTGAACATCGGCATCGTCGTGGTGAGGAAGGCGGAGAAGCCCACGATGTCGGGCCGGTGCTCGCGGACGGCGGCCACGAACCTCTCCGGGGCCACCTGCACGCCCAGGTCGATCACCTGGAACCCGGCGCCCTCCAGCATGATGTTCACCAGGTTCTTGCCGATGTCGTGCACGTCGCCCTTGACCGTCCCCATCAGGAACGTGCCCAGCGAGGTCGCGCCCGTCCGGGCCAGCAGCGGCCGGAGCACCTCCATCGCGCCGGCCATCGCCCGCCCGGCGATGAGCATCTCCGGCACGAAGAAGTCACCGCGCTCGAACCGGGCGCCGACCTCCTCCAGGGAGGGGATCAGCGCCTCGAACAGCATCGTCTCGGGGGCCATGCCCGCGGCCAGGCCCCGGCCGGTCAGGTCAAGGACGGCCGGGGCGTCTCCCACGAGCGTCCGGTCGTAGAGGCCCTGCAGGATCTCTTGCTCGGTCAACGGGGGGCTCCTAACACTTCGGAGAGGGCGGCGGCTTCACCGGCGAGCAGCTCGCCGATCTCGGTGACGCGTTCCGGGGTGAGCCGGACCGAGGGGCCGGAGACCGACAGGGCCGCGACGACCGTGCCGTCCCCGCCGCGCACGGGGGCGGCCACCGCGACCAGGCCCGGCTCCAGCTCCTCGCGGGCCGCGCCGTACCCGCGGCGCCGGATCCCGGCCAGCTCTCCGCCGAGCTCCCCGCGGTCGGTCACGGTGCGCGGGGTACGGCGCTCCAGCGGTCCCCGGGGCAGCTCGGCGGCGCCGTGGGCGAGGAAGACCTTGCCCAGCGCCGAGCAGTGCAGCGGCACCCGCAGCCCCACCCAGTCGGTCGCGCCGAGCAGGTAGCTGCTGTCGACCTGGGCGATCTGCTCGACCGCGCCGCCGCTGGGTACGGCCAGGTTGACGGTCTCGCCGGTCTTCTCCCCGATCCGCTCCAGGTACGGCCGGGCGGTGGCGGCCAGGCCCGCGCCGCCGGACCGTGCGGCGTGGCGGGCGAGCACGGGCCCCGGGAGGAAGGCCCCCTCGTGGTCGCGCTGGAGCAGGCCGTGCCGTTCCAGCGCCGAGAGCAGCCGGGAGGCGGTGCTCTTGGGCAGCCCCGACCCGGTGTGCAGGGCGGTGAACGGCTGGGGCGCGTCCGCCTCGACGACGCGGACGAGCAACCGCGCCGCCCGGTCGACGGCCTGCGTCCCGGCCGGGTTCCTCGTCTCGTTCTCCCCGCTCATCGCGGGCCGCGGGGGTTCTCCGGCCGGCTCACCGGCGCCTCCTCGGGGGAGTTCCACATTATGGAACTTCAGTTCCATTTCTTGAGCGTAAGATCGGCCTGAGATCCGGGTCAAGAGGGTCGAGCAGGTCCGAAGGAGTGGCCGTGTTCCTGAACCAGATGCCCCGCTACGAGATCCTGTCCGCCGACGCGATGGCCACCCTCGACCGCGGCTGGCGCCGCATCGTCTCCGAGATCGGGGTCGAGTTCATGTCCCCCCGGGCGCTGGAGCTGTTCCGCCGGGCGGGGATGAAGGTCGAGGAGAACAACGTCTTCTTCGACCCGGAGTTCGTCCTCGAACAGGTCGCGAAGGCGCCGCGGGAGTTCGACGTCCGGGCCCGCAACCCCGCCAACAGCGTGCACATCGGCGGCGACCACATGGCGTTCGGCGCGGTGTACGGCTCGCCGTTCGTGCGCGAGGGCGGCGTGCGGCGCGAGGCGACGCTCGACGACTTCCACCGCTTCTGCAAGCTCTCCCAGGTCTTCGGCGAGATGGACTCCGCCGGGGGCGTGGTCTGCGAGCCGGGCGACGCGCCGCTCGACTCCCGCCACCTCGACATGGTCTACGCGCTCCAGACGCTGACCGACAAGATCTACATGGGAAACGTGGTCTCCGGGCCGAACGCCGCCGACACCATCGCGATGACCCGCATCCTGCTCGGCGACATCGAGGCGGCCCCGGCGACCATCTCCCTGATCAACTGCAACTCGCCGCTGCGCTGGGACGACCGCATGCTGGACGCCCAGTTCGAGTACTCCGCGGCGAACCAGCCGGTCGTCCTCACCCCGTTCCTGCTGATGGGAGCCATGTCGCCGGTCTCGGTCCCGGCCACGCTGGTCCAGCAGATCGCCGAGGCGCTCACCGGGATCGCGCTGTCCCAGCTCATCCGCCCCGGCTGTCCGGTGATCTTCGGCTCGTTCCTGTCGAACATCGACATGCAGTCCGGCTCGCCCTGCTTCGGCACCCCGGAGTCGGCCGTCGGGCTGCTGTGCACCGGCCAGATCGCCCGCCGCTTCGGCCTGCCCTGGCGCTCGGGCGGGGCGCTGACCTCCTCGCAGACCGCCGACGCGCAGGCCGGGTACGAGGCGCTGATGACGATGCTGCCCACGTTCCTGGCGGGCGCCAACTGGGTCATGCACGCCGCGGGCTGGCTGGAGGGCGGCCTGGTCAGCGGCTTCGAGAAGTTCGTCGTGGACGTCGAGATCCTGCGCATGCTCCAGCACGAGTTCACCCCGCTGGAGATCACCGAGGAGTCCCTGGCCTTCGACGCCCACGCCGAGGTCGGCCACGGCGGTCACTTCCTCGGCGCGGCGCACACCATGGAGCGCTTCCGGACCTGCTTCTACCGGCCGCTGCTGTCGTCGTCGGACAACTACGAGCGCTGGATGCGGCGCGGCGCCCAGGACGCCGCGGCGCGGGCCGGGGAGATCTACCGGGCCAAGCTGCAGGAGTACGAGCAGCCGCCGCTCGACGACGCGGTCCGCGAGGAGCTCCGGGAGTACGTCACCCGCCGCCGTCGCGAACTCGGCGACTGAGGGGCGGGCCGCGGACTCGGCGGCTGAGGGGCGGGCCGCGGACTCGGCGGCTGAGGGGCGGGCCCGTCCTCAGCAGCGCACCGGCAGGGGGACGCGGAAGCCGTGCTGGTCGCGGAGCACGCCGCCGCTGGCCTCGGCGATCGCGATGGCGAGCCGTTCGGCGGCCTCGACGACCGCCGGGGTGGACGGCCCGCGCCGCAGCGACACCTCGTAGTCCGTCTCGCCGTCGTCTCCGCCGCAGAAGGAGATCTCCAGCGGGCTGTGGCCGGAGCGGAGCAGGGTGAGGTCGATGCCGGGGAGCCGCTGGGGGCGCGTGCCGGGCAGTAGTTCGGCCAGGCGTTCGGCGGGCAGCGCCCGTCCGGTGACGGAGAACAGGTCGGGTGAGCGCTCGGGCGGGTGCGGGCAGGCCAGTCCGCCCAGGCGCGCGGCCAGCCCGGCCACGATCGCGGCCGGGTCGGTCTCGCCCTCGGGGTCGCGCTGCTCGGCGGTGTAGGCCACCGGCCAGCCGACCGGGAGCCGCGCCGCGAGCGCGAGCCCGCGGTGGACCGGGACCGGGCCGCGGAGCCGTACGGACTCGTCGACCACGATGGAGCGGCCGCGCGGGTGCGCCTGCGGGCTGTGCAGCCGGACCGTCTCCAGCACGGTCCGGGGCGGGACGGAAGCGGGCAGCAGCAGCGTGGGCCCGCCCCGGAGGCGCCGGGCGGGCAGAAAGTCGAACAACCCCATGGACCGGGAGCCTGCCAGGCGCCACTTGTGAATCACTGGGATCGGCTTGAGGGCCACCGGGCACGGCCGCCGGGGCCGGGCGGGAACCCCGGCGCCTCCTGCCTCCGGCGATCGGACGCGGCCGGACTACGCCTTCGTGAGCGGCGCCACTAGGATCCGCCTTCGGTAAAGCGGACGTAAAGGAAGTGGCGATGAGCGCGCAGAGGACCGGTGGCAGACGGTTGCTGCTGAAAGGGTTCCTGCTGGCCGTGGGCGCGGTGGTGGTGCTGGGCTTCGTGCTCAGCGGGTGCACCCGCGTGAGCACCCAGCCCGACGAGGTCGTCCTGCACTACGCGGGCGGGACCTTCGAGGCCATCAAGTTCGAGAAGTGCATCAACCCCTCCAGCGGGGCGACCCTGCTGGGGCCCGGCGACACGGGCTACTCCTACCCGTTCGGCCAGCGGACCTTCGACTTCTCCGGCGCCGAGGGCGCCGAGTCCAAGCCGCTCAGCGTCGTCAGCAAGGACAACGTGGAGATGCTCGTCTCGGGGGTGGCGACCTTCACGCTGAACACCGACTGCGGGACGCTCCAGAGGTTCCACGAGAAGATCGGGCTGAAGTTCCGCGCCTACCACGAGGACGGCGAGTCCGAGGGGTGGCGGCGGATGCTCGGCACCTACATGCGGATCCCGCTGGACCGGGCCCTGGACGCGGCCTCGCAGGAGTTCGAGTGGCGCGGGCTGTTCAACGACCCGAAGGTGAAGCAGGCCTGGGAGGCGCGGGTCGGCACGCTGGCGCGGGAGTTCATCAAGGAGACCGCCGGGGCCGACTACTTCTGCGGCCAGAACTACGCCGGCAGCGGCGACTGCGGCGACATCTCCCTGACGATCCAGAAGCCGGAGCCGCCCGAGGCGCTGGTCGACGCCCTGGCCGCGGAGCAGGCCGCGAAGGCCGAGAACGCCGCCCAGGCCCAGCGCAACGCCAAGGTCCGCACCGAGATCGAATCGATCAGGGACCTGGTGAAGGTCCTCGGCAGGGACGGCGCCGTGCTCTGGCAGGCCATCCAGAAGGGCCAGGTCACGGTGGTGCCGGTCCCGCAGGGCAGCGACCTGGACATCACCCCGCCGAACCGGCAGTGAGCTCCGACGGCCCGTTCCCGCGGGAGCCGATCTCCTCCGCTCCGCTCCCGCGGGTCGCCGGGACGGTCACCCGGGGCTGAGACCGCCGCCGAGCTCGGAGCCGAAGTCGCGGGCGATCCTCCGCATGCCCGCGGCGAGTTCCTCCCGGTCGAGGGCGTCGATGCGCTCGGCCGGGCCGGAGACCGACATCGCGGCGATCGTCCGCGCGCCGTCGCGCACCCCGACGGCCAGGCAGTGCACGCCGAGCTCCTCCTCGCCCAGGTCCAGCGCGTACCCCCGGTCCCGCACCCGCTCCAGTTCGGCGAGCATGCCGGGCAGGTCGGTGATCGTGTTGGCGGTCCGCCTGGGCATGCCGGTGCGCTCGACGAGGGAGGCGACCTCGGCGTCCGGCCGGTCGGCCAGCAGGACCTTGCCGACCGCGGTGCTGTGCGGCAGCACCCTCCTGCCGACCTCGGCGAACATGCGCAGCCGCCGGGGGGAGGGGATCTGCGCGACGTAGACGATGAAGTCGCCCTCCAGCACCGCCATGTTCGCGGTCTCGCCGGACAGCTCGACCATCCGCTTCAGGTACGGCTGCGCCCACACGCCGACCATGCGCTCGGCCACCCCGCCGAGCCGTACCAGCGCCCCGCCCAGCGCGTAGCGGCGGTCGGACTCCTGCCGGACGTACCCCCGGTCGAGCAGCGTGCGCAGCAGCCGGTGGATCGTCCCGTACGGCAGGCCGGTCGCGGCGGCCAGCTCCGAGATCCCGGCCGCGCCGCCGTGCCCGGCCAGCGCCTCCATCAGGTCCAGCGCCCGGTCGACGGACTGCACCGTGCCTTTGGCGCTCGCTTCGCTCACGCGGTCCGGACGCCCGGGTGCCGGTGGCCGCCCTCTTCGCTCGTCCGCTCGTTCCTCGCTCCCTCGCTCATCGGTTGGCTCACCGGCGCGTCCTGCCGGGCCTTCGGCGCTCGCTTCGCTCACGGTCATGCGATCTTCCCCAGGCCGCGCAGGGAGGCGTCGAGGACCTGGGCGGTGTGGGCGACCGGGATCGGGGCCGCCCCGGACCTGCGGATCGCGGAGGCGATCTGCATGGTGCAGCCGGGGTTGGCCGAGACCAGCAGGTCGGCGCCGGTGGCGAGGACCCGCTCGGCCTTGCGGTCGCCCAGTTCGCGGGCGGCCTCGGGCCGGAACAGGTTGTAGGTCCCGGCGGAGCCGCAGCAGATCGACGACTCGGCGATCTCCCGCAGTTCCAGCCCGGGGACGGCGGCCAGCAGCTCGCGCGGCTGGGAGCGCACCCCCTGGGCGTGCGCCAGGTGGCAGGCGTCGTGGTAGGCGACCTTCAGCGGGAGCGGATGGCGCCTGGCCGCCGGCCCGAGTTCGGCGAGGTACTCCGCGAGGTCCACGGTCCTGACGGCGCGGGCCCGCCCGGCCCATTCCCCGTCGCCGATCCCGTCGAAGACCTCCGCGTAGTCCTTCATGGTCGAGCCGCATCCGGCGGCGTTGACCACGACGGTGTCCACGCCCGCCCGCTCGAAGGCGGCGACCGTCCGCCGGGCGAACCGCACGGCCTGCTCCGGGCGGCCGGAGTGCAGCGGCAGCGCCCCGCAGCAGCCCTGCGCGGGCGGGATCACGACCTCGCAGCCCTCCATCGCGAGCACCCGCGCCGTGGCCGCGTTGACCTGCGGGAAGAACGCGCCCTGCACGCATCCGGTGAGCATGCCGACGACGGCCCTGCGCCGGCCGACGGCCGCGACGCGGCGCGGCAGCCGTACCCGCCCGGCCGGTTCGGGGGCGAGATCGGCCATCGCGGCCAGGGACGGGTTGATCCGCTCCAGCCTGGGGGCGAGCCGGCGCCGCAGCCCAGCGCCGAGCCGCAGCGGCAGCCGCATCGCGCGCAGCCGCCGGGGGTAGGGGAAGAGCTGGAAGACCAGCTCCCGCAGGGCCCGGTCGGCGGGTTCGCGGACGTGCTCCCGCTCCACCTCGGCACGGGTCTGCTCGATCAGCCTGTCGTACCGGACTCCGGAGGGGCAGGCCGTCACGCACGCCATGCAGCCCAGGCAGGCGTCGAAGTGCCCGGCCATCTCGTCCGTCAGGGGGGTGCCCTCGACGTGCTGCTTCATCAGGTGGATCCGGCCGCGCGGGGAGTCCATCTCCTCGCCCCACAGCACGTAGGTCGGGCAGGACGGCAGGCAGAACCCGCAGTGCACGCAGTCGTCGATCAGCTCGGGGTCCATCTCAGAGGCCTCCCGCCATCCGGCCGGGGGACATCCTCCGGCCGGGGTCGAACCGTTCCTTGACCCGCCGCATCAGCGGCAGCGCGGCCACCGGTCCCCAGCGGCCGGCGAGCCGGGCGAGCTCCGCGGGCGCGGCGAGCACGGTGAGCCTGCCGCCGAGAGGGGCGACGTCGGCGCGCACGCCGGAGACGAACGCCGCGAACGCCGCCGCGCCGACCTCCCCGGGCAGGGCGATCTGCAGGACCGCCGAGGCCAGTGAGCCCCGCACCCGGGCGGGCAGCCCGCGCCCGGCGACCGCCGACAGCGCGCGGTCCACGCCCGAGGGCGGGATCCGCAGCTCCAGCAGCACCTCACCGGGGGGCGCCCCCCACCAGCCGGGGGCCTGCCGCGTGACGGCCGTCTCCGGTACGGCCTCCACCCGCCCGCCGGGCGCGGGGCCGTCCCCGCCCCCGGCCAGGTCCCTTACGGCCTCCGCCCGGACGCCGGTCGCCCTCCCGCTCCCGACGAGACCGCGCACGGTCTCCGCCCGGTCCCCGGCCGCCGTGCCCTCGACCAGCACGGAGAGCGCGGGCGCCCCGGAAGGCGCGAGCCAGTCCAGTTCGACCGCGCTCGGTTCGGCCTGCGAGGCCGCGAGCGCGGTGGCGAGGGCCCCGGGCCCCACGGGGAAGCCGGTCGCGCTCTCCCCGGCCGCCGCGGGCGCGGGCAGGGCCGTGGTGACCCAGCGGCGGGCCGGGGGGACGGGGTGCAGGCGGAAGACGGCCTCGGTGATGATCCCCAGGGTGCCGTACGAGCCGGTGAACAGCTTGCCGAGGTCGTAGCCGGCGACGTTCTTGACGACCTTCCCGCCGGAGCGGGCGACCGTGCCGTCGGCGAGCACGACCGTGATCCCGATCAGCAGGTCGCGGGCGGTGCCGTAGCGGAGCCTGCGGGGCCCGGCCGCGGCGGTGGCGAGCATCCCGCCGACGGTCCCGCCCGGGACGGGGCCGTCCAGGGCGAGCTCCTGCCCGGAGGCCGCCAGGGCGGACTGCAGGACGTCGAAGGGGAGCCCGGCGCTGACCCGGGCCACCAGGTCGCCGCAGGAGTGCTCGACGGCCGACCCGCCGCCGAGGACCAGGGAGGAGGTGCCGACCACCAGGTCGCACCGTTGCGGCGGGTCGCCCCATGCCTGCTTCGTCCCGCCGCCCACGGGCACCACGGCCAGGTCGTACCCGGCCGAGACGCGCATCAGCGCCGCGACCTCCTCGGTGCTCGCGGGCGATGCGACCCAGCGGGGCGCGACCCCGGCCACGGCGTCGCCGGGGTCGGCGTCCCGGACCGCTGCGCCGGTCGCCCGCAGGGCGTCCCCCGCGGCGGTCGCCGGTGCGCCGGGGCCGTGGGAGGCGTCCCGCGGGCCGGACGGATGCGACGCGGCCATCAGAACTGCTCCGCCCGGCCGGACTCGACCAGCGGGTGCACGCCCCTGCGCACGCCCGGGACCTCGCCGCACAGGCGGGGGGTGGGGAAGACCTTGCCCGGGTTGGACAGGCCGCGGGGGTCGAAGGCGCAGCGGACCAGTTGCATGGTGTCCAGATCATCGTCGGTGAACATTTTCGGCATATAACGGGACTTGTCTACACCAACGCCGTGCTCGCCCGTGATGGATCCGCCGTGCTCGATGCACAGGTCGAGGATCCGGCCGGAGACCGCCTCGGCCCGTTCACCCGCGCCCGGCTCGGCGTCGTCGAACAGCACCAGCGGGTGCAGGTTCCCGTCCCCGGCGTGGAAGACGTTGGCCACCCGGATGCCGTGCTCGGCCGAGAGCCGGTCGATGCCCGCCAGCACCTCCGGCAGCGCGGTCCGGGGGACCACCCCGTCCTGCACGATGTAGGCGGGACTGATCCGGCCGACCGCGGCGAACGCCGACTTGCGGCCCTTCCAGATCGCGGCCCGCTCCTCGGGCCCGGCCGCGGTCCGCAGCTCGAACGCGCCGACGGCGCGGCAGACCCGTTCCACCTCGGCGAACTGGTGCGCCACCTCGGCGGCCGGGCCGTCCAGCTCCACGATGAGCACCGCCCCCGCGCCCTCGGGGTAGGCGCAGGCCACCGCGGCCTCGGCCGCCTCGATCGCCAGGGCGTCCATCATCTCGATCGCGGCCGGGACGATCCCGCCGCCGATGATCGCCGAGACGGCCTGCCCGCCCTGCTCGATGTCCCTGAAGGCCGCCAGCAGCGTCGTCACGGACTCCGGGGTCCGCGAGAGCCGTACGGTGACCTTGGTGGTGATCCCGAGCGTGCCCTCCGAGCCGACGAACGCGCCCAGCAGGTCGTAGCCGGGGTCGTCGGCGTCGAGCGTGACGATGTCGCCGTCGGGGGTGACGATCTCCAGGGCGAGGACGTGGTTGACCGTGAAGCCGTACTTCAGGCAGTGCGCGCCGCCGGAGTTCTCCGCGACGTTCCCGCCGATCGTGCAGACCTGCTGGCTGGAGGGGTCGGGCGCGTAGTAGTAGCCGTGCTCGCGGACCGCCTCGGTGATCGCCAGGTTGCTCACCCCCGGCTCCACCACGGCCCGCCGGTTCGCCAGGTCGATCTGGAGGATCCGCCGCATCTTCGAGGTCACCACCAGCACCCCGTCGGTGCGCGGCAGCGCCCCGCCGGACAGCCCGGTCCCCGCGCCGCGCGCCACGAACGGCACGCCGTACTCGCCGCAGAGCTTCACGACGGCGGCGATCTGCTCGGCGCTGCCGGGCAGCACGACGATTCCGGGCACGGCCCGGTGGTGGGTGAGACCGTCGCACTCGTAGGTGCGCAGCCGCACCGGATCAGTGATCACCGCCCCCGGCGGCAGCACCCCCGCCAACCGCCGGGCCAGCTCATCGAGCGTCTCGGTCAATTTCGATCCTCCTCAAACTCACGCGGAGGTGCGGCCCAGGCGTTGATGCCGGGGCCGATCGGCTCATCCGGGACATCCTCCTCGCCGGTGCCGAGCTCCTGCAGGAAGCGCACGACGTTCGCGACGATCTGCTGCTCGACGTCGCGTTCATGTCGCGCGTTGTCGTCCAGGAACTCCAGGACGTAGGGGTCCTTGATGAGCTTCTTGACGGACTCGCGGTCCTGCGGAGGCACCGTCCGGTCGACGTTGTGCAGGGGATGGCCGGTGCGGAGGTGGAGCTGCCCCTTGATCTCCCGCTTGGTGTCCGCCGGCAGCGCGGCGTACTCGTCGGGGTGGACCTCTTTGCCGTTCCTGTGATCGTTCATGGACGGAACGCATTGGATCCGTCCGGTGACTCTGAGTGACGGTGACGGCCCGGGGTGGGGAAACCTCCTCGTGGGAGGACGATTCCTCACCCCGGAGACGCTCATGTCACGGCATGCGCGCGTAGGCGGGCAGGGTGAGGAACTCGGCGAAGTCGTCGTCCAGGGCGACCTCCTTGAACAGGGCGGTGGCCTGGGCGTAGAGGGCCTCGTCGTAGCCGGGCCCGGCCTCGATCTTGGCGAGCTCCTCGTCGATGATCCGCTCGACGAGCTCCTTGGTGACGACCGCGCCGGTGTCGGCCAGCTCGATGCCGTTGTGGATCCACTGCCAGATCTGGGAGCGGGAGATCTCGGCGGTGGCGGCGTCCTCCATCAGGTTGTGGATCGCGACCGCGCCCAGCCCGCCCATCCAGGCGGCGAGGTAGCGCAGCGCCACGTCCACGTTGTTGCGCAGGCCGGCCTCGGTGATGTCTCCCGGGGTCTCGGAGACCGCGAGCAGGTCGGCGGCGGAGACGGAGACGTCCTCGCGGAGCCGGTCGAGCTGGTTCGGCTTCTCGCCGAGCACGCCGTCGAAGACCTCGCGGCAGATCGGCACCAGGTCGGGGTGGGCCACCCAGGAGCCGTCGAAGCCGTCGCCGGACTCGCGGGTCTTGTCGGCGGTGACCTTCTCCAGCGCCACCTTGTTGACCTCGGGGTCGCGGCGGGAGGGGATGAAGGCGGCCATGCCGCCGATGGCGTGGGCGCCGCGCTTGTGGCAGGTGCGCACCAGCAGCTCGGTGTAGGCGCGCATGAACGGCGCGGTCATGGTCACCGCGTTGCGCTCGGGGAGCAGGAACTCCCTGCCCCGGGTGCGGAACTTCTTGATCACGCTGAACAGGTAGTCCCAGCGGCCCGCGTTGAGCCCGGCCGAGTGCTCGCGCAGCTCGTAGAGGATCTCCTCCATCTCGAAGGCCGCCGGGTAGGTCTCGATCAGCACGGTCGCGCGGATCGTGCCCTGCGGGATGCCGAGCAGGTCCTGGGCCCGGACGAAGACGTCGTTCCAGAGGCGGGCCTCCAGGTGCGACTCCATCTTCGGCAGGTAGAAGTAGGGGCCCTTGCCCTTGGCGAGCTGCCGGGCGGCGCAGTGGAAGAAGTAGAGGCCGAAGTCGACCAGCGAGCCCGAGAGCGGGACGCCGTCGAGGGTGAGGTGCTTCTCCTCCAGGTGCCAGCCGCGCGGGCGGACCACGACGGTGGCCAGCTCCTCGTCGGGCTTGAGGGCGTAGCTCTTGCCGCCGGTGGAGAAGTCGATGGTCCGGTCCAGCGCGTCCCGCAGGTTGAGCTGGCCGTTGACGGTGTTCTCCCAGGTGGGAGCGTTGGCGTCCTCGAAGTCGGCCAGCCAGACCTTGGCGCCGGAGTTGAGGGCGTTGATCGTCATCTTCCGGTCGACCGGGCCGGTGATCTCCACGCGGCGGTCCACCAGGCCGGGCGCGGGAGCGGCGACCTTCCACTCCGACTCGCGCACGTGCTTGGTCTCGGGGAGGAAGTCGAGGGTGCCGCCGGCCGACAGCTCCGCCTGCCGGGCCCGCCGGGCCTCGAGCAGTTCGAGGCGCCGGGCGCCGAACTCGCGCTGGAGGGCGGCCACGAAGGCCAGCGCCTCCGGCGTGAGGATCTCGTCGAACCGGTCCTGGGAGGTGCCGGTGATCTCAACGCCGTCCATGAGCTTCCTCTCCATGTTTTCCACATGATGGAAAATCTCTTCTGAATTGCGGAATAGACGCTACTGGACGGTCACTTGCCGGTCAAAAGCCGGGGGTCCCTCAGGGCCGCTTCGGGGGCTTCCCGGATGGGTGGCGGCAGGGCCGGTCGGCCACAGTGGAGTCGCATCCCCCTCCCGAGGGATGAGGTAAGTCGTGAGAGGGAGGCGGAAAGCCTCCCGGAAGTCGAGGATTGGGCTCATGAAGAAGAACATGCTCGCCGCAGGGGTCGTCGTGGGTTCGGTCCTGGTGCTCTCCGCGTGTCAGTTCGACGGTTTCGGCCTGGCCGAGCAGGCCGTCTCCTCCTATGACGTGCCGGAGAAGGTGCTGCGGCTCACCGTGGACGCCGGGTCCGGGGACATCGTGGTGAACGAGTCCGACCGGACGGGGATCAAGGTCACCGAGACGATCCACTGGAACAAGGAGAAGCCGGAGACCGAGCATGTCGTGACCGGTGACACCCTGGCGCTGAAGTACACGTGCCCGGGCGGCTTCGGCGCGGTGACCTGCAGTGTCGACTACAAGATCGAGATCCCGAAGGGCGTGACGGTCAAGGCGGACACCGGCTCGGGCGACATCGTCCTGCGCTCGCTCAGCGGGGAGGTGGACGCCGACACCGGCGCCGGCGACATCGACGCCACCGGCCTGGGCGGCAAGCGGTTCCTCGCCGACTCGGGGGCGGGGGACATCGAGGCGAAGTTCGCCGCGGCGCCGGACGACGTCCAGATCGAGACCGGCGCGGGCGACGCCACGGTACGGCTGCCGCGCGAGACCTACCGGGTGACCGCCGAGACCGGCGCCGGGGACGAGACCATCGAGGTCGCCAACGACGCCTCCGCGTCCCGCACCGTCCGGGTCGAGACCGGCGCCGGGGACGCGAAGGTCCTGCCCTCCTGATCCCGCCCCGCGCCGCCCGCCGGGACCCGGCTCAGCCGGCCAGCACGGGGTAGTTGCTGCGCAGCACGCCCAGCGGGTCCCTGCGGCGCTTGACCTCCCGCAGCCGGGCCAGCACGTCACCGGGGAAGGCGGCGGCGGCCTTCTCTCCCGCCCCGAGGTTGGTGAAGGGCTTGCGCCCGCTGGTGTACGGCACCAGCGCCGCGGAGACCGCCCGCTGCCGCTCCCCGACGGCCGCCCGGTCCTCGGGCGTGAACGGCACGCCCAGCATGCCGAGCAGGTACTCCTCCTCGATGTGCCCGCAGGCTCCGCCCCCGGCGGCGGGCCGGGACAGCGCCCCGCCCAGGTGGCGCAACTGGGCCACGGCCAGCGGGGCCACCGTGCCCGGGCCCGCGAGCCCGTCCAGGACCGCCGCGGCCACCGTGTCGTCGAAGCGGGTCAGCAGCTCGCCGCGGAACATGCCGGGTCCCGGGTCGACCGGCTCGGCGCAGACGCTCCCCAGCTCGGCCGCGGGCAGCGGACCCCGGGTGTCGAGGACCCGGCCGTCGATCTTGTCGAACCGGCGCAGCAGCGCCTGCCCCTCGCCGGGGTCGCCGAGGTGGGTGACGTCCACGAGCACCGCCGACAGCCCGCGCAGCGGCTCCGGGACGTGGGGGAGCGGCGGGAACCGCATGAGAGAGAACCACACGGCCAGCTCCTCCGGAGCCTCGGCCGTGACCTCGCGGAACGCGTCCAGGACCGCTCCGGCGCGCTCGGCGGGCCACACCGTCCGCCCGCCGTACAGGCTCGGCTCCGGGTGGAGGGCGAACTCCATGGCGGTGACCACCGCGAAGTCGCCGCCGCCGCCGCGCAGCGCCCAGAACAGCTCGGGATCGGAGTCGGCGTCCACCCGGGCCCGTGCCCCGTCGGCGGTCACCACGTCGAAGGAGCGCACGCCGTCGGCCGCGAAGCCGTACTTCCGGCCGAACCAGCTCACCCCGCCGCCGAGGGTGTAGCCGACCACGCTCGGCGCGGGCGAGCTGCCCGCCAGGCCGATGAGCCCGTGCCCGCCGGCCTCGGTGAGCACCTCGCCCCAGGAGACACCGGCGCCCACCCGGGCCAGCCGCTCTCCCGGCCGGACCTCCAGCCCGCGCAGCCGCCCGGTGCGCAGCAGGATCGTCCCCTCCGTGTCCCCGCTCGCGCCGTGGCCGCTCGGCTGGGTGCTGACGCCCAGGCCGGCGAGCCCGGCGTAACCGACCACGGCGGCCGCGTCGTCGGCGTCGGCCGCCTCCACCACGGCCAGGACGGCCTGCTCGACGGCCAGGTTCCACGGCCTGCGGGCCGCGTCGAAGTCCTCGTCCCCGGGGACGAGGATCCGGCCGCGTACCGTCCGGCGCAGATCGCTGCCTATATTCGTGCTGTCCTTCTTCATGCTTTCCTCCCGTGTTCCGGTGGCTCCGATACTGGCAGGGGCCCTTTGTGAAGGGTTTGGGGTCGGCTTGACGTGACGTGGGGTGAGATGGAGATCCGGCTGTTCGGCCCGGTGGAGGTCGTGGACGCCGACGGGCGGACCGTCGGTCTCGGCATCCGCAAGCAGCGGGCGGTCCTGGCGATGCTGGCCCTCGAACCCGGCCGGGTCGTCCCGCTCGACCGGCTGATCGACGAGCTGTGGGCCGGAGAGGCCCCTTCCAGCGCGACCGGCACGCTCCAGGCGTACATCTCGCACCTGCGCAGGGCGCTGGAACCCGGCCGCCCGCCCCGTACCCCGTCCGGTGCGATCCTCACCCGCGAGCCCGGTTACCTGCTCGCGGTCGCTCCGGGCCAGGTCGACCTGTTCCGCTTCGCCGCCTGGGCGGAGGAGGGGCACCGCGCCCTGGTCCGCGGCGAGCACGGCCGGGCGCTGCAGACCCTGGAGCAGGCCGGGTCGGTATGGCGGGGCGACCCGCTGGCGGAGTTCGCCGACCAGGAGTTCGCCGCGCCGACCCTCGCCAGGTTCGCCGGACTGCGCGTCACGGCGGAGGAGGACAGGTTCGAGGCGCGGCTCGCCCTGGGCGAGAGCGGGACGTGCGTCGCCGACCTGGAGCGGCTCGTGGAGGCGCACCCCTACCGGGAGCGGTTTCGGGGCCTGCTCGCGCTGGCGCTCTACCGGTCGGGCCGGCAGGCCGACGCGCTGGGCGCGCTGCGCCGGGCCCGCGAGCTGCTCGCCGCCGAGCTCGGCCTCGACCCCGGCCCGGAGCTGCGCCGCCTGGAACGGGCGGTGCTCGAGCAGGATCCCGGACTGGACGCTCCGGCTCCCGCCTCCGCGCAGGCCCGTCCGGCGCCCGCGCAGACCGGCTCCGCGCCGGGGCGGGACGGCCCGGGGCCCGCGGGCCGTACGGCGGCGCCCGCGTGGTCCGGCGAGGCGGAGGAGCGGCTCGTCGGCAGGGAGCGGCAACTGGGACGGATCGGCGCGCTGGTGGCCGAGGTCCGGCGGGGCCGGGGCGGGGTGCTGCTGATCGAGGGCGAGGCGGGGATCGGCAAGACCCGGCTCGCCCGGGCCGCGGCCGGCGAGGCGGCGGCCCGCGGGATGGCCGTGCTGTGGGGGCGGTGCGTCGACACCGCCACGGCCCCGCCGTTCTGGCCGTGGGCTCAGGCGCTGAGGGAGGCGGGACCGGAGGCCGCGGAGGCCGTCCGCCTTCTCGCCGGCGATTCCATCGAATGTCCGGACATGCAGTTGTTCGAGCTGTACCAGCGGGTGCTGGCCGCGCTGACGTCGGCCGGGCCGCTGCTGGTCATGCTCGACGACCTCCACTGGGCCGACGTCGCCTCGCTCCGGCTGCTCGCCTTCGCCGCCGGCGAGCTGGAACGGCACCCCGTGCTCGTGGTGGCCACGCTCCGCCCGGAACCGGGGGAGCACCCCGAGCAGCTCCGCGACACCCTCGGCGCGCTGACCAGGGAACGGCGCACCGAGCGGATGGCGGTGGGCCCGCTCACCGGTGACGACGTGGCCTCCTACCTGCGGACGCGGCGGATCGCCCCGGACCTGGCCGGGACGCTCCACGCGCGCAGCGGCGGCAACCCCTTCTACCTGGGGGAGCTGGTCCGCCTGCTGGAGAGCGAGAGCGCCCTGGCCGCCGGTCTCGCCGCAGGCTCCCCGGGAGAACCCGCCGCGGAGGGCGGAGACGGCCTGCCCGCCGTCGTCCCCTCCGGGGTGCGGGACGTCGTCGGCCGCCGCGTCGCCCGGCTCCCCGAGGAGAGCCAGGCCCTGCTGCGGGTCGCGGCGGTCGCCGGACGCGACGTCGAGGTGGACCTGCTCGCCTCGGCCACCGCGACCCCGGAGGAGCAGGTCATGTCCCTGCTGGAGCCGGCGGTGGCCACCGGGCTGCTGGCCGAGGCCGGCGAGGACTACCGCTTCTCCCACGCGCTGGTGCGCGACACCCTCTACGCCGGGCTCGGCCGGGTGGAGGCGGCCCGGCTGCACCTGCGGATCGGGGAGGCGCTGGAGACCCTCCCCGCGCACGACGGCTCCCGCCGGGCCGCCGACCTCGCCCACCACTTCGGCAGGGCGATCCGGGTCGGCGGCCGGGCCAAGGCGGTGGAGCACGCCTCGAACGCCGCCAGGAAGGCCACCGCCCAGCTCGCCCACGACGAGGCCGTGGGCCTGTGGGAACTGGCCCTGGCCGCACTGCCCGCCGCGGACGACGCCGCCCGGTGCGCGGTGCTGACGGCGCTCGGGCAGGCCCGCCGCACCGCGGGAGACGCCGACGGCGCCCGGCGCGACCTGGAGCAGGCCGTGGAGCTCGCCCGCCGGTCGGGGGACCGGGAGGCGCTGATCGCCGCGGTCGGCGTCTTCGGCGGGCAGAGCGTCTGGAACTGGAGGCCCTACGGTGTCGTGGACGAGCGCATGGTCGCGCTGCTGGAGGACCTGCTGGCCGGGCCGCTGCGGGAGCACCAGCGCGCCGCACTGCTCGGCACCCTCGGCATCGAGCTGTTCTACGGCCCGCGCCGGGCCGAGGGCGAGCGCCTCGCCCTGGAGGGCGTCGAGCTCGCCCGCGGGATCGGCGATCCGGTCCTGACCGCCACCACGCTCAACAACTACCACATCGCCGCCTGGGTGCCCGGGCGGGAGGCCGAGCGGCGCGCCGCCGCCGAGGAGATCCTCGCCCTGCCCGCCCTGCCCCGGGCCACCGAGCTGATCGCCAGGGTGCTGCGGATGGCCCCGCTGCTGCGCGCCGGGGAGCTGGCCGCGTGGGACCGGGACCTGGCCCGCTGCGAGCACCTGCTGGGGGAGATCGGCCGGCCCGAGCTGGAGGCGATGGTCCGCATCGCCGAGACCGCCCGCCGCACCCTCGACGGGGACTGGGCGGCCGCGGAGGCGCTGGTCGCCAGGTTCGGCGCGCTGCTGGACGGCTCCAGCCTGTGGGGCCGGGACTTCCCCCGGCTGGTCGCCCTGTTCACCTGCATGCGCGGGCAGGACCGGGTCCCCGAGGTCCTCGGCGAGCTCGTCGCCCGGGCCGGGGACCCGGACATGGTCCTGCTCCGGCCGGTCGCCGTGCTGGCCGCGCTGGACTGCGGCGACCCCGGACTGGCCCGGGAGCTGATCGCGCGCTGGGGCACCGGGATCCCGGACGACTGGGCGGCGGACCTCCTGCTCCCGGTCTGGGGGCTGGTCGCCGCCCGGCTCGGCGTCCCCGACCCCGGGGAGCTGTACGGCAGGCTGCTGCCGTACGCCGACGACCTCGTGGTCAGCGGGATGGGGACCTCCGGATGGGGCGCCCACCACATGGTCCTCGCCGAACTGGCCGGCAGGCTGGGCCGTACGGGCCCGGCGCTCGACCACGCCCGGCGGGCGGCGGAGATCCACCGGAGACTGGGCCTGGCCTACTGGGAACGGCGGAGCACGGACCTGGCGGCCTCGCTCGCGGCGGACGCCGGCGGCTTCGCGCACGGCGGACGGATAACCGGATGAGAGAGCGGGTGCCGACGTGGCACCATCGTGGGGAAGATACCCGGGGTGTCCAGGCGTTCTAATGAACGATGACGCCTGTGAACCGAACCTACGAACGGAGCAACGACATAGACATCCGTGAGCCGCTGGACTTCGACCAGTTCGACGACCTGCCCGAGATCGGCGAGATGGAGCTGGCCGAGCGCCAGGCACTACGCCGGGTGGCGGGCCTCTCCACCGAGCTTGAGGACGTCACCGAGGTCGAGTACCGCCAGCTGAGGCTTGAGCGGGTCGTCCTCGTCGGCGTCTGGACCTCCGGTACGGTGACCGACGCCGAGAACTCCCTGCTGGAGCTCAAGCTCCTGGCGGAGACCGCGGGCTCGGAGGTGCTGGAAGGCCTGATCCAGCGCCGCCAGAAGCCCGACACGGCGACCTACATCGGCTCCGGCAAGGCACAGGAGCTGGCCGACATCGTCGCGGCCACCGGCGCCGACACCGTGGTCTGCGACGGCGAGCTGAGCCCCGGCCAGCTGCGCCAGCTCGAGGAGGTCGTCAAGGTCAAGGTCATCGACCGGACCATGCTGATCCTCGACATCTTCGCCCAGCACGCCAAGAGCCGCGAGGGCAAGGCGCAGGTCGAGCTCGCCCAGCTCAACTACCTGCTGCCGCGCCTGCGAGGCTGGGGCGGCAACCTGTCCCGCCAGGTCGGCGGACGTGCCGCCGGCGGCGTCGGCATCGGCGGCCGCGGCCCCGGTGAGACCAAGATCGAGCTGGACCGCCGCCGGATCCGCGAGCGGATGGCCAAGCTGCGCCGCCAGATCGCGGAGATGACGGTCGCGCGCGAGACCAAGCGCGCGCGGCGCCTGGCCCGCGAGGTCCCGGCCGTGGCCATCGCCGGTTACACCAACGCCGGCAAGTCCTCGCTGCTGAACCGGCTGACTGGGGCGGGCGTGCTGGTGGAGAACGCGCTGTTCGCCACGCTGGACCCGACCGTCCGCAAGGCCTACACGCCCGAAGGGCGCCTGTTCACGCTGGCCGACACCGTCGGATTCGTCCGGCACCTGCCGCACCAGCTCGTCGAGGCGTTCCGCTCCACGCTGGAGGAGGTCGGCGACGCCGACCTGATCCTGCACGTGGTCGACGGCTCCCACCCCGACCCGGAGTCGCAGCTCGCCGCGGTGCGCGAGGTCATCGCCGACATCGAAGGCGCCCGCGACATCCCGGAGGTCGTGGTCATCAACAAGGCCGACGCCGCCGACCCGGTGGTGCTGGCCCAGCTGACCGCGCGGGAGAAGCACACCGTCGTCGTCTCGGCCCGCACCGGCGCCGGGATCGACGAGCTGCGGGCCGTGATCGAGCGGGAGCTGCCGCGCTTCGACCAGGAGGTCAGGGTGCTGGTGCCGTACCAGCGCGGCGACCTGATCTCCCGGGCGCACAAGGAGGGCGAGGTCCTCGGCGTCGAGCACACCGAGGACGGCACGATCCTGCACGCCAGGGTCCTGCCCGGCCTCTTCGCCGAGCTGGAGAGGACCGCCAAGCCGGTCGAGACCGTCTGACCGGGCGGCACCGGGCCCCGCGGCCCGGTGCCGCCTCCGCCGCATCCCGAGGGCGGCCGGCGCACGTCGCCGGCCGCCCTCGGCCGTGCGCGCCGGACGCGGGATCCGGCGGCGATCTCAGCGGTGGTCCCGGGCGCCCGGGACCCCGGCCAGGCGGCGGAAGAGCACGAGGGCCACGTCGTCCTCACGGGCGCCGAAGCGCGCCAGCAGGCGGTCGCAGAAGGGCTCCAGGTCCTCCCCGGCGGACTCCGCCAGCCTCCGGGCGATCTCCAGGCTCTCGTCCAGCAGCTTGTCGCGGTCCTCGATGAGCCCGTCGGTGAACATCAGCACCGCGCCGCCCTCGGGGATCGTCAGATGGTCGACCCGGTAGGACGTCTCGCTCACGCCCAGCAGGAGGTCGCCGAGCCCGTGGTAGCGGGCCCGGCCGCGGGGGTCGACCAGGATCGGCGGGATGTGGCCCGCGTTGGCGAGCTCGGCCCGCCCGCTCACCGGATCGAGGAGGATCAGGCACACGGTCGCGGTCATGCCGGGGTGGTAGCTCCGCAGCACCTCGTTGAGCAGCGCCATCGACGCGCCGAGGTCCACCGCGCCGAGGAGCGAGGCGCGCAGGGCGTGCCGGAGCTCGGCCATCACGGTGGCGGCGTGCAGGGAGTGCCCCTGCACGTCGCCGATGCCGATGAGCACCCGCTCGCCCAGCCGGAGGACCTCGTAGAAGTCCCCGCCGACCTCGACGTTGTCCGCGGCGGGCTGGTAGCGCCAGCTGATCTCCACTCCCGGGATCTCGGGGATCCGCGCCGGCAGGAGGCTGCGCTGCAGGGTGAGCGCGATCGCGTGCTCCTCGGTGTAGGCGCGCAGGGCGTCCACCGCGAGGGCGAGGGCCTGGCCCAGCTGGCGCAGGAGGTTCAGCTCGTCCGGGGCGAGGGGCGGGGCCGGCTCCACCCCGAGGCACACGGCGGGCCGGCCGGACTTGGTGCGGCAGACCACCAGGGCGGCGCCCTCCTCGGCGGCCGAGTCGGGCACCAGTCCCAGCCAGTCGGCGGCCGTGATCGTGGACGTCTCGGTTCCTGCGAGACTTCCCGGGAGCATCGCGCTCAGCCTGTCCAGGGAGTCGGCGGTGCCGGTCCTCGCGGTGGCGGCGTGCGTCGGAGGCTCGGCCGTGTACCTGCGGATCCGGCCGTCCGGCGGGAGCGCCAGCGCGCCGGCCAGCCGGCCGAGGATGCGCGAGGCGCCCTCGACGGCGGTCGCCAGGAGCATGTCGAACGTCTCGGCCGCGTTCATCGCCAGGGTGACCTCGTTGAGGATCACCAGCCGGGCGGTCATCCGCTCCGCCCGCTGCCGGGCGCGGTAGTAGCGCAGAGTGGCCTCGACCGTCGCGGTGAGCTCGTCCGGCTCGACGGGCTCCGTCAGGTAGGCGTCCGCGCCCCGCCCGAGGCCCTCGGCCCGGTCGGCGGGGGTGATCGCCGCCCCGGAGATCTGGACGACCGGGATCGAGGAGGTGGCCGGGTCCGCCTTGATCTGCTCGCACACCTCGTACCCGCTCATGTCGGGCAGCCGGACGTCCAGGACGACCAGGTCCGGCCGGAGCTCGCCGACCTTGCCCAGGGCCTCCAGGCCGCCCGTCGCCTCCACGACCCGGTGGCCGGCGCGCCGCAGCCAGCTGGACAGGATGTAGAGCTTGGTCGGAGTGTCGTCCACGACCAGCACCGTCGCGGTTCCCTCACCGTGGTTCCCGTCCCCCGGCCTACCCGCCGCCCTACTCACCGCCGCCCTCCACCGCATGCCGTACGGCCTCCAGCAGGGTCTCCCGGCTCAGGCCGTGCTTGGAGATCACCGCCCGTGCCGTCTGCGGGTACTGGTGGGAGGTCACGACCGTGACGACGACCGCGGGGACCGTGCGCAGCCGCTCGTCCTCGGCCATCCGCAGCAGCAGGGCCGCCCCGTCCATCCGGGGCATCAGCAGGTCCACCAGCACGAGGTCCGGGAGGGCTCCGGCCATCAGCTCCAGCGCGGCCAGTCCGTCGGAGGCCTCGTCCACGTGGGCGGCGAAGCCGGTGAGCATGCGGCGGACGGTGGCGCGGAACTCGTCGTCGTCGTCGGCGACGAGCACACGGCCCACCACCGGAGGGCCGTCGTGGCGCCGCGGCAGCCGCAGCACGGCCGTGGTCCCCCCGGTCGCGGTGCCCGCCGCGGTCGCTCCGGCCACCGTGCTGGACAGCCGGAGCGTGCCGCCCATCGCCTCGGCCAGGCGGCGGGCGTACGGCAGGCCGAGGCCCGTGCCCTTCGCCCTCGCCTGGATCGGTCCCGGCACCTGGTAGAACTCCTCGAAGACGCGCTCCAGATGCTCGGCGGGGATGCCGATCCCGGTGTCGGTCACCGTGAAGACCATCTCGTGGGTCGCGGCGTCGGGGGCCACCTCCAGCCGGACCTCGCCCCTCTCGGTGAACTTCAGGGCGTTGGAGAGCAGGTTGCGCAGGATCTTGGTGAGCATCGCCTCGTCGACGAGCATCTCCGGCGAGGACTCCGACACCTCGACCGAGAGCGTGACCTGGTCCAGTCCGCTGGTGGGCCGGAGCACCATCCCCAGCCGCTCGGTGAGCGCGATCAGGTCCACCGCGGACGGCTGCGGGTCCAGCCGCCCCGACTCGGCCTTGGCCATGTCGAGCAGCTCGCTCACCAGCGCCAGGAGGGTCTCCGCGGAGGAGCCGATGAGCTGGACCTGGTGGAACTGCTCCGGTCCCAGCGGCTCCCCGCCGGGACCGGCCAGGAGGCGGACCAGGCCGATGATCGAGTTCAGCGGGGTGCGCAGCTCGTGGCTGACCGTGGTCCAGAACCTGTTCCTGGCGTCACCGGCCTCCCTGATCTGCCCGGACTTCTCGTCCAGCTCCGCGTAGAGCGCCACGACCCCGCGGTTGGTCTCCTCCAGCTCCGCCGAGAGCTGGTTGTACAGGGCGAGCACGCCCTGGTTGGTCTCCTCCAGCTCGGTGTTGAGCTGCAGGACCTCCTCCAGGGTCTCGGCGAGCTCGCGGTTCTGCCGGCGGAGCTCGTCGAGCGCGCTCACCGGCGCGAGCGCGGCGATCCTCGTGCGGATCATCTCCGCGGAGGGCCGGGCGCGGCCCGCGGGGAGGCTCTTGACCATGACCACCCGCCCCCCGGAGGGATCGCACTCGATCGTGTCCACCAGGCGTCCCGCCAGCGTCACGCCGTCGGCGCGCTGGAAGCCGGTGTCCGCGGGGAGGTCGATGGTGACGGTCAGGGTGTCCCGGCCGAGGAGGAAGGCGGCCGAGGCCGCCAGCCCCCGGGCGAGGACCTCCCTGCCGATCTCGCTCAGGGCGGTGGCCACCCGGATCTGGTCGGAGCCGGCCAGCCCGGCCATCTCGGCGACCTCGCGGCCCACCCTGCGCATGGTGAACACGTCCCGGTCGTCCAGGACGCGCAGGCGGATCAGTTCGTCGCCGGTCATGCGGCGGGCCTCACCGTCACCACGCAGGCATCGTCCCTGCGGGTCCCCGCCTCGCGCAGCAGCGCGGCGGCCACGACGGAGGGGGAGCGTGTGATCAGACCCGGGCAGGAGGTGACGTCCCAGCGGTCGGAGAGCCCGTCGGAGTGGAGGACCACCATGCCGTGCGCGGGCATGGCGTACTCGTACTGGCGGAGCGTGCGGGGGGCCCGGTGCCCGGCGATGCCCGGTACGGAGATCATCCCCTGGCGGCCCTCCTGGTGGGCGATCCACGCCGAGATGTTGCCGAGGCCGGCGAAACTCACGGTGCCCCCTGTGCCCCCTGTGCCCCCTGTGCCCCCTGTGTCGGCCGTGCCCCCTGTGCCGCTCGTGCCGCTGCCTCCTGCGCCGCCCGGCCGCCCCTCCATCCGGACCACGGCCGCCGCGCCGCCCCGGGTGCCGGCCAGGCCCCGGTGGATCCGTTCCAGCACGGCGGCCGGCGCGAGGTCCGCGTGGTCCAGGAACACCCTGACCGCCTCCCGCGAGGCCAGGGCCGCGGCGTCCCCGTGGCCGAGACCGTCGCACACCATCGCGGTGATCACGGTTCCCGTCTCGACGAGCGCGAACGCGTCGCCGCAGACGGTCTCCTCGCCGATCGGGCGCGTCATCCCGCTCACCCGGAACGGAGGCCGCGGCGCGCCGGACGCGGTGAAGCACATGGCCAGCACCGTGCCCCGGCCGGGCACGGAGTAGATCTCGTGCCCGTCGGCCATGCGCGTGATGCCGCCCAGCCCGATGCCGAGGGTGCCGGCGGTGGAGTAGCCGTCGCGCAGGGCGCGGGAGACGTTGCGCATGCCGGGCCCCCGGTCCAGCGCGACGACCTCGACCGCGGTGGGGGACTCCGGGTGCGGCCGGATCAGCATGACCCCCTCGACGGCGTGTTTGACCAGGTTCGAGGCGGCCTCGCTCACCGCGACGGCCACCCGGCCCGTGTCCTCGTCGCCGAACCCCCGGGCCGCGGCGAGCGCGACGGCCGCGCGGCGGAGCGAGCCGATCGCGCTCGCGTCCTCGACCCTGGCCCAGACGTCGTTCCGGGAGCGGATCACCTGGTCCATTTGGTCACCGTGATCAGCGTTCCCTCGCCGGGGGCCGACCTCAGGTCGAACTCGTCGACCAGGCGCCGGGACCCGCCGAGGCCGAGGCCGAGGCCGGTGCCCGTGGTCCACCCGTCGACGAGTGCCTGCTCGATGTCGGGGATGCCGGGGCCGTCGTCGCCGAAGGCCAGGCGCAGCCCCATCCGCACCCCGTTGCGGACGATCTCGATCCGGACCCTGCCGCCGCCCGCGTAGACCAGCGCGTTGCGGGCCAGTTCGCTGGCGGCGGTCACGATCTTCGTCTGGTCGACGAGGGAGAGCCCGACCTCCAGGGCCGCGGCCCTGACCCGCTGCCGGACCAGGACGATGTCGCTGCTGCCGCCGATGGCCAGCTCGCCGGAGGAGGTCATCGCGCGGCTGCGGCGATCTGCGTGTCCTCGGAGGAGTTCAGCAGGGCGACGCCCTTCTCGAGGTTGAGCGCCGTCCGCACGCCGCCGAGCGAGAGGCCCAGCTCCACCAGCGTGATCGCGACCGCGGGGCGCATGCCCACGACGACCGTCTCCGCGTCGAGCATGCGGGAGATCGAGGCGATGGTGGCGAGCATGCGGCCGATGAAGGAGTCGACGATCTCCACGGCCGTGATGTCGATGATCACTCCTCGTGCGCCGGTCGCGACCACCGCGTCCGCCAGGTCCTCCTGGAGGGCGAGCACGCCCTGGTCCTGCAGGTCGACCTGGATGGAGACGATGAGGACGTCTCCGAGCTTGAGGACGGGGACCCGGTCCATCAGGCCTCCTCGGTCCGCAGGGCCACGCGTGTCCTCCGGCTGCCGGCGACCTCGACGCCGCTCCGGCGCAGCGCGTGGGCGAGGGCGTCGGCCAGGGAGGCCTTGGTGACGATGTCGCCGAACTCGATGCCGAGGGTGACGATGGTGTGGGCGATCTGCGGGCGGATGCCGGAGATCACGCATTCCGCGCCCATCAGCCGGGCCGCCATCACGGTCTTGAGCAGATGCTGGGCGACCTGGGTGTCCACCGCGGGCACGCCGGTGATGTCGATGACCGCGTGCTCGGAACCGGTCTCCACCAGCGCCTGGAGCAGTTTCTCCATCACCACCTGGGTCCTGGCGGAGTCGAGCGTGCCGATCAGCGGCACCGCGACGATGCCCTCCCAGAGCTTCACGACCGGGGTCGAGAGCTCCAGGAGCTGCTCGGCCTGGTCGATGATGATCTTCTCTCTGGCCGCCGCGTAGGTCTCGAACGTGAAGAGCCCGAGATCGTCGATGATCTTGGAGAACCAGATGAAGCCCCGCAGCGCCTCGGGGGTCCCGTCGTCCTCGACGACCTCGTAGAGGGCCTCCTTGAGGCCGAACACCGCGTTGGCGGTCTCGGCGGGGGAGAAGCCCTGCCGGGCGCGGGACCGGGACAACTCGGCCAGCAGCCCGTGCAGGTCGCTGAGGTTCTCCTCGCCGGTGAACGACTGCCGGAGCGCCTGGTAGATCTCGGGGAGCCGGGCGGCCGTGTCATCCCGGTCCGCCTGGCCGGCGGAGACGGCCGCGGTTATTTCGAGCCAGCGCTTGAGGACGCGGTCCTCGTTCTGCCGCAGGAGCTCTTCGATGCGACGCCGACCGGCGTCCGGCTGGACGGTCAAAGTCACTCCCATGCATACGACCGTGGTTGGCCCGCCCGAAAGGCTACATGGAATGCCCCGCTTTGGAATGACTTCGACGGCTTGTGCTGTGAACCGGCGGGGGCGGGAGGCGGCGGAGTGCCGAGAGGGAGCGAGGGGGAGGTCGCCGCCCGGCGAATTTCAAGCCTAGGGGGATTCTCGTGGGGGATTCAATGCCTGGGCTTGTGCTGCGGAGCGATTCTTGTGGAACTGAAAGCCTTCAAAAACGCCCAAATGGCCATGAAGAGGACACTGGTGGGTCAAGGTTTGGATTGCTACCATGGGGCAAATCCAACGAGACGTTATGGCGCCGGCGCCCTTGGCTCCTGATGTTGCGGGTGGGAAAAGAGTGACCTGAGCTGTGAAAACATGCTTGAGCTCTCTTGTGTGGACGAAACCGATGAACCGGACCCGGTTGTGGGGAAGCGGTGTTCTTCCCAATTAGCCTGTACAGCGGACCAACCTGTGAAATAACGTAACTGGACTGAAACCGCCGGATCATGATGCTGGCGATACTGTCGCCGCACATGAAGCGGATGAGAGCAGGAGACCCCCAATGTCGTCCGGACTCGGAGCGGACCCGGCGGGCACGACGCCCGCGATCGGCCGGGTCCCCGCGGCGTGCCCGGTGGCGGCCTCCCCTGCGGTGCCCTTCCCTGCGCGCAAGGCGGTGATGCGATGACGGTCCGCCTTCTGACCAACATCGGCCGGCTCTGGACCGGAAACGACGTGTGCAGCAACGCTGCGATCCTCGTGCACAACGACCGCATCGCCTGGGTCGGCCGGGCCGCGGACCTGCCGCAGAGCGTGCCCGGAGTGGTGGACGACATCGTCGACGTGGACCACGTCGAGAACCTGGGCGGGGCCCTGGTCACACCGGGCCTGATCGACGCGCACACCCACCCCGTCTACGCGGGCAACCGCTACGCCGAGATGGCCATGCGCTCGGGCGGGTCGACCCCGTCCGCGATCACCGCGGCCGGCGGCGGCATCGGCTCCACCGTCACGGTGACCCGGGGGACCGATCCGTGGACCCTGTGCAACGGGGTCCGCGAGCGCCTGCGCGACTGGCTGCTCGGCGGCACCACCACGGTGGAGGCCAAGACCGGCTACCACCTCACCCGCGACGGCGAGCTGGCCGACGTGCGTCTCCTGCGCGAGCTGGAGAAAGAGCCGATGATGCCGCGCGTGCACGTCACGTTCCTCGCCGCGCACGTCGTCCCGCCGGAGTACTTCGGGCGCCAGCGCGACTACGTCGAGGCGGTGGGCGCCTGGTGCGCCGACGCCGCCGCGGCCGGCGCCGACAGCGTGGACGTCTACTGCGACGAGGGGCACTTCAGCACCGAGGAGGCCCGCTGGGTCCTGGCCTCCGGCCGCAACGTCGGGCTGCTTCCCCGCCTGCACGCCGGCGCCTACAGCCGGCGCGGCGCCGTGCAGCTCGCCGCCGAGCTCGGCTGCGCCTCGGCGGACCTGCTCCACCACACCTCCGACGAGGACATCGCGATCCTGTCCCGCTACGGCGTGCCCGCCGTGGTCTGCCCCGGAACCGCGCTGCAGAACGGCAGCCTGCCGCCGGTCCGCCGGATGCTCGCCCAGGGCGTCACGGTGGCCCTGGGCAGCGACCACAACCCCGGCCACTGCGGTATCACCTCGATGTCCCTGGTCGTCAGCCTCGCCGTCGCGGCCTTCGGCATGAGCGTCGGAGACGCCCTGCGCGCGGCGACCCTCGGCGGGGCCACCGTTCTCGGGGCTCCCGACCGGGGCGTGCTCGCCCCCGGGCGCCTGGCCGACATCGTCCAGTGGGACGCCGACCACGAAGGCGCCTTCGCCTGGGCCTTCGGCCTCAAACCCCGCCGGGTCTGGCGCGGCGGCACCCCCGTCCAGTGACCCTCACGGGATCCCGGCGGCGCCTTCGTCCGGCGGGAGAGGGCGGGCCTCCGCCGGGCGGACCCGCAGCGGGCGGCCGCCGCCGGACGGATGTCTTCCTTGTGCCGCCCGGTCCGGTGCCGCCCGGGCGCGGCCCGGTGACGGCGCCGCTCCCGGTCACGTGATCGCCCCCGGGTAATCTCTGGTCATGCCGCCATCGGTCGCCGTCGTCACGGACTCCACCGCGTACCTGCCGCAGGAGGAGGTCTCCCGCCTGGGCATCACCGTGGTGCCGCTCCAGGTGGTCGTCGGCGGCAGGCCCTTCGACGACGTGGCGCAGATCGGCGGCGCGGAGATGGGCGAGGCGCTCAGGGAGTGGGCCCCGGTCAGCACCTCCAGGCCGGCGCCCCGGCGTTTCACGGACGCCTACGACGAGGCGGCGGCCGGAGGCGCGACCGGGGTGGTCTCCCTCCACCTGTCCGGAGAGATGTCGGGCACGGTCGAGGCGGCCCGGACCGGGGCCCTGGACGCGCCGATCCCGGTGGAGGTCATCGACAGCAGATCCATCGCCATGGGCCTCGGCTTCCCCGTCCTGGCCGCGGCCGAGGCGGCCGCCGGAGGCGGGACGCTCGCCGCCGTGGCCGACGCCGCCCGGCGCCGGAAGGACTCCCTCCGGAGCTTCTTCTACGTGGACACCCTGGAGTACCTGCGCAGGGGAGGCCGCATCGGCGCCGCGGCGACCCTGCTCGGGTCCGCGCTGATGATCAAACCGCTGCTCCACATCACCGAGGGCACGATCTCCCCTCTGGAGAAGGTCCGTACCGCGAGCCGGGCCATCGCCCGCCTGGAGGATCTCGCGGTCCAGGCGGCGGGCCCCGGCCCGGTCGACGTGGCGGTCCAGCACATCTCCGCCCGAGCCCGGGCGGAGACCCTGGCCGAGCGCCTCTCCCAGCGCCTTCCGGGGCTCGCCGCGCTCAGGGTGATCGAGACCGGCGCGGTCATCGGCGCCCACGTCGGCCCCGGCATGCTCGGCGTGACGGTCTCCCCCGTCCCCTCGTGACGGATCCTCCAGGGTCTTCTCCCGCCCGCCGCGGACCGGAAACGGTCCCGGGCCACGGCCCGATCCCGGCCGGTGAGCCCGGAACCGTCGTCTTGCGGCCGTGACCTGTTCCCGGGCGGCCGCGCGCGGTCGGGATTCGTGCCGGGGCGGTCGTCCACAACCGGGACCCGTGCCCGGGCGGTCGTCCACAACCGGGACCCGTGCCCGGGCGGTCGTCCACAACCGGGACCCGTGCCCGGGCGGTCGTCCACAGAATCGAATTCAGCCGGGAGGCGGTCGGCGGCGCGGCCATAACGTTCTCGCGTGCGGACCACAGACCAGGCCACCGAGCGGTTCCGGGCCGAGTCGCGGCTACGGGAGCTGACCGTGCCCGGCGCCTCCCAGGCCCGGCCGACCGGCTCGGAGGGATTCCCCGGCCGCCGGGACACGGGCGATCGTATGCCTCCGATCGCGGTCCCGCCCTCCTTCGAAGCCCTCCGGGCGGCCGTCGACAGAGCGGGTCCCGCGCTCGACCCCGGCCGGTCGGGGACACGGCTCCTGATCGTCGCCGCGCTGGTCGCGGTCGTCGCGGGAGGGCTGTACGCCTGGCGGGCGCAGCCGGAGCCCGAGCCCCTGGCTCCGCCCGCTCCGGTCTCCGGACCGTCCCTCACCGGAGCGGCCGCGCCCTCCCGGCCGCGGCCTTCCCCGGCCGCCGAGGTCACCGTCCACGTCACCGGAAAGGTCCGCCGCCCCGGTGTGGTGGTCCTGCCCGGCGGGTCCCGGGTGGCCGACGCGGTCCGGGCCGCCGGGGGCGTCCGCGGGGAGGCCTCGGCGGGCTTCCTCAACCTCGCGCGCAGACTCGTCGACGGCGAGCAGATCGTCGTCGGCCCCTCCGCCCAGGGAACGCCCGCTGCTCAGGGGGTGCCGGCGGCGCCCGTTCCCGTCGACCCCGCGACGGCGGTCCTCGACCTCAACGTCGCCACTGCGGAGCAGTTCGAGCAGTTGCCCGGAGTGGGAGAGGTGCTCGCCCGCCGCATCGTCGAATACCGCGACGGCCGCGGCGGGTTCCAGAGCGTCGGGCAACTGCGCGAGGTCAGCGGCATCGGCGAGAGAAAGTACGCCGATATCAAGGACAGGGTGCGCGTATGAAGCGGGTCGTCATCGCATCCTCCGTGAGAACCCGCGCGGCCCTCCCCGCGTGGAGCGCGGCCAGGTGACCGGTCCCGCCTTCCCGGCAGATCCGAGCCCGGCGGGACCCCCCGCTTCGCGCCCCGGCCGTGCTTCTCCTCCTGATCCCTTTCCTTCCGGTGGCACCGTTCCTTCCGGTGGGGCCGCCTTCCCGGGACTCCCGGTGCACATGCTCGGGCTCGTCCTGCCCGCGCTCGCCTCGTGGGCGACCGCCCTGGTCCTCCTGGGCCACCCGGCACCGGCCGGTGCCCTGGTGAGCGTCGCCGCGGCAGGTTCCGCGCTCATCGTCGCGCTGCGGGTCCATCTTCCCGGCCTGCGGAGACGTCCCCCGGCGGTGCCACGCGCCGCGGCCGCGCCGGTACGGCCGGCCTGCTCCCCGGCGCCGGCGCCGCCCTCCCTTCACCGGTACGGCGCGGCGCGGCAGAGGCGAGACCCGTGCCGCGGCGCGGCGGGGGGTCCGGCGGGCCCTCGCCATCCCTGGGGAAACGTGGTGATCGCGGTGCTCGGGTGTGTGGCGGCGGTGGCCGGGACCGTGGCCTTCCGGGTGCACGCCACCGGCACCGGGCCCGTGGCCGCGCTCGTGGAACGGCGGGCCTCGGCGACGGTGGAGGCGGTGCTGACGGACGACCCCCGGGAGATCGGACGGGGAGGGGCGTCCCGCGGGGGGAGCGGGCGGCGCGGGGCGGTGCCCGGCCGGGAGGGCTTCGTGGTGCCGGCACGGGTCGAGGCGGTCGAGACGGCGACCGGCAGGGTGCGGGTGCGGGCGCCGGTGGTGCTGCTGGTCTCGGGCGGAGAGTGGCGGTCGCTGCTGCCCAGCCAGCGGATCGGGCTGCGGGGGCGGTTCGGCCCGGCCGACTCCGGCGACCTGCTCGCGGCGGTGGTCCTCGTCCGGGGCTCCCCGCGGGTCCTGGACGGGCCATCGTGGGTGCAGCGCGCGGCCGGTGCGCTCAGGGCGGGGCTGCGGGAGGCGGCCGACGTGCTGCCCCCGGCCCAGCGCGGCCTGCTGCCCGGGCTGGTCGTCGGCGACGTCTCCCGAATGGACGCGCAGGTCACCTCCGACTTCAGAGAGGCCGGGCTCAGCCACCTGCTGGCGGTGAGCGGTGCGAATCTTGCGATCGTGGCGGGGGCCGCCGTGGCACTGGCCCGGACGGCCGGGTTGCCGCTCGCGGTCAGGGCGGTGCTCGCGGTGCTCGCCATGCTCGCCTTCGCGGTCGTCGCCCGCCCGTCGCCGAGTGTGCTCCGAGCGCTCCTCATGGGCACCGTCGCCGCGGTGGCGCTCGGTACGGGCCGTTCCCGCGACGGCGTCACCGCCCTGTCGGTGACCGTTCTCGGGTTGATCCTGTTCGACCCCGCCCTGGCCAGGTCCTACGGCTTCGCCCTCTCGGTGTGCGCCACCGGGGGCATCCTGACGCTCGCCCCCCGCTGGCGCGACCGGATGGCCGGGCGGGCGTCCCGCCGGGTCCCGCGCTGGATCGCCGAGGCGGTCGCCGTCCCCGCCGCCGCGCAGGCCGCCGTCACCCCGGTCCTGGTCCTCATGTCCGGTCAGCTCACCCCGGTGGCGGTCCCCGCCAATCTCCTCGCCGGTCCGGCCGTCGCGCCCGCGACCCTGCTCGGGTTCGCCGCGGCGCTGGCCGCGCCGGTGCTCATGCCCGTCGCCCAACTGCTGGTCCGCCCTGCGGGCCTGGCCACGGGGTGGATCATCGAGGTCGCCCGGCACGCCGCCGGGCTCCCGCTGGCGGTGCTCCCCTGGCCCGGTGGCGTTTCCGGGCTGCTCCTGCTGGCAGTCTCCGCGCCGGTCGCCGTCCTGGTACTGCGACACCGCCGGTCGCGCCGGATCGCCGCCGCCGTGCTGTCCGGGGTGCTCGCCGCGACCGTCCTCACGAGCACGGTCGCGGCCCGCTGGCCGCCTCCCGGCTGGCTCCTGGTGGCATGCGACGTCGGCCAGGGTGATGCGCTGCTGGTCGCCGCGGGGCCGGGCCGGGCGGTGGTCGTGGACACGGGCCCCGATCCGGTCCCCATGGACCGGTGCCTGCGGTCCATGGGGATCGAGCAGGTTCCCCTGGTCGTCCTCACCCATCCGCACGCCGACCACACCGGCGGCCTGGACGGGGTCTTCCGGGGGCGGGCGGTGGGGGCGGTGCTGGTCGGCCCCGGCACGCGGACGGAGCGGGGGTCCGCCAGGCTGAGCGAGGACCTCGCCCGCCGCCGGGTCACCGCATGGAAGGCGCGGCCGGGGGCGTGCTGGCGGTTCGGCCCCTCCGAACTCACGGTCGTCGGGCCGCCCGACGGGCCGCCCGGGGAGAGCGGAGGAGGGGCGGGCACGGAGGCCAACAACGCCAGTGTCGTGGTGCACGTGCGGTGGGCGGCCGGAAGCGCGCTGCTCAGCGGCGACATCGAGACCGAGGCGCAGGCGGAGCTGCTCCGCCGGGGCTTCCCTCCCGCCGATGTCTTCAAAGTCCCGCACCACGGTTCAGCAAGGCACGATCCGGACTTCTTCGCCGCCGTCGGCGCCCGGGCCGCGCTCATCAGCGCCGGGGCGGGCAACGACTACGGCCATCCCGCCCCGCCGACCCTGGCCCGGTTGAACCGCCTCGGCATGCGGACCTACCGGACCGACCTGTCGGGAGACCTGGCCGTGGTGGCCCGCGGCGGAGGCTTGGCCGTCGTCACCCGGGGTCGTCCCCTGACCCGCGGGTAGGGCCCCGCCCTGACGGACCCGTGGTCCGCGTCCCGGCGGGGAGACCGGCGAGGTCCCGTCGCCCCCCGCACCACCGGTTCCCCGAGGACATCCGCAGGGGACGCCCCTCCCCGTCCTCCGCCGGATGGCGGACGCCCCGGAGCGGCTCCCTCCCCGATCCCTCTACCCGGCGGTGAAGGTCAGGCCGAGGCCGGGACGGGGCGGCGGAACTCGGTGTCCACGTCGGCGGCGTAGACCGAACGGCTGCAGTGTGCGCAGCGGTACATGATGGGCCCCTCGTCCAGGGCCGTGCCACAGCGCGGGCAGGCGTGGCGGTAAGCGGCGGACTTCATCACTTCACCTCCTTGCTCGCTCCCGAGACTGCCCCGTGGCGCCTGCACACGGATTGCGAACGACTTGACGATTGGGGGTCGGAGGCCGGGACGTGGCATGCTGCTCGGCATGGCGGCAAGCGATCCGGCACCCGTGACCCTGATAGTCGGCGACGAGGAGCTGCTGGCCGACCGCGCGGTGGGCGAGGTGATCGCGGCGGTGCGGGCGGCGGACCCGGCGGCGGAGACGCACGATCTGGTCGGCGGGAAGGTGGAGCCGGGTGAGCTGACCCGGCTGGCCTCGCCGTCGCTGTTCGGCGACCGGTCGGTGGTGGTCGTGCGCTCGGCCCACGATCTCGCCAAGGAGGTCATCGCCGAGTTCGTCTCCTACGCGGCCCGCCCGGCGGAGGAGACGACACTGGTCCTCGTCCATCCCGGAGGGGTGAAAGGCAAGGCGCTGGTCGACGGGGTGAAGAAGGCCGGGGCGCAGGTGGTCGCCGTCGCCAAGCCGACCAAACCCGCAGAGAGGCTCGCCTTCGTCAAGGCCGAGCTGAAGCGGGCCGGGCGGACCGTCAGCGGTGACGCGGCCTCCGCCCTGCTCGACGCCGTCGGCAGCGACCTGCGAGAACTCGCCGCCGCCTGCAGCCAGCTCGCCTTCGACACCCCGGGCAAGGTCATCGACGAGGCGGCGGTCGCCCGCTACCACCGGGGCCGGGCCGAGGTCAGCGGGTTCACCGTGGCGGACTCGGCCGTCGAGGGCCGGCTGGGTGACGCGCTGGAACAGCTCCGCTGGGCGCTGGCGACGGGGACGGCCCCGGTCCTGCTGGTGAGCGCGCTCGCCAGGAGCCTGCGCTCGCTGGCCAAGGTGGGCGGGGCCCCGCGCAACCTGCGGGGCGGGCAACTCGCCAGTCACCTCGGCATGCCGCCCTGGCAGGTCACCCGGGTCCAGAACCAGCTGAACGGCTGGGGTCCCGACGGCATCGCCCGCGCGCTGCAGGCGGTCGCCGCCGCCGACGAGCAGGTCAAGGGCGGCGGTGCCGACCCGGCCTACGCGCTGGAGCGCACGATCCAGACCATCGTGGCGAGCCGTACCGGTCGCTGAGCGGCGTTCGCCCGGGCCTCGCTGCGTGCGGGCTCCCGCCTGCGCGCGCCGGCCGGGCGGTTGCAGGACGGGGCGGGGAGGCGGCGCCGAGCGATGGCAGGCGGCGTGGCCGGGCTTCACGGGAAGCCCGGCCACCGGTGGATCCGATCACCTGGCGTGCTGAGGTGCCGGGCGGAGTTCAGACGCGCCGTCACCGATGAGAGCCGCCGGCCCTGCTCGTGCGGAGGGCTCGGTGCCCGGTGGCCGAGGGCGACCGGCCGCCGCCCGGCGCCTCAGCACACGGGTCTGCGTCAGAGGGAGATCCGGCCGGCTCCGGCTCCGGCGCTCACGATCGACTTGACGCTGGAGGCGGGGTCGAGCGTGTAGGAGTAGGGGACGGAGGCCACGCTGCCGCCGGCGTCCCCCGCTCCCGAGTTCACGAAGTGGTTGTTGCGGGCGACCAGGCCGCCGGGGTCGGAGGAGCCCTCACCGCGGTGGAAGGGGTCGGCGGTGTTCTCGAAGTAGTTGCCCTCGACCAGGACGCCGGCCTCCTCGGTGGAGGCCACGCCGTACCCGCCTCCGCTGCCGACGTTGGCGTAGTAGTTGTTGTAGACGTGGACCGGGTTGCCGAACCGCACCCGCGGGTGGCGCTGGTTGGTGCCGTCGAACCAGTTGTGGTGGTAGGTCACGCGCAGCTTCCCGCGGTCCTCGCCGCCGTTGCCGTCGCTGTGGCCGAGCAGCATCGTCTTGTCGTGGTCGGAGAACCTGTTCCACGAGACGGTGACGTAGTCGCTGGCGCGCTTGACGTCGAGCGCGCCGTCGTAGCCGTCGCTGAAGGAGTTGTGGTCGAGCCACACCCGGGTGGAGTACTGGACCTGGATGCCGTCGTCGTTCCAGCCGCGGAAGGTCAGGTTGCGGACGATGACGTTGGACGCCTGGGTGATGTTGAGCCCGCAGCCGGCGATGGTGGCTCCGGAGCCGCCGATGACGGTCTTGTCGGAGGTCACCTTGAGCATCCCGGAGCAGGAGATGGTGCCGGACACCCGGATCACCGACGCGCCGCTCGCGGAGAGCGCGCTGGTGAGGGCCGAGGCGCTGGTGACCGTGACCGGTGCCGCGTTGCCGCCGCCGGTGGTTCCGCCGCCCTGGGCGGCCCAGCCGACGAGGCCGTTCGCGTTCCCGGGCGGAGGCGTCGTGGTGGGGGTGACCGTCGGGGTCACGGTGGGAGTGGGCGAGGGGCCGGATCCTGCGGCCTTCAGCGTCCAGCTCTTGCTGGTCACCGAGTCGCAGGAGTTCTGCTGGACGAGGGCTCCGGCGGCGGCCGAGCTGTCCTTGACGTTGAGGCACTTGTCGCTGCCGGTGTTGACCACCCGGTAGGTCGACCCGCTGACGAGTTCCGGCTCCCATGTTTGGAAAGCGCTTTCCATGCAGGCCTGCTGAAGAGCGGCCTTCCCTGCCGAGGTGCTGTTCCCGGCGATCCCGGTGCACTTGCCGCTGTGTGCGGCGATGAGCCGGAAGCCCGCGCCGGCCGCGGTGAGGTTCCAGGTCTGCCCGGGCCCGCCGCAGGCGTTCTGGGTCAGCTGCACGCCGTCCGCGGTGGAGGCGCCGGGAACGCCCAGGCACAGGCCGCTGGCGGCGTTCACGAGGGTGTAGGCCCCGGGTGCGGGGGCGGCGGAGGCGGAGGCTGCCGACACGCCGGCCGCCATGGCCGCGACGACGGCCGCGCCGGTGAGGGCGGCGGTGATCGCCTTCGCGCTGGATGCATGTCTCACAGTCGAGCTCCTTGCCGGTCCGGCAGGCCGCAGCCTGCGCTTTCGGAATCCCCCCAGCGAGTACTCGCCGTCCGCGGATGCGCCGCATCCCTGGACGGCGTCCGCGTCCGGACAATGGCCACCGTAGGAAAGCGTTTTCCGCTTGTCAACGGATTGTGAAATTTTCATGTCAAGGATGGTCGGGAAGGATTCCCGGGCCGTTCGGCGCGGTGGCGGTGCGGGAGGGGGAGGTCACCGGCGGTGGGGCGTGGCGGCGGGGGGAGCGGGCCGGGGGCGGCGGCCGGTGCGTGCGCGCCGGGGTGCCGGCAACTGGCCGAGGGAGGTGGCGGCGATGGCGATGAGGAAGCCGGCGAGCTGCAGGGAGGTGAGGGACTGGCCGAGGGCGGCCCAGCCCAGGAGCGCGGCGGTGAGCGGGCTCAGGGTGCCGAGGAGGGAGACCTGGAGGGCGGGCAGCCGTCCGATGCCGCGGAACCAGAGCGTGTAGGCGACGGCGGTGCCCACGAGGCCCAGCCAGAGGTAGCCTCCCGCGGCCGCGGCGTCCATCGCCGGGGGCGGGCCCTCCACCGCGAAGGCGACCGGGGCGATCATCAGGCCGCCCGCGGTGAGCTGCCAGCCGGTGAGCGCCAGGTCCCCGACCCCCTCCGGCCTGCCCCACGAGCGGGTGAGGACGATCCCGGCCGCCATCCCCGCCGCCGCGACGAGCCCGGCGACGATGCCCAGGAGATCGAGAGCGGCTTCGGCGCGCAGAACGACGAGGGAGACCCCGGCCGCGGCGGCGACCCCGGTGAGCACGCGGTGGAGGGGAACGGCCTCCCGGAGCGCGGCGCGGGTGAGGCCCGCGACGATGAGCGGCTGGACGGCGCCGAGCACCGCGGCGACGCCGCCCGGCAGCCGGTAGGCCGACAGGAACAGCAGGGGAAAGAACGCGCCGATGTTCAGTCCGCCGAGAACCGCGGCCCGCCACCACCAGCCGCCCCGGGGGAGCGTACGGGTCGCGGCGACCAGGAGCAGACCCGCGGGGAGCGCGCGGAGCAGGGCGGTGAACAGCGGCCGGTCCGGCGGAAGGAACTCGGTGGTCACCAGATAGGTGCTGCCCCAGACCGCGGGGGCGAGGGCGGTGACCAGGACGAGGAGGAGGTCGCCGCGGGCCGCGGGGGCCGAGTCCCCGGGAGGGCTGCCGTGCGGTCCGGGCGGGGCGGGAGCGGGGTCGCCGTGGTCGGGGGAGGTGGAATCCCGGGACGGGGAGGCGGGTCTCATGGGGGCGGGCGCGCTGGAGTCCAGGGCTGCGGAGTGCAGGATCGTGGAGTCTGCGGCCAGGGAAGCGGGAGCGGTGGGAACGGGGACGGCCGGAGATGCGCAGGGAGAAGACACGAGAGCTCCTTGAGTGAAGCTTGTATGCAAGTAACTTAGCACTAAGTTATTTAGCGTCAAGTTAGAATGGCGGCATGACAGCGCAGCCCGGAGAGGATCCTGTCGACCGGATCGTGGCGCAGTGGCGCAGGGAACGGCCCGACCTCGAGGCGTCGCCGATGGCGGTCTTCGGGCGGATCTACCGGATCGCCCGCCTCATGGGGGACCGGGTCGCGGAGATCTACCAGGAGTACGGCATCGGCCGGGGCGAGTTCGACGTGCTCGCCACCCTCCGCCGCGCCGGGGCGCCCTACACGCTCTCGCCCAAGGCCATGACCGCCACGCTCATGCTGACCTCCGGCGGCATGACGGGGCGGCTGGACCGGCTGGAGCGGGCGGGCCTGATCACCCGCACCCCCGACTCGGACGACCGCAGGGCCCTGCGCGTCAGCCTCACCGAGACCGGGCTCCGTGTCATCGAGGAGGCCGTCGCCGCGGGGCTGGAACCGCAGCACGAGGCGCTGGCGGTGCTGTCGGAGGAGGACCGCCGGCGCCTGGCCGCACTGCTCAGGCAGGTGCTCGCCGCCCTGGAGTAGACGGGGAGCGGCCGGTCGGCGTCCGGCCGGACGCCGCGGCGCCGGTCGGCGGCGGGGGCCGTGAACGCCGAAACGCCGCACCCCGTGACGGGGTGCGGCGCCGGTGAAGAACCTGGGTTACTTGGCGGCCGTCAGGGCGGCGGCGCGCTGGGCGATCGCCGACTTGCGGTTGGCGGCCTGGTTCTTGTGAATGACGCCCTTGCTGGCAGCCTTGTCCAGCTGGCGGGCGGCGGCGCGCTGGAGCGCGACGGCCTCGTCAACGTTGCCCTGCTCGGCGGCCTCGCGGAACTTGCGGATCGCCGTCTTCAGGGACGACTTGACAGCCTTGTTGCGCAGCCGGGCCTTCTCGTTCTGCCGGTTGCGCTTGATCTGGGACTTGATGTTCGCCACGAAGAAGCCTCGGTGATGTCGTCGGATGGGGCGCGCGGGCAGAGAGGGCGCGCCACACGCAGTTGAACAGGCTACCAACTGCCCAGGTGGTCGCTCAAATCAGCGCACTGGACAGAGGAATGCTGCACAAGTCTACCGTTCTCCGCTTACGGCCGGTACCAGAACCGGGTGTATTCCGCCCAGTCCTCCTCCGTGGCCGCGAAGTCCACGTACAGCGCCAGTCCGAACCTCTCGCGGGGCGTCCCGTGCCCGCTCAGGGCGAGCCGGGCGCCCTCGGCGGCGACGGCGACGCTCTCGGCGGCGTCGAGCCACGGGACCCCGTGGTCGTGGTAGGCGGGGGCGCCGATCAGCAGGGTCTTGCCCTCCGGTACGAGATCGAGGGCGAGCGTGCCCTGCCGTACGACGTGGCCGCCGTAGAGCGATTCGAGCGGCAGGAACGAGTCGTAGGTCATGATCGCGACCTGGTCGACGCGGTCCACGACCTCGCGGAAGTAGTCGCGCAGCCAGTACTTGTCGTGGTCGATGGCCGCGCGGGCGACCGGGCGCATGAGGGGCAGCGGCTCGATCTGCGGGGTGGAGGTGGACAGCACGCCGTCGCCGACGAGCGGCCGGGTCCGCTCCAGCAGGTCGAGGAAGCCGGCGTCGCCGCTGGTGATCGGCTCGAAGTTGTAGTGCACGCCGTCGAACCCGGCGGCCATGATGTCGCGCGCGCCGTCCAGCACGCGCTGCCGGGAGGCCGGGTCACCGAGGTCGAGGCCGTAGTCGACCTTCTGCCCCAGCCAGGCGGAGACCCGGACCTGCGGCAGCTCGGCCTTCCACCATTTCAGGAAATTCTTGGCATTGGGATATTTCGATGCGGGAAGCTCCCCGCTGAACTTGAAGGGGCCCGCGTGTACGTAGACGTCCTTGATTCCGGTCCCGCGCAGCCGTACGGCCATCGCCTTCACGTCGGCCTCGCTCCTGCGCCCGTCCACCCAGGCGTGCCCCAGCCAGAGCGCGTCGTGGCCGGTGCTCCTGGCCCCGGGTCCGGGCGTCCCGGTGAACTCGAGCCAGAAGAAGACCGCAGTCATCGCGGGAATCGCGAGGAGTGCGGCGACCGCCCCCGCGAGGAGGCGGAGCACCCGCCGTACCGTGATCCTTCTCGTCATCGGGACATGTCATCGCGCTTCTCCCGCCCGGGTCAACGCCGGGGCCGCGGCCGCCGGTACGGGAGCGCCGCGGGGAGGGGCCGTCCCCGGATGCCGCGGGGCGGCGGTGAGGGCGGTTTCCCCTGCGGGATGAAGCCATCGGCCCTCTCGCTAAACTTGCTAGGAAGATGGCTGGATTTACCAGCTCCTGATCACATCAATCCCGTCGAAACGGACACCGGTGCGTATTCAGCCTGGCCAGACCGATCCCGCGGTGATCCGCAACTTCTGCATCATCGCGCACATCGACCACGGCAAGTCGACGCTTGCCGACCGCATGCTGCAGATCACCGGCGTGGTCGACGACCGTTCCATGCGCGCCCAGTACCTCGACCGGATGGACATCGAGCGCGAGCGCGGCATCACGATCAAGTCGCAGGCGGTCCGGCTGCCGTGGCAGGTCGGTGAGACCGACTACGTCCTCAACATGATCGACACTCCCGGGCACGTCGACTTCACCTACGAGGTCTCCCGCTCGCTCCAGGCGTGCGAGGGCGCGATCCTGCTGGTCGACGCCGCGCAGGGCATCGAGGCGCAGACGCTGGCCAACCTCTACCTGGCGATGAACGCCGACATGACGATCATCCCGGTGCTCAACAAGATCGACCTGCCCGCGGCCCAGCCGGAGAAGTACGCCGCCGAGATCGCCCACCTCATCGGCTGCGAGCCGGAGGACGTGCTGAAGGTCTCCGGCAAGACCGGCGTCGGCGTCCGCGAGCTCCTGGACCACGTGGTCGAGCGCGTCCCGGCTCCGGTCGGCGACGCCGCGGCCCCGGCCCGCGCGCTGATCTTCGACTCGGTCTACGACACCTACCGCGGCGTGATCACCTACGTCCGGGTCATGGACGGCCACCTGGGCAAGCGCGAGCGCATCCTGATGATGTCCACCACCGCGGCCCACGAGACGCTGGAGATCGGCGTCATCTCGCCCGAGCCGAAGATCGCCGACAGGGGTCTCGGCGTCGGCGAGGTGGGCTACCTGATCACCGGCGTGAAGGACGTGCGCCAGTCGAGGGTCGGCGACACCGTCACCTCGGTCTCCCGGCCCGCCGTCGAGCCGCTCGGCGGCTACGAGCACCCCAAGCCCATGGTCTTCTCCGGCCTGTACCCCATCGACGGCGACGACTACCCCGAGCTCCGCGAGGCCCTGGACAAGCTCCAGCTCAACGACGCCGCCCTGGTCTACGAGCCGGAGACCTCCGCGGCGCTGGGCTTCGGCTTCCGCTGCGGCTTCCTCGGCCTGCTCCACATGGAGATCGTCCGCGAGCGGCTGGAGCGGGAGTTCAACCTCTCGCTGATCTCCACCGCGCCCAACGTGGTCTACCGGGTGATCATGGAGGACGGCAAGGAGGTCACGGTCACCAACCCGTCGGAGTTCCCCACCGGCAAGGTGGACAAGGTCTTCGAGCCGATGGTGAAGTCGACCGTGCTGGTCCCCTCGGAGTTCATCGGCGCCATCATGGAGCTCTGCCAGAACCGCCGCGGCAACCTGCAGGGCATGGACTACCTGTCCGAGGACCGGGTCGAGATCCGCTACACCATGCCGCTCGGCGAGATCATCTTCGACTTCTTCGACCAGCTCAAGTCCCGCACGCGCGGCTACGCCTCGCTCGACTACGAGCCCTCCGGCGAGCAGGAGGCCGAGCTGGTCAAGGTCGACATCCTGCTCCAGGGCGAGGCGGTCGACGCCTTCAGCGCCATCGTGCACAAGGACAAGGCGTACGGCTACGGCGTCGAGATGGCCAAGAAGCTCCGCGAGCTCATCCCCCGGCAGCAGTTCGAGGTGCCGATCCAGGCCGCCATCGGCGCCCGGGTCATCGCCCGTGAGAACATCCGCGCCATCCGCAAGGACGTCCTGGCCAAGTGCTACGGCGGCGACATCTCCCGCAAGCGCAAGCTGCTGGAGAAGCAGAAGGAGGGCAAGAAGCGGATGAAGATGGTCGGCCGGGTCGAGGTCCCGCAGGAGGCCTTCGTCGCCGCGCTGTCCACCGAGTCGTCGGCGGACAAGACCAAGAAGTAGCCGCCCGGCGCTCCCCGGCTCGGCGCCGCCCACCTGTACCACTCCGTCTCGCCGCTCGCCGTGCCGGTGCCCGGACGGCCGCCGGTACGGCGAGACCTGCGGTCACCGCGCTGGAAACGCGTCAGGCCCGGTCCGGCTCGTCGTGCTGGACCGGGCCTTCCGGAGGGCGGACCAAGTACGCCGGGAAGGGGCCGGCCGCCGATGCGGCTGCGGGCCTTCGTGGTGGCTGCGGAACGATTCGCCCTCGCTGACCACCACGATGCCGTGGTGCACGCGGGCCGTCATGGCACGAACTGGTATTGGCGCTGGGTGCGCCATTCGACCAGCAGCACGGTGGCGTCGTCGTCGAGATGGTCGTGCTGGTGCTCCAGCAGGGTCTGGATGAGGCGGCGCAGGGTTTCGGGGGCCGGTAAGCCGTCGGCCTCGCGGCGGATCAGGAAGTCGATGAAGCGCTCCAGGCCGAACTCCTGGCCGTCGGGGCTTTTGGCCTTGAGGATGCCGTCGGTGTAAAGCAGCAGCCGGTCTCCGGGTTCCAGCTGGTAGCTGGACGGTTCGGTGAGTGCGCCCGCCCCGAGGCCCATCGGCGGGTCGGGCTCGGCCTCCAGTACGGCTGCCAGGTGTCCGCCGCGCAGCACCAGCGGCGGGTGGTGGCCGCGGTTGACCCAGGTCAGCAGGCCGGTACGGGTGTCGAGGCCGGCCAGCACGCCGGTGGCGAAGCGGTCACCGGCGAACTGCTCGGCGATGGCCGCGTCGATGGCGTCGCCGGTGGCCGGCAGGTCGGCGCCTTGGCGGCGGTGGTTGCGGCAGGCGCCCAGCGCGATGGTGGAGGTCAGCCCGGCGGCGGTGTCGTGTCCCATGGCATCGAAGATCGACAGGTGCAGGGTGTCGCCGGCCAGCGCGTGGTCGAAGGCGTCCCCGCCCGCCAGATAGGCCGGTTCCAGCGCGGCGCTGACGACCACCCGCTCGTTGGCGAACGTTCTGACCGGCAGCAGCGTCCACAGTATTTCGGTCGACAGATGCATCGGCTGGGCCCGGACCAGACGCGCGTAGGTGTCGCTGGTGGGACTCTTGCTGGAAATCATCACTGCGATCAGGCCGGCGAGCCGGGCGGCCCGCACCCGGAGGGTCTCGTCGTCGCCGGGGGCGGTCACACCGAGCACGCCGATGCATTCGGTGCCGTCCAGCAGGGGCAGCCACCAGCGTCGCGGGCCGTCGTCGGTGAACGGCTGGACGGGCGGCCCATCGGGGTCGGGGGAGTCGTCGGTGAGCCGGGCTTGGACGATCTCCAGGGTGCGGAAGGCGCGCCCGGCCATGGTGGCGTCGATGCGCAGGTGTTTCAGCTCTTCGCCGTTGTGATCGTGCTGACCGGGCAGCGGCATCAGGAACCGGTGCTGCAGGTCGGCCGCATACAGCATCGGCGCGGTCAGGCCGACCAAGCCGGCGTAGGTGGTGACCAGGGCGGGGAAGTCCTCCAGGGAGGTCAGGTGCTGGGCGGTGATCAATCCGCCGAACATCTGCTCGCCGTCGCTGCTCACGGTTCGGCTCCTCGCCGTCGCTGGTGTGGCGGTGTGTCGTGCCGTCCTGCCGTTCGGGCGCGCCGGCGGCGTCGGCATCGGTGGTGGCGCGCCGTCGCGCTGAGCGTCCGTGCGAGCCGGTGATTCAGGCAGAGGTGGCGGGCAGGGCAGCTCCAGCCGCACACAGGTGCCCTGGCCGGGCCTGCTGGTGATGTGCACGGTGCCGCCGTGCATCCGCATGATCTTCTTGACGATGGCCAGGCCCGCGCCGGTGCCGGCGATCGCCTTCGCCTCGGCCTGGCGGGAGCGGTAGAAGTCCTCGAACACGTACGGCAGGTCGGCCGCATCGATGCCCATGCCGTTGTCGCGGACCTCCACCGTCGGAACCGGGTCGCCGCAGACGGTGACGTCGATCCGGCCGCCGGATGAGGTGAACTTGATGGCGTTGTCCAGCAGCTGGCTCAGCACCTGCCGGAGCCGCTGGGCATCGGCCCAGACGCTCACCTCACCGTGGGCATGGGCGGTGAGCACCACGCCGTTGTGCCAGGCCTTGCCCACCGTCTCGATGACCGTCTGGCGCACCAGCGCAGCCACGTCGACGCGGTCGGGCTGGAACGTGACGGTGCGGGCGGTCAGGCTGGCCAGCAGCAGCAACTCATCGATCAGCTCCAGGAGGCGGTCGCTGTTGCGCTCGATCACCCGCAGGAACTCCCGCTCGGTGGCGGGGTCCACGCTGCCGTCCTGGATCAGTTCCAGGTAGCTGCTGATCCCGGTCAGCGGGGTGCGCATCTCGTGGTTCATGGTGCGCAGGAACTGGTGCTTGAGCTCTTCGGCCTCGTGCAGTTGCTGGGTGACCTGGCCGAAACGGCGGCCGTAGTGGCGCAGCTGCAGCACATCGGCCACCGTGCCGGCCAACGTGGCCAGGCCCCGCAGCTGCCCGGCCGCCAGGCGGCGCGGCCGGACATCCATCACGCACACCGTGCCCAGCACGTGGCCGCGGCCGCTGAGCACCGGGGCCCCGGCGTAGGACAGCACCCGGGGCTCCTGGGTGACCAGGGGCTCGCCGCCGAAGCGCGGATCGGCGGCCGCGTCGGGCACCTCCAGCATCTGCCGGCCGGTCAGCACGTGCGGGCAGAACGGGATCGGCGGCGTGAGGCCGGCCACGCCATCCCCGGCACGGCCTTTGAAATGCTGGCCGTCGGCGCCGATGAGGTTGACCAGCGCGATCGGTGCCTGGCACAGCTGGGCGGCCAGCTCGGCGACGGCGTCGAAGCGCGGCTCGACACCGGACCCCAGCGCGTCCAGCTCGTCGAGCTCGTACAGGCGCTGGACATCATCCGTCGGCACCGGTCGCTGCGTCATCACCGTGTGCTCCTGCGCTGTCCGTCTCGTTACCGGGCACCACATCATTCCCCGGAGGCAGCGTGCAAAGCGGCAGAAGCCCGGCGTGGCGGGTAAAAGACCGGTAACAGCCACTCGCCAGAGCAGGGACGTCGTCGTGGCGACCCGCGCGGAGGTCCCTGCTCGATGCGGGCGCAAAGTCCCCTTCTCCGCTCTCCGGCATCCCTCGCGCTCGCACATGGCCGACGACGACTTCGGGGATCTCCTGCTCCCCCCGCCCGGGGCCCGACGGGTCACGAGGGCTCTCGTGCCGTCGGGCCCCGGGCGGGGGGCGGCGGTGACCCGGGACTCCGGGCCCCGTCCGAGTCCGCGGGGCCCGACGGCGGACCACGTCAACCCGTCAGCGCAGCACCCGGTGGAGCGCCGTGGTGAGGGAGCCCTTGGCGTCGTCCTGGTCGAGCGACCACATCATGGAGCCGCCCAGGCCCTTCAGCCGGATGTAGGCGGCCTTCTGGGTCACCGTCGCCGGGTCGTCGTAGGACCAGAACTCGTTGCCGTCGTAGAGCCACATCGCGCCCGTGCGCAGGTCGCGGTAGCGCTTGCCGGGCTTGTTGACGAGCTCCTTGTAGTCGTCGGTGCCGGCGGCCCACTTGCCCTGGGCGGGACCGGTGCTGGTGCCGTACAGGCCGTTCCTTCCGCCCTTGACGCCCGTCCAGCCCTGGCCGTAGGCGGGCACGCCGACCACGATCTTCCTGGCCGGGGCGCCGCGCCTCAGGTAGTCGCGGACGGTCTGGTCCACGCTGTAGGTGAACTCGTGCGGGTCGCGCCGGTCGGTGAACAGGTTGCCGTTGTGCCCGGTGACCTGCTCCCACGGGCCCTGCAGGTCGTAGCCCTGCAGGTTGCCGAAGGTCAGGTTCTTGAAGACCTCACGGACGTCGAACCCGGCGTCGATCTTCGCCGCGGCGGCGGGGAGGTAGGCGGTGATCTCGCTCTTCGGGTCGTACTCGTTCATCTGGCGGCGGAGCTCGGCGAGGAACAGCGTGAAGTTCTGCCGGTCCTCGGGCCGGATCACGTTGCCCTCGTTGCCCTCGGAGCCGGGCCACTCCCAGTCGAGGTCGATGCCGTCGAAGACGCCGGCGCCGGACCCGGCGGGCATGCCGGTGAGGTTGCCCTTGAGCCAGAGGTCGATGCAGGAGGCGGCGAGCTTGCTGCGGCTCTCGGGGGTGAGGACGGCGTCGGAGAAGTACTTCGAGCCGCTCCACCCGCCGAGCGAGATCAGCGCCTTGAGGCCCGGGTGCTTGGCCTTGAGCTCCTTGATCTGGTTCAGGTTGCCCTTGAGGACCTGGTCGGCGGTGTCGCCGGCGCCGTCCACGCTGTGCGCGTCGTCCATGGGCATCTGCCAGTCGGCCCAGGGGTCGGCGGACACGCACGAACCGTCCTGGCTGACGTTGCTGAAGGCGTAGTTGAGGTGGGTCAGCTTGGCGGCGGCGCCGCTGGTGTCGACGTCCTTGACGAAGAACTGGCGGCCGTAGACGCCCCACTGGATGAAGTAGCCGACCCGCTTGAAGCGGTCGCCGTGGCCGGTCTGCGCCTCGGCGTGGGCGGCGGCCGGGGCGGCCGCGGCGGCGAGGCCGGTGGCGAGGATCGCCGCGGCCATCGGCCGGAGGAATCTCTGCACGGGGTTCTCCACACGTTCGGGGGGATAACTTATAGGAAACTTTCCTTTAAGTTTTCCCGGATCGTAGGCCTGGGCGATCTCCGCGTCAACGACCCTTCCGGAACGTGCTGCATGATGCACACCGCCTCGGTACGGTCTGCACATGGAGCAGCCGACCTTCTGTAACCGGTGCGGCACGCAGGTCGGAGAACTGCCACGGTGCCCCCGCTGCGGAGCCCTCTGTCCGCCGCCGTCCCCGCCCTCCGGGTGGCCGCAGTCGCCGCCGCCCTCCGACCGGCCCGGACCGCTCCCGTCCTACGGGGATCCGGCTCCGGGGCCGCGGGCGCGGGAGGAGCCGCCCCCGGGTCCTCCGTGGCCGTCCCCGGCTCCGGACGGGTGGGATCCGCCCGCCCGGCACAGGGGCGCGGTCAGGCGCCCTCCGGCCGGTCGCAGGGCGGTCCCCGTGCTCGCGGTCGTGGTGGCGCTGGCCGTCTGCGGGATCGTCTGGCTGGTCGTGCGGGACGGCGGTCCCGCCGTCTCCGCAGCGGGCACGGCGGCGGGCGGCACGTCGGGGGCGGCGCCCGGGAGCACGGAGCAGGCGGCCGGGCCATCGGGGCGGCCCTCCTCCGCCGACGCGGCACGGGAACAGGCCGAGGCGATGGACTCCCTGCTCACCGAGAGCGGCGAGGCCCGCTCAGGCCTGGGCCCGGCTCTTGACCGGCTCCGCTCCTGCACGGACACCTCGGCGGCCCTCGCCACGGTCGAGCGGGTCACCGAGATCCGCCGGGAGCAGGTGAGCCGGGTCGAGACCCTGGCGGTCGACGCGCTCGACGGCGGGGAGCGGGTGCGGGAGTCGCTGGCCGAGGCCCTCACCGCCTCCCGGGACGCCGACGAGAAGTTCCTCGCCTGGGCGGCCCGGCAGGACGCGGACTGCCGGCCCGGCTCCGTGGACGATCCCGACTACCGCGGCGGCCTCTCCCACTCCACCGAGGCCACCGCCGCGAAGCGGGCGTTCCTCGCGGCGTGGAACCCGCTGGCCGTCCGGTACGGCCTGCCGGAGCGCGCGGAGCACGAGATCTGAGGCCCCCGGGCGCGGCACGGGCGCCCGGGGGACCGGGGTCAGAGGATCAGGTTGGTCAGCGCCGCGACCGCCTCGGCGATCGCGGCGACCGAGGCGACCCGCCGGGCCATCCGGCCCAGGGAGTCGGACAGGTACTCGCGGTCGGGCTCCTCCTGCCGGAGCTCGGTCTCGACCTCGTCGGCGTCCCTCAGCACCGGCCGGGTGTCGCCCAGCTCGCCGGCGTGCCGCCGGACCAGCTCGCGCACGAGGGCGAGCAGCTCGGCGGTCCGGTCCGCGTCCGCGCCGCCGTGGCCCGCGCCGATGTTCTGTACGGCGTGCGCTCCTGCCCCGGCGGCCATGGGGCCGTTGAAGGTGCCCCCGGTGATCTGGAAACCGCTGTTGCTCCCGGTCATTTCCCACTCCCGTTCTGGGTCGCGTGCGCTCCTGTCCCGGCGGCGACCGGGCCGTTGAAGGTGCCCCCGGTGATCAGGGCGCCGTAGCTGGTCAGGGTCGCGGCCTGGGCGCGGTAGCCGCTGGTGTCGACGTCCTTGGCGTCCAGATAGTCGAGGACCGCCTCCGTCAGCCGCCGCTCGATCAGCTTGGAGTACTTGTCGGCGTCCAGGACCTGGGTGAACCGGTCCTCGCGGAACTCGGCGCCCAGCTCGCGGACGCTGAGGCGCGCCCCGAAGGGGTAGACGGGGTAGCGCGCGGGATTGCGCGCGGCGCGGTTGGCCTTCACGATCCGGATGAGGGCGCGCACCAGCCGTCCGGGGGCGAACATCGCGTCCGCGGCGAGTTCCGCGCGGGCCCGGACGAGGGCGCGCCAGACGATGCCGGGCCTGCCGAGGACGGGCAGCTCGTCCACGATGTGGAAGTCGTCGCGGATCGGGGGCAGGACGGTGACCACGAACTGCGTGTAGAGCATCCGGCCCTCGACGGCGAGGTGGATGAACGCCGAGACCACGATCTCCTGGTCCTCGCCGGGCGCCAGCAGGTGCCCGGCGGGGGAGCGGACCTCGCCCGCCTCGGCGCCGACGGTGACCCGCTGGTAGTACCTGAGCCCGCCCTGGGGGTGGCGGGCGGCCGTCGTGACGGTCTCCGGCGGGGCGGTGAAGTGCGGCAGCCCGGTGGCGGCGTCGATCAGCGGATGGCTCTGCCCGCCCCAGCTCCGGGCGGTCGCGGAGCGTTCCCAGTCGAGCCTGGCGAACGTGCCCCGGACGGCCAGGTGGTCGCTGATGTGCAGGCGGGCGACGCGTTCCGGCGGTGACGGCACGGCGTCGCGCATCTCCAGCAGCCGCTGCCTGACGAAGGAGTGCAGGTCGGCCGGGTCGATCCGGACATGCTCGCGCGGCACGGGCGAGGGGGCGTTGTCGCCGTTCGCCGTACGGTCCGTCTCCACCGTGATCGACCAGGAGCGGTGCACCCGGCCCGCGCCGACGAAGGGGTTCTCGGCTCCGTAGAGCGCGATGTTGCCCCACTGCGCGCGGGACACGTAGGACATCCGGCCGGACGGCCACGCGTTCTCCTCGGCCTGCCCGCCGCCGGCGCCCGGGGCGAGGTCCACCGCCAGGGCGAGGTACCGCTGGACGCGGTAGCCGAGCGCGATCAGCACGGGGGAGAGCACGGAGAGCACGATCAGCAGGAAGTGCGCCCCGAGCAGCGCCACGAGGCTGGAGGCCGGCAGTGACAGGAACATCACCAGCTCGATCACTCCCACGCTGAGGAGGAGGGCGGGGGCGGAGACCACCCCCGCGACCGCCCAGCACACGAGCAGCGTGCGCAGCGGCCACGGCCCCCAGCGGACCCGGGGGAGGGTGAGCAGGGCGGCGGGGAGGAAGACGGCCAGCCACAGGACGGGCGCCACCGATCCCGTGAGGAAGAGCAGGACCATCAGGGCGGTGATCAGCCCGTCGCGGATCAGCGCCATCCGCTCGGCGCGCAGGCAGTGCGCGACCACGGGGGCCAGGTCGGTCCCCCCGTAGGAGGGGGCGACCGCGCGATAGGGGTCGCCGAGGATCTCGTCGAGCACACGGGTTCGGAAGCGGCTGTCGAGGTAGGCGCCCGCGCACAGGTACCGGGTGGCGTTCGGCAGGGGAGGTGCCGCGGTGCGGTCGTCGGCGCCGGAGGCGACGGTCTGACTCATCGGGCCTTCCAGGATGCAGGGGGAGTACATCGGAAAGATCAGCGGAAACGGTAGCCCCGATCGCTCCCGGAGGAGGGGAGAACTCTCCGGTAAGTTGGTACGGCAGGTGGCCCGGGCGCCGGTTCCTGCCGGTCCGGTGCCGGATGGCGCCGGATGCGGCGGGTGCGGACGTACAGGGCACCGGGGCGGGTGCGGACGTACAGGGCACCGGGGCGGGGACGGCAGACTTGGGAGGTGCCATCCACACTTCCCGACGGCGACCCCGTACCGCCCTCCGGCGAGCTGCCCGCGAGCGCGCTCGACGGCCTCGGCGGGCGGCCCTTCGGCTTCTACGTCCACGTGCCCTTCTGCGCGACCCGCTGCGGCTACTGCGACTTCAACACCTACACGGCGTCCGAGCTCGGCCCCGGCGCCTCGCACGCCGACTACGCCGCCACCGCGGTCGAGGAGGTACGGCGGGCGCGCGCCGTCCTCGGCACGGCCGGCCTGCCGGTCGAGACCGTGTTCTTCGGCGGCGGCACCCCCACCCTGCTGCCCGCCCGCGACCTGGTGCGGATCCTGCGCGCGATCGACGAGGAGTTCGGCCTCGCCCCCGGCGCGGAGGTCACCACCGAGGCCAACCCCGAGTCCGTGGACCCGGGCTACCTGGCCGAGCTGCGGCGCGGCGGGTTCACCCGGATGAGCTTCGGCATGCAGAGCGCCCGCGCGCACGTGCTGAAGGTGCTGGACCGGCACCACACGCCCGGCCGCGCGGCGCAGGCCGTACGGGAGGCCAGGGAGGCGGGGTTCGAGCACGTCAACCTGGACCTGATCTACAGCACGCCGGGGGAGAGCGACGACGACTGGCGGGCCTCGCTGGCGGCGGCGGTCGAGGCCGGGCCCGACCACGTCTCGGCGTACTCGCTGATCGTGGAGGACGGCACCCGGCTGGCGGCCCGGATCCGCCGCGGCGAGCTGCCCATGCCCGACGACGACGTGGCGGCCGACCGCTACCTCATCGCCGAGTCCATGCTCACCGGGGCGGGTTTCCACTGGTACGAGGTGTCCAACTGGGCCGCCTCGGAGGCGGGGCGCTGCCGGCACAACCTGCTCTACTGGACCGGCGGCGACTGGTGGGGCGTCGGTCCCGGCGCGCACAGCCACGTCGGCGGCACCCGGTGGTGGAACGTCAAGCACCCGGCGGCCTACGCCCAGCGCCTGGCCGCGGGGGTCTCGCCCGCGCACGCGCGCGAGGTGCTGACGGACGAGGACCGCGCGGTGGAGCGGATCATGCTGGAGCTCCGGCTGTCCGACGGCTTCCCGCTGGCCGAGCTCGACCGGCCGGTGGTGGTCGCCAGGGCGCTGGCGGACGGCCTGCTGGAGACCGGGCCGTTCAAGCGGGGCCGCGCAGTGCTCACGCTCCGCGGCCGCCTGCTGGCCGACGCCCTGGTGCGCGACCTCGTCGGCTGAGGCGTCAGCTCACGAAGCGGATGTTGATCGGATAGCGGTAGCGCTCGCCGCGGTTGGCCGCGACGGCGGCGATGACCATGAAGATGACCGACCCGATCCAGATCACGGGCATCAGCAGGAAGCCGATCAGCGCGAACGCCAGCACGATGGAGGCGAGGTAACCGATCATCAGGGTGAGCTGGAAGTTGAGCGCCTCGGCCGCCTGCTGCCGCACGTAGGGGGAGCCGTCCTTCTTGGCCAGGTACATCACCAGGGGGCCGACGAAGCCCGTCACCAGGCCCAGCACGTGGGAGAGCATGGCCATGGTGGTGTCGTCGCTGCCGGGCCGCGGGGCGGGCGGGCCGTAGGGCCCGTACGGGCCCGGCGGGCCGTACGGATCGTACGAGCCGTACGGCCCGGACCCGTAGCCGTGGTCATAGCCGTAGCCGTAGCCGGACCCGTAGCCGTGGTCGTAGCCGGACGGCGCGCCGTACCCGCCGGCCGGGGAATGACCGCGCTGGTGGTAGGGGACGGCCGGGCCGCCGGCGTATCCGCCGTGACCGCCCGTGCCGTACGGCGGGGCGCCGTACTGAGGGACGTCGTACTGAGGGACGTCGTACTGAGGGACGTCGTACTGAGGGACGTCGTACGGCGGGGCGCCGTACTGCGGGTGGCCCCGGCCGGGCGGGTGCGCGGGGCCGCCGTGTCCGGGCGGCGTGCGGTCCTGGCCCGGGTAGGCCTGCGGGTGGCCGGAGCGGTCGCCGGGCTCGTGCCAGGTTCCCTCGGGGGCTCACTCATGTGGTCTCCTCCCCGGCGGCTCGCGCCGGGTCAGCGGTCCTCGCCGGGAGCCGTCACGAAGTCGATCAGTTCCTCGACCGGTCCGAGCAGCTCGGGCTCCAAGTCAGCATATGTCGTTACCGAGCCGAGAATGCGACGCCAGGCGTCGGCGGGTTCCAGCGCCCAGCCCAGGGCCGCGACGACCCCTTCCTTCCACGGCAGGCCGCGCGGGACGGACGGCCAGGCGGGGATTCCGAGCACCGCCGGCTTGACCGCCTGCCAGACGTCCACGAACGGGTGGCCGACGACCAGCACGTGCGGGGACGCCACCTGCGCGGCGATCCGGCTCTCCTTGGAACCGGCGACCAGGTGGTCGACGAGCACCCCCAGGCGGCGGCCGGGGCCGGGGCCGAACTCCGCCGCGATTCCGGGCAGGTGGTCGACGCCCTCGAGGTACTCCACGACCACGCCCTCGACCCGCAGGTCGTGGCCCCAGATCTTCTCCACGAGGGCGGCGTCGTGCACGCCCTCGACGTAGATACGGCTCTCCCTGGCGACCCGGGCGCGCAGCCCCTCCACCGCCACGGAGCCCGAGGCGCTGCGCCCGGGGCCCCTCGGCCCCGGAGAGGAGGGCCGCACCAGCGTCACGACCTCGCCCTCCAGGAGGAACGCGGCGGGATCCAGCGGGAACACCCGCCGCCGCCCGAAGCGGTCCTCCAGCGTGACGGCCTCCTTGTCGCAGGCGACCACCGCGCCGCAGAAGCCGCCGTCGGCGTCCTCCACGACCAGGTCGAGCTCCGCGGGAACCTGGGGGATCCTCCCCTTGAGGGGTCTGCGCCAGTTCCCGGCCAGCACGTCACGCTCGTACATCGCCGACCGCCCGCCCTCTCTCGCCGGAGATCACAGGTGGACGGTAGCAAACCGGACGGTCATCCGCCCGGGGGACCGCCCCACGCGCCGGCCGCCGCGGCGGCCTCCCGCTTGGCGCGCTTCCGCTTGACCAGTACGACGATCGTCACGATGACGGCCAGCAGGAAACCCAGGATCGGGAGGAGGACCAGCATGACGGCGCCGCCCACCAGCGAGCCGGCGGCCACCTCCCTGCCCACGCCGAAGCGGGCGTCGCCGCCGTCGGTGACGGCGCAGCCGAGTTGGTAGTCGCCCGCCCGGTCGACGCCTATCCGCAGCGCCTGCTCCCAGGTGATCCCGTCGGAGCCGGTGACGGTGGTGCTCGTCCCGGGCCGCTCCAGCCGGCCCTGGGGGGTGCCCTCGGCGAAGCCGCACTCGAACTTGGTGCCCGCGGCGGCGGAGACGTAGATGGCCGGCTTGTCCTCCGGGTCCAGGCGCACCGTGACGAACTCGCCGGGACCGAACGAGGACGACGGCGCGGCGTCGCCGACCGTGTTGATGACGCCGCCGACGAACCCTCCGATACCGATGATCACGGTGAGCGCCGCGACCAGCCAGGCGCCGACGATCCAGCCGATGCCGGGCTTCACCTTCGGCTGGGGAGCCGGGTGCGCGCCGGGGCCGGGCGGGGGGTGCTGGCCGTACGGGGGACCGCCCGGCGGCTGCTGGCCGTAGGGAGGGCCGCCCGGCGGTTGCTGGCCGTGAGGCGGCTGGGATGCCCCGTGACCGGGACCGCCGGGACCACCCGAAGAAGGTCCGAAATCGTTGGACATGTAAATAAGTGTGCGCTCAGTACCTTATTCGTCACCAACGGGTTGCCTAACGGTCCCCTAGATCTTCGATGGGGCCGGACGCCGGGCCGGGTGGCGGCGGACCGGCCGGTCACCCGCCGTAGTGTCCGCCCCAGGCCGCGGCCGCGCTCCTGCGGGCGCGCTTCCGCTTGACCAGCACGACGATCGTCACGATGACGGCCAGGACGACCCCGATGACCGGTACCCCGACCAGCAGGACGACCCCGATCGCCGCCGTCCCGGCGCTCAGCTCCTTGCCCACGCCGAAGCGGGCGTCGCCGCCGTCGGTGACGGAGCAGACGACCTGGTACTCGCCCGCCTGCGCGGCGCCGAACCGCAGAGCCAGCTCCCAGGCGACCTGGTCCGTGCCGGTGACGGTGAACTGCGTGTCCGGCCGCGCGAGCTCGCCCACGGCGGAGCCCTCGGGGAAACCGCACTCGAACTTGGTGCCCGCGGCGGCGGAGACGTAGACGGCGGGCCGGTTCGCCTCGTCCGCCGGGTCGAAGCGGACCGTCATGGTCTCGCCGGGGGCGTGCGAGGTCTCCGGGGCCACACCGGAGACCGTGAAGAAGAAGCCGCCGACGCCGACGACCACGGCGACCACCGCGACCAGCCAGGCGCCGACGATCCCGCCGACACCCGGCTTCACCTTCGGCGGCGGGCCCTGGGGCGCGCCGTAGCCGGGAGGGGCTCCGTAGCCGGGGGCGGCGCCGTAAGGGGGGATGCCGGGCTGCTGGCCGTACGGCTGGCCGCCGTACTGCTGGTTCTGGGGGGTGCCGTAGCCGGGCATGCCGGGGCCGGCGCCACCCGGAGGGGTTCCGAAATTGTGGGACATGGGGCAAGTGTGCAGGTTGTCGCTTGTCTCCGGATAGCAGTTGACTTAACACCCAGGTGGGCCCTCGCCGGGTCGTGTTATCGCATGCTCCGGGCGGGAGCCCTACAATTGGCACTCGGGAACACAGAGTGCCAGACCTGGCGTTTCCAGCTGAGGTGCGCGAGTGCTGGCAGGGAGGTGAGCACGTTGGTCGACGACCGTAAGCTCGCGGTGCTCCGTGCCATCGTCGAGGACTACGTCTCCACCAACGAGCCGGTGGGTTCCAAGGCGCTCACCGAGCGGCACAACCTGGGCGTCTCGCCGGCGACGATCCGCAACGACATGGCGGTGCTTGAGGAGCAGGGCTACATCGCCCAGCCGCACACCAGCGCCGGCCGGGTGCCCACCGACAAGGGCTACCGGCTCTTCGTCGACCGCCTCTCACAGGTCAAACCGCTGTCCGGCGCCGAGCGCAGGGCCATCGAGTCCTTCCTGGCCGGCGCGGTGGACATCGACGACGTCGTGACGCGCACGGTGCGGCTGCTGGCGCAGCTCACCCGGCAGGTCGCCGTGGTGCAGTACCCCACGCTGACGAGCTCCACGGTCCGGCACGTCGAGCTGGTCCCGCTGAGCGAGCGCCGGCTGGTGTTCGTGCTCATCACCAACACCGGCAGGGTCGAGCAGCGCGTGGTCGAGCTGCCCGACCCGGTGGACGAGGCCCGCATCGCCCACCTGCGCGCCATGCTCAACGCCTGCCTGGACGGCTGCGGGCTCACCAACGTCCCGGACAGGGTCGCCGACCTGCCCGAGCGCCTCCCGGCCGAGGACCGGCCGCTGGCGGCCACGGTCCTGTCGGTGCTCCTGGAGTCCCTGGTGGAGCGGCAGGATGAGAAGATCGTCATCGCCGGGGCCGCCAACCTCGCGGGGGCCGACTTCACCGTCGGGCTCCGCGACGTGCTGGAGGCGCTGGAGGAGCAGGTCGTGCTCATGCGCCTGCTCGGCGAGACCTCCGACCTGTCCGCGCTGACCGTGCGGATCGGCTCGGAGAACCCCTATACCGGACTGCGCGGCACATCGATCGTGGCCGCCGGATACGGTTCGGGGGACAAGCAACTGGCCCGGCTCGGTGTGCTGGGGCCGACACGAATGGACTACCCGGTCACGATGGGCGCGGTGCGCGCGGTGGCACGCTACGTCAGCCAGATCCTGGCTGCATCCTAAGAGGTCGACTAAGTGGCTAAGAGTGACTACTACGGCACCCTCGGGGTGCGCCGTGACGCCAGTGCGGAAGAGATCAAGAAGGCCTACCGCCGCCTGGCGCGGGAGCTGCACCCCGACGTGAACCCCGACCCTGAGACGCAGGAGCGTTTCAAGGAGATCACCCAGGCCTACGAGGTCCTCTCCGACGCGGGCAAGCGGCAGATGTACGACATGGGCGCCGACCCGTTCGCCGCGGGCGGCGGCGCGGGCGCCGGCGGCTTCGGCGCCGGCTTCCCGTTCAGCGACATCATGGACGCCTTCTTCGGCGCGGCGGCCGGCGGCGGGCGCGGCCCCCGCTCCCGGGCGCGCCGGGGCCGCAACGCCACCATCCGGGTCGAGCTGGACCTGCGCGAGTCGGCCTTCGGCACCACCCGCGAACTGGTGGTGGACACCGCGGTGCTCTGCGACGTCTGCTCCGGCTCGGGGGCCGCCGCCGGCACCCACCCCGACACCTGCGACACGTGCCACGGCCGGGGCGAGGTCTCCCAGGTGACCCGCTCCTTCCTGGGCCAGGTCATGACCTCCCGGCCCTGCCCCCAGTGCGGAGGGTTCGGCTCGATCATCCGCCACCCCTGCCAGGAGTGCTCCGGCGACGGCCGGGTCCGCACCCGGCGCACCATCAAGGTCCGCATCCCGGCGGGGGTGGAGGACGGCACCCACATCCAGCTCGCCGGCGAGGGCGAGGTCGGTCCCGGCGGCGGCCCGCCCGGAGACCTGTTCCTGGAGATCGTGGAGCGCCCGCACGAGATCTTCGAGCGCCGCGGCGACGACCTGCACTGCACCGTGCAGATCCCGATGACCGCGGCCGCGCTCGGCACCGTCCTGACCGTGGAGACGCTCGACGGCGCCGAGGAGATCGACGTCCGGCCGGGCTCCCAGTCCGGGCAGACCATCCCGCTGTACGGCAGGGGCGTGCAGCGCCTCAACGAGACCGGCCGCGGCGACCTGCTCATCCACATCAACGTGGAGACGCCGACCCGCCTCGACCCGGCCCAGGAGGCGCTCCTGCGCGAGCTGTCGAAGCTCCGCGGCGAGGAGCGCCCGCCAGGCAAGTTCGCCCCCGGCCAGCAGGGCTTCTTCTCGCGCCTGCGGGACGCCTTCAACGGCCGATGACGGTCCCCGTCTTCCTGGCCGACCCGGCCGACCTGGCGCGGGCGCGCTTCGTGCTCGGCGGCTCCGAGGGGCGGCACGCGGCCGCCGTACGGCGGCTGCGCGCGGGGGAGCGGCTCGACCTGACCGACGGGGCGGGCGCGGTGGCCGAGTGCGTGGTGCTGGCCGCCGGCAAGGACTCCCTGGAGGTCGAGGTGGTGGGCCGCCGCGACGTGCCCGCGCCCCGGCCCCGGCTGGTCGTCGTGCAGGGGCTGCCGAAGGGAGAGCGGGGCGAGCTGGCGGTGGAGATGATGACCGAGGCCGGGGTCGACGTCATCGTGCCCTGGGCGGCGGCCCGGTGCGTCACCCAGTGGAAGGGCGAGCGGGCGGCCAAGTCGCTGGCCCGGTGGAGGTCCACCGCACGGGAGGCGGGCAAGCAGGCGCGCCGCTTCCACCTGCCGGAGGTGACCGGGCCCGCCACCACCGCGGGGGTGGCCGCGCTGCTGTCGGCGGCCGCGCTGGGCGTCGTGCTCCACGAGGAGGCCGCCGCGCCCCTGTCCGGCCTGGAGCCGCCCGGTGAGGGGGACATCGTGGTGGTGGTCGGCCCCGAGGGCGGGATCGCCGACGAGGAGCTCGCCGCCTTCAGGGCGGCGGGGGCCGTACCCACGCTGCTCGGACCGACGGTCCTGCGCACCTCGACGGCGGGGGTCGCCGCGGCGGCCGTGCTCCAGGCCCGCACCGGCCGCTGGTGACCCCGCCCGGCCCGCCTCAGCTGTTGACGGGGGCCGGGGTGATCTCCTCCGACGGCAGCGGCGGCTCCGACCCGTCCGGCGACGGGCAGTCCTCGGCCGGGCAGGGGGACTCCGAGGGCGTGCCGGCCTCCGAGGGCGCCGGGGTCGGCGTCTCGGCCTCCTCGCACTCCTCGGACGGCTCCGCGGGATCGGCCGCCAGCGGCTCGGCGGTCGCGGTCGGGCAGGGGGTGGCCGTGGGAGTGGGCGTCGGAGTCGGGGTCGGCCGCGGGGTCGAACTCGGCGCCGGGGTCCTGGCCTGTGTGGTGGCGGGCAGGGGCGGTGCGCTGGACTCGGTGACGACGGGGGGCTGCGCACCGTTGTTCGCGGGCGGCCGGGAGGTCGACGACAGCTCTGGCGGGGCTGTCGTCGACGTCGGCTGGACGTCGCGGACAACGATGATCTGCTGCACCTGCTGGCGGAACTCCGGGACCGCCACGACGACGGCACCGCCGACCAGCACCGCTCCCGCGACGGAGGCTCCCACGCGCCACCACACCAGCCCGCGGAGCCCGCGTCGTTCTATGCGAGCGCGGATGATCTCCAGTCCGTCCGGGGAGGGAACGACCGAGTCCGCCTCCGCGCTGAGGGCACGGCGGAGCAGCTCGCCGTACTCGTCGGGGGAGTCGGTCATGACAGTTGCTCCAGTGTGGTCCGTAGGGCGGCCATGCCGCGAGCCGTGTGACTCTTGACCGCGCCCTTGCTGATGCCCATCGCGTCGGCGATCTGCGCTTCTGAGAGGTCTCCGTAGTAGCGCAGGACCAGTGCCTCCCGCTGGCGTGCGGGGAGCCCGCGGAGCGCCTCGATGACGGCGGACCGCTCCAGCTCGCCGATCGCGCCGTTCTCGGCGCTCGGCGCGTCGGGCAGGCCCTTGGGTGCGTACTTCTCGACGACCGCCCGGTGCCGGAGCACCGACCGGGATCGGTTGACGACCGACTGGCGCAGGTAGGCGAGTGCCTTGTCGGTGTCGCGCAGCCTGCGCCAGGCGCCGTGGATGGCGACGAACGCGTCCTGCACGACTTCCTCCGCGGTTGCCACGTCGCGGACGAGTAACACGGCGAGGCGCACGAGCGACCGGTAGTGCGCGCTGTAGAGCGCGGTAACGGCCATGTCGGCATCCCACCCGACGGGCACCGCCCCGAGCGACCTGTCGGCCACGAGGGTCTCGGTGGTCACATCAATGGGACGCTCATCTTCGTCGGAGGGTTTACTCTCTTGCCGTTCATTAGGGGGCATGACCCAGTCGTGTCCTCGCCATGCGGACTTTTGAGCAGACGCGTACTTGTCTGTCGTCGCAAGTTTCGCACACACACCCTATCCGCGTGGATCTCTCTTCGCGTCCGGCGGCGCATCACCGATCGGCAACACCCGCCGGGATAGGGTGCCCCCATGGTGAGTGAAGCCGACTGCCTGTTCTGCAGGATCGTGGCCGAGGAGATTCCCGCGGAGATCGTCCACGAGACCGGGCGCACCCTGGCCTTCCGCGACATCGACCCCAAGGCGCCCACCCACGTCCTGGTCATCCCCAAGGACCACTACCCGGACGCGGCCGCACTGGCCGCCGCCGACCACGGGCTGGCCGACGAGGTGATCAAGGCCGCGCACGCGGTGGCCGAGCAGGAGGGCATCGCCGGCTCCGGGTACCGGTTGGTCTTCAACACCGGGGCGCAGGCCGGGCAGACCGTCTTCCACGTGCACGGACACGTGCTGGGTGGGCGCGGCCTGAGCTGGCCGCCCGGGTGAAAACGGGAAGGCGCGATCACCGCGATCGCGGATACGATGGCGGAGGAGGCGCCTTCCGGGGCGCTTCTGTGAGTCCGTCGTCGATGTCTGGAGGCGAACAGGCCGCGAGGCCCGCCCATGTCCGAGCCAAACGATTCCAGCAGAACCCCACCGCCGCGGTCCAAGGGTCCGAGCCGGACCCAGGCGAAGGTGGTGATACCGGACGATCATTCGATGGTCAGCCTGCTGGGCTCGCGCGACGAGCTGTTGCGGGTCATCGAGGGCGCCTTCCGCGCAGACATCCACGTCCGGGGCAACGAGATCACCATCACCGGCAGCCCGGAGGAGAGCAGCATCGTCGTGCGCCTCTTCGAGGAGCTGACCGAACTGGTCCAGGGGGGCGCCGAGCTGACGGCGGACGCGGTCGAGCGCAGCATCGCCATGCTGCGGATGACCTCCGACCGCCCAGCCGAGGTGCTCTCCCTCGACATCATCTCCTCGCGGGGCCGGACCATCCGGCCGAAGACCGTCAACCAGAAGCGCTACGTCGACGCGATCGACAGGCACACCATCGTCTTCGGCATCGGCCCGGCCGGCACCGGCAAGACCTACCTGGCGATGGCCAAGGCCGTGCGGGCGCTGCAGGAGAAGAAGGTCAACCGGATCATCCTCACCCGCCCCGCGGTCGAGGCCGGAGAACGGCTGGGCTTCCTGCCCGGCACGCTCTACGAGAAGATCGACCCCTACCTGCGCCCGCTCTACGACGCGCTGCACGACATGATCGACCCCGACTCGATCCCCCGGCTGATGGCCGCGGGCACGATCGAGGTCGCACCCCTGGCCTACATGCGCGGCCGCACGCTCAACGACGCCTACATCATCCTGGACGAGGCGCAGAACACCTCGCCCGAGCAGATGAAGATGTTCCTCACCAGGCTGGGCTTCAACTCGAAGATCGTCGTGACCGGCGACGTCACCCAGGTCGACCTGCCGGGCGGCGTGCAGAGCGGCCTGCGGGTCGTCCAGGACATCCTCGACGGCATCCCGGACATCCACTTCAGTAGGCTGACCAGCGCCGACGTGGTGCGGCACAAGCTGGTGAGCGACATCGTGGACGCCTACGGGCGCTATGACGAGACCGTGCGGCAGAGCGCGCCGCAGGCGATCAAGGGCGCGGTCAAGCGTCCCCGGGGGAGATCGTGAGAGAGCGGAGCGAACGAGCCCGTGCGGGCTCCGGGCCGCTGGGTGAGGAGACCGCATGAGCATCGAGGTCAACAACGAGTCCGGCGTCGAGGTGGACGAGGGGCTCCTCGTCGCGCTGGCCGGGCACGTCCTGGAGCGGATGGGCATCAACCCGCTCGCCGAGCTGTCGATCCTCGTCGTGGACGAGGAGGCCATGTCGGAGCTGCACGAGCGGTGGATGGGCGAGCCCGGCCCCACGGACGTGCTGGCCTTCCCGATGGACGAGCTCCGTCCCGGTCACGGAGCCGGAGCGCGGCGGGAGGGCGACGCCCCCGCGGATCCGGCGCTGCTCGGAGACGTGGTGCTCTGCCCGCAGGTCGCCGCCAAGCAGGGGGCCGAGGCCGGGCACGGCACGGAGGCGGAGCTGGAGCTGCTGTGCACGCACGGCATCCTGCACCTGCTCGGCTACGACCACGCCGAGCCCGAGGAGCACAAGGAGATGTTCGGGCTCCAGGGCGAGCTGCTCGAGGCGTGGCGGGAGGTGCGCCCCCAGCGGTGAGCCTCGCCAACGGGTGGTTGCCGGCGGCCGTCGTCCTCGTCGTGATCGGCGGCCTGATCGCCAGCGCGGAGACCGCGCTGACCCGCATCTCCAGGGTGCGCGCAGAGGAGTTCGCCCGTGAGGAGCGGCGGGGCGCGGCGCGGCTGCAGGCGATCGTCGCGGACCCGCCGCGCTACCTCAACCTGCTGCTCCTGCTCCGGCTGACCTGCGAGCTGGTCGCCACGGTGATCGCCACGCTGCTGTTCATCGACTGGCTCGGCGACCAGGGCTGGGCCTACGCCTCGGCGGCCGCGGTCATGGTCGTGATCAGTTACGTGATCGTCGGGGTCTCCCCGCGGACCCTGGGCCGCCAGCACGCCGAGCCGATCGCGCTCGCGAGCGCTCCGCTGGTGTACGGCCTCACGCGGATCTTCGGCCCGCTCCCCAAGCTCCTCATCCTGCTCGGCAACGCCGTGACGCCCGGCAAGGGCTTCCGGGAGGGCCCGTTCACCTCCGAGGCCGAGCTGCGCGACCTGGTCGACCTGGCGGAGGAGCGCAGGGTCATCGAGCCGGACGAGCGGGAGATGATCCACTCGGTCTTCGAGCTCGGCGACACCATCGTCCGCGAGGTCATGGTGCCCCGTACCGACATGGTGTTCATCGAGCGTGGCAAGACCCTGAACCAGGCCCTCTCGCTCGCCCTGCGCAGCGGTTTCTCCCGCATCCCCGTGGTCGGCGAGAACGAGGACGACGTCATCGGCATCGCCTACCTCAAGGACGTCGTGCGCAGGGTCCAGGAGGCCGGGGACGCCGGCCGGGCCGAACCGGTGGATTCGATCATGCGCCCGGCGGGCTACGTGCCGGAGAGCAAGCCGATCGACCAGCTCCTGCGGGAGATGCAGGCCCGCCAGATCCACCAGGCCATCGTCATCGACGAGTACGGCGGGACGGCGGGCCTGGTCACCATCGAGGACGTCCTGGAGGAGATCGTCGGTGAGATCACCGACGAGTACGACCAGGAGACGCCCCCGGTGGAGCAGCTGGAGGACGGTGCCGTCCGGGTGACGGCCCGGCTGCCGGTGGGGGATCTGGAGGACATGTTCGGCGTGGAGCTGGACGTGGACGACGTGGAGACGGTCGGCGGCCTGCTGGCGCACGCGCTGGGCCGGGTGCCGATCGCGGGCTCGGAGGCGGTGGTGGAGGGGCTCAGCCTGACGGCTGAGAGCCTCGAGGGGCGGCGCAACCGGATCGGCACGGTCCTGGTCCGGCGGGGCGGCGCGGCCGAGTCCGGCACCCCGCCCGTCTCCGCCGACCACGGCTGAGCCCCCGGCCTTCGCCGGGCCCGGTGCGCGTGGCCTCCGCACGCCCGGTCTCCGGAGAAGGCGGCCCGTCCTCGCCGGAGGCGGCGGGGCTCCGTCCCGCCGCCGCGCCCGCGACCGGCGGTCTCAAGGCGTCCGCAAGCGGTCTGCAAGCATCCTGCGCGACGATCTTCCCGCGGCACTCGCCAAGGCGGGGGCCGGGGAGCGGTCCGAGCGCCGGGAGGGGTTCGCGGCGCGAAGACCGGCTCTCGGGGGAAGGACGGGCGCGGCCAGCTAGCCGGCTGTACCCCGGCCGATCAAGGGTGTCCTCGCCCGCGTGATGCGGGCGAGGACACCCTTGACGTTTTCCGGATGATTGTCGCTTTTCTTCGAAGGGAAGAAAGCGGATCGGCGGGGACGATCAGCCCGCACGTGACATTCGGGGGAAGTCATGACGTGGGGGATTCGAGCTGTAGCGCTGACCGCAGCCTGCGCGGTCCTGGGCGGGGCCGCGGCGGGTTGCGGGTCGGGTGCGACGATCTACGCTGAGGCCGAGGCCCGTACGGAGCTGGACCGGCTGAGCGGGCTGCTGCGGGAGGCGGAGGGGCTGCCGGAGGGGTTCTCCGCCCAGCCCCGTGAAGGATGGCGGCCTCCGTTCCGCCCGGCCGACCGCGACTGCCGGCGAGTCCTGGACGAGGCGGGAGGAGCCTCCCGGAAACGGGCGCAGAGCGTGCGGGCGAGCGCGACCTATCACGGAGACGGGCTGGGCGAGCTGGCGGGGGTCGTCCTGACGACCTACCCCGGCCAGGGCGCCGAGGCCCGTTTCGACGACCTGGCCGAGGCGCTGGAGGGCTGCCCGGCCGCGACGGATCCGGCGGGCGGAGGCACCGCCCTGGCGGCCTCGGGCCTGGAGCTGGCGGAGATCGGGGACGGCACGGCGGCCAGGCGGCTGCGCGGCCGGCTGAACGGATACCCGTACGAGATGCACGTGGTCTTCGTCCGCTCGGGGCGGACCCTCGTCTCGCTGGTGCACACGGCGGTCGCGGGCGCCGACGCCGGACGCACCGAGCGGCTCGCCCGGTTCTTCGCCGACCGGGTGGCCGAGTGACCGGGTGCGCACGGGCCCGCGAGAGCTGAATACCCTTGTCCCCGTGAGTGAGACGACCCTCGACCCCGAGGACAACAAGATCATTACGCTTGCCCGCTCGGCCCGTGCCCGCAACGGCGCCGCCGAGGGCGCCGCCGTACGCGACGAGACCGGCAGGACCTACTCCTCGACCAACGTCGCGCTGCCCTCGCTGACGCTGTCCGCGCTGCAGGTCGCGGTGGCGATGGCGGTCTCCAGCGGGGCGCGGTCCCTGGAGGCGGCGGCACTGGTCACGGCGGGCGACGGGCCGAGCGAGGCGGACGCCCGGACGGTGCGCGACCTGGGCGGAGCGACCCTGCTCGTGGCCGCGCCGGACGGCACGCTCCGTCAGAGCTGATCCCCGCATCGGGGACAATGGGTGACGTGAGTTCCTCAGCTGCTGATTTCCACGCGGGTTTCGCCTGCTTCGTCGGCCGGCCCAACGTCGGCAAGTCCACGCTGATGAACGCGTTGGTCGGCACCAAGGTGGCGATCACCTCGTCCAAGCCGCAGACCACCCGGCGGGTCATCCGCGGCATCGTGCACCGCCCGGACGCCCAGCTCATCATCGTGGACACACCCGGCCTGCACCGCCCGCGCACGCTGCTCGGCGAGCGGCTGGACAGCCTGGTGCTGTCCACGCTCACCGAGGTCGACGTGATCGGCTTCTGCGTCCCCGCCAACGAGCCCGTCGGCAGGGGTGACAAGTTCATCGCCGAGAAGCTCGCGGCGGTCAGGAAGACCCCGGTGATCGCCGTGGTCACCAAGTGCGACCTGGCCACCCGCGAGCAGATCGCCGAGCAGTTGCTCGCCGTCTCTGCCCTCGCCGACTTCGCGGAGATCGTCCCGGTCTCCGCGCAGTCCGGGGAGCAGCTCGACGTGGCGGCCGACCAGCTGATCGCCAGGCTCCCGGTGAGCCCTCCCCTCTACGAGGGCGGGCAGCTCACCGACGAGCCGGAGCAGGTCCTGGTCGGCGAGCTGATCCGCGAGGCCGCCCTGGAGGGCGTCCGCGACGAGCTGCCGCACTCGATCGCGGTCGTCGTCGACGAGATGACACCCCGCGAGGGCCGGGACGGCCTGCTCGACATCTACGCGCACATGTTCGTCGAACGCCCGTCGCAGAAGGCCATCGTGATCGGCCACAAGGGCACCCGGCTGAAGGACGTCGGCAGCAGGGCCCGCAAGCAGATCGAGGCCCTGCTCGGCACCCGGGTCTACCTCGACCTGCGGATCAGCGTCGCCAAGGACTGGCAGCGCGACCCCAAGCAGCTGCGCCGCCTCGGCTTCTACGACTGAGGCCCCGCTCCGAGGCCCGCGCCCGCCTTCCGCGCGCAGATCCGCTCCCCGGGCGGGGCGGCTCCGGGAAGCGGCGCCTGCGGGTGCGGACCAGGGCGCGGTCACGGCCGCCGGACCAGGACGGCGACCCCCAGCACGGTCACCGCCAGTGCCGCCGCGAGCGCGGCGAACCAGCCGTACTCGATGGTCGGCCGGACCGTCACCAGACCGCCGAGGTCGATCGAGACGTTCTCGGCCCTGCCCCGGGGATCGCTGAGGAAGACCAGCAGGACCAGGACGGTGACCGCGCCCGGCAGCGCCGCGAGGGCGGCCAGCCGCAGGTCCCGCATGACGCCCGCGACGCCGAGCGCCGTCGCGGCGGCTCCGGAGACCAGCGCGAGCACCCCCGACCAGTCGTCCACGCCCCGGACGTGCTCGCTCACCGAGCCGATGACGACGATGTCCGCCCTGATCCCCGCCCAGGGCAGGAAGGCGGTCACCGCCAGCAGGGCGCCTGCGGCGATCACCGCGACCGGCAGGGCACGGCCGGACACGGGGGAGGCGGAGGGCGAGGCGGTGGGGTCGGCCATCGGCCCAGGGTAGTTTTCGGGCCGGACCGCGGACAGGCGCCACGCGCACAATCACCGGAGCCCGTTCCTCACCCCGGCAACACGATCACCGGCTCCGCCGCGGCACGACCGCCGGCCGGCCGGATCCGGTCACCGGTGGTGGGGCCGTACAGCATCGCACGCCGACGTCGCGCTGGTTTCCAGCGGTTTGATCACTTCTTGGTGACTGTTGCCGCCGAGGAGTGTGTCGTTTCCGGGCCCTGCCGTACCCTGCCCCAAGAATTCCGTGGACATCGAGGGAATCCGGATCCGGAGGTCGCCGTGCTGCCTTTCAGGAGGAGGACGAGGCAGGGGCCGGGCTCCGCGGCGGAGCCGGAGCCGTCCGCGCCGCCGCCTCCGGACACGGCGGGAACGGCGGAGGAGGCCGGCGGCGGGGAGCGGTCCGGAGGCCGCCGCCTGCGGCTGGCCGGCTGGCTCGCCGCGGTGCTGGCGGCGGTGTTCGTCGCGGGCTGGGCCGTATGGGAGACGGGACCGCCCACCGAGGCGGAGTTGCTGGAGCAGGCGGGACTGAACGGCAAGGACCGGCTCCTGGTCGGGGTGAAGGACGACACCCCGGGCATAGCGCTGCGCCGGCCCGACGGCGGCTACGAGGGCTTCGACATCGAGATCGCCCTCATGATCGCAGCCGATCTCGGCTTCCGCGCGGACGAGGTCGAGTTCCTGTCCATCGAGACCGAGGACCGGGCCCGGATGACGGCCAGGAACGCCGCCGGCCAGCACGTCAAGGTCGATCTCGTGGTGGCCACGTTCAGCGTGACGCCGGCGCGGCGGGAGAACCCCGCGATCGGCTTCTCCACGCCCTACCTGGAGACCCAGCAGTCCGTCATCACCCGCAAGGGGCACGCCGACGTGACCTCGCTGGCGCAGCTCCGGGGCAAGAAGGTGTGCACCCTCGCCACCTCGACCTCCGAGACCGAGGTGGACAAGGTCGGCGCCGACGTCACCCGCAAGAACCGGATCAGCGAGTGCGTCGCGGGCCTCAAGGCGGAGGAGTACGAGGCGGTCACGACCGACACCGCGCTCCTGGCCGGGTTCGTCGAGAACGAGCCGGACCTGCTGGAGCACCACGACATCGGCCTGGAGACCCCGGAGCAGTGGGCCGTCAACGCCGGGACCAACACGGCGCTGCGCACCCTCGTCGACCTCTCCCTGCACCGCTCCGCCACCGACCCCAGGGACCTGCGCTGGGAGGAGGCCTACGAGCGGTTCATCAGCCCCATGCAGCGGCACAACCCGAGGGAGCAGGTCGCCGGCCGCACGCAGCCGCCGGTGCCGGAGCCCGACGTGCGGCGCTGGCCGTGGGAGCGGGGGATCGCGCAACGGGACGACGGATGAGCGAGCCGGACGCGGCTCCGCCTCCGGGAGCTCCCCGGGAGGCCGGGGAGCGCGGGACCGGGAGCGGGCAGGCCGCGGCGCGGCCGTCCGGGGAGCACGCGACGTCCGGGAAGCCGGTGCCGGAGGCGCGGGCCGGGCAGCGCGGCGGACACGGCAACCAGCAGTGGATGTTCGCGATGCTGCCGGCGTTCCCGCTGGCCCTGCTCGTCGTGCGCCTGTGGTACGCCAGCCGCCAGGACACCCAGACGCTGCTCCTGCTGGTCCAGCACGTCAGCGCGCTCGGCCTGCTCACGGCGGTGCTGCTGACCACCCTGTGGGTGCTGCCCGCCCTCGTGCTGACCGGCCGCGCGCTCGGCACCCTCTACCGGGTCAGCACCGCCCGCTCCTCCTGGTTGTCGGCGGCGGCCGACCGCATCCCGGACTGGGTCGTGGTGCTCTCCGTCATGGTCGGCGCGGTGAGCTGGCAGCTGCGGTTCCTACCCACGCTGATCGCGCTCTCGCTGGCGGTGCTCGGCCTGACGATCCACGACCGGATGCCCGTACGGCGGGACCTGATCGTCGTGTTCACGCTGCTGCTCCCCCTGGTGGCGGCGGTGGGACTCTACGTGTGGCTCGCCCCGGCCATCGGCCAGGCGCTCGCGGAGCGGGACGTGGTGACCGCGGTCCTGCTCGCGCTGCCTCCGGGGCTGGCGGTCCTGCTGACCGGGCCGGTCCCCGCCCGCGCCGCCGCGGCCCTGACCTCGACGGTGGCCGTCGCGGTGCTCGCGCTGGCGCCGCTGTTCACCGCGGCCGTCGTGGTGGAGGCGCCGATCCTGCCGCTGATGGGGCTGGAGATCTCCGACGAGGGCGCCGACGAGGAGATCGCGGGGAAGGTGCTGCTCGGCCATGTGATCGCGACCGACGACCGGGTCTCCACCTTCCTGGACCGGGACGGGACCGTGCGGTTCATCCCCAACGGCGCGGTGGCCTCGCAGTTCCTCTGCCCCGATCTCGGCCAGATCCCGCGCAGCCGCGTCGCGCTGAACCGCTGGTATGTCGAGCACAGCGTGCTCGCGTGGTTCGCCCCGGACCCGCTGGAGAAGCCCAGCGACCCCCGCTGCCCCGGCCGCCCGACGGATCCGGGGAAGTCCCGGGAACCCGGCGGTCCCGGCAGGGGTGAGGAACCTACTGCTGGTACTCCTCGACCTCCTCGATCGGGCGGGGCGCCGCCGCTCCCGGGTCGTCACCGAACTCCCGCCTCGCCCGACGCTGCCTGAGCAGGTCCCACGCCTGGTCGAGGGCCTCCTCGAGATATCTGATCCGGTGGTTCTCCTCGTGTGAGGAGATGGAGCCGGCCGCCAGCGACGTGCGGAGCTCGCGCTCCTCCGCGATGAGCCGGTTGATATGGGCGAGGATGTCGTCGTCTTTCATGTCGAACCCCCTACGTCCCCTCTGTCCTACCCTCCCTCCGGACTGTAACCGGCGCGGGCACGCCCACTCGGGTGCAGGGGGCACCGGACGGGGGTGAAGATCCTGCGGGGCCTCATCCGATCCGCCGGCTCCTCTTGGGGGAATAAGTACCTTTTTTCGGGGCAGAGATAGGGTAGCGGAAGGTGTTCGTCTGATAGCGAAGAGTGGTTAGCGATGGACATTCCTCACGAACTCCTGCATGTCGCCACCCGGCCCGACGGTTCCGAGGAGTGGGCGTGCGGCGTCTGCGCCCGCCGCATCCTGCTGCGCTGGCCGCCGAGCTTCGAACGGCTGGTGCTGACCGAGGGCGACGAGACCGTCCAGCACTTCGGGACCAAGGGGCCGATCACCGTCCTCGGCGTGGACGTCGCGCAGGAGCCCGACCAGAAGGACCGCGACTGGCTCGGCGAGAACGGCATCGCCTGGTCGGCCTGACCCCCGCGCGCGGGCCGGGTCCGGGCCGCCCCGCCGTACGAGGCCCGGAGCCGGGCCGGGCCCGGGCCGCCCCTCAGGGGCTCCACCGCCGGCGCCCCGAGGGCCGGAACCGCCATCGCGGCACGTCAAGAGACTTGTGTTCCGTCATGTGAGACCGTTGCCTGGATTTTTGAAACTCTCTGATAACGTATCGTGCATGCTGCGCGGGCTTCTTCTTAGCTGCCGCGACGAGGGCCTGTAGAAGGCCGGCTCCCTCGTCGCGGAGCGAGTCATGCGCGTCGGCCGTGATCGTCTTCCAGCCGAGGAGCCCGTGAAAATGCATCCGCAGCAGCCCAGCCCCATGCCGTTCCACCGCTATGAGGCCTTCGCCCCGGTGAAGCCGGCCGACCGCACCTGGCCCGACAAGGTCATCGAGAAGGCGCCCCGGTGGTGCGCGGTCGACCTGCGCGACGGCAACCAGGCGCTGATCGACCCGATGGACTCCCACCGCAAGCTCAAGATGTTCGAGCTGCTGGTACGGATGGGCTACAAGGAGATCGAGGTCGGCTTCCCCGCCGCCTCGCAGACCGACTTCGACTTCGTCCGCCAGATCATCGAGGAGGACCGGATCCCCGAGGACGTGGTGATCCAGGTCCTGACCCAGGCCCGTCCGGAGCTGATCGAGCGGACCTTCGAGGCGATCCAGGGCGCGAAGAGCGCCATCGTCCACCTGTACAACTCGACCTCCACGCTCCAGCGCCGGGTCGTCTTCGGCCAGGACCGCGAGGGCATCACCGCCATCGCCGTCGAGGGCGCCAAGCTCTGCAGGAAGCTGGCCGACGCCTCCGACGTCGACGTCCACTTCCAGTACTCCCCGGAGTCGTTCACCGGCACCGAGCTGGAGTACGCCGTGGAGGTCTGCGACGCGGTCAACGAGGTCTGGCAGCCCACGCCGGAGCGCAAGGTCATCATCAACCTGCCCGCCACGGTCGAGATGGCCACGCCCAACGTCTACGCCGACCAGATCGAGTGGATGAGCCGCAACCTGGCCCACCGCGACTCGATCATCCTGTCCCTGCACCCGCACAACGACCGGGGCACGGCCGTCGCCGCCGCCGAGCTGGGCTACATGGCCGGGGCCGACCGCATCGAGGGCTGCCTGTTCGGCAACGGCGAGCGCACCGGCAACGTCTGCCTGGTCACGCTGGGCATGAACCTGTTCTCCCAGGGGATCGACCCGGAGGTCGACATCTCCGACATCGACGAGATCCGCCGCGTGGTGGAGTACTGCAACCAGCTGCCCGTGCACCCGCGCCACCCCTGGGGCGGCGAGCTGGTCTACACCGCCTTCTCCGGCTCCCACCAGGACGCCATCAAGAAGGGCTTCGAGCACCTGGAGCGCGACGCCGCCGAGGCGGGCGTGCCGGTGGACGACTTCCGCTGGGCGGTGCCGTACCTGCCGATCGACCCCAAGGACATCGGCCGCACCTACGAGGCCGTGATCCGGGTCAACAGCCAGTCCGGCAAGGGCGGCGTCGCCTACATCATGAAGGCCGACCACCACCTGGACCTCCCGCGCCGCCTGCAGATCGAGTTCTCCCGCGTGGTGCAGGCCCGCACCGACGCCGAGGGCGGAGAGATCACCCCGGCCGCGATGTGGGAGGCCTTCACCGACGAGTACCTCCCCAACCCCGCCAGCCCCTGGGGCCGCCTGGGCCTGCTGGCCCACCGCAACTCCTCCACCGTCGACGGCAAGGACGCCATCAGCGCCGACGTCCGCGTCGACGGCGAGATCCGCGAGGTCGCGGGCGTCGGCAACGGCCCCATCTCCGCCTTCTGCGACGCCCTGTCCAGGGTCGGCATCCAGGTCCGCGTCCTGGACTACGCCGAGCACGCGATGAGCGCCGGCAGCGACGCCAAGGCCGCCTCCTACGTCGAGTGCGACGTGGCCGGCACGACCCTGTGGGGTGTGGGCATCGACGCCAACACCACCACCGCCTCCCTGAAGGCCATCATCTCCGCCGTCAACCGCGCCACCCGCTGACGTACGGCTCCCGCGCCGGGGCCCGGCACCGACCTGCCGCGGCCCGGGGCGTCCGGCACACGCCCACAAGGCCGCCCACCGCCACGCGACCGCGCCCTCCGAGACCTTGGGAGGCGCGGTCGCGTGCGTTTTCTGCGGGGACGGTACGGCTCCGCTACGTGCCCGGCGTGCAGCCGTACAGTTCGCCGTAGCGCTTCTGGGCGATGCGCATCAGCTCGATCATGTCCTTGATCGCATCCCTGCCCTCGGCGACCTGGGCTAGGTAGATGTCGATCATCCGGTCTTTTCCGTCGCAGCGGAACTTCGCACTCACCCGGTAGAGCGGATCGGGGAGCGCGCTGGTCGACAGATAAGCGGCCCAGCCCTTTCCGAGGTCCGTGGGGAGCGTGGTTCCGTCGTACCTGCTATAGAGCTGACGCCTGCTATCCAGGAGATAGTCCAGATGCTCTTGGCTTGTCCCTTCACCCGCCCATAGCCAGGTCACTATCAACGGAGGGAGGGATGCGTCCGGGTCTTGGCACTCGCCGCTGCTCTCACCGCCGTATGTTTTTTCCATGAGCGGCTCAGTAACGCCGCTGACCAGGCGAAACGCCTGCTCGGGCACGAGTTTGCAGATGTAAGGGGCTGAGTCCACGACCGGGCGGGGATGCGGGGCGGGTGTGGACGCTGCGTCGTTCTCCGAGGTGCAGGCCGCAGCGAGGAACGCGAGGGAGGTCAGAGTGACGGAGAGACGGCGAAGCCTCACTTGTCACCTGCCGGGGAGGATGGAATCTGCAGGTCGAGGTAGTCGTCCACATGGCTGGTCCTGCGGAAGGTGTTATGGAAGCGGTCCATCAGGTCGTCACTTCCACCGGTTACGCGTGCCCATTCGAGGAACTGGCTGTACTCCTGCGGGGTCATCTCGGTGAAGGGCTTGAGTCTCGGCGGGGTTCCCATCGCGAACGACTGATCCTTTAGGGCGAATTCATCGAGCATGCCCTTGTTCAGCATGGCAGTGGCGATCATTTGCTCTGCCAGTCGCTCCACCGCAACCCGGTTGTCTCCCAGCGTCCGATGAGCTTCGTCCATGCTTCGCCCCTGAGTGGCCGCCTGCTGGCCGATCTGCTTGGAGAGCGCGTCGTATCCGAATCCGGTCAGCTTGTCGTAGGCACTGGTGACCAGTCCGCTGAAGGCCTGGCCGACCTGCTCGCCCAACTGCCGGGAGCCCGGCACGGGGAACAGGCCGATGCCGTCCCGCACCATGTTTTTCAAGGCGTCGCTCGCCTTCTTGCCGTCCAACCCTTGGGCGATCAGCGTCTGATGGCGGATCTCCACAATGTGCCCGAAGGGACGGGCCTCCGCCACGGTCCGGTCGGTCAGGAACTGCTTGATGTCGGCCTTGTCGACTCGTCCATCCTCGTCGAAGTCGAACTTCTTGACATCGGACTTCGTGAAACCCAGCTTCTCGGCATTGGCCGCGGTGAGACCCACCGGGGGCACAGTGTCGAGAGCCGCCCGCATGTGCTCGGTCTGAGCCCGTACCAGGGCCTCGAATCCGGCGTCATTGGCAGTGGCCAGCGTCAGCGCGTAGGACAGGTCCTCCGCCGAGGCCTTGCCGAAGGTCGCGTGGTTGAGCAGGAGCCGGGAGAACTGGTCGATGTTGGCCGCCAGCGCGCGGGCCAGCGGGTAGCCCAGAGGCGTGAAGCGGTCGAATGCCGCCCGGTCTTTGATTGACAGGTTCCCGTCGTCGCCCTTGGCGAAGGCGGGGCGGACCTCGTCGGCGAGGATCTTGGTCATCTCGGACGCCAGTTTCTGGGACGTGGTGTCCTGACCGGTCGTCGCGGCGATCAGCACGTCGTTGAACGGCTTGTAGTCGTCCAGGTAGCGGAAGGCGTTCCACCGCGTGGTCAGCATGTAGTCGAGCACGGACTCCTTCCACCCCGCCGGGGTGTGGTTCAGCAGGGCCTGGGAGGCGTCCTTGCCGAAGCTCGCCGCGTGGAACAGATCGTCCACCACCGACGACCTGGTCTGCGCGCCCGGACCGCCCGCGTGCGTCCCCGGCCTCAGCAGACCGCCCAGACCGAGTGAGGAGGCCAGATCGAACATGGGGATCTGGTCTCCCGCGAAGGTCCGGCCCAGCAGGTCCTTGCTCGCCGCCCACCTGCTTTTGTACCGCTCCTGCTCGTAGACGACCGCGTCGCGCCCGACGACCTCCATGAACTCCTTCGAGAACGGCGTCTTCCCGTCGTGGGCACGCCAGATCAGCGCCTGGGCCTGGTAGCCCGCGTACTTCGTGTCACCGGCCTTGTGCTCCTTCCGGCCCTCCTTGGCCAGGCTCCTGAGGAAACCGGCGCCCATGTACGCGGGGTTCTTCGGGTCGGTTCCCTTGGCCAGAGCCGTGCTCAGCATGCGCAGGGCCTGCTTGCCCGAGGCGGAGAGCCGCGCCACACGATCGGAGTCTCCGCGGCTCGCGGCCTCGCGCAGCCGCACGGCGAGCGAGCCGGGCAGCCGCGTCACGCCTCCGGCGCCCAGCACGCTCAGGAACACCTTGGCGAACTCCGCGTCCCCGGTCCGCGAGGCGTACTTCTCCAGCTCCGCCAGTGCCCTGGCGTCGCCGTCCGCGCCTTTCAGCGCCGCGCGGCCCGCCAGCGTCCCGTCCAGCAGGCCACGGGCGGCCTCCAGCGTGTCGGGGACCTTCAGGAAGCTTCCGGCGGGCGTGCTCACCCCGAAGGCGACCTTCCGCCGATCCAGCTCGTGGACCAGCTTCTGCCGCCGCCGCAGGTCCTCGGCCTGCGCGGTGACCCGCCCGGCCAGCTCCCGCAGCCGCACCGCGGGGGAGGTGTCGAGCCCGGCGCCCTGCAGCTCGCCGTACAGCGCCTGTGCGAGCTGCTCCAGCCGCCCGGCGGCCTGGGTGTGCTCGCCGGCCATCGCGTCGAACTCGGCCTGCCTGACTCCGGTGAACTCCGGGCCGGTCGTCATGGCCGCTCCGGCAGCGAGGCGAGCTTCCGCTCCGCGCTGTGCACCGCCTCTGCGAGCACGGCGCGCAGCTCCCGCTGGTCGGCGTGGACCTGCGTGCCGAACCGGGCACCCGCGGGCCCCACCCACGCGTCGTCCTCCATCAGGCGGCAGGAGGGATCGAGCGCCCACCAGTGCTCGTCCGAGAGCCGCCGGATCCGCTCCACGACGGCCCGCATCGCCTCGCGATCGAGCTCGGCCACGCTGCTCCCCTCGTACGGCTCGCTGCACCAGAACCAGATCAGGAGGCGGCGTCCCCCACGTCATTCACACGGTAATCAACAGCATGTCAACAGAACAAGCTCAATCCCAAGAAAGGGGTAATGGATTTGCGGATATCGCGCTGATTGAGAATTTCGTCCGGCAGAAAGCCGGGATTCATCCCTGAAGAAAGGACGGAAAACGTATTCGACCGGCGGGGAAGTGCCGCCGTCCGCTGAACGCGGGCAAGGTGCGCGAGATCGCCCGTGCCCGCGAGGGGACCGGCGCCGGCGGTCGCGCCGGAGTCATTGCGAGCCGGTCGGTACGGCCGCGGCGGCCGGGCCGGCCGGTCCGGCGCGCAGGCCGGAGAACGCGGGGTACCCGGGCAGCGGGGGCACGTCCCAGCCTCCGGCGACCTCCCGCAGCAGCAGCCGCATCGTCTCGGCGAACGCCGGATACTCCTCGACCGTGCTCGCCAGCTCCCAGCGGTGCCTCAGCACCTGCCGCCGGGTCGGGACCGGCCGCCGGGTCCGGTGGATCGGCCCGTCCTCCACGGTGCGCGGCAGCATGTTCACCGTCGCGAACACCGTCCAGACCACGGTCGCCCGCCGCATCCCCGCCTGCCAGACCTCGTCCTCCGCCAGCGCCGGGTAGGCCGCCACGACCTCCGCGCGGAAGACCCGCTCGATCTCCTCCGCCAGCCCGGACGGGAGCCGGAAGACGCACCAGCAGGTGGAGAACGGCATCCGGCAGTACGCGGCGGTCAGGAAGACCGACTGGAAGCAGGCGGCCTCGAAGTCGATCAGCCGCAGGCCCTCCGTGGTGAGCAGGTTGTTGTCGGGGCAGGTGTCGCCCGGGGTGAACGCCGGGTACTCCTCCGCGGCCACCGCCCCGATCCCGGCCAGCTCCCCGGCCAGCCCGGCCGGCATCACGAGCCCGGCTCCGGCGAGCGAGGCGAGCAGGCGGGCGGCGTTCTGCCCGATCCACGGCTCGTCCTCCCAGGACGTCGCGCCTCCGCCGTACCGCGTCCAGAGCGACGCGAGGTCGGCGCGCCTGGGCACCGACCCCGCGGCCAGCCGCCCGAGCCCGCGGGCCCAGGTCAGCAGGCCCTCCGCGGCGGCCTCCGGATCGTCCCCGAGCAGGACGTCCGCCAGGGACGGCGCGTCTCCGAGATCCGCCATCACCACCAGCGGCACGGAGGTGTCCACGCCCAGCAGTTCGGGGCCCGCCAGCCGCAGTGAGAGCCCGGCCGCCTCGGAGGTGAAACCGCGCAGCCCCTCGGGCCCGTCGGTGAACGACTTGACGATCACGGTTCCGCCGCCGGCCGTACGGCAGCGCAGCACGGTGCTGCGCATGCTGCCGCCCAGGTCGACCGGGTCGGACAGTTCGGTGCCGAGCAGCTCGCCCGCGCTACGCAAGATCGAATCCATCCCGGCATCCTGCCACCGCCGCCCCGGACGCCGCACCCGCCCGTCCGCCCCGCCGCCGGAGGGAGCGGGGCCGTCTACCGGTGCGGGGGAGCGGCGGGAGCCGGGAGCCCGAGCAGGGCGGCGTGGCAGCGCATGGCGTGGCCGAAGGCCGTCGCCGGATCCAGGACCACGGCGTTGAACTGGCCGAACAGCTCGAAGCTCACCCAGCCGAACAGGCCGCTCCAGGCGACCAGGGCGCGGGCGACCACGTCGTCGGGGACGCCGGGCATGACCTCGCGCACGCGTGCCGCGTCGCCGGCGAAGGAGGCGGGCGCGGGAGGGCAGACGCCCGGCGGGTTCAGGGCCCCGGCGGCATGGGCCTCGGAGAGGATCCGGCCGTAGACGACGGTGTCGCGGACCGCCGCGGTGACGGTGTCCATCGGCGCCTGGTAGCCGGGCACGGGCGAGCCGTACAGCAGCGCGTACTCGTGCGGGCGGGCCAGCGCCCAGTCCCGCACGGCGTGGCAGACCGCCAGCCACCGTCCGGTGTAGTCGGAGCGCGGGCAGGCGGCGTCGGCCCTCTCGACGGCCTCGCCGGCGGTGTTGTAGCCGTCGATGATCAGCGCTGTGAGCAGGTCGTCCCGGGAGGGGAAGTAGCGGTAGATCGCCGAGGAGACCATGCCCATCTCCCGGGCGACCGCGCGGAGCGAGAGCCCCGCCGCGCCGTCGACGGCCAGCTGCCTGCGCGCTATGTCGGTGATCTCGCGGGTCAGCTCGGCCCGGACCCGTTCCCGTGCTGTACGGCCTGCGTTCATGCGACGACCGTACCAGAGCACCGAAGAGAAACGAGAGCACTGCTCTTGACGGACTCTGCTCCAATGAGAGAGCATTGCTCTCAGAACGGAACGGCAATCTCTAAGGAGTCCCGATGCTGCCCCTCGCCAAGAGCACCAACCTCCTCGTGATGTTCCTGCTGGAGCTGGGTGTGCTGGCCTCGGTCGGCTACTGGGGCTTCACCGCGGGCCAGAACTGGCCGGTGAAACTGCTCCTCGGGCTCGGCGGGGTCGCCCTGTTCATCGCGGTCTGGGCGGTCTTCGGCGCCGCCAACGACGCCCGGGTCCCGCTGACCGGACTGGCCAGGGTGGCGCTGGAGCTGCTCTGGTTCGGCGGCGGCGCCGCGGCCCTCGCCCTGGCCGGCCGCCTCACCCCGGCGCTCGCCTTCGCCGCCGTCTACGTCGTCAACGCCATCCTGCGGCTCGCCTGGAACCAGTGAGAACCGGTGAGAACCGGCAGGAACCGATGAGAGGAAGAATGATCATGGGTAAGCACGTCATCGCCGGGGCGGGACAGGTCGGCTCCCAGGTCGCCGCGCTGCTGGCCGGGCAGGGGCACGAGGTCGTCCTCGTCAGCCGGTCCGGTTCCGGCCCCGACCTGCCCGGGGTCCGCAAGGTCGCCGCGGACGCGGCCGACCGGGAGCGGATGACCGCCCTGACGCAGGGCGCCGACACCCTCTACAACTGCGTCAACCCGCCCTACCACCGCTGGGCGCAGGACTGGCCGCCGATGGCGGGGTCCCTGCTGGGGGCCGCCGAGGCCGCCGGAGCCGGATACGTCATCCTCGGCAACCTCTACGTCTACGCCGCGCCCGGCCGCCCGATGAAGGAGGGCGACCCGCTCGCGCCACCCTCGGCCAAGGGCGCCATCCGAGCCCGCATGTGGCGCGATGCCCTGGCCGCGCACGAGGCCGGGCGGGTCCGGGTGACCGAGGTGCGCGGGTCCGACTACTTCGGCCCCGGCTGCCTGGACCAGTCGCACCTGGGCGACAGGCTCGTCCCCCGCCTGCTCACGGGCAAGGCCGTCCGCCACATCGGCGACCCGGACCAGCCGCACAGCTGGACCTACGTGCCCGACGTGGCCCGCGCCCTGGTGACCGCCGCAGGCGACGACCGGTCCTGGGGCCGCGCCTGGCACGTCCCGACGGGACCCGCGATGACCTACCGCGCCGTGGCGGAGCGCCTGTGCGAACTGGCCGGGGTGCGCAACCCCGGGGTCAGGGCCATGCCCCACTGGCTGCTCCGCACGGCGGGAGCCTTCTCTCCCGTGCTCGGCGAGCTGGAGGAGCTGCGGTACCAGTTCGTCCGGCCGTTCGTCCTCGACTCCACCGACTTCCAGGTGACCTTCGGCACGGCGCCCACCCCGATGGACGAGGCACTGGCCGAGACGATCGCCTGGTGGCGCGAGCGCCTGGCCACGGCGGCGTGAGCCCTTCCGGGGCAGGCCCGCGTGGAAGGGTGTGCGCAGGGCCGTAGGGAGAGGCGTGCGGCCCGGACCGGACGGCACGCCATGCGATCCGGCCGTCCGGCCCGGGCCGCAGGCCGTAGGGTCGCGGCATGAAGATTGCCATGATCGGTCTCGGGGACATCGCGGAGAAGGCCTACCTGCCGGTCCTGTCCGCGCTGCCCGGCCTCGACCTCCACCTGTGCACCCGCAACCGGGCCGTCCTCGACCGGCTCGGCGACGCCCACCGGATCGGGCCCCGCTTCACCTCGGTGGAGGAGGTCGTGAAGGCGGGAGTCGACGCCGCCTTCGTGCACGCGGCCACGAGCGCGCACGCGGAGATCGTCGAACCGCTGCTCCGTGCGGGCGTCCACGTCTACCTGGACAAGCCGATCGCCTACACCCTCGCCGAGTCCGAGCGTCTCGTACGGCTGGCGCGCGAGCGGGAGCGCTCCCTGCTCGTGGGCTTCAACCGCCGCCGGGCGCCGTCCTACGCGGCCCTGCTGGACCTGCCCCGGCACCTGGTCGTGATGCAGAAGAACCGCAGAGGGCTGGCCGAGGACCCGCGGACCGCGATCTTCGACGACTTCGTCCACGTCGTGGACACCCTCCGTTTCCTGGTCCCCGGCGAGGTCGGGCACACCGGCATCCGGACCCGGGTCAGGGACGGCCTGCTGGAGCACGTGACCCTGGAGCTCTCCGGCGACGGCTTCACCGCCTTCGGGATCATGAACAGGGTGGGCGGCGCGTCCGAGGAGACCGTGGAGGTCATGGGCGGCGGCGCCAAGCGCCGGGTGGCCAACCTCGCCGAGGTGACCGACTACGCCGGGACCGAGACCCTCACCCGGCGCGGCGACTGGACCCCGGTCTCCCGCCAGCGCGGCATCGAGCAGGTCTGCCTGGAGTTCCTGGACGCGGTCCGCTCGGGCGCCGTCCTCGACGCCGGAGACGCCCTGGCCACCCACGCCCTCTGCGAGGACATCGTCAGAGCCGCCCGGCCGTGACGGCGCGCCCGGGTCGTGGGGAGGGACGGCGGCGCTCTCCGGGAGGTCCCGCGCCGTCGCACTCCGGGTCGTGCGGCGGTGCGGGACGGTTCCGGGGCTGTCAGCGCTCCGACAGGTAGCGGCGGCCCAGGGAGCGCAGGCGGTCGTGGGCCGACTCGTAGACGGCGGGACCGCCCAGGTAGTCCTTGGGGAGCTTGGCGACCATGGTGTAGTTGCTGTCGCAGACGTTGCCGACCGGGGCCTGGCCCGCCTGGCTGACGAGCTGGTAGGCGTCCAGGACGTCCAGGCCGGTGAGCTCGGCGGCCCAGGTGACCAGGTCGTGCTGGCTGATCCGGTAGGCGTCCTCCAGCGGGCGGGCCGAGCCGGTGGACATCAGGTGGCCGTCGTCCTCCAGCCGCGGCCAGGGGGTGCTCACCCCCTTGATCAGCTCCACCGCCACCACGGTGTTCATCGCCGCCTCGACCGCGGTGCCGCAGACCTCGCCGTGCCCCTGCCGGGCGTGGCCGTCGCCGATCGCGAACAGCCCCCCCGCGACGTTCACGCCGAGGTACACGGTCACTCCCGCACGCAGCTCGGGGGTGTCCATGTTGCCGCCGTGGGCGTCCGGGGTGATCGTCATCCGGGCCTCGGAGGCGCCCGGCGCGACGCCGACGGTGCCGTGCATGGGGTCCAGCGGGAGCTCGACGGTGAAGTCGCTCCGGCGGGCGCGGTAGCGGACCACGCCTTTCTCCGCGTCGACGTCGTAGCGCCAGACGACCTCGTCCAGCGGCGGGTGCAGCATCGCCGTCGTGTGGGTCGCGGTCAACGCGCCGAAGTGCGGGAACGTGGTGGAGACCGCCCAGTCCCTGGCCGGCTCGATGGCGACGAAGTGCAGCGCGAGCGTGTCGCCGGGCTCGGCGCCCTCGACGTGGAAGGGGCCGGTGACCGGGTTGAGGTAGGGGAACTCGCAGACCTTCGAGGGCAGGTCGTCGACCGAGCGGACCCGCCCGCCGAAGCAGTCCTCGGTGTACAGCTCCAGGATCGTGCCGGGCCGTACGGTGCCGACGGCGGGACGGCCGCCGAAGGTGTAGGCGAGTTCGGCCGGGCCGGGCCGGTAGGAGACGACGTTCATCGTGCGCCTCCCGGGGTCCGGGGGCTCGGGGAGGGCGGCGGCGCCTCGGATGCGTCGAACACGTGATCTCTCCTGGGGTCGGGCGGTCAGAGGGTCTGCTTGGGGGAGGCGTCCGAGGGATCGTTCAGGCCGGACAGGGTGGGGCGCCGGCCCAGGGCGTAGGAGGCGCCGAGCACCACCACGCCGAGGCCGAGCCAGGCCAGGCCGAGGGCCTGGGCCGCGATGCTGGCGTTGACCACGACGTAGACCAGGATCGCGAAGCCGATCGCCGGGGCGATCAGGTGCCGCCACCAGTCGCGGCTGCCCCGCCGCAGGACGTGGTGGACGACGACCGAGACGTGCAGCGCGAGGAAGGCGGTCATCGCGCCGAAGTTGACCAGCCCGCTGATCAGGCCGATGCCGTCGTCGCGGGTGGTCAGGTACAGGCCCACGGCCAGGGAGACCGCGGCCACGAGCAGCGTCGCGTTGACCGGGACCCGCCGGGCCGGGTCCACCCGGGCCAGGAACCGGGGGAGCTGGCGGTCGCGGGCCATCGCGAACAGCAGCCGGGAGGTGGCGGCCTGGGCGACCAGCGAGTTGGCGAACCCCCAGGCGATCGCGGTGGCGACGGCGGTGAGCACGCCGAGCCAGTGGCCCCCGGCGAACTCGGCCATGTCGTAGAACGCGGTGCCCGCCGGGTCGCCCTCGGCCAGCAGCTTCTCCCGGTCCGGGGTCAGCAGCGCGCCCACCCAGGTCTGCGCGATGAACAGCACGCCCGCCAGGCCGAGCGCGGCCACCATGGACCGCCCGAGCACCCGGCTGTCCTCCCGGTTCTCCTCGGCCAGCATCGAGATGCCGTCGAACCCGAGGAAGGACAGCACCGCGATCGAGACCGCGCCGAAGACCAGGGGCCAGGAGAACGTCGAGGAGTCGAAGAGCGGGCTGAGCGCGCCCGCCTGGGCCTTCCCCTGGGCCAGCGCGACCAGGCCGACGACCAGGAAGACCGCCAGCACGATGAGCTCGGCGACCAGCATGACCTTGGTGATCCGGGCGGTCATCTGGATGCCCGCGTAGTTCACCACCGTGTTCAGCAGCACGAAGATGACCAGCCAGCCCCAGACGGGGATGAGGGGAACGAACGAGGCCATCGCGTAGCTCGCGATGAGGTAGAGCAGGGCGGGCACCAGCACGTAGTCGAGCAGGATCACCCACCCGGCCAGGAAGCCGACCGGTGCGGCGATGCCGCGGCCGGCGTAGGTGTAGACCGAGCCGGCCATCGGGAAGGCCCGGGCCATCTGCGCGTAGGACAGTGCGGTGAAGGCCATCGCGACCATGCCGATGACGTAGGCGAGGGCGACCATGCCGCCGGAGCCCTGGTAGACGCTGCCGAAGATGCCGAACGGGGCGATCGGCACCATGAAGATCAGGCCGTAGACGAGCAGGTCGGTGAAGCTCAGCGACCTGCGGAGTTCCTGCTGGTAGCCGAAGTGCTCCAGAGAGGGGTCGGTTGCCATGGCGGCTCCTTGACGAAGGGGGCAGCCGTACCCTAGAGCTAATCCTTGAAAAGGAAAAGATTTCTATTGGAAGCTTCTGGATGATCTCCTCGCGGTCCCGCGCTCCGCCCTCGCACGCCGCGTCCTCACGCCGTTCAGCACATGATGTCGAAGTCGAGCCCGTCGGCCCGGCCGAGATGCGCGTGCCGCCGCACGCCCCGGCCCCGGAGCGTCAGCCGTCCGCGCGCCGTGACGATCGACGCGCCGTCGGCGGCCGCGTCCACCGCGGGCACCGCGAGGGTCCCGGCGCGGGCGGCGAGCGCGGCGATCATCAGCACCGCCTCGTAGCAGCCCTGCCCGTGCCCGTTGAGCAGCGGCGCGGTGGGGCCGAAGCGCCGGGTGTAGCGTTCGCCCAGACTCAGGCTCTCCTCGGTGACCATGCTCGCGAAGTAGCCCATCGCCCCGTACAGCTCGCCGGTCGTGTCACCGCCGACGCCGAGCAGGCCGTGCTCCTCCAGCGCCCCGCAGAGCCGCGCGCACGGCAGCCCCGCCGCGGCGAAGGCCCGGTTGAAGGCGACGAGGTCACTGCCGATCAGGCTGAGCAGCACCGCGTCGGCCCGCGCGGCGGCCAGCTCCTCCAGCAGGGGGGCGAAGGCCCGCACGCCGTACGGCACCAGCCGCTCGCCGACCACCGAGGCGCCGTGCCCGGCCAGGCGCCGTCTGGCCGCCGCGTGGACCAGGCGCGGCCAGACGTAGTCGTTGCCGAGCAGGTACCAGCGGCGGGCGCGGCGGCCGGCGACCAGCCAGTCGATGCCGGGCCCGAGCTGCCGCTCCGGCGTCTCGCCCAGGAAGTAGACGCCGGGCGCGTGGCCGCCCCCCTCGTACGGCGGGGCGTAGACGAACGGCACCCGCCCGGCCAGCGCCCGGACCACCGCCACGCGCACGTCGCTGCCGCAGGTCCCGGCCACCGCGTCGACGGCTCCGGCGGACACCAGCGCGCCGGTCTCGGCCGCGACCAGCTCCGCAGGGCGGCCGCCGTCGACGAGCACCAGCTCGACCTGCCTGCCGAGGATCCCGCCCGCGCGGTTGACCTCGTCGGCGGCCAGGATCGCGCAGTTGATCGCGCACGGCCCGACCAGCCCGAGCACCCCGGAGACCGGGACCACGAGCCCGACGCGCAGCGCGGACGTCCCGAGCAGCCGCGCCTCCAAGGGGGTGATCACGGTTGCGACGGCTCCTCCTGGGACGGCTTCTGCCACGGAGCCGAGTATCCTCCCGTGGAGACGGGCCCGGCAGGTCCGTTGTCCAACCGGGATGCAGACGGGAGCTCCACGTGGTGACGACCGGGCTGGGATCCTCGCTCGCCTACCTGCTCAGCCGGGCCGAGCGCAGCGTCAACCGGGGGCTCGCCGCCGCGCTGGCGGCCGAGGACGTCACCGTCGAGCAGTGGCGCATCCTGCGCGGCCTCGCCGACGGCCGCGGCCACTCCATGGGCGAACTGGCCGAGGCCGTGCTGATGCCGCACCCGACGCTGACCAAGGCGGTCGACCGGCTCGTCGACCGTTCGCTGGTCTACCGGGGACACGACCCGGCCGACCGCCGCAGGGTCGCGGTCTTCCTCGCCGACCGGGGCGCCGAGCTGCTCGCCCGGGTGGAGGGCGGGGTGGCCGGGCACCACCGGGTGATCGAGGCGGCCTACGGCCTGGAGCGCACCGAGCGGCTCATGCGCGAGCTGGAACGGCTGGTCAGCGTTCTGGACGGGCCGGACTCCCCGCCGTCGCCCCGGGGCCACGCCCGTTCGTGAGCCCCCGGCCGGACGGAAACGCTCAGGATCCTCCGCGCCGGACCGATGGTGGGTTCCGAGTCACTGTGCCCACGACAGGACGGACGGCGAAGGAGGTGAGCCAGATCGTGCCCGAGGTGTTCCCCTCCGCCCTCTCGCGCCTCACCGGAGCCTCCCGGCTCTGGCTGGTCTACCTCCTGGCGGCCACCGCGCTGACCGCGGCGACCCCGTTCCTCGCCTCCGTCTCCCCGGCACTGGACGTGCTGGCGTGGGTGCTGGCGCAGGGGGCCTCGGCGGCCGCCGTCCTGACCGGTGCCCGCAGGAACGGGCTCACCGGACTGTGGCCGTGGCGGCTGCTGTGCGTCGCCGCCGTCTCCGCCTGGCTCTCGACCACCCTGGCCTGGGGCGTCGGCTGGGTCTGGCTGGAGATCCCCGGGTCCATGGACCTGTACCGGGCCGGCACCCTGGCCACCTACGCCCTGTCGCTGGTCGCGCTGACGATGCTCAGCCTGCGGGCCGAGGGCTCGCGCGGGGCCGGGCTGCTGGACGCGGGCATCATCGCCGTCTGCGTGGCGATGCCGCTGTGGACCTTCCTGATCGGCCCGCTGATCGACGCGAGCGGGCGCACCGGCGCGGACCTCGCGTTCGCGGTCGCCATCCCCGTCATCGACCTGTTCGCCGTCGGCATCCTCCTGCGGCTGGCGTTCGACAACCGCCGCGCGCCGTGGCTGCGGCTGCTGGGCGCCGCCTACCTGTCCCTGTTCGCCGGAGACGGCGCCTACCTGGTCGACCAGGTGGCGGGCCGGTCCTCCGGCGCCGCCGCCACGCTCGGCTGGCTGGGCTTCTCCGTCCTGTCCGGCGCCGCCGTCCTGCACCCCGACGCCGCCGGGAGGCGCCTGCGCACGCCCGTCGTGTCCAGCCGGGGACGGGTGATGGCCTTCCTGGGTCTGGCGCTGCTCAGCCCGCTGGTCTCCGGACTCGGCCACGCGTCCCTGGAGTCCTCCGGGTCGGGCCACTTCTTCGACGGCCTGATGAACACGGCGCTGACCGTGATGCTGGCCGTACTGCTGGTGCTGCGCCTGAACACCCTCGCGCGGCTCGCGGAGGAGCGCTCCGCCGAGCTGGGCGTCGCCCTGCGCCGGCAGGAGGCGCTCCAGCGCAGCCTCTCGCACCGCGCCCTGCACGACCCGCTGACCGGGCTGGCCAACCGGACCCTGCTCAGCCAGTCCCTCGAGCACACGATCATCGCCTCCTCCTCCCTTCCCGGCATACGGCCGCCCGCGCTGCTCCTGCTGGACCTGGACGGGTTCAAGGACGTCAACGACACCTTCGGCCACCCGATCGGGGACGAGCTGCTCACCCACGTGGCCCGGAGGCTGAACACCGTCGAGGCCCCGGGCCGGATCCTGGCCCGCCTCGGTGGCGACGAGTTCGCCCTGCTGCTGCCCGAGGCGACGCCCGAGGAGGCGCTCGCCCTGGCCCGGCGCGTGCTGACCGCGGTGCGGGCCCCCTACCGGCTGGAGGCCCGGGAGCTGCACCTGACCACCAGCATCGGCATCCTGGCCGGGCTCGGCGTCGACAGTCCGTCGGAGGCCCTGCGCAACGCGGACCTGGCGCTGTACGCGGCCAAGAACGCGGGCAAGGACCAGATCGCCGTCTTCGAGCCGGGGCTGCGCGACGCCCAGCTGGAGCGCACCCGGCTCACCGCCGAGCTGCGCCGGGCGCTCGCGGGCGACGAGTTCACCCTGAACTACCAGCCCGTGGTGAACCTGATCGACGGTGACATCTGCGGGGTCGAGGCCCTGCTGCGCTGGACTCCCACCGGGGGCAGGCCGGTCCGGCCGGACATCTTCATCCCCGTCGCCGAGGAGACCGGCCTCATCGTCCCGATCGGCCGGTGGGTGCTGGAGCAGGCCTGCGCCGACGCGCGCCGCTGGCACGAGCGGTACGGCATCTCGGTCGCCGTCAACGTCTCCGGCCGCCAGCTGCGCGAGGACGGCTTCGGCGCCATGGTCCTGGAGACGCTGGTCCGGCACGAGCTGCCCGAGGGAGCGCTGACCCTGGAGATCACCGAGAGCATGCTGCTGGCCACCACCCCGGCCGAGACCCAGCGCCTCATCGGCGTCCTCGACGCCCTGCGCGAGCACGGCGTGCGCATCGCCCTGGACGACTTCGGCACCGGCTACTCGTCCCTGGCCTACCTGCGCACCCTGCCGGTGGACGTCCTCAAGATCGACCGCTCGTTCACCATCGCGCTGACGGAGGAGGGGCCCCACCAGACGCAGGCCTTCACCAAGGCGATCATGGAGCTCTCGGCCAGCCTGCACCTGGACACCGTGGTCGAGGGCGTGGAGACCTCCGAGCAGGCCGCCCTGCTGCAGCAGATGGGGCGCCCCCTGGCGCAGGGCTACCTGTTCTCGCCGCCCGTCCCCGCCCCGCGGGTCGACGAGCTGCTGGACACCGCCCCGTGGCGGAACGCCGCCTGACGGAGGGCTTCTTCCACCGGGGACCGGGCCCGCCGGGACCCGGTGGGGTGGGTCCCGGCGGATCCGGTGGCCGTCAGGGGTACAGGCCGCGCAGCCGGTGGGCTTCGGCGACCCGGCCCACGCCGATGACGTGGGCGGCCTGGCGCAGCGTGACGCCGCGCTCGGCGGACAGCCCGGCCGCCGCGTTGAAGGACTGCTCCATGAGGTCGCGGAGCTTGATCTCGACCTCGTCGGCGCTCCAGGAGTAGGCCTGCATGTTCTGCACCCACTCCAGGTAGGAGACGATCACGCCGCCGGCGTTGGCCAGGATGTCGGGGACCACCGTGGTCCCGGCGTCGGCCAGGATGCGGTCCGCCTCGGGGGTGGTGGGGCCGTTGGCGCCCTCCACGATCAGGCGGGCCCTGATCCGGGGGGCGTTCCCCTCGGTGATCACGCCTTCCAGCGCGGCCGGGACGAGGACGTCGACGTCCAGTTCCAGCAGTTCGGCGTGGGACAGGGCGTCGGCGTGCCGGTAGCCGCGCACGCCGCCGGACTCCGCCACCCAGGCCCGCAGGTCGTCGACGTCGAGACCGGAGGGGTTCACCACCGCGCCGGTGACGTCGGAGACCGCCACCACGCGGCAGCCGGCGTCGGCGAGGTAGCGAGCGGCGAGCGCGCCGACCTTGCCGAAGCCCTGGACCGCGACGGTGCGGCCCTCGGGAGAGCCCTGCAGCGCCCGGAGCGCGGCGATCTGCACGCCGCGGGAGGTGGCCCCGGCCCGGCCGAGGGAGCCGCCGAGCGTCATCGGCTTGCCGGTCACCACGCCGGGGACCGGGTAGCCCGCGTTCACCGAGTAGGTGTCCATGATCCAGGCCATGGTCTGCTCGTCGGTGCCGACGTCGGGGGCCGGGATGTCCCGCTCCGGGCCGATGATCGGCAGGATCTCGTTGACGTAGCGGCGGGTGACCCGCTCCAGCTCGCGTACGGTGAGCGAGGCCGGGTCCACGGAGACGCCGCCCTTGGCGCCGCCGTACGGGATGCCGACCAGCGCGCACTTCCAGGTCATCCACATGGCCAGCGCGGTGACCTCGTGGATGTCGGTGGAGGGGTGGAAGCGGATGCCGCCCTTGGCCGGGCCGCGGGTGATGTTGTGCTGGACCCGGAAGCCCTGCACGACGTCCATCCGCCCGTCCTCGCGGCGGACGGGCACCGCGACGGTGAGCGAGCGGCGGGGGGTGGCGAGCATCGTGCGCAGGCCGTCGTCCAGGCCGAGCCGGTCGGCGGCCTGGTCGAGCTGGAAGAGCGCGGAGTCGAGGGCCTGGCGGCCCGGGGTGAGCAGGGGGGTGGCTGCCGGCGTCGTTGACGGCACCATGATGGACATGAAGGGAGTCCTCCATACGGTGAGCGGAGCGCCATTGCTCCGCTCGTGGCAGTTTGTCATGATCAGCGTAGTTATGGGGTGTTGATCACGCCAAGGTGGACATGTTGCGTTTCGGTGGCTGATCTTTGTGTGTTTCCCCACTTACCGGCTGATCTGTTGTCATCGAGGAAAGCGCCTCGGGGCGGGGAAAGGAACCCGCCAATATGGCGGGCTTCCCGGAGGACGACCGCCGATCTGGAGTGGTCCCGGAGCGGACGTCCACGCCGGTGGCCGGAGGCCGCGGCGGCGAGGATCCGTCCGGCCGGTCGCCGGCCGTCCGCCCGGCCGGGCAGGCGCACCGGCACTGCCCCTCCTCCAAGGCGCTGCCGGGCGGTGTGGACGTCGAGTCGAGCGTCGCGTGAGGCCGCATCGCCGGACCCGGAGATGATCCATTCTCGAAAGTCGGGACATGCGCGGATCTCATGTCGCAATCCGGGTAAACGACCTTTCGTCGCGGTACCGGCATGGTGGTGCCGGTAAGGGGACCGCGACTCCGTTACCGGTGACAGGGGGGTCACATGCAACGCAACACCGTCATACGCAGCATGCACGACATCGGGATGGCGATCTGGTTCGGCGGCTCGCTGATGGGGGCCGTCGGCCTGAACGGCGCATCTTCCAAGGTCAGTGACAGGCGCGAGCGTACGCGGGTGGCGAACGCGGGATGGGACCGGTGGACGCCGGTCAACCTGGCGGGCATCGCCATGCACCTCGTCGGTGCGACGGGCCTGCTGATGGCCAACAAGGGGCGCGTCGCCCGCCAGCGCGGTGTGGGATCCAGCTCCATGCTCAAACTGGCGCTGACCACCGCGGCGCTGGCCGCCACCGCCTACAGCAGGAAGCTCGGCGCCACGCTCGAGCAGGCGGGCGAGGTCCCGGCCGAGGGCGGCGTGAAACCGGGAGAGGACACCCCCGCCGAGGTCGCGAAGGCGCAGCGGCAGCTGCGCGTCATGCAGTGGGTCGTCCCCGGCGCCACCGGGGCGCTCGTCGCCGTGACCTCTCTCCACGGGGAGCAGCAGCGCCCCACCGAGGTGCTGGGGGGCGTGCTGAGCGGAGTCTTCTCCCGGTAGACCGCGCCGGACCGGGTCTTCCGGGCGGGGCGGGTGCGAGTCCGTGCCCGTCCCGTCCGGAACCGCCCGGTCGGTCCCCGTCGTATCCGGGCGGCGGGAGCCCGCGTGTCGCCCGGCCGTTCGTGACGGTCCCCGATGCCCGGCGCGGTCGCCGGGGCGTCCCACCGGGATCCGGTGAGGATGGATATCCCTCTTGTGCTGATGTTTATCCTTTTCTAGGCATAGCTGATGATCCGTTGTTATCGGGTGGGATGACCGGGCACCGGAACGGGGCGTGCCGGTACGGCGGGCCCGCTGGAAGGGCTCCGCCGGCCTGGAGTGTCTGGGAGGGTGAACGTGCCGGAACTTGTCGTCGGGCCGCTGCTGCGTTATGTCGACGAGCGGAGCGCCTCGGTCTGGGTGGAGACCAGCGAGCCGTGCGAGGTGACGGTCGAGGCCGGGGAGACGCGGGCGAGCGCGCGGACCTTCACCGTGCACGGCCACCACTACGCGATCGTGGACCTGGCCGGCGGCGGAGCCTACGAGGTCCGTCTCGGCTCCGAGCGCGTCTGGCCGCTGCCGGACCATCCGCCCAGCCGGATCCGGCTGCTCGGCCCGGACGGCCCCCGGAAGGTGATGTTCGGCTCCTGCCGGACCAGCGTGCCGCACGACGTGGTCCACACGATCTCGCACGGGGTCGACGTGCTGCGCGCGTACGGCTGCCGCATGATGGAGGCCCCCGAGCAGGACTGGCCCGACCTGCTGCTGCTGCTCGGCGACCAGGTCTACGCCGACGAGCCCTCCGCCGAGATGCTGGAGTTCATCAAGAACCGCAGGGACGACGAGCCGAAGACCGAGATCGCCGACTTCGAGGAGTACGCCGAGCTGTACCGGGTGGCCTGGACCGACCCGGAGATCCGCTGGCTGCTCTCCACCGTGCCCACCGGAATGATCTTCGATGACCACGACCTCCGCGACGACTGGAACACCTCCTCCGACTGGCGCGCGAAGATGGCCCAGGTGGAGTGGTGGCCGCGCCGGGTGGTCGCCGGGCTCGGGGCCTACTGGATCTACCAGCACCTGGGCAACCTGTCGCCGGCCGAGCGCGACGCCGACGGCCTGCTCGGCAAGCTGTGCGCCGCCGAGGGCGACGGGGCCGAGATCCTCGACACCTTCGCCGCGCACGCCGACGCCGTCCCCGCCGACAGCCGGTGGAGCTACGCCCGCGACCTGGGCACCACCCGCCTGATCATGCTCGACTCGCGGTGCGCGCGGCAGCTCACCCCGGGGGACCGGCGGATGCTCGACCCCGTGGAGTGGGAGTGGCTCACCGGGCAGCTGGCGGGGGAGGGCGTCGAGCGCTTCGTGATCGGCACCTCGGTGCCGTTCCTGCTCCCGGCCGGCATCCACCACGTGCAGAACTGGAACGAGGCGCTGGCCCAGGGCGCCTGGGGCCCGCGGATCGCCCGCTGGTCGGAGTGGCTGCGCCAGACCTTCGACCTGGAGCACTGGTCGGCCTTCCGCCGCTCCTTCGAGGACCTGTCCCGGCTGCTGGCCCGGACCGGCAAGCCCGTGATCATCCTCTCCGGGGACATCCACTACTCGTATGCCGCGAAGGCCAGGAAGCACCCGATCTACCAGCTCGTCTGCTCGCCCATCCGCAACCCGCTGAGCCGTGTCCTCCGGCTCGCCAACATCGTCGCCCAGTTCGGCGTCGCCACCCTGATCGGCGGCCTGCTGGCCCGCCTGGCGAAGATCCCGCGCCCCCCGGTCAAGTGGCGGATCACCGACGGCCCCTGGTTCTCCAACGCCATCGCCACCCTGTCGCTGGACGGCCCGGTCTCCGTGCGCTGGGAGACCGCCAGCACCACCGAGGTCATGGAGGTCGCCACCGTGGAACTGCCGGTCTAAGGAGCCGGTCCCCCGGCGGAAGCACCGGCGGAGTCACTTCCGTCAACGGGATCACGGCACGGCGGGGTCCGCAGACAGGGTTTCTCCGCAGGCAGGGCTTCTCCTCAGGATCGGCGTGCGAGGGTCGATGGAGTCGCCGTGAAACTCAGTCGCCTCAGAGCCGGATCCCCTCTGGCGGGGCTCGTCGTCGTCGCAGTCGTCGCGCTCGGTTTCGTGGCCCAGCGACAGGTCGCGGTCACCGCGTTCGACCGCGTCGAGGCCGACCAGATGGCCCAGAACGCGCAGCGGATACGCATCGCGCTGGACTACGAGATCCGCCTGCTCGGCGACTACGGGGCGACCAACTCGATCTGGGACAGTTCCTTCGCGGATGTGCGTGAGGCCGACGGAGCCGCCTTCGAGGCGGATTTCCCGCCGGGTGACATCCAGCGCATCTACGGTGTGGACGGTGTCGTCGGCACCGGACCGGACGGCACCGTACGGGTCGGAGGGCTGGCCGGGACCGGGGCGGGGTTCGCCCCGCTCCCGGCCGACCTGGCCCGGCCCGAGTCGTTGCGGAGGCTCTTCGACATCGGCGCCGACCCGGGGTCGGCCCGCTGCGGCGTCGTCCCGACGTCCGGCACGCCGTTCCTGTACTGCGGCTTCGCCAGCCATCCCGGTGGCAGCGGCGCCGAGCCCGCGGGCGGTCTCATCTACTTCAAGGCCCTCAGCGAGGATCGCCTCGCCGCACTCGGCGAGCAGATCGGCCTGCCGGTGGAACGGGTGAGCGAGGCCCGGACGGCGGGCGGGCGCCCTCTCACGCTCTCCAGCCGGCTGGGCGAGCTGAAGGTCGTCACGAAGGCCCTCGACGAGGACCGCATCGGGATGACCGTCGCCCTGCCCGCCGTCGAGGGAGAGCCGATCCTGATCGAGGCGGTACGCGACCGCCCGATCCACGAGACGGCGACGACGGCGCTGCGCGACATGTTCCTGATGACCGCGATCGCGGCGGCACTCCTGTTCGCGGCGGTGATCCTGCTGGTGCGCCGGGGGATCCGGCGGCAGGTCGGGCCGCTCCGGCGTACCGCCGAGGCCGTCATCGCCTCGGGGGACCGCACCCTGCGCGTGCGGTCCGGCGACGGCGGCGAGATCGGCGCGCTGGGACGGGCCATCGACACCATGCTCGATGCGATGGCCGCGCAGGACGCGGAGCTGGAGCAGGCCAACGTCGCGCGGGAGGAGCAGCTGCGCGTCACCTACGCCGAGCGCCAGCTCAGCGAGCAGCAGGCCCGCCAGCGAGCCCAGGAGATGATCAACGGCAGCGTCTCGAACATCCTGGACGAGCTCCAGGTGGTCGTCGACAAGACCGACGAACTGCGTGGTACGGCCGACACCATCGACGAGCGCGTCAGCGTGACCGACACCATCACCCACCGCGTCGTCGAGCAGGCGCGCCGGGCCAACGACACCGTCGAGCAGCTCGAGCTGAGCCTGCACAAGGTGGAGGGGATCGCCCACATCATCTCGAGCGTGGCCATGCAGACCAACCTGCTCGCGCTCAACGCCACCATCGAGGCGGTTCACGCGGGTGAGGCGGGCAAGGGGTTCAGCGTCGTGGCCAACGAGGTGAAGGAGCTGGCCACGACGACGACCCGGTCGACCGACGAGATCACCGCCATCATCCGGTCGCTGGAGCAGAACGCCACCGCCATGGCGGTGGCGCTCACCGAGATGACCAGTGGCGTCGGCACCCTCGACGAGGCCACCGCGCAGGTCGGCGTCATCACCCGGCAGCAGCACTCCAGCGTCGATCTGCTCAGGGAGTATCTGGACCGGGCGATCCGCCGGATCTCGACCATGGCGGACCTGGCCACCCAGCTCGAACGGCGCAGCTTCCCGCGCGCGGCGATCGGCGACGCCACCTGGATCCGCTCGGCCGGCCGCAGCCACCCCGTCCAGCTGCTCGACCTGAGCGCCTCGGGGGCGCACTGCTCCACCGGCCGGGACGCCCCGCTGAAGCACGGCGACCTCGTCGAGATCGACATCCCGCTGCGGGGCGAGGACGTCCTGACGCTGGGCGCCGAGATCGTCCACCACAGGAGGGGCGGTGACGGCGCAGAGATCCGCCTGCACTTCACCGAGGTCTCGCAGGCCGCGGCGAGCCGGATCAACAAGTACGTCATAGGGGTGCTCAGCGAGCAGAACTGACCGCCGCGGGAAACCCGCCGAGGCCGGGGAGGCCGGACCGCCGCGGACCTCGCCGCCGGAAAGGTTACTCTCGTTGATGGAAGTATCAGTGAAGTTACTAACATCAATGAGAGCATGCCGTGGTGGAGTTCGTCGGACGCGAGCGGGAGCTCGCCCTGCTGCATGACCATCTGGACGCGGTGCGTGCGGAGACAGGGAAGAGCCGTCCCGGGCGATGCCTGGTCATGCGCGGCCGTCGGAGGGTGGGGAAATCGCGGCTGGTCGAGGAGTTCGTGCGGTCGGCCGGTGCCCCGGTGCTCTACTACACCGCGGGCGGGGTCCGGCTGGAGCAGGAGCTGGAGCAGTTCCGCAAGGACGCCTTCCTCTCGGGGGCGCCGGAATGGGAGTTGCTGGCCAAGACGCCCCTGAGCAGCTGGGACGGCGCCTTCCACCTCCTCGGTCAGGTGCTCCCCGACGACCGGGCGTCCATCGTGGTGATCGACGAGGTCCCCTACCTCGCCCAGGGCGATCCGGGCTTCGAGGGGACCCTGCAGCGAGCCTGGGACCGCTACTTCGAGCAGAAGCCGGTCCTGCTGATCCTCATCGGCTCGGACCTCTCCGTGATGGAGGCGCTCACCGGCTACGGCCGGCCGTTCTACCAGCGCGGACGGGAGATGAAGCTCGGCCCGCTCGCCCCCGGTGAGGTCGGCCGGATGCTCGGCCTCCCTCCCGCGGAGACGTTCGACGCCTGGCTGGTGACCGGCGGCCTCCCGCTGATCTGCGCGGAATGGGGGAGCGGAGAAGGGTTGTGGGACTTTCTGGGGCGTGCCCTGACCGACCCCACCTCCCCGCTGCTCGTCTCCGCGGAGCGCTCGCTCGCCGCGGAGTTCCCCAAGCAGGCGATCGCCAAGGACGTCCTCGGTGTCATCGGGTCCGGCGAGCGGACCTTCGCCAACATCTCCAGGGCATCGGGAGGGCTCGCCGCCGCGACGGCGACCCGCTCGCTGGACCTGCTCGTCACCAAGCGGGTCGTGGCCGCCGAACTCCCGCTGAGCACCCGCCCCTCCAAGGACCGGCGCTACCGGATCGCCGACCCCTACCTGCGGTTCTGGACGCGTTTCCTGGAGCCCGGGCTGCCGCTGCTGGAGCGCGGGCGCTCCGACGTGGTGCTCCGCCGCATCCGCGAGGGCTGGACGTCCTGGCGGGGACGCGCGGTGGAGCCGGTGATCCGCGAGGCCCTGTCACGGCTCCTGCCCGACGACCTCTTCCCCGACGTCGTGGAGGTCGGCTCCTTCTGGACCCGGACGAACGACGTGGAGATCGACATCATCGGCGCCGACCGCGAGCCGATCGCCAAGCGCCTGTTCTTCTCCGGCTCCATCAAGTGGCTGGAGGACCGCCCGTTCGACAACCACGACCTCGTCGAACTGGCCAGGGCGCAGGGAGCCGTACCGGGAGGAGGCGACCTGCCGATGATCGCCGTTTCGAGGGCCGGAGTCACCACAGGCGGCCTGGCTGCGGCTTACGGCCCGGAAGACCTCATCAGCGCATGGGCGCCTACTGAGTGAGAAAGCTGGTGGTTATGCCGGATCGGAGAGCACGAGTCCGGTCTCGGCGATGAACCCATCCAGCAGGTCGGGCCGGTACTGCAGAGGTTTGAGCCGGCTCCTGATCAGTGCGGTGAGCTGGTCGATGCCGTTCACGGTGAAGTTGAGCAGCCTGGTGCGCAGGTTGGACCAGATGCCCTCGGCCGGGTTGAGATCGGGTGCGTACGGCGGCAGCCGGTAGACCAGCAGCCAGTCGTCCTGGGCGTCGATCCAGGTGACGATCTCTTCGTCGCGCCGGGCGGCCCGATGCGCCGGTACCTGGAACGACCAGCCGAGCCGCTGGAGCAGGTAGGCCACCCCGCGTGGAGTGTAGGTACGGTGGAACCTGGCGGCGATCAGTACGGCGACGCGGGCGCTGGTCCAGCGCTGCTCGTCCCAGCCGTGTGCGCGGGCCCCCTGCTCCAGGAACACCTCCAGCCGGTCCAGCCGCTCCTCGGTGAGCTTGCAGCCGCTCCCGGCGGCGCCCTTGGAGGCCAGGGCGGCCGTGCCGCCGTGCTTCCACAGTGCGTGCCACTCGTAGACGGATTTGCGGGTGACGCCCAGCAGACGAGCGACCCGCGGTGGCGGGATCTTCCCGGCGAACATGTCCGCGGCCCGGAACCGCAGCGCCTCGCGCCGATCCCGTTCCGGTGCGGACAGTCCTCCGCTTCTGTCGGGGTACCTCATATCTCCAGGCTGCCACCAGGACCAACGGTCGTTATCGGGCACCCGTCCCCAGGTCACGCCCACATTTCTAGATCAGTACGCGAATGCGCAGGGCGGTTTCCCGCGTGAGTGAGGCTGCGGCCGCATCCTGCGGCGTGGGCCGTATCGGGAAGGTCAGCCGGCGAGCTCCCCGACCGCCTCGGCGAGCTGGTCGACGGCCCACAGGAGGTCCTCCTCGGAGACGACGATCGGCGGGGCGAGGCGGATCGTGGAGCCGTGGGTGTCCTTGGCCAGGACCCCGCGGGCCATCAGGGCCTCGGAGACCTCGCGGCCGGTCGCGATGGACGGGTCGATGTCGATGCCCGCCCACAGGCCGCGCCCGCGCACCGCCACCACACCGCTCCGGCCCACCAGGCCGCGCAGCCGCTCGTGCAGGACGCCGCCGAGCTCCCTGGCCCTGGCCTGGTACTCCCCGGTCCTGAGGATCTCGATGACCGCGCACGCCACCGCGCAGGCGAGCGGGTTGCCGCCGAAGGTGGAGCCGTGCTGGCCCGGCCTGATCACGCCGAGCACGTCCTGGTCCGCCGCGATCGCCGAGACCGGGACGACGCCGCCGCCCAGGGCCTTGCCCAGCACGTAGACGTCGGGCACGACGCCCTCGTGCTCGCAGGCGAAGGTCTCGCCGGTACGGCCGAGGCCGGACTGGATCTCGTCGGCGATCATCAGCACGTTGTTCTCGGTGCAGATCTCGCGGATCTGCCGGAGGTAGCCGTCCGGTGGCACCAGCACGCCCGCCTCGCCCTGGATGGGCTCGACCATGACCGCGACCGTGTCGGCGTCGACCGCCTCGCGGACCGCCTCCGCCGAGCCGTACTTCACGATCCGGAAGCCCGGCGTGTAGGGGCCGTAGTCGTCGCGGGCGTCGGGGTCGGTGGAGAAGCTCACGATCGTCGTGGTGCGGCCGTGGAAGTTGTCCTCCATGACGACGATGTTCGCCTGGTCGCGGGCGACGCCCTTGACCTGGTAGCCCCACTTGCGGGCCACCTTGATGGCGGTCTCGACGGCCTCGGCGCCGGTGTTCATCGGCAGGACCATGTCCTTGCCGGTCAGGTCGGCCAGGCCCGCGGCGAAGGCCGCGAACCGGTCGTGGAAGAAGGCGCGGCTGGTGAGGGTGAGTCTGTCGAGCTGCTCCCGGGCCGCCTCGATGATCTTCGCGTTGCCGTGGCCGAAGTTCAGCGAGGAGTAGCCGGACAGGCAGTCGAGGTACCGCCTGCCCTCGACGTCGACGACCCAGGCGCCCTGGGCCTCGCGGATCACGACGGGGAGCGGGTGGTAGTTGTGCGCGCTGCGGCGCTCACTGAGCTCGATGAGCTCGGCCGTGCTGGTCATCCGGATATCACCGTTTTCCTCTGGTTCGAAATCCTGTCCACCCGGCTTATCCCCGGATCTCCAGCGTGCAGCACTTCGGGCCGCCGCCCGCCTTGCGCAGCTCGGAGAGCTCGACCGGGACGACCTCGAAGCCGCGCCGCTTGAGCTCCAGCTGCAGGCCGGACGCCTCGGCGCTGATCACCACGCTGGTGCCGTCGCTGACCGCGTTCAGGCCCAGGACGGCCGCGTCGTCGGCGTCGGCGATGACGGCGTCGGGGAACAGGTGACGCAGGACCTCCCGGCTCCCCGCGGAGAAGGCGCCGGGGAAGTAGGCCACGTTCCGGCCGTCCAGCGGGAACAGCGCGGTGTCCAGGTGGTAGAAGCGCGGGTCCACCAGGCGCAGCGTCACCACCGGGCGGCCGAGGAACTCCTGGGCCTCGGCGTGCGCGGCGACGTCGGTGCGGAAACCGGTCCCGGCCAGCACGACGTGGTCGAGGGTGAGGAAGTCGCCCTCGCCCTCGTTGACGGAGGCCGCCGCGTGCACCCGGTCGTAGCCGTTGTCGGTGAACCACCTCAGGTACGCCGGGCCCTCGGCCGCCCGCTCGGGGTGGGCGAAGCGCGCGCCGTACACCCGGCCGCCGACGACCAGCGCGCCGTTGGCGGCGAAGACCATGTCGGGCAGGCCCTCCAGCGGGTCGATCAGGCTCACCCGGTGGCCGAGCCCCTCGTAGGCGCTCTTCAGCCCTTCCCACTGCCGGATCGCCACCTCGCGGTCGGCGCCGGCCCCGGGATCCATCCACGGATTGATCGCGTACTCCACCGCGAAGTGGTCGGGCCGACACATGAGGTAGTGCCTCGTCATACAGAACCCCGCAAGGACGTCGTGGTGGGAACGGCAACAGCCTAGGAACGGGGTTCACGCAGGCCAATAGCCCGATCTTGCGTGTCGGCGCGGGCCTGTTGCGTGTCTCAGAGAGCGAACGGCGATTCGTTGCGCGAGGTGATCAGCGGGGCCTCGATCAGCCGGGAGAGCACGATGGAGCTCTTGGTCCGCACCACGAACGGCTCCGCCACGATGCGCTCGATCACCTGCTCCACGTGGCGCACGTCCGTCGCCCTGATGTGCAGCAGCGCGTCGGCCTCGCCGGTGATGGTGCAGGCCGAGACCACCTCGGGGTGGCGGGCCACCGCCAGTCCGATCTCCGCGGGGGAGGTGCGGCCCGCGCAGAACAGCTCCACGTACGCCTCGGTGGTCCAGCCGAGGGCGGCGGGCTCCACCCTCGCGGTGAACCCGGTGATCGCCCCAGTCTCGCGCAGGCGGTCCACCCGCCGCTTCACCGCCGACGCCGACAGGCCCACCCGCTGCCCGATCTCGGCGTAGGTGGCGCGGGCGTCCTCGACGAGCGCCCCGATGATGTCTCGGTCCAGCCGGTCCAACTCCACGTTGCTTTGTAACACAGCTCCCCGCCGCGGCGGGGGTGCGGCGGAGGGCCGCGACGGGGCACCGGGACGGGGGCACGACCGGGGGCACGGGGCCCGGGCACGGCGAAGGGCCGCGGCGGTGCGCCACGGCCCTTCGCGTCGTCGTACGGCCCGCGTCAGGTCGGCTCGGCCTCGCCGGTCGCCTGCTCCAGGGCCTCCTCCGGAGAGGCCTCGAGGTCGGCCTCGGCGGAGGCCTTGACCGCCGCCGACTCCTTGTCCAGGCGGACCCAGCTGGTCACGCTCTCCACCGCGAACAGCACGCCCAGGTAGAGCGTGAGCACCGCCAGCACCCAGGTCAGCACGTCCAGCGCGGCACCCGCACCGATGATCAGCAGCCGGAGCTCCCAGCCCAGACCGGCCCGGAACACCCAGTCGGGCGGCCAGATGCTCTGCCGGGTCCGGTAGACCGTGTCGTAGGTGTGGTAGCCGACCACGTAGATCAGCACGAAGACCAGCCACTTGGGCGCCTCGGCGGCCAGGCCGACCAGGATCATGACGAGGAACTCGGTGCCCCGGATCAGCGGCGGCACCAGCCAGTCGAGCTTGCCCAGGTGGTCGCGGGCCGCGGTGGGCAGCACCAGCGCCACCATGACCAGGGCCGGGACGAGCAGGACCGGTCCTTCGCCGAGCAGCCCGGCCACCGCCATGGCGACGATGGCGAGCAGCGCGGCGAGGGCGGCCGGCACCGGGGGCAGGCCCGGCCCCACCCTGCGGCGGAGCAGGGTGACCAGCGGGCCGTCGTCGCGGTAGGCGAGCAGGCGTGCGGTCTGCACGCGGAGCCGCTCCTCGTAGGGATCCGGAGCGGGAGTGGCCTGCGGCTGGGTGATCATGCGAGCGACCTCATCAGACGTCCGGTGAGCGAGTAGGCGGCGCCGACGCCGCCCCAGATGATCAGCGTCAGGAAGGTGACGCGGGCGTCGAAGAAGGCGCCGGCGATGGCGATGACGGCGAAGCGCTCGCCGATCGGGAAGACGATCATCTTGCGGGCCCAGTGCATGGCGCGGTACTTGCCCGCCTTGCTCCACATCTTCAGCAGGCTGCGGATGGTGCCGCCGCTGCGGGCGACCTTGCGCTCCTCCAGGGCCGCGCGGAGCGGGGTGTCGGGACTGATCGAGAGCGGGATGCCGGGCAGCGGCGACGGCGGCTTGCGCCGGTTGGCCGCGCCGAAGGAGAAGTCCAGCAGGTGTTTGATGGACTGCGCGCCGAGCGCGATCAGCGCCAGCGTCCAGACGTCGCCGACGCCCGATACGGCCGCGCCGACCGCCAGGCCGGCGAAGACCACGTACTCCTTGAACCGGTCGAAGGTGGCGTCCAGCCAGGCGCCGAGCACCCCGAACTTGCGGGCGTAGCGCGCGACCTGGCCGTCCACGCAGTCGAACACGAACGCGAAGTAGATCAGGATGCCGCCCGCGACCATGCCGGCGCGCGCGCCGGTGGCGAAGCACAGCGCGGACGCCACGCCCAGGGCGATCGAGATCAGCGTGACCTGGTTGGGCGTGAGTCCGCGCCGGGCCGCCCAGCGGGCGATGAAGCGCGAGTAGGTGCTGACGAAGTAGGTGGTGAAGAAGCCGTCGGCGCCCTTGACCGCGTTGTTCAGCCGGGCCCGGTCCTCGTCGAAGGCGGACATCTCCGCGACGAACTGCTCGGCCTCGGCCTGCGTGGCCACTCGGCGGTAGAACAGGTCGCGGCGGCCGCGGATGCCGACCGAGACGCCGCGCCGTACCAGGCCGAGGACCAGGAGCTGGAGCAGGTCGTCCTCGGGACCGAACAGGTGGGCCATCTCGGCCAGCTCGCGGGCGGCCTCGGCGAGCGTGGGCGCGTGCCTGACGTGCAGGTGCAGCGGGCCGAGCAGGACGGCGTTGGGCCGGGTCACGGCGTGGTAGGCCGAGCCGACCGAGATCACCCGGGACTTGGCGGCGCGCGCCCGGACCGGGAGGCCCTCCAGGGTGCGGTCGCCGATCTCGGGCTGGGCCTCGTCGATGGGGACGTCCGGGACGATGGCGTCGCCGTTCTCGTCCTCCTCCCGGGGCTCCTTGGTGATCAGCGCGAGCGCGCCGCGCTTCGACTTGGTGATCTGGTAGATCAGCTCGTCGTGGATCAGCGAGTTGGCCGGGAGGATCAGCAGATTCTCCGTGGCGCGCTCGGCGGCCTCGGCCACGGCGCGCAGGTCGGCCGCGAGATCGGAGGTCTCCACGAGCGTGCCCGGGAATCCCCGGTAGGCGGCGGCGTCGCCGGAGCGGGCGATCGTCACCGGCGCCGGGTCGAGCGAGGCGAGCTGGCCGTGCAGCTTGCCGATCACCGTCGGACAGCCGGGAAGCGCGGGCAGAGTCAGCGCGGCGGGCGGCGCGGACTGGCCGGAGGCGGCATCAGGGCCGGGCGATGAGCCCAGCAGGACCACGCGGGGCATGGCACCCTTTCGTGCGGGGGTGGATCCGGGTTGAACATGGCGGGGATGGCGCCAGAGGTCAAAGTTTAGTGAGTTCCAGGTGAACAGCACGCATCCGTGGTGGTTCCGTGCCGCCCGGCCGCGCTTCGAGGCCTTCCACGTGGGGCTCCCGGCTAAACTGGGGAAAGTGAGTCTGTACCGTGACGAGGGCGTCGTCTTGCGCACCCACAAGCTGGGAGAGGCCGACCGCATCGTCACCGTCCTCACCAAGCGGACGGGGAAGATCCGGGGCGTCGCCAAGGGCGTGCGGCGGACCACCTCGCGCTTCGGCGCCCGGCTGGAGCCGTTCACCCACGTCGACCTCCAGTTGCACACCGGCCGCACGCTGGACGTGGTCACCCAGGCGGAGACCATCCGCCCGTACGGCGAGGCGCTCGTGGCCGACTACCCGCGCTACACCGCGGGCAGCGCGATGCTGGAGACCGCCGACCGGCTGATCATGGGGGAGAAGGAGCCCGCGCTCCGCCAGTTCCTGCTGCTCGTCGGAGGGCTGCGGGCGCTGGCCGCCGCCGAGCACGAGGCCAGGCTGGTGCTCGACGCCTACTTCCTGCGCTCGCTGGCCGTGGCCGGGTACGCCCCCGCGCTCCAGGCGTGCGCCCGGTGCCAGGCCACGGCCGTGCGGGCGTTCGCCATCGTGGCCGGCGGCATGGTCTGCGGGAACTGCCGTCCCGCGGGCGCCGCCGTACCCGAGGGGGAGACCCTCGCGCTGATGCTGGCGCTGCTCAAGGGCGACTGGCCCGCCGCCGACGCCTCACTCGCCCGGCACCGCACCGAGTGCAGCGGCCTGGTCGCCGCCTATCTGCAGTGGCACCTGGAACACGGCATACGCTCTCTCCGACACGTAGAAAGGGAGCCCGCCACGTGAACGTCCGCCCGCCCGCCCCGCACCCCTCCGGCGCCGTCCCGCCGCCGATCCCGCGCGACCTCGTGCCCCGGCACGTGGCGATCGTGATGGACGGCAACGGCCGGTGGGCCAAGCAGCGCGGCCTGCCGCGCACCGAGGGGCACAAGGCGGGTGAGGCCTCGCTCTTCGACGTGATCGAGGGCGCGATCGAGCTGGGCATCCCCTACCTGTCGGCCTACGCCTTCTCCACCGAGAACTGGAAGCGCTCCCCCGACGAGGTCCGCTTCCTGATGGGGTTCAACCGCGACGTCATCCGCCGCCGCCGCGACCAGTTGCACGCGATGGGCGTGCGGGTCCGCTGGGCCGGCCGTCCCGGGAGGCTGTGGAAGAGCGTGATCTCCGAGCTCCAGGACGCCGAGGAGATGACCGAGGGCAACTCCACGCTGACCCTGCAGTTCTGCGTCAACTACGGCGGTCGCGCCGAGATCGTCGACGCCGCGCTCCGGCTGGCCGAGGACATCGCCGCCGGGCGGGTCAAGCCGGGCCGGGTCAAGGAGGAGACCTTCGCCCGCTACCTGGACGAGCCGCAGATCCCGGACGTGGACCTGTTCGTGCGCTCCTCCGGGGAGCAACGCACCTCCAACTTCCTGATCTGGCAGACGGCCTACGCCGAGATGGTCTTCCTCAACCGGCTCTGGCCCGACTTCGACCGCCGCGATCTGTGGGAGGCGTGCGAGACCTACGCCAAACGCGACCGGAGGTACGGCGGAGCCGTCCCCAACCAGGTCGGCTAGCCCTCCCGGACGGCCTTCGCCGCAGGTCGCCGCCTTGTGGCCGCCATGTGCCGGTGCGACACTGAAGCTGACGAAGGGGGAACGTCATGATCGAAGTCAAGAGCATCGACAAGCCGGACGAGCGCCGGGACTTCCCGAAGGGGCACCTGGAGGTGTGCAACCTGACCGGGCTGAGTTTCGGCGCCGCCACCTTCGAGCCCGGCTGGCGCTGGTCGGAGTCGGTCAAACCGATCGTCGGCACGGACTTGTGCGAGGTCGACCACAACGCGTTCGTCATGCAGGGCCGGCTCCACATCCGGATGGGCGACGGCACGGAGACGGAGGTGGGGCCCGGCGAGGTCTTCGTCTGCCCGGCCGGGCACGACGCCTGGGTCATCGGCGACGAGCAGGTCGTGATCTACGAGTTCTCGGGCGGCGCCGCGGACTACGCCAAGGCGAAGGAGTAGCGGCAGCGCCCCGGTCCGCCGCCTGACGGGCCGGGCCGCCCGGTCCCGCCGCCCGGCTCAGGCGCGGCGGCGGGCGCGGTAGGCGGCCACGTGCATGCGGTTGCCGCAGGTACGGCTGTCGCAGTAGACCCGCGACCGGTTGCGGGACTCGTCGACGAAGACGCGCTCGCAGTCGGGCGCCGAGCAGGTGCGCAGGCGCTCCCACTCGCCCTCGACGAGCAGGTGGGCCAGGGCCACGCCGAGATCGGCCGACAGGTGCTCGCCGAGGGAGGCTCCCGGGGCGAAGTAGTGCACGTGCAGGGGATGGCCGTCGTGCTCGGTCAGGCGCGGGGTGATGCGGGTCCGGCTCAGCAGGGTGTTCAGCCGGATGACCGCGGTGGCCTGGTCCGGGGCGGTGAAGACCTTGTGGAAGGCCTCGCGCAGGGTGCGGACCTGTGCGAGGTCCTCGGCGCCGAGGTCCTCGACGCCGCTCACCTGCCACCGCTGCACGAACTCGCAGAGTTGCGCCAGGTCGCCCAGCCCGTCTTCCCCTCCGGTGGCGGGTGAGGTGTTGACCAGGTCGACGGCGGTGGCGAGTGAGTGCACCATGTCATGTCCGAATGGCATGTTGACTCCTGTTATATGCGGTCGCGGGCGCGGCGGCGCGCGTACGGTGACGCGTCGTCCCGGAAGCGTATCTCTCCAGAGCCCCGCGGGAGTTTGCCGTGACCGGACATCGCCGTATCGGTCGCGTCACCGTCTGCGATCCCCGCCGCCCGCGTCCGTGCCGTCCGTACGGCTCCCGCCCGGTCAGCCCGCCTTCGCCGCCGAGCAGGACGAGCAGGTGCCGAACACCTCGACCGTGTGGGTGATCTCGGTGAAGCCGTGCTCGGTGCCGACCGCCTCCGCCCAGCGCTCCACCGCGGGCCCGGCCACCTCCACGGTCCGGCCGCACCGCCGGCAGACCAGGTGGTGGTGGTGGTGCACGCTGGCGCACGCCCGGTAGACCGACTCGCCGTCGTCGGTGCGCAGCACGTCCACCTGGCCGTTGTCGGCCAGCGTCTGGAGTGCCCGGTAGACCGTGGTCAGGCCGATCTTGGCGCCCTCGGCGCGCATCTCGGCGTAGACGTCCTGCGCGCTGCGGAAGCCCTCGCTCTGGCGGAGGATCTCATGGACGGCATCGCGTCTGTTGCTCATTGACGGGACTCCTGGGGTCGGTTCCGGCGTACGAATCTACCGAGCCCGAGGGCCAGGGCGAACCCTCCCAGCGCGACGAGCACGATGAGGGCGCCCGGCGGCGCCTCGACGTAGAACGACGAGGTGAGGCCGCCCACCGTGGCGACCGTCCCGAAGAGCATGGCCAGGAGTATCGTACTGCGGAAGCCCCGGGTGAGCTGCTGGCCGGTCGCCACCGGGATGACCATGAGGGCGCTGACGAGCAGCAGCCCGACCACCCGCATGGCGACGACCACGGTCAGCGCGGCGGTGACCGCGATCAGCAGGCTGAGGAAGCGCACCGGCAGACCGCTCGCCCTGGCGACCTCCTCGTCCTGGCAGAGCACGAACAGCTCCCGGCCGAAGACGGTCACCACGAGGAGCACGGCCACCGCGAGCAGGGCGATCACCAGGACGTCCTGGGCCGTGACGCTGCTGATCGAGCCGAACAGGTAGGACATGAGGGTGGCGTTGCTCCCCCCGGGGGCGAGCGAGATGAGCAGCACGCCGCCGGCGATGCCGCCGTAGAACAGCAGCGCGAGCGCCACGTCGCCGCTGGTCCTGCCGCGCGCGCGGACCAGCTCGATGGCGACGGCGCCGAGCACCGCGACCAGCACGGCGGTCAGCACGGGGGCGGTGCCGGTCAGGAAGCCGAGCGCCACGCCGGTCAGCGCGATGTGCCCGATGCCGTCGCCCAGCAGGGCCAGGCGGCGCTGGACGATGAAGGTGCCGATGGCCGGGGCGGCCAGGCCGACGAGGAACGCGGCGACCAGCGCCCGCTGCATGAAGTCGTACTGGAGCAGGTCGATCACGGGGCCGCCTCCGGGGCGGGCGGGTGGGGGCGCGGGGTGAGGGCGGCCCCCCTGGCGTCGGCGGTCACGAGGTGGGTCTCCAGTCGAGCGTGCCCGCGGGTCGCTCCTCGGCGTGCGGGTGCACGTGGTCGTGGCCGGGCAGCGCGTGCGCGCCGACCGCCTTGGGCGGGGGGCCGTCGTGGCAGACGCAGCCGTCCTGCAGGACCACGGCGCGGGTGATCAGCGGCTCCAGCGGGCCGAGTTCGTGGGCGACCAGGACGACCGTCCTGCCCTGATCGACGAGGCCGGTCAGGGTGTCGGCCAGCAACTGCTGGCTGGCGGCGTCCACGCCCGCGGTCGGCTCGTCCATGACGAAGGTGTCGGGCTCGCCGGCCAGGGCGCGGGCGATCAGCACCCGCTGCTGCTGCCCGCCGGACAGCGCCTGGACCGGGTCCCCGGCGCGGTCGGCCAGGCCGACCGCCTCCAGGGCGCGGGTGGTCGCGGCGGCGTCGGCCGCGCCGGTCAGGCGGAACCGGCTCTGCCGGGAGATCCGCCCGGAGGCGACGACCTCGCGGATGGTGGCCGGCACTCCGCCGCCCACCGAGAGCCGCTGGGGAACGTAGCCGATCCGCCACCACTCCCGGAAGCGCGCGGGCGGGCGGCCGTACAGGAGGGTGGAGCCCCCGGACAGGGGGATCAGGCCGAGCAGGGCGCGGACGAGCGTGGACTTGCCCGACCCGTTCGCGCCGAGCACGGCCACCACCTCGCCGGAGCGGACGGTCAGGTCGATGCCGCGCAGCACCGGGCGGCGGTCCAGGCTGACCTGGCCGCCGCGCATGGCGAACGCTTCTTCTCTGTCTGTCACAGGTGCCTTTACGAGCAGCTCAGGGCCGCCTTGAGGGTCGTGAGGTTCTGGCGCATGGCCGACAGGTAGTCGCCGGTGGCGGGCCGGCTCTCGATCGGGTCGAGAACCGCCGTCGTGGCGCCGACCTCCTGGGCGAGAACCTCGGCGACCTTCGGGCTGACGAGGGTCTCGGTGAAAATCGTAGTCACTTTTTCCCGCTTGGCCACTTCGGACACTTCGGCCAGGCGCGCGGGGGAGGGCTCGGTGTCGGGGTCGACGCTGATGCCGATCTGGTGGAGCTTGTAGCGGTCGGCCAGGTAGCCGAAGGCCTCGTGGCTGGTGACCATGGCGTCGGAGGCGCAGTTCGCCAGGCCCTCGGCCAGCTCCTTGTCGAGGGCGGTCAGGTCCGCGGCGGTCTGCGCGGCGCGGTCCTTGTACCCCTGGGCGTGGGCGGGGTCGGCGGCGGCCAGTTTCTCGCCGAGCCTGGTCGCGACGGTGGCGAAGCGGCTCGGGTCGAGCCAGAGGTGCGGGTCGTAGGAGACCCCGTGCTCGTCGCCGTGCCCGCCCGCCTCCTCCTCGTGCCCGTGCCCCTCCCCGGCGGGGATGGTGGTGACGGCGGTGGCCGCGTCGAAGCCCCGGTCGGCGGCGTGCTGTTCGACGGCCTCGTCCACGGCGGGCTGCACGCCCTTGATGTAGACCACCAGGGATGTCTGCTCCAGCTCGGCGACCGTCTGCGGTGAGAGTTCCAGATCGTGCGGCTCGACGCCGGGCTTGGTCAGCCCGGTGACGGCGGCGTCGGACCCGCCCACCCGCTCGGCCAGCCACTGCAGCGGGTAGAAGGCGGCGGCGATCTCCGGAGCGCCTCCCCCGGAGCCGCCGGACGCGGCCGAGCCTTCAGCTCCGGTGCCGCAGGCGGCGGCGGTGAGAAGCGTGGCTCCGGCGAGCAGACCGGTGACGCGCATACGGATACGTCGGGAGGAGTCGGACATCATGCGTCCAGTATGCGCGCCGATGAAAATGGTTGTCAAAATCGGCTGCGGAGGGGCCGGAGGCGAGGGGGCGATTCGCCGTCCGGTCCCCCGCCGCCGTGCCGGGACGCGGTCGCCGCCGCGACGCGGTCCCCTCACCGGCGTTCAGGGAGAGGCGGGCCGATCCGCCCGCCTCCGAGGGAAGCCGGGTGCGGTCCCGGGCGGGGTCCCCGGACGCACGCCAGACGGGCTAGATGGCCGCGCCGATCCGGTCCTCCCTGCTGTAGACGTTCATCGAGGCGCCCCGGACGAACCCGGCGAGGGTCAGGCCCGCCTCCGCGGCGAGCTCCACGGCCAGCGAGGAGGGAGCCGAGACGGCGGCGAGCACCGGGATCCCGGCCATCACCGCCTTCTGGACGAGCTCGAACGAGGCGCGCCCGGAGACCATCAGCACGCCGGAGGCCAGCGGCAGCCGGCCGTCGCGCACCGCCCAGCCCACCAGCTTGTCCACCGCGTTGTGGCGGCCCACGTCCTCCCGCACGCACAGCGGGGTCCCGTCCGGGGCGAACAGGCCCGCGGCGTGCAGGCCGCCGGTCCGGTCGAACACCCGCTGGGCCGCGCGGAGCCGGTCGGGCAGGGCCGCGATCACCTCGGCCGGCACCCGGACCGGGTCGCCGTCCACCCGCCACGTGGCGACCGTGCGGACCGCGTCGAGGGAGGCCTTCCCGCAGACCCCGCAGGAGGAGGTCGTGTAGAAGTTGCGCTCCAGCGACGCGGGCGGCGGCGCGGTCCCGGCGGCCAGGGTGACGTCGAGCACGTTGTAGGTGTTGCGGCCGTCCGCGGTCGCGCCCGCGCAGTAGCGGATCGCGGTGATCTCCTCCGCGGAGGAGATCACCCCCTCGCCGACGAGGAACCCGGCGGCCAGGTCGAAGTCGTCGCCGGGGGTGCGCATCGTGACCGTGAGCGGCCGGCCGCCGAGCCGGATCTCCAGCGGCTCCTCGGCGGCCAGCGCGTCGACCTTGCGGGTGGCCGTGGAGTCCCGCAACCGCAGGACCCGGCGCCTGACCGTGACCCTACCCATCGCACGGCCTACCCATCGCACGGCCTGCCCGTCGCACTGCCGCCCGTCGCGCGGCTACCCATCGGACGGCCCCACGTTCTGGACGTGCTGGTAGCCGAAACGGCCCTTGATGCAGAGGTTGCCGCGGGTGACCGGGTTGTCGTGCGGCGAGCTCACCTTGACGATCCGGTTGTCCTGCACGTGCAGGGTCAGGTTGCAGCCGACCCCGCAGTAGCTGCAGATCGTCGTCGTCTGCGTCTGCCGCGGCTCGTCCCACTCGCCCGCCGCGCGCATGTCGAACTCACTCTTGAACGACAGCGCCCCGGTGGGGCAGACCTCCACGCAGTTGCCGCAGTAGACGCACGCCGAGTCGGTCAGCGGGGCGTCGTGCTCGGTGGAGATCACCGCGTCGAAGCCCCGCCCGGCGACCGCGATGGCGAAGGTGTTCTGCCACTGCTCCCCGCAGGCGTCGACGCACTTGTAGCACAGGATGCACTTGGCGTAGTCGCGCACGTAGAGGTCGTTGTCGACCTTGGGCGGCTGCGCGACCGTGGCCGCCTCCGGGCCGAAGCGGTCCGGCCGCGCGCCGTACTCGCCGATCCACTCGGCGGCGCGCGGTGTCGTGGACAGGTCGGTGGAGGAGGCCAGAAGCTCCAGGACGACCTTGCGGCTGTGCCGGGCGCGCTCGGTCGCGGTGCCCACCACCATGCCCGGCTCGGCCCTGCGGGAGCAGGCGGGGGCGAGCGTGCGGGAGCCCTCGACCTCCACCACGCAGACCCGGCAGGCGTTCTTGGGGGTGAGGGTGTCGCCGTGGCAGAGGGTGGGGATGTCCTTGCCCGCCGCGGCGCAGGCGTCCAGGACGGTCGCCCCCTCGGGTACGCGGACCTCCTGTCCGTCGACGGTCATCTCGATCAGCCGCCGGGGCGGCTGCAGGGGAACGGCGCTCATCGGCTGCCTCCAGCGTGTGGCCCCCGGCCTCCGCGCCGGGGAGGGACGGAGAAGCGGCCCGCCGCGCCGGGGATCCGCCCGGCGGCCGCCGTGCCGGCGTTCCCTCCGGGGGCGGTCATGCCGGCGACCCTTCCCGGGGGGAGAAGACGCCCAGGCGGTCGATGGCGGACTCGACCGCGTTCCACGCGGTCTGGCCGAGCCCGCAGATCGAGGCGTCGCGCATGGCCTGGCCGACCTCCCTCAGCAGCGCGAGGTCGCCTGCGGCGTCCCCCGGGGCGGGCCTGAGGCTGAGCCGGTGCAGCGCCTCCTCCTGGCGTACGGTGCCCACCCGGCAGGGCACGCACTGCCCGCACGACTCGTCGCGGAAGAACCCGGCGATGCGGAGCAGGATCCCGGCCAGGTCGACGCTCTCGTCGAGCGCGAGCACCACGCCCGAGCCCAGCGTCGCCCCGATCGCGCGGGTGCCCTCGAAGGTGAGCGGCACGTCCAGCTCGCCGGGGCGGACGAAGGCGCCCGCGGCCCCGCCCAGCAGCACCGCCCGGAGCGTCCCGGTCGTGCCTCCGGCCAGGCCGAGCAGGTCGCGCAGGGTGGCGCCGAACGGCACCTCGTAGACGCCCGGCCGGGCGACGGCGCCCGAGACGCAGAAGAGCTTGGGGCCGGTCGAACCCGCGGTGCCGGTCGCGGCGTAGGCGCCGGCGCCGGCGAGCAGGATGGGCGGCACGTTGACCAGGGTCTCGACGTTGTTGACCACCGTCGGCTTGCCGAACAGCCCCTTCTCCACGGGGAAGGGCGGCTTGCTGCGCGGCTCGCCGCGGTAGCCCTCGATCGAGTTGAAGATCGCCGTCTCCTCGCCGCAGATGTAGGCGCCCGCGCCGCGCCGGAGCTCGATGTCGAAGGCGTATCCCTGGCCCATGACGTCGTCGCCGAGCAGGCCGCGCGAACGGGCCGCGGCGATGGCGTGGGACATGCGGCGGACGGCGCGGGGGTACTCGCCGCGGATGTAGAGGTAGCCCCGGTGGCAGCCGGTCGCGTAACCCGCGATGGTCATCGCCTCGACCAGGGCGTACGGGTCGCCCTCCATGATCACGCGGTCCTTGAACGTGCCGGGCTCGCTCTCGTCGGCGTTGCAGACCAGGTAGTGGGGGTGGTCGGGCCGGCCGGCGGCCGCCTCCCACTTGCGCCCGGTGGGGAACGCCGCCCCGCCCCGGCCGACCAGGCCCGAGTCGAGCACCTCGCGGACGACCCCGGCCGGGCCGAGCGCGAAGGCCCGGCGCAGCGCCGCGTAGCCGCCCTCGGCGCGGTAGTCGTCGAGGCTCGCCGGATCGACCCTCCCCACCCGGCGCAGCAGGACCAGCCCGTCCCGGCCCGCCTGGGGCACGGCGTGCTCGGCCGGGGGCTCCGGCCGCTCGGTGAGGTCCACGCCGGGAGGACCGGCCGGGGCGTCGTCCGCCGCGCCCGGACCGGGACGCCCCGCCGCCTCCCGGTCCGGTGCCATCGGGCCGTACACGGCGGCCTTCGGCACCTCGCCCGCCTCCAGGGCGAGCGCTGCCGGGGCCCGCTCGCACAGGCCGAGGCAGGGGCTGGGCCGCCAGGACGCGCCGGGCGGTCCCAGGGCCTCCGCCACGCCGCGCCGTACGGCCTCCGCCCCGCGCGCCCGGCAGGCCAGGTCGGTGCAGACGTGCAGGACCCGGGTGGGGCGCGGCTTCAGGGAGAACAACGAGTAGAACGTCGCCACGCCGTACGCCTCGGCGGGCGGCACGGTCAGACGGCGGCAGACGTAGTCGAGCGCCCCCTGGCTGATCCACCCGATCCGGTCGTTGACCGCGTGCAGCGCGGGGAGCAGGAGATCGCGGCGGTCGCGGGCCTCGTGGCCGCCCGAGGCGAACCGCAGGTCCTCCTCGGTGCGGGCGCCGCCCTCCCAGCCGCTCGGGGGAGGGCCGAGGACGGCGTCGACCGCCGCCCGCTCCTCCGCCGACGGTTCGGCGTCGCGGAACCGGAGGTCCATGCCCTCACCCGGCCTTCGCGGGCACGAGCCTGTCGACGCGGACGGCGGCCGCCTTGAACTCGGCGGTGCCCGCGATCGGGCAGGTCGCCTCGATGGTCAGGGAGTTGGTGTCGACCTCGTCGGGGAAGTGCATGGTCATGAAGACCAGCCCGGGGCGCAGGCCGGGGTCGACGAAGACCGGGGCGACCACCGAGCCCCGCCGGGAGGTGATCCTGACCTCCTCGCCCGGGACCACGCCGAGCCGCGCGGCGTCCTCGGGGGAGAGCTCGACGGTCTCGCCCCGGCGCAGCGGGGAGGCGAAGCCGGAGGACTGCACGCCGGTGTTGTAGGAGTCGAGACGCCGGCCGGTGGTCAGCCGGAGCGGGTAGTCGTCGTCGAGCAGGTCGACCGGGGGGGAGTGCCGCAGGATCGCGAAGGGCGCGGCCCTGCCGCGCCTGGCGGGGTCGGTCTCCCAGAGCCGCCCGTGCAGGAAGGGGGGCTCCAGGGAGTCCTCGGACGGGCAGGGCCACTGGATGCCCTGCAGGTCGGCCAGGCGCCGGTAGGTCATTCCGGCGTGCGCGGGCGACAACCGCCGCAGTTCGTCCCAGACCTCCTCGGCGCCGTCGTAGTGCCAGTCGTGGCCGAGACGGCGGGCGAGCTCGCAGAGGATCACGATGTCGTCACGGGCCTCGCCCGGCGGCTCGATCGCCTTGCGCACCCGCTGCACCCTGCGCTCGCTGTTGGTGAAGGTGCCCTCGCTCTCGCACCAGGCCGCGCCGGCGGGCAGGACCACGTCGGCCATCAGGGCGGTCTTGGTGAGGAAGATGTCCTGCACGACCAGGTGGTCGAGCATGCCCAGCCGTTTGACGCAGTTGAGGGAGTCGGCCTCGGACTGCACGGGGTTCTCCCCGACGATGTAGCAGGTGGTGACCTTCCCCTCGCCCATCGCCTCCAGCATCTCGGTGAGGTTGAGGCCGTAGCGTGGCTGGAGGGGGGCCTGCCACGCCTGCTCGAACCGGGCCCGGACGGCCGGTTCGAGGATGTCCTGGAAGCCGGGGAGCCGGTTGGGGATGGCGCCCATGTCGCCGCCCCCCTGCACGTTGTTCTGCCCGCGCAGCGGGGACAGGCCCGAGCCGTAGCGCCCGACGTGGCCGGTGAGCAGGGCCAGGTTGATGAGCGCGCGCACGTTGTCGGTGGCGTTGTGGTGCTCGGTGATCCCGAGCGTCCAGCACAGCTGGGCGCGGTCGGCCCGGGCGTAGGCGTGCGCGAGCTCCCGGATCGCGCCGGCGGGCACCCCGGTGACCTGTTCGGCCGCCTGCAGGGTCCACGGCTCGACCGAGGCGGCGAACTCCGCGAAGCCCTCGGTGGCGCGCTCGACGAACGCGGTGTTGTGCAGCCCGGCGTGGACGATCTCCCGGGCGACCGCGTGGGCGAGCGGGATGTCGGTGCCGACGTTCAGCCCCAGCCAGCGGTCGGCCCACCGGGCCGTGCCCGTGCGCCGGGGGTCGACCGCGAACATCCTGGCGCCTTTCCTGATCCCCTTCAGCACGTGCTGGAAGAAGATCGGGTGGGCGTCGCGGGCCGCCGACCCCCACATCACGATCACGTCGGTGTCCTCGACCTCCTGGTAGGAGGAGGTGCCGCCGCCGCTGCCGAAGACCGCCGACAGGCCGGCCACGCTCGGCGCGTGGCAGGTGCGGTTGCAGGAGTCGACGTTGTTGGTGCCCACGACGACCCTGGCGAACTTCTGGGCCACGTAGTTCATCTCGTTGGTGGAACGGGCGCACGACAACATGGCGAAGGCGTCGGGCCCGTGCCGGGCGGCGTTCCTGCGGAACCCCTCCGCGGCCCGGTCCAGCGCCTCCTCCCAGCCGGCGCGGCGGAGCACGCCGTCCTCCCGGACGAGGGGGTGGGTGAGCCGGTCGTAGCGCTCGGCGCGCCTTCTCTTCATCGATCGCCTCCAGCATCGGGACCCCGGGCCGCCGGGGCCGGCCGGCGGCCGGCCTCACAAGGAATCCTGTATACCGTCTACAGTATGTCGCTTCAGCCCGCCGGAACAAGGCCCCGCCGCGCCTGCTCGGCCAGCAGGTCGGAGACCGCGTGGACCGCGCGCAGCGTGGGGACCTCGGCGCCGGTCAGCTCCGCCAGCTCCACGACGGCGGCGAGGATCGCGTCCAGCTCCAGGGGCCTGCCCCGCTCCAGGTCCTGGAGGGTCGAGGTCTTGTGCTCTCCGGCGCGCTCGGCGCCGGAGAGCCTGCGCTCGATGGAGACGCCGGGGTCGCAGCCGACCCGGCGGGCCACCTCGACGGTCTCGCGCATCATCGCGACGACCAGTTCGCGGGTCCCGCGGTGGCGGCAGATGCCCGCCATCGTGGCCCGGGTGAGGGCACTGATCGGGTTGAACGCGATGTTGCCCATGAGCTTGATCCAGATGTCGCGTCTCAGGTCGGCCTCCACGGGGCACTTCAGGCCGCCGGCGACCATGGCCTCGCTGAAGGCCAGGCAGCGGGGGGAGAGGGAGCCGTCCGGCTCGCCCACGGAGAAGCGGGTGCCCTCCAGGTGGCGGATCACGCCGGGGGCCTCGATCTCGGTGGCGGCGTAGACGACGCACCCGATGGCGCGCTCCGGCGGGAGGGCGGCGGTGACCGCCCCCCGGGGGTCGACGCTCTGGATGGAGCGGCCCAGGTAGGGGCCGGGGAGCCGGTGGAAGTACCACCACGGGATGCCGTTCTGGGCGGCGACGATGCCGGTGGCCTCGTGGAGCAGGGGCTCGACCAGGGGGCCGGCGGCCGCGTAGGAGGTGGCCTTCAGTCCCAGGAAGACGTGGTCCACCGGGCCCACCTGGGCCGGGTCGTCGGTGGCGTGGGGGCGGGCGGTGAAGTCTCCCCTCGGGCTCAGCACCCGCACGCCGGACCTGCGCATCGCCGCCAGGTGCTCGCCGCGCGCGATGAGGTGCACCTCGGCCCCGGCCCGGTGCAGGGCGGCGCCGACATAGGCGCCGATGGCGCCGGCGCCGAGAACAGCGACTTTCATGGCGGACTCCGTCCCGCGTCGACACTGCATTCGGTATACAGTATGGAAAATTGCCGGTCAAGAAGCGTCCAGGCGGCCGGAGCGGCCGGCGGCGGGCTCCGTCCGCCGGTGCGCCCGCCGAGGCGCGGTCGCCGGGCGGCCCCGCGGGGACGCACCCGGCGACAAAGGGTCTGGACATCACCAGGCGGAGGGGTGACCATGACCCTCATACGGTATGCAGTATGCAGAACACAACGAGAGGACCGCTCGGATGACCCAGCCGACGGACACGGCGCCGGAAACGATCTCCGGCGGACACCTGGTGGCCAAGGCGCTCAAGGCGGAGGGGATCGATGTGATCTTCACGCTCTGCGGCGGCCACATCATCGACATCTACGACGGTTGCGTGGACGAGGGCATCGATGTGGTCGACGTCCGCCACGAGCAGGTGGCCGCGCATGCCGCCGACGGCTACGCGCGGATCACCGGGAAGCCGGGGTGCGCGGTCGTGACGGCGGGCCCCGGGACCACCGACGCGGTCACCGGCGTGGCCAACGCCTTCCGGGCGGAGAGCCCCATGCTGCTCATCGGCGGCCAGGGCGCCCTCAGCCAGCACAAGATGGGCTCGCTGCAGGACCTGCCGCACGTCGACATGATGACCCCGATCACCAAGTTCGCCGCCACGGTGCCCTCGACCGAACGGGTGGCCGACATCGTGTCGATGGCCTTCCGCGAGTGCTACCACGGCGCGCCCGGCCCGTCGTTCCTGGAGATCCCGCGCGACGTGCTCGACGCCAGGGTCCCGCTGTCGGCCGCCCGCGTCCCCGAGGCCGGCCGCTACCGCGCCTCCACCCGCCAGGCCGGCGACCCGGAGGCGATCGAGCGCCTGGCCGACCTGCTCGCCCACGCCGAGAAGCCCTGCGTCCTGCTGGGCAGCCAGGTCTGGACCTGCCGCGCCACCGACGACGCGATCGACTTCGTCCGCGCGCTGAACGTCCCGGCCTACATGAACGGCTCGGGCCGCGGCACGCTCCCGCCCGGCGACCCCCACCACTTCCAGCTCTCGCGGCGCCACGCGTTCGGCAACGCCGACCTGATCATCATCGTCGGCACCCCGTTCGACTTCCGGATGGGCTACGGCAGGCGCCTGTCGCCCGCCGCCACCGTGGTCCAGATCGACCTCGACTACCGCACCGTCGGGAAGAACCGCGACATCGACCTCGGCATCGTCGGCGACGCCGGGCTCGTGCTCTCCGCCGCCGCGCAGGCCGCCTCCGGCCGCACCGACAACGGCGCGGCCCGCCGCAAGGAGTGGCTGGAGGAGCTGCGCGCGGTCGAGAAGCAGGCCTTCGACAAGCGGCTGCCCCGGCAGCTGTCGGACTCCCGGCCGATCGACCCCTACCGGCTCGTCCACGAGATCAACGAGTTCCTCACCGAGGACACCGTCTACATCGGCGACGGCGGCGACATCGTCACCTTCTCCGGCCAGGTCGTGCAGCCCAAGTCGCCCGGCCACTGGATGGACCCCGGGCCGCTGGGCACCCTCGGCGTCGGTGTGGCCTTCGCGATGGCCGCCAAGCACGCCCGCCCGGACAAGGAGGTGCTCTGCCTCTTCGGCGACGGCGCCTTCAGCCTCACCGGCTGGGACTTCGAGACCATGGTCCGCTTCGGCCTGCCGTTCATCGGGGTCATCGGCAACAACTCCTCGATGAACCAGATCCGGTACGGCCAGGCGGCCAAGTACGGCGAGTCGCGCGCCCGGGTCGGCAACACCCTCGGCGACGTCCGCTACGACGAGTTCGCCCGGATGCTGGGCGGCCACGGCGAGGAGGTCAGGGACCCCGCCGGCATCCGCCCCGCCCTGGAGCGCGCCCGCGAGTCGGGCAAGCCCGCGCTGATCAACGTATGGGTCGATCCGGAGGTCTACGCCCCCGGAACCATGAACCAGACCATGTACAAGTGAGGGGCGAGCGATGACCGGATCCGGCAGGGCGCTGGAGGGCGTCCGCGTCCTCGACATGACCCACGTGCAGTCCGGCCCGTCCTGCACCCAGCTCCTGGCGTGGCTGGGCGCCGACGTGGTCAAGCTGGAGGCCCCCTCGGGCGACATCACGCGCGGGCAGCTGCGCGACGTCCCCGGCGTCGACAGCCTCTACTTCACGATGCTGAACTGCAACAAGCGCAGCATCACGCTCAACATGAAGAGCGAGCGCGGCAAGGAGATCTTCACCGACCTGGTGCGCGGCTCCGACGTCATGGTGGAGAACTTCGGTCCCGGCGCCGTCGACCGGATGGGCTTCACCTGGGAGCGGCTCCGGGAGCTCAACCCCCGGCTCGTCTACGCCTCGATCAAGGGCTTCGGTCCGGGCCGCTACGCGGACTTCAAGGCCTACGAGGTGATCGCCCAGGCGATGGGCGGCTCGATGAGCACCACCGGCTTCGAGGACGGGCCGCCGCTGGCCACCGGGGCGCAGATCGGCGACTCCGGCACCGGCGTGCACGCCGTCGCGGGCATCCTGGCGGCGCTCTACCAGCGCGAGCGGACCGGCCGGGGCCAGCGGGTCCAGGTCGCCATGCAGCACGCCGTGCTCAACCTGTGCCGGGTGAAGCTCCGCGACCAGCAGCGGCTGGCGCACGGCCCGCTGGCCGAGTACCCCAACAAGACCTTCGGCACGGAGGTCCCCCGCTCGGGGAACGCCTCCGGCGGCGGGCAGCCCGGCTGGGCCGTGCGATGCGCGCCGGGCGGCCCCAACGACTACATCTACGTCATCGTCCAGCCGGTCGGCTGGGCGCCGCTCGCGGAGATCATCGGCCGCCCCGAGCTGGCCGCCGACCCCGAGTGGGCCACGCCGGCGGCCCGGCTGCCGAAGCTGGACAAGATGTTCCAGCTCATCGAGGAGTGGAGCGGCCGCCACGGCAAGTGGGAGGTCCTCGACCGGCTCAACGCCGCCGGCGTCCCGTGCGGCCCGATCCTCTCGACCGAAGAACTGATCGGCGACGAGACCCTGCGCAGGGAGGGCGCGGTCGTCGAGGTCGCGCACCCCGAGCGCGGCTCGTTCGTGACGGTCGGCAGCCCGCTGAAGCTGTCCGACTCCCCGGTCGAGGTCACCGCCCCGCCCCTGCTGGGCGAGCACAACACCGAGATCTACACCGGCCTCGGCCTCTCCGCGCGGGAGCTCGCCGAGCTGAAGACGGACGGGGTGATCTGATGGCGTACGACCGTGCCGCGGTGCGGGAGGTGCTGGACAAGGCCCGCGCTGAGGGCCGGACGGCCCTGACCGCGCCCGAGGGGCGCCGGATCTGCGACGCCTACGGCATCACGACCCCGGGAGAGGGGCTGGCGGCCTCGGCCGAGGAGGCCGCCGCCGTCGCGGAGGAGCTCGGCCTCCCCGTGGTGCTGAAGATCGTCTCACCCGACATCCTGCACAAGACGGAGGCGGGCGGCGTGCTCGTCGGCCTGCGCGACCCGGCGGCGGTGCGCGCGGGCTACGACCAGGTCATGGCGGCGGCGCGCGCCCACAACCCCGAGGCGGCGATCGACGGCGTCCAGGTGCAGGCCATGGTCGGCGGCGGCCACGAAGTGATCATCGGTGCGGTCACCGACCCGACCTTCGGCAAGATCGTCGCCTTCGGGCTCGGCGGCGTCCTGGTCGAGGTGATCAGAGATGTGACCTTCCGGCTCGCCCCGCTCACGGGTGAAGATGCCATGGGGATGCTGGACGACATCAGGGCGGCCGAAGTGCTGCGCGGTGCCCGGGGCGCCGAGCCGGCGGACAGGAGGGCGCTCGCGGACATGATCGAACGAGTGGGCGCGCTGGCCGGCGACTTCCCCGAGCTGGCCGAGGTGGACCTCAACCCCGTCTTCGCCACCGCGGCCGGGGCGGTCGCGGCCGACGTGCGGATGCTGCTCGCCGACCGGCCGGAGCCCGAGCGGGTACGGCCGTCGCGCGAGGAGATCCTCGCCTCCATGAACCGCATCTTCCGGCCGCGCTCCGTCGCGGTGATCGGCGCGTCGGGCGAGACCGGCAAGATCGGCAACTCGGTCATGCGTAACCTGATCGACGGCGGCTACCGCGGCCACATCTATCCGGTCAACCCCAAGGCCCCGGAGATCCTCGGCCTGCCCGCCTATCCGAGCGTCGCCGAGGTGCCGGGCGAGGTGGACGTGGCGGTCTTCGCGATCCCCGCCAAGCTCGTGCCCGCGGCCCTGGAGCAGGCGGGCCGCAAGGGCGTGGCGGGCGCCATCATGATCCCGTCCGGGTTCGCCGAGACCGGGAACGCGGAAGGGCAGCGGGAGATCGTGGAGATCGCGCGCCGGCACGGCGTGCGCGTGCTCGGCCCCAACATCTACGGCTACTACTACACGCCGGAGAACCTCTGCGCCACGTTCTGCACGCCGTACGACGTCAAGGGCGGGGTGGCGCTGACCTCGCAGAGCGGCGGCATCGGCATGGCCATCCTGGGCTTCAGCCGGGCGACCAGGACCGGGGTCTCGGCGATCGTGGGCGTCGGCAACAAGGCCGACATCGACGAGGACGACCTGCTCACCTTCTTCGAGCAGGACGACGACACCCGCTGCGTCGCCATGCACCTGGAGGACCTCAAGGACGGGCGCGGCTTCGTCGAGGCGGCCCGGCGGGTGGTGCGGAGCAAGCCGGTGATCGTGCTCAAGGCCGGGCGCACCGCGATGGGCGCGCGGGCGGCCGGCTCCCACACCGGGGCGCTGGCCGGCGACGACAAGGTCTACGACGACATCCTGCGCCAGGCCGGGGTGGTCCGCGCGCCGGGCCTCAACGACATGCTCGAGTACGCCCGCGCCCTGCCGCTCATGCCCACCCCCGCGGGGGAGAACGTCGTCATCATCACCGGGGCGGGCGGCTCGGGCGTGCTGCTCTCCGACGCGTGCGTCGACAACGGCCTCTCGCTCATGGAGATCCCGCCGGATCTCGACGAGGCCTTCCGCGCGTACATCCCGCCGTTCGGCGCGGCCGGCAACCCCATCGACATCACCGGCGGCGAGCCGCCGAGCACCTACGAGAACACCATCAGGCTCGGCCTGTCCGACCCGCGGGTGCACGCGCTGGTGCTCGGCTACTGGCACACCATCGTGACACCGCCGATGGTCTTCGCCGAACTGGTCGCGCGGGTGGTCGCCGAAGAGAGGGCCAAGGGCAACGACAAACCCGTCGTCGCCTCGCTGGCCGGCGACACCGAGGTCGAGGACGCCTGCGCGCACCTCTTCGACCACGGCGTCGCCGCCTACCCCTACACCACGGAGAAGCCGGTGGCCGTGCTCGGCGCCAAGTACCGCTGGGCCAGGGCGGCCGGGCTGCTGCGCGGCTGAGCCGCGCGGCGTGAGCGAGGGGGCGAACAGAGGAACTCCAGCAGGATCAACCAACCCCCCAGGAGGTCCGCACGTGGACACGTCAAGAACACCGGCGACGGCGGGGACCGGGCAGGTCCCCGCCCAGCCGGGCCAGGAAGAACGCGTATGGCGCGCGGGCGGGCTGGAGCCGATGCCCATCCGCACGCTGCCCGACGCGCCGCCGTCGGTGCACATCCTCGGACCCACCGTGTTCCTCGTCGCGCTCGGCGTGGGCATGGGCGAGTCCTACATGTGGCCCCGGCTGGTCCTGCTCTTCGGACCGGAGATCCGGTGGCTGTTCCTCATCGGCGTCACCCTCCAGGCCGTGGTCATGCTGGAGATGGCGCGCTACGCCATGGCCACCGGAGAGAGCATCTTCTCCGGCGCCGCCCGGGTCTTCAAGCCGCTCATGTGGTTCTTCTTCGTCGCGGCGATCCTGGTCTACATCTGGCCGGGCCACCTGTCGGCGGGGGCCGCGGCCTTCGAGGAGATCACCGGGATCCCGTGGACGGTCACGGCCGTCGCCGGCCTGATCCTCGTCGGCGTCGTCTTCAGCCTCGCGAAGGTGATCTACAACCTGCTGGAGAGCGTGCTCTCGATCCTGATCGGCGTGCTCGTGCTGGGCACGGCCGTCGTCGCGGCGATGGTCGGCACCTGGGGCGACGTGGCCGACACGGTCACCGGCATGTTCGCGTTCGGGTACTTCCCGTCCGAGGCCATGTCGGCGGCGTGGTTCCCGGTCATCGTCGGCGCGTGCGCCTTCGCCGGCCCCTCGGGCATGCAGCAGATGTGGTACACCCTGCACCTGCGCGACTCCGGGGCCGGCATGGGCGCGCACATCCCGAGCATCCGCGGGCTGCGGCACGCCGGCGAGGAGGAGGCCATGCCCTCCCGGGGATTCATGTTCGACACCGACGACCCCGCGGAGATGGCCAAGTGGCGGGGGTGGCGGCGCTGGGTCACCTTCGACGCGCTGCTGCTGTTCTGGGGCATCACGATGCTGGTGACGATCTCCTTCACGGTGATCGCGCAGGCCGCGGTCCGGCAGGACCCCGCGGTCCGCACGGCCATCCAGGGTGACGAGCGCGAGGTGGCGCTCACCGCCATGGCCGACTCCGTCTCCTCGGCGGGCAGCCCGGTGCTCGGCACGATCTTCCTGGGGTTCATCGCGCTCATCGGACTGAACGCCACGCTCGGCCTGTTCGACTCCTTCTCCCGGGGCCAGGCCGACATGACCCACAACTTCGTCCCGGGGGCCAAGAGGTTCAAGCTCTCGCACCTGTACGCGGGCTTCCTCTGGGGCGTGATCGCATTCGGCATCCTCATCCTGCTGTTCGGCCCCGCCGACGGGCCCAGCGGCATCCTGGACACGCTGGCCTTCCTGTCGACCTTCGCGATGGGGGCCTACTGCGTGACGCTGCTGCTGGTGAACAACCGGATGTTGCCCAAACCCATCAGGCCCAGATGGTGGAGCAACCTGATCATCGGGTTCGGCGCCTTCTTCTACCTGGGCATGCTCTTCTACAGCCTGTTCGCCTTCGGCGTGGTCGTGGGCTGATGGAGCACCGGCACAGCTTCGAGCTCGCCCTGCCCGGGCTGGCCGTCGGAGCCGTCGCCGGAGCCGCGGCCGGCGGGCTGACCCTCATCGCAGGACAGCCCGCCGGCACCGCGGCCCTGTCGGCGCTCCTGCTCGCCACCCCGCTCGGTCTCCTCGGCGGGGGGTACGGCCTGCTGATGAGCCGGGGCACGATCAGGCCCGGCCTGTTCGCCCCGGCCGGCCTGTACTGGCTGGCCGGCTTCCCGCTGGCCCGGCTGGTGCAGGAGACGGCCCTGGGACTGGTCCTGGCCGGGGAGGTCGTCCTGGCGGGCGGCCTGCCGGGCTTCCTCGCCTACCAGGCCATGGTGAGCCTCGGGTTCGCGCTCGGCTTCGTCTGGCTGCACGAGCGGCTCATGCCGTACTGGCTGCTGCGCGTGCGCGGCCGCAACCCGCGGGCGCGGGAACTGCTCGGCCGCTACGTCGCGCACGCGGAGGTGCTGAGGCGGACCGCCGAGCGCCGCCGGGCGCCGAGGAAGGGAGCACGATGAACGTCCCCGGATGGGTGTGGCTGGTCACGGTCGCCGGTTTCGGGCTCGTGCTGGCCCTCGACTTCTACCTCGTCGCGCGCGACCCGCGCGAGCCGTCCTTCCGCGAGTGCACGTGGTGGGTCGCCTTCTACGTGCTGCTCGCCGGGGCCTTCGGCGGAGGGCTGCTGCTGGCCGCCGGCCCGGCCCGGGGCGGGGAGTTCTTCGCCGGCTGGATCACCGAGTACTCCCTCAGCGTGGACAACCTCTTCGTCTTCCTGCTCATCATGAGCCGCTTCGCGGTGCCCCGGCCGTACCGGCAGAAGGTGCTCCTGGTCGGCATCGTGCTGGCGCTCGGCATGCGGGGGCTCTTCATCGCGGCGGGGGCGGAGGCCGTCGCCCGCTTCGACTGGCTCTTCTACGTCTTCGGGGCCTTCCTCGTCTACACCGCGTGGAAGCTGGTCGGCCACGAGGAGGAGGCGGAGTTCTCCGAGAACCTGGCGCTGCGCACGGTCAGGCGGGTGCTGCCCACGACGGAGACCTACCGCGGAGCGGCGCTCACGGCGCGGATCGGCGGCCGCCTGGTCGTCACCCCCATGCTGATCGTGATGGTGGCGATCGGGACCACCGACCTGCTGTTCGCCCTGGACTCGATCCCGGCCATCTTCGGGCTGACCAAGGAGCCCTACCTGGTGTTCACCGCCAACGCCTTCGCGCTCATGGGGCTGCGGCAGCTGTTCTTCATGCTCGGCGGGCTGCTGGACCGCCTGGTCTATCTCAGCAAGGGCCTCGCGGTGGTCCTGGCGTTCATCGGCGTGAAGCTCGTGCTGGAGGCGCTGCACCACGACGGCGTGCCCTGGGCCCCCGAGATCCCCATCGCGGTCTCCCTGGGCGTCATCGTCGGCACCCTGGCGGCCACCACCGCGGCCAGCCTGCTCAAGACGCGCAGCGACCGCAGGCGCGACGCCCGGGCCCAGGCGGATCCGGGCGACCGGGACCGCACGGCGCGGGCGGGGACGCACGCGGACGGGTGAGATCGGGTACGGCGCGGGCGGGTGACTCCGCGGGGAGGAGCCCGCCCGCCATGGCGTGCTCCGGCCCGCCGGGGAGCCGCCTCGCCGGGTCTCACCCGGACCGGTGCTCGGGGGCGCCGATCCGCTGTTCCGCGGCCCAGCGGCGCAGATGGTGCTCGGCGCCGTCGGCCGAGTTGTGCCTGCGCAGGGCCGTGGCCAGGCCGAGGCCGATCATCCGGCCGTCCGCGGGGGCGCCGGCGGGTCTACCGGCGAGAAAGCGGAGCCGGTCGAGGAACGCCTTCATCACGTCATCACCAACTTTCTTCCTCAAACCTCTGCCCGAGGTGTTCCGGGGAAACCACCCGCCGGTGGAACGCCCGTCAGCTCGCGCTGAGCGAGCGCGGGCGCCGGCGGCGCTGGGGCGCGGGAGCCGGTTCGTCCGGGCTCTGGGCGCGCTGCTCCATGTAGGACTGGCGGGTGTGCTCGGTGTGGTCGCGCATGATCTGCTCGGCCCGCTCCTGGTCGCCCGCCTCGATGGCGTCGATCAGCAGGGCGTGCTCCTCCCAGGAGGCGTGGCCGCGGTGGCGCGCCACGGGCGTGTGGTACCACCGGACGCGGCGGGCGACCTGGGAGGCCAGCTCGGCCAGCACCTTGTTGCCGGAGAGTTCGGTGATCAGGGCGTGGAGCTCCGAGTTGGCCGCCACCGCGGCGTCGATGTCGTCGGCCTCGATCGCGGCCCGGCCCCGGGCGCAGATCTCGCGCAACCGCGCCGTGCCGCCCGCCGTCGGGTCCAGCGCGGCCAGCCGCGCCGACTCGGTCTCCAGCAGCGTGCGGACGGCGAGCAGCTGGTCGGCCTCCTCCACCGTCGGCGCGTGGACGAACGCGCCGTGCCCGGGACGCAGATCGACCCAGCCCTCGCCGCTGAGCATCTGCAGGGCTTCGCGGACGGGCTGGCGGGAGACCCCGAGCATCTCGGCGAGCTCGTTCTCGGCGAGATGCTGGCCGGGGCCGAGGCCCCCGCTGATGATCAGCTCCAGGATCGCCTCGAAGACGCTCTCGCGGAGGGTGACCGGGCGCGGGATCTTGGGTGCCGCCCCCGGGTTCACTGGTTCCGACCGCACCATGTTGTCTGCTCCAAAAAGGGACGACACGACCACCGTCTGCCGACGGCCCGGTGTTTGTCGTCGACTGCCTACAGTATACAGCGACCAGTGGATCCGCCGTGGTGAGCCTGGTCACATCATGGTCCACCGTGTGCGCGGCGTTGACGATCATTGCCGCGTTTGAGCCGTTCCGGCAGGGGGAGATGGATACGGACAACCGTTTTGACGTGATACGGCCTGTGCGGTTCTCCGCCGGAACCGGGCGCCGGCCAGGACGCATCCATCGCCCTTAGGAGTCTGCCGTGCTGACGCTGACCGAAAAAGCCGTGGAGGCGATACGCGATCTCATGGTGGGGGAGAACCTGCCCAAGGAGGCGGGGCTGCGCATCACGCCCAAGGCCGATGACGCCTCCACGCTCGAACTCTCCCTGACGAGCGTGCCGCACGACGGCGACCAGGTGATCAGGAAGGAGGACGTCCGGGTCTTCCTGGACCCCGAGGCCGCGGCCGCGCTCGACGACCAGATGCTCGACGCCGACGTGAGCCCGAGCGGCACCCGGATGTCCCTCTACCTGTCCCGCAAGGACGACGCGGGCTGACCGTCCGCCGCCCGCTCCCGCCCGGCCCCGGGAGCGGGCGGAGACACGCGGACGCCAGGCACCGAGTCCGCCCGATCGGCTACCCGTCAGCTCCCGTCAGCGGGGGAGCGTGGCGGGCCAGCCGGGCCGGCGCAGGGCGGAGGCCAGGACCGCGGAGACTCCCGCCAGCGCGGCGGCGAGCAGGAGGGCCGTCGCCTGCCCCGGCAGGCTCAGCGCCAGGGCCGCCAGGCCGGTGCCGAGCAGGCCGGCGAGCACCTTGGCGCTGTAGACGACGCCGTGGATCGAGGGCAGGTGCTCCTCGCCGAAGTACTCCCGGGCCAGGCTGGCGACGAGCGGGTAGAACGCGCCCCCGCCGAGACCGGCCGGGACCGTCGCGAGCAGTGTCACGGCCGTCGATCCCGCCGTCGCGCCCGCGGCCAGCAGCAGTTGCCCGAGGGCCAGCAGCGCGAGGACCGCGGTGAGCACGTGCTTGCGCCCCGCCGCCTCGGCGGCGAGCATCGCGCAGGCGCGCCCGGCGCCGTTGAGCACCAGGAGCAGGGCGACGGCGGCCCAGGCCGGGGCCGCTCCCGAGGCCGCCAGGACGATCACGTCGAAGATCGAGACCGCGCCCGCGAAGGCCAGGATCGGCACCAGCGCGGGGAGGGCGCCGGTCCGCAGCGCCTGCCGTACGGAGAACTCCCGCAGCGCCCGGGGGTTCCTGCGCAGCGCGAGCCGGTCGCAGGCCCATGCCCGGGGGTCGATGTGCCCGGGCCACCAGTGCCGCGGCGGGAGGCGGACCAGCGCCGCGGCCGCGCCCACCACCGCCCAGGCGATGAGCGCCGCCGCCGTGAACACGGACGCCAGCAGGTCCGCGTCCAGCCCGACGGCGATCGCCAGGGGGGCCGTGCCGTAGGCGAAGGCGCCGGTCGTGAAGCCGACGCGGGCCGCGGGGCGCTCGGGGTACCAGCGGGCGACGGCCTCGGTGCACGCGCCGTACACCAGGCCCGCGCCCACGCCGCCGAGCAGCGCGTAGCCGGCGACGATCACCGCGGTGCCGCCGGTCCCCGGGCCGCGGTGGGCGACGGCCAGCGTGAGCAGCGCCGCGCCGCTGAGGGCGGCCCCGGCGCCCAGGGCCACGCGGACTCCGAGCGTGCCGCGGCGCAGCAGGAGGGCGGTGGGCAGGGCGGTGGCGGCCTGGCAGGCGATCCAGACGGCCAGCGGGGCCAGGACGGAGGCGGCGGACCTGCCGGGATGCTGCTCCATCAGGGCGGGTACGGCGGCCGCGTAGCCGTACTGCAGGGGGCCGACGGCGGCCATCGCCGCCCAGGGCAGCCAGAACATCCACGACCTGGAGCGGCCGGTCAGTTCGTGCGGTGACCGGCTGACGAGGTAGTTGCGGCCCCGCCAGTCCCGGACGAGTCCTGTCTTCTCCGCGAACTCTGTCTTCTCCATACTGTATGGAATAACCCGATCCGGCATTCCTGTCGAGGTATGGACGTGTTCTTATGCATACTGTATACCGTCTACAAGAGGCCTTGACGGGAGGACGCCGTGGACCTGTTCGAGCACCAGGCGAAGGAGCTCTTCGCGCGGCACGGCATCCCCGTCCCGCCCGGAGGAGTGGCGGCCACCCCGCGGGAGGCGCGCGGCATCGCGGCCCGCCTGGGTGTGCCCGTCGTCGTCAAGGCGCAGGTCAGGACCGGCGGGCGGGGGAAGGCCGGGGGAGTGCGGCCCGCGCCCGGCCCGGCCGCGGCCGAGGACGCGGCGCGGCGGATCCTCGGCACGGACATCAGGGGCCACGTCGCCGAGACCGTGCTCGTGGAGGCCGCCACGGTCGCCGTGGAGGAGTACTACGTGGCCTACCTCGTCGACCGGGCCGAGCGCCGGTTCCTCGCGATGGCCTCGACCGAGGGCGGTGCGGACATCGAGGAGGTCGCGGCCACCCGGCCGCAGGCGCTGGCCCGCATGCCCGTCGACCCGCGGGAGGGCGTCGGGCAGGAGGCCGCGCGGGAGCTCCTGGCGCGGGCGGGCTTCGCCGCCGACGTGCGGGACGCGGTCGCCCGGGTGCTGGCAGACCTGTGGCGCGTCGCGGCGGAGGAGGACGCCCTCCTGGTGGAGGTGAACCCGCTCGCCTGGACGCCGGGCGGCGGCGTCGTCGCGCTGGACGGCAAGATCACTCTGGACGACGGCGCGGCCTTCCGCCACGACCGCACCGCCTTCGCCGCGGCGCCGCCCGGCGAGGGGCCGGAGTCCCGGGCCCGGGCCAAGGGGCTGAACTACGTCAAGCTCGACGGGCAGGTGGGCGTCGTCGGCAACGGCGCCGGGCTGGTGATGAGCACCCTCGACGTCGTCGCCCTGGCGGGCGAGCGCCTCGGCGGGGTCCGCCCGGCCAACTTCCTCGACATCGGCGGCGGCGCCTCGGCCCGGGTGATGGCCGACGGGCTGGAGGTCGTCCTCTCCGACCCGGACGTCCGCTCCGTCCTCGTCAACGTCTTCGGCGGAATCACGGCCTGCGACGCGGTCGCCGACGGCATCGTCTCCGCGCTCGCCGAGCTCGGCGAGCGCGGCCTGGGCCGCCCCATCGTGGTGCGGCTCGACGGCAACAACGCCGAGCCGGGCCGCCGGATCCTGGAGCGGGCCGGCCACCCGGCGATCCGGCAGGTCACGACCATGGACGGCGCCGCCGAGGAGGCGGCCAGGCTCGCGGCCGCCTGAGCGGGCGGGCGACCGGTGCGGCCCGCGGGCGTCCGGAGACGGCGGGCGGGAGAGAGGAGCGGCAGGCATGGCCATCTGGCTGACCGAGAACAGCAAGATCATTGTGCAGGGCATGACCGGCGGGGAGGGCACCAAGCACACCCGCCGCATGCTGGCCTCCGGCGCGAA
>NZ_JACHJJ010000011.1 GCF_014203605.1 Thiemannella venezuelensis | reverse complement strand
ATCCGCATAGAGACCACACAAGATCTCCTCCACCGGCGTCCGCGGCCCCCGCCCCGACACAGCAGCCCCCGGCGCGGGCAACGCCGCCCGATCCAACTTCCCGTTCCGCGTCACCGGCAACTCATCGAGCACCACCACCGCCGACGGCACCATGTACTCCGGCAACACCCCCCGCACCAGCGCCCGAACCTCCTCCGCAGACGGCGCCCCCGCTCCCGGGGACGACACCGCTCCGCCCGCCGTCGCTCCCGGCGCCGCCGCACGGCCCGCGTCCGGAACCCCCACCACATACGCCACCAGCCGCCGATCACCCGGCCGATCCTCCCGCACCACCACCGCCACCGCCGACACCCCCGGATGCCGACCCACCACCGCCTCGACCTCCCCCGGCTCGATCCGAAACCCCCGCACCTTCACCTGCTGATCCGTCCGCCCCAGATACTCCAGCACCCCGTCCCCACGCCACCGCACCAGATCCCCGGTCCGATACATCCGCTCCCCCGACCCACCGAACGGACACGCCACGAACCGCTCCGCCGACAACCCCGCCCGCCCCAGATACCCCCGCGCCAACTGCGGACCCGCCAGATACAACTCCCCCGCCACCCCCACCGGCACCGGACGCAACCACCCGTCCAGCACATACACCCGGGTGTTCCAGACCGGGCGGCCGATCGGGACGGACACCGCGCCCGGCTCGGGGCGGTGCTCCCAGAAGGTGACGTCCACCGCGGCCTCGGTCGGGCCGTAGAGGTTGTGCACCGGCACGCCGAGCCGGGTGGCCGCCTGCTCGGCGAGGTCGAGCGGGAGCGCCTCGCCGCTGCACAGGACGCGGCGCAGGGATCCCGGTTCCGGGTTCTCGGCGAGGAAGACGGCCAGCATGGACGGGACGAAGTGCACGGTGGTGACGGCCTCGTCCCGGATGAGCCCGGCGAGGTAGACCGGGTCGCGGTGTCCGTCGGGCCTGGCGATGACCAGGGCGGCGCCGGTCTGGAGCGGCCAGAAGAACTCCCAGACCGAGACGTCGAACCCGGCCGGGGTCTTCTGCAGGACCCGGTCGTCGGCGCGCAGGCCGTACTCCGCCTGCGCCCAGAGCAGGCGGTTGACGATCGCGCGGTGGGAGACGACGACGCCCTTGGGCCGTCCGGTCGAGCCGGAGGTGTAGATCACGTAGGCGGGGTCGTCCGGTGCGGGCCGCAGGTCCGGGTTCTCCGGCGAGCGGCCGGACGGGTCGGCGGTGGCCAGCCAGAGGGGGTCGATCACCACGGCGGGCAGGGCGTCGCCGAGCATCGCCTGGACGCGCGCCTCCGGCAGGCCGGGGTCGATCGGCAGGTAGGCGCCGCCCGCCTTGACCACGGCGTACATCGCGACGAGCAGGTCCGCCGATCGGGGCAGCATCAGGGCGGCGATCCGCCCGGGCCCGACGCCGCGCTCGGCCAGGAGCCGGGACAGCCGGTTGGCGCGGGCGTTCAGCTCGGCGTAGCTCAGCTCGGCGCCCTCGAACACCAGCGCCGTCGCGTCCGGCGTGCGGGCGGCCTGCACCTCGAACAGGTCCATCAGCGTCACGTCGGGTACGGCCGCCGCCGTCTCGTTCCACGCGTGCAGGACGAGGTCGCGCTCGGCGGCGGGGAGCGCGTCGAGCCCGCCGACGGTCCTGCTCCCCCGCGCCGCCCTCTCCGGTGCGGTCGCGCCCTCCGGCGCGGCCTCTCCGCCCGGCCGTGCCCCGGTCTCCCCGGCGAGGGCGGCGAGCACGTGCCGGAGGCGGTCGAGCAGCCGTACGGCCTCCGCCTCGGTGAACACGTCCGGCCGGTACTGCAGGCGGAAGCGGAGCCGCTCCCCGGGGATCGCCAGCAGCGTGACCGGGTAGTGGGTGGCGTCGGCCACGTCGGCGGCGGTCAGCGTCAGGTCGCCGATCGCGGTGCGCGGGTCGAGGGGGTAGTTCTCCATCACCAGCAGCGTGTCGAACAGCGCGCCGCGGTGGATCTCGGTCAGGCCGAGGTGGTGGTGGGGCAGCAGCTCGGCCTGCTCGTCGCGGAGCCTGCGCAGCAGTTCGCCGACCTCCTCTCCGGGCTGGAGCCGTACCCGGACCGGCAGGGTGTTGATGAACAGGCCGACCATGCGCTCCACGCCGGGCAGCTCGGCCGGGCGGCCGGAGACGGTGCCGCCGAAGACGACGTCGTCGCGGCCTGTGAGCTGGGCCAGCAGCAGGCCGAAGGCGGCCTGCAGGACCGTGTTCAGGGTGGTGGAGCAGTCGCGGGCCAGCGTGCCGAGGGCCGCGGTCAGGGCGGGGTCGAGCTCGGCGGTGACCCGGGCGGGCGCGACGGGCACGGCGGGTGCCTGGGGGGCGACGAGGGTCGGCTCGTCCACGCCGTCGAGGGCCCGGTCCCACGCCTCCCGCGCCGCCGCGCGGTCCTGCCGGTTGAGCCAGGCCAGGTAGTCGCGGTACGGCGGGGCGGGTTCCGCCTCTCCCTCCGCGTAGAGGGTGAGCAGTTCGGCGGCCAGGAGGGGGGTGGACCAGCCGTCGAGCAGGATGTGGTGGTTGGTGAGGACCAGCCGGTGCCGGTCCGGTGCGAGCCGTACCAGGGCGAACCGGAGCAGCGGCGGCCGGGCCAGGTCGAACCGGCGGGCCCGCTCCTCGGCCGCCACGGCGTCGGGATCCCCGCCGGAGACCTCCCGCCAGGGGACCTCGACCCGGCGATGCACGAGCTGGACGGGGTCGTCGAGAAGGCGGAAGGAGGCGCGCAGGACGGGGTGCCTGCGCACCAGCCGCTCGGCCGCCCGCCGGAGCCGGGCCGCGTCGAGGGGACCGGCCAGGTCGAGGGTGAGCTGGGCGGTGTAGACGTCCACGTCGAGCAGGGAGTGGAAGTACAGGCCGCGCTGGAGCGGGGCGAGCGGCCAGACGTCCTGGAGGTCCCGGTCGGGGCCGCCGGACGCGCCCGGATCGCCGTCGTCCCCGGCGGCGCCGGCGCCCTGGGGGCCTGCCAGGTCGTCGAGGTCGCGCTGGGCCAGCGGGGCGAGCACGTCGGAGGGGGTGAGCCCGCCCCCGGTGTGCCGGGAGATGCCGGTGAGCGCCTCGGCCCACGCGGTGGCCAGGGCGGCGATCTCCTCGTCCGGGTAGGCGGCCCCGGACCAGGTCCAGGTGGCGCGGAGGGTGTCGCCGAGGGCGAGGGCGTCGATCTGGATGCCGTGCCGGAGCGGCGCCCCGGCGTCCTGCCCGCCGGACAGGCCGCCGTCGGCCGGCTCCCAGTCCCCGCCCGAGACGGCGACCCGGCCGAGGTAGTTGAAGCCGATCTCCGCCTGGGGGAGCGCGGCGAGCACCGGCCCCGCCTCGGGGTCGAGGTGGCGCAGCAGGCCGTAGCCCAGCGGGTCGGGCAGGGCGCGCAACTGCTCCTTGACCCGCTTGACGGCCTCTCCCGCCGCGGGCCCGCCCGCGCACAGGTCCGCCCAGTCGAGCTCGCCCGCGTCGATCCTGGCCGGGTGCATGCCGGTGAACCAGCCGACGGTCCTGGACAGGTCCGCGCCGGGGAGCAGGTCGTCCCGGCGGCCGTGCCCCTCCAGGTCGACGAGCACGTCCCGCCCGCCCCGCCGCGCGACGGCCGCCGCGAGCCCGGCGAGCAGCACGTCGTCGGCCCGCCCGCGGAACGCCGCGGCGACCCTGCCCAGCAGCGGGCCGGTGACCTCCGCCGCGAGCTCCACGACCAGCTCCCGCCGCTCTCCCCACGTCCCCCACCGTCCGGGGACGGCGTCCCTGCTCCCGCCCGGGATCACGGTGCCGCCGTCGGCGGCGAGGAGGGCGGTCCAGGCGGCGAGTTCCGGAGCCCTGGTGCGGGCCTCGGCCCGCAGGTGGCGCGCCCAGGCGCGGAAGGAGGTGCCCACCGGGGCGAGCGCCGCGGGACGGCCCTCCACGGCGGCGGACCAGGCGGCGAACAGGTCGGGCAGCAGGACGCGCCAGGAGACGCCGTCGACGACCAGGTGGTGGAGGACGAGCAGGAGGCGGCCCGAGCACGCCGGGCCCGCGTCCAGCCAGACGGCTCTGACCATCGCACCGGCAGCCGGGTCCAGCTCCGCCCGGGCCAGGGCGAGCTGCTCCTCGGCCGCCGCGCGCAGTCCCGCCTCCGACGGCCCCGTCCCGGACGGTCCGGCCTCGGCGGGTTCCCTCCCGGACGGTCCCGTCGCGCCCGCGCCGCACCCGGCCTCGACGCGCCGCACGCATTCCGCCGCCCGGACCGATCCGGGCGGCATGATCTCCAGTCTCGTGTGCCATCCGCCGGCGGCGTCCGCCGCCCCGCCCGGGGCCTCCTCCGGCGTACCGCCCCCCACTCTCATGCGGAGTGCGTCGTGGTGGTCCAGTACGGCCTGCAGGGCGTCCGCCAGGCGGCCGAGGCCCAGCTCCGGAGGCACCCGGAGCGTCACGCTCTGGCAGAACCCGGCGACCGGCCCGCCCGCCTCCGCCAGCCACTCGACGATCGGGGTCGCCGGGACCGGCCCCACCCCGTCGTCGTCCGCGCCGGCGGCCCCTGCGGCCCCGGCGGCCTCCTGGGCGGCGAGCGCGAGGGCCTCGGGGGTCTGGTGCTGGAACACCTGCTTCGGCGTGATCGCGAGTCCTGCCTCGCGGGCCCTGGCGACGAGCTGGATCGCGACGATGCTGTCACCGCCCAGGTCGAAGAAGCCGTCGTCGGCGCCTGCCCGGTCCAGGCCGAGCACCTCGGCGAAGAGCGCGCACAGCAGCCGCTCCCGCTCCCCGTCGGGTTCCCTTCCCCCGCTCTCCCGGTCGGGCGCGGGCAGCGCGTGCCGGTCGAGCTTGCCGTTGGAGTTCAGCGGGAGCGCGTCGAGGACGACGACGGCGCCCGGCACCATGTACTCCGGCAGCGACCGCCGGGCGAAGGCCCGCAGCCCGTCCGGGGTGACCGGAGCGCCGGCGCCCGCGGCGGGTGCGGCGGACCCGGCGCCGGGCGTGACGGGCGCGGTGGGCGCGGTGGGCGCGGTGGGCGCCGCAGGCGCGGTGGGCGCCGCAGGCGCGGTGGGGACGACGTAGGCGACCAGCCGCCGGTCCCCCGGCCGGTCGTCGCGGGCCAGCACCGCGGCCTGCTCCACCCCGGGGCAGGCGGCGAGCACCGCCTCGATCTCGCCCAGCTCGATCCGGAAGCCCCGGATCTTGACCTGCCGGTCGGCCCGGTCCAGGTACGCGAGCTGGCCGTCGGCGCGCCACCGGACCAGGTCGCCGGTGCGGTACATGCGCCCGCCCGGGGTGAACGGGTCGGCGACGAACCGCTCGGCGGTCAGGCCGGGCCGGTTCAGGTACCCGCGGGCCACGCCGGGCCCGGCGACGTAGAGCTCGCCGGTGCCGCCGGGCGGGACCGGGCGCAGCCCCGCATCCAGGACGTACAGGCGGGTGTCGTAGACGGGGCGGCCGATCGGGAGGTCGGCGGGCGAGGTCAGCGGGTCGCTGGTGGTGACCACGACGGTGGTCTCGGTCGGCCCGTACACGTTGATCATCCGTCGGCCGGCGGCCCAGCGCCGGACCAGTTCGGGACGGCAGGCCTCGCCTCCGACCAGCAGCGTGCGCAGCTCGGGCAGGGCCGTCTCCGGGACCGTGGCCAGCGCCGCGGGCGTGACGAACGCGTGCGTGACCCGCGCCCCGGCGAGGAACCGGCCGAGCGGCTCGCCGCCGTACACGCCGGTGGGCGCGAGCACGAGGGCCGCGCCGGAGGAGAGGGCCATCAGCCACTCCAGCACCGCCCCGTCGAACCCGATCGAGGCGAACTGCAGGACTCTCGCGTCGGGGGTGACCGCGTACCGGTCGATCTCGGTCCTGGCGAAGGCGGGCAGGCCCGCGTGGGTGACCACCACGCCCTTGGGGCGGCCGGTGGAGCCGGAGGTGTAGACGACGTAGGCGGGATGGCCGGGCAGGATCGGGACCGCGGGATCGGTGGCGGGCAGGCCGCCGCCGTCCCAGACGTCCAGGTCGACGATCTCCGGGCCGGACCCGGTGCCGTCCCGCGCCGGCGCCGGGCCGGACGCGTCACCGTCCCGCCCGGTCTCCGGGCCGGGTGCGCCGCCGCCTCCGGCCCGCCGGATCTCCTCCATCACCGCGGCGGTCCCGCCGCCCGCGACCACGATCGGCGGGGCCGCGTCGGCGAGCATCACCGCCAGCCGTCCGGCGGGATGCTCGGGGTCGAGCGGCAGGTAGGCGGCCCCGGACTTCAGGATGGCGAGGAGCGCCACGACCATGTCGGGCGAGCGCGGGACCGACAGCCCGACGTAGCGGTCCGGGCCCGCGCCCCGGGCGATCAGGTGGTGCGCGAGCCGGTTGGCGCGGGCGTTCAGCTCCGCGTAGGTGATCCCGGTCTCCCCGGCGGCCACCGCGACGGCTCCGGGCGCGACCCGTACCCGCTCCTCGAACAGGTCCACGGCGGTGCCGGCCGGCACGTCGCGCGGGGCGGAGCCCCACTCGGCCAGGAGGGTGCGCTCGGCCTCGTCGAGCAGCTCGATCGCGCCGACCCGGTGGTCCGGCCCCGCCTTGGCGACCCGGGCGAGGAAGCGCAGGAACCGGTCGTGGTGGTCGGCCAGCTCGGCCTCGCCGTACAGGTCGGGATGGCCGTCGAAGTCGATCCGCACGCCGCGGCCGTCGGAGCCGTCGTAGAGGTTGATCGACAGGTCCTCGACCGGGCCGGTGGCCAGCGCGTGCGCGGTGGCGGCGTGCCCGGCGAACTTCAGGTCGTAGTCGAACCGCATGATGTTGACCACCGGCCCGAACAGCCTGCCGCGCACCTCGCGCCGGAGGTCCTCGTAGCGGTAGCGCTGGTGTACCAGCAGCCGCCCGACCTCCCGGGTGACCTGCCCGACCAGCTCGCCGAGGGTGGTCTCCGGCCGTACGGCGAGGCGGAGCGGGAGCACGTTGGAGAGCATGCCGGGGGTACGGCGGGCGGCCGGCGTGGTCCTGGCGGTGACCGCCAGCCCGAGGACCACCTCCTGCACCCCGCCGAGCCGGGCCACGAAGGCGGCGACGGCGGCGATCATCAGCCCGGAGACGGCGGTGCCCCGGGCGAGCGCCGCCTCGGTCAGGGCGGCGGCCTCGGCCTCCCCGAGCCGGGCGCTCCGGCGGTGGAACCGGGAGGTGGGCATGGCGTCGCCGGGACCGCTCCGAGCCACCATGTCGCCGGGTCCGCTCCGAGCCACCATGTCGCCGGGTCCGCTCCGGGCGAGCGTGCCGCGGGTGGTGTCGGGGAGCCCGTCGAGCCGCTCCAGCCAGTAGCGGCGGTCGGCCTGGTGGCGGGCGGAGGCGCGGTAGGCGGCGTCCTCCTCCAGCAGGGTCGCCAGCGAGCCCAGACCGCCCGGCTCCGGGTCGCGGCCCTCGGCCAGCGCGGTGTACACCTCGGCCAGGCGCTGGGCGATCATCGGCCCGCTGTAGCCGTCCATGATCACGTGGTGGCAGCGGAGGTACCAGAGATACCGGTCGTCGGCGACCCTGAGCAGCGCGGTGGCGACCAGCTTCCCGGGGGAGAAGGGCGAGTTCAGCTCGTCCCGCATCCACTTCAGGGCGGCCCGCTCGTCCCCGAGGTCGAGGAACGGGCACTCCAGCTCCCGCACCTCGACGACCTGCCCCCCGTCCCCGGACCCCCCGTCCTCGACGATCCGCAGGTGGACGGCGTCCGCCTCGCGGGCCGCCCGCCGTACCGCCGCGGCGAAGACCTCCGGGTCCACCGGTCCCGACACCTCGATGTACTGGGCGATGTGGATCGGGTCTCCGGGAGCCAGCCGCTGGGCCCGCCAAATTCCACTCTGCGCCGCGGACAATGGCAGGAAGGAATTCGGAATGTGCACCGTCGCCACGCTTTCCACCTGGGCCTGAAAATGCCTGATGGGTGCGTATCAGCACCTCGCGAGGGCAGAAACGCATTGTGTGCGAGGACCTGCCCACCATTTGTTACTCGGAAGTAAATCACAGGTGTGATCTACCTCGCAATAATCCGGACTATCACTTACCGCTAAACTCCCCCTCCCTTTTTTCGCGTTTTCCCAAGATGACGGGGCCGGATCTGAGCGTCACGCGCGGGCGGACCAGGCGCCGCGGCCTGAGCATGACCTGGGGCCGCACCCGCGAGCTCCGGAACCGGGCGAGCGGGTTGCCCCCGCGCCACCAGCGGAAGCCTCTGGCCAGCCGGCCCGGCCACCAGATGGCGTCGCCCACGTCCAGGGTCAGCGCGGTGACCAGCACCGAACGGACGATCATCGTGTCGAGGAGCACGCCCACCGCCACCGAGAAGGCGATCTGCACGGTCTGGGAGAGCGGCAGCACCACGAGCACCGCGAAGGTGCCCGCCAGCACCACCCCGGCCGAGGTGATCACCCCGCCGGTCGCCTCCAGGCCGAGGATCGCGGCGCGCGCCGTACTGTGCCGGTGCGCCTCCTCGCGCACCCGGTGCATCAGGAAGATGTTGTAGTCGACGCCGAGCGCCACCAGGAAGACGAAGACCAGCAGCACGAACCCCTGGTCCACCCCGGCGAAGCCGAACAGGTGGGTGAAGGCCAGCGCGCTGATGCCCAGTGTGGCCAGGAACGACACCACCACGGTCGCCAGCAGCAGCAGCGGCGCGACCAGGGAGCGCAGCAGCAGGGCCAGCACCGCGAAGACCACGAGCAGCACCAGCGGGATGATCACTTCGCGGTCCCGCTCCGCGCCCCGCTCCAGGTCGGCGATGAGCGCCACGTTCCCGCCCACGTTCACGTCCGGGGCCGCCACGGCGCGCAGCCGGTCGCGCAGGGCCATCACCTCCTGGCGCTCGGACTCCTCCCCGTCGGCCGCGCGCACGGTCACGTTGAGCAGGATGTCGCCGTTGCCCGCGGCGCCCAGCGAGATCGCGGTGACCTCGGGGCGCTGGGCGGTGTCCACGATCACGTCCTTGACGTACTGCTCGGTGGTGACCACCTGGACCGGGTCGGCCGCCGCGGCCGGGAAGTGCCGGGCGGCGACCTCCTGCCCGACGACCGAGTCCGGCCGGTTCAGGAAGACGTCGGCGTTGTCCAGCCCGCCCTCCCGGTAGGCGGCCAGCCCGGTCGCGCACGCCGCCAGCGCGGCGAAGGTGACGATCCACACCAGCCGGGGGTTCCTCGCGATCCGGCGGCCCAGGGCTCCCCACGCCCCTGTCCCGGCGGCTCCCGTCCCGGTGCCGCCGGTCCCCGCCGTCCCGCGCCCCGCGCCCCCCGCCCGCCGGGCTCCGGCGGCCCGGGTCCCGTTCCCGGCGGCGGTGCTCCCGGCGCCCGGGGGCTGCTCGGCCGGCTCGTCCGCGTACGGGTCGTAGCGCGGGACCACCGGCCAGAACACCCACCGCCCGAAGACCACCATGACCGCCGGGAGCAGCGTCATCATCGCGAGCATCGCGCTCGTCACGCCGACCGCCGAGACCGGCCCCAGCCCCTTGGTGGAGTTGAGCTCGGCCACCACCAGGCAGAGCAGCCCGGCCACCACGGTCGCCGCGCTGGCCACCACCGCGGGCCCGGCCCGGCGCAGCGCGACCGCCATCGCCTCGTGCCGGTCGGCGTGCCGCCGCAGTTCCTCCCGGTAGCGGGCGACGAGCAGCAGCGCGTAGTCGGTGCCCGCGCCGATCACCAGGACCATGAGCAGGGAGACCGCGACACTGCTGACCGTGATCACTCCGGCGGCCGCCAGGCCGTAGTTCACCCCCATCGCGACCGTCAGCCCGACCAGCACGATGCCGAGCGGGAACAGCCACAGGACGGCGCTGCGGTAGGTGATCAGCAGTACGACCACCGCCACGCCCATCGCGGCCAGCAGCAGGTCGGTGTCCACGGTGGAGAAGACCGCCAGCGCGTCGGCCTGGAAGCCGACCATGCCGGTGATGTGCGCGGCCAGCCCGGCCGGGCGCCCGGTGTCGAGGACCCGCCGTACCCGGTCGATGATCTGGGCCGTCTCCCGTCCGCCGTGGTCCTTGACGATGACCACGACCTGGACGGCCTCGCCGTCCTTGGCGCGCTGCGCGACGAGCAGTTTGATCGTCTTGGTCAGCTTGGGGATCCTGAGCTTCTCCTCCACGGCCCGCAGCTGGTCGGGCAGGTTCCCCTTCGCGTCGCGGTACGGCTCCAGCTCCCGGTCCAGGTCGTCGCGGTCGAAGGTCCTGCCCCCGGTGGGCGTGGGCAGCTCGGCGACCACGCCCTCGATCCGCGCGAACTCCTTCATGTCCCGGGCGATCTCGTCCTCGTCGGCCCGGGTGACGCCGCCGCGCCGCTCGTAGACGATCGTCGCCGGGGAGAGGTTCTCCCCCTGCATGCCGAGGATGCGCTTGACCGCCTGGGCGGAGTCGGCGCTGCCCGGCAGGTAGGCGGCGATGTCGTCCTTCTGCACCGACTCCAGCCGGCCGGCGAAGGAGCCGGCGATGACGACGACGATCAGCCAGACGGCCAGCACCAGCCACTTCGTGCGCCGGCCGCAGAGCAGATCGGAGATCCGGCGGGGCATCAGGCGGGGCATCAGGCCGGGCTCAGCCTGCCCCGGAGGTGGCCGGCCATGGCCTCGACGGTCGGGTGCTCCCAGACGAGGGTGGGCTCGATCTCCAGCCCGTACTCCGCCTCGATGTCGCCGCAGAGGCTGAGCGAGTAGACCGAGTCCATGCCGTACTGGGCGACCGGGACCAGCGGGTCGATCTCCTCGGGCGCCCGCATGACGTAGGAGGACACCTGGGCCCGGAGCCAGTCGCGGATGTCGTCCAGGTCGATCGCGATCCCGGCGTCGGCGGACATGTTCACTCTCCCTCTTGTGCGTCCGCCGCCACGGCGGCGGCGGGCCCGCCCGCGAGCTCTCCGGCGAGCCCGGCGGTCAGCTCTGCGTGGACGACGGGCAGCAGCCCCGCCAGCAGCAGCTCGCGGGTGCGGGACCGCTGGATCTTGCCGCTGGTGGTCTTGCCCACCCCGCCGCGCTCGACCAGCACCACGCTCATGGACGGCAGGCCGAACGCGCGGGCCAGCTCGCCCCTGATCCTGTCGGCGAGCTCGGCGGCGGAGACACCGCCGAGGCGCTGCTCCCTGACCTCCTGCACCACCACCACGTGCTCCCTGGACTCCGGCCCCGGCGCGCGCCCGGCCTGCGCCGCCGGCCCCCCGGCGGTCCCCGGCTCCGCCGCCTGGACGCCGAAGGCGGCGGCGGCGCCCAGCGCCGGGTGCGCCTCGCGGGCGGCCTCCTCCAGGTCCTGCGGGTAGAGGTTGCGGCCGTTCACGATGACGACGTCCTTGATCCGGCCGGTGACGTAGAGCTCGCCGTCCAGGACGAAGCCGAGGTCCCCGGTGCGCAGGAACGGCCCTTCGCCGCCCGCCGTACGGCCCGCGAAGGCGTCGCGGGTGGCCTCCTCGCGCTGCCAGTAGCCCCGGGCGACGCTCCCTCCGCGCACCCAGATCTCGCCGACCCGGCCCTCGCCGAGCGGCGCCCGGGTCTCGGGGTCGACGATGTCCACGGCCATGGTGACCGGCCGCCCGCAGCCGACCAGCTCGACGCCGCCGGCCGGGCCGGCGGGGACCGCCTCGTGCCGTTCCAGCGCCGCGGCGTCGAACCGGCGGATCAGCGGCCCCTGCCCCAGCGGGGTGGCGGTGATCACCAGCGTCGCCTCGGCCATGCCGTACGCCGGGGCCCAGGCCCTCTCGCTGAATCCGGCCGGGCCGAAGCGGCGGACCATGGTGCGCAGCGTGCTGGGGCGGACCGGCTCCGCCCCGTTGAGCGCGAACTTCAGGCCGGACAGGTCGAGGCCGGCGAGCTGGGCGTCGGTGACCCGGGCGGCGCACCACTCGTAGGCGAAGTTGGGCGCGACGGTGTAGCCCGCCCGGTAGCGGCTGATCATCTCCAGCCAGAGCGCCGGGCGCATGACGAAGGAGATCGGCGAGGCGAAGTACAGGTCGCCGCCGGCGTAGATCGGCTGGAGCAGCATGCCGATGAGACCCATGTCGTGGTAGTGCGGCAGCCAGCCGACCCCGACGCCCTCCTCGGGGGAGCCGATCGCGCGCCAGATCTCGTTCTCGTTGTGCAGCAGGTTGGCGTGGGTGAGCATGACGCCGCGCGGCTCGCTGGTGGAGCCGGAGGTGTACTGCATGTAGGCGAGGGTGTCCGGCCCGATCTCCGGCTCGGCCCACGCCTCGGGGGCGGGAAGCTCCAGGGCGTCGGTGGCGACGCACTCGACCGCGCCGTCCAGGCCGACCTCGCGCAGCCAGCCGGCGAGCATGTCGCGGTTGGCAGCGTCGGTGAGCACCAGCCGTACGTCGGCGTCCTTGATGATCCCCTCGGCACGTTCCAGCGCCCGGGGGTCGGTCTGCGGGAGCGGCGAGGGCACCGCGATCACCCGGGAGTACAGGCACCCGAGGAAGGCGGTCAGGAACTCCAGTCCGGCGGGGTAGAGCAGCAGCGCCGCCTGGTCCTCCATCCGCCGCCCGGCCAGCCACGCCGCCGTGGACCTGGCCCGCCGGTCGGCCTCGGCGAAGGTCAGGCGGCTCTCGGCGAGCTCCCCCCTGCGGTCCTCCACGAAGGTGTAGGACCGCTCGCTCCCGCACCTCTCGGCCTGCGCGCGCACCCGCTGCACAAAGGACATCTGGTCATCTCCCGCGACGGCAAGACAACCCAACATAGGAGGAGGGATCGGCCGGTCACAGCCCTGCACCGCACAAGCAGGCAGCCGGTTTTACGCCGAAAGTTAGTATCTTTCCCCTTCCGCCCCAGCCGACGGGGTTCACCCCTCCAGGCAGACCTCGAAGACCCTGGTCAGCCGGGCCACCACGGCCTCGCGGGCGGGCGAGCCGAGCGCCTCGGGGCCGTAGAGCCGGTGCAGCGTGCTGGCCCCGGCGATGAGCGCGGTGGCGATCACCGCCCGCAGCCGGGCGTCCTCGCCGGGCAGCAGCACGACGAGCGGCTCCATGATCGCCGAGTTGACGCGGTCCTTGATGATGTCGTGGATCTCGGGGCTGGCCGACGAACGGCTCAGCGCCGTCATCACCGGGCTGCCCAGGTCCGAGCCGAGCCGGTCGGCGACGTACTCCGCCAGCCGCCGGGGCAGCTCCTCCCGCGGGCCCTCCAGCACGCCGGGGAAGCGCCCCTGCATGGCGAGCACCTCGGCGAACAGCTCCCGCTTGCTGCCGAAGTAGCGGTTGATCAGCGCGATGTTGGCGTCCGCCTCCGCGGCGATCAGGCGCATCGTCACGTGTTCGTAGCCCAGCTCGGCGAAGAGCTGCCGTGCGGCGTCGAGAATGCGCTGCCGGGTGCCCTCCCGGTCGCGGCGCCGTACCTCTTCCATCCGCCCGATCCTTCCAGATTTGACGAAGTAAACGCACGTCTACTAACTTGTGTGCATCGTACATGTATTGGGGGATGGTCCATGCTGACCGAACAACAGGCCGCGGCAGGGGCCGGGGCCGAGGCGGCACCGCGCTTCACGCACAAGCAGGTGCTCGAGATCCTCACCGGGCTGATGCTCGCCATGCTCACGTCGATGATCTCGACGTCCGTGGTGGGCACCGCCCTGCCGACGATCGTGGGCTCGCTCGGCGGCCAGGACCAGCTCGCCTGGGTCGCCAGCGCGACCCTGCTCACCATGACCGCCTCCACCCCGCTCTGGGGCAAGCTCTCCGACCTCTACGGCCGCAAGCTCATGTTCCAGACCTCGCTGGTGGTCTTCGTGCTCTCCTCGGTCGCGGCCGGCTTCGCCCAGGACATGGGCCAGCTCATCGCCGCCCGGGCCGTGCAGGGCATCGGCGCCGGCGGTCTCGCCGCGCTGCCGCAGATCATCCTGGGCGACGTCGTCGAGCCCCGCGAGCGCGGCCGCTACGGCGGCTACATGGGCGCCGTCTTCGGCGTCTCCACCGTGGCAGGGCCGCTGCTCGGCGGCTTCATCGTCGACAACCTCTCCTGGCGCTGGACGTTCTGGATCTGCGTGCCGCTGGCCGTGGTCGCGTTCGCCGTCATCCAGAAGGTCCTCAAGCTGCCGTTCGTCCGACGCGAGGCCAAGGTCGACTGGTGGGGCGCCACCTTCATCACCGGCGGCACCACCGCCCTCATGCTCCTGCTCTCCCTCGGCGGCCAGGAGTTCGACTGGAACTCCGCCTGGACCTACGGCCTGGGCGCGCTCAGCCTGGCCATGTTCGGCCTGGCCGTCCTCGCCGAGCGCAGGGCCGCCGACCCGATCCTGCCGCCCCGCCTGTTCGGCAACCGCACCTTCGTGCTCTCCAGCCTCGCCTCGCTGCTCGTCGGCGTCGCGATGTTCGGCGCGATGATGTTCCTCCCGCAGTACCTGCAGATCGTCAAGGAGATGAGCCCGACCGGCTCCGGTCTGATGACCCTGCCCCTGGTCTTCGGGCTGCTCGCCGCCTCCATCGTGACCGGCAAGCTCGTCAGCAGGACCGGCCGCTGGAAGGCCTACCCGATCGGCGGCATGCTGCTCGTCGCGCTCGGCCTGTTCCTGCTCTCCCGGCTGCACGTCGACAGCTCGCTGCTCGTGGTGGGCGTGGACATCACCGTGCTCGGCATCGGCCTCGGCGCCTCCATGCAGATCCTCGTCCTGGCCGCGCAGAACGCCGTGACCCGCTCCGACCTGGCCGTCACCACCTCGGGTGTGTCCTTCTTCCGCTCCCTGGGCGGCGCGGTGGGCGTGGCCGCCTTCGGCGCCATCCTGAGCAACCGGCTCAGCTCCGAGCTGGTCTCCCTGGCCAAGGCCGCGCGCCTGCCGCTGACCGGCGGAGCGACCCCCAGCCTCGGCTCCCCCGACGCCATCCGCCACCTGCCCGCCCCGGTGCTGGAGGTGGTCCTGGAGGCCTTCACCCGGGCCATCCAGACCGTCTTCCTGGTCGGCGCCCCGATCGCGGTCCTCGGCGCGCTCGCCGCGCTGTTCCTGAAGGAGATCCCGCTGCGCTCCGCCGCCGCCCCGGCGGCCCCCGAGGCCGACGCGGCCGGCTGACCGCCCCGGACCGGAGGTCCTGCCGTACGGCAGGCACACGACCGGGCGGGCACGCACCCGCGCGGAACCGGTCAGCGATCAGTCAGCGGGCCGTCAGCGGCCTTGGCGAGGCTCCATCCCACGAAGAGATCGCATCCTCGCTAAGGAGCCCGCCATGGCAGAGCGGATCGACACGGAACCGACCGCGAAGGAACCGACCGGCACAGAGCGGACCAGCACGGAGCGGACCGCGGCGGCGCCTGCGGAGGCCGCCGCGGTCCGGCCCCTCCCCGGAAGCGGACGGGAGGGGCGGCCGGAGGCGGGGACCGGGCCCGCGCGCCCGCGCTGGTGGCGGCGGCCCTGGGTGGCGCCCCTGGCGGTGGTGGCCCTCGCCTTCCTCGCCTTCTCGCTTCCGCCGTACCTCTCCCTCGACCCGAGCCTGTCGCGGGTGCCCGCGCCGGAGGGCTTCGCGGCGTACTACCCGCTCCTGGTGGCGCACATCCTGTTCGGCGCCGTGGCGATGGTCACCTGCTGCCTGCAGATCTGGCCGTGGCTGCGGCAGCGCCACCCGGCCGTGCACCGGACGGCCGGGCGGGTGTACGTCCTCGGCGGTGTCCTGCCCGCCGGCGCGCTCGGCCTCGTGATCGGCGCCCTGAGCCCGTTCGGCCCGGTGGCGAGGGTCAGCAACGTCATACTCGCCGCCCTCTGGCTGGCCTTCACCGTCACCGGGTTCCGCATGGCCCGGCAGCGCCGCTTCGCCGACCACCGCCGGTGGATGGTGCGCAGCTTCGCGCTGACCATGTCGATCATCACGAACCGGATCTGGGGCGCCATCGCGGCGATCATCCTGGTCCCGCAGCTGGAGACGACCTTCGGCGGCAGCGACGTCGCGCTGGTGCAGGCCATCTCCGGTCTGGCCACCTGGCTCGGCTGGACCACCTCCCTGCTGCTCGCCGAGTGGTGGCTGGAGCGCGCCGACGCCGCCAGGCGCCGCCGCCGCACCGCGGGCGCCGCCCGCCGCCTGCCCGCCTGATCCCGCCCCCCGTACGGCCCGCCCGGCGATCGGCCCCGCCGGCGGGGCCGGCGTCAGGCGCCGGCCATCAGCTCCTTGGCGTCGAGGCCGGCGTCGCCCTTGTTCCAGCCGCAGGCGCACAGGCCCTCGCTCTGCAGTGCGTCGAGGACGCGGAGGACCTCCTCGACGTTCCGCCCGACGGAGCCGGCGGTCACCATGACGAACCGGATCTCGCCGGACGGGTCCACGATGAAGGTGGCCCGCTGGGCGACGCCGTCCTCGCCGAGGACGCCCAGGTCGGTGCAGAGCTCGCGCTTGATGTCCGAGAGCATCGGGAACGGCAGGTCCCGCAGGTCCGGGTGGTCCTTGCGCCAGGCGAAGTGCACGAACTCGGAGTCGACGGAGACGCCGAGGACCTGGGCGTCTCGGTCGGCGAACTCCCCGTTCAGCCTGCCGAACTCCGCGATCTCCGTCGGGCAGACGAACGTGTAGTCCTTCGGCCAGAAGAACACCACCCGCCACCTGCCCTCGTAGGTCTTGTGGTCGATCGTCTCGAACGCCCTCTCCGGGTCGAGGGAGACGCAGGCCGTGAGTTCGTACTCGGGGAAGCGGTCGCCGATGGTGAGCAAGTCCGTGAGCTCCTTCGCAGAGGACGTCGTTGTCGTGGCCCGGCCTCTCGCGACCGGCATCGATCCGAGGAGGACGGGGGAGCGTGCCGCCTCGCGAGAGGCTCTCCCGCCGGCGGGCCCGTTCCGTCCTCGCTCGGCCGCGCGCCTTCCCGGCGGTGGCCGGCCACCTGCCATTCCCGGATGATGGCAGCTCGCCACGGACGAGCCGGCCCGCTTTGCCGGGCGCGGTCCCGGCCCTCGGAGAGACTTTGCACGCGCGGCCGCCCGGACGGACCGCACGACCGCGCCCCGGGGCGACCCGCGGGGCTCCCGGGGCGGCCCCTCTCCGCGGCGCGCCGTGATCGCGTCCGGCGGGACGCGGCGCGGCGTCCCGACCGGAAACCGGGATACGGGCGGCACCGATATCGCCATTCCTTCTGTTCTGGAAATGTGCCGTTACCATCGATGATCCGCCATAGGGTGATAAGCAGAGGCCCGGGACCGCCTTGCACGGGAGCGACCGAGAGATGACGGACAGCGGAGACACCGCGGTTGAAAACGAGTCTCCGCCGCGCACCCCCGGCCCGAGGGAACGGGCCCTGCAGCTCACGACAGGCGTTCTGAATGCCTTCGTCCAGATTCTTCTCGTGCTGCTCGCCCTGTCGGTCTCCACGCTCTGGAAGGCCGTCCTGATCTGCGGGATCGTGGGACTGGCCGTGCTGACCGTCGTTCCCGAGGTGCCGCTGGGAGTCCTGAGCTGGCTCCGCCACACCCTTCCGGGAAAACTGGCGGCCCTTTTCGATGCGTTCTTCCGGTGGATACAGAAACGGATCTGGTGGTTTCTCTCGACGGGAATTCTCCTGACCGTCGGCGTCCTCTGCTTCCTCCTCGCCAGAGATCCGCCGTGGGGTCCCTGCAGAACCCCGGTCGAAGTCACGTTCGCCGTGTCGGACGAGACGGCTCCCGCCGTCCGGCGGGTGGCCGACGCCTTCATGCGGGACGAGGCCAACTGGTGGGGCTGCCGGGGAGTGAACGTGAACGTCGGCGCGCTGCCCGCCGACGGGATACGGAACCGGCTCCGCGACTGGACCTTCCCCGTCGAGCCGTCCGGAGGCCGGACGCCGCGGACGCCTCCCGGCGCCCGGCCCGACGGATGGCTCGCCGACCTCTCCGAGGAGGTCGGCTACGTGCGGGGACGGCGCGACCCGAAACTGACGTTCGGCGAGCCGGTGACCGTGGCCGTGTCGCCCCTGGTCATCGCCGCCCCGTCCGGTCTCGCCGACGACCTCGCCGGAGACGACCTGCGGCCGGGCGCCCACGACTGGGCCTACCTCCTGCGCCCGAGGTCGAGCACCCGCCAGGTGGTCCGCACCTACCCGCTGGCCTCCAACGTCGGGCTGGCCACCACGGCCGCCGCCGGGCCGGCGGCCGACCTGTCCGGGGAGGTACGGCCCGACGACAACGTCCACGAGGTGATGTGCCGGTATCCCGACAGCGCCGCGGCTCCTCCGGTGGTCATGACGGAGCAGCAGTTCCACGAGATCAACCTGGCCCTGTCCGGCACGGCCTCGGCGCCGCGCGCTCCGGACGGCTGCTTCACGGCGCCCGCGACCGTGCGGATGACGGCCGGCCGTACGGGGACGGCCCCCGCGTCCGCAACCGCGGACGTGCTCGCCCCGCTGACCGCCGTCTACCCGAAGGGCGGGCATGCCCTGCGCTACACCTGCGTCCCGGTCCTGTGGTCGGATCTGGACCGGCCCGGATCGGTGCGGCGGACGGTCGAGGAGTTCTGCGACGCCCTGCGGGAGGCGCTGCCCCGCTACGGCTTCCGCGACCACCGGGGCCGCCTGGACACCGGAGCGCTGCCGCCGGGAAGCGGGTGGCTGAAGAGCGAGGCGCCGGTGGCACTGGACTGGAAGGCCCCGGTGACCAGCACGATCTACCAGTCCAGGACCCGGCTCGCCGACCACGTCCTCCTCCTGGTCGACAACTCCGGGTCGATGGGGAACCGGGCCGCCGACGGCGGGACCCGGCTGACGGCGGCGGGCAGGCTCGCCCAGTTCATCGTCACCAGCAGGCGCGGCGAGCGGACCACGGGCGTGCAGACCTTCTTCCCCGAGGACGGCCGGGGCAGCGGTCCGGCGGCCGTCACCGACGGGGGCAGGTCCCTCGTCGAAAGGCTCGATGCCGTCATGGACGTCCGCCCTTCCCGCCCCGACCCCGAGATGCGCGCCCTCGTCGTCGACGCGCTCGACCGGATGGCCGCGATCGGCGGCGGCCAGGACCGCCGGGTCGTCCTCGTCCTCACCGACGGCGGCGATCCCGAGGGCCTGGCAGCGAGCGACCTGAGGGGACGCGACGGCGTCCGCCTGGTGGTGCTCTCCTTCACCGGGCGGGGCTGCGCGAAGAAGCCGCTGCCCGAGTTGCAGGAAAAGGGCCTGATGTCCTGCTACGACGCGAGCAGCGACCCCGAAAGGGCGCTGGACGAGGTGTTCGACGAGCTGAGGAGGCCCCGGTGAGACTCCCGCTCCGTGCTGCGGCCGCCGCCGCGGCGGCCGCCTGCCTCGTCCTTCCGGCGTGCAGCGCCTCCGAGCCGGCCGGCCGGCCCCAGGACGGCTGCGTGCTGCGCATCGCCAGCGGCGCCGACGTCTCGGGCGGCGTCCGCGAGCGGGTCCTCGACGCCGTCTGGAACTCCCGCGGGAACCGCCCCCGGGCGTGCTTCGTCGTGATCTCCGAGGTGGCGGACGAGCAGCGCAGCGAGATGATCTCTGCGGCCCAGGCGGAGACCGGGCACTACGACGTGTTCAACCTCGACATCCAGTCGATCCCGGAGTTCGCCGCGGGAGGCCATCTCCTGCCGGTCGACCCCGCCGCGCACAGCGTGACCAACGACTTCCTCGCGCAGGTCTGGTCCGCGGGCGCCTGGGAGCGCACGCAGTACGCCGTGCCGTTCAACACGGACGTGGGGCTGCTCTACTACCGCGACGACATCCTCCCCGGCCCTCCCGCCGGCTGGCCGGAGATGTTCGCCCTCGCGGAGAGGCACAGGTCCGCGCTCTCCTCCCCCGCCCTCCCCTTCGCCGGGCAGTTCGCCCCCTACGAGGGGTTGACGGTCAACGTCCTCGAGGCGCTCTGGGCCAACGGCGGGGACGTGGTCGACCCGGCGGGCGGAGTGGTGATCGACACCGAGCGGGGCAGGACGGCCGTCCAGCGGCTCGTCGACGCCGTGCGGGCGGGCGTGGTCTCCGGGGACGCGCGCAACGGCTTCGAGGCGCAGTCGCTGACCGCCTTCCGGGACAGGCAGGCGCTCTTCCTGCGGCACTGGCCCTCCGCCTACGAGGTGCTCTCCGGAGAGCGGCAGGAGGGCGGGGTCGGCTTCGCGGCGGCTCCGCTCCCCTGGCCGGGCGTCCTGGGCGGGCAGTACCTCGCCGTTTCCGCGGACACCGGGCGGCCGGGCGAGGCCCAGCGGCTGGTGGCGGCGCTCACCGGCCCGGAGGCGGCCGCCATGCTCTACCACTGCGGCGGTTTCGCTCCGGCGAGGGTCTCCGCGCTCTACGCGCGGGCCCGCTGCGGCGACTCCGCGCCGGCCGGGTCGGAGCCCCGCTCGCAGGTCGCACCGCCGGAGACGCTCCTGCGCGCCCTGGCCGGAGCCCGGGTCCGCCCGCCCTCGCCGTACTACAACCGGTTCAGCCAGGTCCTCCGCTCGGAGGTCCACGCGCTGCTCACCTGCTGGTCGCTCCGGCCGAGCGGCTGCGAGAGCGTCGAGGACTTCACCGCCGGCCTCGCCCCCCGCCTGGAGGAGGCCCTGGCCGGCCACTGAGCCGGGAGCCCGGCGGCCGGAAGGCACGGCGCGGTCCCGGATCGCCTCGGCCGTCCCGTCACCCTGTGCGGCCGGTTCCTTCGCCCAGGCGGGCCAGGCGGGCCACGGCCTCGTCGATGACCTCGTCGCGTTTGCAGAAGGCGAAGCGCACGAAGTGGCGGCCGCGTTCGGGGTGGGCGTAGAAGACCTGGGTGGGGATGGCGACGACGCCCGCCAGGACGGGGAGCTCGCGGGTGAGGGCGAGCCCGTCGGTGAAGCCGAGGGGGCGGATGTCGGTCTGCACGAAGTAGGTCCCGGCGGGGCGGTAGACGTCGAACCCGGCGGCGGCCAGACCCGACATGAGGCGGTCGCGCTTGGCCTCCAGCTCCGCCCGGAGTGTGGAGACCCAGCCGAGCTCGTGGCGCAGGCCGTACGCCACGGCGAGCTGCCAGGGCGCGGAGGAGGTGAAGGTGAGGAACTGCTTGACGGTCTGCACGGCGCGGACGAGCGGGGCCGGGGCGCAGATCCACCCGGTCTTCCAGCCGGTGACCGAGAAGGTCTTGCCCGCCGAGGAGATCATCACGGTGCGCTCGCGCATGCCGGGCAGGGTGGCCGGCGGGATGTGCTCCACGCCGTCGAAGGCGAGGTGCTCGTAGACCTCGTCGGTGATCGCGGTCAGGTCGTGCCCGGTGCACACGTCGGCGATCTCTTCCAGCTCCGCGCGGGTGAACACGGTCCCGGTGGGGTTGTGCGGGGAGTTGACGAGGATCGCCCGGGTGCGCGAGGTGACGGCGGCGCGGAGCTCGGCGGGGTCGAAGGTGAAGCGGCCCCCGTCGGGGCGGAGGGTGACGGGGCGGAGCACGGCCCCGGCCAGGGCGACGGAGGCGGCGTAGGAGTCGTAGTAGGGCTCGAAGGCGATCACCTCGTCACCGGGCTCGCAGAGCGCCAGGACCGAGGCGGCGATGGCCTCGGTGGCGCCGACGGTGACGAGGACCTCGCCGTCGGGGTCGTAGGCCAGGCCGTAGTGCTCCTTGCGGTGCTCGGAGACGGCCTGGCGGAGCTCGGGCACACCGGGTCCCGGCGGGTACTGGTTGGCGCCGCCGCGGACGGCCTCGATCGCCCGCTCCAGCATGGCGGGCGGGCCGTCGGTGTCGGGGAAGCCCTGGCCGAGGTTGATCGAGCCGGTCCGCAGGGCGAGCGCCGACATCTCGGCGAAGATCGTCGTGCCGAACGCGCGCATCCGCGCCACCAGAGGATCGTTCACGCGGCTCAGCGTAACCCGCCCCGGCCGGCGGGGGCCCGGCGGCGGGGACCCCGCCGGGCGGCCCGCGCCCCGGCCGCCCGGCCGACCGGGGGGTCGGCGGGGTCGGCTGGGTCCGGGTCCTCAGCTCCCGGCGGAGATGACGTCGCGGTACCAGTGGTAGCCCGCCTTGGGGGTGCGTTCCTGGGTGGCGTAGTCGACGTGCACGAGGCCGAAGCGGGCGGCGTAGCCCCTGGCCCACTCGAAGTTGTCGATCAGCGACCAGCAGAAGTAGCCGCGCACGTCCACTCCGTCGGCGACGGCGTCCGCGGTGGCGGCCAGGTGCTGCTCCAGGTAGGAGATGCGCCCGGTGTCGTCGAGCTCGTCGCCGCCGCCGTACCCGTTCTCGGTGATGAAGACCGGCGGCAGGCCCGGGTGGCGGGTGGCGAGGCCGGTGAGGGTGTCGTACAGGCCGCGCGGCTCGATGCGCCAGCCGAGCCCGCTGACCGGCGGCCCGTCCGGGGCGACGGTGCGTACGCCGATGTCGTAGGCGGTGCGCAGCGCCGGGTCGGGCTGGTCGTACGGCGCGGCGGCGGCATGGATCGGGTAGTAGTAGTTCACCCCGAGGAAGTCCAGCGGCGCCGAGATGATCTCGAGGTCTCCCGGGCGGCGGAAGGAGAAGTCGCTGATCTCGCCGTAGACCTTCGCCATGTCGCCGGGGTAGGCGGCACCGAGCAGGGGCTCGGTGAACTGCCGGTTGACCATCAGGTCCATGCGCCGGGCGGCGGCGGCGTCCTCGGCCGAGGCGCTCGCGGGCACGGCGGGCGACATGTTGAGCGTGACGCCGATCCGCTCGCCGACGCGGGCGCGCTCGCGCAGCCGGGCCGTGGCGAGGCCGTGCCCGACGAGCAGGTGGTGGGCGGCGGCCAGCGCGCCGTGCCCTTCGCGGGCCCCGGGGGCGTGCCGGCCCTCGGCGTAGCCGGTGATGGAGGAGCAGTACGGCTCGTTCAGCGTGATCCAGTACGGCACGCCGTCCAGGGCCTCGTGCACGGTGGCCGCGTAGTCGGCGAAGCGCTCGGCGGTGTCGCGGGCCCGCCAGCCGCCGCGGTCCTCCAGCGCCTGGGGCAGGTCCCAGTGGTAGAGGGTGACGAACGGCGTGATGCCGCGCTCGTGCAGCCCGTCGACCAGGCGGCGGTAGAAGTCGAGGCCGCGCCGGTTGACCCGGCCGTCGCCCTCGGGGACCACGCGCGGCCACGCCACCGAGAACCGGTAGGCGCCGGCGCCGAGGCCGGCGATGAGGTTCAGGTCCTCGGGCCAGCGGTGGTAGTGGTCGCAGGCGTGCTCGCCCGTCTCCCCCGCCGCCACCGCCCCGGGGACCCGGCAGAAGGTGTCCCAGATCGAGGGGGCGCGGCCGTCGGCGGCCGCGGCTCCCTCGATCTGGTAGGCCGAGGTGGCGACCCCCCACACGAAATCATATGGGAGCGCTCCCATAAATGCGGCACGGCCTTCGGTCGCTGTCATGTTCGATCACTCCAGATATGGTGGCCGCGCCGTCCCCCCGGCGTCCCGGCCATCGCCCGCCCGTTCGATCGCGGCCGACGCTACCGGCGCGTCGTCCGGTACGGCAACGCGGAGTCCCGCATGCCGAGACGCACGGCCCCGCGGCGGAACGGGTCGCGCGGCCCGCCGTACCGGCCCGGGGCTGCGGCGGGCCCGGGGGCGGCGCTACCGTGGATCCGTGATCGCTTTCGGGACCGGCTCCGCCGCAGAGCCGGCGCAGGCAGGGCACGGGGGCGGCCCGGTGGCGCGCAGGCCGCGGGAAGCGGGCCGATGAAACGGAGGGAGCAGGCGGGTGGCGCGCGGATCGAGGGGGGCGGGCCGGTGACGCGCCGGCTGCACGAGCTCGACGCCCTCCGCGGGTTCGCGATCTGCGGGATCATGGTCGTCAACACCTGGCAGCACACCCGCGGCCACCTGGCGGACCCGGGGTACACCGCGGTCGACTGGGCGGTGGAGAACCTGTTCCAGAGCCGGTTCTACCCGGTCTTCTCCTTCCTGTTCGGCCTGAGCTTCGTCCTGTTCCTGGAGTCCGCGGCCGTCCGGACGGACCGCCCCCGCCTCGCGCTGCTGCGCAGGCTGGCGGTGCTGGCCTGCTTCGGCGCGGTGCACTGGTACGTGAACCCCGGCGAGGTGCTCCTGCCGTACGCGCTCTTCGGCGCCCTGGTGCTGCTGCCCGCCTCGTTCCTGCCGCGCGCTGCCGTGCTGCTGCTCGGGGCCGCCGTGACGGCGTGGGCGGCCTACCTGAACGGCGGGTTCGTCGTCGACGGCGGGCCGCTCGGCGACCGGGTGTTCGTGGCCCTGCTGATCCCGGCGATGTTCCTGCTGGGGACGGCGCTGATGCGGTACCGCCCGGGCCCGCACCTGCTCCCTCCCGCCTTCCTCGCCTCCGCGGTGCTGGCCGCGGGGCTCGTCCTGCTGCAGGCCGCCTCCCGCACGGATCCGGACCTGTACCGCCCGGGCCTGTACGTCGCCGCCCCGCTGGCCTGCGCGACCGCCTACTGCACCGGGCTGCTGCTGCTGCTGCGCACCCGGCTGCGCGTCCCGCTGGAGGCCGCGCTCACCCCCCTGGGCCGGATGGCGCTGACGAACTACCTGACCAGCACCGCGGTCATCCTGCTCGCCCTGCCGCTGCTCACCGCCGACCCGACCCGGCTCGCCGTGCCGGCGCTGGCGCTGGCCACGCTGGCCGTGCAGGTGCTGTTCAGCCGGTGGTGGCTGGCCAGGTTCCGGTACGGCCCGCTGGAGTGGGCCTGGCGGTGCCTCACATGGATGGAAAGGGTCCCGAACCGCCGGATAGGGTCGCAGACGTGACCCGCATAGCCCTCTGCCAGATCCCGGTCTCCGAGGACCCCGCCGCCAACCTCCGCCGCGCCCGCGAGTCCCTCGCCCGGGCCGCGGACGACGGCGCGGAGCTCGCGATCCTCCCCGAGGCCGCGCTCACCCGGTACGGCAAGCGCATCCTGGAGCTGGCCGAGCCGCTGGACGGGCCGTTCGTCACCGGCCTGGCGGAGACCGCGCGGGACCGCGGCCTGTCCGTGATCGCCGGGGTGTTCGAGCCCGCCTCCGCCCGGGACGGCGGCGCGGCGCGGGACGACGGGCGGGTCCGTGTCCACAACACCGCGGTGGCCCTCGGCCCCGACGGCGGGATCAGGGCCGCCTACCGGAAGATCCACCTGTTCGACTCCTTCGGGGCGCGGGAGTCCGCGCTGGTCGTGCCGGGCGACGACCCGGTCGTGGTCGAGCTGGCCGGGCTCCGCGTCGGCCTGGTCACCTGCTACGACATCCGCTTCCCCGAGCTGACCCGGGCCCTGGCGGACCTCGGCGCCGACCTGTTCACGGTGATCGCCGCCTGGGGGTCGGGGCCGATGAAGGAGGAGCACTGGGCGACGCTGGTGCGGGCCAGGGCGATCGAGAACACCACCTGGGCGGCGGCCGTGGGCCAGGCGCCGAACCCGGAGGCCGCCGACGGCTTCGGGATCGGCCGGAGCATGCTGGTCGACCCGATGGGCGTGGTCCGCGCCGACCTCGGTCCCGCGCCCGCCGTGCAGACCTGCGTCGTGGACCCGCAGATCACGATTGTCACCCGCAATGCCGTACCGTGCCTCGAACACCGACGGCTCGGAGTCAACAGATCGTAAAATACGACCCGTGAGTGAACCACCTGGCCGTAGAACGCAGATGCAGAAGGTCATCCCGCCCCGGCTGCTCGTGCCCTACCTGGCCGGCCAGCGGACCGTGATCTCGGGATACGTCTACCGGGTGCAGGACTGCACCCGGCTGACCACTCCGGCGCAGCTCTTCATGGGCCTCGACCTCGGGTTCGAGGGCTCCGAGCTGACCGTCACCGTGCCCGAGCTGTACCTCCTGCGGTGGTTCGCACGCGACGTCGACACCTATGTCGTCCCGTACGGCCCCCACATGGGCGGCGACTGGAACGATTCGCCGCCGTTCGCCGGTAACGGCTTCACCACCTCCCGCGAGCACGTGGTGCCGCAGTTCCACACGATGCCGATGCCGATCCCCCCGGGAGCAGAGATCATCCACGTGACCACCGACGCGAGGGAACGCCTCTTCGGCGTCTACGACGGCCTCTCCTGGCGGCCCGCGGCATGAGCGATGAGATGGAACCGGTGGCGTCGGGGTTCGTCGCCCACTACGGCGAGCGCACCTACGCGGCCGCCCTGGGGCCGGGCCCGGCCGAGGTCGTGCTGTTCAGCGAGGAGCCCCGGGAGGGCTTCGAGCCGGCCTCCGGCTACTGGCGGGCCGTGGTCGGCCGCGCGGACCTCGACTGGCTGGTGCTCATCCGCACGGTCGGCGCGTTCGGCGGCGAGCCCTGCCTGGTCCTGGACGTCACGGAGGAGGGCGGCGAGGAGGGCCTGCACATCGCCTACACCGGGCACAGCGGGATGAAGGCCGAGGCTCTGGGCTACTGGATGGTCGACCACGGCGCCTACGAGGTGGTCGTCCCCCGCGAGGAGGTCGTCTCCCTTCGGGTCGAGCGCATCCCGGTCCCGCTCTCCCCCGCCCGCTCCGAGCCCTGACCCCGCCCCCTCCGCCGGAGCCCCCGACCCGGTCCTCCGGTTTCTCCGGCGAGTCTGTCAACCGGCGGTGTGTCCGGGTGTCTCGCTGATGTGATCGATCTTCCGACAGTGGCGCCTCCCTCGTTCGCCGAGCTGTTCGCGGCGCACCATCAGTCGATGGTGCGCCTGGCCGGACTGCTCGGCGCCGACGACCCCGAGGACATCGCCCAGAGGCGTTCGCCCGCCTCCACGCACGCCGGCCCCGGCTGCGGGACGACGGTGCGGCCGTCGCCTATGTCCGTTCCATCGTGTGCAACCTGACCCGCAACCTCCGCCTGGTACGGCTGTCAAGGCCCGGGTGTGCCCTGACCCGCAGTGTCAGCCGGGCTCGCCTTGCGCGGCTTCGGCAACAGGCACCGGCACGATGGCCGCGACTCTGCGCCCCCGGTTGGTGATGTAGGTGATGCGACCTCGGACGGCGGCATCGTTGAGGACGTCCGCGAACAACCTGCGTGCGTCAGCGACGCTCATCTCTTCCGATTCCATGCACATCAGCGTACGCGAACGCCTATTGATGTACATGCATGTACCATTGATGTATGCAGCTTCGGTACAACTTCCGCCTCTACCCGACGCCGGGTCAGCGCCAAGCGCTGGCGCGGGCGTTCGGATGCGCGCGGACGGTGTACAACGACGGACTACGTACACGACAGGAGGCACACGAGCAGGGTCTGCCGTACGTCTCGGACGCCGACCTATCCAAGCGGGTGATCACACAGGCGAAGACGACGTCGGAACGCGCGTGGCTTTCCGAAGTCTCAGCGGTCGTGCTCCAGCAGGCGCTAGCCGATCTGAACACCGCCTACCGTAACTTCTTCGCCTCGATCACGGGGAAGAGAAAGGGGCCGCAGGCCGCCCCGCCCCGGTTCCGGTCCAAGAGGGATGACCGGCAGGCCATCCGCTTCACGAAGAACGCCCGGTTCGCCGTCACGGCGGGCGGGAGACTGCGCCTGCCGAAGATCGGGGATGTGCCGGTGAAATGGTCCCGCGATCTTCCGTCCGAGCCGTCGTCGGTGACGGTCATCAAGAACGCGGCCGGGCGGTACTTCGCCTCGTTCGTCGTGGAGACGAGCGAGGAGCCGCTGCCTGAATCAGCGTCCGAGGTCGGCATCGACCTGGGGTTGACGCATTTCGCGGTGCTGTCGGACGGCCGGAAGATCGACAATCCCCGGTTCCTGCGCCGCGCCGAACGCCGGTTGAAGAAAGCCCAGCAGGCTCTGTCCCGTAAAGCGAAGGGGTCGAGCAACCGGAAGAAGGCCGCCGCCAAGTTCGCCAAGGCACACGCCAGGGTGGCCGACACGCGCCGGGACTTCGCGCACAAGCTCTCCACGCAGATCATCCGCGAGAACCAAGCGGTGTACGTGGAGGACCTGTACGTCAAGGGCCTGGCCCGCACGAAGCTGGCCAAATCCGTCCATGACGCGGGCTGGGGTCGGTTCACGGCGATGCTCGCCTACAAGGCCGCGAAGTACGGTCGGCATCTGGGGAAGATCGACCGCTGGTTCCCCTCCTCGAAGCGGTGCGCAGCCTGCGGAACGCTCGCCGGGTCCATGCCGCTCAACGTCCGGTCGTGGGCCTGCCCATGCGGCGCAGTCCACGACCGGGACGTCAACGCCGCCCGCAACATCCTCGCGGCCGGACGGGCCGAGAGGCTAAACGCCTGCGGAGGGACCGTAAGACCCGCCGTCTAGCGGAGGGCGGGACCCGGTGAAACAGGAAGCCGCAGAGGTGCCGCATGCGCGGCACGGGCTGAGTCCCCAGCCTTCAGGCCGGGGAGCGCGTCAATGGCTGGACCTGTCCGAGCGGGAGATCGCCGAGGCGATGGGCGTCTCCCCCGGTCCGTCAAGATGCACACGAGCTGGGGCCTGTCGGCCCTCGGCCGGGCCCGTAAACGACCTGGAAGAGCACCTGCGCGCCGCCCTCGACCGCCCGTGCCGCCACCTACACCGCCTCGCCCTCCGCCTGGCCGGGCGTGCGGAGCCGTACCCACGCGGGAAGGCTCCGCCGGGGCTTCGCCCTGGTCTCCGCTGCGGCCGTGGTGGCCGCGGCCGGGTCGCCGCCGTCATCCTACCGGGAGGCGGCCAGGACACGACCGCGGCGCCGCTCGGCCCAGCAGGTGACGGAGGCGGGGCGCAGCATGGGCTTCTGCTCGCCGACCGAGTCGCTGGGCCCGGAGCCAGTGACGGGCCGGTGCACCGGTCAGCGGCCGAGGGTGCGGTAGCGGGAGAGCCGGGCGGCGAGGCGGTCGGCGGGGGCCTGCCCCAGCAGCCCGGTGATCTCGTACTCCAGGGCGGCGGCGACCCGGCGGCAGAACGCCTCCGGCTCGTAGGCGGCGTCGGGGAACTCCGGGACGATCCGGTCGACGACGCCGTCCCGCTTGAGGTCGGTGGACTTCACCCCCTGGGCGGCGGCGATCTCCGGGGCGAAGTCCACGCTCCGGTAGAGGATCGCCGAGGCCCCCTCGGGCGGCAGCGGGGAGAGCCAGCCGTGCTGGGCGGCCAGCACCCGGTCGGCCGGGAGCAGCGCCAGGGCCGCGCCGCCGGCGCCCTCGCCGAGCAGCAGGCAGACGGTCGGGGCGTCGAGCATCACCAGGTCGGCCAGGCAGCGGGCGATCTCGGCGGCGAGCCCGCCCTCCTCGGCCGCCTTGGAGAGCGCGGCTCCGGCGGTGTCGATCACGGTGACCAGCGGGAGGCCGAGCTCGGAGGCCAGCCGCATGCCCCGGCGGGCCGTCCGGAGCCCGGCCGGGCCGAGCGGCGCCTCGGCCCGCTGGCGGCGGCGGTCCTGGCCGAGCACGACCGCGGGGGCCGCGCCGAAGCGGGCCAGCGCGAGCAGCAGCCCGGGGTCGTTCTCGCCCTCGCCGGTGCCGTTGAGCGGGGTGACGTCGGCGGCGCCGAGCTTGAGCAGCGCCCGCACGCCGGGCCGGTCGTCGCGGCGGGAGCGGGTGATCGCGTCCCAGGCGTCGACCCGCTGGACCTGCCCGTCCGGCTCCGGTCCGCGCCGCAGGCCCTGCCGGGGGGCGCAGAGCACGGCCAGCGCCCTGATCGCGATCGCGCGGGCGTCCTCCGCGGAGACGACGGCGTCGACCAGACCGTGCGCGAAGAGGTTCTCGGCGACCTGCACGCCCTCGGGGAAGGGGTAGCCGTGCAGCGACTCGAAGACCCGCGGCCCGAGGAACCCGATCAGCGCGCCCGGCTCGGCGGCGGTGACGTGGCCGAGCGAGCCCCAGGAGGCGAGGACCCCGCCGGTGGTGGGGTGGCGCAGGTAGACGACGTACGGCAGGCCCGCGGCGCGGTGCGCGGCGACCGCGGCGGTGATCTTCACCATCTGGGTGAAGGCCAGCGCGCCCTCCTGCATCCGGGTGCCGCCGGAGGCCGGGGCGGCCAGCAGCGGGAGTCCCTCGGCGGTGGCCCGCTCGACGGCGGCGGTGAGCCGCTCGGCGGCGGCCACCCCGATCGATCCGGCGAGGAAGGAGAACTCGCAGGCGACGACCGCCACCCTGCGCCCGCCGAGCAGGCCCTCACCGGAGATCACCGACTCGTCGTAGCCGGTCTTGGCCCGGGCGGCGGCGAGCTCCTCCGCGTAGTCGGAGCCGGGCTCGGCGGGGTCGGCGGGGGGCGTGTCCCACGACCGCCAGGTCCCGGGGTCGAGGACGGCGCCGATCAGGGTCCGCGCGTCCGGCCGGTTCACCGCGGTGCTCCGCGTTCCGGGACCGTACGGCGGGGCGGGACCGTACGACGGGCCGCGACCGGGCGGAGGGGCGGGCGGCGGACGTTCATCCCTCTCGCTCCGCGAGCCAGGCGAGCACCTCGTCGTTGTGCTGGCCGAGGGCGGGCGGGGCGGTGTGCTCGCGGGGCGGTTCGCCGTCGAAGCGGAGCGGCGGGCCGGGCAGCTCTATCGGGCCGAGCACGGGATGGTCCACCTCGACCAGCAGCCCCTGGGAGCGGGTCTGGTCCCAGGCGTAGACCTCGTCGATGGAGCGGATCGCCCCGGCGGGCACGCCGAGCCCGCCGAGCGCGGACAGCCAGTGCGCGCGGTCGTGTTTGGCGAGCGCCTGCTCCATGTCGGCGATCAGCTCATCCCGGTGGGCGAATCTTTCCCTGTTGGTCGCATATTTCGTGATATCGGGGTCGATGTCGAGAAGGGCGGCCACTTTCCTCCACTGCCCCTCGTTGGCCACCGCGATCTGGATCATGCCGTCGGCGCAGCGGAACGCCCCGTAGGGGGCGATCGAGGTGTGGTGGTTGCCGCCCGCGCCCGGCACCCGGCCGCCGACCGTCCAGGCGGTGCCGTGGTAGGAGTGCACGCCGGTCACCGCGGCCAGCAGCGAGGTCCGCACCACCTTCCCCCGGCCGGTCCGCGTCCGCTCGTAGAGCGCCGCGGCCACGCCGTACGCCCCGTGGATGCCCGCGAGCAGGTCGGCGATCGAGGCGCCCACCCGGTACGGCTCGGCGGGCGAGGGACCCGTCAGGCTCATCAGGCCCGCCTCGCCCTGGGCGATCTGGTCGTAGCCGGGCCTGCCGCCCTCCGGCCCGTCGTGGCCGAACCCGGTGATCGAGAGCACGACCAGGCGGGGGTTGAGCTCGTGCAGCCGCTCGACGGGGAAGCCGAGCCGGTCCAGGACGCCGGTCCTGAAGTTCTCGATCAGCACGTCGCTCTGCCGTACCAGGCGCTCGATCAGCGCCCTGCCCCCGGCGGACTTGAGGTCGGCGGTGACCGAGAGCTTGTTGCGGTTGGCCGCGAGGAAGTAGGTGGAGATGTCGTGGTCCGGCCCGGCGAAGGGCGGCCCCCAGCCGCGCGACTCGTCGCCGCCCGCGGGGTGCTCCACCTTGATCACCCGTGCGCCCAGGTCACCGAGCATCTGCGCGGCGTGCGGCCCGGCCAGCGCGCGGGACAGGTCGAGGACGACGATGTCGCCGAGGGCTCCCTGCAAGATCAACCTCCGGGTGAGAGTCGCCGATCCTAGCCGAAACCGGCCGGGAAGGGCACGGGGGGACGCACGGCAAGCGTGCCAGGCCTCCCTCCCGGAACGATACCCAGGGTCGGCCTGCTCCCCGCCCTGAGCGGCGGCCGTCCCGCCGCCCCGCCGTCCGCCGATCCCCTCCGGGCCCGCCGGAGACCGGATGCCATCCTGGGAGGATGGCGGTCACGATCTCCTTCCCGGACCTGGCGGCGGCGGTCCGGGCGCTGCCGCCGTCGTGCGGGCAGGTTCGGGTCGTCGCGGTGGACGGGCCCGGCGGGTCGGGGAAGACGACCTTCGCCGGCCGGCTCGGCCGGGCGCTGGAGTGCCAGGTGGTGCACAGCGATGACTTCCCGGTGCCGTGGGACGGCCCGCTGGAGGCCTGGTTCACGCAGGTGGAGGAGCAGGTGCTCGGCCCGCTGGCGGCCGGCCGGCCGGGCCGCTACCGGCGCTACGACTGGGCGCGCGGCGCGTTCGCCGGGTGGGTGGAGGTGCCGGTCGCGCCGGTTCTGCTGCTGGAGGGGGTCAGCACGGCCCGGCGCACCGCCCCGGTCGCCTACTCGGTGTGGGTGGAGGCGCCCCGGGAGCTCCGGCTGGCCCGCGCCCTGGCCAGGGACGGTGCGGCGCTCGAGCCGCAGTGGCGGAGCTGGATGCGCGCCGAGGACGAGTGGTTCGCCGCCGACGGCACCCGTTCCCGCGCCGACCTGCTGGTGGACGGCGCGGCGGTCCCGGGCGAGTTCACCGGGATCCGCCCGCCCTGACCGCACCGGCGGGCACCGTCATGGCCGAGATCGCCAGGGGCCTGCTCCTCAGCCACAAGACCGTCACGAACCACCTGACCTCCGTCTTCGCCAAGCTCCAGGTGGCCGACCGGGCCCAGGCGATGGTCCGGGTCCGCCTCACCGGGCGGGGCGGGGGCTAGCTCCGGCCCCGGTCTCCGTCGCCGGCGGCCGGCGTCATGTCCGCGGCGGCCCCGGCGTCCCAGCGCAGCAGGTCTCCCGGCTGGCACTCGAGCGCCTCGCAGAGCGCGGCGAGCGTCGCGAAGCGCACCGCCTTGGCCCGGCCGTTCTTGAGCACCGCCAGGTTGGCGGGGGTGATCCCGACGCGGTCCGCGAGCTCGCCCACGGACATCTTCCGCCTGGCCAGCATCACGTCGATGTCGACGACGATCGGCATCAGATCACCTCGTCCAGTTCGGCCTGCATCCGCGCCGCCTCGGCGTCGCGCGCGACGGCCTGGGCGAGCAGCATCCGCAGCACGAGCACGGTGAGCGCGACCCCCAGGATCGCCACGGCGGTCCCGCAGATCAACAGGACCACGCCCGGCGCGACGGGCTCGCCCGGCGCCAGGAGGACCGCGAGCGCGAACACCACGAGGGCGGCGGCCACGATCGCGCCGATCACGATGTCCACGTACCGGAAGGCCGCGTGGGAGAACACCGTTCCGCGGCGCACCATCGTCACCAGCCGCCACACGCAGACCAGGACGACCTGGGCCGTCACGACGCCCAGGAGGATGATCACGACGAGCGGGACGCGCAGGTACGCGAACTCCGTGTTGAGACCCTCCAGGTCGGCGGCCAGCAGCGGCACCATCACCGCCTGCACGAACAGCGAGCCGGCGAGCAGTCCCGCGAGCACGGCGCGCAGTGCGAGCACCGTCAGTTTTCCCATCATCTCTCCCTCGATCGATTCACGATGTAAATCTATCGATAATCGATAGGCAGAGCAAGCAGCCGGACCGGGACGCGCGGCCCGGACGAACCCCGGGACGGGTACCGGCGTCCCGGGCCGATGATCAGCGGTGGCCGTCCCGGCCGTCCGGCGGGGCGCCGCCCCGGTTCAGCAGGACGGCGCGGGCCGCCGTGAGGCGCTCCTCGTCGCCGCGGTCCGGACCGCCTCCCGAGATCTCGTCGGCCCATCCGAGCAGGCGGTCCAGATGGGGGCCGACCGGTGCCGTGACGATGCGGGGGCGGCCGGCGAGGACCTCCCCGCCGGTCCCGTCGACGGTGACGAGCGTCCCCTCCGGAATGGTGCGGCCGCCGACGCGCACGCAGCCGGCGGCGGCGTCGACGGTGAGGTCCGCGGCTCCCACGACGGCGGGTCTGCCCATCGCCCGCGCGACGACGGCGGCGTGACTGGCCGGCCCGCCGCAGGAGGTGACGATCCCCGCGGACGCGGCCAGGCCGTGCATGTCGAGCGGCGAGGTGTGCGGGCGCACGAGGATGACCGGGCCTCCGGCGGCCATCCGGACCGCTCCGTCGGCGGTGGTCGCCACCCGGCCGGTCGCGACCCCGGGGCAGGCGCCCAGCCCCCGGGCGAGGAGGTCGCGCGTGCCGGTGGTCTCCGTCCGGGGCGTGCGGGCCTGCCGGAGCTGCCGGGGGGAGACCCGGAGCAGCGCCTCGCGGCGGCCGATGAGGCCCTCGTCGGCCAGGTCGACCGCGACGCGGACGGCGGCGCGGCCGGAGAGACCGCCGGGCCGTACCTGCAGGAGCCAGAGCTCGCCCGCCTCGAAGGTGAACTCCACCTGGCAGGCGTCGCGGTAGTGCCCCTCGACCCGGTCCAGTGCCTCCACCAGGCCGGCCCACACCGCCGGCTCCCGCCCGGCCAGTTCGGCCGGCGGCCGGGTCGCCCACCTGCCGGAGACGACGTCCTCGCCCTGGCGTCCGAACAGGACGTCGCCGAACGGGACGTTCTCCCCGGTGGTGGGGTCGCGGCTGAACACGACACCGGTGCCGCTGCGCTCGTCGCGGTTGCCGAACACCATGGCCTGCACGGTGACGGCCGTGCCGAGGTCGTGCGGGATGCCGTGCAGCTCGCGGTAGGTTCTGGCGCGCGGCGTGTCCCATGACGAGAAAACGGCCCCGACGGCCAGTTCCAGCTGGCGCGTCGCGTCGCCGGGGACCGGTCCGGCGGCCCGTGCGCGGATGAGGGCCTCGACACTCCGGATCGCCCCGGCGAGGTGCCTCCGCCCGCCGCCGGGCGCGCGGCCGGCCGCCTCGCGCACGACGGCGTCCAGTTGCTCGGGGGCCACGCCGGCGACCGCGGAGGCGAAGCCGGACAACGACCGCAGGCGCGCGTCGAGCGCGAACCGCGCGTCACCCGTCTCGGCCGCGAGGCCCGCCGCGGCCTCGGCGGTCAGCCCGACGTTGAGGAGCGTGTTCATCATGCCGGGCATCGACACGCTGCCGCCCGAGCGGACGGACACCGCCAGCGGCCGCCCGGGGCCGCCGAAGCGCCGTCGTGTGGCGGCCTCCAGGTCGCGGACGGCGGCCGCCAGCTCGGCGCCGAGGCCGTCGGGAAGCCGCCCGTCGCGCAGGAAGGCGCGGCACGCCCCGGTGCCGATGACGAATCCGGGGGGCACGGGCAGCCCGAGGCGCCGCAGGACGACGAGGCCGTGCCCCTTGCCGCCGAGGACGTCGGCGCCCTCCTCCGTCTCCGCCGAGAGCGGGTGGATCCAGGTCGTCGGCACGGCGGTTCAGTGCCGCGGGATGCCGAGGGTGGCCAGCAGGTCTTCGTGGAGCTGGAACCACACGATGTGGTAGGACTCCATGTCGTCCGTCACGTACTCGCCCGCGCCGGACCCGGCCCGGGCGAGCGCGCCGGCGAGCCGGACCCGGTAGCGCCGGAACCGCAGGAGCACCGCGGACAGGTCCGCGCAGAGGACGTCGGCGCGCCGGTGGAGGTCCGTGAACCCGTCCAGGACCCGGGAGTCGTAGGCGGGGTCGGTGTGGTCGTTCGGCACGAGGACACCGCCGGCGGGCCGAAGCTGCCAGGCCGTGCACAGATCGAGCAGCTCCGGGTTGAGCACGAGGAAGTCCTCGTACGCCTCGGTCACCGCGGTCCGGGCGCCGGCGGCGTCCAGTTCCCGGGAGATCCGCTCGGCGTCCGCGGCGCGGCCGGCCTCGGTCAGCCCCCACCCGCCGAAGTCTCCGGGAGAGTACGTGGTGAGGCCGGCCACCGCGAGATCGATCAGCACGGATTCCACGTCGGGCCCGGGCAGCCCGGTCGCCTCGGACAGGCGGGCGGGACCGGCGGACCCGACGCAGCGCAGGGCGTGGAGCACCAGCAGGTCGTCGCCGGTCGGGTAGGGCGTTCTCGTCATGGGGCGTGCCTTCCGTCCGGGGGTCGCCTGTCGGTGCCGGGGGCGCGCCGGGTGGCGGGGGTCATCCGCCGGCCCCGCCGGGCCGCGGGGCGGTCGAGCCGTCGGAGACCGCCACGGCGTGGGCGGCGCCTCGCCCGTGCGCCCGGGAGCGGATCGCGCCCGACCGGACGCGCACCGCGGCCTCGGTGGCGTCTCCCGGGTCCGGGACACCGGCGGCCGACGCCACGGCGGCGTGCTCGTCGAGGACGAGGCGGAGGCCCGGCCAGGCGTCCGGGGCGAACACCCGCCGCAGGCAGCCGGCGAGGTCCCCGATCCGCAGCCGCACGAGGCGTCCGACCTCGGCCGGATCGTCCGTCACCACGGCCACGGTGACCTGGTCGCCCGGGCGGGCGGCGCGGACGGCCTCCTCGGCCGCCTCCAGCCGGCCGGCCCCGAGGACGGCGATCACTCCGTCGGCCTCGAACCGGACCGGGCGGCCGGTGATCTGGTCCGGCAGCGCCGCGGGCGGTTCCCAGACGTCCCCGGCGGGTCGCGCGGCGGCGAGGTGGGGCAGGTACGGCGGGTCCCACGCGTCGGCGAGGTCGAGGCCGGCCAGGTGCTCGCAGGCGCGCGCCACGTCGAAGGGGTCGCCGAACCCCGGCGCCGTGTCGGCCAGGTGCCCGGCCCCGTTCAGCAGCGTGAGGACCAGCTCGGCCGGCCGTACCAGCCGCGTGCGGTGCGGCGTGCACGACTCCAGCGCCAGGGCCAGCAGCACCGCCTCCAATCTGGTGACCTGCGCCAGCGCGGTACGGCCCGGCTCGTCGTCGAACAGCCCGGCCGTCGAGCGCGAGCGCAGCTTCCCGTCGGCGGGCGTGTCGCCGGTCAGCGGCAGCCGCTCCAGCCAGACGCGGGCGAACGCGCCCATCGCCCCGGCCAGGCCGGGCGGCGAGGGCGGCGGCTGGATCTCGTCCGGGCGCCCGACCGAGTCGACGAGGACCGCCAGGTAGAGCGCGCGCTTGCTCGGGAAGTTCGAGTACACCGCGCCCCGGGTCAGCTCGGCCCGTTCGGCGATCCGGTCGACCTTGGCGTCGGCGTACCCGCGCTCGGCGAACTCCTCCCTCGCCGCGGCCAGCACGGCCGCTCGGGTGCGCTCCTGCTGCTGTGCCCGGGTCAACCTGACCACCGTCATCCCTCCGGTCCGCTCCGGCCCGCGGAGTCCCACATTCGGATGTTATCAACATCCCGATGATGAGAGTACGGCGGATGGGCGCTCCGGCCGCTAGTCCACCCGGTCCGCGACGCAGGGGGCGCCCCCGCAGACGTCCACGACCACGCCGTGCCGGAGGAAGTGGGCCTTCTGCACCCGGGCGTCGGGGTCGTGGCGCGGATCCTCGTGGGAGTCCCGGCCGTACTCGGGGCCGAGCGGCGGGGTGTTGGCCGTGGGCGGCGCGGGGGTGCCGCTGTCCCAGACGACGATGGCCGACCCGGGGTACGGCCAGCGCGGCAGGGCCCGGATCCCCCAGTACGGCGCCACGTCGGGACTGCGCCCCTCCGCGACCGCGGGACGGTGGATGCGCGCGCCGATGGTGCGGGCCTCGACCTCGGCGGTCACCGTGGAGACCTGGTGGTCGCCGAAGGCGACGTGCAGAAGGACGCGGTGCCGGGGCGATCCGGGCAGCGGGTCCCCGGTCAGGTGCTGGGCGTAACCGTCCGCCTCGGCGCGGTCCCAGAGCATCTGCAGCAGCGCGAAGCAGACCTGCTGGGTCAGCTTGTCGGGATAGCTCCGGTCCAGGAGCTGCTGGAACGGCTGGAAGTCGACGCTCCGGTTGAGCAGCGTGCTGTAGTTCATGCCCGGCACGCCGAGCACGGCGTTGCGGACGTCGGGCGAGACGGCGACGAGCGCGCCGCCGGCGATGCCGCCCTGGCTGTTGCCGTCGTAGGCCAGCCCGGCCTTCCGGTCGATCAGCGACCGGCCCCTGCCGTCCTGGAAGGCCTCGTGGCTCCCCAGCCCGTCCTTGGCGATCATCGCCCGGCCGAGGAGGACGAAGTTGAGCAGGCTCTGCTGGAGCCGGTCGGTGACCGTGCCGAACCGGGAGAAGTCACTGAAGACGCCCGCGACGTGCTGCACGTCCTCGTCGGACATGCCGATCCACTTGGTGGCGCAGAAGACGAAGCCGTGCTCCCCGGCCATCGCCCGGACGTTGCCGGCCCGGACCTCGGTGGCCCTGCCGAGCAGGCCGTGGCCGTACAGGGAGGGGTGGGCGGGCCGGGTGAACGCCGAGCGCGGGATCACGCACTGGTACTGGGCCCTGAGTGTGTCGCCGAGCGGGCGGGGCAGTCCGTCGGGCCCCCGGTTGAGGTTCGAGCCGGGCGGGCCGCCGGGCTCGTCGAGGTGGTTGGGGACCTCGATCTCACCGGCGACCTCGCGGGCGACGTCCGGGTCCTGCTCGGGGGTCAGGTCGGTGACGGCGGTGACCGTGAACCCGGGCGAGCGCCCGCGCAGCTCGCGCAGCGTGCGGTCGCGCATGGCCAGCACGGGCCCGGCGATGCCCTGCTCGCTGGCGACGGTGAACTCCCAGGCCAGCTGGAGGCCGTCCGTCCCCACCCCGGCCCGGGCGAGGTCGCCCAGGGTGCGGCGGAGCGCGTTGCGGCGGGCGGCGAGCGGGTCACCGGGCGGGAGCCGGTCGCCCAGCAGCCGGGCGAAGGTCCCGGGGGGCGGGAGCTCCTCGCCCGCGGCGTTCTTCAGGTGCCGCAGGGCGACGGCGTAGCGGTGGCCCTCCCGGAAGTTCTTCGCCGGTCTGATGATCAGCGCCTGCCGGGCCGGGTCGGTGGCGTTCGCGTCGAGCTCGGCCCAGTACGGCCAGCGCTCCCCGGTCCGGGTGTCGACGATCACGATGGGGGCGTCGCGCCGCAGCGACCAGCCGATGTCGGTGACCGGCGCGGCCCCGCTCGCGGCGAGGTCGAGGCCGGGCAGGTGGGCCAGGAGCATCGAGCCCGGGGAGAAGCCGTCGGCGGCGTTCCACTGCGCCGGGTCGATCGGCCTGCCCGCCGCGTTCTCCGGCATGGCCTCGGCTGCGAGGGAGACCCGGCGTCCGGTGGGGGTGCGCGCGGCCTCGGTGAACCAGTCGTTGGGGAAGGGCAGCAGGCACTCGTCCCCGGCGATCGGGTCGCAGCCCGGCACGGCCGGAGAGGCGGGGTCCGCCGGGGAGGCCGCTGAAGGGGCCGCCGGATCGACCCGGCCGGCGGGCAGGACGGCGGAGCCGGGAGCGGGATCGGCAGGGGAGGCGGAACCGGCCCCGGCGGGCGCGGCCGCCACCGACGTCACGGCCAGCGCGAGACTCGCCACGATCATGCGCAGACGCATGCCACTCCTCCTCGGACCTCACCCCCCGACGAAGATTCCCACAGCAGATCCCAGAATCCGGTGTCACGTCAATGAACCATGCTGAAACGTGTCCTAAACCGGCGTCTCCCCCAGGTGGCTGACGTCGTTGAAGACCACCAGCTCGCCGCTGCGCCAGACGGAGACCGAGGTGTTGCCGATCGGGACGTGCTCGACCGCCTTCGCCGCCTCCGCCAGCACGTGCCGGAGCATCAGCACCACCGCGTCGTGCGCCACGACCAGCACCCGCCGCCCCGCGCACCGGGCGCGCATGTCCCGCAGCGCCTCCCCGACCCGGGCCGCGACGTCGGCGAAGCTCTCCCCCTCCGGAGGGCGGTGGTCGTACTCGCGCCGCTGGAGGACCTCGGCCTCCCGCGGGTGGAGCCTCCTGATCGCGGCCAGGTTCATCCCCGCCAGGCGGCCCATCTCCCGGTCCCTGAGCCGGCGGTCCGTGCGGACCTCCGGGGTCACCGGCAGCTCCGCCGCGATCAGCTCCCAGGTCTGCACCGCCCGCAGGTACGGCGAGCACCACACCGCCTCCGGCGGGTCGGCCCGCGCCAGCCGCCGGCCCAGCGCGCTCGCCTGGCGGCGGCCGAGCGGGCTCAGCTCCCATTCCTCGTCGGGCCGCTCCAGGACCACGGCCCTGCCCTCGGCCTCGGCGCGCGCGAACGCGACGTTGGCCTCGCTCTCGCCGTGGCGCACCGCGGTGATGGTCAGGGGCATGCCTCCAGCCAACCGCCGCGACCCCGACCGATCAAGCCCCTGGATACCGGTTCGTCACAACAGATCCACCTCCGCGTACGGCAGGCCGCCCGACAGCGACGGGAACCCCGGACCCCGGTCGAAGAACGGGCCGTCCTGCGGCAGCAGGGCGCGGAGCCCGGCGCGGCGGGTCTCGGTGGCCTCGGCGTCCACCTGCGGGTCGTCGCGGGAGCCGTGCAGGACGACCCCGTAGTCGTCGCGGGCGCCCTCCACCGAGACCTTGCCGTCGCGGACGTCGGCGGCGACCGCCTCGGCCGGCCGGTCCAGCGGGCAGCCCCAGCCGCCGCCCCCGGTGGTGCGGACCCGGACGACCTCGCCCGCGCGGACCGGCGAGTCGTCGACCAGGCCCTCCATCTCCCGGCCCTCGATCTCGACGCGGAACGGCCGCCCGGCCCGGCCGCCGTTCACGCCCCAGCACGACAGGATCGAGCGGTCGGCGATCGACATGAACGAGGCGTCGCGGAGCATCCGGATGTGCTTGTCGTAGCCCAAACCGCCCCGGTACAGGCCGGGCCCGCCGGAGTCGGCCGCCAGGCCGAGGCGTTCGACGCGCAGGGGCCAGCGGGACTCGGCGAACTCGACCGGGATGTTGCGCGAGTCGGGCACGACGTGGATCGTGTCCTCCCCGTCGGCGTACCAGCGCCCGCCCGAACCGCCGCCCAGGACCTCCCGCATCAGGTACGGCGCGCCGGAGGCGTCCTCGCCATGGACGCCGGTGTAGCGGATGGTCTCCTGGTCGGCGGGCATCCGGCCGCCGGTGGCCTTGGCCAGCACCCCGGCCAGCACGCCCAGCAGCCGCAGGATCACGAACGTGCGGGCGTTGGTGGGCGCCGGGAAGACCGGGGTGAGCAGCGTGCCCTTCTCCGGGAAGCGCATCTCGATCAGCGGGACGACGCCCTCGTTGACGTCGAGCTCGGCCATGCGCTCGGGGGTGTCGGCGAGGTTGCGCAGGATCGGGGCGAGCCACTTCTTCAGGAACACCCCGTCCGCGTAGTCGCCCGCGTGGTTGATCGGCCCCTTGGCCTGCGGTGACGTGCCGGTGAAGTCGACGACCAGCGGAACGTCCGCGCGGTGGTCGACGGTGAGGGTGATGCGCTGGGCGTGCAGGCGGGGCGCGTCCACCCCGTCGTGCTCGGCGTAGTCCTCCCACACGTGCGTTCCTTCGGGGATCTTGGCCAGCAGCTCCCGGCGGAACGTCCCGGTGGTCTTGGAGATGATCGCGTCGAAGCACGCCTCCACGGCCTCGCGCCCGTAGCGGCCGAACAGCTCGCCCAGCCGCCGCGCCCCCATCAGGCAGGCCGAGCACTCGGCGTCCAGGTCCCCGGCGAGCGAGTCGGGCATCCGGGAGTTCCGCGTCATGATCGTCAGCGCGGCGCGGTTGGGCACGCCCCGGTCCCAGAGCTTGATCGGCGGGACCATCAGCCCCTCCTCGAACACGCTGCGCGCGTGCGAGGGCATCGATCCCGGGACCGCCCCGCCGATGTCGTCGTGGTGCCCGAACGCCTGCACGAACGCGACCACCGCGCCGTCGTGGAAGACCGGCACGGTGACGCACAGGTCGGGCAGGTGGCCGATGCCGCCCTCGGACAGGTAGACGTCGTTGTGGAAGAACACGTCGCCGGGGTTCATCTCCCCGGCCGGGAAGTCCCGGACGATCGGCTGGACCAGCGCCGAGTAGGACCGGCCGGTCAGCTTGCGCAGCCGCACGTCGTGGATGCCCGCGCGGAAGTCGTGCGCGTCGCGGATCATCGGCGAGCGGGCGGTGCGCGCGATCGCGGTCTCGACCTCCTTCTCCACCGAGGCGAGCGTGCCCTCGACGATCTCCACCAGCACCGGGTCGGCCGCGCCCGCCGCCTGCCCGCCTTCCCGGCCCGCCGTGACGGGTCCGCCCGTGTCCGTCTCATCCCGCACGGCGAACCTCCAGATTGCCGAACTCGTCCGTCGTCGCCGTGAAGCCGGGGTGCACCGGGAGCGTGGAGCCGTACTCCTCGATGACCGCGGGCCCGGCGACCACCGCTCCCGCGCCCAGCTCGGCGCGGCGGTAGAGGGGGACCGGGCCCCACTCGTCGTAGCAGACCCGGCGGGTCCCCGCCGGCCGCGGGTCCGCGGTGCCGGACGGCCTGCGCCCGACGACCGGCCGGGTGATCGGGCCGATGCCGGAGACGCGGAGGTTGACCCACTCGACGCCGTGCCGGGGGTCGTCGCGGTAGCCGTACCCGTAGAGCTTGGCGTGCTCGCGGTGGAAGCGGTCCAGCACCTCGGCGCGCCACGCCCCGTCCAGCGGCCCGGCCGGAGCGGGCACCCGCACCTCGTACGCCTGGCCGTAGTACCGCAGGTCCGCGCTGCGCGCGAAGACGTGGTCGGTGAAGCCCTCCCGGTCGAGAGCCTCGGCCGCCTGGCCCTCCAGCTCCCCGAAGATCTCCGCGGCGGCGTCGAGGGAGAGCTCGCGGGTGACGAAGGTCCGCACGTAGTCGTTCTTGACGTCCACGGTGAGCAGGCCGAACGCCGAGACGTTCCCGGGGTCGGGCGGGACCAGCACCGAGGGCAGGCCGAGGATGTCGATCAGGCGGCAGACCAGCAGCGGGCCGGAGCCGCCGAAGGCGACCATCGGGAAGTCCCGCACGTCCAGGCCGCGTTTCACGGTGATCTGCCGGATGGCGTTGGACTGGTTGAACGAGCTGATCTCCAGGATGCCGGCGGCGGTCCGCTCGGGGCTCAGCCCGAGCTCGGCGGCCAGCGCCTCGACGCCCTGCCGGGCGGCCCCGGCGTCGAGCGGGATCTCCCCGCCCAGCAGGTGCGGGGGGACCCGGCCGAGGAAGACGTGCGCGTCGGTGACGGTGACCTCGGTGCCGCCCCGGCCGTAGCAGATCGGGCCGGGGTCGGCTCCGGCGGACCGCGGACCGACCTTGAGCGTGCCCTCCGGCGAGATCCACGCGACGGACCCGCCGCCCGCTCCGACGGTCACGATGTCGATCATCGGGATCTTGCACGGGTAGCGGCCGACGCCGCCCTCGGTGGTGAGCGAGGGCTCCCCGCCGACCACGACCGCGACGTCGGTGGAGGTGCCGCCGCCGTCCAGCGTGATCACCGAGGGGTGCCCGGCGGTGGAGGCGATCAGTGCCGCGCCGAGCGCGCCCGCGGCCGGTCCGGAGAGCACGGTGGTGATCGGCTGGTGCACGACCTCGGCCGCCGAGAGCACGCCGCCGTTGCTCTTCATCACCGAGAACGGCCGGCCCAGCCGCTCGGAGAGGTTGGCGATGTAGCGGCGCATGGTCGGCTTGACCGCGGCGTCGACGAGGGTGGTGACCGACCGCTCGTACTCGCGGTACTCGCGCAGCACGTCGCTGGAGATCGAGACGACCGCCTCGGGGTGCTCGCGGGCCAGGACCTCGCGCATGCGCAGCTCGTGCCCGGGGTTGGCGTAGGAGTGCAGGAAGCACACGCCGATCGCGGTGATCCCCCGCTCCCGGAACCACCGGGCGGCCGCCGCGGCCTGCGCCTCGTCGAACGGCCGGACCTCGGCGCCGGTGTGGTCCAGCCGGCCGCCGACGGTCCTGACCCGGTGCACCGGGACGATGCGGGGCGGCTTGACCCAGAAGTAGGAGTTGCCGTAGCCGTCCGGCACGCTCTGCCGGGCGATCTCCAGGACGGACTCGAAGCCCTCGGTGGTGACGAAGCCGAGGTCGGCGATGCGGTCCTCGAGGAGCTGGTTCGTGGCGACCGTGGTGCCGTGCACCACCGCCGACACCGCGGCGTCGGGCGCCGGTTCCGCCGCGGTCCCCCGGCCGTGCTCGCCGAGGACCTTCCGCACGCCCGTCATGAACCCGTCGGCGGGGTTGGCGGGGGTCGACGGGGTCTTGGTGGTGGTGATCTCACCGGTCTGCTCGTCCACCGCGACCACGTCGGTGAACGTGCCCCCGGTGTCGACTCCGATACGGACGCTGCGCATGCCCCCGTGTCTACCCAGTCGCACCGGGCCCGCAAATCGGCGGACCCTGCCGAAACCAGCACGAATCCTTGGCAACCCCGTCAGCCTGCCGGGGGCGCGTCCCGGCCCGGCGGGAACTTCCGGCCCGCCGCGCTCGTCGTTCCCGGTACGACTCCTCAACCGACATCGAGAGGCGACATCTCCGTGCGTAGCGCGTTCTTCGGCAACCTGGACCAGGGCCAGGCCCCCGGGCACTTCGTCCTGCAGAACAACAAGATGCTGCGGGTCCAGCTCAACGGCGAGGTGCTGGCGCGCCAGGGCTCGATGGTCGCCTTCCAGGGGCGGATGGACTTCGACTACGAGGGCTCCGGCGGGGTCGGCAAGTTCCTGAAGAAGATGATGACCGGGGAGGGCGCGCCGCTGATGCGGGTGCGCGGGCAGGGCGCGCTCTTCCTCGCCGACAAGGCCCAGGACGTGCACCTGTTCTATCTGGAGAACGAGGCGCTCACCGTCAACGGCAGCAACCTGCTGGCCTTCGACCCCCAGCTCACCTGGGACATCCAGCGGGTGCAGGGCGCCGGGATCGCCGCCGGAGGGCTGTTCAACACCACGCTGACGGGCAGCGGCTGGGTGGCGGTCACCGCGCACGGCACGCCGGTGCTGCTCGACGCCTCCCAGGCGCCGACCTTCGCCGACGGCCAGTCCGCGGTGTGCTGGAGCGCGGGACTGCACGTGGGCGTCAACCGCACGTTCAAGGCCGGCGCGATGATCGGGCGCGGGAGCGGCGAGGCCATGCAGCTCGCCTTCCAGGGGCAGGGCTTCGTCCTGGTCCAGGCCAGCGAGGGCCCGATCGTCCCGCAGGCCTCCGGCTGACCGCCGCGCGCGCCGCCGCCCGCCTCCGCCGGGCCCTTCCGGGCGCCGGTGCGGCGGGACGCGCGGCGCCCGCGGGCTCCGGGGGACCCGTCCCTATCGGCGGCGGGTTCCCATGGTGGAGTTGATGACGGCGTCGGCGTCGTGCGCGTGCACCTTGGCGGCGAGCCGGATCGCCATCTCGTTGGCCCGGCGCAGCTCCGCCTCGACCCTGGCCTTGCCGGACTGGCCGACCTGGATCCCGAAGTAGGCGCCGATGATCGCTCCCGAGACGCCGACCAGACCGGCGAACGTGGAGTCGTCGCCGTCGCCGGTCAGCGCGATCACCACGAACCCGGCCAGGATGACGACCAGGCCGGTGAGGACGACGAAGAACCCGTACCGCCAGCGGGCCGCCTCCGACTCGGCCGCGACCCGCTCGTCCTCGGTCATCATCGCGGCGAGGGCGGGGGGCAGCTCCGCGGTCTCCGCCGCCGGCGGAACGGCCGCGACGGCGGGCCTGGCAGCGGGCTCGGAAGCGGGCAGGGCGGGGGTTTTGGCTGTCGTCACCGGTTCTCCCATATCTCGGTCGGCCAAAAAGAATCTCCCACGCTTTACCGAAACAGACCAAGTCAGATCTTGACCGGCGCGGGACCTGACATTCCTACCAAGGCCGGGCCCGCCCAAACACACCCGGTGAACCCACTAAGCTGGCCCCCCGTGACCGAATTGTCTGCCCTCTCCGCCGTCCCCGCCGGAACCCGCGACGGGGTGCTGCGTTTCTATTTCGGCCCGATGGACTGCGGAAAGTCCACCCTGGCCCTGCAACTGAACTACAACCACGGCCGCCAGGGCAGGCGCGGTCTGGTGCTGACCAAGCACGACCGCTCGGGCGGGCCCCGGATCACCAGCCGGATCGGCCTGGGCAGCGAGGCCGTCGAGGTCGAGGACGACCTCGACCTGGTGGCGCTGGTCCTGGCGCACAAGCCCGTCGACTACGTGATCTGCGACGAGGCCTGCTTCTACACGGTCCCCCAGATCGAGCAGCTCGCCGACCTGGCCGACGACCACGGCGTCGACGTCTACGCCTTCGGCCTGGCCTCCGACTTCCGCTCCCGGATGTTCCCCGCCACGCAGCGCCTGTTCGAACTGGCCGACGAGATCAGCCGCCTGCAGGTCGAGGTGCTGTGCTGGTGCGGGCGGCCCGGCCGGCTGAACGCCCGCGTGGTCGGCGGCGAGCTGGTCCGCACCGGCGAGCAGGTCGTCATCGGCGACACCGGCGCCGACCCGATCCGCTACCAGGTCCTCTGCCGCCGCCACTACCGCTCCGGCGACCTCGGCGACGCCTGACCCGGTCCGGCGCGGCCCCGGTCCGGCGTCAGTCCGGTACGGCCTCCCGGCCGGACAGCGCCCGCGGGAGCCGTACGCCCTCGCGGCGGGCCGCCCAGAATCCCAGCGCGACCAGCGCCGCGACCTCGGTCACGGCCATCCCCCGCTCGACCAGGCCGAGCGGCATCACCCGCCACCAGGGCAGGCCGCTGCGCTCGGCGACCACCACGGCCCCGGCGATGCCCAGCACCCACAGCAGCGAGCCCAGCCCGAGCACGGTCACCGCCAGGGCGGATCCGCGCCACTCGGGGTGGCGCCGCCACGGCCTGGAGATGAGCAGGGCCGCCAGCGGCAGGCTGAGGAAGGCGACGATGCCGCCCACCCGGTGGATGCTCCCGCTGAGGCTCGGCCCGACCGACCAGTCGTGCTTGGGGAACCAGGCCGTCACCAGCAGTCCGGCGCTCCACGCGAGCAGCCCCAGCGCTCCCGCCGACCGGATCGCGGTCAGCCTCCGGCCGACGAGCGAGGCTCCGATCGCCAGCGAGCCCACGGCCAGCAGGGCGACGCCGAGGGAGAAGAGCCACCCGTGCTCGCCGATCCCGTGCTCGCTGATCGTCCGCCGTAGCGGGTCGACCTCGGCCAGGTAGGCCAGGTCCAGTCCGAGCACGATCGCCGCCCCGGCCCCCACCGCTCCCAGTCCTGCACGTGCGGCTCGCTGCACGGTCGTCCTTCCGCCGGTCCCTTTCCCCATCCCAACGGCGGACCGCCCTCCCGGGATTCCGCAGGGCCGTACGGCGGGCCCCCGCCCCGCCTCGGGCCCGGCCGCTCCGCGCCGCCGTACCCCGCCGGGATCAGCCCTTCAGCCTCCGGAAGGTGCGGGCCGAGAGCGGGAGGAAGACCGCGACGAGCAGCACCGGCCATCCGGCCGCCATGAGCATCGCGTGCTGCTCGATCCAGGAGCCTCCCCCGTGCCCGGGGTTGCCGAAGAGCTCGCGGGCGGCCGCGGCCGTCGCCGAGAGCGGGTTCCACGCGGCGATCGCGCCCAGCCAGGCGGGCATGGTGGCCGGGTCGACGAAGACGCCGGACAGGAACCCGACGGGCCAGACGAGGATCTGGACCGAGGTCACCGCCTCCGGCCCGCCCGCGGCGAGACCGATGAAGATGCCCACCCAGAGCAGGGCGAAGCGCAGCAGGAGCAGCAGCCCGACGGCGGCCAGGGCGGCGCCCGGACCGCCGTGCCAGCTCCAGCCCAGCAGCAGCCCTGCGCCGATCATGACGGCCAGGCCGCCGACCGAGTTGAGCATGTCGGCGGCGCACCGGCCCAGCACGACGGCCGAGGAGCTCATCGGCAGCGAGCGGAACCGGTCGGTCACCCCCCTGGCGGCGTCCGTCGTCACCGCCGTCATGGTGGTCTCCAGGCCGAAGAGCATGGTCAGCGTGAACATGCCGGGCATGAGGAACTCGAAGTAGCCGCCCCCGCCGGGCACGCTGATCGCGCCGCCGAACAGGCCGCCGAACATCAGCACGGTCATGACGGGGAAGAGCCAGCCGACGATGACCGTGCCGGGCCGCAGCGCCCAGTGGTTCAGGTCGCGCAGCGTGATCGTCCAGGCGTCCGCCAGTGCCCGGCCGAGCCGGGGCAGCGGCGCGCCGGAGGGGAGGCGGCGGGTGGTGGCGTTCATACGGTCTCCTCTGCCGGGTCCTCGGGTCCGGTGGCCGCGTTCACGCGCGCCGCCGGTCTCTCCGCCTCGGTGCCCGCGGCCCCTCCGGTCAGGTGGAGGAAGACCTCGTCGAGCGTCGGGCGGCGGAGCGTGATGTCCTCCGGCTCGATCCCCGCCTCGTTCAGCGCGGTCGCGACCCGGACGAGCGCCCTGGTGCGCTCGGCGACGGGGACGCCGATCCGGTGGGCGGGGCCGTCGAGGCGCAGCTCCCCGGAGGCGACCCGGGCGGCGATGGGCCTGGCCGCCTCGGCGTCCGCCGGGCCGGCGAACACGATCTCGATCCAGTCGCCGCCGAGGGCGGACTTGAGCCCGTCGGGGGTGCCCTCCGCGACGACCCGGCCCTCCTTCAGCATGGAGACGCGGTCGGCCAGCCGGTCGGCCTCCTCCAGGTACTGCGTGGTCAGCAGGACCGTGGTGCCCTCGTCCACCAGCTCGCGCACGGCCGTCCACACCTCCCGGCGGGCGGCGGGGTCGAGGCCGGTGGTCGGCTCGTCGACGAACAGCACCGGCGGCGAGACGACGAGGCTCGCCGCGAGGTCGAGCCTGCGGCGCATGCCGCCCGAGTAGCCGCCCACCGGTCTGCCCGCGGCCCCGGCCAGCGAGAACCGCTCCAGGAGCTCGTCCGCCCGCCGCCTGGCCGCCGCGACGGGCAGGCGGTTCAGCCGGCCGAACATCACCAGGTTCTGCCGGCCGGTCAGGATCTCGTCGACCGCGGCGTACTGGCCCACCAGCCCGATGCGCTCGCGGACCCGGCGTCCCTGCGTCCGCACGTCGAACCCGGCGACGCTCGCCCGGCCCGCGTCCATCTCCAGCAGCGTGGACAGGATCCGGACCGCCGTGGTCTTCCCCGCTCCGTTCGGGCCCAGCAGCCCGCAGACGGATCCTGCGGCGACCCGCAGGTCGAACCCGTTCAGCCCGGTGCCGTCGGGGGCTCCCGGGTAACGCTTCCGCACGCCTTCCGCGGTGATCGTGCTCTCCGCCTCTTGCATCGTCGTCCTCCTCCCGCGCGCCGGATCCGGCCGTCTCCGCCGTCCCGGTCGCGCTGCGGCGCGGACTCTACCGTACATTGTACCGTACATCGTACGGAAGGCGGTACGATGAGGCCGACGACGAGGGTGGGAGTGTGTTCCGGTGGACGGGAAGAAGAGTTCCGGCGGCGACCCGGCCCGGAGCCTGGCGCTGCTGTGGGGGTCGCACACCAGGGCGGGGCGGTCCGGACTGACGGTGCGGGCGATCATCGAGGCCGCCGTCGGGATCGCCGACGCCGAGGGGCTCGACGCGCTGTCCATGCGCCGGGTCGCCGAGCGGCTGGGCGTGGGCACCATGTCCCTCTACACGCACGTTCCGGGCAAGGCCGAGCTGGCCGACCTGATGACGGACACCGTCTACGGGGAGCTCTACGGCGCCGTGGACGAGCCCTCGTCGCAGCCCGGCGGGTGGCGGGAGGCCATGGAGTTCGTCGCCGCGCGCAACTGGGAGCTCTACCGGCGGCACCCCTGGATGCTGCAGACCGTCACCGCCCGGCCGGTGGTCGGCCCGAACGCCTCGCTCAAGTACGAGGCCGAGCTCCGCCCGCTGGACGGCATCGGCCTGTCCGACGTCGAGATGGACTCCGTCCTCGCCCTGGTCCTGACCCACGTCGAGGGCGCCGCCCGGGTCCGGGCGAGCCTGGCGCAGGTGCAGCGGGACACGGGGATGAGCGAGACCGAGTGGTGGCTGGCGAGCGCGCCCGTCCTCGACAAGGTCATGGACCCCTCCCGCTTCCCGGTGGCCTCCCGGGTCGGCACGGCGGCGGGCGAGTCGCACCAGGGGGCCGCCGACCCCGACCACGCCCTCACCTTCGGGCTGGCGCGGATCCTCGACGGGGTCGAGGCACTGATGGCGGGGAGGTAGCCGGCCCCCGAGGACCGGGGCGGAAGGCTCAGGGGGCGGCGGCGATCTCCTCCAGGCGGGCGGCGAGCTGGGCGGGGTCGCCGTCGACCAGCGCGGAGACCCCGCGCCACCAGGCGAACCACTCGCCGCTGCGCCACATCCAGTCGACCCGCTCGATCGCGGCGACGACGTCGCCCTTGACCTGCCACTCAGGACCCGCCTGCTCGGCCGTGGCGCCGTGGCGCAGCGTCCAGGCGCGCAGGGTCCGCGCGGCCGCGGCGTCCACCGGGGCGCCGTACGGATCCGGGTCCTCGCCGTCGAGGCGGTGCGGGCCCAGGCCCGCCGCCACGCCCCAGCTCCACTGGGCCTCCGCAGGACGGGAGTAGCGGAGCGAGTTGAAGTCCAGGTTCGAGCCGAGGTCGTCGTCGGGGCGGCGGATCACCACGGCGTCGAGCCGCCCGCCGGCGTCGAAGGAGACCACGATCCGCCGGCCCGGCACGGCGTCGCGCGGGAGCTCGACCCGGTCCTCGGCCTGCCAGGAGTTCAGGTCGGTGACCGCGGCGGGCGGACCCCAGGCCCGGTCCGCGGCGTCGTCGGCGATCCAGGCGGCCAGCATCTCCAGCACGGTCAGGTCGGTCCACGGGTCGACGGCGGTCGCGGTGCGGAGCACCTCGTCGGGGGCGGGCCGCTTGCCGCCCCCGCTCCGCTCCCACCACTCCGCTCCCAGCTCGCGGGTGCCCACCAGCAGCCCGGCCAGTGAGGCGAGCTCGGCGGACCGGCGGGTCAGCGGGGCACCGCGGGCGAGCTCGGCGCAGCGCGCGACCCGGTCGCCGCCCAGCACCGCCGCCGCCTCCCGCAGCAGGGCGCCGGCGGACGGCCGCTCCTCACCGAGGAGGTCGCGGATCAGTCGTCTGGCCTCGGTCCGGGCATCCTCCGCACGTGCCTCGCGCATACCGTCACGTTACGCCGGAAGATCTCCAATCGCGAGGGTTTGTGAAGGATCGCCCCTTCCAAGGGGTACGGCCCGGCGGAACCGGTTCCCGGCCGCACCCCGCCGGACCTGCTCCGGAGGTCAGCCCTTCCGGCCGGCGCGGCCGAGCAGCCAGCCGATCACGGCGCTGCCGAGCGCGACCCCCGCGCCCATGCCGAACGCGGTGACCACCGTCCACGCGGGCACGCCCTGGCGCGGCGCCGGCGCGGGCCGCTCGAAGACCTGGGCCTCTCCGGAACGGGCGGGCACGGGAGCCGCGGCGTCCCCGGCCCCCGGCGTCCCCGGCGCGGCAAGCCCGTCGGGGACGAGGCCGGGTCCTCCGGAGACCAGGTGACTCTCGACCGCGGAGAAGAACTCCCCCGCGGTCCGCTTCGCCACCGTGCCGAGCATGCGCTGGCCCACACCGCCGATCATGCCGCCGACCACGGCCTCGGCGTCGTAGTCGACCCGGGTGCCGCCGTCGACCTCGCTGAGCCGTACCTCCACGGTGGCGTCCACGGTGCCGGGCGCGCCCTGACCGCGGGCCCGCAGCACGAAGCGGTGCGGGGCCTCGGGCTCGGACAGGGCGACCTCGCCCTGGTAGAGGCCCTTGATCGAGGCCACCCCCGCGGTGACGGTCATCCGGTAGGTGTCGGGCCCCGTCTCCTCCAGGCGCTCGCACCCCGGGATCGTGCGCACCAGCACGGCCGGATCCTGCAGCGCGGACCACACCCGGTCCCTGTCGGCGCCGAGCACGGCGCTGCCTACGACTTTCACACCCAGCACCCTAGGCAATCGCCGGCCGCGGGGTTAAGAGCAACATCTGCCCTCCGGCGCCGCCGGCGGTTGTCATCCCTCGGAGCACCGGGACCCGGCGCGCCCGTCCGGCACCGGCCCCCCGCCCTCCGCCCGCGCGGACCGCGAGCGCTCCGCGATGATCTGGGCGTACACCGAGAGAGCGACCTCGCCGGGCGTGCGGGAGCCGAGGTCGAGCCCGGCCGGGGCGTGCACCCGCTCGCCGCCCTCCACCTCGGCGAGCACGGCCGCGGCACGGCGGCGGCTGGCGATCAGCCCGACGTACGGCACGCCCGCACGCAGCGCCGCCGCGAGCGCCGGGACCTCGCCGACGCCGTGCGAGGCCACCACCGCGGCCGCGGTGTCCGGCGGCGGCGGGCCGGCGGCCCGTTCGACCTGGTACCCCAGGGCGGCGCCGACCCGCTCCAGCGCCATCGCGATCGGACTCTCGCCGCACACCTGGACGAGCACGGGCGGCAGCACCGCCTCCAGGAAGATCTCCAGCGTCCCGCCGGACAGGCAGGGCTGCCCGACCGCGACCAGGCCCTCCTCCTCGTACGGCTCCATCACCGCCGGGGTGATGCGCAGCAGCGTCGAGTTCCCGCTGCGCAGCAGCCGCAGGCTCTGGGCGCGCACGGTCGAGGTGGCGCACTGCCCGCCGACGAAGCCCTCGATGGTCCCGTCGGCACGCACCAGCGCCCGGTCGCCCGGCTTGGCGCTGGTGGGCCGCTCGGCCCGGACGACCGTCGCCATGACGTACGGCTCCCGCCCGGCGCGCGGCGGGTCCGCCGGGCGGCCCGGCGCCTCGGTGGTGCGGGCGCGGGGCTCCGGCATGCCCAGGAATTCGCTCACGGATCCTCCTCCGTCGGTCGCGCCCGCCGTGTCCCCGGACCGCTCAGGTGATCGCCAGGTCCGTCCGGAGCGGCTCGCCCTGCAGGGTGCTCCACACGTTGGCGGGGGTGAGCGGCATGTCGGCGTGGCGGACGCCGTACGGCCGCAGCGCGTCGAGCACCGCGTTGACCACCGCGACGGGCGAGCCGACCGTGGCCGACTCCCCCACGCCCTTGGCGCCGATCGGGTGGTGCGGCGAGGGGGTGACGGTCTCGCCGAGCTCCCAGGACGGGCACTCCATCGAGGTCGGCAGCAGGTAGTCCATGAAGGAGGCGCCCAGGTGGTTGCCGTCCTCGTCGAAGGCCATCAGCTGCATCAGCGCCATCCCGACCCCGTCGGCCAGGCCGCCGTGGATCTGGCCCTCGACGATCATCGGGTTGATCCGCACCCCGCAGTCGTCGACGGCCGTGAACCGGCGGACCTTCACCTGGCCGGTGCCGGGGTCCACCTCCACGACGCAGACGTACGCGCCGAAGGGATAGGTGAGGTTGGGCGGGTTGTAGACGGTCACGGCGTCCAGGTGGCCCTCGACGCCCTCGGGCAGCTCCAGGTTCGAGTGGGCCGCCATCGCGATCTCCTGGATGCTCCGGCCGTGCTCCGCCGAGCCCTGGACCGACCAGCGTCCCCCGGTCTCGGAGACCGACCACTCCAGGTCGTCCGGGGAGGCCTCCAGCATCGCCGCGGCGACCAGCCGGGCCCGCTCCCTGACCTTCCTGGCCACGATCGCGGTCGCCGCGCCGGAGACCGGGGTGGAGCGGGAGCCGTACGTCCCCAGCCCGAAGGGGGTCTGGTCGGTGTCGCCGTGGACCACCTCGACGTCGTCCGGGGAGACGCCCAGTTCGTGCGCGACGATCTGCGCGAACGTGGTTTCGTGGCCCTGGCCCTGCGACTGGCAGGAGACCCGGAGCACGGCCTTGCCGGTCGGGTGCACGCGCAGCTCGGCTCCGTCGGCCATGCCGAGGCCGAGGATGTCCATGTGCTTGCGCGGGCCCGCGCCGACGGCCTCGGTGAAGAAGCTGATCCCGACGCCGAGCAGCGGGCCGCCGCCGCGCCGCCGCTCGGCCTGCTCGGCGCGGAGCTTGTCGTACTCGGCCATGTCCAGGGCCAGGCGCAGCGCCCTGGGGTAGTCGCCGGAGTCGTACTCCCAGCCGGTGGGCGAGGTGTAGGGGAAGCGCTCGGGCCGGATGAGATTCTTCATCCGCAGTTCGGCCGGGTCGGCGTCCAGCTCGCAGGCGAGCACGTCGATCATGCGCTCGACCAGGTAGACCGCCTCGGTGATGCGGAAGGAGCAGGCGTAGGCGACGCCGCCGGGGGCCTTGTTGGTGTAGACGCCGGTGACCTCGCAGTGCGCGGCCTCGATGTCGTAGGAGCCGGTGAAGACGCCGAAGAACCCGGCGGGGAACTTCGTCGGCTGGGCGGTGCCGTTGAACGCGCCGTGGTCGGCGAGGACCTTGACGCGGATGGCCAGGATCCTCCCGTCGCGGGTCGCCGCGACCTCGCCGCGCATGTGGTAGTCGCGAGCGAAGGCGGTGCTCATCAGGTTCTCGGAGCGGTCCTCCATCCACTTGACCGGGCGGCCCGTGGCGATGGAGCCGACGATCGCGCATACATATCCCGGATATATCCCGACTTTGCCGCCGAAGCCGCCGCCGATGTCCGGGGAGATCACCCGGATCTTGTGCTCGGGCAGCCCGGCCACCAGCGCGTAGAGCGTGCGGTGCGCGTGCGGGGCCTGCGTCGGGCACCAGACGGTGAGCTTGCCGGTGACCCTGTCGAAGTCGGCGACCGCCCCGCAGGTCTCCAGCGGCGCGGGGTGCACGCGCGGGTAGAGCATGTCCTGCGCGACCGTCACCTCGGCCCGCTCGAAGACCGCGTCGGTCTGCTCGCGATCACCCGCCTCCCAGTCGAAGATGTGGTTGCCCGTCCGGCCCTCGACGTCGTCGCGGATCACCGGGGCACCCTCGTCCAGCGCGCGGCGCGCGTCGATCACCGGCTCCAGCGGCTCGTACTCGACCTCGATGAGCTCCAGCGCGTCCCGCGCCGTGTAGGCGTCCTCGGCGACGACGAACGCCACCTCCTGCCCCTGGTAGCGGACCTTGTCGGTGGCCAGTACGGCCTGCACGTCGGCGGAGAGGGTCGGCATCCAGGCCAGCCCCATCCCGGCCAGGGTCTCGCCGGTGATCACCGCCTTGACCCCGGGGTGCGCCTCGGCGGCCGAGGCGTCGACCGAGACGATCCGGGCGTGCGCGTACGGGCTGCGCAGGATCGCGCCGTGCAGCATGCCGGGCAGCCGGACGTCGTCGACGTAGGTACCGCGGCCCCGGACGAAACGCGCGTCCTCCTTGCGGTGCATCCGGCCGAAGCCCATGGGGGCCGCCGTCGTGCCCTCGGTCATGCCCTCGTCCCTTCGTGCGTCCCCTCACCCGTCGCGCGGCCGGCTCCCCCGTGGTCCGCCCCGCCCCGATCCGCCCCGCCCCGATCCGCCCTGCCCTGGTCCGCCCCGCGCCGGCCCGCTTCCTGCCGGGCCGCCCAGCGGACGGAGCGGACGATGTTCTCGTAGCCGGTGCACCGGCAGAGCTGGCCGGAGATCGCCTCGCGGATCCGGCCCTCGTCCGGGTCGGGGTCGCGGTCGAGCAGCCAGCGGGCGGTCAGCATCATGCCGGGCGTGCAGAAGCCGCACTGCAGGCCGTGGCACTCGGCGAAGCCCTTCTGCACGGCGTCGAGCTCGCCGCCGCGCTCCAGGCCCTCGACCGTGGTGACCTGCTGCCCGTCGCACATCACGGCGAGCACGGTGCACGACTTGACCGGCGTGCCGTCCAGGTGGACCACGCACGCGCCGCAGTTGGAGGTGTCGCAGCCCCAGTGGGTGCCGGTCAGCGCCAGCTCGTCCCGGACGAAGTGCACCAGCAGCAGCCGCGGCTCGACGTCCCTGGTGTACGGCTGCCCGTTCACGGTCACGGTGATCTGCACGGTCACTCTTCTCCCTCCGGACTCCCCGCCCGGGCGGCGGCCCTGGTCAGCACGCGGCGGACGAGCTCTCCGGCCAGGTGGCGCTTGTAGGCCGCCGGGCCACGCTGGTCCGCCCTGGGGTTGCAGTGCGCGGCGGCGATCCGCCCGGCCTCCGCGAAGGCCGCCGCACCCGGGGCCCTTCCCACCAGGTACGCCTCGGCCTCCGGGGCGGCGAAGTGCTCGGCGCCGACGGCGGTCAGCCCGATCCCGGCCTCGGCGATCACCCCGTCGCCGAGGCGGAGCAGCGACCCGGCCGCGGCGACCGGCCAGTCGCCCGCCCGGCGCTCGACCTTCTCGTAGGCGCTGCCGGCGCCGGGCCGGATCGGCACCCGGAGCCCGGTGAGCAGTTCGCCGGGCTCCACGGCCGTCTCGTACGGCCCGCGGTGGAAGTCCCTGATCGGCACCTCGCGGACGCCGCCCGGTCCCTGGACCAGCGCCGTGGCCCGGACCGCGGCGAAGGCGGCCGAGAGGTCCTCCGACGGGTCGGCCTGGCAGAGTGAGCCGCCGACCGTGCCCCGGTTGCGGACCACAGGGTCGGCGATCACCCGCTCTGCATCATGAAAAATCGGGAAATATCGCCCGACTTCAGGGTCGGCGAGAAGCTCCGCATGCCGTACCAGCGCCCCGACGAGCAGCGCGTCCCCCTCCACTCCGAGGGCGGAGAGCTCGGCCAGGCCGTTGATGTCGATCAGCACCTCGGGCCGGGCCAGCCGCAGTTTCATCATCGGGATGAGGCTGTGCCCTCCGGCGATCACCCGGGACTCCGGGCCGTGCCGTTCCAGAAGGGCGAGCGCGTGCGGCACGCTGTTCGCCCTCTCGTACTCGAACCGTGCGGGAACCTGCATCGAGTGCCTCCCGGGGACGCGTTGCGCCCATCCTCGTCCGCCGGAGGCGATCGGACAATCCGCAATCAAGCATTTGCTCGATCGGGCCTCCCCGGACGGCGCGCGTCCCGGTTCCGCGACCGGCGGGGCGGCGTGTGGATGTCGAAGTGGATGCTCTCCTGCGCCAGGATCGAGTGCGGCTCGGACTCCGGCGCGGTCAGGCCGAGATCCTCGAAGACCCGGAACCGGGCGGCTGAGGCGGCCAGGTGGCGGGGGCGCATCGGCGGGTGCCAGATGCTGTAGGTGCCGACCCGGCCGCCCCGGCGGCGGTACCAGCCGAGGGTGGGATGGGTGAGCATCTCCATCCAGTGGCTCTCCCCGGTGAACCCGTCCAGGCTCCCGGGCGGCGCGGGGAGCTCCGCGGCCTCGCAGCGCACGCCGTCGCCGTCCAGCCGCCAGCGCGCCGGGGCGGCGCGCCAGTCGGCGGTGATCGCGATGCGGGCCCGGCTCCACGGCATGCCCCACAGCAGCCGGGGCACCGCGACCACCGGATGGTCCAGGGCGGTGCCGAAGAACCAGACGCCGGGCTCGCCGCCCGCCGTGACGTAGGCGCGGTAGTTGATCTGGCCGCAGCTGATCGCCGCCGGCGGGCAGAAGCGGAAGTGGAAGTCCCGGTCGCGGAAGGCGACCGCGGAGACCATGGCCGCGGACTCCCCGTCGGCGAAGGCGAACTCCATCGGGGCGAACCCGGCGGGCAGCAGTGCGGCGAGGGCGCCGGCGGGCACCCGGTAGCTGATGATCGCGAAGTCGTCGAGCTCGGTCTCGGCGTGGTGCCAGCGCAGGCGCGGCCGGGGAGTCCCGCTGAAGGTCATGGCGGAGAGGATAGGCGCACCGTCACTCCTCCTCGTCCTGGTCCCGGTGGTGGTCGAGGTTGGCGGTGCCGCGCTTCCAGTAGCCGTCGACGTCCGTCCACTCCCTGGGGTGGCCGATCGCGCGCAGGTGGCGGCGGATGGGCTTGAGGACCCCGGCCTCCCCCGCGATCCAGGCGAACCCGTCCCCCGGCGGGAGCTCCAGCCCCGCCACGGCCCGCTCCAGCACGTCGGAGGAGCCGGGGGCGGCGCCGTCGCGGTGCAGCCAGGTCAGTGTGACGTCGGCGGCGGTCTCCAGGTGCTGCTCCTCGCGGGCGTCGGCGACCTCGGCGAAGGCGATGGCCCGCGCGCCCGCGGGCAGCGCCTCCAGCCAGCGGGCCAGGGCGGGCAGGCCGGTCTCGTCGGCGGCCAGGAGGTACCAGTCGAAGTCGAAGGGGACCACGACGGAGCCCCGCGGCCCGAGCACGCCGATCCGCTGCCCCGGCGCGGCCTGGGCCGCCCAGGTGGAGGCGGGGCCGTGGCCGTGGACCACCATGTCGATGTCGAGCTCGCCCGCCTCCGGGCGGTGCTGCCGGACGGTGTAGTCGCGGAAGACCGGGCGGGGGGCGCCGGGCGGCAGTTCCCAGCCGCCGGGGCCGATGGCCGGCATGACCGGCAGCTCGGCCCCGTCCACCGGGAAGAACAACTTGACGTGGTCCTGGGGCGCCCGCTCCTGGAAGCCCGCCAGCCCGTCACCGGTGAGGGTCACCCGCACGGTCGTGGGAGTGATCCATTCGGCGCGCCCCACCTCCAGCAGGCGGGGCGTGAGGTCGTACCGGACGATCCGGGTCTCATGCATGATCAGATTTCGCCGCTTTCGATGTAAATTAGGTAAGGCTTAGCTAAGATGCATCCGCCCCGGCCTGATGTCAACCAGAGAGCCGTCTCTGGCGGCACCTACACCCTGGCCCTGAGGCAGAGCCGCACCATGGCTCTCAACCGGTTCGCCGGCTCGCTCTCGCAGGCTCTGGGATACCGGATCGGCCGTTTCGACGACTGGGTCCAGGCTCTCGACACCGCTGTGGACCCGCTGTCGCGATCGGGGACCGCCACCCCTCCGCTCCTGGTCCTCGACGAGCTTCCCTACCTGAGCGCACACTCGCCCGAACCGCCCTCGGCCATCCAGGCCCTCTACGACCAGCGGGGGCCTTCCACGGGACATTCGCCTTTCAAGCTGATCCTGTGCGGATCCGCCCTCTCGGTGATGTCCACACTGCTCTCCGGCGATCAGGCGCTGCGAGGCCGCGCGGTGCTGGACATGAGGATCGGCCCGTTCCGCCACCGCGACGCCGCGGCCTTCTGGGAGTCCGGCCCCGAGACCGCGTTTCTCGTCGATGCGGCCATCGGGGGCGCACCCGGATACCGCGATGTCATCGGCTCCCCTCCGCTGCCGGGCGGCTTCGGCGACTGGCTGGAGGCAAGTCTCCTCGACCCCTCGCACATTTTGTCTCGCACGGCTGGGATGCCCATGACGCGGCGTTCATCGTGTTCTCGCGCTCCGGCTTCACCGGCGACCTGGAGGATGCGGCCGCCTCCGGGCGGGTCGGCCTCATCGACCTGGCGAAGCTGTACGGAGCGCCCTCCTGAGCGGGCTCCCGGTAGGCAAGCCCGGTCCCGCCGACCTCCGCGAGGAGACCTTCCTCGAGAGGTGACCCCCGCGACCGGATTCCGGCCGGCATCCCACCCCTGGCAGGATGGTCACCCATGGCGGGGGATAAATCACGAAAAATCGGGTTGGCAGCCATGCTGGCGGTCCTGGCCGCGGCCGGGTGCGGAACCGCCGGGGAGCAGGGTCCCGCCGCCGGAGCGTCCCCGCAGGCAGCCGGTACGGCCTCCGCCCGCCCGACCGCCTCGCCCGCTCCCGCCGGCCCGCCGGGCGCGCTGCCGGAGCCGGGCGAGGTGGACCGCGTCCCCCGGCCCGCCGACGGGCTGCCACCGGTGATCAGTTCCATCCCGACCAGGCGGAAGGTCGTCTTCCTCACCATCGACGACGGCTGGGAGCAGGATCCGGGCTTCGTCAGGCAGGTCCGCGAGGAGCGCATCCCCATCGCCGCCTTCGTCACCCGCGACGCCGTCGAGGCGCGGGGCGCGGCCGATCCGACCGCCCAGGGCGGGAAGTACCTGGGCGCCGGCGGGTGGGACTACGTCCGGAGCCTGCGCGAGGCGGGCGCGACGGTCGAGAACCACACCCTGACCCATCCCAGCCTGCCCGCGCTCGGCTACGAGGGGCAGCGCGCCGAGATCTGCGGCGCCGCCAAGCTGATCCGCAGGCGGACCGGGACCGCGCCGGCGCTGCTGCGCCCGCCGTTCGGCAACCACAACACGCTGACCCGGCGGGCGGCCAAGGCCTGCGGGGCCAGGGCCCTGCTGCTCTGGACCGCGACGGTCCAGCCGGGCGGGAAGATCGCCTACCAGGTCCCGGACAAGAAGCTCCGCCCCGGCGACGTGCTGCTGCTGCACTTCCGCCCCGGCCTGTCGCGGGACTTCCGCATCCTCCTCGACAAGATCAGGCGCCGCGGCTTCGAGCTCGGCAACCTCGACGCCTACCTCAGGGCCGCCGGAGTCACCGGTCCGCCCGCACCTTGAGACGCGGACCCGAGACGCCCCGAGACGCGGACGGCCCGCCCCCTCAGAGGGGCGGGCCGTCCCGGGATATATGCGGTCACTCGCTCTCGGCGGTGTAGAGGTAGTCCCAGTCGCCGCAGCGGGTCGGGTAGGAGCTGTGCAGGCCGATCTGGCAGACCTTCACCCGGACGGCGTCGGTGTCGTGGCTGGAGAAGTGGAACTTCTTGTAGCCGCCGGCGCCGCAGTACTTGTAGTACTTGCTGTCGGCCCAGTAGTTGTGGTGGTCGCCGAACCCGTGGGCCTGGATCTTCAGGTAGGCGCACTTGCCGCCCTGCTTGTAGGTGCGGTGGTCGAGGTCGTAGAGCTTGCCGCTGACGTGCACCTCGTTGGACTTCTGGTGGTGGTCCCACTCGACGCCGATCCAGCCCTTGGCCTTGGCCTTGTGGTTGGCCGAGTAGACCGAGCCCCAGTAGTCCTCGTAGTCGTAGCCGGACGAGGCGGTCGCGGCGGACGCCGTCGCGGGGGTGGCGGCCTGCGCGGTGGCCGGGACCGCGAGCGCGAACGCGGCGGCGGTGGCGGCGGTGGCCAGCAGGCCGGTGGTCAGTCGCTTCATGATGGTCTCTCCCTCAGCCCCTCGGACCGGCCCCTTGCCGGTTCCCCCCCGGGCTTGTGAGTCATTGATAGCGAGGCCCGCTTTCATTCCTCCTTATCCGCGCTTTATCTGCGCTTGCACGCCTCCGTAGCGGCGCTTGCACGCGGGCCGATCACGTCCGCCGCCCGGCGTACCCCGGAATCACCCGAGCGGCGGACGCGCGGCCTCCTCCCTCCGGTGCACGATTGGGCCATGCGCTTCCGGGGGCCTGGCGGACCCGGAAGCGCACCGGTGGACAGGGCCGCCAGCCCACCACACCGGGACGCCGGGGAGAGCATCCCCGGCGATGCCGGGGAAGGACCGGTGCCGCGAGCCAGAGGGGACGATCTGGCCCGTAAGAGAAGTGCGGTCTCGAACCGGGCCGTGTGACGAAGATCGCAGCAGCTCGCGGCGCCGCTCCCTCCCATTGCTCTACAAGCCGTAGTACTACTAGAAGTAGCACTACGGCTTGTAGAGCTTCAGTCGTTGGGGGAAGCATGGAAGCGCTGGACCTGGCACGGTGGCAGTTCGGGGTCACCACCGTGTACCACTTTCTTTTCGTACCCCTGACGATCGGGCTCGGCGTCTTCGTGGCCGGCCTGCAGACCGCCTGGCACCGTACGGGCAAGGAGCAGTACCTGCGGCTGACGAAGTTCTTCGGGAAGCTCTTCCTGATCAACTTCGCGATGGGCGTGGTCACCGGCATCGTGCAGGAGTTCCAGTTCGGGATGAACTGGAGCGAGTACTCGGTCTTCGTCGGCGACGTCTTCGGCGCTCCGCTGGCGCTGGAGGCACTGCTCGCGTTCTTCCTGGAGTCGACCTTCCTCGGCCTGTGGATCTTCGGCTGGGACAGGCTGCCCAAGCGCGTGCACCTGGCCACGATCTGGGCCGCGGTCATCGGTTCCAACCTGTCGGCCTACTTCATCCTCGCCGCCAACGCCTGGATGAAGCACCCGGTCGGCTACGAGGTGGTCGACGGCAAGGCCCGGATGACGGACCTGTGGGCCGTGCTCACCAACTCCACCGCGCTCGCCCAGGTCCCGCACGTGGTGGCGGGGGCCTTCATCGTCGCGGGCGGATTCGTGCTCGCGGTCTGCGGCTACAACATCCTGAAGGAGCGCAGGAGCGACCCCGACCGGACCGTCCCGCTGCGCCGGGGCGCGGTGAGCATGTGGCGCACCCCGATGCGGGCCGCCCTGGTCATGACGGCGATCGCGGGGGCGGTCTCCGCGGGCACCGGAGACCTGTCCGGCAAGCTCCTGTACGAGCAGCAGCCCATGAAGCTGGCCGCCGCCGAAGGGCTCGAGCGCGACACCGCGGGCGCGGCCTTCTCCCCGGTTCCGGGGATCGAGGTGCCGATGCTGCTCAGCTTCCTGGCCACCAACGACCCGGACGCGGTCGTCCGGGGCACCGAGGACCTGCAGGCCGAGTTCGCCGCGAAGTTCGGCCCCGGGGACTACCGGCCCAACGTGCCGGTGGTCTACGCGTCCTTCCGCGTGATGATCACCTTCGGGCTGAGCACGGTGGCGCTGTCGGTCCTCGGCCTCTGGCTGACCCGGCGCCGCCGCCCGGTCCCCGGCTGGTTCGCCCGCGCCTGCCTGCTGGCGCTCCCGCTGCCGGCCGCCGCGATGATCGCGGGCTGGCTGCTCAGCGAGATCGGCCGCCAGCCCTGGACCGTCCAGGGCGAGCTGCTCACCGCGGCGAGCGTCTCCCCCGGCGTCAGCCTGACCGAGGTGGCGGTCTCCCTGGCGGTCTTCACCCTCCTGTACGGCCTGCTCGCCGTGGCCGAGGCCGTACTGCTCGTCCGCCACGTCAAGGCGGGACCTGAGCCGGTCCCCCCCGCCCCGCCCGCCTCGCCGCCGGGCCAGGACGAGACCACGGCCGTCATGCTCCAGCCGACCCTGATGTACTGAGGGAGCACCGATGGAACTCACCACTCTCTGGTTCGCGGTCATCGCGTTCCTCTGGACGGGCTTCTTCGTCCTGGAGGGCTTCGACTTCGGCGTCGGCATGCTGGCCCCGGTCCTGTCCCGGAGCGAGGCCGAGCGCAAGCAGGTCCTCGGCACGATCGGCCCGGTCTGGGACGGCAACGAGGTCTGGCTGATCACCGCGGTGGGCGCCATGTTCGCCGCCTTCCCCGCCTGGTACGCCGGCCTGCTCAGCGAGTTCTACCTGCCGATCGTGCTCGTCCTGGCCGGGCTGATCGTGCGCGGCGTCGGGCTGGAGTGGCGGGGCAAGGTCCACCACGCCGCCGACCGCACCTGGTGCGATCTGGGGATCGCGGGCGGCAGCGCGCTGCCGGCCTTCCTGTGGGGCGCGGTCTTCGCCGACCTGCTGCACGACAGCGCGCTCGCCGCGCTGACCGGCGGAGCCTTCTCCCTCCTGCTCTGCCTGCTGCACGGCGCGGTCTTCGTCGCGCTCAAGACCTCCGGCCCGGTCCGCGCCCGCGCCCGCCGCAGCGCGATGATCGTCTCTGCGGCGGCGCTGCCCGCCGGGGTGGTGGCGCTGTCCGGCATCCCCTCGACCGGGACGGCCGTCGCGGAGTGGGGCGACTCGCCCTGGCTCTGGGGGTTCGCGCTGACCGCGATGGCCGCCCTGGCCGCCGGAGCGGCCCTGACCTGGCGCGGCCGGGACGGCTGGGCCTTCACCGCCACCGCCTCGTCGATCGCCCTGACCGGCGCCGCCCTGTTCAGCGCCCTGTGGCCCGCCCCGCTCCCCGGCCTGACCGTCGCCGAGGCCGCCTCCGGCCCGTACACGCTGACCGTGCTCACCTGGATCGGCCTGATCGCCCTGCCCTTCGTGGTGGGCTACCAGACCTGGTCCTACTGGGTCTTCCGCAGGCGCCTCACCGCCGCGCCGTCCTGACCTCGGAGCGGACCGGGGCGAAAGGAGTTGCAGGGGAACGCGGTCTTCGTCACGATGCCCCGATGACCCCTCCCAGCCTGTTCCGGCACCGGAACTTCATGCTCCTGTTCGGGGCCGACACGATCAGCCAGGCCGGCACCCAGATCAGCCTGATCGCCCTGCCGTTCGTGGCGCTGACCGCGCTGAAGGCGAGCGAGCTCCAGATGGGGCTGCTGGTGGCGGCCGAGACCGCGGCGTTCCTGCTGATCGGGCTGCCCGCCGGGGTGTGGGTGGACCGGATGGCGCGGCGCCGCATCCTGGTCGCCGCCGACCTGGTCCGCGGGGTGCTGCTGGCCTCGATCCCGGTCGCGTGGTGGCTGGACGCGCTGACCATGCTCCAGCTGTACGGCGTGGCGCTCGGCACCGGCCTGGCCACGGTCTTCTTCGACATCGCCTACCAGAGCTACCTGCCGAGCCTGATCAGCCGCGACCGGCTGGTGGACGGCAACGCCACGCTGGAGGTCGTGCGCTCGACGGCCGGCGTGGCCGGGCCCGGTCTGGGCGGCGGACTGGTCCAGCTGCTGACCGCGCCGGTCGCGGTGCTCGCCGACGCGGTCAGCTTCCTCGGCTCGGCTCTCTTCCTGTGGCGGATCGACGCCGCCGAGCAGGTGCCCGGCCGGGCGGAGCGCCGGGGGCTGCTGAAGGAGATCGGCGAGGGCCTGCGCTACGTGGCCACGCACCGGATCCTGCGGATGATCGCCGCCTGCACCGCCACCGCGAACTTCGCGAACGGCATCTTCGCCGCCGTCGAGATGATCTTCCTGTCCCGGGTGCTCGGCCTCGCCCCCGGCCTGGTCGGCCTGATGTTCTCCGCGGCCGCCGTGGGCGGCCTGACCGGCGCGGTGGTCGTGGGGCGGGTGAGCCGCCGGGTCGGCTCGGCCCGGCTCATCTGGCTCTCCATGCTGGTCACGTCCCCGTTCATGGTCCTGGTGCCGCTCACCGAACCCGGCTGGGGGCTCTCGCTGTTCGTGATCGGGACGTTCGTGAACTCGGTCGGCGTGGTGCTCTACAACGTCGGCCAGGTCAGCTTCCGCCAGAGCGTCACGCCCGAGCACATGCTGGGCCGGATGAACGCCACCATGCGCTTCGTGGTGTGGGGCACCCTCCCGCTCGGCGGCCTCGCCGGAGGCGTCCTGGGCGAGGTCCTCCAAGCCCGTGCCGCACTCTGGGTCAGCGCGGGCCTCACGATGCTGGCCGTCGTGCCGCTGCTGCTCTCCCCGCTGCGCGGGATGCGCGACCTGCCCGCCCCGGACGAGGCCGCCTCCTGACCCTCCGGCGGGGCGCCCGCCGATCACCGAGTGTCGCTCCCGCGTCGCCGATGGTTATCGTGGAGGGTTGGGGAAGCTCGCACCGGGGGGTCGTGATGTCGGAGCAGAGATCCGTGCTGGGAGAGAACCCGGGGCACGCCGCGCGCCAGATGGCGCTGGTCTTCGCCCTGGGCACGGTCCTGGCGGCGGTGGGACTGCTGACGGCACCGGACGACCAGCACGTCCCCCTCATCGCGGTCACCGTACTCGCCGCGGGCGTGGCCGCGGCGGCGTGGTGGACCCCCTGGTCCCGGCTCGACCCGCAGGCTCCGCTCGTCCTGTGCGTGCCCGTGCTGGTGCTGCTCTCCTACTGCACCTGGGCGCTCACGGGCGGCTCGATCGGCACCGCGCCGTTCCTGACGATGTTGTTCGTCTGGGTGGGCATGCACTTCTCGATCGCGGCCGTGCTGGCGCTGGGCCCGGTCGCGGCGCTGGCCTACGTCACCCCCCTGGTCATCGATGAGCGCGGCCCGGTGGTGATCGGCGGCGCGGCGCTGCTCATCCCGGCGGTGATGGGCGTGGGCGCCCTGATCGCGCAGCAGGTCGGCTACCAGCGCAGGGACCGCGACACGATCCGGCGGATGGAGCGGTGGCGGGCCGCGCTGACCGCCACGCTCGCCCATGACGTGCGCTCCCCGCTGACCTCGGTGCAGTTCGCGCTGGAGACGCTGGACGACGGGGACCTTCCGCCGGAGCAGCGGCACGAGATCATCTCCATGGCGCTGCGGCAGAGCAGCCGGATCCGGCGGCTGGCCGCCAACCTGCTGGACGCCGAGCGCGTCGACAGCCAGGGACTCCAGCTCGACCTGCGGCAGGTCCGGCTGAGCACCGCCGTCGACGAGGCCGTCGGCTACCTGACCGCTCCGGTGAGCGTGGCGGTGGATCCCGGCCTGACCGTGCTGGCCGACCCGCAGCGGCTGGAGCAGATCCTGGTCAACCTCGCCGCCAACGCCGTCCGCCACGGCTCCCCGCCGATCGTCATCAGCGCCGGGCGGGAGGAGTCCGGCATGGTCGCCGTGCACATCCGCGACCACGGCCCGGGGGTTCCCGAGGAGAAGCGGGACCAGTTGTTCTCCCGGTTCAGCAACGCCGACACCAACCCCGATTCGGTCGGTCTGGGGTTGTGGATCACCCGGGAGCTGGCCCGCGCGCACGGCGGGGACACCCGCTACACCCCGGCCGATCCCGGCGCCTGCTTCACCGTCGTCCTGCCGGACGGCGGCCCGGTGCCGGAGTAGGGGCCGGGCCACCGCCGGGCCACCGCCGCGGGGCGCCGCCGGGCCACCGCCGCGGCGGCCGTCAGGAGGCCCCGCGCAGGCCGAACAGGTCGGACGGGGAGATGGGCATGCGGTCGATCGGGATGCCCTCGGCGTCCTCGACCGCTGCCGCGATCACCGCCGAGACCGGGATGACCCCGGCCTCGCCCGCGCCCTTGATGCCGAGCGGGTTGAGCGGGGACGGAGTCTGCAGGTGCGCGGTCTCCACGTGCGGGACCTCCGTGGCGTACGGCATCAGGAAGTCCATGAAGGACGCGTTGAGCAGTTGCCCGTGCCCGTCGTAGACCATGCGCTCGTACAGCGCGCCGCCGACGCCCTGCGCGACGCCGCCGTGGATCTGCCCCTCGACGATCATCGGGTTGATGAGGTTTCCGCAGTCGTGCACGACGGCGTAGCGCAGGATCCGGATCTCGGCGGTGAGCGGGTCGGTCTCCACGATCGCCGCGTGCATGCCGGAGGCGAAGGTCGAGCGGATCGGCGAGTAGTAGTCGCGCCCCTCCAGACCCGGCTCCTGGCCCTCCTGCACCGGCGGCCGGTCGAAGGAGGAGGCCCCGGCGAACTGCGTGGCCCGGGCCGCCTCCGCGTCGAAGGCGTAGCGCAGCGGGTTGGCGAGCACCGCCACGGTGGCCAGCGGGACGGCGGCGGCCGGGGTGCCGGTCACGTGCACCACACCGTCGGTGATCTCCAGGTCGCGGGGGTCGGCCTCCAGCGCGTCGGCGGCGATCCGCAGCGCCTTCTCGCGGACCTTCCGGCAGGCCAGGGCGATCGCGTTGCCGCTCATCACCGCGGCGCGCGAGGCGAAGGTGCCGACCGCGTAGCCGAACCTGCGGGTGTCCCCGGTGACGACCGAGACCCGGTCCAGGGGCACGCCCAGCTCGGTCGCGGCGATCTGCGCGAACGCGGTCTCGTGCCCCTGGCCCTGCGAGGTGAGCCCGGTGGAGACGTGCACCCGGCCGTCGGAGGTGACCTGCACGTGGCCGCCCTCGTACGGCCCGACGCCGGTGCCCTCGACGTAGCAGCCGATCCCGATGCCGAGCCGGCGGCCCTCCCGCGCCGCCTCCGCCTTGAGGCCGGGGAAGGAGTCCCAGCCGATCAGCTCCTTGAGCATGCGCAGCGACTCGGGGTAGTCCCCGCTGTCGTAGATCAGCGGCCGGCCGTCCTGGAAGATCAGGCCCTGGTCGTAGGGGAACTCGCCGGGCTGGATGAAGTTGGCCGCGCGCACCGCCGTACGGTCCAGCCCGAGGTGGGCCGCGATGCGGTCCATGGTGCGCTCCATGCAGAACACCGCCTGCGGGCGGCCCGCCCCCCGGTACGGCGTGACCTGCACGGTGTTGGTGTAGATCGAGGAGAACTCCACCCGGTAGGACCCGAGCCGGTACGGCCCCGGCAGCTGGGTGGAGGTGATGATCGGCACGATGATCCCGTACGGCGTGTAGGCGCCGTGGTCGTGCAGGATGTTCACCTCCAGGCCGAGCACCCGGCCCTCGTCGTCGAAGCCGACCCGGACGAACTGCACCTGGGCCCGCTCGTGCGCCGAGGAGACGAAGTGCTCGCGCCGGTCCTCGGCCCATTTGACCTCCCGGCCCAGCAGCATCGCCGCCCAGGGCACCAGGACCTCCTCGGGCCACGGGTGCACGATCTTCACCCCGAACCCGCCGCCCACGTCGGGCGCGATCACCTCGACCTTGGGCAGCGGCAGGCCCAGCTTGGCGGCGACGGCCATGCGGACGCTGGTGGACGTCTGGGTGCTGGAGTAGACCCGCAGGGAGGCGTCGTCGGCGTCCCACCGGGCGTAGACGCCGCGCCCCTCCAGCGGCATGGACGCGCTGCGCTCGACGTCCAGCCGGAAGGCCAGCGTGTGCGGGGCGCCCTCGATGACCTCGCGGGCGCCCCGCCCGTCCGCCGAGGGCACCTCCTGGACCAGGTGCGCGCCGACGTTGCCCGGCACGTCGTCGTGGACGGGCTGCGCCGACTGCGCCGCCTCCTCCACCCCGACCACCGGCTTGAGGAGCTCGTAGTCCACCCGGATCAGCGCGCAGGCGTCCTCGGCGAGGTAGCGGTCGCGGGCGACGACCATGACGACCGGTTCCCCGACGTGCCGGACGCGCTCGCGGGCCAGCGGGTGGGCGGTGCGGCCGTGCGTCAGCGCCGGGTGCGGGATGAGCAGCGGGAGCGGCTCGGCGAGCCGGTCCGGCAGGTCCTCCCAGGTGTAGATCGCCACCAGCCCGTCCACGTCGAGCGCGGCCGAGACGTCGATGTCGCGGATCAGGGCGTGCGCGTGCGGGGAGCGCACGAACGCCGCCGCCAGCGCGTCCGGCCCGAGGTCGTCCAGGTAGCGGCCCCGCCCGGTGAGCAGCCGCGGGTCCTCCCGCCGCTGGACCGGCTCGCCGAAGAGTCTGGTGGTCACCGCCCGCCCTCCCGCTCCAGCGGCCGGCTGGTTCCCGCGTCCGGCGCCTCTCCGCCCGCCATGGGGCATCGGCCTGTACGGCGGTCGCCCGAGCCGGTCACGATTCCTCCGCCATGATCTCGGCCGCGCGGTGCACGGCCTTGAGGATGTTCTGGTAGCCCGTGCACCGGCACAGGTTGCCGGAGACGCCCTCCAGCACCTCCTCCTCGGTCGGCGCCGGGTTCTCCCGCAGCAGCGCGGTGACCGTGCACAGGAAGCCCGGGGTGCAGAACCCGCACTGCAGGCCGTGGCACTCTGCGAAGGCCCGCTGCACCGGCGACATCCGGTCGCCGTCGGCGAGTCCCTCCACGGTGGTGATCTCGCGGCCGTCCACGGTGACGGCGAACGTCAGGCACGAGCGGACCGGCTCGCCGTCCAGCAGCACCGTGCAGCACCCGCACACGCCGTGCTCGCACCCGACGTGCGTGCCGGTCAGTCCCAGGTCGTGCCGGAGGCAGTCCGACAGCAGCCGCCGTCCCGGCACCTCGGCCCGCCGTACCGTGCCGTTGACGACCAGAGTGATCTCGTGGGCCTGCTCAGGCATTCAGGGCCTCCCGGGCCGCGTCGCGGAGCGCCCGCTCGGCGAGGACCCCGATCAGGTGCCGCCGGTAGGCGGCGGTGGCGTGGATGTCGTCCTCCGGCTCCGCCCGGGCGCGTACGGCCTCCGCCGCCCCGGCCCAGTCGGCGGAGGCGGGCGGCCGGTGCCCGCACGCCCCGGCGACGTCGGCGACCGCCGGGACGGGGCCCGCGCTCACGCACGCCACCCGGGCGGTCGTGACCCGCAGGTCCTCGTCCAGGCCGACCAGGGCCGCGACCCCGGCCAGGGCGTAGTCGCCGTGCCTGCGGGCCACCTCGCGGAAGGCGGTGCCCGAGCGCGGGGGCAGCGCCGGGAAGAGGGCGGAGACGGCCAGCTCGCCGGGGGCGGCCGCCGACTCCAGCGGGCCGGTGAAGAACTCCCCGGCCGGGACGTCCCGGGTGCCGCCGCGGCGCGCCAGCCGTACCGAGCCTCCGAGCAGGGCCAGCACGGCGGGCAGTTCGGCGGCCGGGTCGGCGTGGACCAGGCTGCCGACGACGGTGCCGCGGTTGCGGATGACCGGGTGGGCGACCAGCCGGAGCGCCTGGCGGAGCAGCGGCTGGGCCACCGCCGCCGGCTCGGAGCGCTCCACCTGGGCGTGCCGGGCCAGCGCCCCGATCCGGACCCCGTCCGGCGCCGCCTCGACGGCGGCCAGACCGGGCAGCCGGTTGATGTCGACCAGGTGCGCGGGGGCGGCCAGCCGCATGTTCAGCAGCGGGATCAGGCTCTGCCCGCCTGCGAGCACCTTGCCCTCCTCCCCGGCCTCGGCGAGGACGTCGAGGGCCTCGCCGAGGGAACGGGGAGCGTGGTAGTCGAAGGGGGGCGGCTTCAACCGGCTGCCTCTCCCTTCAGCCCGGGCGACCGGGGAACCGGCGTCTCGGAGCCGGGCGGGTTGGGACCGGCCCCGCCGCGTCCGGAGATCGCCCGGAGCAGGTGGTAGCCCGCGAGCACCACGATGGTGCCCAGGGCGATGCCCTCCAGGGTGAAGTCCGAACTGATCACCTGCTTGACCGGCCCGATGGCCAGGATGATCCCGGCCCCGACGGGGACCATGTTGACCGGGTCGGAGAAGTCCACCCGGTTCTCGATCCAGATCTTCGCGCCGAGCAGGCCGATCATGCCGTAGAGGATGACCGTGATGCCGCCCAGCACACCGCCCGGGGTCGCCGCGACCAGCGCGCCGAACTTCGGGCAGAGGCCGAACAGGATCGCGATGACGGCCGCGATGTAGTAGGCGGCCGTGGAGTAGACCCTGGTCGCCGCCATGACGCCGATGTTCTCGGCGTAGGTGGTGGTCGGCGAGCCGCCGAAGGTGCTGGTGACCACGGTGGCCGCGCCGTCGCCGATGATCGCCCGTCCCATGTAGGGGTTGACGTCGGTCCCGGTCATCTCACCGACCGCCTTGACGTGGCCGACGTTCTCGGCGACCAGGGCGACGACCGCGGGGAGCACCAGGAGGACGGCGGAGATCTTGAAGTCCGGCCAGTGCATGCCGGGCAGGCCGATCCAGTCGGCTTTCGCGACCGCGTCGAAGCTCACCCTCGCGTGCGTGTCGATCTGCCCGGTGCCCGCGTTGAAGGCGGTGATGTCGCCGAAGACCCGGTCGGCGGCCCAGGAGAGCAGGTAGCCGATGACCAGCCCGAGGAGGATGCCGATCCGGCCGACGAACCCCCTGAAGAGCACGATGATCAGGAAGGTCACCGTCATCGTGATGAGCGCGATCCACTGGTCCTGCGGCCAGTAGATGTCCGCGACCACGTAGGCCAGGCCGAACCCGATGAGCATGACCACCGCGCCGGTGACCACGGGCGGGAAGATCCTGTTGATGATCTGCACGCCGAGGATGTGCATCGCCACGCCGATCAGGGCGAGCACCAGGCCCGCGACGAGGATCGCACCCGTGACGATCGCGTCGACGCCCGGGTTGTCGCCCCCGAAGGCCGCCCGGATGGCCAGCACCCCGCCGACGAACGAGGCGCTGGTGCCGAGGTAGCTGGGCACCTTCCCGTCGACGATCAGCAGGAACAGGATCGTCGCGACACCGGAGAACATGATCGCGACATTCGGGTCCAGCCCCATGACCAGCGGGAACACGAACGTCGCACCGAACATCGCGATGACGTGCTGCGCCCCGAACCCGACCATGCGGGGCCAGGACAACCGCTCGTGCGGCCTGACGACCTCTCCCGGCGCCAGAGTCTTGCCGTCTCCGTGTTTCGTCCAACCTGCAACCATCAAGCCCACCTCTCCCGGGCCGTCGGTCGGTGGCCGCCCCGCAGGCTCCCTCCGGCGGATCGCTTACTGCCGTTGCGGGCACATTAGGACCGCGAACCCCGGCTCACACCGTCATGATCTGCCAAATCTAACCCGTCGGCCAGAGAAGCCCTTGCACACCGCCGGTAACCGCGCCCGGCGGGGGGCGGGGGCACCCCTGCCGCCCGGCCGCGGCGCTCCTCCGGGTCCGGGTGGCAGGGGTCAGTTCCAGTAGGACGGCCGGTGGTAGGAGGCCCCGTTCCGGTCCTGGACGACGTCGGGCAGCTGGGAACCGCGGATGACCGCCTCACCGAGGGGGAACCAGGCGTCGGCGACCCGGCGCAGCTGGTCCGAGCCCTTGCCCGGCGGGAACACCGCGACGACCCTCGTCTTCGTCCCGCGGTGCGCATCGATCTCCCGGAGGGTGCGGACGGCCGCGCACAGATCCGAGTCGGCCGAGATCAGCAGGACGACGTCGACGCGGCCGAGGGCGACGTCGGCGACCATGGCCGTGGCGATCGCGACGTCGGTCTGCTTCTCCTCGTAGGTCCGCCATCCGGCTCCGCAGTCGCGGCACTGCATCCTCAGCTCCAGGAACCTGCCGAGCACTATCCTCAGCACGCCGCCGCACCGCAGCGCCGCGAGGTACCTCCGCTGGCGCGCCACCGAGGCGGGGTCGCGCCGGACCGGCGCGGTGAAGTAGTACACCGCTTCGAGAACCTGGTCCCCGTGGAGGAGGCGGGCGGCCAGGCCGGCGAGATCGAGCCAGAGGTAGCGGCGCCCGCCCAGCTTCCGCAGCGCGTAGTAGAGGTTGTATCCGTCGATGTAGACGCCCACACGCGCCGCTCCGCCGTTCGACTTGTCACGCACGGACGACCTCCCCTAACATGGAGTCATATAACGCCAGGGGCTACTCCCCCTGGCTCTACGGCCTCCCTTGGGAGGCCGTTTCTTTTTCGCCCACCAGTTCGATCCCAGGGCGGCAGGCAGCGGGTCATGACTCCGTCGCCATGCGTGGACGCCGGCGGATCGACGGGCTCCGCGGGCACCGAACAGTCGGGGCGGCTCCTTTTGTCGCCTACCAGTTCGAATAAGAATAGCGAACAATGAGCGATCGATCCACTACCCATCGTGACCGGCGTGCGGCGCGACCGGCCGGGACCGCTTCCGGTGCGGCGGGCCGGCCCGGGGACACGGCACCGGCCGGGGACACGGCACCGGCCGGGCGGCGGGACGCGAGGCTCCGGCGAGGGCCCCCTAGGCTCCCGGGGCGACGACGTGGATCTCGAAGCCGTCGCCGGTGACGACCTGGCCGGCCCGGATCTTGCAGGTCTTGCGGAGCTCGACCTCACCGTCGACCATGACGTTCCCGTCGGCGATGAAGTGCTTGGCCTGGCCGCCGGTGTCGGTGACGGCGCAGTACTTCAGCAGGTCGCACAGGGGGATGTAGTCGGTTTCCAGCTCAAAGGTCTCGTTCACGCCCCACAGCTTAGGTCCCGGCCGGGCGGCTCTCCCCGGTGTGCGCGCCCGGATCGCCCCGGGCCGTCCCGGGCCCGCGCCGCCGGGGTTCAGATGCCGCGCATGCGCAGGACGTGCAGGGCCAGGGTCAGGTTGAGCCGCAGGTGGGCGTCCTCGGTGAAGTTGCCGAGCATGCGTTCCAGCTTGCCGATGCGGTAGCGCAGGGTGTTGTAGTGGAAGTGCAGCCGCCGGGCCGTCTCGGCGACGTTGAGGTTGGTCTCCAGCAGCACCTGGAGGGTCCGGCGCAGGTCGGCGTTGTCGGCGTCGTCGTCGGAGGCGAGCCGGCCGAGGGTCTCGTGGACGAAGGCGTGCAGCTCGCCGGTGTCGCCCACCAGGGAGAGCAGGCGGTAGACGCCGAGCTGGTCGAAGTGGGCGACCGCGCCGGGGCCGTGCAGCTGGCGGCCGACCCTGGCGGCCTTCAGCGCCTGGCCGTACGCCTCAGGGAGCGCCTCGGCCCCGGTGGCCGTACGGCTGGCGCCGGTGGAGAAGGTCGCGGGCAGGCACTCGGCGAAGGCCGCGGCGGCGTCCCTGGCCAGGCGGGCGGTGTCGGCGGCGGCGTCCACGACGGCGACGACCTCGTGCGAGAAGCCGGCCACCGCGCCGCGCGGGTCGTGGCGGCGCAGTGCCGCGCTCCAGCAGGCCACCAGGCGGTCCTGGGCGGTCCGCTCGTCGCCGTCCGGGTCGAGCTCGGCGACCAGGACGGTGACCGGGCGCTCCAGGTTCCAGCCGAAGGCCCTGGCCCGGGAGGCGACCCGCCCGGAGTCGCCCGCCCGGCCGGTGAGCACGTCGCGCAGGAAGTCGGCCCGGTACTTGCTCTCGACCGCGTTGACCGCCTCCTGCCGGGTGACCACGAGCGCCGCGACCGTGGCGGCGCGCTCCAGGATGCCGACGTCGCGCTCGTCGAGCGCACCGGCGGGGCCGTAGGCGGCGATCCGGCCGTGGTGGTGGCCGCCCGCGACGACGGGGACGACGGTGCGCCGGTCGTCGGGGGCGCCGCCCAGCGCGGCCACGTACTCGGCGGGCCCGGCCGAGGCCAGCGTCTGGCCGGTGTCGTCGACAACCGCCACGGCCACGTCGAGCAGCCCGGCCACCTCGGCGGTCACCTCGTGCAGCCCGCCCCCGGCCAGCACGATCGCCACCAGCGCCCGGTGCGCCTCCTCGGCCCTGGCCAGCACGGCGGCCTGCCGGTTGAGGATGTCGGTCAGGACCTGGTTGAGGATGTCGTCGAATCCGACGTCGTCGGGGAGCTGGATCAGCGGGAAGCCGAGCCTGTCGGCCTGCTCCACCATCTCGTCGGGCAGCTCGTCCAGGTAGCGGCCGAGCTTGATGGCGAGCGCGGCCAGGCCCCGCTCGTCGAGGTCGCTCACCAGCCGGTCGAGTGACTGGGGGGTGTTGCGCAGCGGGTAGCCGGTGGTGAGCAGCAGCTCGTGCGGCTTGACCCAGGCGAGGATGTCGGGGACCTCCATCACGTTGAGCCGCTGCACGATGCGGTCCAGGCCCCGCTCCCCCGCGATCAGCCGGGCTCCGGCCAGCGTCGAGGCGCCGAGGACCTCGCCGACGGAGACGCCATGAGTGATCGTTCCGGTGCTGGCCAGTCGGACGGGGGGTTCCATGAGCCGATTGTGTCTGATGTACACGTCTGTCAGGAAGAGCCAACCTTTGGGCGGACTGTTGGCAGCTTTCTCCGTACGGCGGTGATCGAGCGCCGTTCTACCGTCGGGCCATGGACGGTGAGGTCAGGTGACGGTCGGCACGCGCCCGAGAACGCAGCGGGCGCATCCGCGAACACAGGCGACCGGCGCGGCCAGCGCGGCGCTGCGCCCGGTGCTCGAGTCGCCCCGCCGTCCCGCGCGGGTGCTGGCGGCCTTCCCTTCCGGGATCTACCTGGAGGTCCGTGCGGAGCTGGAGCCGCACGTGATCGCGGTGGTCACCGGGGAGGCCGTCCGGCTGCCCAACGCGGTGGTCCTCGGCGACCGCCTGCCGATGGTGGAGGTGGGGGACGAGGCCTCCGTCGGGGACGGCGCGGTCGAGCTCGGCACGCTCAGCCTGCGGGCCCACCGCTGGTGGGACCCGGCCCCGCCGCTCGGCCCGGTGGACCCGGTACGGCTGGCGCGCTCGCTGCCCGCCCTGGCCGGGCTCTGCGACCGGTCGCCGAGGCGTCCCGGGCTGGAGGGCAACGGCGCCGCCGCGCTGCTGGCCGAGGGGTGCGCCGAGGCCTCGCTGCTGCGCAGCATCACGGCCGCCGAGCAGCTCGTCGGCCTGGGGCCCGGCCTCACGCCGAGCGGCGACGACGTGCTCGCCGGGCTGCTGGTGGCCCTGCGCCACCTGGGCGCGGCGGCCGGGGCGGGCCGTGCGGTCTGGCTGGCCGACTGGCTGGCCGCCGCGGTGACCTTCGACGCCCGGAGCAGGACCACTCCCATCTCGGCGACCCTGCTGCACTGCGCGGCGCGCGGCGAGGCCAGCGGCGAGGTGCTGGCCGTCCTGCGCGCCCTGGCCGGGCGGCAGTCGCTGGAGCCGGCGCTGTACCGGCTGCTCCAGCTCGGCCACACCTCCGGAGCCGACCTGGCCTGGGGGCTGCGCATCGGTCTCTCCGCCGTCCTCGACCTCGGAGGCCCCGACCTCGGAGGCGGTGGAAGGTGAACGACGATCTGGTCCAGGTCCGCGCCGGGGTGTACCACGATTCGGTGAGCCTGATGCGGGTCAGCCAGGCGCTCTCCGGGCTGCCCGGGGTGGAGGTCGCGGTGGTGGCCATGGCCACCGAGCTCAACCTGGGCATCGCCGCCGAGCTCGGCTTCGCGCTCCCCGCCGCCGGGCCGGCCGACCTGCTGGTCGCGCTGCGCGCGGTGGACGAGGCCGCGGCCGGGCGGGCGGCCGCCGAACTCGACCGGCTCCTGGCGGACCTCTCGCTCCGCGCGGCGGGCCCGGCCGCCGCCGAGCACCCGCCGCGCACCGTCCGCTCCGCCCTCCGCTCCGCCCTCGGAGACACGGCCCTCGGAGACACGGCGCCCGGAGACACGGCGCCCGGAGACACGGCGCCCGGGGACACGGCCGGGGACGCCTCCGGGGACCCGGCCGCCGGGCGGCGGGCGACGCTGGTCCTGGTCTCGGTCCCCGGGCCGCACGCGTTCGCCGAGGCGCTGGACGCGGTCGAGGCGGGCTGCTCCGTCATGATCTTCAGCGACAACGTGCCCGTCGAGCAGGAGGTGCTGCTCAAACGGCGGGCCGGAGAGCTCGGGGTGCTGGTCATGGGCCCCGACTGCGGCACCGCCGTGGTCGGCGGGACCGGTCTCGGCTTCGCCAACGTGCTCCGGCCCGGGCCGGTCGGGGTGGTGGCGGCCTCGGGGACCGGCGCGCAGCAGGTGGCGTGCCTGCTGGACCTGGCGGGGGTGGGGGTCAGCCACGTGCTGGGCGTCGGCGGGCGCGACCTCTCCGCGGAGGTGGGCGGAGCCTCCACGCTCCGCGCCCTCGACGCGCTGGACGCCGACCCCGCGACCGGGCTGATCGTGCTGATCTCCAAGCCTCCCGCCCCGGAGGTGGCGCAGGCCGTGCGGGAGGCCGCAGGGAAGCTCGCCACGCCGGTGGTGACCGCCTTCCTCGGCCCCGGGCAGGACGACCTGACCGCCGCGGCCGGGAACGTGCTGCGGGCGCTGGGCGGGGAGGTCCCCGAATGGCCCTCGTGGACCGGCGGGGACGGGCGCCCGGCGCCCGGCGGGGGCGGTGCGGCGGCGGACGGCGCGGCGGCGGACGGCGCGGCGGCGGACGGCGCGGCGGCGGACGGCGCGGCGGCGGACGGCGCGGCGGCGGACGGCGCGGCGGCGGACGGCGCGGACCCACCGCGGCCGGGAAGGACGCTGCGCGGCATCTACTCGGGCGGCACGCTCTGCGCGGAGGCCCGGCTGATCGCGGGGGCCGGGGAGTTCACCGACTACGGCGACGACGCCTACACCCGGGGCCGCGCCCACCCGATGATCGATCCGGCGCTCCGGCTGGAGGCCCTGTCCGCGGCGGCCCCCGGCGAGGTCGTCCTGCTGGACGTGGTGCTCGGCCACGGCGCCGACCCCGACCCCGCCGTACGGCTCGCGCCCGCGATCGCCGCGGCCGTCTCCCGGGGCGTGCCCGTGGTCGTGGCGCTGGTCGGCTCCACCGGCGACCCCCAGGGGCTCGAAGCCCAGGCCGGGGCGCTGCGTGAGGCCGGGGCGGACGTGTTCGCCTCCAACGCGCGGGCCGCCCGGCACGCGGCCCGGCTGGCGGATGCCCGATGACACCCGGCGGCCCGCGATCCCGGACGTCGCCCGGCGGGACGCCCCGGGCCCGACGCCCCCTCCCTGTCAGGAGTGCCCGATGACGCTGCCCATGCTCTCCGGCGAGCCCCGCGTGGTCACGGCCGGGGCGGACGTGCTCGGCCGGGCGCTGGACGCGCAGGCCGTACCGCGGGTGGCGGTGGACTGGCGCCCGCCGCTGCCCGGCACCGAGGCGGACCTGGCGCGGGTGCTGGCCGACCCCCGCCGCGCCGCCGCCAACGCCCGGGCGGTGGGCAGGCTGGTCTCCGCCCGCCCGCAGCTCGTCGCGGTACGGCCCGCGCGCGAGGTGCTGGACCTGCCACCGGGCACGTTCCTGCACGCCGGGCCGCCGATCACCTGGGAGCGCGCCTCGGGGCCGATGCGCGGCGCGCTGATCGGCGCGATGCTGCTGGAGGGCCTGGCCGCCGACGCCGGAGAGGCGGAGGAGCGGCTGGCCTCCGGGCGCGCCCGGCTGGAGCCCTGCCACCGCCACCGGACGGTGGGGCCGATGGCGGGCGTGGTCAGCCCGTCGATGTGGATGTTCGAGGTGCGCGACGCCGAGCACGGCGGCACCGCCTACTGCTCGCTCAACGAGGGGCTCGGCAAGGTGCTGCGCTACGGCGCCTACGGGCCCGAGGTGATCGACCGGCTGCGCTGGATGGGCGAGGTGCTCGGCCCCTCGCTCCGGGCCGCCCTGGAGCTGACCGGCCCGCTGGACCTGCGGGCGCTGGTCGCGCAGGCCCTGCAGATGGGCGACGAGCTGCACAACCGCAACCGCGCCGCGACCTCGCTCCTGATCCGCGAGCTGGCGCCGGGCCTGGTCGAGGCCGCCCCCGCCCACGCGGCCGGGGTGCTGCGCTTCGCGGGCGGCAACGACCACTTCTTCCTCAACGCGGGCATGGCCGCGTGCAAGGTGAGCACCGACGCGGCCAGGGACGTGCCCGGTTCCACACTGGTCGTGGCGATGGCGCGCAACGGCACCGACTTCGGCGTGCAGGTCTCCGGCCTGGGCGATCGCTGGTTCACCGGCCCGGCGGGGGTGCCGGACGGGCTCTACCTCGGCGCGTACGGCCCGGCGGACGCCAACCCCGACATCGGCGATTCGACGATCACCGAGACCGCCGGGCTGGGCGGCTTCGCGATGGCCGCGGCTCCGGCGATCGTCAGGTTCGTCGGAGGCGACGTCTCCGCGGCCGTCGCGGCCACCCGCTCGATGTACGAGATCACCCTCGCCGAGCACCCGGCCTACCAGATCCCCGGCCTCGGCTTCCGCGGCACCCCGGTCGGCGTGGACGTGACGCTGGTGGCCAGGACCGGGTTGCTGCCGACGGTGAACACCGGCATCGCGGGCCGGGTGGCGGGCACCGGGCAGGTGGGGGCGGGCCTGGTCACCCCGCCCGCCTCGGCGTTCACCGAGGCGCTGGCCGCCCTGGCGGGCGCCGTGCCGGCCGGATAAGTGATCGTTTCCGATAAAGCACGGCCGGACCGGGACGCCTCACCGGCGGCTCGTATCCGCCCACGTCAGGGGCCGGGCGGCGACACCGCCACACAAAGAACACCAGTCACCGGCAAATAGGAGGCAACGCTTTCTCCATGACCCAGCTTCCATTGCCGAATGTAAGCCCTATATCGTGTTCAACCTCACAAATAGGGTTGGACATGGGGGGCGGGGTATGTCAGCGGATCGCGTGATCGGCAAGGTACCCCCTGGACCGGAGGGTGCGAACATCACCGGGACCGCACCGGAGGGACAGGGAAGACTGGTCGGCAGGCGCTACCGCCTGCTGTCGCCCGTCGGCCGCGGCGGAATGGGCATGGTCTGGCACGCGCACGACGTGCTGCTCGACCGCGACGTCGCGGTCAAGGAACTGATCCTTCCCTACGGCCTGGACCACGCGGGCAAGCAGGTGGCGCACCGGCGCATGATGCGCGAGGCGCGCTCCGCGGCCAGGATCAGCCATCCGGGGATCGTGACCGTCCACGACGTCGTCGAGGAGGACGGGCGCCCCTGGATCGTGATGGAGCTCGTCCGCGCCTGGTCCCTGGAGCAGGCCGTACGGCAGAGCGGGCCGCTCCCGGTCGCCCAGGCCGCCGAGATCGGCATCCGGGTCCTGGACGCCCTGCGCCACGCGCACGCCGCCGGAATCCTGCACCGCGACATCAAGCCGGGCAACGTGCTGCTCACCGCCGACCGGGTGGTGCTCACCGACTTCGGCATCGCCGCCATCGAAGGCGACGTCACGATCACCCAGACCGGGCTGCTGATGGGCTCGCCCGCCTACATCCCGCCGGAGCGCCTCTCCGGCCAGCCGATCACACAGGCCGCCGACCTGTGGTCCTTCGGCGCCACCCTGTACGCGGCGGTCGAGGGCCGCCCGCCGTACGAGGGTCCCGACGCGATGGCGGTCCTCGGCGCGATCCTCACCCAGGAGCCCGCCCGGCCGGTGCGCGCCGGGGCGCTGGCCGGCATCATCGATGGCCTGCTCCGCAAGAACCCGGCCGACCGGATCTCCGCGGCCCAGGTGTCGGACCTGCTGGAGCAGGTACTGCGCAGCCACGGATCCAACACCCCGAACCGGGGACCCAACTCCCAGGTGCCCACGGTGATGCCGGTCCCCGGCAACTCCATGCCGGTGCATCTCATGCCGCCCCTGGACCCGCCGTCCGGCCCGATGCCCTCCCGGATCATCGAGACCCCCTCGGGCCCGGTGCGCGTGCCGTACGACCCGCAGAGCAGCGTCTCCGGCGGCCACCCCGCGGGCTACGACGCGCTGTCCAGCCCATCGGGGGCGCACCGCACCGACCTGCTGTCCACCTCAGGGCAGGTCGGCATCCCCGCCGCTCCCGGCGGGCACCGGCGCGGCTACGACGCGCTGCGCAGCACCTCGGCGGAATTGGGCCGGCCGGCCGGTCCCGGCGCCTCCGGGGACGTCCTCGGCGCCGACCCGTTCGGCGCGAGCAGTGCCGACCCGTTCGGCGCGAACAGTGCCGACCCGTTCGGCGCGAACAGTGCCGACCCGTTCGATCCGATGCGCAGCTTCGACCCGCTGCGCAGCGCCTCCGGCGAGATCACCGCAGGCTCCGCCGCCCGGCCGGCCGCGGCCCCCGGCGTCCCGGCCCCGATCCTGCCCGCCGCGGCCTCCGCCCGCGAGGCCCTGGAGACAGGGCCGCGCCGGGCCGGGCGCTTCCGGGAGACCGCTCCCGCGGCGGGCCGCCGGAGCGCGCGCCGCAGGGACGCCTCCGGCGAGGACTGGATGCGCGACGGGCGCCCGACCCCGCGCCTGCTGCTGGTGACCGGGCTCGGGGCGGTGGGCGTGGTCGTCGCCGCCCTGCTGACCCTGCTGCCCGGCGACTCGACCGCCCCCGAGACCGGCGCGTCGTCCCCGGCGGTCTCCGCGTCCGCCGACCCGGTCCCGTCGTCGGGCAGGAGCGGCGAGGTCCCCGAGGGGTTCAAGAAGCTGAGCGGGGGCGGCGTCTCCGGTGCGGTTCCCGGCAACTGGACGGTGCGGGCGAGCGACGACGGCACCGTCACCTTCTCCGGGCCGAAGAGCAGCGGCCGGAGCATCGTCGTCACCGAGGTGCCGGCGGCCGACCCGGTGGCCGCGCTCGGCAAGGTCGACAAGACCGGGCTGGACGAGTACACCGAGGTCGGCGTGTCCCCGGTCGCCTACGGCGAGTGGAAGGCCGCCGACTGGGAGTACACCTACGTCGACGGCATCGTGCCGATGCACGGGCTGACCCGCTACGTGGTGGTGAGCGATGAGATCGCCTACCAGATCACGATCCGGGTGAAGGACATCGACTGGGAGAAGAGCTCCGGGCTGGTCGAGGCGTTCTTCGGCGCCTTCGACCCCGCGCTCTGACACCCGGCTCCGCGCCGCCGGCGTCCGGGCCTCCGGTCCGCCCGCCGGGCCGTGCCGGTACTCCGGCATGGGATCGCGGTCACGAGTGATGGCAGACTTCACTCGTGACCGCAACCCATACAAACACCGATTTATCCCCTGATAAGCCTGCGGCTGTGGCCGCCGTGCAGCGGCGGACCCTGGGCGTCCTGACCGCCGCGCAGATCGCCAGCGGCATGGGCACCGCCGTGGGGTTCACGCTCAGCACGGTGGTGGTCACCAAGCTCTCCGGCTCGGAGGCGGTCGGCGGCCTGGCGGGCACCGCGACCGTGCTCGGCGCCGCGCTGTTCGCCCTGCCCACGGCCAGGGCCTCCGGAAAGGGCGGGCGGCGGACCGGGCTGACCCTGGCCTACGCCTGCGCGATGCTCGGCTGCCTGGTCACGGTGCTCGCCATCGCCCTCGGCTCCTGGCCGCTGCTCCTGGCCGGACTGGTGCTGTTCGGCAGCGGCGGTGCGGGCAACCTGGCCTCGCGCTACTCGGCCACGGACCTGTCCCCGCCCGGTCACTCCGCCCGGCACCTGTCGTGGGTGGTGTGGGCGGCCACGATCGGCTCGGTCGCCGGGCCCAACCTCGCCGGGCCCGCCGACGACCTGGCCAGGGAGCTGGGCCTGGCCGACTACACCGGCCCGTTCGTCCTGGCGCTGCTGGCCTTCGCCGTCGCCCTGGGCGTCATCACGCTCGCTCTCCGTCCCGACCCGCTGGTCCTGGCCCGCTCGCTCGCCGCCTCCCGGGCCGGTGCCCCGGTGACCGGCGCGGCCCCCGAGGCCGCGACCAGGCAGGCGGCCGCGGCACCCGAGGCCGCGGCACCCGCCGCCGCCCTGAAGCCCGGGATCGCCCGGACCGCCCCGAAGGCCGAGGGCACGCTGCGGGCCGCGTGGCGCTCGCTGCGCGAGTCCCCGGCCGCGTGGCGGGCGCTCGCCGCGATCGCGATCAGCCACACCGCCATGGTCTCGATCATGTCGATGACCCCGATCCACCTCGACCACCACGGCGCCGGCGTCACGGTCATCGGCCTGGTGATCAGCCTCCACGTCGTCGGCATGTACGTGCTCTCCCCGGTGGTCGGCTGGCTGGCCGACCGGATCGGCCGGGTCCAGGTGCTGGTGCTCGGCATGGCGCTGCTGCTGGCCGCCGCCGTCCTGGCCGGTACGGCGGGCGAGCACGGCGTGCCGCAGGTGACCGCCGGACTGGTCCTGCTGGGCCTGGGCTGGTCCTGCGGGCTGGTCTCCGGTTCGGCGCTGCTCACCGAGTCGGTGCCGCTGGAGCGGCGCCCCGCCGTACAGGGCCTGTCGGACCTGGTGATGAACGGCTGCGGCGCGACCGGCACGGTGGTCGCCGGAGTGATCGTGGAGACCCTGTCCTACGGGACGCTCGGCACCGCCGTTGCGGTCATGGTGACGGCCACCGGCCTCTGGCTGGCCCTCGACCGCCGCTGACCGGCGCCCGCCGCGCTCGTCCACCGGGCCGTCCGCCGCATCCGTCCGCCGCATCCGCCCGCCGGGCCCGGCCGGTGCGCCTCGCCCGGCCGGTTCGCGTCATTTGGCGTCGGCGTAGCACCGCACCGTGGCGGTCTCCATCGGGAAGCGGACCGGCGTCGGGCCGAACAGCAGCCGGGTCGCCTCCTCCGCGGCCCGGCCCACCGCGGTGACGACCTGCCCGGCCAGCTCGGCGGGGCAGTGCACCATCACCTCGTCGTGCTGGAAGAACACCAGCCGGGCCGGGTCCGGCAGCAGCCCGCGCAGCACGGCCATCAGCACCAGCGCCCACTCGGCCGCGGTCGCCTGCACCACGAAGTTGCGGGTGAAGCGCCCCCGGTCGCGGGCCGCCCTGCCGCCCTCCGGCCCGGAGACCAGCTCCCGCCAGCGGGCCGAGGGAGGCGGGCAGGTACGGCCCAGCCAGGAGCGGACCAGCCTGCCCTCCTCCCCCGCCCGCGCCGCGTCCTCCACGAACCGGTAGGCGTCGGGAAAGCGCTGGCGCATCACTGCCAGCAGCTTGGGGGCGTCCCCGCTGGTCCCGCCGTACATCGCCGAGAGCATGGCGATCTTGGCGTGGTCGCGCTCACCGCCGAACGCCTGGGCGAGCGCCTGGTACAGGTCGATCTGCCCGGCCGCCCGGGCCAGCCCGCCGTCCCCGGCCATCGCGGCCAGCACCCGGGGTTCGAGCTGGGCGGCGTCGGCGACCACCAGCGTCCAGCCCTCGTCGGCCACGACGGCCCTGCGCATGGCCTTGTGGATCTGCAGCGCTCCGCCGCCGCTGGTGGCCCACCGGCCGGTCACCACCCCTGCCACGACGAACTCCGGGCGGAAGCGGTCGTCGCGGACCCACTGGTCGGCCCAGGCCCAGCCGTGGAAGCTGTGGAACCTGGCGAGCTCCTTGTAGGCGAGCAGCGGCGCGACACCGGGGTGGTCGAGCCGCCGGAGCTCGTGGGCCCTGGACGAGGAGATCGTCAGGCCCGCGGACTTGAACGCCCTGACGATCTGCTGCGAGGAGTCGGGGTTGAACGCCGTGCCGAACACGGCCGCGACCTGGTCGGCCAGGACCTGGAGCTTGGCCGGGCGCATGCCGTGCACCGGGCGCGGGCCGAGCATCTCGGCCAGCAGCGCGTCGTGCTCGGCCCGCTGCCAGGGCATGCCGTCGTGGCCCATCTCCGCGGCGATCAGCGCCCCGGCGGACTCGGCCGCGACCAGCAGCCGGAAGCGGTGCGGGTCGGGCACCGCCTCGATCCGCCGGAGCTGGTCGGCGTGGACCTCGGCAGCCTGCTCCGCGCCGAGCGGCGGGACCTCCTCGTCGAACAGCGTGGCCTGCCGCGCCTCGGGCGCGTGGTGCTCCTCCGGGACCGGCAGGCCGTGCAGCCGGGCGTGCGCCGCCCGCGCCGAGCGGGATTCGCCGTGGCGGCCCCCGTGGGCCAGGAGCAGGCCCTCGGTCAGCGCGAGGTCGTGGCAGCGCGAGAGCCGCACGCCCCGGGCGAGCAGGGCGGGGTAGGCCTCCCGCGTGTCGGCCCAGACCCAGCGCGGCGGCCCGCCGGGACCCGCCTCCAGCTCCCGCGCGGCCGCCGCCAGATCCGCGACGGCCGCGGCCGGGCTCCCCTCGGGCCGGAGCGTCCCCCCGCCCTCGTCTCCCGGCACGACCACGACGTTCATGCCCCCAGCGTGCCACGGGCGACCGACGGTTTCGATCAGGCGAGCGGGATGCACACCTCGTCTTCGAGCGGGGGTTCGATCTCCTGGGGCAGGCAGCCGGTGGCGGCGAAGCACCGGATCCGCAGCGTCTCCGGAGTCACCGAGACGTGCAGGAAGCTCTTGAAGAACGGCGGGTCGTCCCAGTCGGACAGCTCCGACAGGTAGCGGTGGAAGACCCTGTCCACCGGGAGCCGGAACGGCAGCGGCCAGCCGCCGAGCACCCGCGCCGCCCAGCGCATCCGGCGGGTGATCCGCACCCCGCCGATCGGGCGCGGCGGGGTGTTGCCGACGTGCTGGGACATCAGGCACAGGGCCTCGTCCGGCGTGAGGTAGAGCCAGCGCATGCGCAGCCGCCGGCTGTAGAGCTTGCTGTAGAACGACAACGAGTCGCCGCGGAGCGGGTAGCACTTGTAGTCGTCCTCGTGCACCCCGCCGACGGTGACCCGGGGGATGGTGTGGGTGGCGTGGGTGAAGGCCCCGGAGCCGCCCGCCACGATGTACTGGACGGTCCGGCAGGTCCGGTCGTCCACCTTCACCGGGAAGCGCTGGTAGTTGTGCACGTCCCCGCCGATGGCCGCGACGTAGTTGTGCCGGGGGTCGCGCACGATGTCGTCGATCGTGCCGCCGCCCTCCAGCTTCGACGGCTTGTACTCGTTGCGGGTGTAGATGGGCTTGCCGGTGATGAGCACCTTGGGCCGGGGGTCGAGCGAGACCTCCCTGAGCCAGTTCGCCTGCTCGCGGTCGATGCCCCCGCCGATCCCGGTGTCCACGCCCACGATGACCAGACCGGGGGTCTCCATCGCCCAGTACGGCCCCGGCTGCGCGGCCTGCTGCTCGGGCAGCGCCCGGCGCTCGCGCGCCCTGGCCAGCCGCGCCTCGTCGATCCTCTCCGGCTTGCGCCAGAGCAGCCCGCGCAGCCCGGACGGCGAGAGCTTGAACCCCTCGCGCTGCGCCTTCAGCGCCGGGGCGTCGCAGAAGACCCGCATGAAGCCGCCGAGCCCGTCGTACCAGTCGTGGTTGCCGGGGATCGCGTAGATCGGCGCGCGGTAGTCCTGGTAGGGGCGGAAGAACTTGTCCTCGTACTCGTTGCCGGAGCCGGTGGGGTAGATCACGTCGCTGGCGATGACCGCGAAGTCCGTGCCCTCGCCGATCTTGAGCATGCCGGGGACCACGGCGTACTGCGAGGCGTCGCCCTCGCCGGTGTCGCCGAGGACCAGGAAGGAGAACTCCTCCCCGGCGTCCGACGGGATTCGGAAGGAGGGGTCGACGCCCCGGTCCCGCTGCGACCCGACCCAGCGCGCCCGGACCTGCCCCGATGGGTCGCCGAACAGCCCCGCGAGGATCTCGTTGCGGGAGCGCCAGAGCGTGCGCGGGTTGAGCCAGGAGAACGACTCCCGGTTCGGTCTCAGCTCCTTGAACGCGCCGATCTCGACACAGTCCCAGCCCGCCCCCTCCTCGGAGACCCGGGAGGAGACCTCCCGACCGCGTTCCGCCGCCTGCCCGACATCCACCATGGTCATATTCTGGCCGTGATCGCGCGATCATGCGGCCGTTCGGGGAACGCGTCCGGAGAAGGCGTCCGGGACCGGCGGCCGGTCCGGACGCCGCTCAGGGCAGGCGGCCGATCCGGAAGTCGTCGAAGTTCACCCGGGTGTCCGTCCCGTCCCCGGGCCACTTCCTGACGGCGAGCCCGAACTTGGGCTTGCCCTTGGCTCCGGCCGTGTCCACGACGTCGGCCACCATCTCGTCACCCACCCAGAAGCCCACCCGCACCCGGCCGTCGCTCCGCTCGCACTCGGCCCGCAGCACCGCCCCGGCCTTCTTGAACCCCGGCACCGGGAGGTCGGCGGTCAGGTCCGTGAAGGCCGTCTCGGTGCGCTTGTGGATGCGCGCGCGCCCGTCGAGGCGGACCTCCGCGACGTAGTAGGAGTAGTGATCGTCGTCGAGCCTGTACTCGCAGAAGACCCCGCCCCACGCGCTGTGCGGGGTCCCGGCGGCCAGGTCGGCCCTGACCTCGACCACGGCGTGCTCGGGGGCCTCCGCGTTGACCGGCGCGGCGGCGTACCGGTCGTCCTCCGCGGAGTCGGTGGCGATGGTGTAGCGGCCGTCCCCGGTGTAGCCGTGCACCGCGTCCGCCTTGGTGCCGCTGTTGTACCAGCCGGACTGGTCGCCTGCGAAGTCGTCCCGGTAGAGCACATCGGTGGTCTCGGGCGGTCCCCCCGCCAGGGCCCGGACGCCGAGCGCTCCCGCCGCCGCCAGCAGCAGCGCCCCGCCCACCGCACCGCCCACCAGGTACGGCCGGCGCGGGCGGCGGGACCGCCCGGCGGGCTCCTCCCCCGCGTCCGCCCGAACCGCCGGACCGGCCGCACCGGAGAGGTCGAGCCGGACGGTGCCGGCCACCCTGGCGGTGTCGGCCGCCTCCTTCTGCCCGACCAGCCCGGAGAGCAGCTCCTGGGCCGTCGGCCGGGCCCCGGGGTCCTTGGCCAGGGCCGCCTCGGCCAGGGCGCGCAGGTCCCCGTCGAGAACGTCCAGCTTCGGGGTGTCGTGGACGACACGGTAGAGCGCCTCCGGCACGGTCCTGGAGGCGAACGGCGAGGCGCCGGTCGCGGCGGCGGCCACCACGCAGCCCCACGCGAAGACGTCGGCGGGCGGGCCCGACCTGCCGTCGGAGACCAGCTCCGGCGCCATGTACTCCGGGGTTCCGAGGATCTTGCCGGTGACGGTCTGCCCCCGGCCCGCGTCCAGGGCGCGGGCGATGCCGAAGTCGATCACCCGCGGGCCGAGCGGGGAGAGCAGCACGTTGGCGGGCTTGAGGTCGCGGTGGACCACCCCCGCGCCGTGGATGGCGGTGAGGGCCGCCGCCACCCCGACGGCCAGCGCCTCCAGGTTGGACCCGGTCAGCGGTCCCTGCTCGCGCAGCAGCCGCGCCAGGTCGGGCCCGGCGACGTACTCGGTGACCACCCAGAGCGGCTCGCCCTCCAGCCGGGCGTCCAGCACGGGTGCGGTGCAGAAGCGGCTGACCTTGCGCGCCGCGGCCACCTCGCTCCGGAAGCGGGCCACGAACTCGGGGTCGGCGGCCAGGTGGCGGTTGATCACCTTGATCGCCACCGGTCCCGAGGGCCCTTCGCCGAGGTAGACCGTGCCCATGCCGCCCCGGCCGAGGCGCCCGGCCACGCGGTAGGGACCGAGCTCGACCGGGTCCGCGGGCTCCAGGGCGAGGACCGGGGGAAGTCCGTATGCCGTCACAGCGGAAGATCTTAGGTCCGGCAGATCATCTAATGGAACGAAAAATCCAATTACATGGTCAATTGTGAAAAACAATTGTGAAACGACGAAGGTCTCCGGATCGGCGGCCGGCCGGGCCGGTGAGAGGGCATCCCGCCGCAACGGGCCGAGGCGGGGCACGCCCGGTTCCGAACCGGCCGAGACGGAACACGCCCGGCTCAGAACCGGCCGAGGCGGAAGTCGTGGAAATCCACCCGGGTGGGAGCCCTCTCATCCGGTGCCCGTCCCGCCGTCACGCCCACGGCCGTCACCGGGAAGGGCGAGACGCCGTCGGCGGCGTCGGCGACGCGCTCACCGTCCGCCCAGAGCGTCAGCAGCGTCCTGCGCGGTTCCGCCAGGCAGACCGCCTCCGGCGCGGCGGCCCGCCGCCTGCGCCTTCGCCAGGTGAACGGCGCCGCGCCCGTCCATCGGCACTCCCCTCCCACCGGCCGGAAGGGCGATCACCCCAGCCCCCCGCGGCCGCCGTACAGCTCTGGAATATAGTTCTGTCCGTGTACGCGCACTGGGAGACCGTCCCCACACGGTGGAAGGACAACGACGTCTACGGCCACATGAACAACGCGGTCCATTACTCGCTGATGGACACGGTGATCAACACGTGGCTGATCAGGACCGCGGGCCTGGACATCCACGAAGGTGACGCCATCGGCCTGTGCGTGGAGTCGCACTGCGTCTACAAGGCCTCGATCTCCTTCCCCGAGGCCGTCCGGGTCGGGCTCCGGATCGGGAGGCTGGGCCGCTCCAGCGTCCGCTACGAGCTCGGCCTGTTCCGCGAGGACGGCGGGACCGTCGTGGCGGAGGGCCACTTCGTCCACGTCTTCGTGGACCGGGAGACCCGCAGGCCCGCAGAGATCCCGGCGCCGCTGCGCGCCGCCATGGAGAAACTGGTGATCGACGAATGAGCACGCCCACCCGTGCGGCCGTCCTGGTGGAGTCGGGCCGCCCGGCCCCCTACGCGGACTCGCGCCCCCTGCAGGTCGTGCCGCTGGAGCTCGACCCGCCCGGCCCCGGGGAACTGCTGATCCGGGTACGGGCGGCGGGCCTGTGCCACTCCGACCTCTCGGTGATCAACGGCTCCCGGCCCCGGCCGCTGCCGATGGCCCTGGGCCACGAGGCCGCCGGGGAGGTCGTGGCGACCGGCGAGGGCACGGAGTTCGCCCCCGGCGACCACGTGGTGCTGGCGTTCGTCCCGGCCTGCGGGCACTGCCCGCGCTGCGCCGGGGGCCGTCCCGCGCTGTGCGAGCCGGGCGCCGCCGCCAACGGGAGCGGCACCCTGCTCGGCGGCGGACTGCGCTTCACCGACTCCTCCGGCGTCCGCCCCTGGCACCACCTCGGCGTCTCGGCCTTCTCGGAGTACACCGTGGTCTCGGCCCGCTCGGCGGTCAAGGTCGATCCGGAGCTGCCCTCCGAGATCGCCGCGCTGTTCGGCTGCGCCGTGCTGACCGGCGCGGGCGCCGCGTTCTACAGCGCCCGGGTCGCGCCCGGCGACAGCGTCGCGGTCTTCGGGCTGGGCGGGGTCGGGCTGGCCGCGCTGCTCGCGGCGAAGGCCGCCGGGGCCGCCACCCTCGTCGCGGTGGACGTGGTGGAGTCCAAGCTGGAGCTGGCCCGCGAGCTCGGCGCGACGCACGCGGTCGCGGGCGGCCCGGACGCCGTCGAGGCGATCCGGGAGATCACCCGCGGCGGGGCCGAGAAGGTCGTCGACACCACCGGGGTCGTCCCGGTCCTGGAGCAGGCCTACCGGGCCACCGCCCGGGGCGGCACCACGGTCACCGTCGGCCTGCCCGACCCCGCCCGCGAGCTCGTCCTGCCCGCGCTCAGCCTGGTCGCCGAGGAGCGCACGCTCAGGGGCAGCTACCTGGGCTCGTGCGTGCCCCGCAGGGACGTGCCGCGCTTCGTCGACATGTACCGGGCCGGGATCCTGCCGGTGGACGCGCTCCTGTCGCACCGGCTGACCCTGGACGAGGTCAACGAGGGCTTCGACCGGCTGCACACCGGCGAGGCCGTCCGCCAGGTGATCGTCTTCTGACCGGCCCGCTCCGGCGTGTCGCCGGCCCGCGGCGGGTACACCTTCGCGGGGCCGCGCGACGGGCGGGCACGGGACCACGGCGGGAGGACGGCGGTGCAGACCTTCCTCCCCTATCCGGACTTCGCGGCCACGGCGCGGGTCCTCGACCCGCTCCGGCTCGGCAAGCAGCGGGTCGAGACGATGCAGATCCTGCGCGCCCTGACCGTGCCGGGGTACGGCTGGCGCAACCACCCCGCCGTGCGGATGTGGACCGGCTACGAGGAGGCCCTGGTCAGGTACGGACTGGAGGTGTGCGGGCACTGGTGCTCCACCGGCCGGGCCGACACCTGCGCGGAGACGATGGCGCGGGAGCTGGCCGAGCGCTGCGGCGTCGCGGCCCCCCGCGCCCAGCCGCTGCTGGAGGCCGCGGGCGAGCTGCCGCCCTGGCTGGGCGACCCCGCCTTCCACCTCAGCCACCGGTCGTCCCTGCTCCGCAAGCTCCCGGACCACTACCGGCCGGTCTTCGGGGACGAGCCGGACGACCTCCCCTACGTCTGGCCCGCCTCCGACCGCCCGCCCTCGTGCCCGCCGCCCGGGTGACGCCCCCGCGGCGGTCTCCGGGGCGGTCTCCGGGGCCGGGTCTCAGGGGATCAGCACGCCGGGGTTGAGGACGCCTTCGGGGTCGAGGCGGTCCTTGATCCCGCGCAGGATCTCCACACCCAGCCCGCCGATCTCGGCGGCGTAGGCCTCGCGGTGGTCGCGGCCGACGCCGTGGTGGTGGGAGATCGTGCCGCCCGCCGCGACGATCGCCTCGTTGACCGACCGCTTGGCCGCCTCCCACTGCCCGACCGGGTCGCCGCTCTGGGCCGTGACGACGGTGAAGTACAGCGAGGCGCCGGTGCCGTACACGTGGGAGATGTGGCACATCACCAGCGGCGAGCCGAGCGAGCCGTGCAGCGCGAGCCGTACGGCGTCGTAGAGGCGGGGCAGAGCGGACCAGAACCCGGCGGTCTCCAGGGTCTCCACCGTGGCGCCCGCGGCGAGCAGGGAGTCGCGCAGGTAGGGGGCGGAGTAGCGGCCGTGCGCCCAGGCCTCGCCCGGGTCCGCGCCCAGGCAGGTCCCGCCGAGCCCGGACAGGACCGCGGCGGCCCGCTCGCGGCGCCCGGCCGCCTCGGCGGCCTCGCCCTCGTACCCCGCGATCACCTGGCAGCCGGCGCCGGCCGCCAGGCCGCCGAGCTCACCCGGCCTGGCCAGGCCGATCATCGTCTCGGTCTCGTCGGACAGGCGCAGCACGGTCGGGAGGGGGCCGTCCTGGGCCAGGCGGCGCAGCGCGGCCGTGCCCGCCGCGAAGGACTCGAACCGCCACCCCTCGTAGATCCGTACGGCGGGCGCGCGGCGCGCCCGGAGCCGGAGCGAGGTGATCACCCCGAAGGCGCCCTCGGAGCCGAGGACCACCTGGCGCAGGTCGGGCCCGGCGGCCGACTTGGGCGCGCGGCCGAGGTCGAGGGTGCCGCGCGGGGTGGCCGCGGTCATGCCGACGACCATGTCGTCGAAGCGGCCGTACCCGGCCGAGGCCTGGCCGCTGGAGCGGGCCGCGGCGAAGCCGCCCAGCGTGGCGTACTCGAACGACTGGGGGAAGTGCCCCAGGGTGAGCCCGTGCCGGGCGAGCAGTTCCTCGGCCTGCGGCGCGCGCAGGCCCGGCTCCATCTCCACCACCATCGACTCGGCGTCGACCGACACCAGCCGGTCGAGCCGGGCCAGGTCCAGCGCGACGACGCCGGCGAAGCCCTCGCGCGCCGGGGCCAGCCCGCCGACGACCGAGGTGCCGCCGCCGAAGGGGACCACCGCGACCCGGTGCCCGGCGCAGATCCGCAGCAGCTCCAGCACCTCGTCGTGCGAACCGGGCAGGAGCACGGCGTCGGGCGCGTCGGAGCCGTCCCCGGCGCGCATGCGCAGCAGGTCGGGGGTGGACTTGCCCCGGGTGTGGCGGATCCGGTCCTCGTCGCCGGAGCGCACGTGCCCGGCGCCGACGACGGCCTCCAGTTCGGCGAGGACGTGCGGGGTCAGGGCCGGGGCGGGCAGCCGCACCTCGCCGAGGCCGGCGGCGGGGGCCGCGGGCGGGCGCACCCCCAGCAGGCCCGCCAGGAGTTCGCGGACCGGTTGCGGCAGCTCGGCGGCCCTGGCGGGGTCGCCCCAGCCGGACCAGAGCATGGGTTCGGGCTTGGTCGTCGGAGTTTCCACCTCTACACTGTGACATATGACGTCCATTCGTCACAATAAGGCCGGAGCCACGGCCGGTGCGGCCGGCGACGCTCCCGGCGGCGCGGGCGCTCCCGGCGGCGCGGATGTTCCCAGCGGCACCGACGCTCCCAGCGGCACCGGCGGGCGGCACGGCGAGGCGATCCTCGACGCGGCGCGCGAGGTGGTGCTCGCCGTCGGGGTGCGGCGCACCACGCTCACCGACGTGGCGCGCCGGGCGGGGGTCTCCCGGATGACCGTCTACCGCCACTGGCCCGACGTGCGGAGCCTGGTCGGCGACCTGATGACCCGCGAGTGGGTGCTGGTCGCGGGCGGTTTCGCCGCCGAGGACCCGGTCGCCGCCGCCGTCGGGGTGGTGCGGGAGCTGCGCGGCCACCCGCTCTGGCGCAAGATCGTCGAGGTGGATCCCGAGCTGCTCCTGCCGTACCTGCTGGACCGCCGGGGCGCCAGCCACGAGGTCATGCTCACCCTCGTCGAGCAGGCGATCGCCCGGGGCCAGGACCGGGGCGCCGTACGGCCCGGCGACACCCGGGCGATGGCCAGGGCCGTGCTGCTGACCGCCCAGTCCTTCCTGCTCTCCGGCCCCACCATGCTCGGCCCGGTCACCGAGGGCGAGCTGGACGCCGAGCTCGCCGCGCTCCTGGAGAGGTACCTGTCGCCGAGTCCTCCGCACGCCGTGCGGGCGGAGGACTCCCCGTCCGAGGAGATTCGATGAGATCCTCTCTCAACGCCGCCCGCCGCTCCCGCGAGCTCGCCGAGCTGGCCGGCGGCCCGACCGTCGACGTGCTGGTGGTGGGGCTGGGCGCCACCGGGGCGGGGGCCGCGCTCGACGCGGCCTCCCGCGGCCTGTCGGTGGCCGCGGTCGACGCCCACGACCTGGCGTTCGGCACCTCGCGGTGGAGCTCCAAGATGATCCACGGGGGGCTGCGCTATCTCGCGAAGGGACAGGTCGGGGTGGCCCGCGAGAGCGCGGTCGAACGCGGCGTGCTGCTCCGCCGCACCGCCCCGCACCTGGTCCGGGCCCAGCCGTACCTGCTCCCGCTGACCCCGGAGGTCTCCGCGGCCCGGGCGGCGCTGGTGATGGCCGGCTACCGCCTCGGCGACGGGCTGCGCGCCGCCGCCCGCACGCCGCGCCGCCTGCTCCCCGGCCCCTCGCGGATCTCCGCCTCCCGGGCGCTGGAGCTGGCCGCGCCGCTGAGCCCGCGCGGGCTGCGCGGGGCCCTGCTCTCCTGGGACGGGCGGCTGGTCGACGACGCCCGGCTGGTGGTCGCGCTGGCCAGGACGGCCGCCGCGCAGGGGGCCAGGATCCTGACCCGGTGCCGCGCGCTCGAACTGACCGGGGACGGGGCGCTGGTCCGCGACGAGCTGACCGGGGAGGCCTTCACCGTCCGGGCGAAGGCCGTGATCAACGCGGCGGGCGTCTGGGCCGCCCGGCTCGACCCGGCCATCCTGCTGCGGCCCTCGCGCGGCACCCACCTGGTGCTCGGCCCGCACTCCCTGCCGGGGCTGCGGGCGGGGCTGCACCTCCCGATCCCCGGGGAGGGCAACCGCTTCGCGCTGGTGCTGCCCCAGGCCGACGGGCGGGTCTACGTCGGGCTGACCGACGAGCCGGTGGACGGGCCGGTCCCCGACGTGCCCGAGGCTCCCGAGGAGGACGTGGCGTTCCTGCTCGGCGTGCTCAACTCGGTGCTGGGCACGGCGGTCCGGCGCGAGGACGTGGCCGGGACCTTCGCCGGGCTCCGCCCGCTGCTGGCCGCCGCAGGGCGCGCCGGGGAGCGCACCGCGGACCTGTCCAGGAAGCACGCGCTGCTCACCTCCGCGGACGGGGTGGTCACGGTCGTGGGCGGCAAGCTCACCACCTACCGGAGGATGGCCGAGGACGCGGTGGACCTCGCCGTCCGGCTGCGCGGGCTGGACGCGGGCGGGAGCCGTACGGCGCGGCTGCCCCTGGTCGGCGTCCTCCACCCGGGGGTCGAGGCGCCCGCGCGGCTGGTGGAGCGGTACGGGAGCGAGGCACCGGCCGTGCACGCGCTGGCGCTCTCCGACCCGGCCCTGGCCGAGACGCTGCCGACCGGGGTCACCGTGGCCGAGCTGGTCTGGGCGGTCCGGCACGAGGGGGCGCTGGACGCCGCCGACCTGCTGGACCGCAGGACCCGGATCGGCCTGGTCCCGCGGGACCGGGAGGCGGCCCTGCCCGCCGCGGAGGCGGCGCTGGCCCACGACGGGTAGGGACCGGCCCGCCTGAAGCAGAATTCTTTACCCATTCCTGCACTTCTTCACCCCCCATGACAGCCCCTTGAGTACGTTAGGTTAGTCTTACCTAAGTATGGATAGGGAGGGTGTGTGAACACGGCGAACGTTTCCGGCACGGCGGCCAAGGGGTGCACGCACCCTGCGGGCTGCCACACCGGCGAGGTGCCCGTGTACGCCAGCGCCACGGTCGGCGCGCGCTTCTGGCTGCTCATCGAGCACTCCGGGCCGTGGGCCTCGCACCTGGAGGACTGTTCCCTCCCCGAGGACGTGCACACCCTTATCAAACGGGCGACGAACCTCGGCATCCGCCCCCAGCTGATCCGCAGGCCCGGCCGGAGGGGCCCCGCCCCGGACGGCATCCACGTCATGGTCGCCGACTCCACGGCGGCCGAGCCCTGGATCGCCGAGGGCGTCTTCACCAACCCGGACGATCTCGACCTGGACGCGCTGGTGGCCGGAGTGCTCCCCGAGTCCTGCATACTTGTGAGTGAGCCGGTTTTTCTGGTCTGTACGCACGCCAAGCGCAACGCGTGCTGCGCCCGCATTGGACTTCCCATCGCTCGTTCGTTGGCAGAGGTTTTGCCGGACAGAACATGGGAAACATCACATGTTGGCGGCGATCGCTACGCCGCCAATCTGGTGTGCTTGCCACACGGCCTTTACTACGGCAGCATGTCTCAGGCTGCTGCGCTCGCAGCAGCCGATGCGTACCGGTCCGGCGAGGTGACCCTCGACCGTTTCCGGGGACGCGCAGGCATCCCTGAGCCGCTGCAAGCCGCCGAGCATTTCGTCCGTGCCCACACGGGCGAGCTCTCGGTCGGCGGAGTGGCCGTGGAGTCCTCCAGGTCGGACGGGTCCGCCACCGAAGCCGTCGTGCTCGGTAACGGCGCCCGTTATCGGGTAGTGGTTGAACCCATGACGTTCTCGACGCCATGTGGTACGGCTTGCGCCGACACGATCACCACCTATCGGCTGGTCTCGCTGGACAGGCTCTCGCCTGTGCGGTACGCCACGCCCGCCTTGACCTGACCGAGGGAACATCGCGGCCGATCCACGCGTTGGCACCAAGGATGTCAAAAACGTCCAATGCGGTAGTAACCCGAAATACTTCTCACTAGAAGGTGGTTTTCTCATGTCTCAGGTACGTCGGCAGACCGCCCGCCCTCGGCCCAGCTGGGGCTGGCAGGATGACGCCGCGTGCCGGGGCGAGGACCTTGTGCTCTTCTTCGGTCCCGATGGCGAGCGTCAGCCCGAGCGTGATATCCGCGAGCGCAAGGCCAAGGCCATCTGCGGCCAGTGCCCCGTCCGCGCCGAGTGCCTTGACTACGCGCTGTCCCGCCCGGAGAAGTACGGCACCTGGGGCGGTCTGAACGAGGACGAGCGCGCCTCCGAGCGCCGCCGTCGCATGCGCCGCGCCGCCAGCGCCGGCATCAGCGCCGTCGCCTGAGCAACCTCCACCCCCGGCTCTCCCCGCACGTGTGATCTCGCCGGCGTTCCTGCGAGATCACACGCTGTCGTGCGCCCGGGCCCAGCTTCCGAGCAGGCCGAGGACGTCCGTGTCGTCGAGCTGGTCGAACCTCCGGTACCACTGTCCCACAGCATAGAAGTCCGGAGGAGCGGCGAGCACCACCACCTCGTCCGCCTCCGCCCGCATGGCCCGCACCGTCTCCGGTGCCGCCACCGGGACGGCGAGCACCAGCCTCCCCGGAGTCCCCGTCCTGATCGCGCGCAGCGCCGCCCGGGCGGTGACGCCCGTGGCGAGGCCGTCGTCGACCACGACCACGTCCCCGCCGTCCGGCGCGGGCAGCCTCCGGTCCCCCCGGTAGACCCCGACCCGCCGGGCCAGCTCGGCCCGTTCGGCCTCGACCACCCGGCCGAGGTCCTCCTCGGCCAGCCCCAGCCGCGCGAGCACGCCTCCGTCGAAGACCGGCTCGCCGCCCTCGGCGACGGCCCCCACTCCGAACTCCGGGTTGGCCGGGTGGCCGATCTTCCTGCTGACGAGCACGTCGAGCACGCCGTCCAGCCGCAGCGCGACCGGGACGGCCACCTCCACTCCCCCGCGCGGCAGCGCGAGCACGAGCGGGGCCCGCAGGCCCAGTCCCGTCAGCCTCTCGCCCAGAAGCACGCCCGCCTCCGCCCGGTCAGCGAAGGGCAGGCGCACTCCCTCCTCACCGCTCATGAGTCCGGCCCTTCGGAGCCGGAGACACTGTCACATAACTCACATAGCGGTCATACCCATATCTCAGGGCCGATTACGACCCGGCTTACGCATCTCCTTGTGGATGACCTTCCACTTGTTCTGCAGCTCCTTGCGGAGCCGCGCGTCGGTCCGGGACGCCATCCAGGCGGCCTCCCGCTGGAGCTTGTTCCAGCTGGCCAGCCGGCGCTCGGGAAGCACGCCGTCCTCGATCGCGGCGATCACGGCGCAGCCGGGCTCGCTGTCGTGCCCGCAGTCGGCGAACCTGCACCGCGCCGCCAGCTCCTCGATGTCGGAGAAGACCCGGTCCACGCCCTCGCCCATGTCGTACAGGCCGATCCGGCGGATGCCGGGGGTGTCCACGACCAGGCCGCCGCCGCCGAGCGGGATGAGCTCGCGGTGCACGGTGGTGTGCCGCCCCCGGCCGTCACCGGCGCGGACCTGCTGGGTCTCCATCACCGCCTCCCCCGCCAGCGCGTTGACGAGGGTGGACTTGCCCGCGCCCGAGGCGCCCAGCACCACGGCGGTGCGGGTCCCGGCCAGGTAGCCGCGGACGATGTCCACCCCCTGCCCGGTGAGGGAGCAGACCGCGTGCACGTCCACACCGGGCGCCGCCGCGGCGACCTCGCCCATCAGGAAGTCGAGGCCGTCGCCGACGAGATCGGCCTTGGTGACGAGCACCACCGGCTGCCCGCCGCTCTCCCAGGCCAGCGCGAGCAGCCGCTCGATCCGGCCCAGGTCGGCGGTGTCGGTGGCGTGCAGCGCGGGCTCCGCGACGAAGACGACGTCGACGTTCGCGGCCAGCACCTGCCCCTGGGAGTCGCCGGACAGGCCCTGCTGCGAGGTGCGGCCCACCCCGCCCCGGACGAAGGCGGTACGGCGGGGCAGGAGCGCGTCGAGTTCGAAGCGCCCCTCGGGCAACCGCCGGAGCGCGGCCCAGTCGCCCACGCAGGGCAGGGCCACCGGGTCGGCGGCGGCGGCACGCCGTACCCGGGCGCTGTAGTGGGCCGTCAGGTGGCCGTCGGCGCAGAGCACCTCGGCGGCGCCGCGGTCGACGCGGGCCACCCGGGCGGGGACCGTACCGGCGGGGAGCTCGGCGGCGAGAGAGCCGTTCCAGCCGAGCGAGGGAAGATCGTAGGAACCAGAGAGAACTGGTGAGGACAACGTGGGTACACCCTTTTCGAAAGCCGGGTGCCCGCGTTGGAATCGGCTAGAGGGACACCCGGAGACTGATGGACGGCAGGCTCACCAGAACAACCCGCATAGTCCTCACCTCCCGGTGTCGTGGCCGCTGCTTCCGGCGCAGCGGCGCGAAGCCGGGTCCACTATAGCGCGGACCCGGCTCGCGATCGCAAACGGTTAACCGCGTCCGGCCGCGGGCACCTCCGGCCGGACGCGCCGCGCGCCCGGACGCGGGTGCCTCACAGGCCGGGCGCCGGGAACTGCGAGGTCAGCTCCAGCACCTCGGCGTGCACCCGGCCGATGACGTGCTCGGCCTCGTCCTCGCCCTTGGCCAGGGCGGTGACGACCTGGTCGATCCAGGCGCCGATCTGCCGCATCTCGGTCACGCCCATGCCCCGGCTGGTCACGCCGGCGGTGCCGATCCGGATGCCCGAGGGGTCGAACGGCTTGCGCGGGTCGAACGGCACGGTGTTGTAGTTGGTCTCCAGGCCGGCCCGGTCCAGCGCCTGGGCCGCCGGCTTGCCGCCGATGCCCTTGGGGGTCAGGTCGAACAGGATGAGGTGGTTGTCGGTGCCGCCCGAGACGAGGTCGAAGCCGCGGGAGCTCAGCTCCTCGGCCAGCGCCTGGGCGTTCACGACGACCTGGCGGGCGTAGGCCCTGAACTCGTCGGTGGCGGCCTCCTTGAGCGCCACCGCGATGGCCGCGGTGGTGTGGTTGTGCGGGCCGCCCTGCAGGCCGGGGAAGACGGCCTTGTTCAGGGCGGTGGCGTGCTCGTCGGAGGTGGCCATGAGCATGGCGCCGCGGGGGCCGCGCAGCGTCTTGTGCGTGGTGGTGGAGATGACGTCGGCGTGGCCGACCGGCGACGGGTGGGCGCCGCCCGCGACCAGGCCCGCGATGTGCGCGATGTCCGCGGCGAGGACCGCGCCGACCTCGCGGGCGATCTCGGCGAAGGCCGGGAAGTCGATCGTGCGCGGGATGGCGGTGCCGCCGCAGAAGATCAGCTTGGGCCGCTCGCGCAGCGCGATCTCGCGGACCTCGTCCATGTCGACGCGGCCGGTGTCCTTGCGCACGCCGTACCGGACCGGGGTGAACCACTTGCCGGTGGCCGAGACCGACCAGCCGTGGGTGAGGTGGCCGCCGAAGGGCAGACCCATCCCCATCACGGTGTCGCCGGGGTTGAGGAAGGCCATGTAGATCGCGAGGTTGGCGGGCGAGCCGGAGTAGGGCTGGACGTTGGCGTGGTTCACGCCGAACAGCGCCTTGGCGCGCTCGATGGCGAGGGTCTCGATCTGGTCGATGACCTGCTGGCCCTCGTAGTAGCGCTTGCTGGCGTAGCCCTCGGAGTACTTGTTCGTGAGGACGGTGCCGGTGGCCTCGAGCACGGCCTTGGAGACGTAGTTCTCGGAGGCGATCAGCTTGACGGTGTCGGCCTGGCGGCGCTCCTCCGCCCTGACGAGCTCGGCGATCTGAGGGTCGACACTGGAAAGAGAACTCATGGCGCCTTCACTCCCTGTCATCGTTGACATTCGTTGACAACGGACGAAGACCCAGGCGCGCGGCCTCCGCCATTCCGCTCCCCGGTGGTTGTCCCACCCAATGCGCCAGTCGCGGCTTAGACGATAGCGGACTCGCCCGATCGGCCGACCCGCCCTGTGCCGTTCGCCGGCCAGAGCCGGTCCACCTCGGCGTTGAGGATGGCGCCGATGAGCACGGCGAGGGCGGTGATGTAGAGCCAGAGCAGCACCGCGACGGGAGCGGCCAGCGAGCCGTAGATGGAGACCGGCGAGAACCACGCCGCCAGGACCTCGCGCAGCACCGCGGCGCAGGCGATCCAGATGATGAGCGCGAGCACGGCCCCGGGCATCTCCCGCCACCAGCGCGTCCGCACCGGGACGCTCACGTGGTAGAGCAGCGTGAGGAAGAAGACGGAGCCGACGACGACCACCGGCCAGTAGAGGACGTCCACCAGCACGGTGTAGTCGGGCGGGAGCGCGCCCTGCAGCGCCGCCGGGCCCAGCACCAGGACCGGCATGACGAACAGGCCGCTCAGCAGGCCCGCGAGGTAGAGCCCGAAGGACATCAGGCGGGTGCGGATGATGCCGCGCTCCTCGCCGAGCCCGTAGGCCAGGGCGATCAGGTCCACGTAGACGAACAGCGCCCGCGAACCCGACCAGAGCGCGAGCAGGAAGCCCAGCGAGATCAGCGAGACCTGGTTCGCCGGGTTCAGCACGTCGCCGATGAGCGGGGTGACGACGGTGTCCACGGCGTTGTCGGTGAACAGCAGGTGCGCCTGCGCCTCGATCCAGGCGCTGACGTCCTGCACGGTCTCCGGGCCGAAGACGCCGGTGAGCTGGCCGACCACGCCGATCAGGCCGAGCACGAACGGCGGCAGCGAGAGCAGCGCGAAGAAGGCCGCCTCCCCGGCCAGGCCGGTGACCCGGTAGGTGACGCCGGCGTTGACGGTGGCGGAGACCAGCGTCCAGGTGCCGGTGCCCCGCACCCACGTCAGCCCGGTCCGGAGCCGGGCGCTGTGCCTGCGCAGCCGGGAGTGCGCCCAGCGTCGCGGGCGCTTGCCGGGCCCGGACCGCTTGGCAGGGACCTCACTGGACGTCATGGCACACAACGGTATTCCCTGCGGTCCGCTATCACGAGTTCGATCATCGGTGACCTGGTCCCGTGTCACTGCCCGGGCGACCTGCGGCGAAACGCGCGGCGGCCGTACGGCGCCGCCCGCCCCCCGGTCCTGTGCGCGGCCCGGCGCCGGACGCACAATGGAGCAATGATCTGCCAGCAGTGCAAGGACCGCCGCCACGAGGAGTGCCGGGGCGGGTCGTGGTGCGACTGCCAGCACCAGGGCGCCGAACCGGAGCCCCGGGAGTCGCCCCTCGTCTGGCCCCGCCAGGGCTGAACGGCGCCCGGCCCGGACCTCGTCCGGCCCGCTCCCGCCGGGCCGGGACCGGCCGCTGCCCGGAGGACGGCCCGCCGTCCAGAGTGTGGACCTAATATTGGACATCTCGGGCCGCCAAGGTATCGTCATGGACATGCCAGCGGACCCCATGCTCGTCGTGCGACGCCACGTCGACCTCCTGCGTGTCCGCAGCGCCATCTGTTGTGACGTCCGTTGACCGTCGCCCTTCGCTGACTTCTGCCAGCTCGGGCGCGTGACAGGCGTCCTTCTCCGAGTGACCTTCTCTGAGCGACGACCCCCGCACTCGACGACGAGGCGGGAGGTGCCTGCGCGTGTGCCCGGAAATCATCCAACGATCCGATAAGGACGCGCACATGACGACCCCGGCCCGTCCGGCGAACCGCCACCACAAGCGCCCGCGAGGCGAAGGTCAGTGGGCTCTCGGCTACCGCGAGCCGCTGAACAAGAACGAAGAGCTCAAGAAGAACGACGACGGGCTCAACGTCCGCCAGCGGATCATCGACGTCTACTCCAAGGGCGGGTTCGACTCCATCGACCCGGCCGACCTGCGCGGCCGGATGCGCTGGTACGGGCTCTACACCCAGCGCAAGCCCGGGATCGACGGCGGCAAGACCGCGGTCCTGGAGCCGGAGGAGCTCGACGACCGCTACTTCATGCTCCGCGTCCGGATCGACGGCGGCCGGCTCAACCTGGAGCAGCTGCGCACCATCGCCGACATCTCCAACGAGTACGGCCGCGGCACCGCCGACGTCACCGACCGGCAGAACATCCAGCTGCACTGGATCGAGATCGAGTCCGTCCCGGACATCTGGCGGCGGCTGGAGGCGGTGGGCCTGTCCACCACCGAGGCCTGCGGCGACACCCCGCGCGTCATCATCGGCTGCCCGCTGGCCGGGATCGACGCCGAGGAGGTCGTCGACGCCACCGCGGAGATCGACCGGATCCACGCCGACTACATCGGCAACCCCGAGTACTCCAACCTGCCGCGCAAGTTCAAGTCGGCGCTGTCGGGCTGCCCGGCGCACTGCACCGTGCACGAGATCAACGACGTGGCCTTCGTCGGCGTCGTCAACGAGCACGGCGAGAAGGGCTACGACCTGTGGGTCGGCGGCGGCCTGTCGACCAACCCGATGCTGGCCAAGCGGCTCGGCGTCTTCGTCACCCCGGAGCAGGCCTCCGAGGTCTACGGCGGCGTGATCGGCATCTTCCGCGACTACGGCTACCGCCGCCTGCGCCACCGGGCGCGGATCAAGTTCCTGGTCAACGACTGGGGAGCCGAGAAGTTCCGCGCCGTCCTGGAGAAGGAGTACCTCGGCCGCACCCTTCCGGACGGCCCCGCGCCCGAGCCGCCGCGCGGCGGCCGCCGCGACCACGTGGGCGTCTTCCCGCAGAAGGACGGCAACTTCTACGTCGGCTTCGCGCCCCGGGTCGGCCGCCTCAACGGCGACAAGCTGCACCTGATCGCCGACATCGCCGAGCGGCACGGCTCCGGGCGGGTGCACACCACGGTCGAGCAGAAGATGGTCGTCCTGGACGTCGCGCCGGACCGGGTGGAGAGCCTGGTGGCCGAGCTGGAGGCCAACGACCTCCAGGTCAACCCCTCCACCTTCCGCCGCCAGACCATGGCCTGCACCGGCATCGAGTTCTGCAAGCTGGCGATCGTCGACACCAAGGACACCGCGTCCCACCTGATCGACGAGCTGGAGGCCCGCCTGCCGGACTTCGCCGAGCCGCTGACCATCAACGTCAACGGCTGCCCCAACTCCTGCGCGCGCATCCAGACCGCCGACATCGGCCTCAAGGGCCAGCTCGTCGTCAACGAGGCGGGCGAGCAGGTGGAGGGCTTCCAGATCCACCTGGGCGGCTCGCTGGGCGTCAACGCCGGCTTCGGCCGCAAGGTCCGCGGCCTGAAGGCCACCGCCGCCGAGCTCCCCGACTACGTCGAGCGGGTGCTGCGGAACTTCGGCAAGCAGAAGAACGAGGGCGAGGCCTTCTCCGAGTGGGTCCAGCGCGCCGACGAGGCGGACCTCAAGTGAGCGGCAGGGCCGTCCCCTTCCACTGCCCCTACTGCGGTGAAGAGGACCTGGAGCCGTACGAGGGCGACGGCGGCTGGTACTGCCGCTCGTGCGCCCGCGCTTTCAAGCTGAAGTTTCTGGGGATCGGGGTGCGCACGTCATGACCCGGAGCGAACCCGACGCAGTGAGCGGAGCGGTCCGCGAGGCACGAGCGGCCCGCGCAGCGAACGAGGAGGGTGAGCGACCCATGTCAGGGAGCGAACCCGACGCAGTGAGCGGAGCGGTCCGCGAGGCACGAGCGGCCCGCGCGGCGAACGAGGAGTGGTGAGGAACCGATGACACTGGTGGACATCGAAATCGGATTACGGCAGCAGCGCGGCACGCTCGACCTGCAGGAGATCGCCGAGTCGGCCGCGCTGTTCCTGGAGGAGGCCTCCGCCGTCGACATCATCCGCTGGGCGGCGGCGACCTTCGGCGACCGGCTCTGCCTGACCGCCTCGATGAGCGACGCACTGATGATCGACCTGGTCAGCAGGGTCAAGCCGGGCGTGGACGTGCTCTTCATCGACACCGGCTACCACTTCGCCGAGACGATCGGCACGCGGGACGCGGTCCGTCAGGTCTACGACGTCAACGTGATCGACGTCAAGCCGTCGCGGACGGTGGCCGAGCAGGAGCGCGACCTCGGGCCGCGGCTGTTCGGGCGCAACCCCGACCTCTGCTGCTACCTGCGCAAGGTGGAGCCGCTCAACCGCGCGCTGGAGCCGTACCGCGCCTGGGTCTCCGGCATCCGCCGCGACGAGGCCACCACCCGGGCCGGGATCAAGGTCGTGGAGTGGGACGCCAAGCGGCAGATGGTCAAGATCAACCCCATCGCCCGGTGGACCCAGGAGGACGTCGACAACTACATGGCCGACAACGGCGTGCTGATCAACCCGCTGCACTACGACGACTACCCGTCGATCGGCTGCGCCCCCTGCACCCGCCAGGTCGCCCCGGGAGAGGACCCGCGCAGCGGCCGCTGGGCCGGGATGGGCAAGACCGAGTGCGGCATCCACACGTGAGCCTTCCCCTCCCGCCCGTGGCACCGGCGGTCCCGCTGGTGGCGGTGGCGCACGGCTCGCGCGACCCGCGCGCCGCCGCGACGGTGGAGGCCCTGATGGACACGGTACGGCTGGCGCTGCCGGGGCTCCCGGTCCGCGCCGCCTACCTCGACCACGCCGCTCCGACGCTGGCCGGGGCGCTGTCCGGGCTGGCCGAGGCGGTGGTCCTGCCGCTGCTGCTCACCGAGGCCTACCACAGCCGGGTGGACATCCCCGGCGCGCTGGCCGAGGTCGCGGCCCGGCAGCCCCGGCTCCGGGTGCACCGGGGCACGACGCTGGGACCGCACCCGCTGCTGATCGACGCCCTGGAGCGGCGCCTGGCCGAGGCGGGCGTGGCCGCCGGGGACCCGCGGACCGCCGTGGTGCTGCTCTCGGCGGGCTCCAGCGACCACCGGGCCAACGCGACGGTCGCCGGGATCGCCCGGCAGTGGGCCGCGCGGCGCGGCTGGTGGTCGGTGAGCGCGGCCTACGCCTCGGCCGCCGCGCCCGCCCCCGGGGACGAGGTCCGGCGGCTGCTCGCCGCCGGGGCCCCGCGCGTGGTGGTCGCCCCCTACCTGCTGGCCCCCGGCTACTTCGCCGACAAGACCCGCGCCGCCGCCCTGGCCGCGGGCGCCGAGGTCGTCGCGGACGTGCTCGGCGCGGCTCCGGAGGTCGCGGACGTGCTGCTCGAACGGTACGGGCAGGCCCTGCGGGCGGACGAGCGCTCCGCCACCGCCTGAACTCCGCCTCCCGGCCGGTCGCGGCCCTGGCGGCGGGGTCGGCGCGCAGCTTGGCCAGCCCCCTGGCGGCCTGGCTGCGCACGGTGGCCACCGAACAGCCGGGGATCCCGGCCGGCCCGTTCCGGCAGGACCTCGGTCGGACCCCACCGGACGTTGCGCGCCCCGGGGAACGGCTCGTCAGCGGCCGCCGGGCGGCCGGGGCCCCTCCCCGGAGCCGGGACGGTAGGAGGAGTCGCCGGGCGCGAGGTACGGCTCCGGCGCGGGGTGCAGCCGGTGGCCGGAGCCGTGCGGGGGCAGCGACCGGTGCGGCCCGCCGTGGAACTCTCCCCGGAGCTCGCCCCGGATCTCGCGCCACTGCTCCCGCCAGGCGGCCCACGCCTTCTTGACGGGTTCGGCCCGGGAGTCGCCGATCACCTTGACGTCTCCCATGAGGACGAAGGCCTTGACCCGGATGCGCGGCGCGTTCGTCCCCGGCGGGGCCTCGATCACCTGGACCTTCTTGTCCCCCATGATCGCGATGCCCTCGAGGTCGACGTCCACCCCGTCCGGAACAATGATCTTCACATCGCCCATGATCGCGGTGGCGGAGATGTCGACCACCGCGCCGGTGCGGACCTCGGCCTCGCGCAGGTCGAGGAGGACGTCGCCCATCACGGCCACCGCGCCGAGCTCCTGGTCGATCCGCCACTTGCCGCGCCGCTTGGAGTCGCCCATGACGGCGACGAACCAGCGCCGCCTCCGGCCGCCCTGCGGCGGGACCGGCATGTGGGCGGGCGAGGGCGCCGGGACCTGGCCGGCCTGCGGCAGGTCGGAGGTGACGACGGCGAGCTCCGCCTGCGTGACGGCGGTGTAGGCCGCCTCGGTCCGCTCGGTCAGCTCGCCGAGGGTCAGCCTGCCCTCGACGGAGGCGATTCTCAGCTGCTCGACGACGGCCTCGCGCTCGGCGTCCGAGGCTCGGATTCCACCCGGATCATTCACATTCACAACATATCGCGAGTTTCCTCGGAGGTGGATCCTCCTGAGGAAGGAACCTTCCGTGGTCCGAACGCCTCATGCGCGGCCCGGGCCCCCATCCGGGGGAGCACCGTCCGGAGGGCCGCCACGCCCCCCGGCCTCCGGCCGCCTATGATCCGGATGCATGTACGAAGAGCTTCTGGACGCGGTGACCGGCAACGACGTCGAGCGGGTCGGAGACCTGCTCGGGAAGGGCGTCCCCGCAGATCCGGCGGGCGAGGCGGACAGCACCGCGCTCTACCGGGCGGCGGTGGGCGGCCGGACGGAGATCGTGCGGGCGCTGCTGGCGGCCGGGGCCGACCCGGACCGGCTCAGCGGCGGTGAGGACGAGGGGCTGCCGCTGTGCGCGGCCGCGGCCTGGGGCCGGACCGAGACGGTCGAGGCGCTGCTGGCCGCCGGTGCCGACCCGGCCGGGCGGGAGAGCCACGGGTGGACCCCGGTGCTCTGGGCCGCCGCCAACGGGCACGCCGGCTCCCTGCGCGCGCTGCTGGAGGCCGGCGCGCCCGCCGAGGACGCCACCGACACCGCGACGACCGCGCTCACGCTGGCCGTCCGGCGCGGAGCGCTGGGCGCCGTGCAGGCGCTGCTGGAGGCCGGGGCCGACCCCGGGCGGCCGGACGGCGAGGGCGACACCCCGCTGGAGATCGCCCGCGACTGGCTCGGCACCCAGCTGGAGAGTGCGCTGCTGGACCAGATCGCCGGCCAGGTGCCGGAGGACTCCGGCTTCGTCGTGGGCCGCACCCGCGCCGAGGACGGCACCGACCTGGTGACCGTGACGGCACTGGACGCCGAGGGCGCTCCGGGTTTCGAGGTGCAGTGCCAGCGCGGCCACGCGGCGATCGCCACGCTCCTGGAGGACGCCACCGGCGAGCGGCCGCCCTTCGACGAGCTGGCCGACCGGGCGCTGCCGTACCGGGACCTCGACGAGGAGGCCGAGACCTGGTGGACCGTGGCGGGCTCGCTGCAGCGGCGCGGCGACCGGGAGACCTTCGAGGCCGCCGCCCGCGCGTGCGCCGCCGAGGACCCGCGCCGCCGCGAGTTCGCCGTGGACGTGCTCGCCCAGCTCGGTTTCACCGAGGACGGCAAGCCCTTCCTGGAGGAGTCCCTGCCCGTCCTGCGGCGGATGGCGGCGACCGAGAACGACGAACGGGTGCTGCGCTCGGTGCTCGGGGCGCTCGGCCACCACGCCGACCCCCGGGCCCTGCCCGAGGTGCTGGAGATCATCACCTCCGACGGCTGGACCCGCACCGAGTCCGACCCGGCGGCGCTGGCCGCGGTCCTGCCGCCCGGTCACGACGAGGGGCTCGCGCTGCTGGTCTCGATGACCGAGGATCCCGACGACGACGTCCGGGACTGGGCGACCATGAGCCTGGCGGGCCTCGACCAGGACACCCCGCGGATCCGCGAGGCGCTGGCCGCGCGGCTCGGCGACGAGGACCTGAGCACGGTGGCCGAGGCGGCGCGGGGCCTGGCGGCGCGGGGCGACGCGCGGGCGCGGGCGGGGATCGAGCGGGTCCTCGCCGAGAGCGACGACGAGTACGCCAGGAGCGTCGTCGAGGGCCTCTGACCGCCCGCGGGGCGGCCGCCCGGGCGGTCTCCGGGCCGTTCCTGCGGCAGGCGCGTGCCCGCCGGGCGGTACACCGGGCGGACGGCGTATGTTCGCTCATGAACACCTATCGATCGAAGGGACATCGCCATGGCGACGACACGTACCGCGACGACCAACTGGAAGGGCGCGCTGCTCGACGGATCCGGCTCGGTCTCGCTGGACTCCTCCGGGGTGGGCACGTTCGACGTGTCCTGGCCCTCGCGGGCCGAGGCGGCCAACGGCAAGACCTCGCCGGAGGAGCTCATCGCGGCCGCGCACTCCTCCTGCTTCTCGATGGCGCTGTCCCACGGGCTGGCCCAGGCGGGCACCCCGCCGCAGTCCGTGGAGACGAAGGCCGACGTGACCTTCCAGCCGGGCGAGGGCATCACCGGGATCGTCATCTCGGTGCGCGCCCAGGTCCCGGGCATCACCGCCGAGCAGTTCCAGACCGCGGCCGAGACGGCCAAGGCCAACTGCCCGGTGAGCAAGGCGCTGACGGGCACCACGATCACCCTCAACGCCGAGCTGCTGGGCTGATCACCACCGGGCGCCGCCGCCGGCGGCGCCCGGTCCGGTCTCCGGGGACCACGTTTCCCACGCCTGTCAGGGGTGACAAAAAGGTCAACACCCTGCGACGGGGCCCGGACTGGAGAAGAATGGGGTCACATGCGCGAAGTCTGGCCGGGAGAACCGTATCCGCTGGGTGGCACCTGGGACGGCGTGGGCACCAGTTTCTCGGTGTTCTCCGAGGTCGCCGAGCGGGTCGAGCTGTGCCTGTTCGACGACGACGGCCGCGAGGAGCGGGTCGAGCTGCCCGAGGTCGACGGGTTCGTCTGGCACGGCTACCTTCCCGGGATCATGCCCGGGCAGCGGTACGGCTACCGCGTCCACGGCCCCTACGAGCCCTCCCAGGGCCACCGGTGCAACCCCGCCAAGCTCCTCCTCGACCCCTACGCCAAGGCGATCGAGGGCGACCTGGTCTGGGACGAGTCGCTGTTCTCCTACCGCTTCACCGACCCGAGCAGCCGCAACGACGACGACAGCGCCCGCTTCATGCCGAAGAACGTGGTGGTCAACCCGTTCTTCGACTGGGGGACCGACCGGCCGCCCCGCACGCCGTACCACCAGACCGTGATCTACGAGGCGCACGTGCGCGGGCTCACCATGCGCCATCCCGCGGTGCCCGAGGAGCAGCGCGGCACCTACGCGGGGCTGGGCCACCCGGCGGTCATCGAGCACCTGCTGGGCCTGGGCGTGACGGCGGTGGAGCTGATGCCGGTCCACCAGTTCGTGCCCGAGCACGCGATGGTGGCCCGGGGGCTGACGAACTACTGGGGCTACAACACCATCGCCTACCTCGCCCCGCACGCCGCGTACTCCGGCTCGGGGCAGTGCGGCGAGCAGGTGCAGGAGTTCAAGGCGATGGTCCGGGCGCTGCACGAGGCGGGGATCGAGGTCATCCTCGACGTGGTCTACAACCACACCGCCGAGGGCGACCACATGGGGCCCACGCTGGGCTTCCGGGGGATCGACAACGCCGCCTACTACCGGCTGCACGACGGGGACCGGCGCTACTACCTCGACTACACCGGCTGCGGCAACTCCCTCAACGTCCGCTCCCCGCACGCGCTCCAGCTCATCATGGACTCGCTGCGCTACTGGGTGCTGGACATGCACGTGGACGGCTTCCGCTTCGACCTGGCCGCCGCGCTCGCCCGCGAGCTGCACGACGTCGACCGGCTGAGCGCGTTCTTCGACCTGATCCAGCAGGACCCGGTGATCTCCCAGGTGAAGCTGATCGCCGAGCCGTGGGACGTGGGCCCGGGCGGCTACCAGGTCGGCAACTTCCCGCCGCTGTGGACCGAGTGGAACGGCAAGTACCGCGACACGGTCCGCGACTTCTGGCGGGGCAGCGGCTCGGCGCTGCCGGAGTTCGCCTCCCGGCTGACCGGCTCGGCGGACCTGTACGCCACCTCCGGCCGCCGCCCGGTCGCCTCGATCAACTTCGTCACCTGCCACGACGGCTTCCCGCTGAACGACCTGGTCTCCTACGACCGCAAGCACAACGAGGCCAACGGGGAGAACAACCGCGACGGCACCGACGACAACCGGTCGTGGAACTGCGGGGCCGAGGGCCCGGTGGAGGACCCCGCGATCGTACGGCTCCGCCGCCGCCAGCGCCGCAACTTCCTGACCACGCTGTTCCTCTCCCAGGGCGTGCCGATGCTGCTGGCCGGCGACGAGTTCGGCCGGACCCAGGGCGGCAACAACAACGCCTACTGCCAGGACAACGAGACCTCCTGGATGGACTGGTCGCTGGCGGGGACCGAGAAGGACCTGCTGGAGTTCGTCAGGACCCTCTCGGAGCTGCGCCGCGCGCACCCGGTCTTCCAGCGGCGCCGGTTCTTCCACGGGCGCAAGGCCGACGACGGCACGCGCGACATCGTCTGGCTCACCCCCTCCGGCGGGGAGATGTCGGCCTCCGACTGGCACACCGGCTACGCCAAGTCGCTGGCCGTCTTCCTGAACGGCGACGCCATCACCGAGCCCGGACCGCGCGGCGAGCGGATCACCGACGACTCGTTCCTGCTGCTGATCAACGGCCACCACGAGGACATGACCTTCGTCCTGCCCGAGGCCCGCTACGGCGCGCAGTGGCGCACGGTGCTGGACACCGCCGACGACGTGTCCAGGGACGAGCCGTTCCCCGACGAGTTCTGGCCGCCGGAGTCGGTGATCGCTGTGACCTCGCGCTCCATGCAGGTCCTGTGCTGCCCGCGGGCGTCCTAGGCCGGTCCCGCGCAGGGACCCGTGGGCGCAGGGGTCGTGCGCTCAGGGATCGTGCGCTCACGGACCCGTGGCGACGGCGGCGGTGAGCAGGACCAGGACGAACGTCGTCACCCCCGCCAGTCCGTGCAGCAGCACGGCCACCAGCGGGAAGCGCCTCTCGGCGCCGCGCGCGTGCCGGCCCCCGCCCAGCCAGCGGGTGAACATGACGAAGCCCAGCACCGCGGAGACCGCGAGCACCCCGAACGAGATCCAGGCGAAGGCCCGCTGGAGGGTGAGGACGTAGGCGATCCAGCAGCCCAGCGCGGAGACCGCCAGCAGCGGGTGGGCGAAGACCAGGCCGGTGGGGAAGCGGGTGACCTTCGTCGCCTGCTGGCGCAGGCCGCCGCCGGACAACCACAGGTAGAGCAGGTAGATCCCGACCATCGCAGTGATCAACCACGTCACGATCGCGACCAGCCCCACGCAGCCCTCCCTGATCCCTGGAAACGAATCATGTAACGGGAGTCAGCCGAAGTCACCCCTGACGTCGAATCCGTTATGGGGTGGATGCTGTGACAGGGTTGGAGGATGCGCCTCATCCATCCGGTCTCCCCCGGAGAGACCGCCGGCGAGCCCGATCTCGCCCGCGCCTACGCCTACCCGGCCGCTCCGTGCGTGCGGGTCAACATGGTGGCCAGCGCCGACGGCGGGATCTGGCTGGACGGGCTCTCCGGCGGGCTCTCCGGCAGAGGGGACAAGCGGATCTTCGGGGTGCTGCGCGGGCTGGCCGACGTGGTCCTGGCGGGGGCCTCGACCGTCCGCGCCGAGGGGTACCGCCCGGCCCGGCCGCGGGAGTCGTGGCGGGAGCTGCGCGAGGGCCGGCCGGCCGCCCCGCCGGTGGCCGTGGTCACCCGGGGGCTGGAGCTGGACCTGGCCTCCCCGCTGTTCACCGAGGCGGAGCCGTACGCCCGCACGATCGTCGTCACCTGCGCGGCCGCGCCCGCGGAGCGGCGGGCGGAGGCCGCCAGGCACGCCGACGTGATCGTGGCCGGGGACGAGCGGGTGGACCTCGCGGCGGCGGTCGAGGCGCTGGGCGAGCGGGGCCTCACCCGGGTGCTGTGCGAGGGCGGGGCGAGGACCAACGGGCAGCTCGCGGCGGCGGGCCTGGTCGACGAGCTCTGCCTGACGGTCAGCCCGGTGCTGCTCGGCGGGTCCGCGGCCCGGATCCTCGACGGCGGCGACGCGTTCACCGGCCTCCGGCTGGCCCACGTGCTGGAGGAGGACGGCTTCCTGTTCACCCGCTACGTCCGGGCGCCGGGCTGACCGTCCCCTGCCGGGGAGTCCGGGCCGCGGGGAGCGGTCCGGAGGGCGGGGCGGCGCCGGAGGGCCGGACCCGGCACCCCGGGGACGACCGGCCCTTTCACGGCACATAACGTGATCAGATGGATACTCGGTGCAATAATGCGAATGGAAACCGCAGGGGGGCGTGACCATGGGATCAGTGGCGCAGCTGGGCGACGCCGCAGCGGTGCAGTCGATCCTGGAGCAGGCACACGACGCGTTCGTCTCCCTGGACGCCACCGGCGCGGTACGGGCCTGGAACACCGCGGCCGAGCGGTTGTTCGGCTGGAGCTCCGAGGAGGCCCTCGGCCGCGACGTGTTCGGCCTGATCGCCCCCGCCGCGTTGCGCCGCCGCTACGAGCGGGGGCTGGCCGTCCTGCGCGAGCGGGGCTCCGAGGTGCTGCCCGACCGGCGGATGGAGCTGGTCGTGGCCGACCGCGCGGGCCGGGAGTTCCCCATCGAGGCGGCGCTGCAGCTGGACAGCGGCCCGCACGGCGTGGCGGCCGTGCACGCGTTCGTCCACGACATCAGCGCCCGGCAGGAGGCCCGGCGCCAGTTGGAGGCCGAGCGGACCTTCCTGCAGGCGCTGCTCGACAGCCTGGACGTGGGCGTGATCGCCTGTGACGCCCACGGCCGGATGAGCGTGACCAACCAGGTGGCCCGCCGGCTGTACCCGGCCTTCCCCGACGCGCCCGCCGAGCCGGAGGACTGGCCGCGCGCCTACCACCTGTTCACCCCCGACGGGCGCACCCATCTCCGCTCCGAGCAGGTGCCGCTGGCCAGGGCGCTGGCCGGCGAGCACGTCGACGGCCAGCATCTGATGATCTGCCCGCCCGAGGGCCGGGCACGCCGCTGCCTGGTCAACGCCCGCCCTCTGATCACCGGCGACGGCCAGCGCCTGGGCGCGGTGCTGGCCGTACGCGACATCACCGACCGGCACCGCGCCCAGGCGCTGCGCGAGGCCCAGGACGCCGTGGCCGTGGCCCTGGCCGAGTCCTCCTCCGCCGAGCAGGCCGCGGGCGGGGTGCTGGCCGCGGTGGTGCAGGCGCTGGGATGGACCTACGGCGAGTGCTGGCAGGTCGGTCCCGACCAGCGGCACCTGGTCCGCATCAGCCGGTGGAGCCCGCCCGGTCAGGGCCCGGCGCCCTCCGCCGGCGGCGAGCCCGTCCGCGTCCGCCCCGGCCAGGGACTGCCCGGGACGGTCTGGCGCAGCGGCCGGGCCGCCTGGATCGCCGACCTGCAGGCCGACGGCAACGCCCTCCTCCCCGGGCAGGCCGCCCCGCAGGCGGGACTGCGCGCGGCCGTCGCCCTGCCGGTGCGCAGCGGCCGGCAGGTGCTGGGCGTGCTGGTCCTCTGCACCGACGCCGTCCAGCAGGTCGACCACGACCTGGTCGACCTGCTGGACGGCGTCTGCGCGCACGTGGGCCGCTACCTGGAGCGGACGCGCGCCGAGGAACTGGCCCTGGACCTGGCCGAGAGCCGCCGTCACTTCGACCAGGTCCTCTCCCAGATCGACGACAACGTCTGGAGTGCGCAGATCACCCCGGACGGGCAGTTGCGCTCCGTGTTCCAGGGCTCCAACGCCGCCGCGGTGCTCGGCGTCCAGCCGCCCGGCGACCTCAACGTGGGCACGGTGCTCACCGAACGGATCCATCCCGAGGACCGGGCCGCGTGGGACGCGTTCCGGAGCGAGCTGGCCACCGGCCGGGCCGCGCAGGCCGAGTGCCGCGTCATCGGCCTGGACGGCCGCACCCGCTGGATCTGGATGCGCGGCACGCCCCGCCGCGAGCGGGGGCGGGTCTTCGTCGACGGCATCTCCACCGACGTCACCGAGCGCCACCGGCTGGCCGAGGAGCGCGACCGCATCAAGGACGAGCTGGTGGCGCTGGTCAGCCACGAGCTGCGCAACCCCGTCGGCGCCATCCGCGGCTACGTGGAGATGCTGCTGGACACCCCCGGCCTGTCGGACGTCCAGCTCAGGTTCGCCGAGGTCATCGACCGCACCAGCACCCACCTGCTGCACCTGGTCGACGACCTGCTGGACCTGGCCCGCCTGGAGGCCGGCCACATCGCCATCGACGCCCGCCCGACCTCGCTGACCCGGCTGGTCCGCCAGGCGGCCGACGACCACCGGGCGGCCGTCGGCACCAGGCGCCTGACCCTCGACCTCGAGACGGAGGTCCCCCTGCTGGTGCACGCCGACCCGCTGCGGTTGCGGCAGGTGCTGGACAACCTGCTGTCCAACGCCATCAAGTACACCCCCGACGACGGCGCCGTCACCGTCACCGTCACCGCCGGCGACCCGCGTCCCGGCCCCGCGGACGGGGACGGCGCGCACGGCCCCGGCGCGGTCCTGACCGTCGCCGACACCGGCATCGGCATCCCGCCGGAGGAGTACGGCCAGCTGTTCTCCCGGTTCTTCCGCGCCGCCACCGCCCGCACGGCGGGGATCAAGGGCACCGGCCTGGGCCTGGCGATCACCAAGGCCATCGTCGAAGCCCACGGCGGCACCATCTCCGCCCGCCCGCGCGACGGCGGCGGCACCGTGGTCACCGTCCGCCTGCCCGCCGCGCTCGACCCGTCCTGAGGCCGCGGCGCCGTACGGGCCGCATGGGGCCGCATGAGGCCGTATGAGATCGGGAGCCCTCCGGCGGCGCCTGTGATGAGCGGATCGAGTGGACAAGGGCGGAAAGGCACGATATATCTCGATCATGACACCATCGCCCTCCCCCGGTGAAGAGCTCCGCGCCACCGTCGAGGCCCGCCGCGAGCTCGGCCCCGAATTCGAGGACTCCCTGGTCGAGAGCTTCCTGGAGAAGGTGGACCTGGAGATCGACCGGCGGGTCGACCGGCGGGTCGAGGCCCGCGCCCGCAGCCTGGCCCCGCAGGTCCGCCCCTCGGTGGCCGCCGGGCAGCGCCTCGCCCTGTCGATCGTCTCCCTCGGCCTGGGCGTTCCGGCGACGATCGGCCTCGCCGCCAGCGAGATACAGGCCCTCCTGCCGGTGCTCCTCATCCTCTGGGTCGGCATCGTCGGGGTGAACTTCATCTTCTCCAAGGGCGGGCGGCAGCAGTAACCCGGGCGCCTTCCCCTCCCGCGTCAAGCAAGCGTACGCTTGGTCGAGTTCCCTGTACGGCTGACGCGGGAGTTGAAGAGTGGACGAGTACCGCAACCTCATCGGCGGACGGCTGGTGCCCGCCGCCGACGGCCGCACCCTGGACTCGGTCAACCCCGCCACCGGCGAGGTCTGGGCCCGGATCCCGGCGAGCGGGAAGGCCGACGCCGAGGCGGCCGTGGCGGCGGCGCGGGAGGCGTTCCCGGCCTGGTCGGCCATGCCCGCGCTCGGCCGGGCGCACTTCCTGCGCAAGGTTGCCGAGGTCTTCGCCGGGCACGCCGAGGAACTGGCCAGGATCGAGACCACCGACAACGGCCGCATCCTGCGCGACACCCTGAAGAAGGACCTGCCCGGCATGACCCACCTCTGGCAGATCGCCGCCGGGCAGGTGCTGGACGCGGTCAGGGGCGAGACGGTGATCCTCGGCCCCGGCAGCATGGGCCTGACCCGGCGGGAGCCGTACGGCGTGGCGCTGTGCATCATCCCGTGGAACTCGCCCGTCTCCACCTTCTCCGCCAAGGCCGCCTACGCGCTCGCGGCGGGCAACACCGTCATCGTCAAACCCGCCGAGCAGGCCTGCGCCTCGGTGCTGCGGCTGGGCGAGCTCCTGGCCGAGGTGCTCCCGCCCGGCGTGCTCAACATCGTCAGCGGGCTGGGCGAGGACGTGGGCGACCCGCTGGTCCGCCACCGGGGGGTCAACAAGGTCAGCCTCACCGGCTCCACCCAGACCGGCCAGGCCATCACCCGGGCCAGCGCCGACGCGCTCAAGCCGCTCACCTTCGAGCTGGGCGGCAAGTCGCCGAACATCGTCTTCGCCGACGCCGACCTCGACGCGGCCGCCCAGGGGGTGACGGTCAACTCGGTCTACACCGGCAACGCCGGCCAGGTCTGCGTGGCCGGGTCCCGCATCCTGATCCACCGTCCCGTCTGGGACGAGATGATCGGGCGGATCACCGCCATCGCCGGGCACATCACGCTGGCCGACCCCCTCGACCTGGCCACCACGATGGGCCCGATCGTCTCGGAGGGCCAGTACGAGCGGGTCACCTCCTACCTGGAGATCGCCGAGAAGGAGGGAGCCGAGCTGGTGTTCGGCGGCCGGACGGGGGCCGAGGTCGTCCCGTCCCTGCCCGGCGGCTACTGGGTGGCCCCGACGCTGTTCACCACCTCCGACAACTCCCTGCGGATCTGCCAGGAGGAGATCTTCGGCCCGGTCGCGGTGGCCATCCCGTTCGACACCGACGACGAGGCGCTGGCGATCGCCAACGACTCCTCCTACGGCCTGGCGGCGGGCGTGTGGACCCGCGACCTGGGCCGCGCCCACCGGTTCGTCCGCGACCTGCAGAGCGGGACGGTCTGGGTGAACACCTTCCGGCAGATGCCGCCGGGGCTGCCGTTCGGCGGCGTCAAGGACTCCGGCTACGGGCACGACGCGGTGCTGGAGTACACCCGCGAGAAGGCCGCCATCATCCAGACCTGAGCCGCCGGGGCCCGGCGCGGCGGGAGCCGGGAGGCTTTTTCGCAAGCGGCTCCTTACCTTGGCCAGAATATCGTTCTAGAGTCTGCCCATGGGTATCGCGATCACCGAGGAACACCGGGCACTGGCCGCCTCCGTGCACGGCTTCGCCGAGCGGAACATCACGGCACGCGGCATGGAGCACGAGCCCTTCCGCGCCGCGCTGGCCGCGCAGGGAGTGCTCGGGCTGCACCTGCCCGAGGAGTACGGCGGGCAGGGCGGCGGCCTGCCGGAACTGGCCGTGGCGCTGGAGGCGCTCGGCGAGCACTGCGCACCCGGCTCCCACCTCCCCTCGGTCCTCGCCTCCGCGATCATCGCCCGCTCCCCGGACGCCGGGACGGCCCGCGGGGAGCCGCGCGGCAGGACGCCGGAGGGCGCGGGGGGCGCGGCCGTACGGGCCCTGCTGCCCGCACTGGCGGACGGCACCCTGACCGCCGCCGTCGTCCTGCCCGAGAGCTCCCTCGCCGGCCTCTCCGCGGAGGGGCATCCCGGATCCGCGACCGCGCTGGGCTCCGCGGAGGCCGGCCTGTTCGTCCTGCCGCTCCCCGACGGGCGGTGGGCCGCCCTGGACCGGGCGGACTGCGTGACCGCGCCGCTGGAGGGCATCGACCTGACCCGGCCGCTGGCCGCGGTGGCGGCGCGCGCCGTGCCGGACGGGCGGGTGCTGACCGGAGTGACCGGCGAGCTGGTGAGCGCCCTGGCCGCGGTCCTGCTCGGCGCCGAGGCGTGCGGGGCGGCCGCCTGGGCGGTGACCGCCGCCGCCGGTCACGCCAGGGTCCGCGAGCAGTTCGGCCGCCCGATCGGCCAGTTCCAGGGCGTCAAGCACCGGTGCGCAGCCATGCTGGTCGCGCTCGAGCAGGCCCGCGCCGCCGTGTGGGACGCCGCCCGCGCCCTCGACGGCGAGGCCGCCGACGGGCGGGGGACGACCGGGGCGCAGGGGACGACCGGGGCGCTGTCCGGCGAGACCCTCCTCGCGGTCGCCGCCGCCGGGGTGCTGGCCGCGGACGCGGCCGTGCGGTGCACGGCGGACGCGATCCAGGTGCTCGGCGGGATCGGCTACACCTACGAGCACGACGCCCACCTGTACTACCGGCGCGCGCTGTCGCTGCGGGCGCTGAGCGGCGACCCCGGCGGATGGGCCGGGCGGGTGGCCGCCCTCGCCGCCGCCGGGACGCGCAGGGACCTGGACCCGGACCTGCCCGAGGAGGCCGGGGCGCTCCGCGAGGAGATCGGGGCCGCCGTCGCCTCGCTGGCCGCCGAGGAACCGCTGACCCGGCTGGCCAGGTTCGCCGCCGAGGGCTGGCTGATGCCGTACCTGCCGGAGCCGTGGGGGCGCGCCGCCTCACCGCTGGAGCAGGTCGTCATCCACCAGGAGTTCCAGGCCCGGGGCGTGAAGCGGCCCAACCTCGCCATCGCCGCCTGGGCCGTGCCGTCGATCGTCCGGTACGGCACGCGGGAGCAGCAGGAGCGCTTCCTGCCCCGGACCCTCACCACCGAGATCATGTGGTGCCAGCTGTTCAGCGAGCCCGGCGCCGGATCCGACCTGGCCGCCCTGTCCACCAGGGCCGTGCGGGTCGAGGGCGGCTGGTCGCTGAACGGCCAGAAGATCTGGACCTCCCTCGCCCAGTACGCGCACTGGGGCATCTGCCTGGCCAGGACCGACCCGGACGCCCCCAAGCACGAGGGCATCACCTACTTCCTGGTGGACATGAAGGCCCCCGGCGTCACCGTCCGCCCGCTGAAGGAGATCAACGGCGACGAGGTCTTCAACGAGGTCTTCCTCGACGACGTCTTCGTCCCCGACGAGAACGTCGTCGGGGAGGTGAACCGGGGCTGGCGGGTCGCCCGCGACACCCTCTCCCACGAGCGCGTCGCCCTCGGCGACTCCTGGGGCCCCGGCTCACGGCACACCGACATGGCCGAGCTGGTCGTCAGGCTCGGCGGCCCGGACGCCCTGCGGCCCGCCGCGCTGGAGCAGGCCGGGCGGCTGTGGGCCGAAGGGCAGGCGATCTCCGCCCTCGGCCTGCGGGTCACGCTCTCCCAGCTCTCCGGGGGCGATCCCGGGACGGCCTCCAGCGTCCGCAAACTCCTGGGCATGCGCCACTCCCAGGCGGTCTCCGAGTTCTGCTGGTCGATCGCGCCCGCCTCGCCGTACTGGAGCAGGATGGTCCTCACCACCCGGGCCTTCACCATCGGCGGCGGGACCACCGAGGTCCAGCTCAACATCATCGCCGAACGCGCCCTCGGCCTGCCGCGGGACCCCTGAGCCTCCCCGGCCGGCCGGGGGCGCGCGGCCGTCCGGAACGGCGTGAGCGCGATCCGCCGCCGTTCGAGGAATCGCCGCCTGCGCCGACGCGGGGAAGGAGCCCGGTCCGGAGCCTCAGACGGTGAACTGCGCCACGAGGTCGTGCAGTTCGGCGGCGACCTCGTCGAGCTGACCGGCGGTACGGCGGGCGTCGGCCACCCCCGCGGTGGTGGTCTGCGCGGCACCGGCGACCTCGGTGATACCGGCGGCGATGTCGTCGGCGCCGATCGCGGCCTGAGCGATGTTGCGGCTCATCTCCTCGGAGGTGGCGCTCTGCTCCTCCACCGCCGCGGCGATGGTGGTGGAGTGCTCGCTGACGGTCGTGATGACCTCGCTGATCCCGCCGATGGCCGCGATCGCGGCGCCGGTGTCCGCCTGGATGGCCTCGATCCGGCGGGCGATGTCCTCGGTCGCCTTGGCCGTCTCCTGCGCCAGGTCCTTGACCTCTCCGGCCACGACCGCGAAGCCCTTGCCCTGCTCGCCGGCGCGTGCCGCCTCGATCGTGGCGTTCAGGGCGAGGAGGTTGGTCTGCTCGGCGATCGAGGTGATCGTCTTGATGACGGTGCCGATCTCCGCGCTGGAGGTGCCCAGCTTGGCCACGGTGTCGCCGGCGTCGCGCACCGTCTGCACGCCGGCGTCGGCCACCCGGGCCGCCTGGCTGACGCTGCCGGCGATCTCGGCGATGGTGGCGCTCATCTCCTCACTGGCCGCCGCGATGGTCTGCACGTTGGCCGAGACCTGCTCGGCGGTGGCGGCGACCTGGTCGGAGCGGCCGGCGGTGCCGGTGGCGGCGGTGTCCATCCGCCCGGAGACGGCGGACAGTTCGCGGGAGGCGCCGTTCAGCGTCGCGCTGTGGCGGGCGATCATGCCGAAGGCGCCGCGCAGCACGCTTACGGTCTGCTCCAGAGCGCGGGCCATGTCGCCCAGTTCGTCGCGGCGGGAGGTGTCGATGGAGGTGGTGAGGTCTTTTGCGGCGATGGTGCGCAGGGTCTGCACGGTCGCCGCCAGCGGCCGGGTGATGGTCCGGGTGACGATCACGGCCAGTGCGGCGGCCAGCAGCAGGCACAGTGCGCCCGCGCCCAGCATCAGCCGCAAGGCCGCGTCGCCGGCGGCGTGCGCATCGGCGGTCGCGGCCTCGGCGTTGGCGATGGCCTCGCCGGCGAGCTCGTCCACGGCGCTGGCGGCCTGCTCGAAGTACTCCAGCGCTTCGCCGGAGACCAGGTCGTCGGCCCGCCGGGTCTGTGCGGGGCCGCCCTGGCGGTAGGCGGCGATGACCTGCTCGTCGACGCGCATGAAGTCCTCGAACGCGGTCTCGGCCCTCCGCAGGTCCTCACGCTGGGTGGCGGTCAGCCCCAGCCCCGCCAGCGTGTCGAGGTCCTCGCGGAAGGCGGCCGTGGAGGCCAGGAAGTTCCTGCGCTGGCCGACGGTGTCGTCGGTCGCGTTCGGCACACCGCGGATGATGTCGAAGGCGTAGCCGCTCTGCCAGCCGTTGAAGTCGGCGGTGCGGAATTTGGCCGTCAGCGCCGCGCCGCGCACCGCCGCGCTGGCCTCCACCCGATCGCTCGCCTCCCGCGCCGAGGAGATCCCGGCGGCGCCCACCCCGACGGCTCCGCACAGCAGGACGCCCACCACCGCGAACGCGCCGCCCAGCCGCGCGCCGACTTTCAAATCGTTGATCTTCCTCATGTCCGGTCCCCGTGATGCCGTATTCGTGTCGTTCACCGAGCGCCGTTTGCGCCTGTGCTGCGACCATCGGCCGGATCGGTCGCGGGGTGAGCCAAAATACCCCCGGGGCGGATCCGGGGGGCCTTTCGGTGCAGGCCCGCCGCGCCCGTCGCGGTGCGCGGCGGCTGCCTGCGGGTGCGCCTCCCCCATGGATCTCCTTGCATGGATCTCCTTGCATGGATCTTCTTGCAGATGATCCGGAACGGAACCGGTTGCTACGCTGGAGGCATGACCGCCATGGCACCCGCCCGCGCCGAACCGGACCTGTCGTTCCTGCTGGACCACACCAGCCACGTCCTGAGGACCCGGATGGCGGCGGCGCTCGCCGAGATCGGGCTGACGGCGCGCATGCACTGCGTGCTGGTCCACGCCCTGGAGGAGGAGCGCACGCAGATCCAGCTCGCCGAGATCGGCGACATGGACAAGACCACGATGGTGGTCACGGTCGACGCCCTGGAGAAGGCCGGGCTCGCCGAGCGCCGCCCGTCCGGCACGGACCGGCGGGCGCGGATCGTCGCGGTCACCGAGAAGGGCGCGCAGGTCGCGAAGCGGAGCCAGGAGATCGTCGACGGGGTGCACCGGGCGGCCCTGGACGCCCTGCCCGCGGACGAGCGCGAGGCGCTCCTGCGGGCCCTGAGCCGCCTGGTCTCCGACCATCTGGCCACTCCCGCCGAGGCGCCGCAGGCGGCCCGGCGGGCACGGCAGCGCGCGAAATAGATCCGCAAGGGATCGTCTATAACAAAACTATCTGCTACGGTCTCTACTGTTCCCTTCCGAACAGGAGACCGCCATGCCGCACACCGCTCCTCCTCCCCGGCCCGCCGGCGCCGGCCGCTCGCGCCGCGCGGCGCTGGCCGTACTGTCCACCGCGATGCTGATGACGATCCTTGACGGCAGCATCGTGACCGTGGCGATGCCGGCCATCCAGCGGGATCTGGGCTTCTCCCCCGCCGGGCTCAGCTGGACCGTCAACGCGTACCTGATCGCCTTCGGCGGGCTGCTCCTGCTGGCCGGCCGGCTGGGCGACCTCATCGGCCGCAAGACGATGTTCCTGGCGGGCAACGCGGTCTTCACCGCCGCGTCGCTGCTGGCCGGGGCCGCCACCGGGCCCGGCATGCTGATCGCCGCCCGGTTCGCGCAGGGCGTCGGCAGCGCCATGGCCTCCGCGGTCGTGCTGGGGATCCTGGTGACGCTGTTCACCGAGCCCGCGGAGCGCGCGAAGGCGATCGGCGTCTTCGGCTTCACCGGCGCCGCCGGAGCCTCGATCGGCCAGGTGCTGGGCGGAGTCCTCACCGACGCGCTGAGCTGGAACTGGATCTTCTTCATCAACCTGCCGATCGGGCTGGCCACGATCGCGCTGGGGGTCCGCGCGCTGCCGGGCGAGCGCGGGGCCGGACTCGCCGCCGGGGCCGACGTCATCGGCGCGGTGCTGGTCACCGCCGGGCTGATGCTGGGCATCTCCACCGTGGTGGAGATCGAGCAGTACGGCTGGCTCTCCGCGCGCACCCTCGGGCTCGGCGCGCTCTCGCTCGCCCTGCTGGCCGCGTTCACCGCCCGCCAGGCGACCACCGGAACCCCGCTGATGCCGCTGCGGATCCTCCGCTCGCGCAACGTCGCGGGCGCCAACCTGGTCCAGATGCTGACGCTGTCGGCCATGTTCGCCTTCCAGATCATCGTCGCCCTCTACATGCAGAAGGTCCTCGGCTACGGCGCGCTCGACACCGGCCTGGCGATGCTGCCCGCGGCGGTGGCCATCGGCGGTGTCTCCCTGTTCGTGTCCGCCCGGCTCAACATCCGCTTCGGCGAGCGCGCCGTCCTGCTGGCGGGCCTGGCGCTCCTGCTCGGCGCGATGGGCTGGCTCACCCGCGTCCCGGTGGACGCCGGCTACGTCACCGACCTGCTCCCGGTGATGGTGCTCATCGCGGGCGGCGGGCTGGTGATCCCGGCCCTGACCGCGCTCGGCATGTCCGGCGCCGGGGCCGACGACGCGGGCCTGGCCTCCGGGCTGTTCAACACCACCCAGCAGATCGGCATGGCCGCCGGCGTCGCGGTGCTGTCCACGCTGGCCGCCTCCCGTACCGAGGGGCTGCTGTCCGCCGGCGCCGGCCAGGCGGCCGCGCTGGCCGGCGGCTACCGGCTGGCCTTCACCGTCGCCGCCGCCCTGCTCGCGGCCGCCTTCACCGTCGCCCTCGCCGTGCTCCGGCAGCCCCGGCGGGAGGCCTCCGGCCGGGCCGCGGCCCCCGCCGAGCCCGCGGCCCGGGCCGGAGCCGCCTGAGCGCCGCGGACGGCCGGTCCGGCCGGACACGGCTCGGACGCCACCCGCCCGGGAGATCACCCGGGCGGGTGGTAGGCGCGTACCAGGTGGGCGTAGACGATCGTGTTGCCCTTGTAGCTGTGGGCCGCGCGGTCGAAGGCGCCACCGCAGGTGACCAGGCGCAGCCCGGGGTAGTCCACCTTGCCGTAGACGCGCGCGGTGGGGAACGCCTTCTTGGCGACGTGCTCGCGCCGGTCCACCACGAAGACGGCCACCGAGCCGTCGGAGCGCATGACCTGGATCTGGTCACCGCGCCTGACCGCGGCGAGCCGGGCGAAGACCGCCGGGCCGGTACGGGTGTCGAGGTGGCCGGTGATGACGGCGGGCCCGCGCTGGCCCGGAGCGGGGCCGTGGCGGTACCAGCCGGCGATGTTGGCCGGGTTCAGCGGCGGGTTCTCGATGGCCCCCGAGGCGTCGAGGCCGAGCTGCATCAGCGGGGCCGCGACACCGATCCTGGGAATGTAGACGGCCGTGGGGACGGACTTCCCCATCGGCCGGGCGAAGGTGCGCATCAGCACGTCGGCGGGCTCGGTCAAGGAGGGCGGGCGGCGCGGGACGTTGGTCGGGACCGCGGAGTGCCCGGCGGCCGGCGCGGAACGCCCACTGGAGATCATTCCGCTGATGCCGGACCAGATCAGCAGGAGCCCGGACACGGTGGCCACGACCGCCCCGACGAGAGCGAGCCGCTGGGTCCGGTGAGGCGTCGCGGGCACCGGCTACGCTTCGCCCTCCCGGCGGCGGCGTACGGCGAAGCCCGCCAGGCCGGCGCCGAGCAGCAGGGCCGCGCCGCCCACGGCGAAGGGCCAGGTGGCGGCCTCCGTGGCGAGGCCTCCGGCGCCGGTCTGCGGGGCGCCGGCGGGAACCCTCCGCTTCTGCTCTCCGGCGGGCGCCCAGGAGCCGGGCGGCAGGGAGGCCGGGCCGCTGGAGAACGTCTCCCCCGGAGCGGCGGACCAGCCGCTGGAGGACTCGCCCGGGAGCGGCAGGCTCGCGAAGCTCTCGTCGGAGGACGGCTCCTGGGACCAGGAGCCGTCGCCGGAGTCCGGGCCGGAGGAGCCCGGGGCGCTGGAGAACGACTCGCCCGGCGAGGACGCGCCGTCGCCGGGGGCACCGCCGTCCGGGCCACCGCCTTCCAGTGCGTCGTCGGCCCACGGGTCGTCGCCCCGCACGAGACCGCCCGACTCGGACTCGCACGGCGACGGGCCCTGTCCGCATGTGGCCGCGGCCGCGTGCCCGCGTACCGGGGAGCTCTGGGCGGTGGCCGTGCCCACCCCGGCCGCCATGCCGACACCGCCGACCGCGAAGGCCGTCACCGCGCCCGCCGCCGCGAGACGCCGTGCTCCTGCGATAGCCACAGTTCTGCTCCCTGCGCCGCCTGAGTCTCACATGCCCCGATATACGGCAGAGCTTCGCCAATTATTGGACCTTGAGTCAAGTAATGTGATCGAAGCGAAACCAGTCACTTACTCGGTGCCCGGCGGCACGGCCGGGACCTCGGAAAACCCGGGGACTCCGGGCCACAGTGGCCCCACCGGCCCCACCGGCCCCACCGGCCCCACCGGCCCCAGCGGTCCCAGCGGTCCCAGCGGCCCCGGAATTCCCGGACATCGCGCCGGCGCCCCCGCGAAGGGGCGGGTCCGTCCCGGAGTCGCCGCGGCGGCGGGACCGGGTTCTCGACGGGACGGACCGCGTCGACCATCCATCCCGCTCTCCGGTTCCGGGCGCTGGCGCGCCACCCGGCCGGCGGCATTCCGACCGTCCCGTCGATCTCCCGGGACGGCGGACGGATGGTCCATCCCTCATCTGGAAGGTGAAAACCCCCCACATCAACAAAGACGCTAAATCGGGCACGAAAGGATGCTTCGCCCCCAAGATTTTCTTCCGTCCGGGCCGGTCGCGTAGAGTCGGAGCATGGACAAGGTGGTCAAGAGCGACGCCGAGTGGCGGGTCCAGCTCTCTCCCGAGGAGTTCCGCGTGCTCCGCCAGGCGGGCACGGAGCGCCCCTTCACCGGGGAGTACGTCGACACCAAGACCGTGGGCGTCTACACCTGCCGCGCCTGCGGGGCCGAACTGTTCCGCTCGGAGACCAAGTTCGACAGCCACTGCGGCTGGCCCAGCTTCTACGAGCCGTCGAAGTCCGAGGCGGTCACCCTCATCGAGGACCGTTCCATGGGGATGGTCCGCGTCGAGGTCCGCTGCGCCCGCTGCGACTCCCACCTCGGCCACGTGTTCCACGGCGAGGGCTACGCCACGCCCACCGACGACCGCTACTGCATCAACTCCGTCTCACTGCGGCTGGAGCCCCCCGCCTAGGACGTCCCTCCGCGGGTCGCAGGCGGGTCGCGGGCGCGTCCCGACGGCATCGCACCGCCTCCTGAGCCCCATACGGGCGAGCGGGCGTCATCCATGGACGAAATCGGTTACGTTCGGCATGCGAACGCCTCCACCGTGTGATCTTTGTTGCAAGGAGTCCTCGTGCATCTCCGGCACCGATGGGAGGTCATCGAGACCATCGGCAGGGTGATCACTCAGCGCTGCACGGTCTGCGGCAAGACCCGCGTGCGGGTGAGGTGATCCCGGCGGCGGACGCCCCTGCGCGCGGCGGCCCCTTCCTCACTTCCCCGGCTCGGGGTGGGTGACCCGGCAGGTGGAGTCGTCGGGGCCGAGCACGTTGGCCAGGACGGGGTTGCCGTTCTCGCCGAACTCCGCCTGAACGAAGATCACGGGGTTGGCCACGCCGAGTTCCTCGACGAGGTAGTCGCGGCCCAGCTCGCACAGTTCCAGCGCCTGCTCGGAGTTGTCCGCCGACTCTGGCAGATCCGTATATATCCGGAGATAGCCACCGACTGTGCGGATGTCCTTCACCCGCTTGGCCGCCTTGCTCTGCCGGAAGTAGGCCACGGCCCCGGTGTCGGTGTGCTTGGACGGCCCCTCCGCCCTGGCCTCCCGCTCCGGCTGCTCCCCGGTCCCCTCCCGGTCACCGCCGCCGCCGTCACCGCCGCCGTCTCCGGACCCGTCCGCCGGTGCGGCGCCCGTCCCGGCCCGGACCGTCTCGGCGGTCGCCACCGGGGCTCCGCCGCCGCTCTCGCGACCCCCGCCGCTCTCGCGACCGCCGCTCCCGGGCGTCTGCGCCCGCGCCGCCTCCGTCCGCTCCACCGGGACCGCTCCGGACGTCGTCGCACCCGTCACCGGATCGGCCCCGGACAGCATCCCTCCGACGAAGCCCGCCACGGCGATCGTCACCACCCCGGCGGACACCTCCAGGACCCAGGACCTGGTCCTCTTCCTGCGCCTGGCGCCCCCGCGCCGTCTGGAACGCGCCAACCCTTCGCCCCTCGTCATCGCCGGCCTCACACGAGCAGGAGATTTTCCCCGAGTATGACAAAAATCGGGGGCGGTTCCGGGCGTTTCGCAGGACTCGTCATGGCTCGCCCCGGCGGCGCCCGCCTACGGCAGGGCGGCGATCAGCTCCCGGACGGGCTTGCGGATGCCGGTGTAGAAGGGGATCTCCTCCCGGGTGTGCCGCCGGGCCTCGGCCCCGCGCAGGGTGCGCATGAGGTCGACGATGCGGTGCAGTTCGTCGGCCTCGAAGGCGAGCATCCACTCGTAGTCGTTCAGGGCGAAGCAGGCGACGGTGTTGGCCCGGACGTCGGGGTAGTCGCGGGCCATCATGCCGTGCTCGGCGAGCATCCGGCGGCGGTCGGCGTCGTCCAGCAGGTACCACTCCAGGGAGCGGACGAACGGGTAGACGCACACGTAGCCGCGGGGCTCCTCCTCCGCCAGGAAGGCCGGGATGTGCGACTTGTTGAACTCCGCCGGCCGGTGCAGCGCCATCGCCGACCAGACCGGCTCGGCCAGCCGCCCGAGGTCGGTGCGGCGGAAGCGGGAGTAGGTCTCCTGCAGGTCCTCCGGGGCCGGCGCGTGCCACCAGAACATGACGTCGGCGTCGGCGCGGAACCCGGCCACGTCGTAGACGCCGCGGGTGACCACGTCCTTCTCCGCCATCTGGGCCAGCAGGCCCTCGACCTCGTCGGCCAGCCCCTCCCGGTTGCCCGGGCAGGTGTCGCGCAGCCTGAAGACCGACCACATCGTGTAGCGGATCACCTGGTTCAGGTCACGCGCCTTGGGCCGCTGGTTCGCGTCCGTCGTCCTCACCCCTCGAAAGCGTCTCGGTTCTGCCCTGCCATTGTCTCGCGGGATCCAGGTGGTCCAGGATCCGGGCCGCCGCCGTACGGGCGGTCGCGATGCAGGCGGGGATGCCCACGCCGTCGTAGGCGGCGCCGCACACCGCCAGGCCCGGCTGGGTCGCGATCGCGGCCCGGATGCGGGCGACCCGGTCCAGGTGGCCCACGTTGTACTGCGGCAGGGCTCCTCCCCAGCGGGTCACCCGGGAGTCGCGGGGCAGCCCCCGCACGCCCGCCACCTCGGCCGTCTCGGCCATGGCCAGGGCGACCAGTTCGGCGTCGTCGCGCTGGAGCAGCGACTCCTCGCCGAGGCGGCCGATCGAGCAGCGCAGCACGATCAGGTCGGGGTCGGCCTCGGCCAGGTGCGGCCACTTGACCGAGCTGAACGTGGCGGCCTTGACCGGGCGCCCCTCGACGGGCGGGACCAGGTAGCCGCTCCCGTCCGGCAGGCGGGGGAAGGCCGCGCGCGGGTAGGCGAGGGTGACGACGGCCATGCTGGCGTACTCGATCCGGGAGAGCTCCGCGGCGGCCTTGGGCACCTCTCCGGCGAGCAGGCGGCCCGCCGCGGTCGCGGGGACCGCGACGACCACCGCGTCGGCCTCGATGACCTCCGGGGCGGGCACCGGCCCGGCGACCAGCCGCCAGCCGCGCTCGGTGCGGTGCATCTCCCTGACCGTGACCCCGGTCCTGATCTCCGCCCCGGAGGCGGCGGCGACGGCCTCGGGCAGGCTGCCCATGCCGCGCCGCAGGGTGGCGAAGACGGGCCCGGCGTCCTTGGGCGCCTCCTCGGAGATCTTCCGGGCGGCGGCGAGCAGTGAGCGCTCGGAACGGGCGACGGCGGCGATCCTCGGCATCGTCGCGTCGAGGGAGAGCGCCTCGGCCCGGCCGGCGTAGACGCCGCCGAGGATCGGCTCGATCAGCCGGTCGACCACCTCGCCGCCCATGCGGGCGCGGATGTAGGCGGCCACCGAGACGTCGGTGGTGACGAGCGTGGCCGGGAGGATCTGGTCCAGCGGCACGCGGGCGAGGCCGCCGGGGGTGAGGACTCCGGACGAGGCCAGCGCGGCCAGGTCGGACGGGACGCCCATGACCTGCCCCTTCGGCATGGGCCGCAGCGCGCCTCTGGTCAGGATGGACGCCTGGGCGGTGCCGGGGTGCCGCAGCTCCTCGCCGAGCCCGATCGCCCTGGCCAGGTCCTTGCCCTCCGGGCGCCGCACGAGCATCGCCTCGGCGCCGGTGTCGACGGGGAGCCCGGCGACCTCGCTCGCGTGGAGTTTGCCGCCGATCCGCCCGGCGCCGTCGAGGACGGTCACCCGGACGTGTTCACCGCCCTGCCGCAGGTACCAGGCGGCGGTCAGGCCCGCGATCCCGCCACCGACGACCACGACATGGCTCCGGTTCCCTTCCATGACTCCTGACCGTACCGCCCCCGCGGTCCGGCCGCGGCCCGGGCCTCGCCGTGACCTCCCGGCGCGCAGACCGTGACGGCATCGTGACGCCCCGCGCCAAACCGCGCCCGCGGAAACCCCGTCTTCAAGGGCATGAACAGATTCCGGTACGGCCCGCGTCTGGCGGTCCCCCTGGTGTGCCTGGCGATGTTCGCGTCCGCGTGCGCGGGGTCGGAGAGCGCGACGAGTTCCGACGCGGCGGCACCCGTCCCGCAGGCGTCCAGGGCACCCGCCGAGCCCCGGAGCGGGGAGAAGTACGGCGCGGGCGGCGACACCGCCGCCGCGGAAGAGGCGCCCGGCTCGGCGGCGGCCGGGCAGGCGGAGCGGGTGGAGGCGGTCCCGACCGACCGGGCCATCGTCTACACCGCGCAGATGACCGTCCGCGCGAAGGACGTCGCCGCCGCGTCCGACAAGGCCAAGGAGATCGTCACCGCGGCCGGCGGCTACCTCGCCCAGGAGAGGTCGGACGCCTTCGACGGGGGTGAGGCGTCCTCCACCCTGGTCTTCAAGATCCCTCCCTCGGGCTACCCCGGCATCCTCGGCCGGCTCGGCAGGGAGCTGGGCAAGCGGGAGTCGATCCAGCAGAGCACCGAGGACGTCACCGAGGAGGTCGCCGACGTCGAGAGCCGGCTGAAGTCGGCGCAATCGGCGCTGGAGTCGCTGCGCACCCTGCTGAAGCGGGCGAACACGATCGGCGAGGTGCTCAAGATCGAGCGTGATGTCGCCGACCGCGAGGCGGAGCTGGAGTCGCTCCAGGCCCGGCAGAGGAAGCTGGCCTCGCTGTCGAGCATGGCGACGCTGACGCTGAACATCGTCGGGCCTGCGGCGGAGGTCCCCCAGCCGCCGAAGGAGGATCCCGGCGGTTTCCTCAGCGGGCTGAAGGCGGGCTGGGAGGCGTTCGTCACGGCGGTGCGGATCGGGCTGACGGTCCTCGGGGCGCTGCTCCCCTGGCTGCTCGTGATCGTCCCCGTCTGGCTGGCGATCTCCTTCGTGCTCCGCCGCGGCAGGCGGAACCGCCCCGCGGGGCCCGGGCTGCCGCCGGGCGCGCCGCCGTACCCCGGCCCCACTGCCCCGCCGCCGGCGGGTACGGCGGCCGCGGAGGCCGATGAGGGCGACGAGGCGGACGGCAGGCCCGTGCAGGAGGCCGGGGCGGGTCCGCGGAGCGCGCCGTAGGCCCGCGCGAGTGGACCCCGGCCCCGGGTCCGCGCCGGGCTCCGGGCCCGGGGTCCGGCGCGGACCCCGGGCGGAGGGCGCCGCCGGCGACCGGCCGCGGGGCGTCAGCGGGCGGAGGAGCGGTGGACGAAGTCGGTGAGGCGGGCGAGCTGGTCGGGGTCGGTCCCGGGCAGCACGCCGTGGCCGAGGTTGAAGACGTGGCCCTCCGCCCCGGCTCCCCGGCTGAGGATGTCGGCCGCGCGGCGCTCGACGACCTCCCACGGGGCGAGCAGGATCGCCGGGTCGAGGTTGCCCTGGAGCGCCTTGCCGGGGCCGACCCGGCGGGCGGCCTCGTCGAGCGGGACCCGCCAGTCGACGCCGACCACGTCGGCCCCGGCCTCGCCGAGCAGGCCGAGCAGCTCGCCGGTGCCGACGCCGAAGTGGATGCGCGGGACGCCCGCCTCGGCCATGCCCGCGAAGATGCGGCTGGTGTACGGCAGGACGAACTCGCGGTAGTCCTCCGGCGCGACGGCGCCGACCCAGGAGTCGAAGAGCTGGACGGCGGAGGCTCCGGCGGCGACCTGGACGCGGAGGAAGCCGAGGGTGATCTCGGTCAGCCGGTCCATCAGGGCGTGCCAGAGGTGCGGCTCGCCGTACATCATGGCCTTGGTGTGGTCGTGGTTCTTGGAGGGGCCGCCCTCGATGAGGTAGGAGGCGAGGGTGAACGGCGCGCCCGCGAAGCCGATGAGCGGGGTCGGGCCCAGCTCTCCGGTGAGGGCGCCGATCGCCTCGGTGACGTAGGCGACGTCGCCGGGCTCGATCGGGCGCAGCGCGCCGAGGGCGGCGGCGTCCCTGATGGGGGCGGCCACCACCGGGCCGACGCCGGGCTTGATGTCGAGGTCGATCCCGATCGCCTTGAGCGGCACCACGATGTCGCTGAAGAAGATGGCCGCGTCCACGCCGTAGCGGCGGACCGGCTGCATCGTGATCTCCACGATCAGGTCGGGGGTGGCGCAGGCGGTGAGCATGGGCACCCCGCCGCGCACGGCCCGGTACTCGGGCAGCGAGCGGCCCGCCTGGCGCATGAACCACACCGGCGTGCGGGAGACGGGCTGGCGGCGGCAGGCACGCAGGAACGGGGAGTCGGCAAGCTCGGGATTCACCCTCCCAGGGTGCCATGCCGGTGGGCCGGTCCGTGCACCACATCCCCGCCCCGGAACCGTCGGCCCGAAATCACCAGCTATGAGATGACACAGCACGTAAGAAGCCATAGGCCATGTCAAATAGCTACGACATCTGCTCGACTCCGGTTTGAGAGCTTCGTCCGGCGGAAGCCTGCGCCGGCGACCGGCCGCGGATGCATTGGGGCACAAAGCGATCATGTTTCCCGGTACAGTTCCTCCCATGGGCGAACCCGGTCCGGCTCCTGGCTGGGTCAAATGTTCGCCAGATCACCGCGCGGCATCGATTCCGGCGCCACTTTCGGGACACGCCGAGCACGTTGCGCGGAATTGTCGGCGCGACGTGCCAACGTCGGACCACGACCCGACGAAAGGCCCCGTGCGATGACCACGATGTGGAGTTCACCCGAACACCGCGGTGAGCACTGTGCTTCCTGCGCAGGTGAGCGGGTTTTCGAGCAGCCCCCGTGCCCCGACGGCCACGGACCGGGCGAGTGCCCCGAGTGGGCCTGCACCCGGTGCGGCCACGCGCTGATCCTGTGGGCTCCGCACGGCGGAGCCGGGAACGGGGTTCCGGAGGGCGAGGGCGCGCAGTCCCCCGGCCTGTCGATGGCGTCGGTTTGATCGGCCGCGATGGCTCCTTCACGCACCCCCGTGGTCCCCATGCACTCGATTTCGACCTACCCTTCCGATATGACCCTCGGTGACGCGCCGCCCGCCCCCGCCGCCTTCCGGCGCGCGGTGGCCAGCCTGCGCCCGGCGGAGGTCAGGCCGGAGATCGAGCTGGAGGACATCCCCGCGCCCCAGCGCCTGGCGCCCTACTCGGCCGCCATCGGCGCATCGGTCTACCGCGACGACGACGAGCTCGCGGTCGGCCGCCTCATCGTGCTCTTCGACCCGGACGGCCAGCGCGGCTGGGACGGCCCGTTCCGCCTGGTCGCCTACGTCCGGGCGGACATGGAGCCGGAGATCACCGAGGACCCGCTGCTCGGCCCCGTCGCGTGGAGCTGGCTCACCGAGTCGCTCGACGCGCACGACGCCGGCTACGCCGCCGCGGGAGGCACCGTCACCAGGGCGGTCTCCGAGGGCTTCGGCAACAAGGCCGACGACCCCGTCAGCACCGAGCTGGAGCTGCGCGCCTCCTGGTCGCCTCTGGAAGAGGACCTGTCCCGGCACGTCTCCGCCTGGTGCGACCTGATGTGCCTCGCGGCGGGCATCCCACCCCTCCCACCCGGCGTGGCCGCCCTGCCGCCGCGCCGCCGCGAAGATCCGGAGCCCTTCAGAACGTGACCGACGAGACCACCATCGTTCCGCTGCTGGAGCCGCGGGAGGGCATTCCGCCCGTCATCGAGGACCGGGCCGGCCTGGCGGGCGCCGTGCGCGCCTTCGCCGCGGGCACCGGTCCGGTCGCCGTGGACGCGGAGCGGGCCTCCGGCTACCGCTACAGCGGGCGGGCCTACCTGGTGCAGCTGCGCCGCGCGGGCGCGGGCAGCGCGCTGATCGACCCGGTCCGCTGCCCGGACCTGTCGGAGCTGGACGCGGCGCTGGACGGCGCGGAGGTCGTGCTGCACGCCGCCTCCCAGGACCTGCCCTGCCTGGCGGAACTGGGCTTCCACCCGCGCGAGCTGTTCGACACCGAGCTCGCCGGGCGGCTGCTCGGCTACGAGCGGGTGGGGCTCGGCATGATGGTGGAGAACGTCCTGGGGTTCCGGCTGGAGAAGGGCCACTCGGCCGCCGACTGGTCCACCCGCCCGCTGCCGGAGGACTGGCTGCGCTACGCGGCGCTCGACGTCGAGGTCCTCGTCGAGCTCCGGGACGTCCTGCACGAGGAGCTGAAGGCCTCCGGGAAGCTGGAGTGGGCGCGGGAGGAGTTCGCCTGGGTGCTGGCCCACAAGTCGCCGGTCCCGCGCTCGGACCCGTGGCGTCGCACCTCCGGCATCCACAAGGTGCGCTCGGCACGCGGGCTGGCCGTGGTCAGGGAGCTGTGGACGCTCCGTGACGCCCTCGCCCGGGAGGCGGACCTGGCGCCGGGCCGGATGCTGCCCGACGCTGCGATCATCACCGCGGCCGTGGAGCTGCCCCGCACCACCAAGGCCCTCACCGACATCACCCCGTTCACCGGGCGCAGCGCCCGCCGGCACCTGCGCGAGTGGCTGGCCGCGATCAACACCGCCCGCGCGCTCCCGGAGTCCGGGCTGCCCCAGCCCAGCGCCCCGGGCGACGGGCCGCCTCCCGCCAACCGCTGGATGGACCGCGACCCGGTGGCCGCCCGGCGGCTCGCCGCGGCCAGGACCGTGGTGGCCGCCCTCGCCGACGAGCACCACATGCCCACGGAGAACCTGCTCCAGCCGGACGCCGTGCGCCGCCTGACCTGGGAGCCGCCGCCGGTCATCGACGACGGGACCGTCGCCGCCCGCCTGCGCGAGCTGGGCGCCCGCGAGTGGCAGATCGGGCTGACCGCCCACCCGGTGGCCAAGGCGCTCGCCCGTCTGGAGACGGAGGGCGAGGTCTGACCGCCGGTCCCGCGCGCCGCGACCGGCCGCTCCCCGGCGCGAGGTCGCGCGCGGAATACGGGCGGAATGCGGAATATAGGCGGAATATGGTTGGTCTCCGCCCGGCCCTCTTGGGTAGGGTGGGATTCATGTGGTCTTTCTATGGATACGCGAACAGGCTGAGGTCCCTGTAGCACGGTGAGCTGAGCTCCCGTGCCCGGCAGGCGCCGCCGTACCGGCCGCGCCGCCGTCGCGTCGTCACACCCAGGCCCTTCCGCCGTTCCGGCACGCATCGGGCTCTCCGTGTCCTCCGTACGCGCTCTCCCGCGCGCCCGGGCCCACGGCATCCCGCCTGCCCGCGTTCCCGCGTGTCCCGGAGCCGGTCTCCGTTGCCGGACGGACGGGCCTCCTTCCATCGGACAGATCACATCCCCGGAGGCCTCCATGGCTCGCCACCGCCCGTCATCCACCACTTTCCAGCTCGCGCTCAGAGACGTCGGCAAGGCCTACGACGGCCGTGCCGTGCTCGACCGCGTCTCGTTCACCGTCCGCCCCGGCGAGCGGGTCGGGGTGATCGGGGAGAACGGCGCGGGCAAGTCCACCCTGCTCAGGCTCATCTCCGGCGAGGAGGCCCCCGACGGAGGGGAGCTCGTCGTCACCGCTCCCGGCGGGGTGGGGCACCTGGGCCAGACCCTCGGCCTGCCGCCGCACAGCACCGTGCAGGACGTCGTCGACCGCGCGCTGAGCGACCTGCGGCGCCTGGAGCGCCGCATCCGGGAGGCGGAGGCGGCCCTCGCCGACGCCTCCGAAGACGAGCTCGCCGCCTACGGCGACCTGCTCACCGCCTACGAGGCGCGCGGCGGATACGAGGCCGACGCGCGGGTCGAGGCGGCCGTGCACGCGCTCGGCCTGGCGCACGTCGGCCGCGACCGCGCGCTCGGCAGCCTGTCGGGCGGCGAACGGTCGCGGCTCGCGCTGGCCTGCGTGCTGGCCGCCGAGCCGGAGCTGCTCCTGCTCGACGAGCCCACCAACCACCTCGACGAGCGGTCGGTGGCCTGGCTGGAGGACCGGCTCCGGTCCTACCCGGGCGTCGTCGTCGCCGTCACCCACGACCGGTCCTTCCTGGAGCGGACCGCCACCGCGATCCTCGAGGTGGACCTCCGTACGGTGACCCGCTACGGCGACGGCTGGGACGGCTACCTGACCGCCAAGGCGGCCGCCCGGCGGCGCTGGGAGCAGGAGTACCAGGACTGGCTCGCGGAGATCGGCAGGCAGACGGAGCTGGCGGAGGCGGGGGCCCGGCGGCTGGCCGCCAGCGTCCGCTCCGACGACCGGCCCAGGACCTCCGGCCATCGCCGCTCCCACGAGGCCGGACTGTCCGGCCAGGTCCGCAACGCCCGCGAGCGCCTGCACCGCCTGGCGGAGAACCCGGTCCCCCGCCCTCCGGATCCGCTCCGGTTCACCGCCAGGATCGGAGGCGCCACCCCCTCCGGGGAGGATGCCGCCTTCGGAGAGGACGGTGTCTTCGGCACCGGCGGGGCGTCCGGCCCCCACCGCGGCGCGGCGGATCCGTCCGGCCGGGCGGGAGACGGCCCCGTCCCCGGTGCCGGGAGGCCCGGCGGTCTCCGCCGGGAGCCGGGGACCGGCCTCGTCGCCGCGATGGACGGCGTCCGGGTCGGCGACCGGCTGAAGGTCGAGAGCCTGAGCCTCGCCCCCGGCGAGCGCATGCTGGTGACCGGGCCGAACGGCGCGGGGAAGACGACCCTGCTCCGGGTCCTCGCCGGCGAGCTGGCCCCGGAGCACGGGACGGTCCACCGGCCCCGGCGGATCGGCTACCTCCGCCAGGAGCTGCCCGCCGCCTGCTCCCGGCGCACGGTGCTCGCCGCCTTCGCCGAGGGCCTGCCCGGCGCTCCGGAGGAGCACGCCGGCCGGCTGCTCTCGCTGGGCCTGTTCTCACGGGAGGACCTGGCCCGCCCCGAGGCGGTGCTCTCGGTCGGCCAGCGGCGGCGGCTGGAGCTGGCCCGGCTGGTGACCCGCCCGGCGGACCTGCTGATCCTGGACGAGCCCACCAACCACCTGTCCCTCACGCTGGTGGAGGAGCTGGAGGAGGCACTGGAGGAGTACTCCGGGGCGCTGGTGGTGGTCTCGCACGACCGCAGGTTCCGCAGCGGCTTCACCGGGACCCGCGTGGCCCTGCGCGCCGGCCGTCTCGTGACCGCCGCGTAGCCCGTCCTGAGCCGCCGGGCCGGATCCCGGCCCGGCGGCTCAGGACCGGCCGAGGGGACGGGCCTCCGGTCCCGGCGGCCGCCGGCGCCGCAGGTGTCCGAGGACGGCGAGCAGGGCGGTCGCCGCCGCCGCGACCGCCGCGCAGGCCACCAGAGGCAGAGGGGTGGCGAGGGCGACGACGAGGAACATGACGGGCCCGGAGCCCAGGACGTCGAGCGCGGGGTGCTCGCGGCTCCAGAGCATGAACCGGTCCCACGCGAGCAGGCCGAGCGCCAGCGAGCCGTACACGGCTCCCGCGGCGGCGCCCATGAGCGGACCGCGTTCGTCGCCCGTCTGCAGCGCCGCCACCAGCGCGACGGGGACGCCGAGAGCGCGGAGCCATGCCGGCGGCCTGCTCCAGGACGGTTTCCCGCCCGGTACGGCCGGCTGATCCGGATGCGTCATGAGGACCTCCTCGGCGGAGCGGGCCCGCAACGGTTCGGGGCGACCCGTGCGCCCCATCCCGCCCGCCCTACAGATAGCGCGGACGCCTTGCGAGGCGCTTTCAACCGCGGGTGTCCGGCGGGCGCTCCCACGTCGGCGCGGGTCCCAGGCCGGGACCGGTCAGGCCGGGACCGGCCGGTCCGGGACAGGTCAGTCCACCGCGTCCAGGGCCTTGGCGACCTCCTCGGGGGCGAGACGGCGGGAACCGACGTAGTAGAGCACGGACCCGGGCGGGATCTCTGTCCGCCAGCCGGGGTTGACCAGCAGCTCGCGCCCGGCCCGTACGGCGAGCAGGGTCGCGCCGTGGGCGCGGCCGAGCGCGATCTGGCAGCGTTCGACCGGCATCGGCCCCAGTTCCCCGGGGAGCCGCACCGAGTAGGTCCCGGCGCCGCCGTGGGTCATCAGGTCGGTGTAGACCTCGGTGATCCCGGGGTCCTTCAGCTCCTCGGTGATCATGTGGGGGGTGTGCCACTGGACGCAGCGCACGCCCTCGTCGACGTAGCGCAGGTGGCCGGCCCGGCCCAGGTCGCGCAGGGCGACGACCAGGTGGGCGCCCTGCGCGACGTGGTCGGCGGTGACCGTGACCGCCAGCGCCTCGTTGTCGTCGCGGACGTCGACGAGCACGGTGTGCGCCCGCTGCACGCCCGCCCGGCGCAGCACCTCCTCCGCGGTCAGGTCCCCGCGGACGAACTCGACGTCGCGGTCGGGCATGGGGTGGGCGGCGACGTCGTCCCACGCGCAGAGAACGATCTCGCACGGGCCGTCGCCGACCAGCTCGTCCACGATGCGCTCGGTCCGTCCGGGGGTGTAGCCGAGCAGCACGATGTGATCCGATGCCCCGATCGTGACGGCGCCCTGCATCCGTTTTCCCTTCGCTCGTTCCAGTGCTCCCGCCAGCTTGGTGAAGAGCGTCGTCAGCGCGGCGATGCCGCCGACGATGACGTAGACGCCGATGGCGCGGCCCGCGGCCGTCTCCGGGGAGATGTCGCCGTAGCCGACCGTCGCGGCGGTGACCACGAAGTACCACCAGTAGGTGCCGGGCTCGGCGATCTCGCTGTCCGCGGGCTCGGCGAACGCCATCAGCGGCCAGCTCGTCAGGTAGACGAACCCGAGCACGGCGGCGGGGGTCCACCACGTCCCGAGCAGCCCGAGCCGGGCCAGCAGGCGGGCGACGAAGACCGGCACGCTTCTCCTCGCGGTACGGCGGCGGCGTTCCGCCTGCCACCGGACTGAACCGTATGGGCAACCACGATACGGATATCACTCCCGAATCCATACGACCATCGCCTTTCACCCCGCCCACCGGACTGCCGGGCGGACGCGGCCCCCGGTTCCGCACGCCCCCGGGCGACCCGCCGCCCGGCGGCCGGACGCCCGCGCCGCCCCCGCCCCGAAACGATCCACGACCGCCCCCGGCCTGCGCTTGTCCCGGAGGCGCGCGTGCCGTACGGTAAGACGGAAAGCGCTTTCCAAAGGAGGCTCACCCATATGTCCCCCCGAAGCATCGGCGTCGTGATGAACGGTGTCACCGGCCGCATGGGATACCGCCAGCACCTGGTCCGGTCGGTCCTGGCGATCAACGAGCAGGGCGGTGTGCCGCTCTCCGACGGCGGCCGGGTCCTGCTCAGGCCGGTGCTGGTGGGCCGCAGTGCCGAGAAGCTGGAGAAGCTCGCCGCCGACCACGGCATCGCCGACTGGACCACCGACCTCGACGAGGCCCTGGCGTCCGACGACAACCTGATCTACTTCGACGCCCAGGTCACCCAGGCCCGGGTGAAGGCCGTGCTCAAGGCCATCGAGGCCGGCAAGCACATCTACGCCGAGAAGCCGACCGCCGAGACCGTCGCCGACGCTCTGGCGCTCGCCGAGGCCGCCGAGGCCCGGGGCGTCAAGAACGGCGTCGTACAGGACAAGCTGTTCCTGCCGGGCCTGCTCAAGCTCAAGCGCCTCATCGACGGCGGCTTCTTCGGCCGGATCCTCTCGGTGCGCGGCGAGTTCGGCTACTGGGTCTTCGAGGGCGACTGGCAGGAGGCCCAGCGCCCGTCGTGGAACTACCGCACCGAGGACGGCGGCGGCATCGTGCTCGACATGTTCCCGCACTGGGCCTACGTGCTGGAGAACCTGTTCGGCCGCGTCACCTCGGTCTACGCGCGGGCCGTCACGCACATCCCCGAGCGGGTCGACGAGCGCGGCCAGGCCTACGCCGCCACCGCCGACGACGCCGCCTACGGCCTGTTCGAGCTGGAGGGCGGGATCATCGCGCAGATCAACTCCTCCTGGAGCGTCCGCGTGAACCGGGACGAGCTGGTGGAGTTCCAGGTGGACGGGACGCACGGCAGCGCCGTCGCGGGCCTGCGCAACTGCCGCGTCCAGCACCGCGCCGCCACCCCCAAGCCGGTCTGGAACCCCGACCTGCCCGTCACCGCCCGCTTCCGCGACGACTGGCAGGAGGTGCCCGACAACGCCGAGTTCGACAACGGCTTCAAGATCCAGTGGGAGATGTTCGTCCGGCACGTGCTGGAGGACGCGCCGTTCCCGCACGACTTCGCCTCCGGCGCGCGCGGCGTGCGCCTGGCCGAGCTGGGCCTGCGCTCCTCCGCCGAGGGCCGCCGTCTGGAGGTGGAGGCGTGACCCGGATCGTCCTGCCCGGCGGGGAGCACACCCTGCGCGAGCCGGTCGTCTGGGAGAGGCCCGCCGGCCCGCCGAAGAGCCGGATCGTCTACGCCGCCGCCCACGTGGTGGCCGACCCGCTCGGCGAGAACACCCCCGGCTCCCCCGCCGCCGTCGACTGGGACGCGACGCTGCGCTTCCGCCGCCACCTGTGGTCGCACGGCCTGCGCGTGGCCGACGCCATGGACACCGCCCAGCGCAACATGGGCCTGGACTGGGCGGCCACGAGCGAGCTGATCCGGCGCAGCGCGGCCGAGGCCGCGGCGTTCGGCGACCCGGCCGTGCTGGTGGCCTGCGGCGCGGGCACCGACCACGCGCCGCAGGCCGCGACCCTCGACGAGGTGGTGGCCGCCTACACCGAGCAGACGGCGACCGTCCGCGAGGCCGGGGCCGGGGTCATCCTCATGGCCAGCCGCCAGCTCGCCCGGATCGCCCGGGGCCCGGAGGACTACCACGCGGTCTACGGCAAGCTGCTCTCCCAGGCGGACCGGCCGGTGGTCCTGCACTGGCTGGGCGAGATGTTCGACCCGCAGCTCGCGGGTTACTGGGGCTCGCGGGACGTGGCCGAGGCCACCGCGTCGTTCCTGGAGCTGATCCGCGAGCACGCGCCGGCCGTCGACGGGGTCAAGGTCTCGCTGCTCGACGCCGAGCACGAGACCGGGCTGCGCGCGGCGCTGCCGGAAGGGGTGAAGCTCTACACCGGCGACGACTTCAACTACCCGTCGCTGATCGCCTCGGGCAGCCACGCGCTGCTGGGCATCTTCGACGCGATCGCCCCCGCCGCCGCGGCGGCCCTGGCCGCGCTCGACGCCGGGGACCTCGCCCGCTACGAGGAGATCATGGCCCCCACGGTCCCGCTCTCCCGGAAGATCTTCGAGGCGCCGACCTACAACTACAAGACCGGCATCGTCTTCCTGGCCTGGCTCAACGGCCACCAGGACGCCTTCGCCATGGTCAACGGCGCCCAGGCGGCCCGGTCGGTCACCCACCTGGCCGAGGTGTTCCGCCTGGCCGACGCGGCCGGGCTGCTGGCCGACCCCGAGCTGGCCGCCCACCGGATGCGGTCGCTGCTGGCGGTGAACGGGCTGTGAGCGGGCGCAGCGAGCGAGCCGACGGGCACAGCGGCCTGGCTCACGGGACCGGCGGAGGAGGGACCGTGAGCGCGCCTTCGGCGAGCCGTTTCTCGATGAACCAGTGGACGACGAAGCGGTGGTCGGTGGCCGAGGCCGTCGACGGGTGCGTGCGGCACGGTGTCGAGGCGATCGGGCTGTGGCGGCAGGACGTCGCCGCGCAGGGCCTGGACGAGACCGTGAAGCTGGTCCGGGAGGCCGGGCTGCGGGTCTCCTCGCTCTGCCGGGGCGGCTTCCTCACCTCCGGGAGCCCCGGGTCGATCGACGACAACCGCAGGGCGATCGACGAGGCCGCCGCGCTGGAGGCCGCCTGCCTGGTCATGGTGGTCGGCGGGCTGCCCGGTGTGGAGCCCGGTGAGCCGCTGGGCTCCGGCGGCCGGGCGGTCGACCGGGATCTCGCCGGGGCCAGGGAGCGGGTCGCCGAGGCGCTGGCCGTCCTCGCGCCCTACGCCGCGGAGCGCGGCGTGCGGCTGGCCCTGGAGGCGCTCCACCCGATGTACTGCGCCGACCGGGCCGTGCTCTCCACCCTCGGGCAGGCGCTCGACCTGGCGGAGCCGTACCCGGCCGGACAGGTCGGCGTGGTGGTCGACACCTTCCACGTCTGGTGGGACCCGCAGGTCTTCGAGCAGATCGCCCGGGCCGGCGACCGGATCGCCTCCTACCAGGTCTGCGACTTCCTGCACCCGCTCCCGGCCGACGTGCTGATGGGCCGGGGCGTGATGGGCGACGGCGTGATCGACTTCACCCCGCTGACCGAGGCGGTGACCGCGGCGGGCTACACCGGGGACATCGAGGTGGAGATCTTCAACACCGAGGTGTGGGCCGCCGACCCCGACGAGGTCCTGTCCCGGGTGAAGGCGAGGTTCGGCGAGCTGATCGCGCGCTGACCCGGTGGTGCGCCCGTGCGGTGACCCCTGCGGTCCGCCGCACGGGCGCACCGCAGAGTTCACCGCACGGTGACGCTCCGGCTCGGGCAGTACGACTGCGCCCTGCGTACGGCGTCGCGCAGCTCCGCGGGCGGGTTCGGGTCGAGCAGGACCACGAGCCCGTCCTCCTCGCTCTGCGCGAAGACCGCGGGCGCGGCCAGCACGCACTGCCCGGCGCCGCAGCAGCTCTCCCTGTCCACGGTGACCCCCGTGACCCCCGCGTCCGCGGTGGCCTCCGCGGGAGCCCCCGCAGCCGTCTCCCCGGGAACGTCCACGGCGCTCACCAGGTCACCGGGAGGCTGTCCACCCCGTGGATGGCGGCGTCCTCCCGGATGGAGACCTCCTCCAGCGGCACGGCCGCCCTCAGTCCGGGAAAGCGCCGCAGCAGCGCCTGGAGGGCCACCTCCAGCTCCAGGCGCGCGAGGTTCTGCCCGAGGCACTGGTGCGGCCCGAAGCCCAGCGCGACGTGCGCGGTCCTGGGCCGGGTGACGTCGAGCCGGTCGGGGTCCTCGCAGAGCGCGGGGTCGCGGTTGGCCGCCCCCAGGGAGGCCAGGCCGAACTCCCCCGCCCTGATCCGCTGTCCGCCCAGCGTGAGGTCCTCCTTCGCCCCTCGGAACATCACCGCGTCGATGATCGACAGATAGCGCAGCAGCTCGTCGGCGGCCCCCGGCGCCCCCTGCCTGACCAGGGCCAGCTGGTCGGGGTGCCGCAGCAGCAGCAGCGTGCCGAGGCCGAGCATGTTCGCGGTCGTCTCGTGCCCGGCGACCAGCAGCAGCATCGAGATCTGCACCAGCTCGCCGTCGGTGAGCACTCCCTCGCGGACGAGTTCCCCGATGAGCGCGCCGTCCGGTTCGGCCCGCTTGGCGGCGATCAGCTTCGCCAGGTGGCCGGCGAGCCGGTCCAGTGCGGCTTCGGTCTCCCCTGCCGGGGAGTCCAGCCGGACGAGCGCGCGGGCCGCCTCCTGGAACCCGGCCCGCTCCTCGTACGGCATGCCGAGCAGCTCGCAGATGACCAGGGACGGCACCGGCAGCGCGAACTCGGCGACCAGGTCCACCGGCCGGGGCAGGCGCTCCATCGCGTCCAGCCGCTCGGCGACGATCTGCTCGATCCGCGGGCGGAGCCGGTTCGTCCGCTGGACGGTGAAGTGCGGGATGAGCATGCGCCGGTAGCGGGCGTGTTCCGGGCCGTCCATCTCGATGAACATCCCGGGCTCCGGCTGCTTCAGGCGCAGGGGCCGGTCCTCGCCGAGGCCGCCGTCCACCGAGGAGCTCCACCGGGGGTCGGCGAGCATCCGGCGGACCAGGTCGTGCCCGGTGACCAGCCAGACCTCGCTGCCGTCGAGCGGCATCACGGCCCGGGCGACCGGCCGGGCGGTACGCAGCCCGGCCAGCTCGGGGGACGGGTCGAACGGGCAGGTCCGCCTGATCGGCACCTCGGGAAGCCCGCTGTCTACGGGGTAGCCGGTGTCTACGGGGTACCCGGAGAATTCAGAACGTTGAGTCATGCCCTCCACGGTGCGCGCGGGCGCTCACCGCGAGCCGACCCGGCGCTGACAGCCACCCGGCCACCGCGGTGAGCGCCGCGTCACCGGTCATCCCCGCGCCCTCGTCGTAGGCCGCGCGGTGACCGGCGGCGCCCAGCGCGGCCCGGGCGCGGCGGCCCGTCTCCCGGGCCTGGGGATCGCAGATCTCGATCCCGCGCAGCGCGCGCGCCGTACCCAGCAGGAAGGCCGACCGCCGCACGTCGCCGCAGGCCAGGGCCAGGCTCGCCAGCCCCTCGGCGGCCAGCGCCGCGGACGGCAGGTCTCCGGCGTCGGCGGCGAGGCGGAAGGCCTCCCGGTGGTGCCGCAGCGAGGCGTCGGGGTCGCCCCGGCTCTCCGCGACCCTCCCGAGGCCGGTCAGCGCCCGTGCCCGCGCCTGCTCCACCCCGCCCCAGTGCGGCTCGCACCCGGCCAGGGCCAGCCCGTAGAGCTCACCGGCCTCCTCCGCCCTGCCGCGCCGGTGGGCCACGCCCGCCAGGCCGAGCCGGACCGTGACCCAGACCTCGGGCACGTCGAGCGCGCGGGCGATCCCGGCCGCCTCCGCGCAGTCGGCCGCGGCGGCCGCCACGTCCCCGGCGTCGCCGGTGCGCAGGCGCTCGGCGGCCCGGCTGCACAGCAGGAAGACCCGGTCCTCGGGCGAGCCGAGCCGGTCGACCAGCTCCATGGCCCGCTCGACCGTCGCCACGGCCCGCCGGTGCTCGCCCCGCCAGCCCAGCGGCTCGGCGGCGCACAGCAGCGCCTGGGCCATGCCCCAGCGGTCGCCCTGGGCGGTGAACCCCTCCAGCGACCGGGCGAACTCCTCCTCGGCCTGCGCCACCCGGCCGGAGGCCAGCCGGACGAAGCCGAGGACCAGCCGGGCCAGCGCACGGGTCCACGGGTCGGGATCGGCGACGGCCCGCAGGACGTCCTCCCCTGCCGTCCCGTACCTCCCGCCGACGATGGTGACGAGAGAGCCGATCACGGACAGGATCGGGTGCCGGGGCCGGGACGGCAGTGCCCGGGCGAACCGTTCGGCCTGCTCGATCAGGCTCCGGTCCGAGGTGTTCACCATGGCCACGGCGAGCACGCACAGGACGTACTCCTCCTCCATGCCGGGCGGGGGCGTCCGGCCGACCGCCGAGAGGGTCCGCTCCGCGAACGCGTGGCCCTCCATCCGCATCCCGCGCAGCATCCAGTACCACCACAGCGCGGCGACCAGGCTCAGCGCCCGCTCGCTCCGCCCGGCCTCGGTGGTCCGGTGGAACGCGGCGCGCAGCTCGTCGTCCTCGGCGGCCAGCCGCCGCAGCCACACCAGCTGGTCCCGGCCGCGCAGCTCCGGCGCGGCCCGTTCGGCGAGCGCGGTGAAGTGCCCGGCGTGGGCCTCGCGCAGCCGCTCCTCCTCCCCGGACTCGGCCAGGCGCTCGGCGCAGAACGCGCGGATGGTCTCCAGCATCCGGTAGCGGCCCTCCGCCACCTCGATCAGCGACTTGTCCACGAGCGCGGCCAGCAGGTCGAGCGTGTCGCGGCCGGACAGGGCGTCGCCCGCGTCGCGGGCGCCGTTCCCGCAGACCTGCTCGGCCGCCTCCAGCGTGGCGCCGCGGGCGAAGACCGCGAACCGCCGGGCGAACACCCTCTCCGGCTCCTCCAGCAGGTCCCAGCTCCAGGCCACGACCGCGCGGAGCGTGCGGTGCTGCGGCAGCGCCGTACGGCTGCCGCCGGTGAACAGCCGGAACCGGTCGTCCAGCCGGTCGGCGGCCTCGCCGGGATCCATCGAGCGGAGCCGGGCCGCCGCCAGCTCGATCGCCAGGGGCAGCCCGTCCAGCGCCCGGCAGATGCGCAGCAGGACCGCCTCCCCGGCGTCCAGGCCGGGTCGTACGGCGAGCGCCCGGTCCCGCAGCAGCCGCAGGGCGAGCTCCTCCGGCAGCGGGTGCACGGCGAGCAGCAGCTCCCCGGTGATCCCGAGCGGCTCACGGCTGGTCGCCAGCACCCGCGTCCCGGGGCAGGTCGCGAGCAGCCGGTCGGTGAGGCGCGCGGCGGCCTCCACGACGTGCTCGCAGTTGTCCAGGACCAGCACCAGATCGCGACCGGCGAGCGCGGCGGCCAGCCGCTCCTCGGGCCCGGGCGTGCGGGTCACGCGGAGCGCCGTCTCCCGGACGCCGAGCTCGCCCAGGAGCAGGTTCGGCAGATCGCGGCCGTCGCGCAGGTGGGCCAGCTCGACGAAGCAGACCTCACCGTCGAGCCCGGCGGCCGCCTCGGCCGCGAGGCGGGTCTTGCCCACCCCGCCGGGACCGGTGAGTGTGACCAGCCGCCGTTCCCGCAGCAGCCCGCGGACGCGTGCGATCTCCTCCTCCCGTCCCACGAAACCGGTGAGCTGCGCCCGGAGGCCGCGCCTGACCGGCTCGGCGCCGCGCAGGATCTCCAGATGCGTCGCAGCCAGGTCCGGTGAGGGGTCGGCGCCCAGTTCCTCGGCGAGCAGGCGCCGGGTGCGCTCGAAAGCGGCCAGTGCCTCGGCCCGCCGCCCCTCCGCGCTCAGGGCCCGCAGGAGAAGCCCGCACAGGCGTTCCCTGAGCGGGTGCTCGTCCAGCAGCGCCCGCATCTCGGCGACCGAGCCTCCGCCCGCCTCGAACCGGTCCTCCATCGCGCCGAGCCGGAGCTCCTGCAGGCGTCCGGCCAGCCGCTCGGGTGCCGGTCCGCGCCACAGTCCCAGCGCCTCCTGCAGGAGGACGAGCGCTCCGGGCCGGTCACCCGCGGCCAGCGCGCGCCGTCCCTCACCGGCCAGTCTCTCGAACCGGTGTGCGTCCACGTCCTCGGGCCGGGCCTCGATCCGGTAACCGGACGGGAGCAGTTCGACGGCGACGCCGAGCCTGCGCAACCGGGAGATCTGGGAGTGCAGGGAGCGCGGAGCACCGGGCGGAGGGCACCCGCCGTACAGGGCGTCGATCAGCCGGTCGGCGGAGACCGTCGCGCCGGGCTCCTCCAGCAGCGCCACCAGGAGGGCGCGCAACCCCGGTCCGGGAACCTCGGCGGGCCCGCCCTCCGCTCCCGCCAGCCGGACGGGGCCCAGCAGCTCGAAACGCATGGTTCGATTCTCGCTCCCGCCCGCCGGGCCCGCGATTCGCCGCCTCCGGCCCCGCACCGCGCGCCGGGCGGGGCACGACCCGGCGGCGGCCGGCGGAGACCCGTTATGGATTTGTCCGCCGCTTGTGCCGGAGCAATCGGAAAGTAGCCGTACCGTTGGAGTCATGACGATCGCAGAGCGCGAGTCGAGCCCCGCCGTGCGGCGCCCGTCCGAGCATGTCACCGCCGTCCATGAGGCGATCAGGGAGTGGGAGGCCGCCCACCCGGACTCGGCTCCGTCCGGGGAGGGGCAGGCCATCCTGTGGGCGCTCGGCGAGTGCGCGCAGGCGCCGATCAGCGGCCGCCCGTCCGAGGGCCCGCCGACCCTCGCCGACGCCTGCGCGGAGATCGACGCCGCCGAGCGGGTTCCGCGCGAGGGCAGGATCATCCCGGCCGACGGGGTCGTGAGCGCGCTGCGCTGGCTGATCGGGGCCAAGGACGGGGTGCCGGTTCCCGGCAAGCGTCCCGCCGAGGGGTGGGGACACCTGGTCGGCGGCCGCGGGGTGGTCATGCGCGGTGAGGCCGAGATCGGCCGGATCGCCGAGGCCGCGCGGGCGGGTCTGGCGGACGCGCCGGACGAGTGGGACAGGACCTGGTGCTCCGGGACGGTCGCCGTGTGCGAGTGGATGCTGGGCGCCCGCTCGAAGTCGCCCGTCCGGGACACCCCGCGCCCGATGAACGGGCCGACCGGGGTCAACCTCGGGATGGAGGAGCGCGCCGCCGAGGACGTCTCCCGGCAGCTCGGCCGGGGCCGGCGGCACTCCCCCGGCTACGGCGACGGGGTCATCCGCACCATCCAGTGGCTGCGCGGGCAGATCACCGTGCCGCCCGTGAACGAGCAGGGCCGGCCGGTCCCCGGCGCCCGCTGACCCTGTCCGCGCCGCCGGCCCGGTTCCGCCGGCGCGGACCGGCGGCCGTTCTCCGGCGGGAGCGGCCCGGCGGTCAGCCCGGGGCCTGCGGCCCCACCCTCCGCGTGCTCTCGCGGAGGACGACCTCGCCGGTCACCAGCTCGGCCCTGGCCTCTTCCACCGGATCGAGGGCGAGCTCCAGGGCGCGGGCGCCCATGTCCTGCAGCGGGAGCCGTACGGTCGACAGCGCCGGGACCAGGTCCCGCAGCGTGGCGATGTCGTCGAACCCGGCGACCGAGACGTCCTGCGGCACCCTGATCCCCCGGTCGCGGAACGCCGCCAGCGCGCCCACCGCCATCACGTCGTTGACCGCGAACACGCAGGTGACGCCCTCGTCCGGGGCGGTGATCCCGTCCGCGAGGCCGGCCGCCGCGGTGTAGCCGCCGTCGCGGTCGAAGGGACCGTGCACGAGCCGCGGCGCGGGCAGGCCCAGCCCGGCCAGCGCCCCGGCGAAGCCCGCCACCCGGTCCCGGGCGGTGACCAGCCCGGCGGGCCCGGCCAGTACGGCGAAGCGCCGGTGGCCGAGCCCGGCGAGGGTCCGGGCGAGCTCGGCGGCGCCCTCGGCGTTGCCGGGGACCACGGTGTCGGCGTCGAGCAGGTCCTGGCCGACGCAGGCGACCCGGCCGCCGCCCTCCCGGTAGCGGTCGAGCTCCTCGCGCAGGCGCCGCGTCACGTGCGGGTCGGCGGTCCGGGACCCGGCGAGCAGGACGGCGCACACCCGCTGCGCGTTCAGGGTCGAGACGTAGGCGATCTCCCGCTCGGGGTCCCGGTGCGTGGTGCCGACCATGACCACCAGCCCGCGGCTCTCGGCCACCCGCATCGCCCCGTCGGCGATGGCGGCGAAGTAGGGGTCGACCAGGTCGTGGACGACGAGCCCGATCACGTTGCCGGCGCCGCGCGCCAGCGCCTGGGCCGCCACGTTCGGCCGGTAGCCGAGCTGCGTGGCGGCGAGCTCGACCTTGGCCCGCAACGACGCGCCCACCTGCCGGGTGCTGCCGTTGAGGACCCGCGACGCCGTGGCGAGCGAGACCCCGGCGTGCCTGGCGACGTCCTCAAGCGTGACCACGGGCAACCTCCAGGAAAACGATTTCCGATTCTGCCAGACGCGCCGCCTCACCGCACCCGCCGAAGATCGGAGAATCCCTCCCGACCGGCCCCGGGCACGCCTTCCTCCCGCCTCCCGCCGGACGGTCCCGCCCGCGACCGGGGGCGCCCCGCCCGCACCGAGTGTTGTTACTGGCGAGTAGCATGGGTGCGGAAGCTACCCAGCAACGAGGAGCGAACCCCGTGCCTTCGTCTCGTGACGTCGTATTCGTCGACGGAGTGCGTACGCCCTTCGGCAAGTCGGGCCCCAAGGGCCTGTACGCCGAGACGCGCGCCGACGACCTGGTGATCCGCGTCATCCGCGAGCTGATCCGGCGTAATCCGAACCTGCCGCCGGAGCGCGTCGACGAGGTGGCCATCGCGGCCACCACCCAGATCGGCGATCAGGGGCTGACCATCGGCCGCTCCGCCGCCGTCCTGGCCGGACTGCCCAAGAGCGTCCCCGGCTACGCGATCGACCGCATGTGCGCCGGCGCGATGACCGCCGTGACCTCCGTCGCCGGCGGCATCGCCTTCGGCGCCTACGACGTCGCCATCGCCGGCGGCGTCGAGCACATGGGCCGCCACCCCATGGGCGAGGGCGTCGACCCCAACCCGCGGTTCGTCGCCGAGCAGATCGTGGACACCTCCGCGCTGGTCATGGGCATGACCGCGGAGAACCTGCACGACCGCTACCCGACGATCACCAAGGAGCGCGCGGACGCCTTCGCCCTCGCCTCCCAGGAGAAGGTCGCCAAGGCCTACGCCGACGGCAAGATCCAGCCCGGCCTGGTCCCGGTGGCCGTGCGCTCCGCCGAGCGGGGCTGGGGCCTGGCCACCGCCGACGAGGCTCCCCGCCCCGGCACCACGCTGGACGGCCTGGGCACGCTGAAGACCCCGTTCCGCCCGCACGGCCGGGTCACCGCGGGCAACGCCTCCGGCATCAACGACGGCGCGACCGGCTGCCTGCTCGCCGCCTCCGACGTCGCCGCCGAGCTGGGCCTCGCGCCGAAGATGCGCCTGGTCTCCTACGCCTTCGCGGGCGTGGACCCCGAGGTGATGGGCGTCGGCCCGATCCCGTCCACCGAGCGGGCGCTGCGCCTGGCCGGGCTCTCCATCGGCGACATCGGCCTGTTCGAGATCAACGAGGCGTTCGCCGTACAGGTGCTGGCGTTCCTGGAGCACTTCGGCATCGCCGACGACGACGCCCGGGTCAACCCCTACGGCGGCGCGATCGCCTTCGGGCACCCGCTCGCCTCCTCGGGCGTGCGGCTGATGACCCAGCTCGCCCACCAGTTCGGCGAGCGCCCCGAGGTCCGCTACGGCGTCACCACGATGTGCGTCGGCATGGGCATGGGCGGAACGGTCATCTGGGAGAACCTCGCCTGGGAAGGTGCGAAGTAGTGAGTGACATCAAGGAGCTCTTCGCTGACGAGGTCGTCACCAGGGCGATCGTCCGCGACGTCGAGCTGCCGTACGGCGCGGGCACCATGGCCCTGATCACGCTGGACAACGGCTTCGACCACACCAAGCCGTCCACCTTCGGCCCCGCCGGCCTGACCTCGCTCAACGAGGCCATCGACTCCGTCGCGGGCCGCGGCGACCTGGCCGCGGTGGGCGTCGTCGGCAAGCCGTTCATCTTCGCGGTCGGCGCCGACCTCAAGGGCGCCGCCCTGGTCTCCGAGCGCGAGCAGGCGCTGGCCATCGGCAAGCTGGGCCACGACGTGTTCCGCCGCCTCGGCGAGCTGGACGTGCCGTCGTTCGCGTTCGTCAACGGCGCGGCGATGGGCGGCGGCCTGGAGGTCGCCCTGCACTGCACCTACCGGACCATCTCCTCCGGCGTGCCCGCGGTGGCCCTGCCCGAGTGCTTCCTCGGCCTGGTCCCCGGCTGGGGCGGCACCCAGCTGCTGCCCCGCCTGATCGGCCCGGCGAACGCGCTCAAGCTGATCATCGAGAACCCGCTCGCGCAGAACCGCATGATCAAGGGCCGGGACGCCTTCAGGCTCGGTGTCGCCGACGCGATGTTCGAGGCCGCCGACTTCCTGGAGGAGTCGCTGCGCTGGGCCGCCCAGGTGCTCCGCGGCGAGGTGGCCGTCACCCGGACCGACCACACCGCCGAGGACTGGTCCAAGACGATCGCCGACGCCCGCTTCCTGCTCGACATGAAGCTGCACGGCGCCAACCCGGCCCCGTACCGGGCGCTGGAGCTGGTCGAGCTGGCCCGCACCGCCTCCCGCGACGAGGGCTTCGACGCCGAGGACCAGGCCCTGGCCGACCTGCTCATGGGCGACGAGCTCCGTGCCGGGCTGTACGCCTTCGACCTGGTGCAGCGCCGCGCCAAGCGGCCCGCCGGGGCGCCGGACAAGGCGCTGGCCCGCAAGGTCACCAAGGTGGGCGTCGTCGGCGCCGGCCTGATGGCCTCGCAGATGGCGCTGCTGTTCGCCCGCCGTCTGGAGGTCCCGGTCGTCCTGACCGACCTGGACCAGGCCCGCCTCGACAAGGGCGTCGCCTACGTCCACGCCGAGGTCGACAAGCTGCTCGGCAAGGGCCGGATCTCCGGCGACCAGGCCAACCGGCTCAAGGCCCTGGTCACCGGTTCGCTGACCAAGGACGCGTTCGCCGACGCCGACTTCGTCATCGAGGCCGTCTTCGAGGACATGAAGGTCAAGCAGAAGGTGTTCGCCGAGGTCGAGGCCGTGGTCTCGGAGACCTGCGTGCTGGCGACCAACACCTCCTCGCTCTCCCTCACCGAGATGGGCTCGGAGCTGGCGCACCCCGAGCGCCTGGTGGGCTTCCACTTCTTCAACCCGGTCGCGGTCATGCCGCTGCTGGAGATCATCCGCGGCCACGCCACGGACGACGCCACGCTCGCCACCGCGTTCGCGGTCGGCAGGTCGCTGAAGAAGTCCAGCGTGCTGGTGAAGGACGCCCCGGCGTTCGTCGTCAACCGGCTGCTGACCCGCTTCATGGGCGAGGTCATCACCGCCGTGGACGAGGGCACCCCGCTGGAGGTCGCCGACCACGCGCTCGACGGCCTCGGCCTGCCGATGACGCCGTTCGCGCTGCTGCAGCTGGTCGGCCCGGCCGTCGGCCTGCACGTCTCCGAGACCCTGCACGCCGCCTTCCCCGACCGCTTCGGCGTCTCGGAGAACATGGCCAAGCTGGTCGCGGCGGGCAAGCCCGGCGTCTACGCCCCGGACTTCTCCCTCGACCCCGAGGCGGTGGCGATCTTCTCCGGCGGTGCCTCCCCCTCCACGGCCGAGCAGGTGCGCGAGCGCACGCTCCGCGCGCTGGAGCAGGAGATCCGCATCATGCTGGAGGAAGGCGTGGTCGCCGCGGCGCAGGACATCGACCTGTGCATGATCCTGGGCGCGGGCTGGCCGTTCCACCTGGGCGGCATCACCCCGTACCTGGACCGCGCCGGCGTCGCCGAGCCGCGCTTCCTGGAGCCGGGCGCGGCCTCCGTCCCCGCGTAACCGCACCGCACGTCCGCCCCCGTCCCGGGCCGCTCCCGGGGCGGGGGCGGTCGCGTTCCGGTGGCCGGTGACCCGGAGTGCGGGTTCACGTCCCCGGGGCCCCGGGTGCGGGCTCACCACGTCTTCAGGGGGCGCTCCGCCAGGCGGCTGCGGCGGTGGCCGTACCCGAAGTAGATCACGACGCCGATGAGCATCCAGGCCAGGAACCTCAGCCAGGTCTCCACCGGCAGGTTCAGCATCAGGTACAGGCAGGCCAGGACCGACAGGACCGGCACCAGCGGAACCAGCGGCGTGCGGAAGGACCGCGGCAGGTCGGGTCGGGTGCGGCGGAGGATCACCACCGCGAGCGAGACGACGACGAACGCGAAGAGCGTGCCGATGTTGACCAGTTCGGCGATCGTGGCGAGCGGGACCAGCCCTGCCAGGACCGCCACCACCGCGCCCAGCAGGATGGTGATCCGGTACGGCGTGCCGTACCGCGCGTGCACCCTGGCCAGCCCCCGGGGCAGCAGGTTGTCCCGGCACATCGCGAACATCACCCGCGACTGGCCCAGCATCAGGATCATCACGACCGTGGTCAGGCCGGCCAGCGCGCCGACGCTGATCAGCGAGGCCGCCCAGGTCTGGCCCACCGCCTTGAACGCGTCGGCGAGCGGGGCCGCCTCGCTGAGCTCCCGGTAGGGCTGCATGCCGACGACGACCAGGGAGACCGCCACGTACAGGACCGTGCAGACGGCGAGCGAGGAGAGGATGCCGACCGGCAGGTCCCGCTGCGGGTTCCGGGTCTCCTCCGCGGCGGTGGCGACCACGTCGAAGCCGATGTAGGCGAAGAACACGATCGCGGCGGCGCTGAAGACGCCGATGACGCCGAAGGCCACGGGGGTGATGCCGAACAGCACCTGGATCAGCGGCGCGGACAGTCCCTCGACGGCCGGCGTCGAGACGGCGGGCGGGATGAACGGGCGGTAGTTCTCCGCGTTCAGGAAGAACAGCCCCGCCACGATCACCAGCAGGATCACCGCCACCTTGATCGCCACCACGACGAGGTTGAGCCACGACGAGAGCTTGATCCCCATGACCAGCACCGCGGTGAGGACCAGCACGATGATCGCGGCGGGCAGGTTGAAGACCGGCGCCTCCCCGGCCAGCGCGGCGGGCAGGGGCATCCCGAGGGATTCCAGCAACGAGGTCAGGTAGCCCGACCAGCCGACCGCGACGACCGCGGCGCCGAGCATCATCTCCAGGATCAGGTCCCAGCCGATGATCCAGGCGGGGAACTCGCCCAGGGTGGCGAAGGAGAAGGTGTAGGCCGAACCCGCCACCGGGACCGTGGAGGCGAACTCGGCGTAGCAGAGCGCCGCCAGCGCGCAGACGACCGCCGCGACGGCGAACGACAGGGCGACCGCCGGCCCGGCCGTCTCCTTGGCGACCCGGCCGGTCAGCACGAAGATCCCGGTGCCCACGATGACGCCGATGCCGAAGACGGTCAGGTCGAGGGCGGTGAGCTCCTTCTTCAGCCGGTGCTCCGGAGCCTCGGTGTCGAGGATCGACTGCTCGACCGATTTCACGCGGAACATGCTCATCGGGCTTCCTCCGCTCTGCCGGGTCTTATTCCCGTTCCCCCTGATTCACAAGGAATGCAGATCGGAGGGGAGCACGGAGGAAGATCTCCCGGGGCTCCGGGCGGGAGGCAAGGCCGTCAGGCCGGCCCGGGGAAGGCGGCGAAGCCGTCCAGGAGCACCGCGAGGCCGAGCTCCAACAGCACGTCGAGATCGAGGTCGCAGCCGTCGTCGGCGAAGGAGCCCAGGACCTTGGCGAACACCGGGTAACGGCCCGAGGCGACCAGCGCGCCGAACGCGGCCCCCCGGGAGTCCACCCACTGGTCGTCGGTGAGACCGGTGGCGGCCTCGGCCTGCGCGCCCCGCTCCAGGTGGACCGCCAGGCCGTGGACGTAGGTGTAGAGCAGCAGGTGCAGGTTGAACGTGGTCTCCGGTTCGAACCCGCGCGCGTCGAGGGCGGCCAGCGCCCCTTCGTCGCGCTCAACCAGGCGCCGGCCACCGAGAACCCGGGCGGCCCGGCTCCCGGGGAGTCCGTCGACCGGGCCAAGAACGCGATCGCCCTCCAGGGCTGAGCATCCGCGGCCGGGCCCTCGCCCGGTGGACGCGGGGCGCACGTGCCGTGCCACGGGGTGAGGGCCCGATCATGCGAACTCGGGGTTCTCTAAGGGAAAGTCCGGATCTGCTCACAGAACTCGGAGGGCAGGATGGAGACATGCTCCTGGACATATTGGGCCAGTTGGACCCCTACCTGGTGGCCGCGGTGCTGGCGGCGGTGCTGACGCTGGACAACACGCTGCTGACCGGACTGGTGGTCCCCGCGGACGCCTCGATCATCCTGGCCGGGACCGCGCTCAGCGGACCCGGTGAGATCGCGCTGGTCGCGGCGGCGGGAACGCTCGGCTGCCTCCTGGGGGCCAGCGGCGGCTGGCTGCTCGGCCGCCGGTACGGCATGCGCGTGCGGCGCAGCAGGGCCGGGCGGTGGGTGGGCGAGCACCGCTGGGCCCGCGCCGAGCGGATCGCCACCGGCGCCGGCGGCGGGCCCGCGCTGGCCGCCGCCCACTTCCTGCCGGTGGTCAACTCGCTGACGCCGATCCTCGCCGGGGCCCTGGGCATGCCGTACCGGTACTTCATCCGCTGGGCGCTGGCGGGCGGCGCGGCCTGGGTGACGGTCTACCTGACGCTGGGCTCCCTGGCGGGCGGCTTCATGCGGGAGAACGCGCACCTGACGGTGCCGCTGGCCGCGTGCGCCGCCCTGCTGGCCGTGGGCCTGGCCGTCATCAGCCGGCGGACCCGCGCGGCCCGCGCGGCGGGCGGCTCCGCGCCCTCCGGGGCGGCCGGAGCCGCCCCGGAGGCCGGGATCAGCGCGCCGGGTGGTTCTCCAGAACCGGAGAGCGCTTCGCGACCGCCTCGGTGATCTCGCGGGCGATGTCCTGGGCGGTCAGGCCGATCTCACTGAGGATCTTCGCCCGCTTGGCGTGGTCCAGGAAGCGCTGCGGGATGCCGTAGGTGCGGACCGGGACGTCCACGTCGGCGTCGCGCAGCATCCGGGACACCGCGTCGCCCACGCCGCCGACCCGGCCGTTGTCCTCGACCACCGCGACCAGCTTGTGCACGCGGGCGGCGTCCGTCAGCGCCTCGTCCAGCGGCTTGACCCAGCGCGGATCCACCACGGTGGCGGAGATGCCCTGGGCGTCGAGCAGGGCGGCGGCCTCCAGGCAGAGCCCGGCCATCGGGCCGACCGCGACGAGCAGCACGTCGGGCTCGCCCGCGCGCAGCACGTCCATCCCGCCGAGGTTGCCGACGGCCTCGATCTCGGGGCCGACCGGGCCCTTGGGGAAGCGCACGACGGTGGGGCCGTCGTCGACCGCCACGGCCTCGGCGAGCAGCTCGCGCAGGCGCGGCTCGTCGCGCGGGACCGCGACCGACAGGCCGGGGACCACCTGCAGGATCGACAGGTCCCACATGCCGTTGTGGCTGGCGCCGTCGTCGCCGGTGACGCCCGCCCGGTCGAGGACGACCGTGACCGGCAGCCGGTGCAGGGCCACGTCCATCAGCAGCTGGTCGAAGGCCCGGTTGAGGAAGGTCGCGTAGACCGCCACGACCGGGTGCAGCCCGCCCAGGGCCAGGCCGGCGGCGCTGGTCAGCGCGTGCTGCTCGGCGATGCCGACGTCGTAGAGGCGGTCGGGGTAGGCCTCGGCGAACGGGATCAGGCCGGTCGGGCCGAGCATCGCGGCGGTGATCGCGACGATGTCCTGCCGCTCGGCGCCGAGCCGTACGATCTCCTGGCTGAACACGTTGGTCCAGCCGTGCGGCTTGGGCTTCTCCTCGCCGGTCAGCGGGTCGAAGACCCCGGGCGAGTGGAAGCAGTCCTCGCCGTGGTTCTCCGCGGGCGAGTAGCCGAAGCCCTTCTTGGTGAGCACGTGCACGATGACCGGGCGGCGGAAGGCCTGCGCCTTGCGCAGGGCGGCCTCCACCGCCTGCTCGTCGTGGCCGTCGACCAGCCCGATGTACTTCAGTCCGAGGTCCTCGAACATGACCTGCGGGGCCAGGACGTCCTTGATGCCCTTCTTGACGCCGTGCAGCGCGTCGTAGACGGGGGTGCCGACCACGGGCACCTTCGTCAGGTTGTCCTTGACGAAGTCGAGCACGTCCTCGTAGCGCCGGCTGGTGCGCAGCGAGGCCAGGTGGTTGGCCAGTCCGCCGATGGTCGGCGAGTAGGAGCGGCCGTTGTCGTTGACCACGATGATCAGCGGCAGGTCCTTCTGCCCGGCGATGTTGTTCAGCGCCTCCCAGGCCATGCCGCCGGTGAGGGCGCCGTCGCCGATCACCGCGACGACGGAGCGGTCGCTCTCGCCGCGCAGCTTGTAGGCCTTGGCCAGGCCGTCGGCGTACGACAGCGCGGTGGAGGCGTGGGAGTTCTCGATGATGTCGTGCTCGGACTCGGCCCGGCTCGGGTAGCCCGACAGCCCGCCCTCCTGGCGGAGCGTGTCGAAGCGCCCCGCGCGGCCGGTGAGCATCTTGTGGACGTAGGCCTGGTGACCGGTGTCCCACAGGATGCGGTCGCGCGGCGAGTCGAAGACGCGGTGCAGCGCGATGGTCAGCTCCACCACGCCCAGGTTCGGGCCCAGGTGCCCGCCGGTGCGGGCGGTGGCGCCGACGAGCAGGTCCCTGATCTCCGCGGCGAGCAGTGGCAGCTCGTCCGCTCCCAGCAGCTTGAGGTCCCGTGGTCCCTTGACCGACTCCAGGAGGCTGCCAGGCCGTCCGGTCCGCTCACTCACGGAATCATCCCCTCTGTCCAGTCATCGTCTCCAGCGAGTCTAGTTCGCCGATGAAGCGGTGTTCCCAGCAAGAGGGAAGTGCACGGTTTATTCACACTTGCCATAATCTTTGCTCACCATGAACGTGCCCCCCTCCGGTCTCCTCCCGTCACTCGTCCTGGCCTGCGTGGCTCTGGTACCGGTGGCGGGTCTTCCGGCGGCGGGTCTTCCCTCGGCGGACGGCGGCGAGGCCGGGGTGGTGGCCGTCTCGGGCGTCAAGGCCTTCCAGGGGCGGACGGTGGCGCACGGCAGGCCGGCCGCGACGGCCAATCCCCTCTACCGCACCGGCCCGATGCCCTCCGTCCGGTGTTCGGCCGGGACGATCCGCCCGGGCAGCGCGGCTTCCTACCGGAGCTTCATGACCCGCGTCAACCGGTGCCTGGGGCGGGCGTGGGCGGCCCAGTTCAAGAAGGCCGGGCTGCCCTTCAGCCCGCCGCGGCTGCGCTTCGTGAGCTCCCGGGTGAGCAGCCCCTGCGGAGGCTGGCCCGCCGGTGCGGGCGGCTACTACTGCTCCGGCAACCGCACCATGTACATCGGCGTGACCCGCAAGGTGCTCAAGAACCCCTACGGCCCGAACCACGCGCAGTTCATGGCCCACGAGTACGCCCACCACGTCCAGCAGCTCGCCGGCATCCTGCCGTACTACGGCCAGGTCGCCTGGCGCGCCAAGGGCTCGGCGAGGCTCGCGCTCTCCCGCCGCCTGGAGCTGCAGGCCGACTGCCTGGCCTCGGCCTTCCTGCACGGGGCCGCCGCCGACCTGGAGGTCACCCGCGAGCACTGGGACGCCATGATCGAGTGGACCGCCGAGAACGGCCACAAGACCTGGCCGACCAACGACCACGGCAAGGGCCGCAGCCAGGCGTTCTGGATGCAGCGCGGGTTCCGTTCCGGCTCCCCGGCCTCGTGCAACACCTGGACCGCCACCGGCCGCAGCGTCTCCTGACCCGATCCGGGGCCGGGCGGGCTCCACGCCGTCCCGCTTTCCCTGCGTGACCATACGAGAAAGTCAGCTTTACCAAGCTTTTACCCTGCAATATGGTTCATGACCATGCGTATTCCATTTATCGCACTGTTGTCCGGTGTGCTGGCGAGCCTGCTGTTCGCGGGCACGGCCGCCGCCGGCGCCGCCGGTCAGGCCGGGCCGGTGCCGACCGGAAGCAGGGCACTGACCGATAACCCGATCTACAAGACCGGGAAGCTCGACCTCAAGACGTGCGAGGAGCAGCGCGTCATCCCCGACGACCTCGACTCCTCGCGGGTCTACCTCGAGTTCGTGCTGGACTGCCTCAACGACTCCTGGGAGAGGCAGTTCGCCAAGGCGAAGCTGCCCTTCTCCAAGCCCAGGTTCGAGACCACCCACCGCATCGGCTTCCCCACCGGGTGCGGCCCGTTCCCCAAGGGCGCCCAGGCGATCTACTGCTCGACCAACAAGAAGATCACCTTCCTGCTCAGCCCGGGTATCCTGCGCGAGGCCACCGAGCTGTTCCTGTTCCAGGTGATGGCCCATGAGTACGGCCACCACGTGCAGGAGCTCTCCGGGATCTTCCCGGCCTTCCGCAAGAAGCACGCCAAGACCAAGAGCATGCGGGCCGTCCTGCCCGACCTCCGCAGGTCCGAACTCCAGGCCGAGTGCCTGAGCGGCGTCTTCATCGGCAGTGTCTGGCACTCCCTGAACCGCCGGGAGTCGGACTTCACCTACGTCCTCGAGGCCGCCTACGACACCTCCAGCCACGGCAAGGCGTCCAGCATCGCCTACTGGCTGCGGCGCGGCTTCGACCAGGAGGGCCCCGGCGCCTGCAACACCTGGGCCGCCCCCAAGTCCAAGGTCTCCTGACCTCCCGGGATCTTCCCGGCCTCCCGAACGCTCCGGAGCCACCCGCCGTCGCCCCACAGCCCGCGGCGGGTGGCTCTCGTCTTCCCGGTACGGCCGCTCTTGCCGGTACGGCCGGCTCCCCTCAGGAGCCCGCGCGGGCGAGGACCTCCAGCGGGTCGGCGAGGACCTGGGAGAAGGCCAGCTCGGCGGCGCCGACCAGGGTGGCGTCATCGCCGAGGGCCGAGACGCGCAGGCGCAGGTGCTCACGGACCGGGGGGAGGGCGTCGGTCGCGAGGCGGCTGCGGACCTGGGCCGCGGAGCCGAGGTAGACCTCGCGGAGCATCCCCCCGAAGACGACCATCTCGGGGTTGAAGATGTTGACCAGGTTGGCGACGCCCAGACCGAGCCAGTCGCCGACCCGCTTCAGCGCCGCCTGGGCCACGATGTCGCCGCGGTCGGCGGCGTCGACCACGGCGCGGACGGCGTCCCTGCCGACCAGCGCGCCGGCGCCGTCGAAGCGCCCGGCGGCCTCCAGCAGGGCCCGCTCCCCCACCTCGGCCTCCAGGCAGCCGAGCGAGCCGCAGCCGCAGGAGCGGCCCCTGGGATTGACGATCATGTGCCCGACCTCGCCGCCGAAGCCCTGGTGGCCGCCGAGCAGGGTGCCGCCCGCGATCACGCCGCCGCCCACGCCCACGTCCCCGTGGAGGTAGACGAGGTCGCGGCAGCCGGATCCGGCACCGCGGGCGTGCTCGGCCAGCGCCGCGAGGTTGGCGTCGTTGCCGACCGCCACGGGCAGGCCGAGGCCGAGGCGGCGGGCCATCTCCTCGCCGAACGGCACGTCGACCGAGCCCATGTTCGGCCCGAACCGCACGACGCCGTCGTCCCGGGCCACTCCCCCGGAGAAGGCCGCGGCGACCCCGACGCAGACCGTGTCGGGGCGGGTCTTGCGGTGCATCTGCCGGGCGAAGGCGGCCAGCGGGGCGGCCACCTCCTCCAGCGAGAAGGGCCCGCGCCGCCGTACCGCCTCGCGCCGGTCGAGGATCGTGCCGCCCAGGCCGACGCGGGCGGCGACCAGCCGGTCGACGCCCACGTCCAGGGCGAACACGTAGACCCGCGCCGACTCCGGGCGGACCACCAGCGAGGGGCGCCCGGCCCGGCCGGTCTCCCTCGGGAGCTCCTCCCGGACCAGGCCCGCGGCGGTGAGGTCGGCGGTGAGGGCCATGATGGTGCTGCGGTTGAGCCCCATCCGGCTGGTGAGCTCCGCGCGCGAGGTCGGCCCGCCCAGGTGGACGTGGCGCAGCAGGGCGCCGAGGTTGTGGCGCCTGATCTCCTCCTGTGAGGGACCGGCTCGCATCGCGTGGTGTTCCTTCGGTGGATCGGGGTCGATGGTCACCTTAGACCAGCGGCGGCGGCACGCTTGCGGGACAGCGCGTCCACGCCCGCGGCCAGGAGCAGCACGGATCCGGTGACGATGTACTTCACGCCGGAGCTGTAGCCCATCAGGCCCATGCCGTTCTCGATGACCGCGACCACCGCGCCGCCCAGGACCGCGTCCAGCACCCGGCCCTTGCCGCCGAAGAGGCTGGTCCCGCCGATCACGGCCGCGCCGACGGCGTAGAGCAGCACGTTGCTGCCGCCGGTGTTGGGGTCGACCGAGCTGGCCCGGGAGGCGGCGATGACGCCGCCGACCGCGGCCAGGGTGGAGCAGATCATGAAGGCGCTGATCTTCATCCGGTCCACGTTGATGCCCGCCCGGCGCGCGGCCTCGGCGTTGCCGCCGACCGCGTACAGGTGCCGGCCGAACCCGGTGCGGCGCAGCACGAACGTCAGGACCAGCAGGAGCACGACGATGATCGGGACGACGACCGGCACGCCCTTGAGCGAGACCACCGCGGCGTTGCGGCTGCGCTCCAGGTTGAGGAAGTAGACGGCGAGCCCGCCCAGGACGGCCAGCGCCCCCACCCGGACCGCGATCAGCGAGACGGGGTCGGCGGCCAGGCCGCGCCCGGTGCGCTTGCGCGCGCGCAGCAGCTGCAGGGCGGCGTAGCCGACGACCCCTGCGGCCAGCAGGCCCCAGCCCAGCGCCGGCGGCAGGTACTTGTTGGAGATCGCCAGGATCGTCTCGTCCCGGATGGAGATGTTCGTGCCGCCCTTGACCAGCAGCAGCACCAGGCCCTGGAAGCCGAGGAAGGCGGCGAGCGTCACCACGAAGGACGGGATGCCGAGCTTGGCGACCAGCGTGCCGATGACCGTGCCGATCACGACGCCGGTGAGGATGGCCGCGCCCACCGCCGCGTACCAGGGCAGGCCCTGGTCGGTGAGCATGATCGCGAGCACCGCCGCGCAGACGCCGCTGGCGAAGCCCGCCGACAGGTCGATCTCGCCGAGCAGGAGCACGAAGACCAGGCCCATGGCGATCACGGTGACCGCCGCGCCCTGGGTGAACAGGTTGGCGAAGTTGCCCGAGGTCAGGAAGGCGGGCTTCAGGATCGAGAAGACCGTGCAGAGCACGACCAGGCCGAACACCGCGGGCAGCGCGCCCATGTCGCCGCCCCGGACCCGCTCGGCGTAGCCGCGGACGTTCGAGCCGATCGAGCGGGACTCGGCCCGGGGGGCCTTGAGGGTGGTGGTCATGCCGGAACTCCGTTGGTGAGGCCGAGGTCCCCGCTCCGGCCGGAGGTGATCAGTTCGACGACCTGCGCGTGGGTGACCTCGGAGGTCTTCACCTGGGCCGCCATCCGGCCCAGGTAGAGGGCGGCGATCCGGTCGGACACTGCGAACACGTCGTTCATGTTGTGGGAGATGAGCACCACGGCCAGTCCCTGGTCGGCGAGGCGGCGGACCAGCTCCAGCACCTGCGCGGTCTGGGCGACGCCGAGCGCCGCGGTGGGCTCGTCGAGGATGACGACCTTGCTGTTCCAGAGCACGGCCTTGGCGATGGCGACCGTCTGGCGCTGGCCGCCGGAGAGGCTGGAGACGTGCTGGCGGATGGACTTGACGGTCTTGACCGACAGGCTCTGCAGGGTCTTGGCCGCCATCTCCTCCATGGTGTCCTCGTCGAGGACGAGGCCGCGCTTGTGCTCGCGTCCGAGGAACATGTTCTGGACGATGTCGAGGTTGTCGCAGAGCGCCAGGTCCTGGTAGACGATCTCGATCCCCAGGGCGGCGGCGTCGCGCGGAGAGTGGACCTGGACGGGCTTGCCCTCGAAGAAGTACGAGCCGGAGTCGATGGGGTGGATGCCGCCGACGCACTTGACGAGGGTGGACTTGCCGGCGCCGTTGTCGCCGACCAGCGCGGTCACCTCTCCGGGGTAGACGGAGAAGGAGACGTCGTGCAGGACCTGGACGGGACCGAAGCTCTTGTCGATCCCGCGGAGTTCCAGTACGGGGGTCATGAAGGTGCTCCTCGGGGGCGGGGGTACGGCCGGCGGAGGGGTGGCCGGCCGTACCCCACGGCGCGTTACTGGATTCCGGCCTCGGTGCACTTGGCGGCGAAGTCGCCGGTGCACAGCTCTTCCTTGGTCACGAAGCCGTCGGCGACGACGTCCTTGACGTTCTCGAAGAAGATCGCCTGCGGGTCGAGCAGGACGGCGGGAACGTCGGCGCCGCTCTCGGTGTCCTTGACCGAGCCGCTCGCCGCGGGCTTCTCGCCCTTGGCCAGGCCGATGGCGAGCGCGGCCGCCGCGTCGGCCTCCTTCTTGATCGCCTTGTAGACCGTCATGCACTGGTCGCCGGCGAGGATGTTCTGCAGGCCCTGCACGGTGGCGTCCTGGCCGGTGACCGGGACCTTGCCGTTGAGGTTGTTCTTCTTCAGCACCGTGATGGCGGCGTTGCCGAGGCCGTCGTTGGCGGCCAGCACGCCGGCGATCTTCGGCTGCTCGGTGAGCATCTGCTCGAAGATCGTGCCCGCCTGGGCGTTGTCCCAGTCCGGAACCGACTGGTCCGGGCCCTTGACGTACTCGCCCGAGTCGTACTTGGCCTTGAGCACGCCGTCGTAGCCGTTCTTGAACAGCGTGGCGTTGTTGTCGGTCGGCGAGCCGTTGAGCTCGGCGACGATCGGCTTCTCGGCCTTCTTGTCGGTGAGGCACTTCACCAGGCCCTCACCCTGCAGGGTGCCGACCTTGGTGTTGTCGAAGCTCACGTAGTAGGAGGCGCCGCCGTTCAGGGTGAGGCGGTCGTAGTCGATGGTGGCCACGCCCTGCGCCTTGGCCTTGTCGAGCACGGCCTTGCCGGTGCCGCTGTCCAGGTTGACGATCATCAGGACGGTGGCCCCGTTGGTGATCATCTGGTCGGCGATGGTCTGGAACTGGTTCTTGTCGCCCTGGGCGTTCTGGATGTCGTAGGCCACGCCCGCGGCCTTGAACGCCTCCTCCAGGTACTTGCGGTCCGCGGTCTCCCAGCGGGCGGAGGACTTGCTGTCCGGCAGGATGACGCCGACCTTGCCGGCCGCGGGCTGGCTCGCCGCACCGGACGGAGCGGCGCTGGTCTGGGCGCCGGTGTCGCCGCCCTCTCCCCCGCAGGCGGTGAGACCGAGGGTCATCGCCGCGGCGGCGGCGGTCAGGCTGAGGATCCCCTTGCGCATGGTGCACGGGTCCTTTCTTCGAGAACTTCGAGAAGTGGGGGGTCGGGAAGTGCGGCATGCCGAGTTCACCGGTACGGCCCGCCGGGTTGCGGCTCGCCGTACCGTTGAATGTTGTTTGCGGCAACGTATTCCGCACTGGCCAGGAACACCAGACCCTCAGCAGGTAAAGTTTGTTGTCGGCGGTAACAATCCAGAAACGCGGCCTTAACCGAGGGTGCCGCGTACGATCAGCGCCAGGGCGGAGAGCGCGGCCACCACCAGGATCCCGGCCCTGACACGTCCTCCGTCGAGGTAGCGGCGCAGCGGCCCCGAGACCAGGAAGCCCAGGACCAGGCAGGGGATCAGCGTCGCCCCGAACACCACCGCCCGCGCCGGCAACCGGTCCAGGAGGGCGAGGACGGCCAGCGACTGCGCGGCGCTGAGGAAGAAGAACATCGCGAGGGTGGCCCTGATCTGGGGGCCCTTGGCGTCCTGGTAGACCAGTGCCATCGGCGGCCCGCCGATCCCGGTCGCGGTGCCGGTGACCCCCGAGACGAACCCGGCGCCGGCCAGGGTCGCCGGGTTGCGCGGCACGGCCGCCGCCCGCGCGGTGAGCGCCACCGCCGCCAGCACCATCACGCCCACCAGGACGCCCAGCGCCCGCGTGGAGACGTAGAGGACCACCAGGCCGCCCAGGAGGGTGCCCGGCAGCCTGCCCAGCAGCCCGAAGCCGAGCCCGCGCCAGTCCACCCTGCGCCACTCCGCCAGGAGGGTGAACAGCGGCAGGGTGACGTTCACGACCTGGATGGCTCCCGGCATCGCGGAGGGCGCCAGCATAGTGATCATCGGTGCCGCCACCAGGCCCAGCCCGAACCCGACCGCCCCCTGGACGACCGCCCCCGCAAAAACCGATAGACCAGCCAGAACAAGTACGAAAACTTCATCGCCCATGGACGAGACCGTAGTCCCGGGGCCTCACGCCCCGCCCTCGCGCACCCGTCACCGGGCGTGCTCCCGCGGGGCCGCGCCGTCCGGCCGCGCCCCGGGGCGGCCGGACGGGGAAAAGGCGGGACCGCCCGGCGAAGGTTCGCCGGGCGGTCCCGTTTCCGCGTCCTCCGGCTCAGCCCTTGGCGAGCAGGGAGCGCAGGACGTACTGCATGATGCCGCCGTGCCGGTAGTAGTCGGCCTCGCCCGGCGTGTCGATGCGCACGACCGCCTGGAACTCCTTCTCACCGGCCCTCACGGTCACGGTGCGCGGGATGCCGCCCTTGTTGAGCTCCTCGACACCGGTGATGTCGAAGGTCTCCTCACCGGTCAGGCCCAGCGAGGCCGCGGTCTCGCCCTCGGGGAACTGCAGCGGCAGCACGCCCATGCCGATCAGGTTGGAGCGGTGGATACGCTCGTAGGACTCGGCGATGACGGCGCGGACGCCGAGCAGCGCGGTGCCCTTGGCCGCCCAGTCGCGCGAGGAGCCGGAGCCGTACTCCTTGCCGGCCAGGACGACGAGCGGGATGCCCGCGGCCTGGTAGTTGGCCGAGGCGTCGTAGATGAAGCTCTGCGGGGCGCCCTCGACGGTGAAGTCGCGGGTGTAGCCGCCCTCCACGCCGTCGAGCAGCAGGTTCTTCAGGCGGATGTTGGCGAAGGTGCCGCGGATCATCACCTCGTGGTTGCCGCGGCGGGAGCCGTAGGAGTTGAAGTCCTTGACCTCGACGCCGTTGGCGCGCAGGTACTCCGCGGCCGGGGTGCCCGGCTTGATGGAGCCGGCCGGGGAGATGTGGTCGGTGGTGACCGAGTCGCCGAGCTTGGCCAGCACCCGGGCGCCGGTGATGTCGGTGACGGGCTCCGGCTGGGCGGGCATGCCGTCGAAGTAGGGGGCCTTGCGGACGTAGGTCGAGGCCGGGTCCCACTCGAAGGTGTCGCCGGTCGGGATCGGCAGCGACTGCCAGGTCTCGTCGCCCTTGAACACGTCGGCGTAGTCGCGCAGGAACATGTCCTGGTCGATCGAGGCGCCGACGACCTCGGAGACCTCCTCCGGCGAGGGCCAGATGTCCTTGAGGAAGACCGGCTCGCCGTCGGCGCCGGTGCCGAGCGGCTCGGTGTTCAGGTCGAGGTCCATGGTGCCCGCGAGCGCGTAGGCGACCACCAGCGGCGGCGAGGCCAGGTAGTTCATCTTGACGTCGGGGTTGATCCGGCCCTCGAAGTTGCGGTTGCCGGAGAGCACCGCGGTGACGGCGAGGTCGTTCTCCTGGATGGCGGCCGAGATCTCCTCGTCCAGCGGGCCGGAGTTGCCGATGCAGGTGGTGCAGCCGTAGCCGACCAGGTTGAAGCCGATCTTGTCGAGGTACGGCTGCAGGCCCGAGCGCTCGAAGTAGCCGGTGACGACCTGGGAGCCGGGGGCCAGCGAGGTCTTGACCCACGGCTTGCGGGTCAGGCCCTTCTCCACCGCGTTCCTGGCCAGCAGGGCGGCGCCCATCATGACGTACGGGTTGGAGGTGTTGGTGCAGCTCGTGATGGCCGCGATGGTGACCACGCCGTGGTCGATCTCGAAGCCCGTGCCGTCGGCCAGCGTGACCGCGACCGGCTTGTGCGGGCGCAGGCCCTCGGCGCGGGCGTTGGAGGCCGGGGCGTCGGAGGCCGGGAAGCTCTCCTGGCTGGCCTCGTCCACCCCGTCGCCGTCGAAGTCGGCGACGTAGTTGCGCACGTCGCGGCGCCAGGTCTCCTTGGCCGCCGACAGCGCGATGCGGTCCTGCGGGCGCTTGGGACCGGCGATCGACGGGACCACGGTGGCCAGGTCCAGCTCGATGTACTCGGAGAAGACCGGCTCCTCGGCCGACGGGTCCAGCCACAGGCCCTGAGCCTTGGCGTAGGCCTCGGTCAGCGCGACCTGCTCGTCGGAGCGGCCGGTGAGCCTCAGGTAGGTGATCGTCTCGCCGTCGATCGGGAAGATCGCGCAGGTCGAGCCGAACTCGGGGCTCATGTTGCCGATGGTGGCGCGGTTGGCCAGCGGCACGCTGGAGACGCCCTCGCCGTAGAACTCGACGAACTTGCCGACGACGCCGTGCTTGCGCAGCATCTCGGTGATGGTGAGCACCAGGTCGGTGGCGGTGGCCCCGGCCGGGAGCTTGCCCGTCAGCTTGAAGCCGACCACGCGCGGGATCAGCATGGAGATCGGCTGGCCGAGCATCGCGGCCTCGGCCTCGATGCCGCCGACGCCCCAGCCGAGCACACCGATGCCGTTCTCCATCGTGGTGTGGGAGTCGGTGCCGACGCAGGTGTCGGGGTAGGCCTTGCCGTCGCGGATCATGACCACGCGGGCGAGGTGCTCGATGTTCACCTGGTGCACGATGCCGGTGCCCGGCGGGACGACCTTGAACTCGTCGAAGGCGGTCTGGCCCCAGCGCAGGAACTGGTAGCGCTCGCGGTTGCGCTCGTACTCCCGCTCGACGTTGCGCCGGAAGGAGTCCGGGCCGCCGAAGAAGTCGACGATGACCGAGTGGTCGATGACCATCTCGGCCGGAGCCAGCGGGTTGATCCTGGCCGGGTCGCCGCCGAGGTCGCGGACGGCCTCGCGCATGGTGGCCAGGTCCACGACGCAGGGCACGCCGGTGAAGTCCTGCATGATCACTCGGGCCGGGGTGAACTGGATCTCCACGCTCGGCGCGGCGGACGGGTCCCACTGGCCCAGCGCCCGGATGTGGTCGGCGGTGATGTTCGCGCCGTCCTCGGTGCGGAGCAGGTTCTCCAGCAGGATCTTCAGGCTGTACGGGAGGCGTCCCGACCCCTCGACGGCGTCCAGCCGGTAGATCTCGTAAGCCGCGTCACCGACGCGGAGCGTGTCACGGCTGCCGAAGCTGTTCGCGGACACGATTCGCCTCCCTCATCACCCATGTCGTCTGGCGCGCCCTTGCAGAAGGCGCAACTGAATCCTGCCGCACCGCCGGAGCGCCCGTGTCAGTTAGGTATGCCTAACTGGGCTTTCGCGGCCGGTTGCAGCGGTTGTCTCGACATCAAGATATCCCGCCGGATATCTCGACATCAAGTTACTCACCAGTATGGTCAGATGGGGGCGAGGCGCCAGTAGAGCAGCCCGAGAACGACGACGGAAAGTACCGGCGCGAGAAACTTCTGCTCGAAGGCGCGGCCCGTCTTGATCCCGATCTTCCAGGGGAGCAGCCAGCGCTGCTTCATCGGCCACAGGACCGGGCAGCCCTTCTCGGTGCAGCAGTCCCCCACCACGTGCACCAGGCAGCCGACCGCGACCGCCAGCCCCAGCCAGGCGTAGCCCACGCCGTCGGAGCGGAACACCGCGAACAGCCCCGCCGTCATGGCGATGTTCACCATCGCCGAGGCGAACTTCTTGCCCGGGATCCCGATCCCGATCGCCCGCAGCGCCAGGCCGATCAGCAGCACGACCAGGACGTCCCGGCCGATCGGCTGGCTGGTGGCCAGATAGTGGGCGCCGAACCCGGCGCCGACCGCGAACAGCAGCGAGTGGGTGGCGTGCCGGTGCCCGCCGGCCAGCCAGTTGACCGCCTTGCTCAGCGCCCAGGTGACCGGGCCGAAGGTCTGCGCGATCGTCGCGCTGGGATGGTCGAGGTCCGGCAGCATCGCGGCCCCGGCGCAGACCAGGGCCCCGGCGACGAACTCGGCCGGACTCAGCGCGTTCACCATGACGCCGGTCTCGACGAACCTGGAGGACTCGGTCAGCAGCGGCAGCGCGGCGAGCGCCGGGGCCACCCCGAGCCAGGCGATCGCCCCCGTCAGCGCGTGCGTGTGCCCCATCAACGCTCAACCACCACCATCACGATCACAGTGATCGACTGTACGGCAAAGCCCTGTCCCGCAGGGGGCAGCACCATTCTGCCCCGTGACGACGCGAGGGCAGGGATTCCTCCGCCCGGGGCCCGAGACGAAAAAATCCCCCGCATCCAGACGGACACGGGGGAGGAACGACAGACGGGACCGTTCCGCGCCGAAAGCACCCCCCAGCCCTTCCCGCGCGGAACGAATCCCGTCTATGTCATTTGTAACGCCTAGGTCTCGGTGCTTGTTCCGAAAACCGGCGAGAATCCAGTGATCTATCTCACTTATTTTTTCCGGCCACCAGAATCTTACTCACTGTGACCGGGTGAAGTCAGAAACGATCCGGACGAAGCCTTGCCTTCAGAATACTGTCGATATATCTTTGAAGAATCGAGAGCGATCGAAGGTCGATCGTGAACACAGGAGGACGACATGACATCCGCACACGCGATGGGCGGCCGGTGGCCGGGAGCGCACCCGCACCAGATCCGCCGTGAGATGAAGCGCGCCGCCAGGGAGGTCTGGCGCACCATGGCCGAGAGCCGGCATGAGGACGGTCCGTACGCGCACCGCGGCCCGCGCGTCCCGCCCGAGGGCGGCCCGCACGACCGCCGGCACCGCGGCGGTCCCCGAGGCGGCGGCCCGTTCGGCGGCGGCCCCTTCGGCAGCGGCTTCCCGTGGGACTGGGGACGCGGCCCCTGGAGCGGCCCCGGCCGCGGCGGCGGACGCCCGCCGTTCGGCCGGGGGCGCAAGGCGAAGCGGGGCGACGTCCGCGCCGCGATCCTGGCGCTGCTCTCCGAGGAGCCGCGCAACGGCTACCAGATCATCCAGGAGATCGCCGAGCGCAGCCAGGGCGGCTGGAAGCCCAGCCCCGGCGCGGTCTACCCCGCGCTCCAGCAGCTCACCGACGAGGGCCTGGTCCTGTCGGAGGAGAACGACGGCCGCAAGACCTTCCGGCTCACCGACGCGGGCCGGGCCTACGTCACCGAGCACCCCGACGAGGTGCGCGCGCCGTGGGAGGAGATGACGCCCAACGTCGACGAGGGCACCTGGGAGCTGATGGACCTGGCCCGCCAGTCCGGCTTCGCCATGCTCCAGATCCTGCAGACCGGCAGCGAGGCGCAGATCCGCCAGGCCAGGCAGCAACTGGTCGAGACGCGGCGCAAGCTCTACCAGATCCTCGCCGAGGGCGACCCCGGGGAGGAGTGAGCGCCCGGCGGGTGAGCGTCCGGCACGGGCCGGCCACCCGCCGCCTCCGCCGCCCACCGGCCGGGCCGCCGGTCGCGATGGGCCCAGATCATCAAAAAGCGCCATCCATCAGGGAATCTCGGGATACGAGGAGAAGGCATGACCTCTCACGGCGATCTCCGTATCGGGGACGTGGAACGCGACGCGGCGATGGCGGCCCTGCGCGAGCACTACGCCCAGGGCCGCCTGACCCACGAGGAGCTCGACGAGCGCCTCGGCCTGACCCTGTCCGCCCGTACCGGGCGTGAGCTGGCCCTGGCCCAGGAGAACCTCCCCGACCTGTACGGCGCCGCCTCCCCGGCGGGGCCGTACGGCGTGGGCGGGGACGGCCCGCGCGCCCGCCGGACGGGTGGCCGGCCGGACCTGAGGACCGGCTGGCGGGCCGAGTGGAGGGCGGAGCTGCGGGCGGAGCGCCGCGAGGCCTGGCGGCGGCACGCGGCCGGGCCGCACGGGTCCCGGCCGCCGGGGCACCGGCATCCGACGGCCCACCGGGGCGGGCCGCCGCCCCTGGCGCCGCTGCTGTTCGTGCTCCTGGTCGCCGGGGTGGCGTTCGCCGGGTTCGGCGTGCTCAAGTTCGTCTTCCTCGCCTGGCTGGTGATGACCCTGTTCCGGGTGCTCCACCACCGCGGCCACGCCCGGCGGGCCGGCCGGTCCGGCGCGTTCTGAGCCGGGCCGTTCTCCGGTTCCGGGCCGGGCGGGACGGGGCGGGGCGGCGGGACGGGGCGGGGCGGCCGGACGGGACGGGGCGGCCGGACGGGACGGGGCGGCCGGACGGGACGGGGCGGCCGGACGGGACGGGGCGGCCGGACGGGACGGGGCGCGGTCAGAGCGGGGGCCGTCCCAGGGACTCGCGGAGCCGCCGCAGCTCCCCCGCGATCCGCTCCAGCGTCCAGTGGGCGTTCAGGCCGCTGGGGTTGGGCAGCACCCAGACCGGCGCCTCGCCGACCCGCTCCTCCTGCGGCCCGATCGCGGCCTTCGGCCGCCCGAACGCGGTCCGGTAGGCCGTCACCCCCGCCACCGCCAGCACCCGGGGCCGGACCTCTGCGACCAGCCGCGCCAGCCGTACCCCGCCCTGCCGGAACTCCTCCGCCGACAGCTCGGCGGCCTGCGCGGTGGCCCGGGGCACCACGTTGGTGATGCCCAGCCCGAAGGAGGGCAGCAGGTCCTGCTCGGCCGGGGAGAGCAGGCGGGGCGTGAAGCCGGACCGGTGCAGGGCGGGCCAGAAGCGGTTGCCCGGCCGGGCGAAGTGGTGCCCGGTGGCGGCCGAGTACAGGCCCGGGTTGATGCCGCAGAACAGCACCTCCAGCCCGGGTCCCAGGACGTCCTCGATGACCAGGTCCTTGGCGGCCTCAAGCTCGGCTCTCGTCGGAGGCATGACCGCTTCCCTCCCCTCCCGGACGGCTTTCACTCATCCCGGTCTCCCTCTTCCCGGTCTCCCCGGCCCGCGTCTTCCGGGCCGCCCTGTTCCCGGACGGCACCGCCCGCGCCGTCGTGCCCCGCTCCGCCTCCGGCCATCACCGCGCGCCGCTCCTCACCGTCCCCGGCCCGGAGCCTCATCAGCGGTACGGCGGCGGCGAGCGCCAGCACCGTGGCCAGCGCCAGGCCGGGCAGCGCCTCCGCCATACCCACCTCCTCACCCGCCACGATGGACCCGCCGAACCTCAGCGGACCCTCGGGGGCCACGAGGCTCGCCAGGAACGCCGCAGGGACCATCACCAGACCGGTGATCAGGAGCAGCGTGGCGCCCGTCCGGCCCAGCAGCCGATCCGGTGTGATCGCCTGACGGTGGCTGAGCAGCGCGACCAGGGTGATCGTCGATCCCACGTACGGGACGGACGTGCCGACCAGGTTCCAGAACGCGCCCCAGGCCGTCCCGCCCAACGCGACCAGGAGCGTGAACGGCTGGGTCACCAGCACGGCCAGCCAGGCCAGCCGGAGAGCCCCGAACCGCCGGTGCAGCAGCACGGCCAGCAGGGCTCCGACGAAGGGCGACCCCTGGAACAGCATCCATTCCCACCCCAGGCCGTCGGGGACGGACAGCTCCTCCCCGACCTCCTCGGCCACCGCCTCGGCCAGTGCGGACAGCACCAGATACAGGACGATCGCCTTGACCACCGGATGGGTCAGCGTGAAGCGCACGCCCTCGGCCAGCTCCCGCCACAGGGACGTCCACAGTCCCGCCGACTCCCCGGGGACATCGGTCCCGGAGGACGGCGACGCCTTCAGGACCGGCGGCTCCTCGGCGACGCCGACCCCGCGGAACAGCAGCGCCGCGACCATGAACAGCACGGCGACGACGGCGAGCACCACCAGCGCGGGAACGCCCTCCGCCCCGTCTTCGCCCACCTGCCGGATCCACCCATCGGCCCTGCCCGCCGCCCCTGCTCTGGCGACCGGCAGGTAGTCGAGCGCGAGCGGGAGGCCCGCCGAGACGGCGAACAGCACGGCGTTGGCCGGGACGAGCCGGTCACGCCCGGCGACGGCCGGCAGGTGGGCCTCTCCACCGAGCTGCCCGGCGACCCCGAGCAGCATCAGCACCGCGCTCACCGCCGCGAAGTGCACCAGGGTCTTCATCTCCAGCCAGGCCGCGCCCAGGATCGAGGCCAGCAGCACCGCGCTCAGCAGGCCCACGGCCACCAGCAGCGGCCCGCGGCGCACCCGGTCGACCACCACGCCGACGGGGAGGGTCAGCACCGCTGGCAGCAGCAGCACGGCCAGCAACAGCACGGTGCGGGGCGAAGCGCTCTCGGCGGACACGAAGTCGTCCCTTGTGAACGTGTCCGTCACGTAGTCGGTGAGCACGGTCGTCAGGAGGTAAGTGGCCGCCCCGAGGACGAGGAGGCCCAGGAAGAACAGCAGGAAGGCCCGCTGCCGGAACAGGCTGGGGGAGATCATCCCCGCATCCTTCACACCGCCGACAAAAGCCGCAAATCAACCGGCAGCGCGCGCCTGGGGCCGTACCGGGGGAACGCGTCCTCGCAGCCGCCGCGCCCGGCCGTACCCGGCGCGGGCCCGTACGGACACGAGATGTCCGTACGGGCCCGCGCGCTCAGAGCCGGGGGTCCACCGGCTCGGACTCCAGGGCGAGGACGGCGAAGACCGCCTCGTGCACGCGCCAGAGCGGCTCCCCCTCGGCCAGCCGGGACAGCGCCTCCAGCCCGAGCGCGTGCTCGCGCAGCGCCAGGGAGCGCTTGCGGCCGAGGAAGCGGTTGCGCAGCACGTCCAGGCTCTCGGTGTAGTCGGGGCCGTAGATGATCCGCAGGTACTCCCGCCCGCGGACCTTGATCCCCGGCTGCACCCGGCCCGGGCGGACCTCCACCGGCCGCGGCTCCGCCTCGCCCTCCGGCCCGCTCGCTCCGGTACGGCCCGGCGGCGCGGTGGATCCGGCGGGGCCGGCGGGGGCGGTGAGCGGCTTGACGACCATGCCCTCGCCGCCCTCGGCGGTCAGCGCCTCCCACCACACGGTCGCCGCCTGCCTCGACTCCTCCGAGTCCAGGTCCACGTAGACGTGGCGGGTGGGCGCGATCAGCGGGTCCTCCAGCCGCGACAGCGCCTCCAGGTGCCAGGAGTGCGGCTCGGTCGCGGCGGTCGCCCGGCCCTCGCACGCCAGGATCTGGAACGGCGCCACCCGCAGGCCCTCCAGGCCGGAGACCGGCCAGCAGTAGCGCGCATAGGCGTCCCTGAACCGGGCAGCGTTGTCCAGGCGGCGTCGGGTGCGGTCCAGCAGACCGCCCACACCCAGACCGCGCCCGGCCGCCGCCTCCAGTGCCGCGATCGTCTCCGGCAGCGCGGTGCGGGCCGCCGCGCCCACCGAGGCGTACTGGTTGCGGATCAGCCCCTCCGCCTTGGCCGACCAGGGCAGCAGCTCGCAGTCGAGCACCAGCCAGTCCGAGCCCAGCTCGTCCATGAGCGGCGCGCACGCCGACCGGAGCCGGTCGACGAGCGCGCCGATGACCGCCGCGTCGTCGAAGAACGGCCGCCCGGTGCGGGTGTAGACCGCGCCCGCGCTCCCGTCCTCGACCCCGAACCGCGCCGCCGCGGCCTCGGGGGTCCTGGCCAGTACGGCCACCGCCCGCGAGCCCATGTGCTTCTCCTCGCACACCACCCGGCCCACTCCCGCCGCGGCGAACTCGGCGAACGCCTCGGCCGGGTGCTCCAGGTGGCCGTCCAGCCGGGAGGTCTCCGGCGGTGCCATGGTCGGCGGCAGGTAGACCAGCCAGCGCGGGTCCACCGCGAACCGGCTCATGATCTCCAGAGCGGCGGCGGAGTTCTCCTCCCTGACCTTGATCCGCCCGCCGCCGTAGCGCACCTCGATGTGCCTGGTGCCCCGCACGTCGTCGATGGAGAGGGTCTCCGGGTCGCGGTGGCCGGGGGCCGCGAACGGCTTGACCGGCTCGTACCAGACCTTCTCGGCGGGCACCGAGACGATCTCCCTGCTCGGGTAGCGCAGCGCGGTCAGCCTCCCGCCGAAGACCACGCCGGTGTCCAGGCAGATCGTGTTGTTGATCCACTCCGGTTCGGGGACCGGCGTGTGCCCGTAGACGACCATGGCCCGGCCGCGGTACTCGCGTGCCCAGGGGTAGCGGACCGGCAGGCCGTACTCGTCGGTCTCGCCGGTGGTGTCGCCGTACAGCGCGAAGGAGCGCACCCGGCCCGAGGCGCGGCCGTGGTAGGCCTCCTTCAGCCCGGCGTGCGCGACGACGAGCCCGCCGCCGTCGAGCTGGTAGTGGCTGATCAGCCCGTCCATGAAGGCCAGCGCGGCGGTGCGGAACTCCTCGGGCTCGGCGGAGAGCTGGTCGAGCGACTCCTGCAGGCCGTGCGCGACGCGCACCTTGCGGCCGTTGAGCGCGCGGGCGAGCTTCTGCTCGTGGTTGCCCGACACGCACAGCGCGGTCCCGGCCGCGACCATGCCCATGACCAGCCGGAGCACTCCCGGCGTGTCCGGTCCCCGGTCCACCAGGTCGCCGACGAACACCGCCGTGCGGCCCTCGGGGTGGCTGGCACCGGCCGGCGTGACCTCCCAGCCGAGCTTGCGCAGGAGCGCCTCGAGCTCGGCGCGGCAGCCGTGCACGTCGCCGATGATGTCGAACGGCCCGGTCAGCTCGCGCCGGTCGGTCCACGCCTTCTCCGTGACGACCGCGGCGGCCTCGATCTGCTCCACCCCGCGCAGCACGTGGACCCGGCGGAAGCCGTCCCGGGAGATCTTCCCCAGGGAGCGCCTCAGGTCCTTGCGCTGGCGCCGTACCACCTGCGGCCCGAAGTCCCGGTCGGGCCTGGCCTCGTTGCGGGCGATCGCGACCTCCTCCGGGACGTCGAGGACGACCGCGTCGACCAGGACGTTCTCCGACTTGGCCAGGTCGATCAGCTGCCTGCGCGCCTCCCACTGCACGTTGGTGGCGTCCACGACGGTGAGCAGGCCCCGCCGCAGGCGGGTGCGGACGATGTAGTGGAGCACGTCGAAGGCGTCCGGCGTGGCCGCCTGGTCGTTCTCGTCGTCGGCGACCAGGCCCCGGCAGAAGTCGGAGGAGATCACCTGGGTCGGCGCGAAGTGCCTGCGCGCGAAGGTCGACTTCCCGCTCCCGGACACCCCGACGAGCACGACCAGCGACATCGCCGGAACGGCGATCTCGGTCGCGGCCGGCGCGGCGGCCCCGGTCGCGGGGTCTCCCGTCTCCGGAACGGCCCGGGCGAGGTCGTCCCCTCCGTCCTCGGGCACGGCGGTCTCGGTCATCGGGTCCCTCCCAGGGTGAAGACGGCCATCTGCGTGGGCGGGCCCAGCTCGGGGTCGTCGTCCCCGACGGGGCGGAAGGCGACGGTGTAGCGGTACTCGTCGCAGACCTTCGCCGCCCAGGCCGCGAACTCGGCCCGGGTCCACTCGAACCGGTGGTCGGGGTGGCGCATGCCCGTCAGGAACTCGTAGCGGACGTTGTACTCGGCGTTGGGCGTGGTGACGACGACGTGCCCGGGACGGGCCGCGCCGAAGACCACCCGCTCCAGCGCCGGGAGCCGGGGGAGGTCGACGTGCTCGACGACCTCCATGAGGACGGCGGCGTCGTATCCGGCGAACCGGTCGTCGGTGTAGGTCAGCGCCCCCTGGAACAGCTCCAGCCGCTCCCGCTGCCGGTCGGGCATGCGGTCGAGCCTGAGCTTCCTGGCGGCGACGGTCAGCGCGTGCGCCGACACGTCCGTGCCCGCGACCCTGGTGAAGGCCGGGTCGGCCAGCAGCGCCCCGACCAGCTGCCCGGTGCCGCAGCCCAGGTCGATGACCGTGTGCGCCCCCAGTTCGCGGAGCACGCCTGCCACCGCCTCCCGCCGCACCGCGTTCAGCGGCCGCTTCGCCCCAGGCTCCACAGTCCCGGGCTCCACAGTCCCGGGCTCCACAGTCCCGGACTCCACAGCCCCGGACTCCACAGCCCCGGACTCCACAGCCCCGACCCGGGGCCCCGCCTCATCGCGGGGCCCGGCGGGCTCCTCCGCCGCCGTGGCGGACGGCTCTTCCGCCGGCGGCTCCGCGCCCTCTTCCCGGGACGGCTCCGGATCCTCCTCGACGGGCGGCTCCAGATCCTCCTCGACGTCGTCGCCGAGCTCGGCCAGGCGGGCGAAGGCCGTACGGGCGAGAGCCCAGCGGCGGCCGAGGTAGCGGCGGGTGATCAGGCCCCGCTCCGGGTGGGCGGCCAGCCAGGACTCGCCCGCGCGGATGAGCTTGTCCACCTCGTCGGGGGCGATCCAGTAGTGCTTGGCGTCGTCCAGGACGGGCAGCAGCACGTAGAGCTGGTTGAGCGCGTCGGCCAGCCGGACCTCGCCGCGCAGCGCCAGCCGCACGTAGCGGGAGTCCCCCCACTCGGGGAACCCCTCGTCCAGCGGTACGGCCCGTGCCTCGACCGCCCAGCCCAGCGGCTCGAACAGCCGGTGCGCCAGCTCGGGGCCGCCCCGGCAGGGCAGCGCGGGCAGCGTGATCTCCAGGGGGACCGGCCCGGCCGCGAGCTCGGGACGGCTCGCGCAGCGGCCCGCGCGGGCCGTGCGGAAGACGTCCGCCAGCGCGCCGGCCAGCAGCGACGAGGCCGCGTACGGCCGGTCGTTGACGTACTGCCCCAGGGCGTAGTCGGGCGTCGAGCGTCCGCGCGAGCGCACCAGGCGCACCGGGTCGACGTCGAGCATCAGCGCCGCCGTGCAGCGCTCCTCGCTCGCCTCCGGGTAGAAGACGCGGGCCGTGCCGTACGACTGGCCGAACTCCTGGACCCGGTCCGGATGCTTGTGCAGCAGGTAGCCGAGGTCGGTGGCGGGCCGCAGGGTCGTGGAGATGGTGAGCAACACCCGGGAAAGTATGTCCCAGCCCGATCTGCCCGACCAGTGATTATCCGTTCCCGGCGCGGCGCCGGGAGGGACCCGGCCGCCCTCCCGGACCGGACGCCCCGGGGTCCGGCCCGGGTGCGGCGGCCGGGGAGCCCGCGGTCCCCGGCCGGTCCTCCCCTACACGTGCGGCAGGACCTCGGCGGCGATGAGCTCCAGGTGGTCCAGGTCGCCCAGGTCCAGCACCTGGAGGTAGATCCGCTCGGCGCCCAGCTCGGCGAACCTCCCGATCTTCTCGGCCACCTCGGCGGGGGTGCCCGCCAGCCCGCTGTCGCGCAGCGCGGCCGGATCCTGCCCGATCACCCCGGCCCGGCGCGCGATCTCGGCGTCGTCGGCGCCGACGCAGACGGTCTGCGCGGCGGAGAGCACGATCGAGGACCGGTCCCGCTCCTCGCACGCCCGGCGGACCCGGTCGAAGGCCCCGGCCGTGTCGCCGAGCGTGCGGAACGGCACGTTGTACTCGTCGGCGAAGCGGGCGGCCAGCGCCGGGGTCCGCCGGGCGCCGAACCCGCCGATGATGATCGGCGGCCTGGGGCTCTGCGCGGGCTTGGGCAGCGCCGGCGAGTCGGCGAGCCGGTAGTGGGAGCCCTCGAAGGAGAAGGTCTTGCCCGCGGGCGTGGTCCAGAGCCCGGTGAGGATCTCCAGTTGCTCCTCGAACCGGGCGAACCGCTCACTGACCGGCGGGAACGGGATCCCGTACGCGATGTGCTCGGCGTCGAACCAGCCGGTGCCCAGGCCCAGCTCGGCCCGGCCGCCGCTCATCCGGTCCACCTGGGCCACGCTGATCGCCAGCGCGCCGGGCAGCCGGAAGGTGGCGGGGGTGACCAGCGTCCCGAGCCTGATCGTGGAGGTCTCCCTCGCCAGGCCCGCCAGGGTCACCCAGGCGTCGGTGGATCCGGGGCCGGGATCGCCCGGCCCGATGCGCATGTAGTGGTCGGAGCGGAAGAAGGCGTCGAACCCCAGCCGCTCCGCGGCCCGCGCAACCGCCAGCAGCTCGTCGTAGGTGCCGCCCTGCTGCGGTTCAGTGAAGATCCTCAACTTCATGGGCCCTATTATCCGGGCACTCCGGACGGCGTCCGCGGAAAGCTCGCGGTACGGCGGGAGCGCTTGCTAACGTTCGAGACTCCGGTGCGCTAGGTAGCGGACCGGATACCCAAAGCGATCAGACGGCGCCGTGGAGAGGGTGGAGACAGATGCCGACGGCGACAGCCCGCCCCGCCGCCCGTCACGCCCGCGAGCCGGGCACCCCGCCCCGCTCCCTCGTCGCGCTCGCCGCCATCCTGCTCGCCGCCACGACCGGCGCCGCGGTCTGGCTGCTGCCCGCCGAGGCCGACGAGTGGGCCGGGCCCGCCCGGGCCGCGCGCCCCGAACGCCTCGGCGCCGCGACCGCCCCGCCCGCGGGCCGGCCCGCGGCCGAGCGGGTCGCCGACTCCGGCGCCGCCGCTCCCGCCGCCGGAGGCCCGTCGGGCTTCGTGACGTTCGTCGACGCCGCCCGCACCCCGCTCTTCGGCCTGCCCTCGGCCGCCGACCCGCAGGACGGCGCGCGCTGGTTCGCCCTGGGCCATCTCACCGCCGGACGGGACGGCTGCACCCTGCGGTGGGGCGGGCGGCAGGGGCAGGGCGGCGACCCGGTCCCCGGCCGGCTGGACCGCCTGCGGGCGGCCGGCGGCGTCGCGGGCCTCGTCTTCGGCGGCCCGACCGGCCGGGAGCTCTCCGGCGCCTGCGCCGTCCCCGCCACCCTGACCGCCGCCTACCGCAAGGCCGTGGGCGACTTCGGCGCCGCCTACCTCGACTTCGAGGTCCAGGACTCCGCCGACGACGAGACCGTCCTGCGCCGCGCCGAGGCGATCACGGCACTGCAGGAGGAGGCGCGGGAGGGCGGCCGGTCTCTCGCGGTGGGCTTCACCCTCCCGGCGACCGAGACGGGCCTGGCCCCGCGGGACCAGATGATGCTCCGGGCCACCCGGGAGGCGGGCGTGCGGATCTCCGTCGTCAACCTGCTCGTCCCGATCAGGCCCGCGTCCGCCGGCCAGAGCCGTCTGCGCCCCGTCGCCTCGGCCGTCCGCGCCGCCCGGCCCCAGGTCGCCGAGGCCCTGGCCGAGCCCGTCACCGAGGGCAGGATCGCGCTGACCTCCGTCCTGGCCGGCCCGGAGAGCCTCTCTCCGGCCGATGCCCGGAAGATGGTCGCCTTCGCCGCCCGCAACCACCTGGCCTGGCTCTCCACCCGGGGCGCCGCACCCGATCCCGAGGTCGTCCGCCTGCTGTCGGCGCCTCCCCTGTAGCGCTCCGGCCGACGCCGGGGCCCGGGGCCCGCCTCCTCAGGCGGACTTCTCCGGGCGCTCCCACGTGCGATCGGACCGCTCGCGCGGGACCAGGGTGGGGTTGACGTTGTCGAGGACGGTGTCGCGGTCGATCACGACGCGGGCCACGTCGTCCCGGCTCGGCACCTCGTACATCACGTCGAGCAGGACCTCTTCGAGGATCGCGCGGGTCGCCCGGGCACCGGTACGGCGCAGCAGCGCCTGGTCGGCGATCGCGCCGACGGCGTCCTCGGCGAACTCGAGCTCGACGCCGTCGAGCTCGAAGAGCTTCTGGTACTGCTTGATCAGGGCGTTGCGCGGCTCGGTCAGGATCCGGACCAGCGCCGTCCGGTCCAGCGGCCGCAGGGTCGACACCACCGGGAGCCGGCCGACGAGCTCGGGGATGAGCCCGAACTTCAGCAGGTCCCCGGGCATGACGCCGGCGAACACGTCCTCCTTCTCCCGCGCCTCCCGGGTCCGGATCGCGGCGCCGAACCCGGCGCCCCTGCGGTCGGTCCGCTGCTCGATGATCTTCTCGAGGCCGGCGAACGCCCCGCCGACGATGAACAGCACCTTGCCCGTGTCGATCTGGATGAACTCCTGCTGCGGGTGCTTGCGCCCGCCCTGCGGCGGCACGCTCGCCGTGGTGCCCTCCAGCATCTTCAGCAGGGCCTGCTGCACGCCCTCGCCCGAGACGTCGCGGGTGATCGACGGGTTCTCGCTCTTGCGGGCGATCTTGTCGATCTCGTCGATGTAGATGATGCCGGTCTCGGCCTTCTTGACGTCGTAGTCGGCGGCCTGGATCAGCTTGAGCAGGATGTTCTCGACGTCCTCGCCCACGTAGCCGGCCTCCGTCAGCGCGGTGGCGTCGGCGATCGCGAACGGGACGTCGAGCATCCTGGCGAGTGTCTGGACGAGGTAGGTCTTGCCGGAGCCGGTCGGGCCGATCAGCAGGATGTTGGACTTGCCGAGCTCGACCGGCTCCTCCTTCCCCGCGTGCCGCCCGCTCCCGCCGGCCCCCGACCGGATGCGCTTGTAGTGGTTGTAGACGGCCACCGCGAGCGTCTTCTTGGCGCCGTCCTGCCCGACGACGTACTGTTCGAGGAACTCGTAGATCTCCCGCGGTCTCGGCAGCTCCCGCAGCCCGCTCTCGGAGGGTTCGCCGAGTTCCTCGGCGATGAGCTCGTTGCAGAGCTCGACGCACTCGTCGCAGATGTAGACGCCGGCCGGACCCGCGATGAGCTTCCTGACCTGTTTCTGGCTCTTCCCGCAGAACGTGCACTTCAGCAGGTTGCCGCCACCGATGCGTGCCACTCGGAAACGTCTCCTCAACGGTTGTGCGGGCCGGGGCCCGCAGGGACCAGGCCGGGCCTGGCGGTCGGAGGGTCACGGACGGCGACGCCGGACACGGGGCGATCTCCGGAGGACCCCGCTCGCAGCCGGTCTGCCATCGGTCATGGTTACTGCAGATTATGAATGATGCGATCAGATGGTCTCATCATATGCTCGGCGCCGGATATCGTGGGCCAGGACGGGAGATCCCGGAGCGGGGAGGACGATGGGCCGGCTCAGCAGGGCTGAACTGCAGGAACGCAACCGGGTCAAGGTGCTGGCCGCCGCTGGGGAAGAGTTCGCCGAGCACGGTTTCCGGGACGCCAAGATAGACGACATCGCCGACCGCGCCGCGCTCACCCGCGGCGCGGTCTACTCCAACTTCCCGGGCAAGCGGGCGCTCTACTTCGCCGTCCTGGCCGACCTCGCCGAGCGGGCGCCCGAGCCGCCGCGCCCGGAGCCGCACCGCACCTCCCGCGAGGCGCTCGGCGCGTTCGCCCGCGCCTGGCTCGCCCGGCTCCCCCTCGCCACCGGCGAGCGGCGCGGTCCGGCCCGGCTCGGCATGGACCTGATGTCCGAGGTCCTCGCCGACGAGCGGACCCGGCGGCCGTTCACGCAGCTCATGAAGCTCGACGCGCTCCTGCTCGGCCTGGCCCTGGAACGGCTCCGCCCGCCGGGGGCGCCCTCCGGCCGCCTGGTGCGCGTGGCCGAGGCCGCGCTCACGACCCTGCACGGCGCGAGCCAGCTGGCCGCCGCCGCACCCGGCTTCGTCGAGCCCTTCAACGTCGTCGGCGCCTGCGAGGGGCTCGCGGACCTCGATCTGGATGACGAGTGGCGGCCGCCGCACCTGCCGTACGTCCCGCGGGCGCGCCCCGCCGACGAGCCGTGGTCACCGCCGCCCGCCCTGGACGTCGTCCGCGGCGAGCCCGCGCGGCTCACGGACGACGGCGTGGTGGCGGTCCTCGGCCTGCACCGGCTCGAGGCCGCCGAGGAGGCGGTGCGGGCCGCGCCCCCCGGCGCCGCGGTCACCGTCGTCCTGGTCACCGGCGACCCCGGCGAGCTGGCCCCGCTCGCCCGGCTGGCCGTCGCCGAGCTCTGCGCCTGCCTGCGCGAGGCCTTCCCGCCGCCGGCCTGGCCGCGCCTGCAGGTGGTCCACGACGCGTCCGGCGCCCTCGCCGCGGCCGCGGGCGTGCCCGCGGTGAGCGACGGCACCGAGGCCGCCGTCCGCGTCGGGGCGGGCCGGATCGTCGCCCGGGCCGACGGCCGCGGCGCGTGCCATGCGGCCGCCTCGGCGGTGGGCGTCAGTCTCTGACGAGCAGGGCGACGGACTCCACGTGGCTGGTCATCGGGAAGGCGTCGTAGGCCCGCAGCTCGGCCAGGCGGTAGCCGCGCTCCCCGAGCCAGGAGAGGTCGCGGGCCAGGGTGGCGGGGTCGCAGGAGACGTAGACGATGCGGGAGGCCTCCAGGGAGGCGATCCGGGCCGCGACCTCGCGGCCGAGACCGGTGCGGGGCGGGTCGACGACGACCAGGTCGGCGCGCTCGATCCCGTAGCGGTCCAGGGCGCTCTCCACGAAGCCCCGGCCGAACCGGGCCTGCGGCAGGTCCCGGAGGTTGCGCTCGGCGTCGCGGACCGCGACGGACTCGGACTCGACGCCGAACACGGCGCCGTCCGGGCCGACCGCCTCGGCCAGGGACGCCGCGAACAGGCCGACGCCGCAGTAGAGGTCCAGTGCCCACTCCCCCGGCTTGGGGTCGGCGAACTCCATGACGGTGGCGAGCAGGGTGGCGGCGGCCCCGGGGTGGACCTGCCAGAAGCCGCTCCCGGTGACCTGGAAGTCGCGCTCGCCGACGCGCTCGGTGACGTGGTGGCGGCCGTGGACCGTGCGGGTGCGGCCCCTGCCCTCGTTGACGAAGACGGCCACGCTCTCGTCGAGGTCGGGCACGGCCACCGTACGGCGGGGCTTGGGCGCCACCACGACGGCCTGGTCGCCCGCGGAGGAGGCGATGACCTCGACCGTGGAGGCGCCGCGCCAGTTCATGACCTCGGCGCCGACGTTCTCCACCTCGGGGTGGGCGATCAGGCAGGCGTCGACCGGCTCGATGTCGTGGGAGCGGTGGCGGCGCAGGCCCAGCACCCCGTCGCGGTCGGCGGCGAACTGCACGCGGGTGCGCCAGCCCAGGCCGTCGGGGGCGCCGGGGACCTCCTCGACCCGGCCCTGCCAGTCGATCCCGGCCAGGCGGCGCAGCTGCTCGGCCACCACCTCGGTCTTCAGCCGCCGCTGCGCCTCCAGGGAGGCGTGCTGCCAGTCGCAGCCGCCGCAGCGGCCGGGGCCGGCGAAGGGGCACGGCGCCGGGACCCGGTCCGGGGAGGCGTCGAGGATCTCCACGGCGTCGGCCCGCAGGAAGCGCACGGTCTCCTCGGTGACCTCGGCCAGCACGCGCTCACCGGGGAGCGCGTGCCGTACGAACACCACCCGGCCCTCGTGGCGGGCGACGCACCAGCCCCCGTGCGCGACCGGTCCCACCGTCAGCTCCATCGCCATCGCCCCCATGCGTCCCCACGTCCCGTCGTGTCGTGCCTCCCTGCCGTCGCAGAGTCGTCTGTGAAAGGTTATGCCTTGCCGCCGCCGTCCCGTGCCGTGCCCGCGCGAGAGGCGTCGCCGCGTGCCGGGCCGGGCCGTACGCCCTCGTGCCAGGGGCGGCGGACCGCGCCGGGGGCGAAGGGCTCGGGGCGGCCCTTGACCCGGTCGGAGGAGTGCAGCTGCCACGGCACGCTGATGACCATCACGCCCGGCTGGAAGAGCAGGCGGCCCTTGAGCCGCAGCGCGCTCTGGTTGTGCAGGGCGTGCTCCCACCAGCGGCCCACGACGTACTCGGGGATGTAGACGCTCACCACGTCGCGCGGCGAGCGGCGGCGCAGCGACTTGACGTACTCCAGGATCGGCCGGGTGATCTCCCGGTAGGGCGAGTCGAGCGTCTTCAGCGGCACCGGGATGCCCCGCCGCTCCCACTCCTCCTGCAGCGCCCGCGCCTCGGCGCCCTCCACCCCCACGGTGACCGCCTCCAGGGTGGACGGCCGGGTGGCGCGGGCGTAGGCGAGGGCGCGCAGGGTCGGCTTGTGGATCTTCGAGACGAGGACGACGGCGTGGTTGCGTGCGGGCAGCGTCGACTCGTCCACCTGGGAGTCGTCGTCCACGGAGAGCTCGCGGGCGATGTTCTCGTAGTGGCGGTGGATGCCCTTCATCATCAGGAACAGGATGGGCATGGTCACGCAGACGATCCACGCGCCGTGGGTGAACTTCGTGATCAGCACGACCATCAGCACCAGACCGGTCATGACGCCGCCGAAGAAGTTGATGGCCCGGGAGCGCCGCATCCGGTGCCGGACCCTGGAGTCGGCCTCCGCCCGCAGGTGCCGGGTCCAGTGCCGGACCATGCCGATCTGGCTGAGCGTGAACGAGACGAACACGCCGACGATGTAGAGGTTGAGCAGGCGGCTGACGTCGGCCTGGAAGCCCCACAGCAGCAGGGCGGCGCCGGCCGCCAGGATGACGATGCCGTTGGAGAAGGCCAGCCGGTCGCCCCGGGTGTGCAGCTGCCGGGGGAGGAACCGGTCCTGCGCGAGGATCGCGCCGAGCACCGGGAAGCCGTTGTAGGCGGTGTTGGCCGCGAGGAACAGGATCAGCGCGGTCACGGCGGCGATGGCGAAGAAGACGACCGATCCGCTGCCGAAGACCGCCTCGGCGACCTGCGCGATGATCGGCTGCTGGTGGTAGTCGAACCCGGCCGGGTGCCCGTCGATCAGGATGTCGCGGGCGGCGTAGGCGGGCTCGGCGAGCTTGACGCCGGAGGCCAGGCCCAGCGCGATGATGCCGCCGAACATCGTCACCGCGATCAGGCCCATCATGAGCAGCGTCTTGGCCGCGTTCCTGCTCTTGGGCTTGCGGAAGGCGGGCACGCCGTTGCTGATCGCCTCGACTCCGGTCAGCGCGGCGCACCCGGAGGAGAACGCGCGCAGGATCAGGAAGGCCGCCGCGAAGGAGGTGAGGTTGGTCTGCTCGGCGACGATCTCGTACCCGGCGGTGGGCGCGCGCAGTTCGTCGCCGAGGACGTACAGCCGGAAGAACCCGCAGACGATCAGGCCGAGGACCGCGGCCATGAAGGCGTAGGTGGGGACGGCGAAGGCCGCCCCGGACTCGCGGACGCCGCGCAGGTTCACCAGCGTCAGCACGCCGACGATGGCGATCGCGACCAGCGGCTTGTGCTCGGCGACGAACGGGATCGTGGCGCCGACGTAGTCGACGCCGTTGGCGACCGAGACGGCGACGGTGAGCACGTAGTCGACCATGAGCGCGCTGGCCACGGTGAGCCCGGCGTTGCGGCCGAGGTTGACGGTGGCCACCTCGTAGTCGCCGCCTCCGCCGGGGTAGGCGTGCACGTTCTGCCGGTAGGACGCGACGACCGTCAGCATCACCACGACGACGGCCGCCGCGACCCAGGGGCTGAAGTTGTAGAACGAGAGCCCCGCCAGGGAGAGGATGACGAGGATCTCCTGCGGGGCGTAGGCCACCGAGGAGAGGGCGTCACTCGCGAAGACGGGCAGCGCGATCCGCTTGGGGAGAAGCTGCTCGTGGAGCTGCGTGCTGCGCAGCGCACGCCCGATGAACAGGCGTTTGGTGAGGTCCGTCGCTTTCGGCACGTCTGCCGATGCTAGCCCCCCGGCCCCCGCCTCTCTGACGCGACGCTCCAGAAGCGGGCCATACTGGCTGGGTACATCGGGAAGACGAGATCCGCCTCGACACGACCGGCGGGGGAGCATGCATATCGTGATCATGGGGTGTGGCCGGGTGGGATCCACTCTGGCGCACATCCTGGAGGACGGCGGCCACTCGGTCGCGATCATCGACCGGGACCCGCAGGCGTTCCGCCGCCTGCGCGCCGGCTTCCGGGGCCGCAGGGTGACCGGGATCGGCTTCGACCGCGACGTCCTGGAGGAGGCCGGGATCGAGTCCGCCGGCGCCTACGTGGCGGTCAGCAGCGGCGACAACTCCAACATCATCTCCGCCCGGGTCGCCCGCGAGACGTTCGGCGTCGACAACGTGGTGGCCCGCATCTACGACTCCCGGCGCGCCGAGGTCTACCAGCGCCTGGGCATCCCCACCGTGGCCACGGTCCGCTGGACCGCCGACCAGATCCTGCGGCGGGTGCTCCCCGAGGGAGCCGAGCCGCTCTGGCGCGACCCCACCGGGGCGGTCGTGCTGGCCGAGGTCGCCTACCACCCCGGCTGGATCGGCACCAGGACCAGGGACCTGGAGGAGGCGGCCGGGACCCGCCTGGCGTTCGTCAACCGGATGGGCGAGACCCTGCTGCCCCGGCACGACTCCATGGTGCAGGAGGGCGACGTGCTGCACGTCATGGCGGCCGAGAACGACATGGACCGCATCAACAAGGTGCTCTCCGGGGCTCCGGAGGAGGATCACTGATGCGCGTCACCATCGCGGGCGCGGGCGCGGTCGGCCGGTCCATCGCCGCCGAGCTCCTGGAGAACGGGCACGAGGTCCTGCTGATCGACGTCGACCCCAAGGCCATCAAGATCGATTCGGTGCCCCGGGCGGAGTGGCTGCTCGCCGACGCCTGCGAGATCTCCTCGCTGGACGAGGCGGGCCTGGCCGACTGCCACGTGGTCGTCGCCGCCAGCGGCGACGACAAGGTCAACCTCGTGGTCTCGCTGCTGGCCAAGACGGAGTACGGCGTGCCGCGCGTGGTCGCCCGGATCAACCACCCCAAGAACGAGTGGCTGTTCAACGAGTCGTGGGGCGTGGACGTCGCCGTCTCCACCCCGCGCCTGCTGAGCGCGCTGGTCGAGGAGGCGGTGAGCGTCGGCGACCTGGTCCGCCTGATGACCTTCCGCCAGGGCCAGGCCAACCTGGTCGAGCTCACCCTCCCGGAGAACGCTCCGGTGGTCGGCCAGCGCGCCGGCTCGGTGCCGTGGCCGACCGACACGGCCCTGGTCGCGATCCTGCGCGAGGGCCGGGTGCTGGTCCCCAGCGCCGACGACCCCCTGGAGGCGGGCGACGAGCTGATGTTCGTGGCCACCCAGGAGGTCGAGGACGAGCTCGCCCAGCTCCTCTCCCCGCACTAGGCGCGTACGGAGGTCCGCCCGCGATCCGGTGCGGGCGGGCCCCCGGCCCGGGCCCTGGCCGGGACCGCCCGGCGGGGACCCGCGAGGCGGCTCAGGAGGACGCGGGCCGGACCGGGGTGCGGCCGCGGGTCAGCACCCACACCATGGCGCCCAGGGCCGCGATCTGCAGCGGCCATCCCATAACGATCTTGAGGATGCCGAGCTCGGCCACCGCGCCGTTCCCGCCGATCAGGTAGACGGGCGCCTGCACGGCCACCCGGACCACGCAGGGGATCATCAGCAGCCAGGTGAGCCGGGAGCAGAGCCTCACGACGGCCGGGTCGCCGCGCCAGGCCGTGGGGTCGCCGGTGACCGAGCCGATCAGGAAGCCGACCACCGGCCAGCGGGTGACGATCGAGACCAGCATGGCCACGGAGTAGGCCGCGTTGTAGAGGATGCCGGGCAGGTAGACGTCCTTGGCCTCACCGGTGCGGGAGGCGAAGAACCAGCCGATGCCGATGCCGATCAGGCTGTTGATCACATACTGCGGCGTCGATCGCTGCACCAGCCGGACCAGGAGCAGCAGCACCGCCGTCGAGGCGCTGACCAGCAGCGAGCGCTGGAGCTCCTGCGTGACGACCCACATCAGGGTGAAGACGGCCGTGGGCACGGCCGCCTCGACGACGCCCCGGATCCCGCCGAACGCCTTGGCGAGCTGGGCCCGGATCGCGGCCTCCACCGTGTCGTGCGCGGCGGCGGTCGTCTTCTCGCTCATCGTCATCCAGTCACCGGTTCCAGGCTCGTCTTCTCGCTCACGTCCCGTTCGCCGGGCGCAGCTCGTATCGGGGATTGAACATCACCTTGCGGCCATCCTGCACGCTGACGAGGCCCTCGGCCAGCACCATCCGCCCCGGCTCGATGCCGATGATCCTCCGCCGGCCCAGCCAGATCAGATCGATGACGTCCGAGCCGTCGTAGAGCTCCGCCTCGAGCGCCGGTGCGCCGCCCCTGGGTCGCAGGGTCACCGTCCGCAGTGTACCGGTGACGCAGAAGCGGCGACGCCCACCGCATGAGGCGATGGGCGTCGCGCCGTGCCGGTCGAGGTCCTGCTGCAGTTCGTCGGCCTCCAGCTCGGCCTGGCTCGTCGCCAGCCGCTGGAAGAACCCCCGCAATCCGCGTTTTCTATGCGGTTCCTGCGAACTCACGACCTCTCCTTTACGAACGTGTCGAATCAGCGTACGCGATCCGGCACGTCAGCGGAGTTCGGCGATCTCCGGCCCGCGCTCGAAGGGGTTGAGGTCGGAGGCGTCGCGCCCGGGTGCCCGGCCCTCCACCGCCTGCCTGGCCTCGGGAGGCAGGCGCAGCTCGATCAGCTCGTGCGGGGCCATCGGCCCGTCCCCCCGGACCACCACGATGTCCTTGACGACGTTCTCCAGGGTCTCGGCGGCCCCGGCGTCGAGCGCGGCCCGGCCGCTGATCGCCGCCCGGAGGAACCAGCGCGGCCCGTCGACGCCGAGGTAGCGGACCGGCTGCCGGGTCTCCTTGTCCGGGATCTGCGCGGCCAGCTCGGTGCCGAAGGGCCCCTGGCGCTCCTCCGCGGTGCCCCCGGCGTTCTTCACCGCCGCGGCGAGCTCGGCGCGGACCTCGTCCCAGATGCCGGTCTTCTTGGGAGCCGCGAACGCCTGCACCTGCAGGGCGCTCTCCTCGAACAGGACGACCGCGCCCGCGATGCGCTCGCCGTCCAGGGTGAGCTGTATCTCGAACCCCGCGTCGACCGGCAGGCGCAGCCCGCCGAGGTCGACCCGCTCCCGCTCGGGGTGCGGCTCCGCGGCGTCCCACGGGCCGGATTCGCGCGCCGGAACCTCCTCTGCCTGCTCGACCTCCTCGGCGGGGGCCGTAGTCTCCTTGCCGCGGCGACGTCCGAACATCTTCCTCACACTCCTTGACGGTTCACTGGCGGCCCGAGAGCCCGCACATCACCGGTGGGTCAACGGCCCGTGGACCCGAACCCGCCGGCGCCGCGCGCCGATCCGGGCAGTCTGTCCACTTCGTGGAACACGGCCCGCTCCACCTTCTGGATCACCAGCTGCGCGATGCGGTCCCCCCTGCGCAGCCGTACGGCCTCCTTCTTGTCGGTGTTGATCAGGGTCACCCTGATCTCCCCCCGGTAGCCCGCGTCGACGGTGCCGGGCGCGTTGACCATCGTCACGCCGTGCCTGGCGGCCAGGCCGGAGCGCGGGTGGACGAAGGCGGCGTACCCGTCCGGCAGGGCGATGGCCACGCCGGTGCCCACGACCGCCCGCTCTCCGGGCGGCAGCTCGACGTCCTCGGCGGCGTGCAGGTCGGCGCCGGCGTCGCCCGGATGCGCGTAGGACGGCAGGGGCAGCCCGGCGTCGAGCCGGTGGATCAGAACCTCCACGTTGCGGGTCACGGGTTCACCTCGTAGTCATGATGCTCGTCGAGGATGGCCTGGGCGTCGCCGTGCTCGGCGAAGTGCTCCATGCCCACCTCGATGAAGAGCGCGGCGGCCCGTACGGCGACCGGGCCGTCCGGCGCCCCGATCCGCCCCTCAGCCTCAAGATATGCCTTCCTCCCCGACACGCCGGTGCACCAGGCGCGCAGGTGGAGCGTGCTGCCCACCGGGACCGGCGCCAGGTAGTCGGTCTCCAGCCGCCCGGTGACGTAGGGGCGCTGGAACAGCCAGATGGACATGCCGATGACCTCGTCCATCGCCGCGGCCAGCACACCCCCGTGCGCGAGGCCCGGGGCGCCCTGGTGCACCTCCCCCACGACGAACTCGGCCGTCACCGAGACTCCGTCCGAGGCGGTGGCGGCCAGGTGCAGGCCGGTCGGATGCTGCTCGCCGCAGCCGAAGCAGCGGCTGTAGTGCGATCCGAGCGGGGTGCCGGGGGCGGGCGCGCCGGGCAGCGGCTCCGGGAGCGTCGCTCCGGGCGGGGGCGTGGTGATGGTGGAACGGGTCACGTGGCAGAACGTTACCGGCTGGACCGGGACGGTTCCGCACTCACCGGGGCCGGGGCGCCTCGGACGGCGTGGCGGGGGCCTGCGCCGCCGTGCCGGAGCCCGCCGTCTCCGGAACCCCGGGCGCCTCCTCCCCGGACGTGCGGGAGCGCGGGCCGGGGTCCGCCGTCGCGCCGGGTCCCGGGGCCGCGGACGCCGGGAGGCCCGCCTCCGTCGCGGGGGCCGCCTCCGTCGCGGGGGCCGCCTCCGGCGGGCCGGCGTCCCCCTTCTGCGGCGTCGCCGTCCCCGGCGGGAGGGCGACCGGCGGGTCGCTCATGAGTTCGGGCAGCGCCCGGTAGATGACCGCCGCGATCGGAACCGCCACCGCGGCCCCGGCGATGCCCGCGACGATGCCGCCCACGGCCAGCACCAGGATGATCGCCAGCGGATGGAAGCTCAGCGCCCGGCCGACGATCAGCGGCTGCAGGACGTGGTTCTCCAGCTGCTGCTCGACGATCAGGATACCGATGAAGACCAGCGCGTAGATCGGGCCCTGGGCGCCGAGGGTCACCAGCGTGGCGACGGCTCCGGCGAAGAAGATGCCGACGATCGGGATGAAGCTGGCGAAGAAGATCAGCACGGCGAGAGGTGCCCAGAGCGGGACGCCCATCCCGGCGAGCACGATGCCCATGATGACGCCGTGCACCGCCGCCACCGCCACGGTGCCCTGGACGTAGTGCGAGAGCGTCACCCAGGCGGCCCGCCCGGCCCGGTCCACCCGGGGCGTGGCCGAGCCGAACGCCTTGAGGAACCAGGACCAGATCCGGTCGCCGTCCTTGAGCAGGAAGAACGTGACGAACAGCAGCAGGACGATCGAGGCCAGCACCTCCAGCGCCACCGTGGCGCCGGTCAGGACGGTCTGGGTGATCTGCTCCCGCTGCTGGGTGACCTGCGCGGCGATCTGGTCGATCCACTCGCTGATCTGGGTGGGCTGCAGGTGCAGCGGCCCGGTCTGCAGCCAGCCCTGCACCTCCCTGGCGGTCGCCTGGACCTGGGTGACCAGCCGGGGGAACTCGTCGTTGGCGCGGACCCCGATGATCCACCCGGTGCCGCCCAGCACCGCGAGCGCGATCAGGATGGTGACCCACGTGGCGTAGATCGGCCGCATGCCCACCGCCCGGAGCCGGCGGGTGACCGGGAACAGCAGGGCGGTGAGCAGGAACGCGATGGCCACCGGCAGCATCACGATGCGCAGGGCCGCCACGCCCTGCACGACGTAGGACACCGCCCAGCCGATGATGATCAGGCACAGGCTCCACGCGGCCAGGCGGAGCAGGGTGCGCGGCACCAGCTGCGTCAGACGTTTCCTCTCCGGGGTCACGCGCTCCAGACTGTCACGCCCGGGCCGCGAACGCGCGCCGTTATCGCCTCCGGCCGCGGAATCGGGGACCGGGGCGGGGAAGAAGACCGGCCGCCCGGACCGGTCTCCTCCGCACTAGATCCGGGTCAGCGCTCCCCCGGCGGCCGGAAGATCACCCGGTCCTCCAGATGGCAGTCGCAGTTACCGCACCCTGGGGGCATGTCCTGTCCTCCCCTCACCCGTGACGCCTCGATCGTACGGCGGGCGTGCGCTCCGGGGAGCTGGGCGGGAAGGCCAGAGTGTTGTGCGGAACCGGCGCGGGCGCCCCGCCCGCGCCGGCCCCGGGATCAGGCGAGGACGACCTCCGCGGTCAGGTCCCCCTCGCCGGGGCGCAGGACGAACTCCTCGACGACTCCGGCCCCGCACAGGTCGTCCTGCGCCTGCCGTACGAGATCGGCCCGGGCGCCGGTGACGGTCAGCCGGGAGACCTCGGCGCGCATGGACAGCTTGGCGTCGGACTTGGCCCTGCGGACCCGGCCCAGGACCCCGGCCACGACCGGGAGCAGTTCCGGGTCGCCGCCCCGGCCGTCCGGCGCGGGCCAGGCGGCGCGGTGGACCGAGCCCTCACGCCACCAGGACCAGACCTCCTCGGTGACGAACGGCAGGAACGGCGCGAACAGCCGGAGCATGACGTCCAGCGCCTCGCGCAGCGCGGCGTGGGCCGAGCGGGCTCCCGCGTCGTCGCCGTAGGCCCTGGCCTTGACCAGCTCCAGGTAGTCGTCGCAGAACTCCCAGAAGAACCGCTCGGTCCGCTCCAGCGCGCGGGTGTAGTCGTAGGCCTCGAACGCCTCGGTGGCCTCCCCGGCCACCTCCGCCAGCCGGGCCAGCATCGACCGGTCGATCGGCTCGGTGACCTGCTCGGACGGCTCCGGGCCGTCGAGGACGTCGCCCGGCTCCTGCGGGGCGCCGAAGCCCAGGACGAACTTCGAGGCGTTCAGGATCTTGATCGCCAGGCGGCGGCCGACCTTGATCTGGCCGGTGTCGAAGGCCGTGTCGGTGCCTGGGCGGCCGCTGGCCGCCCAGTAGCGGATCGCGTCGGACCCGTGCTCCTCCAGCAGGGCCATCGGCGTGACGACGTTGCCCTTGGACTTCGACATCTTCTTGCGGTCCGGGTCGAGGATCCACCCGGAGACGGCCGCGTTGCGCCAGGGCAGTTCGCCGTGTTCCAGATGGGAGCGGGCCACGGTGGAGAACAGCCAGGTGCGGATGATGTCGTGGGCCTGCGGGCGCAGGTCCATCGGGAAGACCCGCCGGAACAGGTCCTCGTCCCGCTCCCAGCCGCCGATGATCTGCGGCGTCAGCGAGGAGGTCGCCCAGGTGTCCATGATGTCCGGGTCGCCGATGAACCCCCCGGGCTTGCCGCGCTGGTCCTCGGTGTAGCCGGGCGGCACGTCGGTGGACGGGTCCATCGGCAGCGCCGACTCCGCCGGGACGATCGGCGCGGAGCGGTCGGGCTCCCCGTCGCCGTCCAGCGGGTACCACACCGGGATGGGCACGCCGAAGAACCGCTGCCGGGAGATCAGCCAGTCGCCCGCCAGGCCCTCCACCCAGTTGTCGTAGCGGGCCTTCATGTGCGGCGGGTGCCAGGCCAGCTCCGCGCCCCGCGCCAGCAGCGCCTCGCGCAGCTCCCGGTCCCGGCCGCCGTTGCGGATGTACCACTGCCGGGTGGTGACGATCTCCAGGGGCTTGTCGCCCTTCTCGTAGAACTTCACCGCCCGGCTGACCTGCCGCGGCTCGCCCTCCATCTCCCCGGAGCCGCGCAGCAGCTCCACGATCCGCTCTCGGGCGCCGTGCACGGTCCTGCCGGCCAGCTCGCCGTACGGCTCCGCGGGCACGCCCTGCGGCGGTTCGGGCAGCATCCGCCCGTCCCAGCCGATCACCGCCCGGGTGGGCAGATCGAGCTCGCGCCACCAGACGACGTCGGTGACGTCGCCGAAGGTGCAGATCATCGCGATGCCCGAGCCCTTGTCGGGCTCGGCCAGGCGGTGGGCGAGGACCGGGACCTCGACGCCGAAGACCGGCGTCCTGACGGTCGTGCCGAACAGCGGGCGGTAGCGCTCGTCGTCCGGGTGGGCGACCAGCGCCACGCAGGCGGGGACCAGCTCGGGCCGGGTCGTCTCGATCCAGACCCGCTCCCCGGACGGCCGCGTGAAGGCGATCCGGTGGAACGCGCCGGGCCACTCCCGGTCCTCCAGCTCGGCCTGGGCGACGGCCGTGCGGAAGGTGACGTCCCAGAGCGTGGGCGCCTCGGAGACGTAGGCCTCGCCGCGGGCGAGGTTGCGCAGGAACGCCCGCTGGGAGGCCGCCCGCGCGGCGCCGTCGATGGTGGCGTAGGTCATGGTCCAGTCGACCGAGAGCCCCAGCCGCCGCCAGAGCCCCTCGAACGCCTTCTCGTCCTCGGCGGTGAGCCGCTCGCACAGCTCGATGAAGTTCTGCCGGGAGACGGGGATCTGCTGCCTGCCCGGCTTGCCGGGGGGCCGGAAGGACGGGTCGTAGGCGATGGAGGGGTCGCAGCGCACGCCGAAGTGGTTCTGCACCCGGCGTTCGGTGGGCAGGCCGTTGTCGTCCCAGCCCATCGGGTAGAAGACCTCACGGCCGCGCATCCGCTGGAAGCGGGCGATCGTGTCGGTATGGGTGTAGGAGAAGACGTGGCCGACGTGGAGGGAACCGGAGACCGTCGGAGGCGGGGTGTCGATCGAGTAGATCTCCTCCCGCGTGCGCGAGCGGTCGAAGCGGTAGGTGCCCTCGGCCTCCCAGCGGCCTACCCATACGGATTCCAGGCCGTCGAGAGTCGGTTTCTCGGGCATGGGCGCATGGCGCGGTCGCTGATTCGTCATGCCTCCCCATGGTATGGCATCACATGATCCACCGCCGGAGCAGACTAGTGTTCGTTACCTGAGGGGAATCATCGAGGAGGGAACACCCATGGCTTCCGAGCAGGAGAAGCAGGACATGGCCTGGCGGGCCATCGGCGGCCTGGTGGGCCTCGTCACGGCCTGGGCGGTCAAGAAGGTCCTGGGGTTCGCCTGGGAGAAGGCGACCGGGAAGAAGCCCCCGGCCGACAGCGACTCGCTGGAGGTCGGCCTCGCCGAGGCGATCGGCTACGCCGTGGTGATGGGCGTCGGGATGCAGGTGGCGCAGATCGTGATGACCCGCACCGCCAGGAAGCGCTACGACGCCTGGAGGGCGATGAAGGAAGCCGCCAGGGAGATCGCCTCCTGACGCCTTCCCGCCGGGTGCGGCCCGGCCGTACGGCCGGGCCGCACCCGGCGGATCAGGCTTCGAGGGCCTCCAGGAAGCCCTTGGCCCAGTGGTCCACGTCGTAGGTCGCCACCCGGCGGCGCAGGGAGCGCATCCGCCGGGACAGGTCGTGCGGTGTGGCCCGCATCGCGGCCAGCATCGCCCGCTTGAGCCCGTCGATGTCGTAGGGGTTGACCATGAAGGCCTGCTTCAGCTCGTCGGCCGCCCCGGCGAACTCGCTGAGCACCAGTGCGCCGCGCAGGTCGTGGCGGCAGGAGATGTACTCCTTGGCCACCAGGTTCATCCCGTCGCGCAGCGGCGTCACCACCATCACGTCCGCCGCCAGGTAGAGCGCGGCCAGCTCGTCGCGGCCGTAGGACTGGTGCATGTACTGCACCGGCTGGGAGCCGAGCTCGCCCTGCTCGCCGTTGATCCGGCCGACCTGGAGCTCGATCGAGTCGCGCAGCCGCATGTACTCCTCGACCCGCTCCCGGCTGGGCGTGGCGATCTGCACGAAGGCCGCCTCCCCCGGCTTGATCGAGCCCTCGGCGAGCAGCTCCCCGAAGGCCTTCAGCCGCTGGCCGATGCCCTTGGTGTAGTCGAGCCGGTCCACCCCGAGCAGCACCTGCTCGGGGTCGCCCAGCTCCCGGCGGATCTCCGCCGCCCTGGCGACGATGTGCGGCTCGCGGACCAGCGAGTCGAGCTCGCCGAAGTCCACCGAGATGGGGAACGAGCCGGCCCGCACCACCCGGTCGCCGACGTAGAGGTCGTGCTTCTGGTACTGCAGGCCGAGCGTCTTGCGGCACAGGCGGATGAAGTTGGACGCGCCGCCGGGGCGCTGGAAGCCGACCAGGTCGGCGCCGAGCAGGCCCTCCAGGATCTCCCGCCGCCAGGGAAGCTGCTGGAAGAGCTCGCCCGGCGGGAACGGGATGTGCAGGAAGAAGCCGATGCGCAGGTCGGGGCGGAGTTTCCTGAGCATGGCGGGGACCAGCTGGAGCTGGTAGTCCTGCACCCACACGACCGCGCCGGGGGCGGCGGCCTCGGCGGCGGCCTCGGCGAAGCGCTCGTTGACCAGGCGGTAGGAGTCCCACAGGAGGCGGGAGTAGACGGGGGTGGCGACCACGTCGTGGTAGAGCGGCCAGAGGGTGGCGTTGGAGAAGCCCTCGTAGTAGAGCTCCACCTCCTGGGCCGAGAGCGGCACCGGGATCAGGTGCATGCCGTCGTGGTCGAAGGGGTCGAGCCGTTCGTCCGGGGCGCCGTGCCAGCCGATCCACGCGCCCTCCCTGCGCTGCAGGACGGGGGCGATCGCGGTGACCAGGCCGCCGGGGCTGCGCCGCCACATGTCCTCGCCGACCCGGTCGACGGGCAGGCGGTTGGCGACGATCAGGAACGAGCTTGAGCCCGGCACGAAATCCTCCAGAGAGTCGACTTTCCTAGTCAACTACCCCAAAAAGGTCTTTTTATGAGGTTCCTGGGGGAAGTGCCTGGTGCCTGCGGAGGTCGACGCGGACCGTCTCGGCGAGTTTCCTGGTGGCCGTGCGGTTGAGGGCGCCACCGGCCACGGCTCCGGTCAGGAAGGGGCCGAGCGTGGTGAGGTGCCGCCCGAGCGTGCGCATCAGCCTGTTGCGCAGGGCCGTCTTGGCGGCGGTGCCCAGCGCGATGGTGACCGAGGCGGGGGTCATGGGGTCCACCCCGCGCTGCTTGGACCAGGCGACGGCGAAGGCGAAGGCGCGCTGGCTGCCGGTGCCGGGCACCTGCACGCCGTACGCCTCGTGCAGTTCGGCGATGAGCTTGACCTCGATCGCGGCGACCACCAGGGTCTCGGCCACGAGCTGGGCGGGGGCGGACAGCAGCAGGGGCGGGGCGGCGAACTCGGCCGCCGCGAGGGCGCCTCCGATCGCGCCGACCGCCATGGTGGCCTTGGCCGCGGTGCGGACGAGGTCGTCGGCCAGCGCCTCGCCGGTGAGGCCGTGGTGGTGCGAGGAGAGCGTCTCCAGGTCGCGGACGGGGATGCGGGGCGCCACGGACATGAAGACGTCGGCGAGCCAGCGGCCCCGGCCGGTGCCGGACTCCTTGGCCTTCCTGGCCCCGGCGGACAGCGCCCTCGTCAGGCGGCCGAGCAGCCGCCGCCGCTCGGCGCCGTCCATCTCACCCGGCTCGGCGAGCCGGCCGACAAGCTCGGCGACCTCCTGGTCCGGCTCCCGGACCAGGTCGCCGCCCGGCCTGCCGGCCGACTCCGCGGCAGTGGAGTCGTCCGGCCCGGCGCCGGTCTGACTGTTCTCCGACGTCATGTCGCGGAACCTCCTCAAGGCTGTCCTAAGGCCCTACCCGTCCATGGGGGGACACACATCGGACAGGCCATCGGAACGGTCGTCAGGCCGCGCACTCCCGGCAGATCTGCTGGCCGTTCCTCTCGACGGCGAGCTGGCTGCGGTGGTGCACGAGGAAGCAGCGCGCGCAGGTGAACTCATCGGCCTGGCGAGGAATCACCCGGAGCGAGAGCTCTTCGTTCGACAGGTCCGCACCCGGCAGTTCGAGCGACTCGGCGAGATCGGTCTCGTCGATGTCGATGCTGCCCGAGGACTTGTCGGTACGGCGCGCCTGCAGTTCCTGAAGACTGTCCTCGCTGAGGTCGTCGTCAGTCTTGCGTGGACTGTCGTAGTCGGTAGCCATCGGTCTGCTCCATCCCCCTCATCTATCTGTCTGCGCTCGCTCGCGCGTTGTAACGTACGAGAGGCCCGTCTTGTGCCCGTTCCGGCAGAGAGATTCCTGCTTCGGTACCCCGCCTGAACGAACGCTGAACCTCCCTACACGTGAGGGACCCACCGCCAACGGGCATGGTTAGCCAAATATGGCGAAACACACAGCATTGACGGCATGCACCACCGTGTTCGACGGCACATCCAACCACATGTGCGGCGGGAACGAGACGCTCCCCGCCGGATCAACGCGGCTGAAGTCTCACGGTCACCACGAGACCGCCCCCGTCTCTGGGCACGGCGGTCACGTTGCCTCCGTGAGCGCGCACGACCGCGCGGACGATGGACAGCCCCAGTCCCGCCCCCTTGTCCGAGTCGACCCGGTCGGCGTTGAGCCGCCGGAACGGCTCGAACAGGCTGCTCACCTCGTACGCGGGAACGTGCGGTCCCGTGTTGGCCACCTGAACAATCAATGCGCCCTCCACCATTCCCGTCCGAACCCAAACATGTCCTGATTCAGGAATGTTGTGCTTGATTCCGTTCTCGACGAGATTGGACACGCACCGCTCCAGGAGCACGGGATCTCCCACGGTCCCGGCGCTCTGCAACTCGGCGGCGAGCGTGACGCCCGCCTCCTCGGCGCGCGGCACGAGCTGCTCGACGGCGGTCTCGGCCACGTCCTTCACGTCCACCGGCTTGCGCACGCTCAGCTCGCGCTCGCTCCGCGCCAGCAGGAGCAGGCCCTCGATGAGCCGCTCGTTGCGGGCGTTGACCTCCAGGAGCGTACGGCCCAGCGCCTTGAGATCACCCGAGGCCTCGGGATCCCCCAGCGCGATCTCCAGGACCGTCCGGTTGATCGTCAGCGGGGTCCGCAGCTCGTGCGAGGCGTTGGCCACGAACCTGCGCTGCGTGTCGAAGGCCACGTTGAGCCGGGTGAGCATGGCGTCGAAGGTGTCGGCCAGCTCCTTGAGCTCGTCGTCGGGGCCCTGCAGGTCGATGCGCTCGTGGGCGAGGGTCGAGTCCGAGAGCTTGCGGGCGGTGGCGGTCATCTGCTGGACCGGCTTGAGCGCGCGGTCCGCGACGACGTAACCGATGATGATCGCGATGATCCCCACGCCCAGCAGGGCCAGGAAGGAGCGGGTCAGCATGGAGCTGCGCGCCTGGTGGATGGCGCTCCGCTGGTAGTAGTACCAGCCCTGCTGCAACTCGTTCGCCAGCTCGGGGGAGACGTTGTTCAGGTCGAACGGGAACGACGGCCAGGCCGAGTCGATCGCCCAGGCGACCATCACGTACATCAGGAACAGCAGCACCGTCCCCGCCATGAAGAACAGCGCGGCGTAGGTGAGCGTCAGCCGCCACCGGATGCTGACCCGGTCGGTGATCTTCTTCACCTGGCCCAGCAGGGACGGCCGCAGCGGAGCGGCCCCCAGCGGAGGGGGACCGTCCCATGCCGGCGGGCCGCTCGGCGGCGGGGGCCGCAGGGCGCCGCCGGGCCCGGCCGGTCTTCCCTGCCCGGCGAACCCGGCGGGACCTCCGGCTCCCGGCGGGTCTTCTCCGGACGCCCCGGTCTGCTTCCCGTCCTCCCCCGCCGCCGGACCCGGCCCGCGCCCCCCGGGATGCGGGCTGATCATCGGGTGGGTCGGCGCCGAGTGCCGCCGCTCGTCCGGGGGGACGAACGCCGGCCGCTCCTCCGGCGTGCCGCTCACGCGTCCTCCCCCACCGGCCGCACCCGTGACACGCCGCCGTACCCATCGCCGTGCCCATCACCGCGCCCATCACCGCGCCCATCGCAGTGCCCATCGCAGTGCCCGCCCGCGGGCTCCGGCCGCACGCCGTACCCGCACCGCCCGCCGTTCACAGCTTGTACCCGACCCCGGGCACCGTCTCGATCACCTGCGGCTCGCCCAGCTTCTTCCGCAGGGTCATCATGGTCACCCGCACCACGTTGGTGAACGGGTCGATGTTCTCGTCCCACGCCTTGTCCAGCAGGTCCTCCTGGCTGACGACCGCGCCCTCGGCGCGCATCAGCTCCTCCAGGACCGCGAACTCCTTCTTGGTGAGCGTGATCTCCTCGCCGTCCCTGGTCACCAGCCGCTTGCCCGGATCCAGCCGGACCCCGGAGCGCTCCAGCACCGGCGGGAGCGCCGGGGCCGAACGGCGGCCGAGCGCCCTGACCCGGGCGACGAGCTCGATGAACACGAAGGGCTTGGCCAGGTAGTCGTCGGCCCCCAGCCCCAGGCCCTCCACCTTGTCGTCCACGTCGCCGGAGGCGGTCAGCATCAGGATCCGGGACGCGCTGCGCTCGGCCACCAGGCGGCGGCAGACCTCGTCCCCGTGGACCTTGGGCAGGTCCCGGTCCAGGACGATCACGTCGTAGTCGATGTAGCTGGTCCGTTCCAGCGCGCCGGCGCCGTCGTAGGCGACGTCCACGGCCATGGCTTCACGCCGGAGCCCGGTCGCGATCGCATCCGCGAGCACCCGCTCATCCTCAACCACAAGCACCCGCACGGTCTCTGGCACCTCCCGTGAAATCCGCCGGACAGCCGCTGGAACGGCTCCTCATTGTCGCCCCATCCCCCGTAAGCCGGCGGTAAGGCCCCCACCACGATAGGCACACCGCCCGTGATGTCCGACACACACAGGTTCCTCCCAGGTTTAGGGCGATGCTACGCGTGGGTAGAGACCCAACCCGGTCCCTTTTCGACCACCCTTCGCCCCCATGAGAAAGAAGGTGAGATGGGCGAGTTCACGACCACGATCGAACACCGCCTCGACCAGGCCTACAAGAACCTGCAGGAGGCCAGGTCCACCGGCGACGAATACCTCGCCGACACACTCACCGCCGAGATCGAGGACCTCCGCCGTCTCGCCACCGACAACGGCGTCCCGCTCCAGCGCTGACGAACGCGGCAAGGCCCCGCACCCCTCACCCGAGGAGTGCGGGGCCTTCCCGTCTCCGCGGCCGCTCCGCCGCCCGGTGCGACCCGCGCCCGCCGGCCGCGGCCCGCGCACACCACCGGGTGCGGCCCCCTCAGGCGTCGCGTTCGGGGTCCAGCGGGACCAGCAGATCGTGCAGCTCCTCGAACAGGCCCGGCGCCGCGCAGACCGTCAGATCCGGGCCGGCCGGCCTGCCGTTCAGCCCGCCGACCCGCGCCCCCGCCTCGGTCGCCACCAGCCCTCCGGCCGCGTAGTCCCAGTACTGCGGGCCGCGCTCGTAGTACCCGTCCACCCGCCCGGCCGCGACCGCGCACAGGTCCGAGGCGGCCGAGCCGCCCCGGCGGATGTCGCGCACCCGCGGCACCACCTGCGCGAGCACCTCCGCCTGGACCGCCCGCCGCCCCGGCCCGTAGCCGAACCCGGTGGCGATCAGCGCCTGCTCCAGCGGCACGCCGGTGTTGCAGCGCAACCGCTCGCCGCCCAGCCAGGCGCCCCCGCCCCTGACCGCCGTGAAGACCTCGCCGCGGGGCACGACGTTGACCACCCCCGCGACGACCTCCCCCTCCACCTCCACCGCGATGCTGACCGCCCACTCCGGCAGGCCGTACAGGAAGTTGACCGTGCCGTCGATCGGATCGACGATCCAGCGGACCCGGCCGTCGCCGGTGGCGCCGCCCTCCTCGCCGAGGACCGCGTCGTCCGGCCTGGCCTCCTTGATCCTGGCCCGGATCAGCTCCTCCGACGCCCGGTCCAGCGCGGTCACCACATCGGTGGGGCTGGACTTGGTGGCCAGCACCTCGGGCCGGGCGGGCCGCTTGGCCAGGAGCATCTCCCCCGCCTCGCGGGCGATCCGCTCGGCCAGTTCCAGATAACCCATGGCAGTGCTCATGGCCGCTCCCCGCTCCCGTCTCTCGCTCGTCTCACGGCCCCATCGTCCCCCGCGGCCGGTCCTTCCGGCGCGCGGGGGCCCTGCGACGGCCGGGACGGCGGGCTCAGGACAGCGACTCGGGCCGCTTCCACTCCTGCCCGAGGACGTGCTGCGCCAGGAAGGCCAGGACCATCTCGTACCAGGCCACGGCGTTGCCCGGCTTGAGCACCCAGTGGTTCTCGTCGGGGAAGTACAGGAACTTCGACTCCACCCCGGAGCGCTGCAGGTCCCACCAGAGGCGCAGTCCCTCGCCGATCGGCACGCGGTAGTCCTTGTCGCCGTGGATCACCAGCATCGGCGTCGTGATCCTTTCCAGCGACAGGTGCGGGGAGAGCTTCTCGTACAGCTCGGTGCCGGGCCTGCCGAACTCGCGCTGCCAGTACATGGAGGCGTCGGTGGTCCCGGCGAACTGGTCGAGGTGCCAGAGCGAGGCGTGGGTGACGATCGCCTTGAACCGGTCGGTGTGCCCGGCGACCCAGTTGGCCATGTAGCCGCCGAAGGAGCCGCCCATCGCGGCGGTCCGGCTCGCGTCGATCCCGGGCACCTCCAGCGCGGCGTCGGTGACCGCCATCAGGTCGGCGTGGGTGCGCGGGCCCCAGTCCGCCCAGCCCCGCCGGATCATCTCCGGGCCGTAGCCGGTGGACAGGCACGGGTCGGGCAGCAGGACGGCGTAGCCGTGCGCCGCCATGATCCACGGGTTCCACCGCCAGGCCCAGTCGTTCCAGCTCGACAGCGGGCCGCCGTGGATCCACAGCAGCAGCGGGGCCGGGCTCTCGGCCGAGGCGCCCTCCGGCAGCACCAGCCAGGCCCGGATCTCGGCCCCGTCGTCGGCGGTCGCGGTGACCTCGGTGAGCGTGCCGGGCAGCTCCAGCCCGGGGGCGGGCGAGGGGAGGTCCTCGACGTCGCCCGCCGCGGTGATCCTGACCGGGCCCGCGGGCCGGTCCACGGCGCCGCGCAGCGCGTACAGGGTGCCGTCGGGGGCGACGTTGACCGAGGAGTACGCGCCGTCGCCGGGCGTGAGCCGTACCGGCTCGGAGCCGTCGGCGGGGACGCGGAAGACCGGGCGGCGGCCCCGGTGGTCGGCGGCCACGTACAGCGAGGCCGAGTCGGGGGCCCAGGCGATCTCCGAGGGCCACAGCTCCCCGCCCGCGGCGTGTCCCTCGCCGGTGGCCAGGTCGACGATCCAGAGCGTGGCCTCCGGGATCGTCCGGGTGTCCGCGTGGCGGGAACGCACGCAGGCGACCCGGCGCCCGTCGGGCGAGATCGCGAGCGGCCCCTCGAAGTCGTGGCCGTCCTGGGCCGCCAGCACCCGGCGGGACCCGCCGTCCGCGGTCTCGATCACGACCAGCTCGTAGCGGACCTCGCCGCCCGGCAGCGGGACCATCCAGGTGGTGACGGCGGCGGAGCCGTCCGGGGTCACCTCGTAGGAGGCCTCGTGCAGCGCGGAACCCGGATCGGGGGTGAGATCCCTGACCTCGGTCAGCCGGTCCTCGCCGAGGGTCCCGGCGAACAGCCGGGTCTGCCCCGGCCCCAGGTCGCGGTCCCAGTGGCGCACCGGGTAGCCCTCGTGCAGGATCGCGCTGATCCCGGCGTCCTTGCGGGCTTTGCGCCGCTCGTCCTCGGTGGACTCGTCGCCGGGGAGCACGTCGGCGGCGAAGACGACGCCCGGCCCGCCGGTGGCGAAGCCGCCGATCCCGCCGGGACGGGTGGCGACCTGCCGGGCCTCGCCGCCTGCGGCGGGCAGCAGCCAGAGCGCGGAGACCTCGTCGCCGGACTCCTTCACCGTCGGGTCGGGCCGGCGCGAGCCGAACAGCACGTCGCCGCCGGCGGTGAACTCCGCTCCCGCCTCGCCCTTGAGGGACCTGGTCAGCCGGTACGGCCTGCGCCCGTCGAGGGGGACCTCCCACAGGGCCGTGCCGTAGGACTTGCCGTCGGGGTTGAGCGCCTGCACCACGCTCACCAGGCGGTTCCCGTCCGGCGAGAGGCGCAGGGACGTCAGCCGGGGTACGCCGACATAGTCACGCATGTCAGAAAAAGGGGTCACCCTCCCGAACCTACCTCCGTCCGCGCTCCCGATCACGCACCCGCGCGGCCGAGCCCTGCGGAGCGGGGAACCGGACTCCGGCGGGGCGGGAGGCGGTGGCCCGGCCCTCCGGTCCCGCGGCCGGGCCACCGGAGCGAAGAGCGGCGGCGGCATGCGGTTGGATGGGTTCATGGGGACTTACGACGCGCTCCTCGTGGTCTCGTTCGGAGGCCCGGAGAAGCCGGATGACGTGATGCCGTTTCTGGAGAACGTGGTGCGGGGCCGGGGGGTCCCGCGCGAGCGGCTGCTGGAGGTCGAGGCGCACTACCAGCGCTTCGGCGGGGTCAGCCCGATCAACCGGCAGTGCCGCGACCTGATCGCGGCCGTCGAGCCGACCGTCGGCCTGCCGGTCTACTGGGGCAACCGCAACTGGCACCCCTACCTGGAGGACACGCTCCGGCGGATGGCCGCCGACGGGATGCGCAGGGCCGCGGCGTTCGTCACCTCCGCCTACGGCTCCTACTCCTCCTGCCGGCAGTACATCGACGACATCGCCCTGGCCCGCGCGGCCGTCGAGGGCGCCCCGGAGATCGTCAAGCTCCGGCACTTCTTCGACCACCCCGGCTTCGTCGCGGCCATGGTCGACCACACCCGCGAGGCCCTGGACCGGCTGCCCGCCGGGCACCGGGACGGCGCGCGCCTGGTCTTCACCGCGCACAGCATCCCGCTCTCCATGGCCCGGACGGCCGGGCCGGACGGCGGGCTCTACGAGGCCCAGCTGCGCCGGGCGGCCGGGCTGGTGGTGGAGGGGCTGGGCGGCGGCCGGGAGTGGGACCTGGTCTGGCAGAGCCGCAGCGGCGCCCCGCACATCCCGTGGCTGGAGCCCGACGTCTGCGACCACCTGGAGCGGCTCGACGCCCCCGCGGTGGTGCTGGTGCCCATCGGCTTCGTCTCCGACCACATGGAGGTCGTCTACGACCTCGACGTGGAGGCGGCGGAGCTGGCCGCCGCGATCGGGCTCCCGCTGACCAGGGCCGCCACGGCGGGCACCCACCCGCGGTTCGTCTCGATGATCGGCGAGCTGCTGGCCGAGCCCGAGCCCGAGGCCTGCGGCACGACCTGCTGCCCGGCGCCCCCGCGGCGGGGCAATCACGGGTAGGCGCGGGCGTAGGCACCGGCGATCGACAGGACCTTCCTGACGTACGACCACGAGTGGTTGTAGAACCAGACGGCCTTCTCCAGCTTCCCGCCGCCCCGGCCCGCGCCGTTGGCGCACAGGTAGTTGGCGGCCGAGGGGACGGCGTCGTAGGGGCTCCAGATGTCGGCGGCGCCGTCGCCGTCGCCGTCCACGCCGTAGGCCTTCCAGGTGGCGGGCATGAACTGCATCGGTCCCTGTGCGCCGGCCGACGACGGTCCGTTGTTGCGCCCGTGCGAGCTCTCCACCTGGCCGATCGCGGCCAGCACCGTCCAGGACAGGCCCGGGCAGATCGCCGCCGATTTCCGGTACAGCTCCAGGTAGCTGCCGGGCCGCCCGACCGTCACCCGGCCCGCCGCCTGCGGTCTGGCCCGGGTCGCGGTGCCCGTCCCGGAGGGGGCCTTCGCCGTACGGCCCGCGCCCACCGCCACCACCTGCGATCCCTCGCCGAGCAGCTTGCGCACCCCCGCGCCGAGCGCGGCGGAGGCCTTCTCCGGGCCGTGGACCAGCAGCGCCACCCCGGGCAGCAGCCCGAGCCTGCGCCCGGTCTCCTGCCCGACCAGGCCGTCCACGCCGGGCAGGCCGAGCGGCGCGGAGGCCGCGACGCGCAGCCGGGGCCCGCCGTCCACCTGGTAGTGCGCGCCGAGGACCAGGCCGAGGCGGCGCGCCGCCGTGCTGTCGGCCACGAACTCCCCCCGCAGCAGGGCGTTCCAGAGCTCCTGCTGGCCGGCCACCGCCCGCGACGTCCAGGCGCGGAAGCGCGCGGGGTCGACCGCGAGCAGGTTGAGGCCGACCCCGGCCACTGTCACGGCCCCGCCGTCGAAGGAGTCGATCTTCTCGACGTGCCGGAGCCCGGCGATGTCCGTCTTGGTCTGCTCCGGCAGGGTGGAACGGGAGATCACCATCAGCCGTGGCGGGGTCGGGGTGACACCGGGACCGCCGGTCGCCGGGGCCTGCGGGGCCGCCGTGGAGCCCGCGGACGGCGCGGCCGCCGGGGGGCGCAGCGCCTGCGGGGTGAGCGCCGCCAGGTCGGGGACCTCCGCCCGGGCCGCCGGGGCGGTCTCGGGGACCGGGGCGGGGCCGGTGACCAGGAGCACCGCGGCGGTCGCGGTCGCCAGGGCGATCACCCCGGCCAGCGCCGCGACGAGGATCCGCATCCCGGGAAGAGGCCGCGACGCGCTCACGTTGCCTCCACCGTGGACCGGTACGTGCCGCTCTGCAGAAAACTGTTTGCAGAGCGGCTGTTACGTACGCAAAAGTCGGTTGGTCGCGCACGCAGGACGCGCAAAAGGGGGACATCGGTGGTCGGGCCGTATCGGGAGCTGTTCAGCAGGCCCGGCGTCAAGGGGTTCGTGGTCTCGGGGCTGATCGGGCGGATGCCCATGTCGATGCTCGGCCTCGGCATCATGCTGCTCGTCAAAACCCTCACCGGCTCGTACGGCATGGCGGGCGCGGTCGCGGGCACCGTCAACGTCTCCTATGCCGTCGCCGCGCCCCTGATGGGGCGCCTGGTGGACAGATTCGGTCAGGCCAGGGTAATCGTCCCGCTCGTCCTCACGCACGGTGCCGCGCTCGCCGCCCTGATGCTCTGCGTCGAACTCGGCGCGCCCGCCTGGAGCCTGTTCGTCTCGGGCATCGTGATCGGCGCGGCCGCGGTCCCGCTGGGCTCGCTGGTGCGGGCCCGCTGGTCCCACCTGCTGAGCGGGACCGACGAGCTGCACACCGCGTTCTCGTTCGAGTCGGTCGCCGACGAGGTCGTCTTCGTCGCCGGCCCGGCTCTCGCCACCGCGCTGGCCACCATGGTCAACCCCTACGCCGGCCTGACCGTGACCCTGGTCTGCGCGGTCGGGGGCACGCTCGTCTTCGCCATGCAGCGCGGCACCGAACCGCCGGTCCGCGCGGGCGGGAAGCACTCGGGAACGCCGATCACCATTCCCGGCATCGCCCTGCTGTCCTGCGTCTTCCTGGCCATGGGCGCCGTCTTCGGCGCGGTGGACCTGATCACGATCGCCTTCGCCGAGGAGCACGGCGTCACACCCGTCTCCGGGCTGCTGCTCGCCGCGGTCGCGAGCGGCAGCCTGGTCTCCGGCCTCTGGTACGGCGCGCGGCGGTGGAAGGCCTCCCTGCGCAGCCGGTTCGTCCGCGCGCTGGGGGTGTTCGCGCTGGGGTTCACCCCGATCGCCCTGATCGGCAATGTGTGGGTGATGGCGCCGGCCCTGTTCCTCGCCGGGCTGGCCATCTCGCCCACGATCATCACCGGCTACGCGCTGGTCGAGCGCCTCGTCCCGCCCCACCTGCTCACCGAGGGCATGACCTGGGTCTCCACCGCGGTCGGGTTCGGCGTGGCGCTCGGCGCGTGGGCGGGCGGGCGGCTCACCGACGCCTACGGCGCCTCCAACGCCTACGGCTTCGCCTTCGGGTGCGCCCTGCTGGCGGCGGTCATCGGGGCCGGCGGCTCGGCGTGGCTGCGCGCCCCCGCCGCTTCCCCGAAGCCGTGAGCGCCGTCGTCGGGTCACCGCCGGGTCGCCCCCGGGTTCTGAAGAAGTCACCGGCGTCACGGTGCGGTCGCCCCGCGGACGTGGTTGCAGGGCGACCGGCCCGCCGTCGTGACATGCCGCCTGGTGGGCACGGCCGGTGCCGCGCCACCGCAGGACGGGGCGCGGAGCTGGACCGGCGTCCGGTCTCCGGTGCCCGGAGCACTGTTGCTTCCCGACAATCGTGAGTATCGTTCACGTTTATGCGCGAGTTCCGTAACTGGGCGGGCAACCAGTCCGCCACGCCCGCCGAGATCCGTACGCCCTCCTCGGCCGAGGAGGTCGCACGCGCCGTGCGGGACGCCGCCGCGTCCGGACGGCGGGTGCGCATGGCCGGCACCGGGCACTCGTTCACCGGCGTCGCCCTCACCGACGGCCTGCTGCTCCGGCCGGAGGGGCTGACCGGGATCCTGGAGACGGGGGACGGCTGGGTGCGGGCGGCGGCCGGCACGCCGCTGCGGGTGCTCAACGAGGAGCTCCACCGGATGGGCCTGGCCCTGGCGAACATGGGCGACATCACCGCCCAGACCCTGGCCGGGGCCATCCAGACGGGCACCCACGGCACCGGCAGGGACGTCGGCGGCCTGGCCGACCAGGTGCTCGCCCTGGAACTGGTGCTCGCCGGCGGCGAGGTCGTCACGGTCCGCGGGGACACCGGTGATCCGGCCGAGCGGGACCTGTTCGACGCCGCCCGGGTCGGCCTGGGCGCGCTCGGCGTGCTGACCTCGGTGACCTTCCGGGTGGAGCCGTCGTTCCTGCTGCACAGCGTCCGGGAGCCGATGACGCTGAGCGGGATCCTCGGTTCACTCGACGAGATCACCGCGGCCAACGAGCACCTGGACTTCTTCTGGCTGCCGCACACCGACACCTGCCTGACCAAGCGGAACAACCGCAGCCGGGGCCCGGCCGACCCGCCCGGCGCGTTCAAGCACTGGCTGGACAACACCTTCCTGGAGAACACCCTGTTCGGGGCGCTGTGCGGGATCGGCGCGCGGTTCCCCGGCGCGATCCCCCGGCTGAACGCGGTCTCCGCGGCGGCGCTGTCGGCCTCCGCCTGCACCGACACCTCCTACAAGATCTTCACGAGCGTGCGGGAGGTGCGGTTCCTGGAGATGGAGTACGCCATCCCGCGCGAGCACCTCGCCCAGGCCCTGCGGGAGACCCGCGACCTCGTCGAGCGGCGGAACTGGAAGATCACTTTCCCGGTCGAGGTGCGGGTGACCCCGCCCGGCGACGCGTGGCTGTCGACCGCCTACGGCCGGGAGACGGCCTACATCGCCTGCCACATCTACCGGCCCACCCCCAACCCCGCCTACTTCGAGGGCGTGGAGGAGATCATGACGCGGCTCGGCGGCCGTCCGCACTGGGGCAAGCTGCACACCCGCGACGCCGCCTACCTGAGCACGGTCTATCCGCGGTTCGCCGACTTCCTGGCGCTGCGCGACCGGCTGGACCCCGGACGCCTGTTCGCCAACGACTACCTGGACACCGTCCTGGGTACCTGAGTCCCGGGCGCCGGGCCGCCGAGCCCGGCCCGTGGGCCGATTCGCGGCAATCGGGCGGTCGCCCGCGTGTCCTGACGTTCCCGGGACCGCTTTCGAGGGAACATTCACAGGATCCCGCGCCGCCCGACCCGAGGGAGCCCTCCGCCGATGACCTTCTCCCGCCGTTCCGGCCAGCCGACCACCGGCTCTTCACACAAGTTCACGCCGGGGTGGGAGGTTATTCGGAAGAATCCGTCGAGGACCTCGGACCTGCTGCTCCACATCGGTGGCCGATAAGGGGATGAACGAGGCAAATGTGACTGGCGTCACATCGCCGCTAGCCCCCTCCAGGAAGGCGATGTTCGGACATGCCGGGTACGGTGCTGGCAGGCAACCGGCACACGCGAGAGACTCAAGGGTCCGGGGGAAGAATGAGCACGACGACGAAGGGACTCGCATGCAGGAGCTCCGACTCGTCGCGGTGAGCGAGGACGGGACCTATCTCGTGCTGGCGACAGCCGGCCGGGGTACCCGGTTCACGCTGCCCGTCGACGACCGGCTCCGTGCTGCCGTCCGCGGCAACTTCTCCCGTCTCGGCCAGTACGAGATCGAAGTGGAGAGCCCGTTGCGCCCCAAGGAGATCCAGGCCAGGATCCGCGCCGGCGAGACCGCCGAGGAGATCGCCGCGACGGCGGGCATCCCGGTCGAGCGCGTCCGGTGGTTCGAGGGGCCCGTGCTCCAGGAGCGGGAGTACATGGCCCAGCAGGCGCAGCGCTGCGCCGTACGGCTGCCCGGCGACTCCGCCCCCGGCCCAACCCTGGGCGACCTCGTCTCCGAGCGGCTGACCCGCCGGGGCGTGCCCGCCGACGAGATCGACTGGGACTCCGCCAAGCGGGACGACAACCTGTGGCGGATCAAGCTCGGTTTCGTGTGGAACGGTCACACGCGCAACGCCGAATGGCTCTTCGACCCGCGCCGCCGCCACATCACCCCGCACGACGACGAGGCCATGCGCCTGTCCGCCAGCGAGTACGTCGACCCGGTCGAGGACACCACCGTCACGCCGTTCGTGCCGCGCGTGGCCAAGCTGGCCCCGGTGCCGCCGCTGAGCCACGAGCCGCTGAACCAGCCTCCGGTCTCCTTCCCCGCGGTCGTACGGCAGGAGCCCTCCGCCCCGGCCGGCCCCTCCGGGGCACGGCCCGAGCCCTCCGCCCCGTATCTCCAGCCCGAGACGCCCGCCGCGGTCGCACCGTCCGGACCTCCGGCGGTCTACGAGCGCCCTCCGATGCCGCCGCTGCCGGAGGGGTTCGAGGCCCCGATCGTCCCGGCGGTGCCGCCCCTGCGCGCCCCCGGCCCCGCGGACCGGGAGCCGGTGCGGGCCACCGAGCCGGTCCGGCCCGCCGCGACCACCGAACCCGCTGCGACCGCCGAACCCGCAGTGACCGCCGAACCCGCAGTGACCGTTGAACCCGCCTCGACCGTTGAGCCCGCCTCGGACGAGCGGTCCGCCGTCCCGAGCCGGGAGGCGGGCACGCCCGCCGGGGAAGCGGAGGCGGAGAGAGCGAGCGCGGAGGAGACTCCGGACGCCGCGGAGGCCGCGGCTCATCCGGAGGCCGGGGACTCCCGGGACGCTCCGGCGGCCGGAGAGGCCGACAGGCCCGCCGCGGCAGGACCCGCCCTGGAACCCACCGCGACCGGCCCCCTGCCGGAACCCGCCGCGGAACCGGTCCCGGACGCCGCGATCGCCGTACCCGCGGCGCGGATCAGCGCGGACAGGCTGAACCGCGGCCCCCGGGCCGAGCCGGCCGGAGGTGCCGTCCCCGGAAGCACGGGAGCGGAGCAGGAGGGCGCGGCCGGCAGGACCGCCGCCGAGCAGCCCGCGCCGGCGGAGCCGCCGGCGCCCGCGGCGTCTCCGGAGCCCCCGCCGCCCGTGCCCGCCCCTGCGCCGAAACCGGCTCCCGCGCGCCCGGCGAAGAAGGCCAGGGGCCGCCGTGCGTCCGTGCCGAGCTGGGACGAGATCATGTTCGGCGCCCGCCGCCCCGACTGACCCGCCGCCCCGAACCGGCCGCGCCGCGTGACCGCGTGCGCGGGCGGTCACCGGGCCGGCGGTCCGGCCGCGGCCCGTGCCCCGGGAGGCGGCGTCTCACTCCGGGACGGCCGCGGAGGCCCCCTCCGCGAGGAAGGGGGCGAGCCAGCCGGGAGTGACCTCGGTGACGAAGGCGACGCCCTCCGCCTCGCCGACGTCGAGGGCCGCGTAACCGCCGGTGCCCGCGCCGACCCCCGCGGTCACGGTCAGCAGCCCTGCCCTCCGCTGGAACCACGTCTGGCTGAGCGTCCAGCCGACGACGGCGCGCCTCTCCACCACCGCCTGGGACCGGCGCAGGGACCCGGACCTGACCGAGACCCGGGAGCCGTCGTAGACGTGCCCGAGCGAGCGGTAGCGGTCGAGGCCGAGCGGGACGCCCAGCACGGCCATGAGCAGGGCCACCGCCACCAGGGTCCACCACAGCCCGGACCAGGGCCCGGACCAGGCCGCCGCGGCCGCCGTCGCGCACGCGGCGACCACCAGCCACGGGAAGACCGCCCGGAACAGCCTGCGCCGGCGCGCCGCCACCGGATGGGGCCGAAGACCGACCGTGATCGGGCCGACCGCCTCTCCCACCACGTCCAGCGCGGTCGCGCGCGGAACCACCGGCAGGAGCTGGCCGCGGGTCTGCGAGTCGCCCAGACCGGTCACGATCGCCCAGGTCCTGGCCATCCCCGTCCACCGCTCGACCAGGCCCTCGACCAGCTCGAACCCGCGCACCCTGCGCCGCTCCAGCGACACGCTCCTGCGGGTGACCAGGCCGCGCTCCGCGACGAGATAGCCTTCCCGCGCCCGCAGGGTGAAGTCCCAGTTGAACACGGCGTACATCACCACGCCGACGACCGGCATCGCGAGCAGCAGCACCGCGAAGGCCCCGGCCAGCAGGAGCGGGCGCTCCCACAGCCACTCCCCCGCGCTCCACACGGCCCGCCGGGCGATGCCGAGCTCACCGCCCCACTGGAGCGCGGCGCCCACGGCGCCGGCGGCCAGCGCGAAGGGGGTGAGCAGATAGGCCCCCGAGAGGGGTCCGTACACGAGCCACCGGCGGGGCACCACGAGGAACACCCGCTCGGGAACGGCCTCGCCCACCTCGTGCCGGACCGTCGCCGGCCAGGGGCCGCCCCGTCCCGCCCCACCGGGCCGTCCTTCTCCGGCACCCGCGCTCCCCGTCTCCCGGCCCTCCGCCGCCGGCCCCTCTGTCTGCGGCCCCCCTGTCTGCGGGGCACCTGTCTGCGGGGCACCTGTCTCCGGACCCGCCTCTCCCCCTGCGACACCCGCCGCGGGCGGTCCCTGGGCCGCCGGGGTCTCCCGGGCGATCCGGGCGCGACGCGCCATGCGTGCGCGGGCGTGCCAGAGCAGCACGGCCCTGAGCCGCTCGGCCTCGGCCTCGGTCACGCCGTCGAGCTCGCCCTCCTGCTTGTCTCCGCCCCCCGCGCCGGTGTCGATCCGCAGGACGGCGACGCCGAGCAGGCGGTGCAGCGGCGGGTGGGTGACGTCGACGCCCCGGATCCGCTCCAGCGGGATCGTCCGCACCGACCGGCTGACCAGGGCCCGGGTGAGCTCCAGCCGGTCGCCGACGACCTGGTAGGTGAAGGTGGCCCAGCGGACGGCGGAGTAGACGACCGAGCAGGCGATGCCGAGCGCCGCCCACACGAACGAGCCGGGCGAGAAACCGCCGAGGAACAGGACGCCGGCCAGCGGCAGGAAGAGCGAGGGCAGCATCCGGATCGGGTCGGTCAGCAGCACCTTGGGACTGAGCCGCAGCGGCGGGGTGACCGGGGGGACGACGCCGTCGGGCGGCAGGACGTCCGCCGGGACCGGGGGTGCCGGGGAGGCGCCTGCGGCGGGCGGCGGCTCCGCGTGGGGAGCCGCCGGGGGAGCCGGTGGAGCGGGCGGCGGGCCGGACACCTCGCGACCGGACGGGTCGGGGCCGGACGGGTCGTTCACGTCGCGTCGTCCCTCAGTTCCTCGGCTCGCCGGGCGAGTTCGTCGGCGAGCCCGGCCGCCACCGCGTAGTCCAGGCCTTTGATCGTGGACGACCCCGCGTGGGAGGCCGTGCGGATCTCCACCGTGGCGAGGCCGAGCATCCGCTCCATCCACCCCTGCGCCTTGTCCACGGTCTGTATCCGGCTGACCGGGACGAACACCCAGTCCCTGCTGATCCAGCCGGAGCGCGCGTAGACCACGTCCCCGGTGAGCTCCCAGCGGTGCGTCGCGTAACGCCAGAGGGACTCGGCGACCGTCAGCGCGACGAGGACGGCCCCCACCGCCCACGGCAGGAACGCGATGGTGCCGGGCACCCAGCCCGGCAGCCAGGACCACCGGGCGCCGCCGACCCATCCGGACAGGGCGTAGGAGACGGCGGTCAGGATCACCGACCAGATCGCCCCCTCCAGCAGCCAGAGCGCGATGGCCCTGCGGGAGACCGGATGGGCCGGGTCGCGCAGCGGGACGCCGCCGGACCGCCCGCGGCCTCCGCCGGGCCGGGCGCCCTGACCGGTCGCGCCCGGCGGGCCGGGGTCACGCGATGGAACGCCTTCGGGCAGGGGGCCGGCCGGAGCGGGGGCGGCCGCCCCCGGCCCATCCGTTCCGCCCCTGTTCGCATCGCTTTGGTAGCTCACGTTCTTCAGCCTAAACGGTCATGTTCCGGCGGACGGCGGACCGTGTCAGCCATATGTCAGCGGCCCCGTCTCCCCATCAGTCCCGTATCGGAAAAGTGTCAGTGGGGATCGTCATTCTGGAATCACGACGCCGACGAAGGAGAGCCGATCATGCAGTACGCCATCGAGGCGACAGGCCTGGCGAAGCGCTACGGGGAGACGCGGGCGCTCGACGGGATCGACCTCGCCGTGCCGCAGGGGCGCCTGCTCGGCGTTCTCGGGCCGAACGGCGCGGGCAAGACCACCGCCGTGCGGATCCTGGCCACCCTCCTCCGCCCCGACGAGGGCAGGGCCGCGGTGGGCGGGTTCGACGTGGTGAAGGACGCGCACCGGGTGCGCTCGCTCATCGGCCTCACCGGGCAGTACGCCGCGGTGGACGAGATGCTCACCGGGGTGGAGAACCTCGTGATGATCGGCCGGCTGCTGGGCATGTCGCGGGCCGACTCCCGGCGGCGGGCCGCCGAGCTGCTGGAGCGGTTCGACCTGTCCGACGCCGGCGGGCGCGCGACCAAGACCTACTCGGGCGGCATGCGCCGCCGCCTGGACCTCGCGGCGAGCCTGGTCGGGCGGCCGCAGGTGCTCTTCCTCGACGAGCCCACCACCGGTCTCGACCCGCGCAGCCGCACGGAGCTGTGGAGCGTCGTGCGCGGCCTGATGGCCGACGGCGTGACGGTCCTGCTCACCACCCAGTACCTCGAGGAGGCCGACCAGCTCGCCGACGACATCGTGGTCTTCGACCACGGCAGGGTGATCGCCTCCGGCACCTCCGACGAGCTGAAGGCCACCACCGGCGCGCAGGTCCTGGAGGTCCGGCCGCTGGAGGCCGCCCACCTCGACCTGGTCGCCGAGGTCGTGGCCGACGTCATCGGCGAGACTCCCGACCTGACCGGCGGCAGGGTCACCGCGTCCGTGCACGACCCGGCGGTCGTGTCGGCCGTCGTCCGCCGGCTCGACGACCTCGGCGTCGTCGCGAGCGAGCTGGCGCTGCGCAAGTCCAGCCTCGACGAGGTGTTCCTCGCCATCACCGGCCACCGGGCCGAGGAAGAGCCCACCGCGGAGAAGGAAGAGGTGTTCGCATGACCGCCGTGACGACGACGGCTCCGACCGCGGTCACGGCCAGGCACGCCGGCCCGCTGGCCACGCTGCAGCAGACCATGACGCTCGCCTGGCGCAGCCTGGTCCAGATCAAGCACAACCCCTGGGAGCTGCTCGATCTGAGCATCCAGCCCATCATGTTCCTGCTGCTGTTCACCTACGTGTTCGGCGGCGCGATCTCCGGGTCGACCGGCGACTACCTGCAGTTCGCGCTGCCCGGCCTGCTCGTGCAGAACGCCCTGTTCTACACGCTGTCCACCGCGATCGGCCTGAACACCGACATCACCAAGGGCGTCTTCGACCGGCTGCGGAGCCTGCCCATCGCCAGGACCGCGCCGCTCTCGGGGCGGATCATCGCCGACACCGCCAAGCAGGTGTGGGCCTTCGCCCTGCTCGTCGGTTTCGGCATGGTCCTGGGGTTCCGGGTCGAGACCAGCCTGACCGGCCTGCTGGGCGCCCTGGCGCTGCTGGTGGTGGTCGCCCTGGCCATGTCGTGGATGTCCGTGCTGATCGGCCTCAAGGCCTCCAACCCGGAGAAGGTGCAGATGGTCGCCTTCTCGCTGATGATGCCGCTGACGTTCACCAGCAGCGCGCTGGTGCCGTCGCAGACCTTCCCCGGCTGGCTGGAGACCTGGTCCGACATCAACCCGGTCACCCACCTGGCCGACGCCATCCGCGGCCTCCTGATCGGCGGCGAGGTCGCACAGCCTACGATGATCTCCTTGCTCTGGGCTGCCGGGTTCGCCGCGGTCTTCGCTCCGCTGGCGATCCGGGCCTTCCGCAGCCGGGTGTAGCGGTCCCGGACCCGCCGCCTCGGGCGGCGCCGGGAGTCCCGACCGAGATCGACGAGAGGTGGAGTGGTCGCGTGCTGGTGGTCCATGGCGTGTGGGCGGACGGCGGGCTGGGGCTCTGGGCGGAGGACACCGCCCGGGGCCCCGGCCCTGTCTCCCGCGCCGCCGTCCGCCCCCACCCGTTCGCGGCCCCCGTCTCCGCGCTGGCCGCGGCGCTGGGAGGGCTCCTGCCGGGCACGGCTGCCACCTCGCCGACCGGCCCTGCGCCCGCTCCTGCGGCGACCGCCGCGCCGGGAGCTCCGGGCGGCTCCGGACCGGAGGGCCCCGGTGGAGCGGTCCTCGCCCGCCGTACGGCCGAGCTGACGCTCCTGCTCCCCGGCTCGGCGAGGGGCCCGCTGCCCTCGCCGGAGTCCGGCCTCTCCGGCAGGGTCAGGAGTCCCCGGATCACCGCCTGGCGCGTCCCGGCTCTCCTGCTGCGGCCCGCCGAGGCCCTCCCCCTCCTGGCCTCCGCGGGCCGGTTCCACCCGGGCGACGCCGTACCCGCCCCGGACGACCCCGCCGCGGCGTCCCCGGACGGCTCCCCGGACACGGCGGATGCGCCCGCGTGGGCGCCGGCCCTGTCCCTGCGCTACTTCGCGGTGGTGGCCGAGCACGCCCGGGGGCTGGTACGGCGGGGCCGGATCCTGCCGCAGCTCGCCGTCGAGGACGGTGAGCCCGCGGCGCGCTGGCGGCCGGTGCTGATCGGGGCCGATCCGGCCGCCCTGCGCGACCTCGCCGCCGCGATGCCGCCGGTGTGCCGTGCCGTGGCCGCGGGGCAGACCGCCACAGGGCAGACCCTCACGGGGCAGGCCGCCACGGGGCAGTCCTCCGCGGAGCGGGCCGCCGCGGACGTGCTGCACGAGGCGCTGGAGTCCCTGGTGGACGGCGCGGCGCGCCTCGCGCTGCCCGACCGCCTGATCGTCGGGGCCCGTCCCGGCCTGCGGACGGCGCTGCCCGACCGCTGGCTGCACGCCCTGACCGCCGAGGACGCCGCGATCCCCGGGGCGCGCCCCGCCGAGGTGGCCGCGCTCGGCGCGGCTCTGGGCGGCTGGTTCGCCGGCGCCCACGAGCTGGACGGGCCGGTCCGCGCCTGCTTCCGGCTGGTCGAGCCGCCGGACGGCAGCGGCCCCGACGGCCCGTGGACGGTCGAGTTCGGCCTCGCCCCCTCCGCCGCCCTCCTCCCGTCCGGGCCCGCCGGCCGGAGCGGGAACAGCGACCCCTCCGGGGAGGACGGGGGCGGCGGACCGGCCGGCGGAGGCCCGGAGAGCGGATCCGCCGGTTCCCGCCATGCCGGGCGGGAGCCGGAAGAGCCCCTCCGCTACCTGTCCGCCGACCGCATCCGCGCCGGGGAGCGGGCGCCGTGGCTGCCCGAGCGCCCGCTGGAGCTGCTCCGCGCCGAGCTGGGCCGTGCCGTGCGGCTCCACCCCGGCCTGCACACCGCGCTGCGGGATCCCGAGCCGTCCGGACTGGCGGTCGAGACGGCCTGGGCGTTCTCGTTCCTGCGCCACGGCGCCCCCGCGCTGCGGGCCGCCGGGTACGGCGTGCACCTGCCCGCCTGGGCCGGCCGCCAGGGGCTGGGCCTCAGGCTGACCGCCCGGGCGGCCGGCGACGGTCCGGAGGCCGGGCTGGACGGCCGGGTGAGCCTCCGGATCGACGTGGCCGTGGGCGACCACGTGCTCGGCGGGGAGGAGTTGGCGGAGCTGGCCGGGCGCAGGATCCCGCTGGTCCGGATCGGCGACCGGTGGGTCGAGCTGGACGACGTCCAGCTCAAGAGCGCCCTGGAGGTCGTCCGGCGGCGCGGCGGCGGCGAGACGACCGTCGGCCAGGTGATCCGGGAGGTCGTGGAGGGCGGCGAGGACGGCCTCCCGCTGATCGGCGTGGACGCCGACGGCCTCCTCGGCGACCTGCTCTCCGCCGAGGCCGACCGCCGCGTCACTGCGGTCGCGACCCCGGAGTCCTTCCGCGGCGTCCTGCGCCCCTACCAGGAGCGCGGCCTGTCCTGGCTGAGCTTCCTGTCCGGTCTCGGCCTCGGCGGCGTGCTCGCCGACGACATGGGCCTGGGCAAGACCGCGCAGACGCTCTCCCTGCTGCTCAGCGAGCGGGCCGCGGGGGAGGTGCCGCCGACGCTGCTGGTGTGCCCGATGTCGCTGCTCGGCAACTGGCAGAAGGAGGCGGCCGGGTTCGCCCCCTCGCTGCGGGTCTACGTCCACCACGGCGCCGCCCGCGCCGGGCGGGAGGAGCTGGCGGCGACCGTCCGGGAGCACGATCTGGTCCTCACCACCTACGGCACGGCCCTGCGGGACCTGGAGGCGCTGGCCGGTCTCGACTGGGGCCGGGTGGTCTGCGACGAGGCGCAGGCGATCAAGAACAGCGCCGCGCGGCAGTCGCGGGCGGTGCGGTCGATCCCCGCGCGGACCCGGCTGGCGCTGACCGGCACCCCCGTGGAGAACCATCTGGCGGAGCTCTGGTCGATCATGGAGTTCTGCAATCCCGGCCTGCTCGGTCCGGCCGAGCGGTTCCACAGGCGCTACCGCGAGCCGATCGAGACGCGCGGCGACCAGGATGCCGTCCGGGCGCTGAAGCGGGCCACCGGCCCGTTCGTGCTGCGGCGCCTCAAGACCGACAAGTCGATCATCTCCGACCTGCCGGAGAAGATGGAGATGAAGGTCTGGTGCACGCTCACCCCCGAGCAGGCGGAGCTGTACCGGGCGGTCGCCGAGGACATGCTCGCCAAGATCGCCGGCAGTGAGGGCATCGAGCGGCGCGGCAACGTCATGGCCACCATGACCCGGCTCAAGCAGATCTGCAACCACCCCGTCCACCTGCTCAAGGACGGCTCGCCGCTGGCGGGCCGGTCGGGGAAGCTGGCCCGGCTGGAGGAGCTGACCGAGGAGATCGTCGACGAGGGCGACAAGGCGCTGGTGTTCACCCAGTACACCGAGTTCGGCTCCCTGCTGCAGCCGTACCTCGCCGCGCACCTGGACCGGCCGGTGCTCTGGCTGCACGGCGGGCTGTCCAGACGCAGGCGCGACGAGCTGGTGGAGCGCTTCCAGGGCGACGACGAGCCGGCGGTGTTCCTGCTCTCGCTGAAGGCGGCGGGGACCGGGCTCAACCTGACCGCCGCCAACCACGTGGTCCACGTGGACCGGTGGTGGAACCCCGCGGTGGAGAACCAGGCGACCGACCGGGCCTTCCGGATCGGCCAGACCAAGAACGTGCAGGTGCGCAAGTTCGTCTGCGTGGACACCCTGGAGGAGCGGATCGACGAGATGATCGAGCGCAAGAAGGCGCTCGCGGAGAACGTGGTGGGCACCGGCGAGGACTGGATCGCCGACCTGTCCACCGACCGGCTCCGCGAGCTGTTCACCCTCGGCCCCGGGGCGGTGAGCTGACATGCGGCCCTCCGGGACCGGGCCCGCAGGCGACCCGCCGTTCGAGGACCGGCTCGCCGACTTCTACTCCCCCGCGGTCTCCCTGAGCCGGCTGCGCCCCCGCGCGGACGGCGGGCAGGCCCCCCCGGACCTCCTGCTGCGCGTGCTGGAGCCGCCGGAGGTCAGAGTGCGGCACATCCCCCTGGTCGACCTGCTCCGCAAGCCCTATCGCGAGCTGGGCGACGACGGCTCCCAGGAGCCGTGACGCCGCGCTATCCCGCCAGGGAGACCACGTCCTCGCGGGAGAGCGCGCGGCCCCGCCCGTAGCACCGCGCGAACTCCTCCTCGCCGAGCGCGCCCCTCGCGCGCTCGGTGATCCGCACGTGGTCGAAGTCGACCACCACGTCGATGCCCCGGATCATCGCGGCCCCGCCGAGCAGCGTCGCCGCCCTGGCGGGGTCGCCCCCGGCGAGCGCCAGGCCCGCGCAGCCGATCAGCACCAGGCCGAGCACCGATGCGTCGGTCGCCCCCGCCGCCTGCTCCAGCGCGGTGCCGAGCAGCCGCCCGGCCCGCGGCAGGTCCCCCTCCTGCTCGGCCAGCAGGCCGAGCGAGGCGTTCACCGCCGCCCTGATCTGGATCGGCATGCTGGACTCGGTGTCCACCACCCGCAGGGCGTCGGCGTAGTACCGCCGCGCCTCGGCGAGCTCCCCGGCCTCCCGGGCGAAGTCCCCGCGGGCGGCGAGGAAGTTCACCGCGGCGACCATGTCCTTGTTCCGGAGGGCGTTGCGCAGCGACTCGTCCAGCATTTCCCGCGCCACCGCCCTCTCGCCCAGCAGGTTCAGCCCCACGGCGAGCCGGCCGCGCAGGTAGGCGACCTCGTCGACGGCCCCCAGCTCCTCCATGACGGCGATGGCCTCCAGCACCCGGTCCGCCCCCTGCCGGAACTCGCCGTGCAGGAAGTCCACCTCCGCCAGCGCGGCCAGCGCGGTGCCGGCCCCCCAGCGCTCCCCGAGCTCCCGGAACCCGGCCAGGGCGGTCCGCACCTCGCTCTCGCAGCCGCCGATCCGGCCGCTGTTGAGGTGGTCGTAGCCGAGGAGCAGGTGGGCCAGGGACGTCACCCAGGGATCGGGGTGGGCGAACATCTCGTCGAGATAGCGGCCGCCGTCCGCGGGGAGGCCGGCGAAGAGCGCACCGATCGGTCCCGCCGTCACGACCAGGGGGTGCCAGGGCGGCGGGATCTGCGCGCGCGCCAGCCGTACCGCCTCGGTCAGCTGGTCCCGCGCCGTGTCCAGCTCGGTCCCGGCCCCGACCGCGTTGACGCCGTAGGCGACCCGGGCCAGGGCGAGCGGCCCGGCGTCGACGCCGTGCACCCGTTCTCCCGCCGCCAGCGCCCCGTCCACCGGGCCGAGCACCTCGAGGGCCCGGTGCGCGCCCTCGATCCGGTGACTGCGCAGCCACCAGTACCAGCCGAGCGCGCCGACCAGCCGGAGCGCCAGGTCGAACCGGGCCGCCCCCGTGGTCCGGCGCAGCGCCGCCGAGAGGTTGTCGTGCTCGCGGGACAGCTCGGCGAGGCAGGCCTCCTGCCGGTGGTCGCGCAGGCCCGGCTCGGCCGCCTCCGCCAGCTCCGTGAAGAACACCGCGTGCGCCAGCCGCACCCGCTCCCGTTCGCCCGACTCGGCCAGCCGCTCGGCGGCGTAGGCGCGGATGGTCTCCAGCATCCGGTAGCGGGGCGCGGTCCCGTCCTCGGCGACCGCCAGCAGCGACTTGTCGACCAGCCGGGCCAGCACGTCGAGCACGTCGGCCCGCTCCAGCCCTCCGCCCGGGCAGACCCGCTCGGCGGCGTCGAGCGTGACGCCCCCGGCGAAGACCGACAGGCGGCCCGCCAGCGCGCGCTCCTGCCCGTCCAGCAGGTCCCAGCTCCACTCCACCACCGCGCGGAGCGTCTGATGGCGGGGCAGCGCCGTACGGCTGCCGCCGGTCAGCAGCCGGAACCGGTCGTCGAGGCGGTCGGCGATCTGCCCGGCCGACAGGGACCGGAGCCGGGCGGCGGCCAGCTCGATCGCGAGCGGCATGCCGTCGAGCTCGCGGCAGATCCGCACCACCGCCCCGGCCTCGGCCTCGGGCCGGTAGCCGGGGCGGACCGCCGCGGCGCGCTCGGCGAACAGGCGGACGGCCGGATAGTCCAGGGCCTCGGCCGGATCGCCCCCGGGCGGCGGGAGCTCCAGCGGCGGCACCGGCCAGGTCAGCTCGCCCGTGATGGCCAGGGGTTCGCGGCTGGTGGCCAGGACGCGCACCTCCGGGCAGCCGGCCAGCACCCGGTCGGCGAGCACCGCCGCCGCCTCGACCAGGTGCTCGCAGTTGTCCAGGACGATCAGCAGCCGCTTCCCGGCCAGAGCCGAGACCAGGCGGGAGAGCGGGTCGCGGGCGGAGGGCGCCGGCAGGGTTCCCGGCCGCCCCGGCGGGATGCCGTCACGCAGGTCCAGGGCCGAGAAGACGGTCTGCGGCACCTCGGACGGGTCGGCCACCGAGGCCAGCTCGGCCAGCCACACCCCGTCGGGCATCCGGCCGGCGACCGCCTCCGCCGACTCGACCGCCAGCCGGGTCTTGCCCGCGCCGCCGGGGCCGAGCAGAGTGACCAGCCGGTGTCCGGCGAGCAGCTCCGCGACCCGGGCCACCTCGTGCTCCCTGCCGACGAAGCTGGTGAGGCGCGCGCGCAGGTTGCCCGGTGCCGCCGCCGTCACGGGCTGCGGGACGGGGACCGGATCGGGGGTGCCGGGGGCGGGCCGTACGGCGTGCTCGGACCAGTCGCGGCGGAGCATCGCCAGGTGGAGTCCGGCCAGCGCCGGCGAGGGGTCCGCCCCCAGTTCCTCGGCGAAGGCCGCACGGGCGTCCTCGAACGCGGCCAGCGCCTCGACCTGGCGGCCCGAGGCGTACAGGGCCCGCATGAGCTGGCCGCGCAGCCGCTCCCGCAGCGGGTGGGCCGCGATCAGCGCGGGCAGTTCCGCGGCCGCCTCGGAGCCCCGGCCGAGCAGCAGGACGGCCTCGATCCGGTCCTCGGCCGCCTCCAGCCGGAGCGCGTCCAGCCGGGCGAGTCCGGCGGCGACGGCCTCGTTCCCGGTCAGGTCGGCCAGGGCCGGGCCGCGCCAGAGCTCCAGCGCGGCCCGCAGGGTGGCCGCGGCCTCCGCCGGAAGGCCCGCGGCGAGGGCGGCCCGGCCCTCGGCGGCCAGCCGGGTGAACCTGTGGGCGTCCACCCGTTCGGGGTCGACGGCCAGCCGGTACCCGGCCGCGGTGGCCCCGACCAGAGCCCTCCGGCCGCCCAGGACCGCGCGCAGCCGCGAGACCAGGGCCTGCAGGGCGTTTCCCGCCGCGGCCGGCGGGCGGTCCCCCCATACTCCGGCGACCAGGCGGCCGACCGGCACGGGCCTGCCCGCGTCGAGGAGCAGCAGGCACAGCAGGGCCCTCAGCCGCTGCCCCGCGACCTCCACCCGCTCCCCGCCCCGGTGGATTTCCAGTGGGCCGAGGATGGCGAAACCGGTCTCCGTGTGCAACCTCACCCCGCCCATCACTCGATTCTGTCCGATTTATGGCTACTGTCGTGCCATGGAAGCTCAGGATCCGGTCGGCGCACGTTCCAGATCCGCGTAGCATCATCCGGCATGGGGCAGTCGAACACGTCTACGCGCCCGCGACGCACCGCCGCAGCGGTGGCCGCCGCGGCGCTCGTCGTCGTCTCCTCCGGCTGCGGGCTGGTGAGCGGCACCGCCTCGGCCGAGCTGCTCCAGCTGGAACCGCTCAGCGTCACGAGCCCCGCGGTTCGGGACGGCGGTCCCCTGCCCTCCGACTACTCCTGCCACGGCACGGTGGGGAACCCCCCGCTGCGCTGGTCACGCGTGCCGGACGGCTCCAAGTCCGTCGCGATCGTGGCCGACAACAACAACGCCGCCACCGGTCCCGAGGTGCACTGGGTCGTGTTCGACATCGACCCGCGCACCGCCGAGCTGGCCGAGGGCACCGTTCCGGTGGGAGCCGTGGAGGGCAGCGCCACCAACGGCAAAGTGGGCTATACGCCTCCGTGCCGCCGCCAGGAGAACTATCGTTTCACTGTCTACGCACTCAAGGAGCGAGTCGAACTCGGCAAGGGCGCCCCCCTCTCCGAGACCTTGAGGAGCATCGCGGACAAGACGATCGCCTGGGGACGGCTTACCGCGACACACATCGAGTGACAAGGTAAACACCGGAGGTAGTAATGGTTACCAATTCTTCACTTAGGGTGTGACAACGCTCTCGGTGGTCCGACACAATCAGATCCGATGTCCGAGCGCAGGTGATCACAGGGGGCAGGTCGCGTCGATGGCCGCGCGACCTCACCGGCGCCGCTGGGAGGCCATGGCCTTGAAGGTGGTGCAATGACCGCGGTCATAGTAAGCCTGGTCGCCGTCGTGCTCCTCGTGCTCCTCGTCGTGGCACTGGGGATGCGGTCGATGAACCGCAGGGAGAGCGCGCTTCCCGCGGAGCGGCTGCGCGAGATGGCCGAGAAGGAGGCGTCGACGCCTACCCGGTCCACTGACGAGTTCGCCGCCAGGGAACCCAAGATGGACCACTTCACGCCCGACCTCTCGCCGTTCGACGAGCCCAAACCGCGCCCGCCGCGGCCTTCGGGCGCCCGCGGCAAGCGCGGCGTGAACGAGTTCGGCGAGCCGGACGACTACGACGACGACTACTGGACGCGCCTCCAGGCCGACGAGGGCGGTTTCGGAGGGCCCTTGGCCGCCAGGATGGGCGCGAGCCGTCCCCTGGACCAGGAGGACGGAGTCCTCCAGGCCGACGCCGACGCGGTGACCGTGCAGGCCCCGCTGCCGAGCAGGCCGCAGCGGCCGGTCCCGGCCCCGGAGCCCGCCCCGGCTCCCCCTCCGCAGGTCTCCCCGGCCGCGGCCTCCCTGCCCTCCGGCCTGGCCGATCTGGTCGGGCCGGTCCAGCCGAACCCCGCGCCCAGCGCCGCCACGCTGGCCGAGCAGAAGACGGTCACCTTCGCCGCGCCCACGCCGGGCTCCTTCGGCGAGAGCCGTACCCCGCGGAGCTCCCGCCGCGGCGGCCGCGCCTCCGCGTCGAACGCGCAGAACGTCCAGAGCGCCGCGAACCCCCTGGGCGTTCCGGGCGGCGGCGCCTCGCGTCCCGACCCGCTGAACGACCCCCTCGGCGGCTCCTACTCCCGCGGCGCGGGCTCCTCCTCCGGTCTCCCCGTGCCGGGCGCTCCCAGCGGCCCGATCGCGCACGGCGGCACCGGCATCGGACCCGCGCTGCCCCCCCTGGGCCCCACGACCAGCGGCGGCTTCCCCGCCACGACGCCGGGCGCGGACCCGCTCGCGACGCCGTACGGCTCCGCGCCCGAGCCGCCGAGCCCCGTCGCCGACAACCCCTGGGCGCAGGCCACCACCCCGGGATCGGGCGGCTGGGCGGCCGTGAACACGGCCGACATCCTGGACGACCCCGGGCCGTCCTACAGCTCGTACCAGACGCCGGTCTACAGCGCCCCGCCTCCCGGCTCCTACGAGGTGAGCTCCGGCTGGGCCACCATCGAGGACGACGCGCTCACCGGCCCGTCCCCGGCGGTCTCGACGAGCCCGTCGCGGGCCGTGTCCCCCTACGACCGGCCGGCGGACACGCCCTCCGGCGCGAGCGGCGGCTACGGCTACGAGACCGGCTCGTACGTCTCGCCGGCGACCCCCGCGGCCCCGGCGGCGTGGCCCGAGCCCGCCCCCGCCCCTCCGGGAGGCGGCAACTGGCCCAGCTACGGCGACCTCTACGGCACGAATCCGGAGAGCACCTCCGAGGGCCGGAGCCATGCAGGCTCCCGGGGCAGCCACCACCGGAACCAGGAACCGGACTACCCCGACTATTACCGCTGATTTCCCCCGCGCTATGCAAAGTTCGCCGCGGACCCCTTAACCGACGAGGGGTCCGCGGCATAAGGTCTGCCCCATGGGGACGGACACGAAGAGTGACGCGAAAACTACAGTAAGTGTCATCGCCTCCGTGCTACGGCACGACCTGCCCGCCTCCCTGGTGGTCTTCCTGGTGGCGGTGCCCCTCTCCCTGGGCATCGCCGTCGCCTCGGGGGCCCCGCTGGCGGCCGGGCTCATCGCCGGTGTGGTCGGCGCCGTGGTGGCGGGTTCACTGGGCGGTTCGGCCGTCCAGGTCAGCGGCCCCGCGGCGGGGCTCGCACTGGTGGTCGCCGAGCTCGTGTCCCGGTACGGCTGGCGCGCCACCTGCATGATCACCCTGCTCGCGGGCGCCCTCCAGGTGGTGCTGGGCGTCTTCCGGGTCGCCCGTGCGGCGCTCGCCGCCTCTCCCGCCGTGGTGCACGGCATGCTCGCCGGCGTCGGTGTGGCGATCGCCCTCTCCCAGCTCCACGTGGTCCTCGGCGGCAGCCCGCAGGCCTCCGCGGTCGAGAACCTGTCCCAGCTCCCCCGGCAGATCGCCGACAACCACGGCCCCGCCGTCCTCACCGGCCTGCTGACCATCGCGGTCCTGGCCGCCTGGACCCGGCTGCCGCAGCGGCTCCGGGTCGTCCCCGCGCCGCTGGCGGCCCTCCTCACCGCCGCGGCGACCGCCTGGGTCCTCGACTGGGACGTCACCCGGGTCGACCTGTCGGCGAGTCTGGGCGAGTGGTCGGCCCCGCTCTGGCCGCAGGGCGACTGGCACGGGATCGTCGCGGCGGTGGTGCTCGTCGCCCTGCTCGCCGGAGTCGAGTCCCTGCTCTGCTCGGTGGCGACCGACAAGCTGCACGACGGCCCGCGCGCCAACCTGGACCGGGAGCTCACCGCCCAGGGCGCGGCCAACGTGGTGAGCGGCGCCCTGGGCGGGCTGCCCGTGGCGGGCGTGATCGTGCGCAGCACCACCAACGTCAGGGCGGGAGCGCGCAGCCGCTGGTCCACGATCCTGCACGGCCTGTGGATCCTGCTGTTCGCGGTCGGCCTGGGCTGGACGATCGCCTTCATCCCGATGGAGTCGCTGGCCGCCCTGCTGGTCTTCACCGGCGTGCAGATGGTCAACGTCGGGCACCTCCGGAACCTGCGCGGCCACGGCGAGGTGCCGGTCTACCTCGTCACCCTGGCGGGCGTGGTCCTGCTCGGCCTGGCCGAGGGCGTGCTGTTCGGCCTCGGCCTCGCCGCGCTGCTCGCCCTGCGCCGCCTCGCCTGGGTGAGAGTGAGCGCCCGGCCGGAGCCCTGCGGGCGCCGCTGGCACGTGCTGATCGACGGCTCGCTGACCTTCCTCGGCGTGCCCCGGCTCACCGCGGAGCTGCGCGCCATCCCGGCCGGGGCCGCGGTGGACCTGGACCTGAACATCGACTTCATGGACAACGCCGCCTTCGAGGCCCTCCACGCCTGGCGGCAGGAGCACGAGCGCGGCGGCGGGACGGTCAGCATCGACGAGATCCACGACGAGTGGTACGCCATGGCCGCCAGCGGCGCCCACATGTTCCCGGCCAAGACCCCGCCGCGGGCGCCGGACCGATGGTGGCTGCCCTGGTCCCACCGGCGGCGCAGGCACTCCACCGGGTCCGTCCCGGTCGCGGCCCTGCCCGGGCAGGCGCCGCAGAGCGGAGCCGGCCTGCCCGCCGGCGCCCTGACCGGCCTGCCCGTCGTGACCCCGTCCGGCCTGCCCGCCGGCACCCTGACCGACCCGGCCGCGGAGACGGGAGCCGTACCCGACCTGCTGGCCGGGGCCCGGGAGTTCCACCACCGCACCGCCCCCCTGATCCGCCCGGTCCTGCACGGCATGGCCCGCAGGCAGCAGCCGTCGCACCTCTTCATCACCTGCGCGGACTCCCGGATCGTGCCGAACCTCATCACCGCCAGCGGCCCCGGCGACCTGTTCACCGTCCGCAACATCGGCAACCTCGTCCCGCGCCGGGGGGCGCTCCCCTCCGACGACTCGGTCACCGCCGCGATCGAGTACGCCACCCACGAGCTGGGCGTCCGGACCATCACCGTCTGCGGCCACTCCGGCTGCGGCGCCATGGCCGCGCTGCTCGGCGGCGGGGAGGGCACCAGGGAGCTGCCCTCGCTCGGCCGCTGGCTGCGCCACGGCAACCACAGCCTGGCCCGGTTCATCGCCACCGACGGCGACGGCGGTGGCGGCGATGACGGCGGCAGCGGTCACCGCGACGGGAACGGCGGTCCGCTCGACCGCCTCTGCAGGCTCAACGTGATCCAGCAGCTGGAGAACCTCCGCACCCACCCCCGGGTGGACCGGCTCGTGCGGACCGGTCGCCTGGAACTGGTCGGCCTCTACTTCGACATCGCCGCCGCCCGCGTCCACGTCCTCGACCGGCCCCCGGCCGCCCTCGCGCCGCGCTGACCGCGCGGCGCCCCGCCGGTCCGCTCTGGGCGTACGGCTTGCGCCGCAGGAGAAACCGCCTGGCCCCGATCCCGCCGGGCGCCAAGGATGAGGGACATGAGAACTCTGGTAATCGGCGGCTCGGTCTTCCTCGGCCGGGCGATCGTCGCCGAAGCGCTGCGGCGCGGGCACGAGGTCACGACCTTCAACCGGGGGGTGAGCGGCGAGGACCTGCCCGGGGTCGAGGCGGTCAGGGGCGACCGGGAGTCCCGTGAGGACCTGGCCCGGCTCGCGGACGGCCGCGAGTGGGACGCCGTCGTCGACGTGTGCGGGTTCGTCCCCCGGGTGGTCGGCGACGCGGTGCGCGCGCTCAGCGGCCGCGCCGCCACCTACGCCTTCATCTCCAGCATCTCGGCCTGCTCGGCCTGGCCCCGGACCGGCCCGACCGACGAGGACTCCCCCCGGTTCGAGTGCGCCCCGGACGCCGGCCCGGAGGACGGCGACTACGGCGTGCTCAAGGCGGGCTGCGAGCGCGCGGTGGAGCAGGGCTTCGACGGCAACGCCCTCGTCGTCGAGCCGGGCCTCATCCTCGGCCCGCACGAGAACGTCGGCCGCCTGCCCTGGTGGCTGACCAGGATCGCCCGGGGCGGGAAGGTCCTCGCGCCGGGCGATCCCGAGGTCGCGATGCAGCTCGTCGACGCCCGCGACATCGCCTCCTTCACCCTGTCCCAGGCCGAGGCGGGGGTGAACGACCGGTTCTTCGTCAGCGGGGTCGAGGGCAACGCCACCTACGGCGGTTTCCTGGACGAGTGCCGCGCGGCGACGGGGTCGGACGCCGAGTTCGTCTGGGCCGGCGACCGGTTCCTGCTCGACCGCGAGGTCCGGCCCTGGACCGAGCTGCCGCTCTGGGCCCCGGACGATCCGGGGTTCGCCGGAGTCTGGCGGCCCTCCTCCGCGAAGGCCCGCGCGGCCGGGCTCGTCTGCCGTCCGGTGGCCGAGACCGTCCGCGACACCTGGGCCTGGCTGCGGGAGATCCCCGAGGAGCGGCGCTCCTTCGGGAGCGCGCGGATGAGCCACGGCATCGCCCCCGAGAAGGAGGCGAAGATCCTGGACGAGTGGGAGCAGCGGGACCCGGGGGCCGCCGGCTGAGCCCTTCCGGCGGCCCCCTCCGGCAGGCGGGTTCCGCCGCGGACCCCGCGGCGGGCCCGGTACGTGGATTTCTCCACAGACGCATCCGCGCGGGCCGCCTAGGTTGGCCGTTGTCCGGCCTCGTCCCCCGAACGCCGGACGGCGGTCCATGCTCCCAGGGTCGCGGGTGGAGGGCGGTGACATTCCGTGGCGTTCCGTCCTCCACCACCCGGGGCCGGGGCGTGCGCGTTCCCGCTCCCGGGAGGACACTGGAGGCGACGGCCCGCCGTACCCGGACGAGAGGCTGACGATGGCCGATCTGAGCGCGCTGCGCGAGAGCATGGTCGAGGAAGTACGCAAGCGCGGGATCAGCGACACCGTGGCGCAGGCGCTGCGGGCGGTGCCCCGGCACGTGTTCCTGCCGGAGGTCGCGCCGGAGACCGCCTACCGCGACGACGCGATCGTGACCAGGCGCGACGCGGACGGCCTGCCGATCAGCTCCTCGTCCCAGCCGACGATCATGGCGGTGATGCTGGACCAGCTCGGCGTCGAGCCCGGGCAGCGGATCCTGGAGATCGGGACCGGGACCGGTTACAACGCGGCGCTGCTGGCGCTGCTGGCGGGACCCGGCGGCGAGGTCGTCAGCGTCGACATCGACCCCGCCCTGGTCGAGCGCGCCCGCGGCCACCTGGACGCCGCGGGGTTCCCCGGGGTGACCGTGGCCTGCGCCGACGGCTTCGAGGGCTTCCCCGGGCGCGCGCCGTACGACCGGGTGATCGCCACCGTCGGGGTGTGGGACCTCGCGCCGGCCTGGCTGGAGCAGCTCGGGCCGTCGGGCCGCCTCGTCGTCCCGCTGGACCTGCGGGGGGTGCAGCGCTCGGTGGCGATGGAACGGGCGGACGGGCACTGGGCCAGCCGCTCGGTGGTGCCGTGCGGGTTCATGCGCCTGCGCGGACCCTCCGCCGGGCCCGAGATGACCCGCGTCCTGGACCGGGACTCCGAGCTGACGATCTCCCTCCCGGAGGCGCGGGAGACCGGTGACGTCCTGGCCGCGCTCGACGGCCCCTCCTCGGCCTTCCCCACCGGGGTCGGCGGCGGCCGGGCGGAGCTCCTCGACGGGTTCGTCCTCTGGCTTGCGGTGCACGAACCGCGCTGGTGCTCGCTCTTCGAGACCCGGGCGGGACGGCTGCCGGCCGCTCCCCTGGACGCGCCGGGATACACGATGACCGCCGGGATCGTCGAGCGGGGCAGCCTCGGCGTGCTGGAGTCCGCGGGGCGGGACGGCATGCTGACCGTCCACGCCTACGGACCCGAGGGGGCGGGGCTCGCCGCCGACCTCGCCGCCCACCTGCGGGCCTGGGCGGCGGCGGGCCGCCCGGCCTCCGGCGGCCTGCGGGTCGAGGCCCACCTCGGTCCCGCGCCCGCCGGGGCGCTGGTCGTCGAGAAGCGCCACACCCGGCTCGTGCTGCGGTGGGCTTCGTGATCTCCTGACCCGCGGTCTCCGGGAGGCGGCAGGAGGCCGAAACCTTCCGGCAACCGGGTGGCACCGCGACGCGCACCACGCGGAATCCACTCTCTTTCTCTAGCGACATCCCATTTCGAGCACGGTGGATCGAGAAAGAGAGCATGATTCGGACGTCCCCTGGGTCAGGCCCGGCCACCGGACCCGTGCGCAAGCCGTACGGCTGGCTGGCGTACCTTCTCGTCGGCGGTCTGCTGACCCTCGCCTCTCCGCTGATCACCGCCGCGTCCCCCGCGCTGGGCGTGGTGGCCCTGGTCCTCCTGCAGGTGGTGTCGATGGCCGCGATCCTCCTCGGGGCACGCCGCCACAAGCTGTTCCGCCAGCGGCACTGGCGGCTGATCATCATCGCCGCCGCGTGCTCCCTGGTCGAGAGCATGCTGTTCTGGGGGGTCGGCTGGCTCTGGCTGAAGATCCCGCTCTTCTTCGTCCTGTACCAGGTCACCACCGTTGTCGCGTACGGCCTGGCGCTGGCCGGGCTGACGCTGCTCGGGCTGCGGACCGGCGGCCAGCGCTGGGCCGGGCTGCTCGACGGCGCCATCATCACCGTCGGAGTCTCCATGCCCTTCTGGACCTTCCTCGTCGCCCCGGCGCTCGACGGGTCCAGCGGCTCCGAGTTCGTGCTGGCGCTGACCACCTTCACCATCGACCTCCTCATGCTCGGGATGGTCGCGCGGATGGTCTTCGACAGCGGGCGGGCGCCCTGGCTGATGCTGCTGAGCGCGTCCTTCGGAGCCGTGCTCGTGGGCGACGCCGGCCACCTGATCGACCAGGCGGCCGGGCGGCCGGACGGGCCGCTGGCCCTGACCGCCTGGCTGGGCTGGGCGCTCCTGATCGGCTGCGCCGCGCTCCACCCCAGCCTGGAGAACAACACGCGCGAGGTGCAGCCGCCGGCGGTCTCCAGCCGGGCGCGGGTCACCACCTTCCTCGCCCTGGCGCTGCTCAGCCCGCTGGTCTCCAGCCTGGCCCCGCTGCTCCTCGGCGCGGACGAGCGCCACCGGCCCTACGACAACGTGCCGGTCATCGTGATGACCGTGGCGCTGGCCGCCCTGCTCGTGCTGCGGCTCAGCATCGTCGCCCGCGTGGCCGAGGCCCGCGCCGTCGCCCTGGACGACCAGGCCGGGCAGCTCATCGCCCAGACCGCCAAGCTGACCGTCTCGCTGCACCGGCAGGAGCTGCTGCAGCGCAGGCTCGCCCACCGCGCCTCCCGCGACCCGCTGACCGGCCTGGCCAACCGCTCCGTGCTCACCGAGGCCGTGCAGAGCGCCCTGGCCGACCCCGGCGCCCGCCCGCCCGCCCTGCTCCTGCTCGACCTGGACGGTTTCAAGGACGTCAACGACACCTTCGGCCACCCGGTCGGCGACGAGCTGCTCACCCAGGTCGCCCGCCGGCTGCGCGAGATCGCCGATCCCGGTCACACCCTCGCCCGGCTCGGCGGCGACGAGTTCGCCATGGTGCTCCCCGGCGCCGACCAGATCACCGCGACCGCCGTCGCCCAGCAGATCCTGCACTCCCTGCAGGCGCCGTACCATGTCGGCGGGCGCGAGCTCCACCTCACCACCAGCATCGGCGTCCTGGCCGGCATCCCGGTGAGCGACTCCTCCGAGGCGCTCCGCGACGCCGACATGGCGCTGTACGCGGCCAAGAACGCCGGCAAGAACCGGCTCGCCGTGTTCGACCCGGGCCTGCGCGACACCCGGCTGGAGCACGCGCGGCTGAGCACCGGTCTGCGCCACGCCGTCGCCCAGCGCGAGCTCACCCTCAACTACCAGCCCGTCGTCGGCCTGACCGGCGGCGAGATCACCGCCGTGGAGGCCCTGCTGCGCTGGACCCCCACCGGGGGCAAGCCGGTCCGGCCGGACATCTTCATCCCCATCGCCGAGGAGACCGGCCTCATCGTCCCGATCGGGCTGTGGGTGCTGGAGCAGGCCTGCGCCGACGCGCGCCGCTGGCACGAGCGGCACGGCATCTCCGTCACCGTCAACGTCTCCGGCCGCCAGCTCCGCGACGAGAGCTTCAGCGACGCGGCGCTGGCCATCCTGCGCCGCCACGACCTGCCCGAGCAGGCGCTGGTGCTGGAGATCACCGAGAGCATGCTGCTGGCCACCACCCCGGCGGAGACCCGGCGCATCATCGACGTCCTGACCGAACTGCGCGAGCAGGGCGTGCGCATCGCCCTGGACGACTTCGGCACCGGCTACTCGTCCCTGTCCTACCTGCGCACCCTGCCGGTGGACATCCTCAAGATCGACCGCTCGTTCACCAGCGCGCTCACCGAGGCGGACAGCCGGACCCGTGCCTTCACCAAGGCGATCGTGGAGCTCGCGACCAGCCTGAGCCTGCACACCGTGGTCGAGGGCGTGGAGACCTCCGAGCAGGCCGCCCTGCTGCAGCAGATGGGCTGCCCCCTGGCGCAGGGCTACCTGTTCTCGCCGCCCGTCCCCGCCCCGCGGGTCGACGAGCTGCTGGACACGGCACCCTGGCGGAACGCCGCGTAACCCGCGGGCGGGAGCCTCGGCTCCTGCCCCCGGTGGAGGACCGCCTCATCCGCGATGACGATGACCGGCGGCCCGCCGGTCCGGGACACTGTGATCACTCCGTCCTCGGCCCGCGAGGCGGAACCTCCAGGAGGACCGATGCCCCGGTTCGCGTCCGTGGCCGCGCTCACGCTGGCCGTGCTGGTCTCCGCTCCGGCGTGCGGCGGCCGCAACGAGCCGGAGCCGGAGCTGGTCGGCGCGGGCGGGGTACGGCAGAGCGTCACGTGCACCGGCACCGGGAGCCCGGCGGTGGTCATGATCCACGGAATCGGGGACCGCGCGAACTCCGGCAACCTCGCCGAGGCGCAGCGGGTCCTGTCGGGCAAGCACCGGACCTGCAGGTACGACCGGCCGGGGACCGGGCGGAGCCCCGATCCGGCGCGGGCCGGGCGCACGGCCGAGGACCTGGTCTCCGAACTGGCCGCCGTCGCCGACCACGCGGACCCGGCGGCGCCGGTGATCCTCGTCGCGCACTCCTTCGGCGGCTATCCCGCCCTGCTCTTCGCCGACCGGCACCCGGACCGGGTGGCCGGCATGGTGCTCGCCGACACCGTCGACCCCGGCCAGGGGCTGCTGGCCGCCCTGGGCGTCCGCACCTGGCAGGACGTACGGCAGGGGCGCGAGGGGCTGGACCTGGAGGCGGTGGAGCGGGAGGTCGCCGGGACGGGACCGCTCGGCGGCCTCCCCCTGGTGGTGCTCCGGCGCGGCGAGGGGGTCGGCGAGCCGTGGCTGGAGGCCCAGCGGGCCCTCGCCGCCAGGTCCTCCCGCAGCAGGCTCCTGGTGGCCGAGGGCAGCGGCCACGAGGTTCCGGCCGAGGATCCCGGGGCGGTCGGGGACGCCGTGGCCGCGCTCTCCGGGTTGTGAGGCCGTACTCGGCCTCTCAGGGGGACTCGACGGAGGAGATGCGGTACTTCTCCACCTGCGCCACGCGGATCTCGGCCAGCTGGTCGGGCTCCTGGCCCGCGCCCCGGAAGCGCTGGAGGTGGGCGTCGGACTCCCACCGCTCGTACACGTTGATCCGGCCCGGCTCGATCGGGTCGGCGGCGAGCACGAAGTCCAGGCATCCGGGAGAGGACCGCGCCTGCCTGATGACGCCCAGGCACCCGTTCAGGTACCCCTCGCGGACCTCCGGGTCCACGTACAGCTTCCCGGACACGATGATCAAAGCGGCTCCCGAGACCGTCAGGCGGATGATCTCGGCACTCTACGCCTCCCGGCCGGCGCGGTCTCCATCACCGTGCCCGCCCGCGGCGACCGGCGGGCCGGCGGGGGCGCCCGGAGACCGGCGGGGAGGCGCGGAACGCCCTGCCCGTCCCGGGACCGGGCATAACGCTTGGCTGTGAACACCGTTCCCGGTTTGCTGCTTCCGTATCGCCTGTGGAACGCTCTGAGCAGGGCGAACGCCGACGATTGGGTGGGGATCAGGTGTCATCGGGTAGCAGGGTATCGACATGGTGGCGCCCCGGCCGGGTGATCGCCTCGGCCGCGGGCATCGCGACGGCGCTGGCACTGGCGAGTTGCTCCTCCGGCGGCGCCCCGGACCGGGCGGCCTCCCCCGCGCCGCAGTCCGCCACCCCGTCGCCCGCGGCGTCCGGGAGCGCGGCCCCGAAACCGCCGGCGGTGGACCCGTCCTGGCCGCGCTGGGGGTTCACCCACACCGGGGTCAGCGCCAACAACGTCACGCGGGAGTTCGAGCAGGACGTGGCCGGGGCGCTCGCCCGGACCCCGATGCTGCAGAACCAGCACATCATGGGGTTCGGGGTGCTCAACCCCCAGCCCTACCGGCAGGAGTTCTTCTGGGAGGACCTCGACAGCCGGACGAACCTCATGAAGCAGTCCGGCGGCACGCAGGTCATCACGCTCTGCTGCGCCCCCGACTGGATGAAGGGCGGTCCGGAGGGCCCGACCGAGGAGTCGGCCTGGGCCGAGCACCTGGAGGACGCCCCGTACCCCCAGCACTTCGACGACTTCGCCAAGCTCTCGGCGACCGTCGCCGAGAAGTACCGCGACGTCGAGTACTTCATGGTCTGGAACGAGTTCAAGGGCTTCTGGAAGGACCACTCCAAGCCCGCGGACTTCAAGGGCTATACCGAGCTCTACAACAAGGTCTACGACGCGGTGAAGGCGGTCCGGCCCGACGCCAAGATCGGCGGCCCCTACATCGGCTTCGACAGCAACAGGACCGGCGGGTCCGAGCTGCGCGGGCCGTGGGGGGTCGTCAACCAGAACGTCCTGGACGCCTTCACCTACTGGTTCGAGAACAAGAAGGGCGCCGACTTCATCGTGGTCGACGGCGCCTCGCTGACCGACGCCCACGAGCTGCTGCCCGACGAGTTCGGAGCACTGGACAAGTTCGGCGCGGTCACCACCTGGCTGCGGGACAAGACGGGCGACCTGCCGGTCTGGTGGGCGGAGTGGTACTTCGTCCCCGAGGACGGCACCACCTGGGCCGAGCCCAAGCGGCTCGCCGTCCAGGCCGCCTCGATGATCGAGTTCGCCGAGAGCGGCGCAGCCACCGCGCTGTACTGGAACCCGCAGACCAAGCAGGGCGCCTGCCAGGGCTGCATGTGGGACCCGAAGACCGGCGACCTGCTCCCGACCGGAAGGCTTCTGGGCGACTTCGCCACGTGGTTCCCCGCCGGAGCCGAGCTGGAGCGGGTCGCCTCCTCCGACTCCAAGGTCCGGGTGCTGGCGCAGCCGCGGAAGCTGGTGATGGTCAACACCGCCGACGCGGAGGTCACCACGACGGTGGACGGCGAGGAGTTCACCCTCAAGCCCTACGAGATCAGGTGGAGCGACCGCTAGGTCGCGCGTCGCGCCCCCGCCGCGGGGTCAGGGGCCGGTGAGGCGGCGCTCGCCGCGGGTGGTGACCACGAACACCTGCCAGTTGTAGTAGGCGTAGTAGTTCCTGATGTCCCGCCTGATCCGGCGCGCGTGCAGCAGCACCGCGTCGACGTACGCCCAGGAGTGGTTGTAGGCGTACAGCGCGCGCCGGTAGTCGCGCGGCGCCCCCGACGCGTGCAGGTAGTTGGCCGCGCCGAGCAGGGCGTCGCGGGTGTCGTGGACGTCGCCGCCCATCCCGTAGGCGTCCCAGGTGCCCGGCATGAACTGCATCGGCCCCTGGGCGCCGGTGTGGCTGGGTGAGCGCACGCGGCCGAACTTGGTCTCGACGAACATCACCGCCGCCAGCACCTCCCAGCCGACGCCGAACCGGCGCTCGGCGCGCCGGAAATGGCCGAGCAGGACGTCGGCGGGCTCGGGGGGCCGGACCTTGAACTTCGCCGGCCTGCTGACGGGGTGGACGAGGGAGAGCAGTTTCCGGATGGCCGTCACGTCGTCCTTCGCCGGCCCGGCCAGGGCCCTGGGCAGCCCGGCGTAGGTGCGGGAGGCGACCTGCGGGTTGCGGGCCAGGTGGCGGTAGATGCGCTGCTGGTACAGGGCCAGCAGCACCACCGGTTCCGGGGCCTGCCCGGTGGCGGGGTCCCCGTCGCGCGTCCAGGCGTCGACGGCCCGCCGGAGCTCCGCGGTGGTGGCGGCCAGGGCGCGGGCCAGCCGTGCCGGGTCCTTGGGGATCGCCGCGTCCGGGCCGGGCAGGGCGGGCGCCTGCCGTACGGACCCGGCCGCCGACGGCGTCGCCGTCCGCTCCGGGGCCTGCCGCATCGCCGTCCGGCCGGGAGGGGCCGGGGAGGCGGCGCCCTGCGCACCGGCGCAACCGGAGAGCACGAGGGCCAGGCAGACGAGCGAGGCGGCCACCGGCCTCCCCCGCGACCGGCCCGTGCGCGCGGGCGGCGCCCCGCCGTCCCGGGTGTCCTGCTGCGTGTGCGTCATCCGCCGGGCCGGCCGGTGGTCGTGCTCCGGCCGTACGGCTCCCGCGTACTGCTCCTTCACCGGCCCCAACGTACCCGAGCGGCTCCCTCCCGGGCCGTTTTCGCGCGCGACACGGCAAGCGGATCGCCGTACGGGAATCCGGCGGACCCGGCGGCGCCTCGTCCGCTACCGTCTCAAGAGAGCCCCCGAAACCAGGACGAGGACGAACACCCCATGAGGCGATGGACCGCTCTGGCAGCCGCCGTACTGATCGCGGTCGTGCCGGCCGCCGCGAGTCCCGCCGCCGCGCAGGCCGGTGCTCCCGACCCGGCGGACGCGCTCAAGCGGCAGCTCCGCAACGAGCGGGGCGTCCGGATCTCCGAGACCAACCGCTACTTCTTCGGCGGGAAGTCGACCGTCTCCGGGAGCGGGACCCGGATCAGCGGCGGCCTCCGGCTCTCCCCGTCCGGCCCGGTCGCCGCGGACTTCACCTGGCGCGACCTCCCCCGCCCGGAGGCCGGGGGACTCCCGTCCTCCGGCAAGCCGCTCCCCCACCGCGTGATCCGCGTCGGCAGAGCCGTGTACAACGCCGCCGACCGGCATCCCGGACCGGTTCCGGACGGCAAGGAGTGGATCCGGTACCCGAACGGCCACCGGGGAGGCATGGCCCAGGACATGGCCCGGGACGCCAGCCTGCAGCCGATCGACGTGTACGACCCGTCCGTGATGAGGGCCGTGCTGAAGCGCTCGACGGGCGGTCCCGTCTCCGGGGGGTTCCTCTACCGGGGCGCCATGAGCCACCGGGAGCTGAGCAGGGTCTCCAAGCACGCTGTCATCGGCTGGGCCTCGGGCCGGCCCATCGACGGCAAGAGCAGGGGAAAGGTCTCCTGGCGGCTCTGGACCGGCCGTGACGGCCTGCCCACCCGGCTGGTCACCGCCGACACCGTGGAAGCGGGGAAGGACGCGCTGGTCAAGCGGAGCGACACGCGATACACCGGCTGGGGGCGCTCCCTCGTCATCACCGCCCCGCCCGCCGGCGAGGTCATCGACGAAGCGGACCTGCTGGAGTACATCCGCGCGCAGAACACGCCCATTCCGGAGGACGCCGGGAACACCTGACGGGCCCCGCCCGCACAATCGTTCAAGACGGGCGCCGCCGCCTGCCGCTACAACCGTCCTGCCGGCATCCCACCGAGGGGCGCGGCGGAGGTGGATGGATGGACGTCGGTTTCCTCGGTCTCGGGCTCATGGGCCGGCCCATGGCGCTCAACCTGGTCCGCGCGGGTACGCCCCTCGTCGTCTGGAACCGCTCCCCGAGCCGGTGCGACGCCCTGCGCGCGGCCGGCGCGAGGGTGGCGGCGAGCCCCGCCGAGGTGTTCGAGCGGGCCCGCGTGGTGATCCTGATGCTGGCGGACGAGGCCGCGATCGACGCCGTGCTGGAGCGCGGGACACCCCGGTTCGGGGAGAAGGCCGCCGGGCACGTCGTCGTCCACATGGGGACCACCGCGCCCGGCTACTCGGCGGCGCTGGAAGCCGACGTCCGCGCCGCCGGAGGGGACTACGTCGAGGCCCCGGTCTCGGGGTCGCGCGGCCCCGCCGAGGCCGGGCGGCTGGTGGCGATGCTCGCCGGGGAGCCGGGGGCCGCCGAGGAGGTCCGGCCGCTGCTCCGGCCGATGTGCCACGAGACGGTGACGTGCGGCCCCGTCCCGTCGGCGTCACTGATGAAGCTCGCGGTCAACCTGTTCCTGATCACGATGGTGAGCGGTCTCGCCGAAGCCGTGCACTTCGCCGACCGGCACGGCCTCGATCCGGAGGTGTTCCTGCACGTGCTCGGCTCCGGGCCGATGGCCAGCGCGGTCTCCCGCACGAAGGCCGCCAAGCTGGCCGGGCGTGACTTCAGCCCCCAGGCGGCGATCGCCGACGTGCTGAAGAACAACCGGCTGATCGCGGAGGCCGCCCGCGGATCGGGGACGGCCTCGCCCCTGCTGGAGGTCTGCCTCGCCCTGTTCGGCGAGACGCTGGCGCTGGGGCACGGCGAGTCCGACATGGCGGCCGTCATCCACGCCATCGAGGCCAGGACCTCCCGGGCGGCGGAAGAACCGCGGTGACGGCCGTCCGCCCGGCGGTGGCCGCCGCGGCCCTCGCGAGTCCCCAGGACTCACGGTCCGGCGAGCGCCGCGGCCCACGCCGCCGGGGTGAGGCCGTAGGCCCGCTTGAACATCCTGGTCATGTGGCTCTGGTCGGCGAAGCCCGCCTCCAGCGCGGCCCCGGGCGGCGGCATGCCGCCGCGCAGCAGCCGGCGCACCCGGTCGAGCTGCCGCATCGTGCGGAAACGGGTCGGGCTGGTGCCGTACGCGGCGCGGAACTGGCGGGCGAGCGTCCACCGGTCCAGTCCCGAGAGCCGCTCGAACTCCTCCACGGAGTGCCGGGACACCGGGTCGTCGGCGATCAGTTCGCGCACGCGTGACAGCGCCTCCAGCGCCAGCGGGGACCGCCTTCCCGGACGGGCGGCGGAGTGCTTCTGCAGCATCTCCGTGACCAGCAGCACCACGTCGAGGCAGCCGAGGTCGTCGAACGGCTCGTCGATGTCCCGCAGGCACTCCGACAGCGGCGAACGCGCGTCGCGCCGCCTCACGACCGGATCGGCGACGAACGGCAGCGTCCGTCCGCCCAGCGCCTGCTGCACGAGGAACGGGTCGACGTAGAGGATCCGGTAGCCGAAGCCCTCGTCCGTGCCGGGCATGCCGTCGTGCACCTCGTCGGGATGCAGGACGTGCCAGTCGCCGGGCGTGCAGTGCCGCAGCTCGCCCCGGTAGCGGAACGTCTGCACACCCGCCAGAGTCACCCCGATCGCGTAGGTGTCGTGCCGGTGCGGCGCGAACCCCTCGCCGACCAGCGACGCCTCAAGCCGCTCGATCCCCGCGGCGCCGGAGCCGAACCGCAGCCGGTGCCCGCCCGTCCCCCCGGTCAGGTGGCGCCGCAGCCCGTCGAGGCCGCCCGCGTCGCCGCCGTCGCCGCGCCAACGTCCCACCCGTCCAGGGTAACCTCCGGCCTCCCCGGCGGCCGGTCCCTCGGACGGCCTCCTCAGCCGGGAGGCGGCAGGGTCCGCCCTCCGGCCGGGCCGGATCACTCCGCGGGGGCCGGCTCGACATGGTGATCATCGTAGGGGTGCTGGTCGGCACCGTGGTCGACGACGGTGCTGCAGCGGTACCGGACGAGCTCGATCACCGACGCCGGGTCGAGCTCGTCGTCTCCTCCCCCGTGGCCGCCCGGATCCAGGGCCGCGTCCACGTTGTAGTGCAGCAGGCCGTCGGCCAGGTAGTCGCGGCGGAAGTCGGTCGCCCACTGGGAGTTGTGCCCCCAGCCGTGCGAGAGGTCGTCGGTGGGCCGCGACCGGCGCCAGTAGGTCCAGTACAGGGTGGAGCGGTCGGCGACCCCCGCGACCAGATGCCGCGCCCCGGAGGTGACGACCACTCCGGCCCGCATCAGCAGCATCGAGCCCATCATGTATCCGGGCCAGCGCTCCCCGACGACGGCGGGCGGCTCGTCGGGGTCGTCCGCCTGCCGTACCTCGGCGATCTCGTGGAAGAACGGGTGGAATGCCCGCCGGTCGATCCGGTCCGCACCCAGTGCCTCGCAGAAGGCGGGGTAGGCGCCGACCGGCGGGTAGGCCTCGTCCGGGTCCGCCTCCGGATCCCCCGGAGGCCTCTCCTGGTAGTTCAGGATGAGCAGGTCGAGGATGCGGCTCATCGCGTACAACCGCACCAGCGGACCGTAGCCCCGCTCGGGGGGCTTCCCCAGAGGGATCCGGTGGCCTCCGGGACGGCCCGCCTCCCGCACCTCCGCCACGTGGGCCGGATGCTCCTCCAGCCACCGCCGCAGCTCGTCGGCCGACCCGGCGTTCCCCTCCCCACCGAGGATGTCCCCGTACAGGGTCCGCCAGTGGTCACCCGAGTGGACGTCGTCGTTCATACGCCCCAGGATCCTCTACGGAAGGCGTCTCCCCGCACCGATCCGCTCCGGAACACCTCGTCCAGATTCACGGGCGTGCCGTCCAGGCCGAAGAGCGCGAGCCGCTGCACGATCACCACCCTGCGGGCCGACCGTCGTCTCAACCGGCGGCGGACGGATACCGGGCCGCCGCGAGGTCGTCGGCGAGGTCCTTCATCGTGACGTCGGCGTTCAGCGCGGTGACCACCGGCTGCGTCAGCGGGTGGAGCGCGTACACGTGCCGCACCGCATCAAGATCCACGGAGATCTCGTAGTAGTCCTCGGCGAACCGCCGGAACGCCTCCGCAGACGGTTCGACCAGCAGCGCGAACAGGTGCGCCGCGCCGTCGGGGTCGCTGACGCCGTCCGGGTAGTCGATCTCACCGACCCGCCGGCGGTCGTCGCCGGTCGCGCGCCACAGGCAGGCGGTCACGACCGGCATGCCGCCCTCATCGCAGAACGCGGGCTCGGTCACGCAGTGGCGGAAGACCTCGGGGACGGAGTCGAGGACCCCCGGCCACGGCCCGTCATCACCGTACGGGCTCATCACCGCCTCGTGGTCGAAGCCGCGGATGCAGACACCCTCCGGAGAGAAGACGACGGCGGCCGGGACCCGGACCGGCATCGCAGAGTGGCGTCCGACCTGCGGTCCGGCCTCTCACCGGTGCCCGGCGTCTCCGGCCGCCCCTGCCCGCAGGGATCCGGGTCATCTCGGATCTCGCTTACGCGTAGTCGGCGCGCGGCTGGGTGATGCCGGGTCCGCCGGTGTGCGGTGTCGGCACGTAGCCCTCCGCGGGAGCCGGAAGGGCGTCGACGCAGGCCGGTGAGCAGGCGTTGACCAGGAGCGGCAGCACGTCGGTGCCGACCCGTGAGGAGATCCAGACCTGGTGGAGCCCGGTTTCTGCGATCGGCCGGTCGCAGACGCTGCACGCCCGGATCGCGTCGGTGCCCCATACCACGGGGTCGAGGTCGCCGATGTCGAGGTCGCGGGTCGACGCCCTGCCCGGTTGGAGCGGAGGGAACGGCGGCCGGATCTTGACGTTTCCGTACAGCGAGCGGGTACTGACCGTGCTGCCCTTCAGCTCCGGGCACCGGGTCAGCTCGTAGGGGAACCAGTGCAGGCGGTGCGAAGTGTAGGGGGTGAACTGCCGCAGGCCGGTCATCGCGCCGATCTCGGGCGGGATCCGCACCAGGTTGCTGCCGTAGAGCATCAGGTGCTTGACCTCGGTGAGCTTGGCGATGGTCGGCGGCAGGGTGATGATCTGGCGTCGTTCGCCCGGGCTGAGCTCGGCCAGGGGCCGGAACTCCTCCCGGCCGTCGGCCGCCGCCTCCTCCACGAGATCGAGCAGGTGGCGCCAGGCGGCGGACGCGGTGTCCTGACGCTGAGCGTGGAAGCGCACCGCGCGCGGGCGCCGGCGGACCCTGTGCTGGTCGAAGCACCGGCAGATCTCCTTGGCGGCGACACGTACGCCTTCGCTGACGGCGTCGGTCGGCCGGCCCGCGGTCGGGGGCGGGGTGGCGTCATCCTGCATGGACGCACGGTAGCGCGATCCGGCTCTCCTCTGATCGACCGGAACAACCGGCCCGCACAACAGGATGATCTTCCGCTTTTCCGGCGGACCGATCGCTCTCCCCCTTCCCCGTCCCGAGGTCGGCGGTGCCGTACGGCCGCCGCCGTCGAATCCGGCAGGGCCGCGCAGACCCCCGGCCGGACCGTCTCCGCCCGGCACCTCGACGAGGCCACGGCTGCCATGATGGCCAGGTGAACCAGAGCTCAGCAGCGCCGAGTCCGGTCATCCTCGGTATCGACGACCTGCGCTCCCTGCCCAGGGCCACCCGGATCGCCCGCACCAGCCGCGACGGCGTCCTGCTGCTTGAGACCCACCGCAACCGCGAAATCGACGAACTCTGGCTCGACCACGATCTGGGCGGGGACGACAGCATCATGCCCGTCGTGGCCCTGCTGGAAGAGGCCGTCCGCTACTGTCGCCCGAGTCGATCTACCGGCGAGCGGCGGAAACGGAGAGGGCACCATGGCTCAGGCAGCACACGCCGAGACACGCATCCCCGCAGGAGCGCTCCGTGTCGGGGCGGTCCTGGCGGCATCCGGTCCCGTCATCTCGAGAGCATTCAAGACCGGCCCAGCGGACATGAACACGGCGATCTGCTGGGGGAAAGTGGACGCCGGCCCCTTCTTCCCCATGCGAGGACCGGGATGGGAGGTGCTGTCCTGGGCCGAAGTCCTGCTGCCGGTGGCCCTGGCCGCGCTCCTGCTGCGGGCCCCACGCCGGACCACGTCCCTGGGAATCACCGCCGTCTGCGTCGTCCTCACGTATCGGACGCTGGTGGTCATCCTCCCGCCCGGCACCGATCCCGTCACCGGCCGGCCCCTCAGCGGGGAAGGGCCGTGGCTGTCGATCGCCTGCTACGCGGCGGCCGTCGCCGCCCTGCTCCTCTCAGCCCGATCGCCTCTGCCCCCGGTGCGGAAGGGAGCCCTGCTCTGGGCAGCGGCCACCGTCGCGGCGTCCTGGACGATCGGCAGGCTCTCCCTCCCCGGCGGTGAATTCACATCCTTCGGATGGTTCGCCTCCACGCCTGCGGAACTGCTGTGGAGGCAGCCGGGAGCATGGTCCTGCAAAGCCGACGCCGACGGCCTGCTGATCGTGCTTCTCGCGCTGACCGCGGCGGCGGGCACCGCCATGGCAGCCAGGTCCCGCCGCCGCATCACGTTGGGAACCGCCGTACTTCTCACCCTGGCCGCCTTCGAGGGGTTCGTCTGGGTTCTCATCATCGGCGGTGGGCAGCACTTCGCGGACGCGACCATGATGATCCGATGGCATCTGCTCCTCGCGGCGGCGCTCATCGCCGCAGGCGCCTTCCGGGACCGAAAGACCTCCACCGGCGCGTAAAGGCGGACGAGTCGGCCTGTAGGCCGGGTTCTAATTCCGCCAACCCGCGACCTGCGGCGGAATCCGCGATCAGGCTATTGAGCTGCGGGAACGTCTTCGTCATTTGCCGTTGCCTGCCACGGTCTGCGGACGCGATGTGCCCCCGATGTGCCCTCAGCCGAGCCTCTTGGGAGACGAGCCGCCGTGCCCGAACGAGGCATGCTCAGTCGGCCGACTGCCGAGTCCGCCGACGGACGTGCTCCAGACGAGCGGCGTCCCGCCCCGAATCACCGGTCCCCAGCGTCATCCGCCGCCGCAGGGTGTACTGAACGATCTCTCCCAGAGGCGCGTCCGGGGACTTCTCCCAGGACTTCGGCCGCTTCGCCAGCAGCCGCCGCTCGACCTCCTCCTCGGCGCCCTCATCGACGGCGCCGACGGCCGCTTCGAGGACCTGGCGCACCCGGTGCCTGTTCGCCCGATGAGGAGCGCGTTTGTTGCGCCGGATGTTCTTACGGGAGCTCTTGTCGTTCTCTCCGTAGGCGTTGCGGCGGTCCTTGGCATAACTCAGGCGCTTCTTCTCCTGCGGACTCCTACGCCTCAACATCCCTCCATGGGCTCAGGTTGCTCTGATCAAGAAGCTACCCGTCCGTCGTCGGCGAGATCGAGCCGATTTCCGCCGAGCTGGGTTCCGCCGTCGGCCTACCGGACATGCACCCTACGGACTTCCCGCGCTTGTTGATGTAGCGCGAACGCCACCGCCCTGACCAGGTCCTAGGTACGGCAGGCCTGGTCAGGGCGCGTTTTCATCTCTCGGCGTCTTCCGCTGATCCTCGGGGTTTCTCCCGGTCATGTGCCCTGGATGTGCCCTGCGCTGTCCCTCCAGCGAGGGCACGCGATCTCAACTGTGAGCGGTCACTCCAGCGATCCCGACGACTCACCGCCGGCCAGGTGCAGGTCACCCCCGAAGCTCCACGCGACCACGCTTCCCCCATCGAAGACGAACAGCGCCTCCACGCGCTGGGCGGGATCCGTGGTGTCGAACTTCTCCATCACGTGCACAAGCCCTTCTCCGACACGCCACGTGAAGGGAACATCGGCAGGAGCGGGAACGATGTCGACGCGGCTGCCGAGACCCGGCATCGCGTAGCTCTCCCCCGGCTCGTCCGGCCTGATCCGCAGCTCCCAGTCAGGCGCGACGTCGACCAGAACGGTCACCGATTCCAGGTGGAGCCAGACGTGCAGGAGTTCGGGGGTATCGGTTCCATGGGTGAACATGGCCGCGGTGACCGCGACCAGGCGCTGACGTTCCAGGCGGGAAAGATCCACTACTCGACTATCGCACCTGTCCAGGGCGGTGCTGGCACCCCACAGACCACCAGCCGCTGCTACCGTGACCTCCCCGTTTCCCGATGAGGAGCATCCCTGTGCCCAGACAGTCGACGACATCGCGGCAACGCGGCATGCGTTGGTGGTTCGGCGCGTTCGGGATGAGCGTCCTGGCGCCGGTCCTGTACGTCGTGCTGCGGGAGGCGGCCACCCATCACTTCGCCGTCTGCGCGGTCCTCAACAGTGGGGTGCGGTCCTGGCCGTCGGAGTCGTCGTCCGCGGTCCTGCAATGGTGGAGAGAGCTGAACGTCTTCGGTGGCGTCCCCGCCGAGATCATGTGGTTTCCACCCGTTCTCATGGTCATCGGAGGGCTCGCCGTCGCCCTGGCCGGCCGTACTCCGGGTGCCGTCATCGGCGGTGTCGTGACCGTGCCGGTCGGCCTTCTGTCCGCTTGTCTCCTGATGGAGAGCCTTTCCCATCTGGAGACGACCGCCGCCACATGCGGTATGTGGATCGCCCTCGGGGAGGTGTCCGTCAGCCTGGCCCTCGCCCTCAGTTACGGAATCGCAACGGGCATGGCCGTGCGGGGGACGATCGCATTCCGGACAACGGATCGGCGGCCTCAGTGAGGGACCTGCCCCTTGCACCCTTGCGGTTCTGAGTGGTCTACCAGTACCCGTCAGCTGCGAAAACGGCTCGATCACGCCACTGGCCCGGGATTACGCTTACGGGCGTCCGATGTCACCCCTTGCTGCTCTCCGGGCTCTCACGGAACAACGACGGAGGCTACCCCACGGCGATCCCCAAGAAGGGCTCGCGGCTCATCACGGTCGACGGCGACGCCTACCGCTGGCGGATCCGCCGCAAGCCCACGTACTGCCAGGGGAACGGCTGGGGGCCACTGACCTTCTCTGTCGAGGCAGCCGGGAGGCCGGGCCGCGTGCTCCTGGTGGCGCTTCCCTTCGCCCGGCCGGACGCCTGGCTCGGGGAGCGCACCACGACCGTACGGCCAGCGCTCGTGGCGGCGATCATACGGACGGCCCTGGAACGCGGCTGGGATCCGCAGCGGGCGGGCAGCACCTTCACCCTGGATCTTAGCGAGGACGACCTGGCCGACATGATGAGCAGAGATCCGCCTTCCTACGGAGTCCCGTTCATGCGGAGATGACCGGTTCCCGAAGCGAGCGACCGGCCGCCGGGCCCTGCCGGAGATCGGCATGGTTCACTCGGTCGTGACCTCGTCCAGCCACAGGCGGCGGCTGAAGCCGCCCCGCTCGACCCGCTTACGACGCGCCGCCTCCTGGACCTGTTCGTCGGAGAACCCGAGGACCTCGGTGAGGGCCATCAACACCTCGTGGATGTCGGCCAACTCCCCCAGACGATCGCCGGGCTCAGCCTGGCGCAACTCTTCGGCCTCCTCGGCGAGCTTGGCGGTCAGCGCGGGAACCAGTTCGGCCTCGTCGAGGACGCGGACCGTGGCCGTCTTGCCAGCGGCCTCGATGATCTCCGGGATCCGGTCCCGGACCAGCTTGCCGTAGACGATCCGCTGACCCTGGCTCAAAATGTCACCCTCCTGGCCGATACTGCCCACGTGGATTACCGACGCGGTGTGGTCACCGCCGAAAGCGTATGGCGTGCCATCGTGCTGTACGGCGCCAACTCGGCCACCTACAAGTTCGCCTTCGGCGCGACCCTGCTGGAGACCGCCGCCACCGGCCGCACCCACGTCACCCTGGAGGAGCTCGCGCCGCGCTACGCCGAGCTGCTCTGCCAGGCCCTGGAGCGCCAGCCCCGCCAGAACATCTCCGGCCGCAGCCGGTTCCTGGATGCCTGCCGCGACTTCAACGCCGGCGACCTCGACCGCGACGCCCTGTACGCGCGGACTGTGCGGCTCGGCTTCGCCAACGTCATCGACGCCTTCCCCCAGCTCGGCGGCGCCCCGGCACCGGTGCGCTACTACGAGGACCGGCGCAGGCACGCTGTCGCCCCGGGCCTGGTGCTGCGCGATGAGCTCCTTGAGCTGGCCCGGTCGGTGCACGCTCCCGCTCTTGACGTCGAGACCGCCGCCCGCTGGCGGCTGGTGGAAACCGCGTGGGCGACCGGCGTCGCCGGGGCCGTCCTGGCTCCCGCGCTGGTCTACGACCCCGGCACCCAGCACCTGGTCCTGCAGACCAAGCAGCGCCGCAGAAGCGTCACCGGCGTCGTCGCCGCCCTCAACGGCTACCAGGACGGCCGCTGCGCCTACTGCGACCGGCTCATGACCCAGGAGAGCACGGGCTCCGGACCGGTGGTCGAGCACGTCCTGCCGTGGAAGCTGCTCACCCGCTCCTGGGCCGGCCCCGACGTCGATGCCGTCTGGAACCTGGTGCTGTCGTGCAAGCCCTGCAACGACGCCAAGCGGGACCGGGCCCCGCACGAGACCTGGATGACCTGGCTGGAGCAGCGCAACAACGACCTCATCGAATCGCGTCACCCGCTGCGCGAGGTCCTCATGGCCCAGACCGGCGCAACCGTGACCGTCCGGCACGCCACCCTCAAGCGCGCCTACCAGCAGGCGACAGAACTACTGCCAGCTGTGTGGACACCACCCACAAGCATGCACACCGCGTCCTAGCCATCTGATCCGTAGCCAGTTCGGGCTCGTCCACGGGCGTCCATCGCCGTCAGAAGCGCCTGCTCAATGACCTCTTCAGCTTGATCGAGTTCCATCGGCATACACCGACGTCCATGAACGTTGTTAGTAAGATCGGCCAGGCCTCAGCCCTCCCGAGACGGCTGCCGGTGCCGCCGCTCAGAGGTCAACCGGTCCGCTGCACCGCAGGCACGAACCCGCCCTGGGCCTTCCCACCGGCGGCCAGGGCCGCCCAGTCGTCCACCGTGCTGTGCGAGTCGACGACCAGCACGACCGCACCACCGGCTCGGTCCACGGCTTCCAGCCATGCGAAGCGCTCTTCGGCCTCCTCGGGAGAGGTCATACCATCAACGAAGATCCCGGCATCATCAGGACCGTCGACCACCGAGGCGGTCAGGCCAGCGAGGATACACCAGCCGTCACAGGGCAACGGCCTGCCCGCATCGAGCTGAAAAACGGGAAGCTTCTCGACCGGGTCAGTCGAGACAAGAACTAGCGTCGGCACGGCGCCGCCGAGGTAACCAGTGTTCTCACGAGGAATGTAGAGCGGCACTCAGCGAGTATCCCATCCATCACCATGCCTACCGCCCGAGCCGTCGCGACCAGCGCATGGATAGGGGCGGGCCACTCACGCTTGTATCGTGCCGACCGTGACGCACTCCGACTGGTCAGATGTACGCGAACGGCTTGCACAACTGTCCGCCGCTCCTGGTGCCGACGCGGTGTTCGGCTCTGCGAGCCACGGCTGGACCCTTGAGCCGCCGCTGAGGGCCGATGACCTTGCTGAGGTGGAGGCACAGCTCCGGATAGAGCTCCCCAGCGAGTACCGGTCCTTCCTGCTGCAGGCCGGACGCGGCGGAGCCGGACCCGCCTACGGGATCTTCCCCTTGCGTCACGTGGACGGACGGTGGCGTTGGGAGGGTGACGGCGCCGACCTCACGGACCTGGACACGCTGGACCAGCCGTTTCCCCATACCGAGGCGTTCAACCCGGCCGACGGTCTGCCCGCACCGCCTGACGAGGAAGACTTCAATTCCGCGGAGGAATTCAATGCGGCCGAGGATGCGTACTGGGAGCAGCACGACGCGGTCGTCCACCATACTCGGCATTCGATCGGGCTGCTGTATCTGTGCCATCTCGGCTGTGCTCTGCGGGAGGCCCTGGTGGTCAGTGGCCCAGCCCGGGGCCAGATGTGGGCGGACGGCACCGCCGACGACGATGGGTTCCGCCCGCTCTCCGCCGACGATGGAAAGCCGCTCGGGTTCGCCCGTTGGTACCGGCGATGGCTGGACGCAGCAGAAGATCAGACGTCACGCGGCGTCCGCTGAGGCCACCGGCCCGACCTCAGGTAACGCTCCTCGCGGGACGCGAACGGATCCATCAGTTACCTACCACACGGCCGAGATCAGACGCCGGAAGTTCTGCGGCAATACGAGCGTCCACTTTTCAGGCGGAGCGATCACCCTTGTCGGGCACCGGACACCGTGGTCAGAGGATGGTGGGCGGTGGCCGAGGTGAGCCCGGGTGCGGGGACGTTGCTGTCAGTCCTGCTGTCACCACACTCATCCGAAACCATGGCTGGCCACATCCGATGATCATTAAGAGGTAGCATCGGTTTCCCTCTTCCGCCTCACGCCAAGGATGTCAATGTCCCGTCTGATCGAACGCCTGTCAGACACGGTCGCGATCGATTTCGGCCAGTTCATGGTCATCGACCTTGATGGAGCCAACGGGCAGCCGGAGGGGACCGAGGGCCTTTTCGAGCTCGCGGATCGGGCGAGTATGACCGACTGGTTCCTGGCCGGCGCGAACGCCGCCATCATCAGCAGCCAGGCTGAGTCCTGGCACAGCGTCGACGTCACCGTTGAGCGCTGGGACGGCCTGCCACCCGACGACACCGACCAGTGGAGCAGAAGCGAGACGGCAGAGTTCTACTCCAGCTCAGGCAAGCTGCGGTTGACCGGAGTTCACGGTCACTCCTCCGAAAAGATCATCGATCTGTGCGAACAGGCTCGCACCTGGCTCGTTTGCGCGAGTGTTCGCCCCGGCTCCGGTGCCCACTACCCAGAAGAAGGCCTTCCCGAAGGACTGGAGGCGTACCGGCTGCGGTTCTGGCCTGCAAGCCCCTGACCTTCTGTTTACAAGGGAAGGGCGGCATGCACGTCACGCGACCCGGGTCCTGGTCAGGCGGTAGATGCGGGCCGGTGGCGCGTGACCGCGTAAGGCGGTGTTGCTGTACGGCGCTGCTGTACCGCACTCCCCCGCGAGCCACGGCGCGCCCCTCGGTCAGCGTTCGTCGTGCAGGATTTCCATCGCCTGGAGCACGTCCGTGACGACGTGGTCAGCTTGGTGCTCCTCTCCCGGCCAAGTCCCCCGGTCGATCCAGACCGTACGAAGGCCGGCGGCCCGTCCTCCACTGATGTCAGCGACGGGGTGGTCACCGACCATCCACCCCTCGGCGCCCAGCGTCGTGCCACATCGCCGGGCGGCGATCTCGAACAGGCCGACATCCGGCTTGCGAATGCCTTCGAGTCCCGAGAGCGTGTAGGCGTCGACGGCCTCGGCCAGTCCCGTTCGCTGAATCTTGCCAAGCTGGTTGTCCGCCGTCCCGTTCATCACCTCAGGCCGACAGCGCACCAGGTACGGCATGAGCTGCCGATAGCCGCTCCACAGCTCCCCAACCGACTCCGATAGGGCGAAGTGCTCACGAACCTTGCCGAAGAAGACCTCACGGTGCGGGTAGCCCACCCGGTCGAGATCGAGCAGCCACTCAACCGCCTCATGCCCAAGACCGTGCTCCTCAACGAACTCCGCGGTCCATGCCTGGAACGCCTCGTCCAGATTCACGAGCGTGTTGTCCAAGTCGAAGAAGACGAACTTCTGGAGTTGCCCCGGTTCGGTAGACACATCAGGGCTTGCGACTACGCGGCAGCATAGCCGTCTTGATGGACGTTCTTGAGGGCCTGTCGGCGCTC
>NZ_JACHJJ010000010.1 GCF_014203605.1 Thiemannella venezuelensis | reverse complement strand
GCCGGCCTGCCCACCGGGGCGGGGGTACCCCCGTCGCGGCGCGCCCCCCGGCCCCCGCCCCCCTCGTGGGGCGCCCGCCGGGGGGGGCCGGGCGCGGCGGGGCCCCCGCGGCCCGGTCCCTGGCCGTGCCGGTCACACGTCCAGTGGAGGTCGCCACGGATCAGCTCCAGTCCTTGAAGATGCCGCGGTACTTCTCGTCGACCGTCTTGAGCATGTCCTCAGGGGTCGTCTTACCGCCCACCAGGGACTGGTAGCCCTCCAGCAGCGGCTGGAAGAGCTGGCCGCCCTCGGGGATCCACGGCCGGGCGGTCGCGGTGTCCATGATCGGCTTGAAGACGGCGACGTCGGCGTTGCCCTGCACGTCGGGGTTGTCGTAGGCCGAGGTGCGGGTCGGCAGGAGGCTGATCTCCTTGGCGATCTTCGCCTGGGCCTCGGGCGTGCTCATGAACCGGAGGAACTCGTAGGAGGCGTCGATGTTCTTGGACCCGGCGTAGATGGCGTAGTTCCAGCCGCCGGTGGGGGCGCCGGCCTTGACCGAGCCCGCCGGGACCGGGGCGATGCCCAGGTTCGCCTTGTCCTTGAACTCCGCGCCCTGGTAGATCTCCGACAGCGCCCACGGGCCGTTGTAGATCATCGCGGCCTTGCCGTCCTTGAGGGCGGTCATGGCGTTGGCGTAGCTGTCCTGGATCGCGGGCTTGGCCGCGGCGCCCGAACTGATCAGGTCGGCGACGGTGGCCATGGCCTTGGCGTTGGCCGGCGAGTTGACGGTGATCTTCTTGTTCTGCACGTCGAGCATGTCGCCGCCCTCGCCGTACATGAACGGCAGCAGGAAGTAGGCGTCGACGTTGAGCGCGAGGCCGTTGACGCCGGTCTTGTCCTTGACGTCGAGCGCGGCCTTCTTCAGCTCCTCGACCGTGGCGGGAGCCTTGTCCCAGCCGGCCTCCTTGAGCAGCTTCTTGTTGTAGATCAGCGCCAGGGTGTCGGTGACCTGCGGGACCGCGTAGGTCTTGCCGTTGTACTTGGTGCTGCTCAGCGGCCCGGCGAGGAAGTCGGACTCGTTCTCGACGGCGCGGGTGCCGTCCAGCGGCTGCAGGTAGCCGAGCGAGGCGAACTGGGAGGTCCAGGCGACCTCGGAGCGGATCACGTCGGGCGCGCCGCTGCCGGCCTGGGCCGCGGTCTGGAACTTGTTCTGCGCCTGGTCCGAGGGGACGTTGACGTAGTTGACCTTGATCTTCGGGTACTTGGCCTGGAACTCCTTGATGAGCGCCTGGAACGTCGGGCCCTCACTGTCCGGGCGGACCGTGTCCCACCAGGTGATCTCACCGCTGATCTGGGACGGGTCGGCGGGGGCGGACTGCGCCGGAGCCGCCGTACCGCTGTCGCCACCGCCGCAGGCGGAAACCGCCAGGGCGAGGGCCGCGACGATCGTCGCGGCCGAGAAGGCTCGCCGCATGATTTCTCCTCATAGCTCAGGGGACCGGCCCTGGGACGGAGAACCGCCGGACCGGTGTGGAGTACGCCGGACGTTACGCCGACGTGAATCCCATTGGAAGAACTTGCTGCAAGAGTCTGCAAACTTGTTACATACCGAACCAACGCGACGAACACGGAGAACTCGCCCATCGCTTCCGCCGCTCAGGATAGTCGCAGGTCAACACTGATATAGCAGGTCAGGAGACCTGATCCGCAGCACCTCGGGACCCGTCGGGGAGCCGCGCCGGCCGCCGGGATTCAGAAAGTTGCGGCAAGGCATTGCACAGATCATGTCTAGTGAGTAACTTCCGGGCAACACCCCCAAAACGACACCGTGGAGGCCCCCAGTGGTCCGGCCACTCCCCCCACGGCGTGCGAGAGCGACCGCCCGGACAGGCGCCGCGCTCGCGGTCACCCTGGTCACCGCGTCCCTCGCCGCCCTCACCCCCTCCGCCGCCACGGCGGCGTCCCCCTCCCCCGCCGGCTCCGCGCTCACCGCGCCGGGACCCGCGGCGGCGCCGCTGGTCTCCCCGCTGAGCCGTACGGCCGAGCCCGCCGACCGGGAGCTCGCCCGCGACGCGCTCCGCGCCGATCTGAGCCGTGAGCGCTTCTACTTCGCGATGACCGACCGGTTCGCCAACGGCGACCCCGGCAACGACACCGGCGGCCTGTCCGGCGACCGGCTCGCCACCGGCTTCGACCCCGCGCACAAGGGCTTCTACCAGGGCGGGGACCTGAAGGGCCTGCTCGGCAGGCTCGACTACGTGCAGAAGCTCGGCAGCACCGCGATCTGGATCACCCCGGCGTTCGAGAACCGGCCGGTCCAGGGCACCGGCGAGAACGTCTCGGCCGGCTACCACGGCTACTGGATCACCGACTTCACCCGCATCGACCCGCATCTGGGCACGAACGCCCAGATGAAGCAGCTGGTGCGCGAGGCGCACAAGCGCGGGATGAAGGTCTTCTTCGACATCATCACCAACCACACGGCCGACGTGATCGACTACAGGGAGAAGGCCTACTCCTACCGCTCCAAGGGCGCCTACCCCTACGTCGACGCCGCCGGCACGCCGTTCGACGACCGCGCCTACGCGGGCGGGAGCACCTTCCCGAAGGTCACCGCCGACTCCTTCCCCTACACGCCGGTCGCGCCCAAGGGCGTCAAGACACCGTCCTGGCTGAACGACCCGACGATGTACCACAACCGGGGCGACTCCACCTTCAGCGGCGAGAACTCCGAGTACGGCGACTTCTTCGGCCTCGACGACCTGTGGACCGAGCGCCCCGAGGTCGTCAGGGGCATGACCGACATCTACCGGACGTGGGTACGCGAGACCGGCATCGACGGCTTCCGCATCGACACAGCCAAGCACGTCAACATGGAGTTCTGGGAGCGGTTCTCCCCCGCCCTGCGCGGCTACGCGGCCCAGCGCGGCAACAAGCGCTTCTTCATGTTCGGCGAGGTCTACTCCAGCGACCCCGGCTTCACCAGCCGCTACTCCACCCGCGGCGCCATGGACGCCACCCTGGACTTCCCGTTCCAGGAGGCCGCCCGCTCCTTCAGCGGCGGCACGGCGGGCGGCGCGCGCCTGGCGCAGCTGTTCGCCGGGGACGACTACCACATCGACGCCGACGGAAACGCCTCCTCGCTCCCGACCTTCCTCGGCAACCACGACATGGGCCGCATCGGCCGGTTCGTCGCCCAGGACAACCCGGACGCGCCGGACGCCGAACTGCTCAGGCGGGATCTGCTCGCGCACGAGCTGATGTACCTCACGCGCGGCCAGCCCGTGGTCTACTACGGCGACGAGCAGGGCTTCACCGGCAAGGGCGGCGACCAGGACGCCCGGCAGTCCATGTTCGCCTCGAAGACCGCGAGCTACCTGTCCGACGACCTGATCGGCACCGACGCCACCCACGCGCAGGACAACTACACCCCCGCGCACCCGCTCTACCAGGGCATCTCCGCGCTGGCGAAGCTCCGCGACGCCCATCCGGCCCTCGCCGACGGCGCGCAGGTCGAGCGGCTGGCCTCCGGCGGCGTCTACGCCTTCTCCAGGATCGACGCGCGTGCCCAGGTCGAGTACGTCGTCGCGGTGAACAACGCCGAGCAGGCGGCGACCGTCCAGGTGCCGACGTTCTCGGCGAACCTGGGCTTCACCAGGGTGTACGGCGAGGCGGCGGCGGCCGTGACCACCGGCGCCGACGCGAAGCTCGGGGTGACCGTCCCGGCCCTGTCGGCGGTCGTCTACCGGGCCTCGGCGAAGCTCGCCGCCCCGGCCACGGCCCCGGCCGTCTCGATCGCGCTCCCGGGGGCCGAGATCAGGGGCACCGCCGAGGACGGCCGGATCCCGGTCTCCGCGACCGTGCCGGGCACCGGCTTCGACCAGGTCACCTTCGCCGCGAAGGTCGGTGACGGCGCCTGGAGGGTGCTGGGCACCGACGACGCGCCGAACACGGTCGTGCCGGAGGCGCGCGATGGGCAGGGTGGCGGGAGCCGTACGTTCCGGGTCTTCCACGACCTGAAGGGCGTCCCGGCGGGCACGAAGATCGCTTACAAGGCCGTGGTGAAGGACTCCGCGGGCCGCTTCGCCTCGGCGGGCGCGGCCGCGACCGTCGCCCCCGAGCCGGAGCCGGAGGAGCCGGGCGCGGTCAAGCGCGACTGGCTCGTCGTGCACTACCAGCGCTCGGACTACGACGGCTGGGGCCTGCACGTCTGGGGCGACGTCGCCAGCCCCACCGACTGGGGCAGGCCGCTCCCGCTGACCGGCGAGGACGCCTACGGCCGCTTCGCCTGGATCAAGCTGAAGCCGGGCGCGGCGAACGTCGGGATCATCGCCCACAAGGGCGACGAGAAGGACGGCGGCGACCGGATCGTCAACCCGGCCAAGACCGGTGAGGTCTGGCTGGCCGAGGGCGGGGCCGACACCCACACCTCCCGTGCCGCGGCCCAGGGCTACGCGACCGTCCACTACAACCGGCCCGACGGGGACTACGACGGCTGGGGGCTGCACCTGTGGGGCGACGGCCTGGCCGACGGGGTGCCCACCGAGTGGGCCGCACCGCGCCCGCCGGACGGCGCCGACGCCTACGGCGCGTTCTGGAGGATCCCGCTGAAGAACGCCTCCGCCCCGCTCAACTACATCATCCACAAGGGCGACACCAAGGACCCCGGCCCCGACCAGGCGTTCACCCCGGCCCTGCAGCCGGACGCCTACGTCGGCTCCGGCGTGGCGAGGATCCACCCGACCCGCGCCGCCGCCGAGAACGTCGCGATCCTGCATTACCACCGGCCCGACGGGAACTACGACGGCTGGGGACTGCACCTGTGGGGCGACGTCGCGAACCCCACCGAATGGGCCGCGCCCCTGATGCCCGCAGGCGAGGACGGCTTCGGCGTCTTCTTCCGCGTCCCCCTGAAGGAGGGGGCGAAGAACGTGAGCTACATCGTCCACAAGGGCGACGACAAGGACCTCCCGTCCGACCAGGCCCTGAACCTGACCACCGACGGCCACGAGATCTGGCGGGTCGCCGCCACCGAGGGCCGCGTGCTGCCGCAGGCGGCCGCCCGCGGCGCCGACGCCGACCTGTCCAAGGCCTCCGCCCACTGGATCGACGCCGGCACCGTCGCCTGGAAGGTGCAGCCGTCGTCCGCGCTCCGCTACGCGCTGGCCTTCTCCGCCGCGGGGGACATCGCCTACGCCAAGGGCGACCTGACCGGCTCCTACCGCCTCATCCGCCTGAACCCGGGCGCGCTCACCGACGCGCAGAAGGCCAGGTGGCCGCACCTGGCCGGGCACGCCGCGCTCACCGTGGACCCGCGCGACGCCGACCTGGCGGCCGAGGCGCTGCGCGGCCAGGTCGTGGCCGTCGAGCGGGACGCCTCCGGCGTGCTGCTGACCGCCACCGGCGTGCAGATCCCGGGGGTCCTGGACGACGTCTACGCCGGGGCGGCCGGCGCCGAGCTCGGCCCGGACGCCTCCGGCGCCCTGCCCCGCCTGTCCGTCTGGGCGCCGACCGCGCAGAAGGTGGAGCTGGCGCTCTACCGGGAGGCGGCGGGCGGGAGCCGTACCACCCACGCGATGCGCCGCGACGACGCGACCGGCGTCTGGTCGGCGCGGGGCCTGCCCACCTGGAAGGGGCGCTACTACACCTTCCTGGTCACGGTCTACTCGCCGGCCGCCGGGAAGGTCGTCACCAACGAGGTGACCGACCCCTACAGCGTCTCGCTGGCCGCCGACTCGGCCCGCAGCCAGCTCGTGGACCTGTCCGACCGGGCGACGCAGCCCGGCGGCTGGTCCTCGCTCGCCAAGCCGGAGGCCGTACCGCAGCAGAAGGCCTCGGTCTACGAGCTGCACGTGCGCGACTTCTCCGCCTCCGACACGACGGTCCCGGCCGAACGGCGCGGCACCTACGCGGCGTTCACCGGTGACGGCGCGGGGATGAAGGAGCTGCGCGGGCTCGCCGAGGACGGGCTGACCCACGTGCACCTGCTGCCCGTCTTCGACATCGCGACCATCCCCGAGCGGAAGGCCGACCGGGCCGAGCCGGACTGCGACCTGGCCGCCCTGCCGGCCGACTCCGACAAGCAGCAGGAGTGCGTGGCGAAGACCGCCGCACAGGACGGCTTCAACTGGGGCTACGACCCGCGGCACTACACCGTGCCGGAGGGCTCCTACGCCTCCGACCCGAACGGCACCGCGCGGATCAAGGAGTTCCGGGGCATGGTCGCCGGCCTGAACGGCGCCGGCCTGAGGGTGGTCATGGACGTGGTCTACAACCACACCCACGCCGCCGGGCAGGACCCGACCTCGGTGCTCGACCGCATCGTGCCCGGCTACTACCACCGGCTGCTGGACGACGGCGCGGTGGCCACCTCCACCTGCTGCGCCAACACCGCGCCCGAGCACACGATGATGGGCAAGCTGGTCGTCGACTCGATCGTCACCTGGGCGAAGCACTACAAGGTCGACGGCTTCCGGTTCGACCTGATGGGCCACCACCCCAAGGCGAACATGCTGGCCGTGCGCAAGGCCCTGGACGAGCTGACCCCCGCCCGGGACGGCGTGGACGGAAAGTCGATCATCCTGTACGGCGAGGGCTGGAACTTCGGCGAGGTCGCCGACGACGCCCGCTTCGAGCAGGCCACCCAGCTCAACATGGCCGGGACCGGGATCGGCACCTTCAACGACCGGCTGCGCGACGCGGTGCGCGGCGGCGGCCCGTTCGACCCCGACCCCCGGGTGCAGGGCTTCGGCTCCGGCCTGGCCGGGTCCCCGAACGGCTCGCCCGCCAACGGCACCGCCGAGCAGCAGAAGGCGCGCCTGCTCGGCTACCAGGACCTGATCAAGGTGGGCCTGACCGGCAACCTGCGCGACTACCGCTTCACCGCCTCCTCCGGCAAGGAGGTCAAGGGCTCGGAGGTCGACTACAACGGCGCTCCCGCCGGGTACACCGCCGCTCCCGGCGAGGCCGTGACCTACGTGGACGCGCACGACAACGAGACGCTGTTCGACGCGCTGGCCTACAAGCTGCCGCAGGCGACGCCCATGGCCGACCGGGTGCGCATGCAGACGCTCTCGCTGGCCGCCTCGGCGCTCTCCCAGGGCACCGCGTTCGTGCACGCGGGCAGCGAGCGGCTGCGCTCCAAGTCGCTGGACCGCAACTCCTTCGACTCCGGCGACTGGTTCAACCGGCTGCTGTGGGACTGCGGGCAGGGCAACGGCTTCGGCGCGGGCCTGCCGCCCAAGGCGGACAACGAGGACAAGTGGCAGTACGCCAGGGGGCTGCTGGCCGACCCGGCGCTCAAGCCGGACTGCGCCGCGATCGGCGCGGCCCGCACCGGGTACGGCGAGCTGCTGAAGATCCGGGCCTCCTCGCCCGCCTTCGCGCTCGGTTCCCTGGCCGAGGTGCAGAAGCGGCTCTCGTTCCCGCTCAGCGGCACCGCGGAGACCCCGGGCGTCGTGACCATGCACCTGGACGCCTCGGGGATCGACCCGAAGTGGGCGTCGGTCACCGTCGTCTTCAACGCGACCCCCGAGCGGCAGGCGCAGGCCGTGCCCGCGCTCAAGGGCGGGCAGGTCGCGCTCCACCCGGTCCAGGCGGGCGGCGGCGACGCCGTCGTGAAGGAGTCGGCCTTCGATGCCGCCACCGGCACGCTGACGGTCCCGGCCCGCACGGTCGCCGTCTTCGTGCAGTCCTAGCGGGACCGTGCAGTCCTGGAGAGGCTCCGGGCCGTCAGAGGAGAGGGCCCGGGAGAACGCCGGGCCGCCGACGGCGGTTCCGGGAGAAGGCCGCCGGGCCGCCGGAGAAGGGCGGTCCGGAGAGCCGCCGGGCCGGGTGTTGCAGCACCCGGCCCGGCACGGGAACCCATCCATCGATCCTGGAGGCCCCCCGTGGAATCCTACAAATCCCCCGCTTCCTCATCTCCCGCCCCCGCACACCCGACCCGCAGACCTCCCACCCGCAGCTCCCCCGCCCGCAGGTCCCTCGCCGCCGCGGCGCTGAGCGTGCTGGCGGGCGCCGCCGTGCTCGTGCCCGTCGCGCTCGGCGCCGCCTCCACCGCCGCCGCCCAGGCCGCTCCCCCGGCCGGCACCGGCCCCATCGTCAAGCTCTGGAGCTGGAACTGGAACTCGGTCGCCCGCGAGTGCACCGACGTGCTCGGCCCGGCCGGGTACGGCGCCGTCCAGGTCTCCCCGCCGCACGACTCCATGAGCAAGGGCGGCTCGGTCTGGTGGGACATCTACCAGCCGGCCCGCTACACGCTCACCAGCAAGTTCGGCGACGAGAACGCGTTCAAGAACATGATCAAGGCCTGCCACGACGCGGGTGTCAAGGTCCACACCGACGCGGTGATCAACCACATGACCGGCCAGGGCAGCACCAGCTACGGCGGGTACGGCTTCGGCAAGTACCACTACCCCGGCACCTACTCCTCCTGGGACTTCCGCACCTCGCCCGCGTGCGTCATCGACGACGCCGACTACAAGAACGACGGCTGGCGGGTGCAGAACTGCGAGCTGTCCGGTCTGGCCGACCTCGACACCGGCTCCGAGTACGTCCGCAACCAGATCGCCGGCTGGCTCAACAAGCTGACCTCCCTCGGCGTGGACGGCTTCCGCGTCGACGCGGCCAAGCACATCCACCCCGACGACCTGGCCGCCGTCAAGGCGAAGCTGACCGGCTCGCCGTACCTGCACCTGGAGGTCATCCACGGCGAGGGCGAGAAGGTCCAGCCGAGCCAGTACACCGGCATCGCGGACGTGCACGAGTTCGTCTTCGGCCGGAAGATGAAGGAGCAGTTCACCGGCCAGATCCACTGGCTGGAGACGTTCGGGCAGAGCTGGGGGCTCTCGGTCCCCGGCGACAGGGCCGTGACGTTCGTCGACAACCACGACACCGAGCGCAACGGCTCGACCCTCAACTACAAGTACGGCGACGCCTACCGGCTGGCCAACGTCTTCATGCTGGCCTGGCCGTACGGCACGCCGCGCGTCTACTCCGGCTTCACCTGGAACGACAAGGAGGCCGGCCCGCCCTCTGCGAACGGCGGATTCGTCACCGACACCGACTGCGGCAACGGCCGCTGGACCTGCTTCCACCGGCAGATGGCCGGGATGGCCGGCTTCCACCGGGCCGTGGCGGGCACGCCGGTCGCCGACTGGTACGACAACGGCGACAACGTGATCGCCTTCAGCCGCGGGAACAAGGGCTGGACCGCGATCAACAACGGGGGCGGCTCCGTCACCCGCACCTTCACCACCGGCCTGCCCGCCGGGACCTACGCCAACGTCGCCGGGAGCGGCTCGGTGACCGTCGGCGCGAACGGCACCGCGAGCGTGACCGTCCCGGCCAGGAGCGCGGTCGCCGTCCACGTCGGCGGCGGAGCCACCCCGACCCCGACGGCCAGCCCCTCCCCGACCGTGAGTCCCGGCAGGATCGCGACCTCCTTCAACGCCGGCGTGACGACCTCCTGGGGCCAGAACGTCTTCGTCGTCGGCGACGCCGCCGAGCTGGGCTCGTGGAACCCGGCGAACGCGGTCGCGCTCTCGTCGGCCGACTACCCGGTCTGGAAGGCCACGGTGAACCTGCCCGCAGGCAAGACGATCTTCTACAAGTACATCAAGAAGAACCCGGACGGCTCGGTGACCTGGGAGAGCGACCCCGACCGCTCCTTCACCACGCCGTCGAGCGGCACCGCGACGCGCAACGACACCTGGCGCTGACCCGCCGGCCGGGCGCCGCGCTACGGCGGCGCCCGGCCACCGCCCGCCGTCCCGCCTCTCGCGGCGTCCTGCCGCCGGGGCTTCTTTCTTGACCTGTGAATCTCTTGCCTTCCCCGTCTCCCGGCCGAACGGGAGGAGCGACCAGCGCTGATCCGACGGCGCGGCAGAGGAAACGGGTTGGAAAATGCGGTTCTGGCGAGACCTCGGCGTACGGCCGAAACTCCTCATGACGACGGCCGTCGCAGGCCTGGCCATGGCGGGCATCGGCGCGGTCGGCGTCGCCCAGCTGAGCTCGGTCGCCTCCACCGCCGGGTCGATCACCGACTACCGGATGGCGCAGGCCCTCAGCCTCAACGAGGCGCGCACCGCGCTCCTGCAGCAGGACGCCATCCTGCTGGAGCACGTGGCGCTCGCCGACGACGTCTCCCGGCGACAGGCCGAGGAGGAGATCCACCAGAACGACACCGTGTTCGACCAGGCATGGGAGCGGTACCGGAAGGCCGGGACCGGGAAAGCGACGGGCACCGTCACCTCCGTCGACGCCGCCATCGCCCAGTACCGCACCTCCCGCGACGAGATCATGCTGCCCGCGAGCAAGGCCGGTGACGAGGCGGCCTTCCGCGACACCCGGCTACGCCAGGGCGAGATGCTCACCATCGCGAAGGAGAATCTCGACGAGCTGGCCGCCGCCGAGACGGAGGCGATCACCGCCGGCGGCAAGGAGATCCAGGACGGCAAGGCGGACGCGATCCGGCTGGTGCTGGTGGCACTCGTCGCCGGCCTGCTGCTGACCGGGGCCATCGCGCTCGTCGTCGCCGGGGCGATCGTCCGGCCCGTCCGCCGGGTGCAGTCGGCGCTGGCCTCCATGGCGGAGGGCGACCTGACCGTCACCGCGGAGGTGGACTCCGGCGACGAGGTCGGCCGGATGGCCGCCGGCTACGAGAGCGCCCGGCAGGCCGTGCGCGACACCGTGGCGGCCCTCGTCGAGGCCGCCGAGTCGCTGGACGACGCCTCGGCGCGTGTCTCGGCCTCCGCCGCCCGCATCGACTCCTCGGCCGCGACCGCCGCGGGCCAGGCCTCCTCCGCCACCGACTCGGCGGGGCTGGTCTCTCAGAACGTCGAGGCGCTGGCGGCCGGGGCCCGGGAGACGGACACCGCCATGCGCTCCATCGCCCAGAGCGCGAGCCAGGCGTCGCAGGTCGTCTCACAGGCCATCACGGTGGTGGAGAGCACCACCGACACCGTCGCGGAGCTGGGCACCTCGTCGGCCGAGATCGGCGACGTCATCAAGGTGATCACGGCCATCGCCAAGCAGACCAACCTGCTCGCGCTGAACGCCACCATCGAGGCGTCCCGTGCCGGAGCCGCGGGCCGCGGCTTCGCCGTGGTCGCCAGCGAGGTCAAGGAGCTCGCCCAGGAGACGGCCAAGGCGACCGAGGACATCTCCCGCCGGGTGGAGGCGATCCAGGGCACCAGCGCCGGCGCGGCGAACGCCATCGCCGACATCAGCGCCATCATCTCCCAGATCAGCGAGCACCAGCTCGCCATCGCCGCCGCCGTGGAGGAGCAGAGCGCCACCACCGGCGAGATGAGCGAGAGCATCAGCAAGGCCGCGCTCGGCACACGCGACATCGCGGGGACCATCGACGAGCTCGCCGGCGCGACCCGCACCGCCTCCCAGGACGGGCGGTCCGCCCAGGCCGCGGCCCGGGACCTGTCCACCACCGCCGAGCGGATGCGCGCGGTGGTGCGGCGGTTCCAGGTATGAGCACCGCCGGTCTCCCCCTCCCCGTCCACTTGGAGAAGAACCCCATGAACAAGCAGTCACACCGCGGCCGGAAGGCAGCCGCCGGAGCCGTCGCCGCCCTGTCCTCCCTGCTGCTGGCCGCGTGCGGCACCGCCGACGCCGCCGGCACCGCGAAGGAGGCGGCGGCCCGGGAGGCCGCGTGCGCGCCGTACGCCGCCTACCGGGGGCACGAGGGCACCACCGTCACGCTCCTCATGAACGACGGATTCGAGAGCGTCAAGGCGACGCAGGCACTGCGGCGGTTCTCCGACTGCACCTCGATCCGGGTCGACGTCGAGGGGGCCGCGGGCGTCGAGGACGAGGTCAAGAAGCGGGTCGGGGCGGGGGACCCGCCGGATCTCGCCATCGTCGCGCAACCGGGCCTCATCGCCACCCTCGCCGGGAGCGGGAACCTCAAGCCGGCGGCCGGCTCGGTCGCGAAGGCGGCCGGGGAGAACTGGTCGGCCGACTGGTTGACCTACGGCTCCGTCGACGGCGAGCTCTACGCGATCCCCTTCGACTCGAACGTCTCGTCCTACGTCTGGTACTCCCCGGCGGCGCTGAAGAAGGAGGGCTACGAGGTGCCGCGGAGCTGGGACGAGCTGATGGCGGTCAGCGCGAAGATCGCGGACACCGGGCGCACGCCCTGGTGCCTGGGGCTCGGGTCCGGCGCGGCGACCGGTTGGCCTGCCACCAACTGGATCGAGGACGCCATGCTGGCCATGTACGGCCCCGACGTCTACGACCAGTGGGTCACGCACGCCATCCCCTTCGACGACCCGAAGGTGCTCAGGGCCGCGGAACGGGCGGAACGGGTGGTCAAGAACGAGAAGTACGTCAGGGGCGGGGTGCGCAACGCCGCCACGACCTACTTCGAGGACGCCGGGCTGCCCATCCTGCGGGGTGAGTGCTCGTTCTACCGGCTCGGGTCCTTCTACGCCGGCAGCTTCCCGCGTGGCACCAAGGTGGCCGCCGACGGCGACGTGTTCGCCTTCCCCGTACCGCCCGCCGACCCGTCGGAGGGCAGGCTCGCGATCGTCGGCTCGACGTTCACCGGGGCGTTCAGCGACCGGCCCGAGGTCGCCGCCGTCCACACGTACCTGGCCACGGGCGACTTCGCCTCCAGGCGTGTGAGCCTGGGCGGCTGGATGAGCGCGAACAACAAGGTCGACATGAGCCTCTACAAGAGCGACCTCGACAAGCTCTCCGCGGAGATCATGCGTGACCCCGACACCACCGTGCGCTTCGACGGCTCGGACATGATGCCGGCGGCGGTCGGCACCGGCTCCTTCTGGACCGGGATGACCGACTGGATCAAGGGTGAGGACACGGAGACCGTGCTCGCCGAGATCGAGAAGTCCTGGCCCTGAGGCGGCACGGGACCGCCGGCGGCGACGCCTCTCAGCCGCCGGCCGGTCCGCCCGACAGGTAGGCGGTCCGCCCGTCCTTGCGGGCCCGGCGGGCCGCGGCCAGGCGGGGCGCGGTGTGGGCGGCCAGCCGGGCGGCGGCCTCGTCCCAGGGCAGGAACGCCGCGTCGTCGAGCTCCTCGGCCTGCAGCCGGATCTCGATCGGCTCTTCGAGGACGCCGCCGTCGAACAGGAAGTTGACCAGGACCCGGGGGCGGTCGTCCACCGGCGGGGACCAGTCGACGACGAGGAGGCCACCGGCCCGCACGATCAGGCCGAGCTCCTCGCCGATCTCCCGCACCGCGCACTCCTGGGGCAGCTCGCCGGGCTCGATGACGCCGCCGGGGATCATCCAGTAGGGCCGGTAGTTGGGCTTGACCAGCAGGACGCGGTCCTCGGTGTCGGTGAGCAGCAGGCAGGCCGAGACGAACGCGGTGGGCAGGGTGGCGTACCACTCCGCCGGATCGAGGAAGGGCTGGCTCATCCCGATCACACTACCTCCGCCGGCCCGTCCGGGCCCGCAGGCGGATTCCCGGCCGGCGGCGGGTTCCCCTCTACCCGTAGAGAGGAGTACATTGTTACCATGGTAACAGTTGAGCGGGTGCAGACCGGGCTCCGGATCGAGAAGAGCATGCTCAAGGTCCTCAAGGGCCTCGCCGAGTATCTGGACATGTCCGTCGGCGACCTCGTCGAGGGCATCGTCCTGCACGCGTTCGAGGGCAAGGCCCCGTTCTCCCCCGAGACGACGGCCAAGATCGACCAGCTCAAGGAGGTCTACTCCCTGAAGCTGACCAGCGCCGACGCGCACCGGTTGAAGGAGGCGCCATGAGGCTCACCGGAACCCTCACCGTCCCCCTCCCGCCCGAGGAGGCGCTCTCCCTGTTCACCGCCCGCGGCGAGGAGAGGTGGGCGGACGGCTGGCGGCCCCGCTTCCCCGTCCCCACCGAGGACGACACCGAGCCCGGCACCGTCTTCGAGACCGGCGCGCACGGGGAGGCGACCGTCTGGGTGGTGCTCGGCCGCCGGAGCGGGCGGAGCATCTCCTACGCCCGCGTCACACCCGGCTCGCGCGCCGGGACCGTCACCGTGACGCTGGAGCCGGCCGGGGAGCGCGGCGAGGCCAGCGAGGTCACCGTCACCTACGACCTCACCCCCCTCACCGGCGAGGCCTCCCGGGAGCTCGAGGAGTTCGCCGCCGGCTACCCCGCCTTCCTCGCCTCCTGGAAGGCCGCCATCGAGGCGTTCCTGTCCGCCGCGGAGGACGGGAGCGGGTGAGGGCGGACGGCTCAGCCCGCGCCGCCCGCCGCGAAGGTCACCTCCGCCGTGTCGACGGTCCCCCCGCTGCGCCCGGGCGCGCTCTGCCACCGCCAGTAGAGGTTGGTGTGCGTGATCACCTGCTCCGGGGTCGGCGCGCCGTACTGGCTGAAGTCCTCCGTCGTGTGCGCGTCGCCGACCAGCGTCACGTCGTATCCGCGGACGATGGCCCCGTGGAGGGTCGAGCGGATGCACGCGTCGGTCTGGGCGCCCGTGACGACGAGGCGGCCCACCCCGCGCTCGGCGAGCAGCGCCTCCAGATCGGTGTCCTCGAACGAGTCGCCGTAGGTCTTGTGCACGAGCGGCTCCGTCTCGCGGCGGACCAGCTCCGGCACGTACTGCCAGCCCTCGCTGCCCCGCTCGAGCTCCTCGTCGGAGTGCTGCACCCAGACCACGGGCGCGCCCTCCGCGCGGGCCCTGTCGAGCAGGGTGTTGATGTTCGCGATCACGCCGTCGCGGTTGTGGGCGCCGGCCACCACCCCGTTCTGGACGTCGATGACCAGCAGCGCGGTGTTCGGGCGGTCGGGCAGGGTCGTCATGAGAACCTCTCGTTCCTCGACGCGGATCATGTGCCGACCCCACCGTAGACGGGGCCACCGACAACGGCGCGGGACCGCACGGCCGGCGGCGCCCGACCGCCCCTGGCCGGACCGGGAGGGCTTCCCCCGCACCCTCCGGCAGGCCAGGATTGTCCGATGAATCGTACGGCCGTGCGCCTGGGTGTGATCCTGCTCGCCGGACTGGCGGTGGCCGCCGTCGCGCTGGCCCTGCTGGTGCCCCCCTCCTCCCCCGGCGGGACCGCCGGGGACAGCGCCTCCAGGAACAGCGCCTCCAGGAACAGCGCCTCCAGGGACAGCGCCTCCAGGGGAGGGGACGCCGAGGACACCGCGCGGGCGGCGCCCGGCGTGCAGGTGGAACGGCGGAGCGAGCGGGACCACGTGCTCACCGTCGCCTCGGCCGCGCTGGGCCGCGAGGGCAGGGTCCGGGTGCTGCTCCCCGAGGGCTGGCGGCCGGGCTCGGGCCCGTGGCCGGTGCTGTACCTGCTGAACGGCTGCTGCCAGCCCGCCTACGACTCCTGGGCGACGGAGGGCGACGCGGCGCGGCTCACCGCACGCCACCCGGTGATCGTCGTCATGCCGGAGAGCGGCGCGGTCGGCTTCTACTCCGACTGGCGCGACGGCCCGGGCTGGGAGACCTTCCACCTCACCGAGGTCCGCCGGATCCTGGAGCGCGACTACGGCGCCGGGGACCGGCGGGCGGTGGCGGGGCTGTCGATGGGCGGGTTCGGCGCGATCTCCTACGCGGCCCGGCACCCGGGCATGTTCCAGGCGGCGGCCTCCTTCTCCGGCGTGCTGGACACCACCGAGAGCGCCCCCTGGCTGCTGGGGCGCCACGGCGAGGACCCCGCCGACCTGTGGGGGGCTCCGGGCGAGCCGGAGTGGGAGGCGCACAACCCGGTCGCCCTGACCTCACGGCTCAAAGGCGTGCGGCTCTACGTCTCCTGCGGCGACGGGACCCCCGGCCCGCTGGACTCCCCGCCGGCCGCCCGCGACGGCGGCGAGGCGACCCTGCTCTCCCAGGCCCGGGCCTTCGCCCGGCGGGCGGAGGCGGACGGCGCCGACATCACCACCGACTTCTACGGTCCCGGCACCCACGCCTGGCCGTACTGGCAGCGCTCCCTGGAACGCGCCCTCCCCATGCTCATGGACGCGATCGGCGCCGGGTGACGCTCCCCGGCCTCTCCTCGGCCCGACCGGTCGCCCCTCTCCGGTGAGGGGCGACCGGGACTCTGTCAGCGCAGGAACCCGGCCAGTGTCTCCGCGAGCCACTCGGGATCGTCGAGCCAGGGGAAGTGCCCGCCGCCCGGCTGCACGGCCGGCTCGGCGTGCGGGAACAGGCCGGCGTACTCGGCGGCGCGCTTCGGTGGGAGCGCGACGTCGTACTCACCCGCGACGATCAGGACCGGCGCCCGCAGGCGGGCGAGGGCGGATCTGAGGGCCTCCGGGTCGAGGGCGCCGTCCGAGTAGTAGACCGCCGCCGCCTCCTCGTTCTTCCAGTCCGCCCCCCGGGCGGCGTGGGCCCTGGCGGCGGCGTCCCACCGGCCGTAGGTGAACGGCGTGATCGCCTCCCAGTCGGCGTCCGCGGCCCGGCCCGCCCAGATCCGCTCGAACGCGGCGAAGGCATCGGGGAACCAGGGCTCCCCCCGGCGCAGTTCGGCGAGCTCCCGGCGGTCCAGGTCGGTGATCTCCAGGCCGACCGCCCGCGGGCTGGGATTGATCAGGACGAGACGGCCGACGCGCTCGGGATGGCGGGCGGCGTACAGGAGGGCGAGCGCGGCGCCGGCCGAGTGCCCGGCCAGGTCGAGCCGGTCCAGCCCGAGGTGCAGGCGCAGCGCTTCGACGTCGGCGACCTGCCGGTCGCACCGGTAACTCGCCGGGTCCGCCGGGACGGCCGACTCCCCCGTGCCGCGCAGGTCCGGCAGGACCAGCGGATGACGCGCCGGAAACCCGCCCAGGTCGCCGAGGTAGGCCGAGGCCAGCATGGGGCCGCCGGGAAGGCAGACCAGCGGGTGGCCCTCACCGGTCCGGTGATACGCGAGCCGTGTACCGTCAGCGCCGCCGAAGGTCTCCATGGGAAGATCATATACACCGAGACCACCGAGAGATCATGCGCTCGGCCGGGCGGCACGCGATCAGCCGCGCCTCGGGGTGACGAGGCCGGACTCGTAGGCGAACACCACGAGCTGGGCGCGGTCACGGGCCCGCAGCTTGGTCATCGCCCTGCTGACGTGCGTCTTCGCGGTAGCCGGGCTGATCACCATGTGGGCGGCGATCTCGTCGTTGGACAGGCCTCGGGCCACCAGGGCGGTGACCTCGCGCTCCCGGTTGGTCAGCACGTCGAGCCCTTCGGGCGCGGACTCGGGGCGGCGGGCGACGTACTCGCCGATCAGGCGGCGGGTGATCGCCGGGGACAGCAGCGCGTCGCCGCGGGCCGCGACCCTGACGCCCTGCAGCAGGTCGGCGGGCTCGGTGTCCTTGAGCATGAAGCCGCAGGCGCCGGCGCGGAGCGCGTTGAAGACGTACTCGTCGAGGCCGTAGTTGGTGAGGATCACGACGTGGACGCCGCTCAGCCGCTCGTCGGCGGCGATCAGCCTGGTCGCCTCGATGCCGTCCATCACCGGCATCTGGATGTCGACGAGAGCGACGTCGGGCCGTTGCTCGCGGGCGAGCGCGACGCCCTGCTCGCCGTTCGCGGCCTCGGCCACCACCTCGATGTCGTCCTCGATCTCCAGCAGGGCCCGGAAGCCGCCGCGGATGAGCGCCTGGTCGTCCACGAGCAGCACGCGGATCACGATGGTTCTCCGAGGGGAAGCTCGGCGCGTACGGTGAACCCGCCCCCGGGGCGGGGTCCGGCCCGCAGCCGGCCGCCGAGCGCCGTGACGCGCTCGCGCATGCCGAGCAGGCCCGTGCCGGGTACGGGCGGCGCGTCCGGGTCGGCCCTGCCGTCGTCGTCGACCTGCACGACCAGTTCCCCGTCCGCGTAGTCGATCCGCACCGCCGCGGCCGCCCCGCCGGCGTGCCGGGAGACGTTGGTGAGCGCTTCCTGGACGATCCGGTACGCGGCCCGGTCGACCTCGGCCGGCAGTCCCCGCCGTGCACCGGAGATCGTCACCGTGGCCGGCAGCCCGGTCGAGCGGGCCCGCTCCACCAGGTCGCCGAGCCGGTCGAGGCCGCTGGCCGCGGCCTCGCCGTCGGAGTGGCCGGGCTCGCGCAGCACCTCCAGGGTGGCGCGCAGTTCGCGCATGGCGTCGCCGCTGGCCTCCTGGATGGCCAGCAGCGCGGAGGGGACGTCCTCGCCGCGCTTGCGTGCCAGGTGGACGGCCACCCCGGCCTGGACCTTGATGATCGAGATGCTGTGGGTGAGCGAGTCGTGCAGTTCCCTGGCGATGCGCAGCCGCTCCTCCCCCGCACGGCGCCGGGCCGTCTCCTCACGGGTGCGCTCGGCCTCGGCGGCCCGCTGCTCGGCCTCCTCCAGGTACGCCTGCCGGTGCCGGGTCACCGTCGCCGCCACGCCGGCCGCCACGAACCAGCCGACCAGCAGCGAGGTGTTCTGGAGAACCTGTACGGCCCCGCCGGCGCCGGGAAGGCCCGCCGCCAGGTCGGTACCGAGGAAGACCACGCCCGCCAGCGCCGCGGCCAGCCGGTGGCCGGCCCGGACCGCGGCGAACACCGACACCAGCACGGGGAAGGCGGCCGGTGGACCCGGCTGGATGTGCGCCGTGACCACGAGCATGCAGGCCGTGCTCACGAGCAGCGACACCAGAGGCGCCCGCCACCAGGCGACGAGCACGAGCGAGCCGGCGAGGACGGCGGCGACGTCCACCGCGCCCGCGCGCGGCGTGCCGAACACGATGGCCGACAGCAGGACGGCCATCACCGCGGCGAGCAGACCGTCCCGGGCGAGTAGCCGCCGGTCCATAGAACTCATCTGTGCAGATTACGATCTTTTCCGCCGGAGGGCGTCCGCAGCAGGTCGTAATAAATCACTACTCCCCACGATGTAGTAGGACCGATCCTGCTTCCCAGGTATCAGCCGGAGGAGTCTTCCTGGGCATGACGACCGTCGGCCAGGTCGAATACCACGATGTCCGGCATGCACACGATCCACGTCAAGAACGGTCTCCACCATGCGAGCCCGGGACTCACCCTCGCCGCGGTGGCCGTCGTGCAGTTCATGGTGTCGCTGGACCTGTCGGTCGTGAACGTCGGCCTCCCGCAGATCGCCGCCGGCCTCGGCTTCGGCGCGGTGGGCCTGACCTGGGTGATCCACGCCTACGCGCTCACTTTCGGCGGGCTGCTGCTCCTGGGAGGCAAGGCCGCCGACCGGTACGGCCGCAAGCCGGTCCTGCTGTTCGGGCTCGGCCTGTTCGGTCTCGCCTCGCTCGCCGGCGGGTTCGCCCAGGAACCCGGTCAGCTGGTCGCCGCCCGTGCCGCGCAGGGCATCGGAGCCGCCGCGCTGGCTCCGGCCGCGCTGGCGCTGCTGACCACGACGTTCCCCACGGGCAGACCGCGCGTGCGGGCCATCGGAGTCTGGAGCGCGACGAACGCCGCCGGAGGCGCCTTCGGGGTCCTGATCGGCGGACTGCTCACCGAGTACGCCGGCTGGCGCTGGGTGATGTTCGTGAGCGCGCCGATGGCCGCGTGCGCGCTGGCTCTGGCCTGGCGGGTCGCCTCCGGCCCGCCCCCGGTTCGCGGCGACCGCCCGGACGTCCTCGGCGCCGTCCTGGCCACCGCGGGCATGACCCTTCTGGTGTTCGGCGTCGTCCGCACCGACCAGTACGCGTGGACTTCGCCCGCCACCGTGACGACCCTGGCGGTCGCCGCCGCGCTGCTGGCCGCGTTCGTCCACGTCGAGCGGACCACCACCCGCGAACCGCTGATCCGGCTCGGCCTGTTCGCCAACCGCTCGGTCGCCGGCGCGAACGCCTACAACCTCCTGGTCGGGGCGGCCCTGGCCTCGGCCTTCTACTTCCTGTCCCTGTACCTGCAACGCGTGCTCGGGACCGGGCCGGCCCTGACCGGGATCGAGTTCCTGCCGCTCGCCCTCAGCGTGATCGCCGGCTCGGTGCTCGCCGTCAAGCTCGGCTACCGTCTCGCGCCGCGGACGCTCATGGTCGTCGGCGGGCTGCTGACCGCGGCCGGGTTCGCCTGGTCCGGCCTGATCAGCGCGGACGGCTCCTTCCTCGCCGACGTCCTGGGGCCCTCGATCGTCGCCGGCGCCGGTTTCGGGCTCTGCCTCGGACCGGTCGTCTCCACCGCCACCGCCGGCGTCGCGCCCCACGAGACCGGAACCGCCTCGGGCCTGCTCAGCAGTTCGCGCCAGATCGGCGCCTCGCTCGGTCTGGCCGTCCTCGGCACCGTGGCGCAGAACCGCACCGGCCGGACCGCCACACCCGAGACCCTCAACGACGGATACGCGCTCGGCCTGAGTCTCGGCGCCGTGCTCCTGGTGGCCGCCGTCCTCGTCGCCATCACCGTGCTGCGCCGTACCGGCCCGCCGGCACGGGGCTGACCGGCGACCCGCCCGTTTCAAGATCACTACAGGAAGGCCGTTCCGGCATGCCCGTGACCCCGATCGATCTCTTCACATCCTTCGTCCACCTTCACCGGAACGGCGAGATCCACGCCGGGCGAAGAGCGCCGGACCCCGGCCGGGACGGCTGGCGGCTGGCGGCCTTCCATGCGAAGACCGACGCCGACGTCCACGCCGACCACTGGGAGGTCCACCCCGAGGCCGAGACGGTCGTGTCCTGCCTCATCGGGATCATCCGCCTCTACCTCCGTCCGGAGCCGCCGGGGCGGGAGGAGGAAGAGATCAGGCTGGTGGCCGGAACCGCGGCCATCGTCCCGCGCGGGCGATGGCACCGCATCGAGCTGGACACCCCCAGCAACATCCTGGCCGTCACCCTGCCGCGTGGCAGCCGGCTGGAGAAGCGGACCGGAACGTGCATCGGCCGCGAAGAGGCGGGCGGGGGCGGCGAGCGATGACCACCACCGGACTCGCCGAGGCCGGAGTACGGTCCACCGCACCACCGGATGCCGATTCCACGGTGGGACCGAGCATGGCACGGCTGCTCCGCCCTTACGGATGGGGGTTCGCCGCCGTCGTGATCCTGCAGGTGATCGGCGCCGTCGCGGGTCTGGCGCCGCTGCTGGCGGTCGTCGAGCTGGGCCGAACCCTGCTGTCGCCCGGCCCGGTCGACCACGGTCACGTCTGGACGGTCGTGACCGCGGGTGCGGCCGGCCTGTTCGTCCGGCTGCTGTTCACGGCCGCGTCGTCCGGAATCGGGCATGTCCTCGACGGCCGGGTGCAACTGTCCTTCCGCCGCCGGCTGGCCGCGCACCTGGGGCGGGTGCCGATCGGCTGGTTCTCCCACCGCCGGACCGGCGAGCTGGCGAAGGTGGTCGGAGACGACGTGAGCGCCGTGCACCCGTTCATCGCCCACACCCCCGGTGAGCTCGTCTCCGCGTTCGTGGTGCCGCTGGTGTCGCTGATCTACCTGTTCGGCGTCGACTGGCGGCTCACGCTGGTCACGCTGATCCCGGTGGTGGCGGCGGTGGCGCTGGTCCCCCTGATGATGACCCCGTCCCGGCTGCGCGAGCAGAAGCAGTTCGACGCGGCCATGGGCCGGATCGCGAGCTCCGTCGTCGAGTTCGTGCAGGGCATCGCGGTGGTCAAGGCGTTCGGTGGATCCGGGCGCGCCCACCGCAGGTTCGTCACCGCCGTGGACGACTTCGTCGGCGTCTTCCTCCGGATGGTGCGCGGGATCGCCGGGATCGGCGCCGGGATGCAGGTGGCGCTGTCACCGCCGTTCGTGCTGCTGGTCGTGCTGACCGGCGGCGCGGCTCTGATCACGTCCGGCGGCCTGGCCCCGGCGGACCTGCTGCCCTTCCTGCTGCTCGGGCTGGGCCTGACCGCTCCGGTGGCGGCCCTGGGCCACGGCTTCGACGAGACGCAGGCCGCCCGGCGCGCGGTCGGCCGGATCAGGGACGTGCTCGGGGTGCCGCCGCTGCCGGAGCCCGCGCACCCGGTCGTGCCGCGGGGTCACCGGGTGGAACTGCGCGGCGTCCGTTTCGGCTACGAGCGGGTGGGGCGAGAGGAGTGCGAGCCCGCTCGCACTCCCGGGCCGATCGAGCTTGTCGACGAACGCCGCAGGCGCGAGGAGCACGAAGACGACCACGAGGTACTGCGGGGGATCGACCTGGTCCTCGAACCGGGGACGGTCACCGCGATCGTCGGGCCGTCGGGGAGCGGGAAGTCCACGCTGGCGCAGTTGCTGCCGCGGTTCTTCGACCCGACCCGCGGCTCGGTCGTGCTGGGCGGTGCCGACCTGCGCGAGATCGGCAGCCGGGAGCTCTACCGGACGGTCTCCTTCGTCTTCCAGGACGTCCGCCTGCTGCGCGCGTCGGTCGCGGACAACATCGCGCTGGCGGTGCCGCAGGCCGGCCGCGACGACGTGGTGCGCGCCGCCCGGCTGGCGAACATCCATGATCGGATTCTCGAGCTGCCGCGCGGATACGAGACGGTGATCGGTGAAGAGACCGGACTGTCCGGCGGCGAGGCGCAGCGGATCTCGCTCGCACGCGCGCTGCTGGCCGACGCACCCGTCCTGGTGCTCGACGAGGCGACCTCCTTCGCCGACCCGCAGACCGAGCAGGCGGTGCGCCGGGCCCTGACGACGCTGGGAGGCGATCGCACGGTCCTGGTCATCGCCCATCGTCCGGAGACCGTCGCCGACGCCGACGCCGTCGTGGTGCTGAAGGACGGCGCGATCGCCGAGTACGGCAGGCCCGCCGAACTGCTGGCACGGAACGGAGCGTTCGCCGCGTTCTGGCGGTCCCACCGGCCGGCGGCCGCCGACGAGACCGGAACCCCTGGCGGCGTACGACGAGAAGAGGAGTCCCGATGATCCGGATGCTGCTGCGCGTGCTCGGACACGAGTACGCCCGGCCGGTGCGCCGCACCGTGGCCCTGATGACGATGACCGCAGTGGCCGAGGGCCTGTCCTGCGCGCTGCTGGTGCCGGTGCTGCGGGCGCTGTTCGGGAGCACGCCCGCCGACGCCTGGCCCTGGCTGGTCGCGTTCGGCGCCGCGGTCGCCGTCTACGCGGTGCTGCGCTATCGCAGCGATCTGTCCGGTTTCCTCGTCGGGACCACGCTGCTGCGCGGCATGTACCACCGGCTCGGCGACCATCTGGCCCGGCTGCCCGTCGGCTGGTACGACGCACGCCGCGTCGGGGAGGTCTCGGTCCTGGCCGGGCAGGGCGTCCTGCAGGCGATGAGCGTGATCGCGCACCTGCTGGCGCCGTTCGTCTCCGCCTGCGTGACCCCCCTGACGATCGTCGCCGTGATGATCGCCTTCAACTGGCAGCTGGGCCTGGCCGCGCTGGCCGCCGCCCCGGTCGTGGCGGCGATCCAGATCTGGGCGGGACGCTCGACGGCCGCCGCCGACGCGGAGCGCCACGACCGCGACAGGGAAGCCGCCGGGCGGGTCGTCGAATACCTCCAGGCCCAGCCGATGCTGCGCGTCGGCGGCCGGACCGCCGAACGCTTCCGGCTGCTGGACGACTCGCTGCGCGGCCTCCAGCGCGCGTACCGCCGTACGCTGCTGTCGGCACTGCCCGGTGTGGTGGGCCTGACGCTCACGGTGCAGGCGGTGTTCACCGTGCTACTGGTCCTGGGCGCCCACCTCGCGCTCGGCGGGAGCGCCGGCGCGGCGGAGGTCCTGTCGATCCTGGTGCTGGCCGCCCGCTGCGCCGATCCGCTGCTGGTGCTCTCGGACATCGCGGGCAAGATCCGCGGCGCCCGTTCCGAGCTGGCCGGACTCGACGCGGTGCTGCGCACCGAGCCGCTACCGGAAGCCCCCGAACCGGTCCGGCCTGTGGGCCGTGGCCTGGAGTTCGAGTCCGTCGTCTTCCGGCACGGCCGCCGCACCGTGATCGACGGCCTGTCGTTGTCGGTGCCGGAGGGAGAGCGGCTCGCCGTCGTCGGGCCGTCGGGGGCGGGCAAGAGCACCCTGCTGCAGTTGATCGCGCGGTTCTACGACGTGGACGCGGGCGTGGTGCGCGTGGGAGGTGCGGACGTGCGTGCCATCGGCACCGAGGTGCTGATGGAGCAGATCGCCATCGTCTTCCAGGAGGTCTATCTCTTCGACGGCACGATCGAGGAGAACGTGCGTCTCGGCCGTCCCGACGCCGGTGAGGCCGAGGTGCGGGCGGCGGCGGCCGCGGCGCGGCTGGACGAGGTGATCGAGCGGCTGCCCGGCGGGTGGGCGGCGAATGTCGGCGAGGGCGGCGCCCTGCTGTCGGGCGGTGAGCGCCAGCGGGTCTCGATCGCGCGGGCGCTGCTGAAGAACGCGCCCATCGTGCTGCTGGACGAGGTGACCTCCGCCCTGGACCCGGTGAACGAGGCGGCCGTCCACGAGGGCATCGAGCGCCTGATGGCGGGCCGGACGGTGGTGATGGTCGCGCATCGCATGCGCACCGTCCGGCGCGCCGATCGCATCGTCTTCCTGGACGGCGGCCGGATCGTGGAGGAGGGCGGCCACGACGAGCTGCTGCGCCGCGGCGGCCGCTACGCCGATTTCTGGAACGTCTCCATGGCACCGGCGGCGAGCGAATGAGCCGGCATGTCGTCTGATCCTCTGCCGCGGGACCGTCCCGCCTCCTCGGCGGACGCCGGCGCGGCCCGCTCCGCCCCTCCGGGCGCCGCCAGGCGGTGCCTCCGGTCAGCGGACCTTGCGGAAGAACGCCCGGACGTCGTCGACCAGCAGGTCGGGGGCCTCCATGGCGGCGAAGTGACCGCCCCGGTCGAACTCCGACCAGTGGATCACATTGTGCTCGCGTTCGGCGACACGCCGGACTCCGCCGTCGCCGGGGAAGACCGCGACTCCGTGCGGGACCTCCGAGCGCTCGACCGGCATCCCCCACTGCGCCGAGCTCTCCTTGTAGAGCCGGGCGGACGAGGCGGCGGTGCGGGTCAGCCAGTAGATCGTCACGTCGGTGAGCATCTGGTCGCGATCGACCGCGTCTTCGGGCAGGTCGTGCGCGGGGTCGGTCCACTCCTTGAACTTCTCCGCGATCCAGGCCAGCTGGGCGGCGGGAGAGTCGTGCAGGCCGAAGGCGACGGTCTGCGGCCGGGTGGCCTGGATGACCGCGTAGCCGGATCGGTCGTCGTCGGCGTAGAGCCGCATGCGGGCCTGCTCGGTCTCGGTGAGGCCCTCCGTCTCGGCCGGGTCGAAGGACGGGAAGCCGAGCGCGCCGTTGACGTGCACGCCGATCACCCGGTCGGGGGCGACGCGGCCGAGCTCTGGGGAGACGACCGAGCCGGTGTCGCCGCCCTGGGCGCCGTAACGCTCGTAGCCGAGGCGGCTCATCAGCTCGGCCCACGCGCGGGCGACCCGGTGCAGGTCCCAGCCGGTCTCGCGGGTGGGCCCGGAGAAAGCGAAGCCGGGGATGGACGGGGCGACGACATGGAAGGCGTCGGCGGGATCGCCGCCGTGGGCGCGGGGGTCGGTGAGCGGGCCGACGACCTTCATGAACTCGGCGACCGAGCCGGGCCAGCCGTGGGTGAGGACCAGCGGCAGCGCGTCCGGCTCGGGGGACCGCACGTGCAGGAAGTGGATGTTCTGGCCGTCGATCTCGGTGGTGAACTGCGGGTACTCGTTGAGCGCCGCCTCGTGCTTGCGCCAGTCGTATCCGCTGCGCCAGTACTCGGCCAGTTCCCGGACGTACGAGACCGGGATGCCGTACGACCAGCCGACGCCGGGCAGCTCGTCGGGCCAGAGGGTGCGGGCCAGCCGGTCGTGCAGGTCGTCGAGGGCGGCCTGCGGGATGTCGATGCGGAACGGGCTGATCTCCGTGGTGAACGTCATGCAGAACACGCTAGGGATGGGCTAGGACAGGGACGGTCCTAGGGATAGGGCAATCTGGAGAGCATGCTGGAGACCTCGGCCCGTCTGCTCAGACTGCTCTCACTGCTGCAGACCCACCGTGACTGGTCGGGGGCGGAGCTGGCGGAGCGGCTCGGCGTGACCGCGCGGACCGTCCGCCGCGACGTCGGGCGGCTGCGCGAGCTCGGCTACCCCGTGCACGCCACCGCGGGCGCGCCCGGCTACCGGCTCGGCGCGGGCACGGACCTGCCTCCGCTCCTGCTGGACGACGACGAGGCGGTGGCGGTCGCGGTGGGGCTGCGGACGGCGGCCGGGGGCTCGGTGTCGGGGATCGAGGAGACCTCCGTGCGGGCGCTGGCCAAGCTGGAGCGGGTGCTGCCGTCCCGGCTCCGGCATCGCGTGCACGCGCTGCAGTCGATGACCGTGCCGATGGGGCGGGCGGGTTCGGCGGTGGACCCGGCGTCCCTGACCGCGATCGCCACCGCCTGCCGCGACCGTGAGACCCTGCGGTTCGACTACCGGGCGCACGACGGGCAGGAGAGCGTCCGCGCCGCCGAGCCGTACCGGCTCGTCCACTCGGGGCGGCACTGGTACCTGCTGGGCTGGGACACCGGCCGGGCCGGCTGGCGCACCTACCGGGTCGACCGCCTGGACCTGCGGACGCCGAACGGGCCGCGGTTCGTCCCCCGCGACCCGCCCGACTCCGACCTGGTGGCCTACATGTCCCGGTCGATCTCCGGCGCGCCCTACCGGTACCGGGGCCGCTTCACGATGCACGCCCCGGCCGAGGTCGTCGCCGAGCACATGCCGCCCACGGCGGGGACGATCGAGCCGATCGACGAGCGGTCCTGCACGCTGTCCACCGGCGCGAACGACCTCGACGAGCTCGCCGTCTGGGTCGCGCTGACGGGCATCGCCTTCGAAGTGCACGAGCCGCCCGAGCTCGTCGACCGCATCCGCGCCCTCGCCACCCGTCTCGCCACCGCCGCACCCGCCCGGCCCGAGTCCCGGTCATGAGTGGTATCGGCGACCGCGTCTGTCGACGAACAGGGACTCGACGAGATCAGCCAGCGGCATGTCCGATGTCCGGCGACGAACAACCCGGTGAAGGATCGGCCGCTCATCCGACCAGGTCCAGGGGGAGCCGCCCTGCGCCGCGCCGTCGCGGCTCCTCACCTGCATCATCCCCGACCTTGGCTCGTTCGATGGCATCGGTGATCGTATCGGAGTTCCGCCGATGCCGGGCGGACTCGGCGATTCACATGTTCACCGGTCGCCCCGTCCCCTTCACCGGTCACCTGAGCGCAGCAGTCGGTCAGAGGTGTTCCGGCGCTACCGGACCGTGCGGTGGGCGCGGAACCAGGGAGCGGCGAAGCCGACGAGGTCGCGCTGGCTCATCAGCAGGGCGGTCGCGGCGCCGATCGCGCCCTGCCGTACTCCGCCGGTCCCGGCGAACGCCGCGCCCGCCGCGGCGAAGTCGGCGTCGTCGACGGCGGGCTCGGTGAAGCGGACCCAGCGGCGCTCCCCGCCGATGAGCAGGGGCGCGCCGTTGGGGACCCGCTCCCGGGGCAGGCCGGTGCGGGCCTCCGCCAGGTGGAGCGAGGTGTTCTTCTCGTGCCCGACGCCGAGCAGCAGCACCCGGCCGTCGAGGTCGTGGACCGCCGACAGGGGCGAGCCCTCGCCCACCGGGTCGTCGAGATCGTGCCGGGCCGTGACGGCCGCGGCGTGCCGTCCCCACGCGGCGAACGAGCGGTGCGGGTGGCCGCTGCGCCGGGCGCCGGGCATGGTGCGCAGCGCCTCGGCGACCGCGCCCATCGAGCGGGACGGCGTCCAGGCCGGGTCGTAGGGGGGCGTGGCCGAGCGGATCGTCTCCCACCACGCCTCGGGCACGGCCGGATCGGCGAGGTAGGCCGGGTCGCACAGCTGCCACGACTGGGCGGGCACGACCAGGGTCCCGCCCTCCCCCACGGCCTCGCGCAGGGCGAGCACGACGGCCCCGGCGCCGCCGGCGACGTGGCCGAGCCGGGAGAGCGAGCAGTGCACGAGCAGGACGTCGCCCTCCGCCACGCCGAGCGAGCGCAGCCCGGTCACCAGGTCGCCGATCGTCGACAGGCCCATGATCCCCTCCCGGTCGCGCCGGTCTTCAACGGGTCCGTGCCCTCCCGGGCTCCGGGCGGCGGTGCGTCCACGGCCCTACCCCAGACGCCAGACATGGAAGGCGGGGCCGTCGGCGGGCAGGGTGAGGACGCCTTCGGCGTCCGGGGCCAGGTCGGCTTCGCCGTACAGGGCGGTGGCGGCGGAGCCGAGCGGGAGCCGTACGGGCGGGTGGGCGGCGCGGGCGGCGAGGACGAGGAGGCGCTCGCCCGCGCGCTCGCGCAGGTAGGCCACGGCGTCGTCGGAGACGTGCAGCCAGCGCAGGCCGCCCCCGGTCAGGGCGGGCTCCCCGCGGCGCAGGGCGATCAGGTCGCGGTAGGCGCCGAGCGTGCGGGTGTCCCACGCCTGCGGGTGCTCCCACGGCATCGTACGGCGGGCGTCCTCGCCCCAGGAGCCCTCCAGGCCCAGCTCGTCGCCGGCGAACACCATGGGCGTGCCGGGCAGCGTGAACATCAGCCCGGCGGCGACCTCGACCAGGGCGGGGTCGCCGCAGACGGTGCGGATCCTGGCGGTGTCGTGGGAGCCGAGGATGGACCAGGAGTGCGTCAGCGCGCGCCACGACATGTGGCCGGAGAAGGCCCGCATGGTCGCCACCGCGTCGCCGCCGCCGATCCTGGGCACCTCGGCCGGGACGCCGAGGAACGGCAGCCGGACCTCGGGGCCGCGCAGCCAGCTCCACACCGGCCGGGTGAACCCGGCGTAGTTCATGGTGCCCTGCCAGCCGTCGGCGTCGAGGTCGCCGGTGGCGTCGTGGGCGTGCTCGGCGACCAGCAGCCCGTCCGGCCTCTCCGCGGCGACCGCCCGGCGGATCCTGCGGGCCACCTCGCGGGTCAGGTCGGAGCCGCGCAGGCGGCCCGTCATGTTGGCCACGTCGATGCGCCAGCCGTCCAGGCCGAAGCGGAGCCAGTGCCGGACCACCTCCTCCATGGCGGCGGCCAGCCGCTCGCTGGACCAGTCGAGCTTGGGCAGGGACGGCACGCCCATCCACGCCTCGTAGCCGAGGTCGCCGTCGGTGAAGAAGAACATCTCCCGCTCGGGGGCGTCCTTGTCCTTCAGCGCGGCCCGGAACCAGGGGTGGATGTCGCCGCAGTGGTTGGTGGTGAGGTCGCCCAGGACGCGCATGCCGCGCCGGTGGGCGTCGTCGATCAGCGCGCGGTAGGCGGCGTCGCCGCCGAGCAGGGGGTCGGCCTCGGCGAAGGAGCTCGCGTTGTAGCGGTGGTTGGAGGCGGCGGGGAAGACAGGCGTGAGGTAGAGGGTGTCGGCCCCGAGGCCGGCGACGTGTCCGAGCCGGGAGCGGATTCCGTCCAGGTCGCCGCCGAACAGCTGCCGGGGGGTGGACGGGCCGGTGCCGGCGACCGGGTCGTCCCAGTCGCACGGGATCGCCCACTCCGGCGTCTCCCGGCGGGCGCCGGAGGAGGCGAACCGGTCGGGGAAGATCTGGTAGACCGTGCTCGCGGCGGCCCAGGCGGGCGGAGCGGCGTGGGTGACCAGCCTGAAGTCGGTCGCGTCGGGCACGTCATGGGCGACCAGGCCGCTCGCGGTGAGCCAGCGGTAGCCGGGCGGGTTCCCGGCGCCTCCCGCGGAGCCGGAGCCGGAACCGGAACCGGAACCGGTGAGCAGGAAGCGGTAGCGGGTGACGGGGTTGCGGGCCACCACGTCGGCCCGCCACCAGAGCTCGTGCTCGGTCTCCCGGTCGACCACCGCCTCGGTGAAGTGCGGCTCGCCGTCGGGCGTGGTGCGGACGTACACGCCCGAGCGGTGCTCGCGCGGGGTGCGGACGAACACCGTCACCGTCTCGCCCGGTTCGGGGGCGAGGGTGCTGACGTGGTCGGCCGAGCCGTCGTGGTGGAATCCCCGATCGATCATGATCAACCTTTCACTGCGCCCGCGGTGAGCCCGTGGACGATGTATCTCTGCAGGAACTGGAAGACGGCGACGGTCGGAACCGCGGTGAGCAGGGTGCCCACGGCGAACATGCCGAAGTTGGCGTTGCGCTGGTCGGCCAGGAGGCTGAACAGGCCGACCGCGAGGGTGCGGGAGTCGTCGCCGGTGAGGAAGACGCTGGCGACGAGGAACTCGTTGATCGTCGCGATGAAGACGAGCAGTGCGCTGATCGCCAGGACGGGCGCGGACAGCGGCAGGACCACCCGGCGGAACGCCTGGCCGGGGGTGCAGCCGTCGATGAGCATGGCGTCGTCGAGCTCCTTGGGGATGGTGTCGAAGAAGCCCTTGATCAGCCAGGTGTTCACGCCGACCTGTCCGCCGACGTAGAGCAGGGTGACGCCCCAGACGCTGTTGAGGCCGAAGGCCGGCCAGTTGTCGCTGATCACGCTGAAGATGACGTACAGCGGGACGATCGCCAGGAACTGCGGGAACGCCTGGATGACCAGGAGCGCCACCAGCCCGATCCGGCGTCCGGCGAAGCGGAAGCGGCTGAAGGCGTAGGCGGAGACCGCCGAGACCGCCACCGACGCGGCGGCGGTGAGCCCGGCGATCAGGACGGAGTTGGCGTACCACGTCAGGAAGGGCGTGGTCGTCAGCAGGTCGGCGGCGTTGCCCAGGTCGGCGCCGCCGGGCAGCAGGGTCGCCGAGCTGAGGGTGCCGAGCGGGTTGAGCGCGGCGGAGACCACGAACAGGATGGGGAAGAGGGCGAAGGCGGTGACGGCGACCGCCGCCGCGTGCCGCAGGACGAGCCCGCCCGCGCGCCCGCCCCCGGCGGCTCCGGGACGACGGTTCAACGGTCCACCTCCTGGAAGACCCGGGTGCGCCGGAAGCTGACGATGGAGATGACGGCGACGATCAGGTAGACGTAGACGGACATCGCCGAGGCCAGGCCGTACTGGGCGCCCTGCTGCCCGAAGGCCAGCCGGAAGGTGTAGGTGATGAGCAGGTCCGTGGCGCCCACGGTGGGATTGTCCGCCGGAAACGGACCGCCCGCGGTGACCAGGAAGACGCCGTTGAAGTTGTTGAAGTTGAAGGCGAACGAGGAGACCATCAGCGGGGACAGGGCCAGCATCAGCAGCGGGAGCGTGACCTTCCGGAAGCGCTGCCAGGCGGTCGCCCCGTCCACCTGGGCCGCCTCCAGATACTCCGCCGGGATCGTCTGGAGCGCCCCGGTGGCGATCAGGAACATGTAGGGGAAGCCCAGCCAGAGCTGGACCAGCAGGACCGACAGGCGGGCGGTGAACGGCTCGCCGAGCCAGTCGACGTCCAGCCCGAAAACCCTGTTGACCAGGCCGAAGTCGGTGTTGAACATGTCCCGCCAGACCAGCAGCATCGCGAAGGCGGGCATCGCGTACGGCAGCACGATCAGTGTCCGGTAGGCCCGTACGGCGCGCATCCGGGGATGGTGCAGCGCCAGCGCGACCGCGATCCCGAGGGCGGCGGTGAGCGCCACCACCGCGGTGGCGTAGACCAGGTTCCAGCCGAAGACGCCGAGGAAGTGGGCGTTGATCCGCGGGTCGGTGAGGGCGGCGGCGAGGTTGGCCAGGCCGACGTCGACCTTCCAGCCCTGGGGCAGCGCGGTGCCGTCGGCGGCCACGAACCGGCCCTGCTCCTCGTCGGCCCGCCAGGCCTTCTCCGGGCCGGAGCCGGAGCCGGAGCCGGTGACGCAGTCGCATCCCGCGTCGTAGGTCAGCTCCGCCCTGCCCTGGTAGGCGCGCGACAGGCCCTGGCTGCGGATGGCGCCGCCCTCGACCGGCACGGCCAGCTCGGTGATCTCCGCGCTGCGTGCGGACGCCTGGGCGGAGGTGAGCACCGTGTACCCGTCGGCGGCGGTGATCCGCCCGCCGGGACCGAGCGTGGCGCCCTCCAGCGGGCGCAGGCCCTCGGCGGTGCCCGCGTAGGCGCGTCCTCCGGCGGCCAGCAGGAAGGCCAGCCCTCCGTCGCGCTCGGCCACGGTGAGCCGGTACTCCGCCGAACCGGGCTCCCGCCGGACCGAGGAGGTCTCGATCGCGGTGATCGCCTCCTGCTTGCTGCCGAGGTGGCCGTCGCCGATGTTGGTCAGCGCCAGCGACATCGTGTGGACCACGGGGAAGACCTGGAAGGCCAGGACCAGGAGCGTGGTGGGGAGCAGGTACTTGGCGGGCATCCGCCGCGGGGTGAGGTAGACGTAGAGGCCGGCGGCGGTGACGGCCGCGACGATCGCCGTCCCGGTCCAGTTCCCCGCCGACGCGAGCGGGGCGACGGCCCAGAGCGCGACGGCGACGATCAGTCCCAGCGCGAGGAACCGCGCCGCGACCGCGCCCGCGCCCCCCGGCCAGCCTCCGGGCGGCACGGCCAGCGCCCGGGGCCGGTCCGGTACGGCCCGCGGCCGGCGGTCCCGCGCGGGCGGCCCGCCCGGGGAGCCTTCGGGGCTGGTGCGCGGGGCGGTCCCCTCCTGCCGCGGCGCGCCGGTGTCCCCCCGCCGGGGAAGGCCGCGGCCCTCCCCGGTCCGGGTCTGCCGGGTGCTCACTGCTCGAGCTGCTCGGCGATGGCCTTGGCGGCGGCGTCGACCGCGGCGGGCACCGGCTCGCCCTTCACCGCGGCGTGGATGAGGGTGTTGAACGGCACCCAGATGGCGACCATCTGCGGGATCGCGGGCAGCGGCGTGCCGTTCTCGGCGGCGGCCTGGAACTTGGCGACGTCGGGGTCCTTGGCGGCGGCGTACTCCAGCGCCTTCTTCAGCGCGGGCATGCGGGGCTCGGCGTCGAACAGCGCCTGCGCGACCTCGGCCGAGGCCAGGCTGCCGGTGACGAACTCCTGGGCGAGCGCCTTGTTCCTGCCCTTGCTCGCCACGAAGAAGGACTGCACGCCCACGAACGGCCGGGCGGGGCCGGCGTCCTTGAAGCCGGGCACCGGCGTGACGTCGTACTTCACGCCCGCCTTGCGGACGTCGGCCAGCCGCCAGGGCCCGGCGACCATGAACGCGGTCTTGCCCTCGTTGAAGGCCGCCGCGGCGTTGTCGGAGGTGAAGGAGCGCTTGAGCGCCCCCTCGCCCTTCTCGCCGAGCGCGGCGATGCGCTCGAACGCGGCGACCGACTCCTTGGTGCCGACGCCCAGGTCGGCCGGGTCGGGGTCGCCCTGCGGGGTGGTGCCGAACAGGTGCGCCCCGCCGGAGGTGTAGAGCGGGTAGAGGTGGTAGGTGTCGCCGGACTGGCCGTTCTGCTGGCTGACCGGGTAGCCGACGATCTCCTCGACCTTCCCGGCCTTCTTGAGCTTCTTGCCGGTGTCGACCAGTTCGTCGAAGGTGGCGGGCGCGTCCGGGGCCAGCTCGGTGTTGCGGAACAGGGCGAGGTTCTCCACCGCGTACGGCACGCCGTACACCTGGCCGTCGTAGGTGACGGCCCTGCGGGCCACGTCCGCGTAGCCCGCGAGTTGCTCCTCGGTCATCGGGACGGGGTCGATGAGCCCGTTCTGGACGAGGTTGCCGATCCAGTCGTGGGCGCCGACGAGCACGTCGGGGCCCTCGCCTGCCTGGGAGGCGGTGGTGAAGGTCTGCTGCTGGTTCTGGGCCACGACGACGATCTCGGCCTTGATCCCGTTCTCCTCGGCGAACGCCTCGGCGAAGGGCTTGAGGGTGTCCGAGCGCTTCTGGTCGGCCCAGATGAGCAGGGTGGTGCCGTCCGCGGCGGCCGGGGCCGCGGAGGCCTGCGGCGAGGCCGGGCCTCCCCCGCCGCAGGCGGTGAGGACGAGGCAGAGGGCGAGGGTCCCGGTGAGGGCGGGGGTGGGTCTGCGCACGGTCGGACTCCAGGTGGGAGGGTGTTTTCAGGGGGGCGCACCGCGATGTGCGCCGAAGTTAACAGGGGGTTCACCCGCCCTGGAATGCCTTGCAGGAAATTGCTGCAAAATTTCAGGATCTCTTGCGCCGTTCCAGCGGGCTGATCCACAATCGGCCCCCATGGCGGCACGACTCGACGAGATCGCCCGGCAGGCCGGGCTCAGCAAGGCGACGGTCTCCCGGGTGCTCAACGAGCGCCCGGGGGTGAGCCCGAGGGCCAGGAGCGCCGTGCTCACCGCGATGGGCGTGCTCGGCTACGAGCCGCCCAGCGGGCTGAGGCCGCGCAGCTCCGGACTGGTCGGGCTGATCACCGCCGAGCTGCAGAACCCGGTCTTCCCCTTCTTCGCCCAGGTGATCGAGACGGCCCTGGCCCGGCACGGCTACACGGCCGTGCTGTGCACGCAGACCCCGGAGGGCGCGGGCGAGGACGAGTACGTCGGGATGCTGCTGGACCGCGCCGTCTCCGGGATCGTGTTCGTCTCCGGCCTGCACGCCGACACCACGATCGACGTCTCCCGCTACGAGGACCTGCGCCGGCAGCGGCTGCCCATCGTGTTCGTCAACGGCGACGTGCCGGGCCTCGGCGTCACCTGCGTCTCCTGCGACGACGTCGCGGCGGGCCGTACGGCGGCGCTGCACCTGATCGGGCTGGGCCACCGGCGCATCGGGTTCGTCGGCGGCCCGCTGCGCTACTCGACCTCCCGGCGCCGCCTGGCCGGGTTCCGCGGCGCGCTGCGGGAGCTGGGCTGCGGGGACGGGGAGGAACTGGTGGAGCTGGCCCCCTTCGACGTCGAGGGCGGGCAGATGGCCGCGTCCCTGCTGGTGGAGCGGGGCGCGACCGGGCTGGTGTGCGGGAGCGACCTGATGGCGCTGGGCGCGGTGCGCGCGGTGCGGCGGTACGGCCTGCGGGTGCCGGAGGACGTCTCGGTCGTGGGGGCCGACGACTCGCCGCTGATGCCGTTCACCGACCCGCCGCTCTCCACGGTCCGCCAGCCGGTCCAGGCCATGGGCGTGGCGGCCGTCCGCGCGCTGCTCGACGAGATCAAGGGCCGCCCGGCCAAGGCCGCCGAGTACCTCTTCGAGCCCGAGCTCGTGGTGCGCGGCTCGACCCGGGCCCTGTGGGCCTCTTCCGGCGGGGAGGGGGCGGCGGGCCCCGCGGGTGACCCCAACCGCATGCCAGGGAGAAGTGTTGTGTCCTCTAAAGATACCTAGATCGCGATTATCGACCTAATTTCCGGTTATGACACTGCTCGACAACCTGTCATTCCAACGGGGAAGGAACCATGACGAACTTCGATCAGATCCGGGGCAAGGCCAAGGAAGCCACCGGCAAGGTGACCGGCAACGAGGAAATGACCGGCCGCGGCCAGGCCGACCAGGCCAAGGGCAAGGCCAAGCAGGCCGCGAAGAAGGTCAAGGACCGGGCCAGGGAGTCGGGCGAGAACGCGCGGGACACCTTCACCCCGTAGCCGGAGCGCTCCGGATCGCCGGCGCCGCGGACGGATCACCCGTCCGCGGCGTCTCGCGTGCCGGCCCCCGCATGCCGGCCCGCATTCCTGCCCGCATGCCGACTCCCGCATCAGGCTCCCGCATCAGGCTCCCCGCGGGCCCTCCCGTCCGGGCCCGCCGGCCTTCCGGAAAGTTAAGCCGGGCGACTCTGGGCGTTCAGCTCAGGCACCCCTTACCGGTCACCCCCGTGGCTAGCGTGCTTAACACCCCAGCTCAGGGGTGCTGCCGTAGGTAAGAGGAGTCACCTTGCGAGTCCTGGCCGTCATCCCCGCCCGTGGAGGCTCGGCGGGCGTCCCGCTGAAGAACCTGGCCCCCGTGGGCGGAACTCCCCTCGTCGCCCGCGCGGTGAAGGCCTGCCTCCGCGCCGAGCTGATCGACGAGGTCGTGGTCAGCACCGACCACCCGGAGATCGCCGAGACCGCCCGCACCGCCGGGGCCGCCGTCATCGACCGGCCCGGAGAGCTGAGCGGCGCGACGGCCTCCAGCGAGTCGGCCGTGCTGCACGTGCTCGACCACCTGTCCGACGCCCCCGACGTGGTCCTGCTCGTCCAGTGCACCAGCGCCTTCATCGACCCGGCCGACCTGGACGCGGCGATCGTGAAGGTCCTCGACGGCGGCGCCGACGTGGTCTTCTCCGGGATGGAGACGCACGAGTTCCTGTGGGACGCCGCGGGTACGGGCGTCAACCACGACCCGTCCTTCCGGCCTCGCCGCCAGGACCGGGAGCCGCACTACCGCGAGACCGGCGCGTTCTACGCGATGCGCGCGGAGGGCCTGCGCGAGCACGGCCACCGCTTCTTCGGCGCGGTCGCCGTGCAGCCGGTGCCGTCGCGGCACGCCGTCGAGGTGGACACCCCGGAGGACCTGGAGATCGTCCGGGCGCTGGCGCCGTTCGTCGACCTGCCCGAGCCGATCGACGTGGACGCGGTGATCACCGACTTCGACGGGGTGCACACCGACGACCGCGCCTACGTCGACCAGGACGGCCGCGAGATGGTCGCGGTCAGCCGGTCCGACGGCATGGGCGTCTCGCTGCTGCGCCGGTCCGGCGTCAAGATCATGATCATGTCCACCGAGCACAACCCGGTGGTCGCGGCCCGCGCCCGCAAGCTCGGCGTCCCGGTCCTGCAGGGCCTGACCGACAAGCGGACGGTGCTGCGCGACTGGCTGGCCATCGAGAACCTCGACCCGGCGCGGGTCGCCTACGTCGGCAACGACGTCAACGACCTCGGCCCGATGAACGACGTCGGCTGGCCGGTCGCCGTCCCCGACGCCCACCCCAGGGTCCGCGCCGCCGCCCGGGTCGTGCTCTCCCGGCCGGGAGGGGCGGGAGCCGTACGGGAGCTGTGCGACCGCGTCCTGGCGGCCCGGCCGGAGCAGCCCGCCGCGATCCCGGAGACCCCCGCGCCCCGCGCCGAGCTGCGGCTCGCCCCGGTCGCCCCTCCCGTCCGGATCGGCGACGCGCTGGTCGGCGCGGGTGAGCCGGTCTACGTGATCGCCGAGATCGGCATCAACCACAACGGCGACCTGGACATCGCGCGACGGCTGATCGACGTGGCCGCCGAGGCCGGCTGCCAGGCGGTCAAGTTCCAGAAGCGCACGCCGGAGATCTGCGTCCCGCTGGAGCAGCGCGACCAGATCCGGCAGACGCCGTGGGGCGAGATGACCTACATGGAGTACAAGATCCGCACCGAGTTCGGCGTGGACGAGTACACCCAGATCGCCAAGTACGCCGCCGAGCGCGGGATGCACTGGTTCGCCTCCCCGTGGGACGTGCCGTCGGTGGAGTTCCTGGAGGCCATGGACGTCGTCACGCACAAGGTCGCCTCGGCGAGCGTGACCGACCTGGAGCTGCTGCGCGCGCTCGCCGCGACCGGCAAGCCGATCATCCTGTCCACCGGCATGTCCACCCTGGAGGAGATCGACCGGGCGGTGGAGATCCTCGGCACCTCCAAGCTGGTGCTGATGCACGCCACCTCCACCTACCCGCTCCCTCCGGAGGAGGCCAACCTCCGGGCGATCGTCACCCTCCAGGAGCGGTACGGCGTGCCGGTCGGCTACTCCGGCCACGAGCGCGGCCTGCAGATCTCCCTGGCCGCCGTCACGCTCGGCGCGGTGACCGTGGAGCGGCACATCACCCTGGACCGCACCATGTGGGGCTCCGACCACGCCGCCTCGCTGGAGCCGTCGGGGCTGGAGCACCTGGTCCGCGACATCCGCATCATCGAGACCGCGCTCGGCGACGGCGTCAAGCGGGTCTTCCCCGGCGAGGAGGCCCCCAAGTCCCGCCTGCGCCGCGTCACGGTCTGACCCCCGGGGAGGCCGGTGGGGGCGGTCCTCGCCCCCACCGGTCCGGCTTCCCGGGCAGGGGTTTCCCGGCAAGGGTTTCCCGGCCGGGCCGGGAGCGGTCCCGGTCCTGCCCGGCTCCGCTCCCGGCCCGTTCAGCCTTTGACCGTCAGCAGCGGGCGCAGTTCGGCGACGGGCTCGGCGACCCCCGCCCGGCGGAGGCTGGAGACCACGGGGCCGATGTCCTTGTAGACCCACGGCGCCTCCTGCTTGAGGTCGCGGCGCCAGGCGGCCATCACGTCGGACCTGCGGGCGACGGCCGGATCCCGGTGGTCGAGCGGGGTGACCACCCGGAACTCCCGCAGGAAGGCGTCCAGCTCCGCGTCGCTCGCGCGGGCCGCCGCGCCCCGCCGTACCCGGCGCCCGGCGCCGTGGCAGGCGCTGGCCAGCGTACGGGGATCGCCGCAGCCGCGCAGCACGTAGCTGGCCGCCCCCATCGAGCCGGGGACGATGACGGGCTCGCCCCACATCTCGTACGGCCCGCCGGCGACCTCGGCGTACCCGCCCGCGGGCGTCGCGCCCTTGCGGTGGACCACCTGCCCGTCCGGCTCCCGCCAGAGCAGGTTGTGCGGGGCGTCGTAGACGAGGTCGGCGGCGAACTCCCCGCACTCGGCCGCGAGGGCCGCGCGGAGCATCAGGGCGAGGAAGAACCGGTTGCCCACCGCGAAGTTCGCCGCGCCGCCGAGCGCGTCGAGATAGCGGCGGCACGCCGGCTCGGACCGCTCGTCCAGCGCCAGGGGGACGATGCCGTTGCCGGGCAGGGGGACGCCGCGTGGCCACGCGGCCCTGGCCTGGTCCCTGCCGGTCGCGCCCGCCTGGTGTCCCAGCGCCAGGGAGCCGCTGTGCACCATCAGCACCACCCGGCCCGGGGTGAGCCCCCAGGCGTAGGCGGCCCGCCGGTCGTGCACCGCGGAGACGTACTGCAGTTCGGCGAAGTGGTTCCCGCCTCCGACGCTGCCGATGATGCTGTCGTAGCTGGTGCCGCCCGCGCTGTCGATCCAGTCCCGGAAGGCTCCGGCCGTCGTGACCGGGTGGCGCGGGCCGTGGATCCGCCCGGGCCGGCCGTCGCCGGGCCGCGCCTGCGACCACACGCCCTCCGCGGACGCCTGCGGGACGCCGGTGTCCAGCAGCCCCGGCAGCCCGTCGCGCAGCAGCGCCTCCCGCTGCCGGCCGGACAGCGCGATGCGCCTGCCGCCCTCGAAGAACAGATGGCGCAGGCGGGGTTCCAGTGCGTCCAGCCGGGGGCGTACCTCGTCGGCGGTCAGCGACGTCGCCTCCAGCCGCATGCCGCAGTTGACGTCGTTGCCGACCGCCTGGGGGACCAGTGCCCCACGCGTCTGCAGAACGGTGCCGATCGGGATGCCGGCGCCTTTGTGGAAGTCGGGGGTGAGCACGACCCGGCTGATCGCCGCGTCCCCGCACCCGGCCGCCGAGCCCAGCCGCTCCAGGGTGTCGGCGGTCTCGAGGACGGTGAGGATCTCGTCGACCGCGCCGGATTCGATCGGAACGTCTGCGCCGGCGCAGACGTCCACGGGAATGCCCCACCGGTTGGGCAGGTGGAGCCAGTCGTCGTCGGTGCGGACCAGCCGCGGGTCCTGCCGGGGCACGGCGGCGCCGCGCCGGGGTGATGTCACGATGGTGCCTCTTCGGTATGGCTGCTGGTGGAGAACCGGATCCGGCGCGGGAAAGGACGTCGCGCCGTCGCGCGCCGCCGGTGGCGGCGTCATGCCGGGGCATGCGGGATCACGCCGGTGCCGTGACCGGCGGCGGGCCCCGGGGTTCAGCAGCCGCGAGGTGGCACTGACGCTAGCCGCCCGCCTCCGATGCCTTCAACCGGTTTTCCGGCGGGACGGGAGCGACGGGTGCGCCCGCCGAAGTGTTCACCGCCGCGTCCCCGCGCGTTCAGCCCGGGCACTCCGGCGGTCGCTACGGTTCAGGCGACCGCGTCCGTGCCGGAGCCCGAGGGAAGACCTTGATCAAGCTGTCGGTCGTCGTCCCGGTGCGGGACGCCGAGCTCTACATCTCCGACGCGCTGACCTCGCTGATCGGGAACGCGCACCGGGACTTCGAGTTCATCGTCGTGGACGACGGATCGGCGGACCGGACCGGGCAGGTCATCGAGGACTTCCGCGACGACCTGCCCGGTCTCGTCGTGCTGCGCAACGAGACCCCGGTGGGGCTGGCCGACGCCCGCAACCTCGGGCTCTCGCTGGCCTCCGGCCGCTACGTGACCTTCATGGACGGCGACGACTGGCTCGCGCCCGGCTACCTCGCCGACCTCGTCGGCGCGATCGAACGGCTCGGCTGCGACTTCGTCCGGGTGGACCACGTGCAGGCGGAGGGGCGCAGGCGGGTGGTCCACCGGGCTCCGCTGGCCGTACGGGAGACGGTGGTCAAGCCGCGCGACCACATCCTGCCCGCCCGGTCCAAGACCATGGTCGACTACCCCTACGCCTGGGCCGGGATCTACCGCCGCGACCTGGGCGAGCTGCTGACCTTCCCCGGGCACCTGCACACCGCCGAGGACCGGCCGTGGATCTGGCGGCTGCACCGGGAGGCGGGCTCGTTCGCGGTGGTCTCCCTGGCCGGGCTCTTCTACCGGCGGATGGTGTCCGGCTCGCTGACCCAGGTCGGCGACGAGCGCCAGCTGCACTTCTTCGACGCCTTCGAGCTGGTCTTCGACGACCTTCCCGAGGAGTTCGCGGCCAAGGCGGTCCGCCAGTTCTGCGCGCTGCTCGCCCACCACCTGGAGCTGGGCGACCGCTTCTCCCCCGAGCTGCGCACCCGCTTCGAGCAGCGGGGCGCGGACGCGCTGCGGCGGCTCCCGCCGGACCTGCTGGCCGCCACGAGCCTGGACCCGGAGCGCGACGATGTCCTGCGCGGACTGCTGGAGGCGCGGTGACCCGCCCCTCCCCGGCCCGGACGGCCGTCGCGCCCCGGGCCGCACGACCGCGGCCTCCACGACCGGAGACCGCGGACCCGGCGCCGCCGAGCGGAGGAACCCGATGACGCAGCTGTTCTACGCCTCGACCCTGTTCGGCGCGATGACGCTGGCCGCCGCGATCGACGAGGGCGCGTTCGGGCCGGGCGGGGGCCGCAGGATCCTGCTGGTCTCCAACAACGCGGCCGTCCCGGAGATCACCCCGTCCCTGGACGAGGCTCCCGGCTTCACCGCGCTGCGCCCGCGCTTCGACGAGGTGTGGTCGTGGAACGAGATCGTGGCCCCGCTGCACCCGTCGGACTGGCGGGCCCGGATCATCGAGGTGCCGATGACGGGCCGCCTGCTCCGCTCCCACCTGTCCCTGGGCGACGGCCCGGACGAGCTCATCGTGGAGTCCGTCGCGGTCCCCCCGGCGCGGACCATCGCCGGGCTGGTCAGGGACTGCCCGGTCACGGTCTACTCCGACGGCCTGATGGGCTACGGCCCGACCCGCGACCCGCTGCCCGGCGAGATCGCCGGCCGGATCACCCGGCTGCTCCACCTGGACCTGGTGCCGGGCCTGTCCCCGCTGCTGCTGTCGGAGTACGGCGTGCCCGCGCGGACCGTCGGGGACGAGGCGTTCCTGCGGATCCTCACCGAGGTCTCCGCCGCGTCGGAGGGCGGAGCGGCACGGGGCGACGGCCCGGACACGGTGAGCGGCGGGACGGTGAGCGGCGGGACGGTGAGCGGCGGGACGGACGGCGGTGCGCCCGAAGGCGGCCTGGCGATGATCCTCGGGCAGTACCTGTCGGCGCTCGGCATCGTCACCCCCGCCGAGGAGGCCGCTCTGCACGCGGACATGCTGCGCGGGCTGGCGGCGCGAGGCTTCGGTTCCGTACTGTTCAAGCCGCACCCGGCCGCCGGGCGGCGGCACGCCCGCGAGCTGCGCCGGACCGCCGGCGAGCTGGGCGTACGGCTGACCGTGGCGGGCGAGACCGTCCCGGCCGAGTCGTGCTTCGCGGCGCTCCGGCCGGAGCTGGTGGTGGGCTGCTTCTCCACCGCGCTGGTCACCGCCCGGCGGTACTTCGGCCTGCCGGTGGCGGCCTTCGGCGGGGAACTGGTGCTGGAGCGGCTGGCGCCGTACGAGAACAGCAACCGCGTGCCCGTCACGATCACCGACGCGCTGCTCCCCCGGCTGGGGACGGACGGCTCCCTGGAGGAGCCGCCGGTCGTCGACCTGCCGGGACTGGTCCGCGCGGTCGGTCACTGCATGCAGAGCGAGGCCTACCCGGACCTGCGCGAGGAGGCGACGGCCTACCTGGACGCCTGCGGTCCGGACCGCTACTTCAAGCGCCAGCGCCTGGCCGCCCTGGACCTGCTGCCCGGCTCCCCCTCCCCCGGCCCCGCCGTCCCGGCGCCCGGCACGTTCGGCAGGCTCCGCCGCCGCCTGACCAGGGCGCTGTCCTGACCGGGGCGCCGTCCTGACCGGGGGCCGGGCGCTCGCGTGACCCGCCGGGCCCCGCGGGTGCGTCAGGAGCAGGCGGTGCCGCGGGCGGGCAGGGCGCCGTCGGTCAGGTAGCGGTCGACGATCGCGTCGATGCAGGCGTTCCGCGGGGCGAAGAGCCCGCCGTACACGGTGTGCCGGAAGGCGCCGCGGAGGGGGACCAGCCGGGAGCCGGTGAGGGCCCGGTGCATGGCCAGCTGACCCGGGTAGGTGGCCGCCGGGTCGCCGGTGGCTCCGACCATCAGGACCGGGACGTCGTTGCGGATCTTCGTCGGAGGCTCGGCCGGGGCCACCGGCCAGAAGGAGCAGGGGGTGAGGTTGCGGGTCAGCGGGCCGAACAGCGGCTCGTCGGCGCGGTGGGCCCGGATGTCGCGGTAGTAGGTCTCCGGATCGCGTGACACGGCCCGGTCCGCGCACTGGATCGCCGTCTGGGCGCTGAAGTACCCGTCCGCGTCCGGTGCGGGCAGTCCGGCCAGGACCCCCTCCAGGACCGGGGTGGGGGTGACCGTGACGCCCCGGGCGGCGTCGCGCAGGACCCGGACGTCGGCGGCGAAGCTCGCGTACGCCTCGTCGTCGTCCCCGGCGGTGACGTTCCACAGGAGCATGGGCAGCACACGGCCGTCGACGCGGTGGCGGCCGACCTTCAGCGGGCGCCGGGCGGCGGCCCGGCCGATCCGGTTCACGACGGCCAGCACCTCGGCGGCGTCGGACCCCAGCCGGTACCGGTCGTGGCGGCGGGCCGCCCAGGCCGCCCAGTCCTTCAGGACCTCCGTCACGGCCGGTCCCGTCGTCCTCATCAGGTCGGGACCGTACAGGTCGGGGTTCAGGGAGCTGTCGAACACGACCCGGTCGGCGCGGCCGGGGAACAGCTGCAGGTAGACCGCGCCCAGGTAGGTGCCGTACGACGAGCCGAGATAGGACAGCTTCGGCTCGCCGAGGACGGAACGGATCACGTCCATGTCCCGGGCGGTGTTGCGGGTGGAGGCGTGGGGCAGCACCTCCCGGTGCGCGGCGCATCGGGACGCCAGGTCCTCGGCCAGCGCCGCGGTCCGGTCGAAGGAGCGCCGGTCGGGCCCGGCGGAGCCGATGCCGGTCACGGGCCACGAGCAGTTCAGGGGGGTGCTGCGCCCGACGAAGCGGGGATCCATCCCGATCAGGTCGTAGCGGGCCGCGACCTCCGGAGCCGCCCGGCCGAGCTGCACGATGAGCGACGCGGCGGGGACGCCCGGGCCACCGGGGTTGTACAGCAGGGCGCCCCGGCGGCGCCGGGGATCGCCGGCCTTCAGCCGGGACAGCGCGATCTTGACGGTCCGCCCGTCCGGGCGGCTGTAGTCCAGCGGCACGGTGATCTCGGCGCACCGGGCCCCGGCCTCGTCCAGTTGCTTGCCCGCCGCGTCGTCCGGACCGTCCTGGCAGCGGTGCCAGACGGCCCGCTGCCGTTCGAACCGCTCCGGCCCGGCCCCGGCCGAGCCGGAACCGGCGGCGCCGTCCCGGGCGGTCCCGGCGGCCGGCTGCGCACCGGCCACGAGAACGCCCGCCAGGACCGCCGCCGCCCCGATGGCGGCCGTCTTCCCTCTGCGCATCGCATGTCTCCCTCGTACTGCGGCCCGGGGCGCGGCCGGCCGCGCGGACCCGCCTCCGGCGGGCCGCGCGGACCGGTCTCCGGCGGGCCGTGGAATCCGCGGGCATCCGCACGCCGTGCCCGCGGCTACGAAGCTAGGCCGCACGGCCGGTCCGGCACGTCAGTCTCCGGCCGGATCTTCCGCGGCCGGGCGTGACGGCGTCCCGATGCGCCCGTCCACCGCCCGGACCGCTCCTGACCAGCGGTCTCTCGCGGCCGTGACCGCATCGGGCGCCGCGTCCGCGCCGGCCGCGTACGACTCCAGGATGATCCGGCGCGGCCCGGTCCCGGCCGGTGACCGTCCCGCGGCGCGGGACCCGATGTCCCACCGACCGCTCCAATAGATCACTTAGCGCCTTCTATTGGCACTTGTTCTATTTAGGTGGCCCGGTGGCGTTTGCTCTTCTGGTGCGGAAGATGACTAGGGTGAACGCCATGGATCAAGTGCCTCCTCCCCGCCCCGCGGGCGGCATCGGCTCGTGAGACACGCCGCCTTCGCCGCCCTGCGGACGGGGCGGCCGGTGCGGGCGCTGTCACGGGCGGGCACCCGGCTCCCGCCCCTGGTACCCGACGCGCTGCTGGCCGCCTCGGTCTTCTTCCTCGGCGCCGGTGTCGGCAGCGCCGTCTACCGGAACCCTTCCGGCGCCCTGCTCCTCCAGACGGCTCTGGTCCTGCCCCTGGTATGGCGGCGGCGCGCGCCGCTGACGGTGTTCTTCGCGGTGGCCGCGGCGGCCTTCGCCCAGTGGCTCGCCGACGTCGAGTCGCTGGCCGACGTGGCGCTGCTGGTCGCGCTGTACACGGTGGCCTCGCGGTCCGGCCCGCGCCGGACCCTCCTCGCCGTTTCCGTCCTCGAGGCCGGCGTCCTGCTGGCCGCGGCGCGCTGGTCGGCGCCCGCGGGCGGGTTCCTCCGCTCCGCCGTGTTCCTGACCGCCGTGGCCGTGGCCGTGGCCGTCACCGGTACGAACGCCCGGATCAGGCGTGCCCACCTCGCCTCCCTGGAGGACCGCGCGATCCGCCTGGAGCGCGAGCGCGACCAGCGGGCCCGGCTCGCGGTGGCGGGCGAGCGCGCCCGCATCGCCCGCGAGATGCACGACATCGTCACCCACAACCTGTCGGTGATGGTCGCGCTCGCCGACGGCGCGGTCTTCGCGCAGAACCGCTCACCCGACAGGGCCGCCTACGCCATGCGCCAGATCTCCGGCACCGGCCGGCAGGCCATCACCGACATGCGGCGCGCGCTCGGCGTCCTGCGGGCCGACGAACCGGACGAACTGCGCCGCCCGATGCCCGGCATCGCCCAGCTGGAGTCCCTCGCCGAAGGCATGCGCGCGGCCGGCCTGCCGACCCTTCTCACCGTGGAGGGCGAACCCGCTCCCGTTCCCGTCACCGCCCAGCTCACCGTCTACCGGCTCGTGCAGGAAGCCCTGACGAACACCCTCAAGCACGCTCCGTCCGGCACCCGCGCCGAGGTCCGGGTGCGCTGCTCTCCGGACGCCGTCACCGTCGACGTCACCGACGACGGCGACGGCGCCCGTGTCCGCGCCCCGTCCTCCGGGCACGGCATCCTCGGCATGCGGGAACGCGCCGCCGCGTACGGCGGGACCCTGGAGGCGGGTCCGCTTCCCGCCCGCGGCTGGCGGGTCCGCGCCGTCCTCGACCTCGGAGCCGCCGGGGACGGCGCCGCATGACGATCCGCGTCCTGCTCGCCGACGACGAGCCGCTGCTGCGCATGGCGTTCACCATGGTCCTCGACGCCCAGCCGGACATGGACGTGGTGGGAGAGGCCGGAGACGGCGACGAGGCCGTACGGCTCGCACGACGGCTGCGCCCCGACGTCGTCCTCATGGACGTGCGCATGCCGGGCGCCGACGGCATCGAGGCGACCGGCCGGATCACCCGGAGCCACCACCGGACCCGGGTCCTCATCCTCACCACCTTCGACCTCGACGAGTACGCCTTCGCCGGCCTCAAGGCGGGGGCGTCGGGCTTCCTCCTCAAGAACGCCCTGCCCGAGGAGCTGCTCGCGGCGATCCGCAGCGTCGCGCGCGGCGATGCGGCGGTCTCGCCGCGGATCACCCGGCGGCTGCTGGAGACCTTCGCCCACCGGCTCCCCGCCGGCGCCGTTCCGGCGGTCGACGAGCGGCTGCACCGGCTCACCCCCCGCGAGCGGGAGGTGCTCGTCGCGGTGGCCCGCGGCCTGTCCAACGCCGAGCTCGCCGCCGAGTTCCGGCTGGCGGAGGCCACCGTGAAGACGCATCTGAGCAGGATCCTGATGAAGCTGGAGCTCCGCGATCGCGTACAGGCCGTGATCTTCGCTTACGAGAACCGGCTGGTCCACCCCGCGTAGGCCGTCCCGCGAAGCCGGAACCGGGCGGGGGCCTGCCGGACGGCCGGACCCCCGCGGGCCTTCCCTCCGCGCGTCAGCCCAGCGCCTTGAGGTAGCGGCGCATCCGGCGCTTGGCCCGGTACCCGGCGCGCAGCACGTTGGGCGGCACCTCGACGCGGAGCCGGGCGCGACGGCGGGCCGCGGCGTGCTGCGGGCCGTCGAGCAGCGAGCGGGCGGGTTCCAGGCGGCCGGACCGGGCCTGGCCGACCAGGGTGACCAGCCTGCCCGACCAGTCGTTCTCCGAGCCGGCGTGGAAGTAGTTGGCCCGGCACCAGTCCTCGTCCGGGGCGAGGAAGCGCCCCCGGGACAGGTCGTCGAGGGTGCCGAGCACGCCGCTGCCCTCGAAGACCAGGTTGATCATCTCGGCGCTGACCCCGAAGTCGGAGAGGACCAAGAGCGGCACCGACTGGGCGATCGCCTCCAGCGCGGCGGTCGAGCTGACCGTGACGAACCCGGCCGCGTGCGCCAGGTGCTCGTGCATCGGCCCCGCCGCGAAACGCAGCACGTTCTCGTCTCCGCCCAGCTCCTGCCAGAGGCGCTGGTAGTGGTGGCGCTCGTTGTGCGTCTGCCGCTCGCCGTCCAGCGCGCGGAGCTTGACCACCACGTCCAGGTCCGGCCGGCGTCCCGCCAGCTCGGCCAGGGCGGCCAGGATGCGCTCGCGCTCCTCGCGCCGCCTGGGCACCTTGGCCTGGGTGGCGAAGACCACCCGGTTGCGCGGCCCGGCGGCCGGGAGCCCGCCGGCGGGACCGTTCCCGGGGGCGGCGGGACCGGCGGGGCCACCGCCGCGGCCGTCGCCGTGCAGGAAGGGCAGCCGGGCCAGTCCCACCTGCCCGCCTCCGCCGAGCCGGCGGCCGACCTCGGAGAACTCCTCGACCTCCCGCCCGCTGTGCAGCACGAACAGGTCGCACCCGCTCCGGAACAGCCACGCCTTCTCGGTCGCCGGAACCGAGATGCCGGGCAGCCCGGAGACGAACACCGGTCTCGGCGACAGGCCCGCGAGCACCTCGGCGGCGAGGATGTCCACCACCGGCCCCGTGCAGGCCAGCAGCACCACGTCCGGCCGGAGCCGCTCGGCGGCGCGGCGCAGCGCCCGGGCCGACAGCACCGGCGGGTCGCCCGCCGCCCGGGCCACCGTCTCCGGCTCAGGTCCCGCCACCGTCCCGGGCAGGGCCCGGACCGTGTCCGGGCGGGGTCTGGGCCCCCCGGCCACGGCGGCGTGGATCTGCGCCGGGGACGGCGTGATGGGGGTGCGGATCACCGTCAGCTCCGCCGTGCAGCCCGGGGGCAGGTCCCCGAGCAGGCAGGCGGCCCACTTCAGGTAGGAATCCGAGTCGGCCACGGCCAGGACTTTCAACCAGGGACTCCAGTGTCGTGATGGGCGAACATCGAAAGGTGGGAGCGGAGCGAGGGTGCCGCCTGAGCGGTCCACCACTCGTCGGGGACCTCGACCGTCTCCACGGTGACGCCCCGGGCCGCCAGCAGGACCCGCAGGGAGGTGACCGCGGTGGAGGGCAGGCTCAGCACCCGCTGTTCCGCGGCCAGCCCGCGCAGGGTCATCTCGGCCGGCATCCCGCCGTCGTAGACGGTGATCCCGGGCTGCTCCCCCACCCGGGCGAGGTCGTCGGGGTCCTCCCGCCGGTGCGGGAAGTAGGCGACCGGCCCGGCCGAGCCGAGGCCGGCCAACCAGCCGAAGTAGCGGTCGCGGTGGATGAGGCCGTTGCGGACCAGCGAGGTGCCCAGCACGACGGTGCGCTCCTCGGGCCTGGGCCTGCGCAGCGGCTGGGCGCGCAGCCAGGCGAAGTCGTGGGTGACCAGCTCGGCACCGGTGCGCCGTACGGCCTCCGCCAGTGCGGCGGGGACCGGCAGCGCCGTGAAGACCGCCAGCCGGCCGGACCGGGCGGCGGCGCGCAGCCGCAGACTCGCGGCGGTCCCCAGCAGGGTCCTGAGCGGGCTCGCGGCGGCCCTGGCCCGCAGCAGCGGCGTCCCCACCCGCCCGGACAGCAGTTCCAGGAGCCGGATCGTGGCCAGCCCGTCGTCGACGATCACGAGACGGCGGGGGGCGGCCGTAAGCCAGCCGGCCTGCACCTTCCCGGAGAAGGCGTCGCCCACCACCCAGGTCCGCCCGCGGGGCGGGCGCGGCATGCCGGACTCGGGCTCGGCCAGTTCCAGCCCGTCGGGCAGGGCGAGCCGCCGCAGCTCCCGGCGGGTGACGGTGAGCGGGCGCAGTTTCGCCCGGGGCACCAGCCTGGTGCGGTCGCCCAGCAGCCCGGCGTGGTGGGCCTCCGCGACGCAGAGCATCTGCAACGGGGACTCCACCCAGGCAACGGCCGAACCCTGCTCCCGCGCGTGGTCTCGACCGTCTTCCTCCACGCCGGGCGATGACCCGTTCACGACCAGGTCACCGTAACCCGGCCGTCTTACACGCCCGGGAACCACGGGTGAACAGCCGACTACGCCGTCGCGGCCGCCGCGCCCGCCGCGCGACCGCGCCGGTGAGGGATCATGAGGGCATGGATTTCGTCACTCTCAACAACGGGGTGCGGATGCCCCGGATCGGCCTCGGCGTCTGGCGGGTGCCCGACGACGAGGCCGCCGCGGCCGCGGCCACCGCGATCGAGGCGGGTTACCGGAGCGTCGACACGGCCAAGCTCTACCGGAACGAGCGGGGCGTGGGCCGGGCGGTCCGCGCGTCGGGGGTGCCGCGCGAGGAGCTGTTCGTCACGACCAAGCTCTGGAACGACGAGCACGGGTACGACGCGGCGCTGCGGGCCTTCGACGCGAGCATGGACCGGCTCGGGCTGGACTACCTGGACCTCTACCTGATCCACTGGCCGGTCCCCGCCCGGGACAGGTACGTGGAGACGTGGCGGGCCCTGGAGCGGCTCTGCGCCGAGGGCCGGGTCCGCGCCGTCGGGGTCTCCAACTTCACGGTGGAGACCCTCGACCGGCTGCTCGGGGAGGCCGGGATCGTCCCGGCGGTCAACCAGATCGAGCTGCACCCGATGCTCCCCCAGGCCGAGCTGCGCGGGTACCACGCCGAGCACGGCATCGTCACCGAGGCGTGGAGCCCGCTCGGGCAGGGGCGGGGACTGCTGGAGGAGCCGGTCCTGGCCGAACTCGCCGCCAAGCACGGCAGGAGCCCGGCGCAGGTGGTGCTCCGCTGGCACCTCCAGCTGGGCGGCGTGGTGATCCCGAAGTCGGTGACGCCGTCCCGGATCGCCGAGAACATCGACGTCTTCGACTTCGTCCTGGACCCGGGCGACATGGCGGCGATCGCCGTACTGGACAGCGGCACGCGGCTGGGCCCGGACCCCGCGACGTTCAACCGCGCGGACTGATTTACCGGATTTTTTACTTCTTTTACAGAAAGGGGAACAGGGGAGGCTCTCCAGACCGGCGGTTTGCCCAGACCTTGCCGCGATGTGACTCATCCGGCCCGGCCCGGTGCCGATGAGATGGGCACGGACGCCGAATCCGCGAACCCGCGGAACCGGGAACCCACGTTTTCTGGGGTGAATCAACGCGCTCGCGTGTTGTAGGGCACTTTCAGCCCGAACCCGACAGCTAACCCGGTAGGCGCTATGGAAGCCGAAAAGGAGTAATCCCCTCTATGGGCAAGCACCGCCGCGTCTCCACCCCGAAGAAGCGCCACCTGACTCGCGTCATCCTCGGGATGTCGGTCGCGGTCACCGGCGGCGCCGTCGCCGCCCCCTCGGCCTTCGCCGCCGGCGCGCACGATCCCCTCAACGCCCCCGCCGCCGAGGTTCCCCGGCTGGCCTGGGCCGGATCGGCTTCGTCCGCCCCCAAGACCCCCCTGCAGGTCATCGCCGAGGGCCTGCCCAAGGTGTCGGCCGCGCAACTGCTGGCCGTCGCCGAGCAGCAGATCGGGGTGCGGGAGAACTCCTCGGGCGGCGGCACGAAGTTCCACTCCTGGTACATGGGCTCCCCCCGCGTCAAGGAGACCATCGCCCGCGACGGCGGCAACGTGCAGGGGTACGCCAACGCCCCCTGGTGCGACATGTTCGTCTCCTGGGTCGGCGAGCAGGCCGGCATCCGCCCGACCGTCGGCTGGGACGCTTACACCGTCACCCACGCCCAGTGGTTCGCCAACAACCGGCACTGGGGCGACACCCCCGAGCCCGGCGCGGTCGTCTTCTTCGACTGGAAGGGCGGCGACAGCGTCTACGGGATCGACCACGTCGGCTTCGTCAAGCACGACAACGGCGACGGCACGATCACCACGATCGAGGGCAACACCGGCAACGGCAACGTCGAGCAGCGCGTCCGGCCGAAGTGGCAGGTCGTGGGGTACGGCTACCCGGTCTACTCGGCCTGATCACCAAGCTCTCCGCAGGGGGTACGGCTCGCGCGAGCCGTACCCCCTTCCGCTGCCGCGCCCGGAGGACGGGCCGGTCCGGCCCTCGCAGCCGGATCCTGCCCGCCGGGGCCGTATGGGGCCGGGAGCGGCGGGAAGCCCCCCGATGCCTCCTCTGTGATGGGAGCGCTCCCAACAGCATGTCTGGAGCTTTTGTCCAGTGGATAGCTGATTGTCCTGCCTGTTCGCCCGCGATGTAACGGTTGAGTTTCGGCATATTGACGTCCTGGTTGCCCATCGTCCACTCTTCGTGGGAGCGCTCCCAAAAAACGCTGAGGATCCACCCGTCGAGGCCGAGCTGTCGGGGACCGGCCTGCGACGTCACCTCCCATCGATTCGGGCGACCACCTGAGAGGGGTCCGGAATGTTGAACAACAAGCGGCAGGGCAAGCTGGCGGCCGCGGCGGTCATGGCGGTCACCGCCCTGACCATCGCTTCCTGCGGTTCGAGCGAGCCCAGCAAGCCCGCCGCCGACGGCGGCTCCGCGTCCGCCGCGGCCGAGCCGGTCACCATCACCGTCCACACCTTCGGCGGCGGCAACAACTTCGGCTACGGCGAGGCCGTCAAGAAGTGGAACGCCGAGCACCCGAACATCCAGGTCAAGCACGAGAACCTGACCGACCGGTTCGAGGACGTCTACCTGCCCCAGCTCCTGCAGAAGCTGCAGGCCGGCAGCGGCACCGGCGACATCGTCGGCATCGACGAGGGCGCCATGGGCCTCATGAAGGCCCGCCCGCAGTTCTTCGCCGACCTCGGCCAGTTCGGGCTGGAGAGCCGCAAGGCCGACTTCCCCGCGGCCAAGTGGGACAACGGCCTCAACAAGGACGGCAAGCTCTTCGCCCTCGGCACCGACATCGGCGGCATGGCGATGTGCTACCGCAAGGACCTGTTCGAGAAGGCCGGCCTGCCGAGCGACCGCGAGGAGGTCGGCAAGCTCTGGCCGGACTGGAACGCCTTCATGGAGACCGGCAAGAAGTTCCAGGCGAAGGTCACCGACAGCAAGTTCCTCGACGGCCCGAACACGCTCTACAACGTGATCCTGAACCAGGAGGCGCCGAAGAACGGCAACATCGCCTACTTCGACACCAGCAACCAGCTCGTCATCGACAAGAACCCGGCCATCAAGACCGCGTTCGACACGGTCAAGTCCTTCAGCGAGGCGGGCCTGACCGCCAAGCTGGCCTCCTTCACCAACGAGTGGAACGCCGGCACCAAGAAGGGCGCCTTCGCCGTCATGGGCTGCCCCGCCTGGATGGTCGGCGTGATCGAGGGCAACGCCGGTGAGGAGAACAAGGGCAACTGGGACGTGGCCGCGGTTCCCGGCGGCTCCGGCAACTGGGGCGGCTCCTACCTGGCGATCCCCGCGCAGAGCAAGCACCAGAAGGAGGCCGCCGAGGTCCTGAACTACCTCACCGGCAAGGACGGCCACGTCGCGGCCTTCCAGGAGGCCAACGCCTTCCCGAGCTCCCTGCCGGCCCAGCAGGACCCCGCGGTGGCGGACAAGACGAACCCGTTCTTCAACGACGCGCCGGTCGGCAAGATCTTCGGTGCCTCGACCCAGGGTCTGCTCCCGGTCTTCCTGGGTGAGAAGCACGCCCAGGTGAAGACCGCCGCGGAGAAGGTCCTGGAGGGCATGGACAAGGGCTCGATCCCCTACGCCGAGGCCTGGACCAAGTTCATCGAGGCCGGCACCAAGGCAGCGGGCTGATCCCCGTCCCGATCAGCACGGGCCCGGCGGCGGCGACCCCGCCGCCGGGCCCGTCGCCTGCCCTTCGCTGAAAGGCTGACCGATGACACTGAAAGTCGACACCCCCGCCCCCGTGGGGCGGACCGGACCCGCCCGGTCGCCCGGGCACCGGGGTTCCGGGCGCGGCGGCAACGGACTGGCCAGGTTCGACCTCCGGGCGACCCCCTACTTCCTCGTCTCACCGTACTTCCTGCTCTTCACTCTCTTCGGCCTCTTCCCGCTCGGCTACACCTTCTGGGTGTCGTTGCACGACTGGGAACTCGCCGGGGACAAGACCTTCCTCGGCATCGACAACTACGTCGAGCTGATCGCCGACGGGTCCTTCTGGAACGCGGTGGTCAACACCGTCGGGATCTTCGTCATCGCGACGATCCCGCAGCTCGTCATGGCGCTGCTGCTCGCCAACGCCCTCAACAAGCGCATCCGGGGCCGGCTCTTCTTCCGCCTCGGCATCCTGCTTCCGCTGGTGACCTCGGTCGTCGCGGTGGCGGTGGTCTTCACCCAGCTCTACGGCCGCGACTACGGCATGATCAACTGGTTCCTCGGCCTGTTCGGCGTCGAGGCCATCGAGTGGCAGAACCAGAGCTGGTCGGCGTGGATCGCGATCGCCACGATGATCGACTGGCGCTGGACCGGCTACAACGCGATCATCCTGCTGGCCGCGATGCAGACGATCCCCAAGGACCTCTACGAGGCCGCCTCTCTCGACGGCGCCTCGCCCCGCCGGCAGTTCTGGCAGATCACCGTCCCGATGCTCCGCCCGACGCTCATCTTCGTCGTGTTCACCTCCACCATCGGCGGGCTGACCCTGTTCGCCGAGCCGGTCATGTTCGAGGGCAACCCGACGATGGCCGGCGGCGCCACCGGCCAGTACCAGACCGTGGCCATGTTCATCGTCAAGGAGGGCTTCCGCGACTTCGACATGGGCTACGCCTCGGCGGCCGCCTGGATGCTGTTCGCGCTGATCCTCGTCGGCATCCTGATCAACTACTCCATCACCCGGCGCATCGGGGGTAAAAAGTGACCGCGATCCAATCCCGGCGACGCCCGGCGGGCCCCGCGTCCGCGGCGAACCGCATCTGGGACGCGGGCCCGCTGACCAAGGTGGTCCTCACCTTCGCGCTCGTGCTCTCGGCCTTCCCGATCTACTACATGTTCGTCATGGCCACGCGGAGTAACGACGAGGCGCTCGACACCCCGCCGCCGCTGCTGCCCGGCGGCAACCTCGGCGACAACGTCAACCGGCTGCTCGAGGCCGAGCAGGCGTACTTCGCCACCGGTCTGATCAACTCGATCATCATCTCGACCACCGTGACGGTCTCGGTCGTGCTCATCTCCACCCTGGCCGGCTTCGCCTTCGCCAAGCTCAAGTTCCGGGGCAGCAAGATCCTGCTGGGCTCGATCCTGCTGACCATGATGGTCCCGCTCCAGCAGATGGGCATCGTCCCGCTCTACGAGATGATGGTGACCCTCGGCTGGACCGGGCAGATCCAGGCCGTCATCCTGCCGTTCCTGGTCAACGGGTTCGGCGTGTTCATGATGACGCAGTACACCTCCCAGGCGGTGCCCGACGAGCTGGTCGAGGCGGCCCGCGTCGACGGCGCCTCCACCATGCGCATCTACGCCAACGTCATCCTGCCCGCCGTACGGCCCGGCATGGCGGTTCTGGCGCTGCTGACCTTCATGCAGAACTGGAACGAGTTCCTCTGGCCGTCGATCGTGCTGAACCCGGACAACCCGGTCGTGCAGACGTCGATCGCCGCGCTCAACCAGGCGCACGGCACCGACTACGTCATGCTCTTCACCGGCACGGCGGCCTCGGTCCTTCCCCTCGTCATCGTTTTCGTCGCGTTCGGCCGGCAGATCGTCGGCGGACTCATGGAAGGTGCGGTCAAGGCGTGACCACGCAAGAGACGCAGACCCAGACGCCGGAGCTGGTGTTCCCCGCCGGATTCGCCTGGGGTGCGGCCACCTCCGCCTACCAGATCGAGGGCGCCGTCGCCGAGGACGGCCGCGGCACCTCCATCTGGGACACCTTCGTCCGGCAGCCCGGCCGGGTGGTCAACGGCGAGAACGCCGACACGGCCATCGACCACTACCACCGTTACCGCGACGACGTCGCGCTCATGTCCCAGCTCGGCCTGGGCGCCTACCGGTTCTCCATCTCCTGGCCCCGGATCCAGCCCACCGGCGGCGGCGCGGTCAACGCCAAGGGCATGGACTTCTACAGCAGGCTCGTCGACGAACTGCTCGCCAAGGGCATCGACCCGTGGGTGACGCTCTACCACTGGGACCTGCCGCAGGCGCTGGAGGACGCGGGCGGCTGGCCGTCGCGCGACACCGCCGAGCGCTTCGCCGAGTACGCGGCGGCCGTGCACGGCGCGCTGGGCGACCGGGTCCGCAACTGGAGCACGGTCAACGAGCCGTGGTGCGCGGCCTTCCTCGGCTACGCCTCCGGCGAGCACGCCCCCGGGCGGCGGGAGCCGGCGGCCTCGATGCGGGCGGCGCACCACCTGCTGCTCGCGCACGGCCTGGCCGTGGAGGCCATGCGGGCGCAGCGCTCGGACACCCGGATCGGCGGGTGCGTCAACCTCTACGCGATCTCGCCGCAGACCGGCTCCGAGGCCGACCTGGACGCGGCCCGCCGCATCGACGGGCTGCAGAACCGGTTCTTCCTCGACGCCCTGCTCAAGGGCGAGTACCCCGCCGACGTGCTGGACGACCTCGGTCCGATGGCGGACTTCGCCCGGGACGGCGACCTGGCCGTCATCTCGGCCCCGCTGGACATGCTGCTGATCAACTACTACAGCCGCTTCACCGTCTCCGGGGTGCCCGGCGGCTCGGCGTCGGCGGCGGCGGCGCCCACCGACAGCGGCTCGCCGTGGGTGGGCAGCGAGCACGTCTCGTTCGTCAACGCGGGGCGCCCGGTCACCGCGATGGGCTGGGAGATCGACGACTCCGGACTGCACGAGATCCTGCTCCGGCTGGCCCGCGAGTACCCGCGGGTCCCGCTGGTCATCTCCGAGAACGGCGCGGCCTTCGACGACGTCATGGCCGACGACGGGACCGTGAACGACTCCGAGCGCCTGGCCTACATCGAGGCGCACCTGCGCACCTGCCACGCCGCGATCGAGGCCGGAGTCCCGCTCGAGGGCTACTTCGCCTGGTCGCTGATGGACAACTTCGAGTGGGCGTGGGGGTACGGCAAGCGGTTCGGCCTGGTCCACGTCGACTACGAGACCCAGCGGAGAGTTCCCAAGGAGAGCGCTCTCTGGTATGCCGATACCATCAGGCGCGGTGGCCTGAGCGGTCCGGCAGAATAAAGGGTCATCGATTCTTCCATGGGGGCGAAAATGAACGGCGACCGTCGTCCGACGCTCGAGGCGGTCGCCGCTCTGGCCGGGGTCGGCCGGGGCACGGTGTCGCGGGTCATCAACGGCTCGCCGAAAGTGAGCGAGAAGGCCCGCGACGCGGTGCACCGGGCGATCGACGAGCTGGGATACGTCCCCAACCGGGCCGCACGGGCGCTGGTCACCCGGCGCACCGACACCGTCGCGCTGGTGGTCTCCGAGTCGGAGCTGCGGGTCTTCGACGAGCCCTACTTCGCCGGGACCATCCGCGGCATCGGCTCGGCCCTGTCCGAGACCGGCCTCCAGCTCATCCTGGCCATGGCCCAGTCGCCGCAGGAGCACGAGCGGCTGGAGCACTACCTGACCGGCCAGCACGTCGACGGCGTGCTGCTGATCTCGCTGCACGGCGCCGACCCGCTGCCCGGGCGGCTGGAGGCGATGGGCGTGCCGACCGTCATCGGCGGCCGCCCGATCGGCCTCGACCCCTACAGCTACGTCGACGTCGACAACCGCGCCGGCGCCCGGCAGGCGGTGAAGTATCTGCTGGCCAAGGGGCGGCGCCGGATCGCCACCATCGCGGGCCCGCAGGACATGGGCGTGGGCGTCGACCGCCTGGCGGGCTACCGCGACGCGCTGCTCGCCACCGGGGTGCCGGAGATCGTGGCCTACGGCGACTTCAGCGAGGAGAGCGGCATGGCCGCCATGCGCGCCCTCCTGGCCGGCACCCCCGACGTGGACGCGGTCTTCACCGCCTCCGACCCGATGGCGCTGGGCGCGATGCGGGTCCTGCGCGAGGAGGGCAAGGACGTCCCCGGCGACGTGGCGGTGATCGGCTTCGACGACTCCCCCGCGGGCGCCCACTCCTCCCCCGCCCTGACCAGCGTGCACCAGCCCACCGAGGCGATGGGGCGCCAGATGGCCCACCTGCTCGTCGCCCGGATCAACGGCGAGCACCTGGAGCAGCCCGTGGTGATCCTGGACACCCACCTGGTCGAGCGGGCCTCCGCATGACCCGTGTCCGCCCCGCCCGCACGTCCCCGGGCCGGTAGCGCCTCTCCGCACCTCCCATCCCCGTCGTCCCCCGGCGAAAGGACCCCCCGTGTCCCGGCAGTTCACCCTCCGCTCCGGCGCCCTGCACGCCGAGATCACCGAGCGGGGCGCCGCCCTGCGCGTGCTCCGCGACGGCGGGCGCGACCTGGTGGCGAGCTGGCCCGCCGACGGCCCGATCCCCTGCTACAGCGGGACCCTGCTGGCCCCCTGGCCCAACCGGGTCGGCGGCGCCCGCTACACCTTCGCCGGGCGGGAGCACCGCCTGCGGGTGAACGAAGAGGACCGCGGGAACGCCCTGCACGGGCTGGTCGCCGAGGCCGCGTGGGAGGCGGTGGAGCAGCGCTCCGCGGAGGGCGACCCCGACTCCGTACGGCTGGCGCACACGATCACCCCGGTCTCCGGCTACCCGTTCACCCTGGCCCTGCAGGTGCTCCACACCCTCACCCCCGAGGGGCTGACCACGACCCTCACGGCCGAGAACACCGGCGGGGAGGCCGCGCCGTACGGCTGCGGCCCGCACCCCTGGCTGCTGGCCGGGGGCGACGTCGAGGAGTACGAGCTGCACCTGCCCGCGGGCCGGGTGCTGCTGGTGGACGGGTCGCTGCTGCCCCGCTCCCTGGAGGACGTCTCCGCGACGCCGTACGACTTCCGGACCTCGCGCGTGGTCGGCGCCACCCCCGTGGACCACGCCTTCACCGAGCTCGCCCCGGACGGCGACGGGCTGGTCAGGGCCCGGGTGCGCGGCCCGGAGGGCGGCACCGAGATCCGCTGGGAGGAGGCGGCGATGCCCTGGGTGCAGGTGTGCACCGGGACCGGGCTCGGCCACTCCGGGCTGGCCGTCGAGCCGATGACCTGCCCGCCGGACGCCTTCAACTCCGGCACGGACCTGATCGTGCTCCAGCCCGGGGAGAAGGCCGAGCACTCCTGGACGATCTCCCCCTGCTGATCTCCCGGAGGCCGCTCCGGCACCCCAGAGACCGTTTCCGGCACCTTTCCCGAGGAGAGGCGATGCAGAGCAGGACCAAACGAGCGCTCACCGCGGCCGAGCTGGACGATCTGCTCCGGCGGGCCCTGGGCGCGGGCGTCGCCTCCTCCGCCGAGCTGTCCGACGGGTTCGCCAACGCGGTCTGGCGGCTGGTCCTCGACGACGGCCGCGAGGTGGTGCTCAAGCTCTCGCCCCCGCCCGAGCTGGAGCAGCTGCGCTACGAGCGGAACCTGCTGCGCGCCGAGGCCATGGTCTACCGGCGGGCCTGCCTGCCCGGGCCCGAGCTGCTGTGCGCCGGGTTCGACGACCCGGTGCTCGGCGGCGACTACCTGATCATGTCCGCGCTGGACGGGGTGGCGTGGAACCGCGCCCCCGAGGCGCCGGCCGGCGTCCTGCGGCGGGAGCTCGGCGGCCACCTGGCCCGGCTGCACACCGTCACCGGCGACGTGTACGGCTACCCGCACGCCCAGCTGACCGGTCCGACCTGGCGCTCGGCCTTCCTGGCGATGACCGGGGCGGTCCTGGACGACGCCGCGCGCTACTCGATCGGGCTGCCGGTCCCCGCCGGCTCCGTCCGGGCGGCCGTCGAGGCCGCGGCCTGGGCCCTGGACGAGGTGACCGTGCCCGCGCTGGTCCACTTCGACGTCTGGCCCGGCAACGTCTTCCTCACCCCGGGATCCCTGAACGGCGGCCCGGCCCGGATCCAGGCGATCATCGATCACGAGCGGGCGTTCTGGGGCGACCCCCTCGCCGACTTCGTCACCCCGACGATCTTCGGTGAGCTCGAGGAGGACGACGAGATCGTGGCCGGGTACCGCGAGGCGGGCGGCGTCGTCCCCTTCGACGAGCGAGCCCGCGTCCGGATGGCCCTCTACCGGCTCTACCTCTGCCTGGTCCTGCTCGCCGAGAACGGCCCGCGGCAGTATCCGGAGGAGGAGTACGCCCCCCTGCGCGACCTCAGCGCCGCCGCACTCGTCCGCGCCCTCGACCTGGTGCGCCCGGCGGCCCGGTAGCGCCGCCCGTCTTCCCCGTCGGCGTCCGGCGGGCGCACGGACGGGCCGCACCCGGCGAGGGTGCGGCCCGTCCGCAGGTGTCCGGCTACACCCGGGCGTGCGAGGGCATCCGGCCCTCGGCGTAGGTGCTGTCGAACATCTCACGCTCCGCCAGCTGGGCGTTGTCGGCGTGGGTCTCCTCGATGCGCAGTGCGATGCCCATGGCGAAGAAGGTCGGCGCCCACTCGCCGATGAAGATGCCCCAGCGGTCGGCCCGGGCGAGGCTGGCGTTCTCCACGTTCTTGGAGGTCAGCCAGGACGCGAACGACAGGCCGACCGATGCGATGCCCGCCCCGTACATCAGGCCGGACTTCACGCCCATCTTGTGAAGCATTCTGATCATTTCTCATCCCCCCGATGATGGTTCGTCCCTATCGTTACCCATCCATATCAGCCTGTAACCGGTCGAACACATATGGAGACCGCCGGGGAAGGCGGCGCTCAGCCGTCCCGCCGGAGCCGGAACATCTCCGCCTCCAGGTCGAAGAAGCGGCGGGTCCTGCCGAGGGGGGTCATGCCGAGCCGTCGGCAGACGGCCATGGACGCCTCGTTGCCCGGCATCACCAGGGCGCAGACCTCCTCCAGCCCGGCCGCGAAGCCGCGCTCCACCGCCCCGCGGGCGGCCTCGGTGGCGTAGCCGTTCCCCCAGGAGTCGGGGTGCAGGTGCCAGCCCACCTCGACCTCCCCGTCGCCGCCGGGGACCGGCCGGAACAGCACGGTCCCGGCGGCGGCCCCGGTCTCGCGGACCTGCACGGCCCAGGAGCCGTAGCGCCGGTCCCGCTCGTGCAGGGCCCGCCAGCCCTGCACCGCCCGGTCCGCGTCGAACTCGAAGGGCGGCAGCCAGCGGGTCACCTCCGGCCGGGTGTAGATGTCGGTCATCCGGTCGAGGTCGGCCCGGTCCTCGGTCCACTCCCGGATGATCAGGCGTTCGGTCTCGTAGACGGTCATGCCGGCCACTCTGCCGCAGCCGGCCCGGCCGCACGTCATCCGCCAGGCGGATCCCCGGGCGCCGTTCCCCCGGAGGACGTTCCGTGCCATAATTTCAATGGGTGATGAATTATGAACCGGAACACATGTGTGATCGCCGGGGGCGGCCCGGCGGGGGCCGTCCTGGCGCTGCTGCTGGCCCGGGCGGGCGTCCGGGTGACGCTCCTGGAGAAGCACGCCGACTTCCTGCGCGACTTCCGCGGTGACACCATCCATCCCTCGACCCTGCAGGTCCTCGACGAGCTCGGCCTGGCCGAGGAGTTCCACCGCCTCCCGCACCGCAAGGCCCGCAGCATGTCGATCCGCACCGACGACGCCGAGATCCCGCTCGCCGACCTGTCGAAGCTCCCGGGCCGCTACCCCTACATCGCGTTCGTCCCGCAGTGGGACTTCCTGGACCTGGTGACCACCGCCGCCGGGCGGTACCCCGGCTTCCGGCTCCTCATGAACGCCGAGGTGACCGGGGTGGTCCGGGAGGGCGGCGCGGTGCGCGGCGTCCACTACCGCGACGCCTCCGGGGAGCACGAGCTGCGGGCCGCGCTCACCGTGGCCGCCGACGGCCGCCGCTCCGACGTGCGCCGGGCCGCCGGGCTGGTCCCGGTCGAGCACGGCGCCCCGATGGACGTGCTCTGGTTCCGGCTGCCCCGCGAGCCCGCCGACCCCGGCGAGACGTTCCTGCGGGTCTCCACCGGCCACCTGATGGTGGCGATCAACCGGGAGGACTACTGGCAGCTGGCCTACGTGATCCCCAAGGGCGGCTTCGCGTCCATGCGGGAAGGGGACGCCGGGGTGCTGCGCGGGCAGGTGGCGCGGATGCTGCCGTTCCTCGGCGACCGGGTCGAGCTGATCAAGGACTTCGGCGACGTCAGCGTGCTGTCGGTGGCGCTCAACCGGCTGCGCCGCTGGCACCGCCCCGGGCTGCTGGTCATCGGCGACGCCGCGCACGCCATGTCCCCGGTCTTCGGCGTCGGCATCAACCTGGCCGTGCAGGACGCGGTGGCCGCCGCCAACCTGCTGGCCGGGCCGCTGCTGGCCGGCGGCGAGATCCCCGAGTCGCTGCTGGCCCGGGTGCAGCGGCGGCGCACCCCGCCGACCGTGATCACCCAGTTCGCCCAGCGCGTGGTCCAGAACCGGCTGATCCGCCCCGTCCTGGCCGGGGACGCCGGAGCCGTACGGCTGCCCGACCTCTCCCGCCTCCCGGCGGCCGCCCCCCTGATCCGCCGCTTCATCGGCCTGGGCGTCCGCCCCGAGCACGTGCGCACGCCCGAGGCGTGACGCGGTCCTGCGACCACCTGCGGAGTCTCACCAGGGAAAAAGACTTTCTCAATACGTGGACATCGAGGTCGGCCAGCCCCGCGGGGTGCAATAGCCTGTCATACCGTGAGCATCAACCACGATTCCTGGCGCCGGCTGCCCGCGGCGCAGCAGCCCGAATGGCCCGACCGCGGCGAGCTGGAGAAGGTCGTCTCCGAGCTGGAGGGACTGCCGCCCCTGGTCTTCGCCGGGGAGTGCGACAACCTCAAGGCGGACCTGGCCGCGGTGGCGCGAGGCGAGGCCTTCGTGCTGCAGGGCGGCGACTGCGCCGAGACGTTCGCGGGGGCCACCGCCGACGCCGTGCGCAACAAGCTCAAGACGCTGCTGCAGATGGCGATCGTGCTCACCTACGCGGCGAAGGTGCCGGTCGTGAAGATCGGCCGGATGGCGGGGCAGTTCGCCAAGCCGCGCTCCAATGGCACCGAGACCCGCGGCGGCGTGGAGCTGCCGGCCTACCGCGGCGACATGGTCAACGGCCTGGAGTTCACGCCCGAGGCCCGCAACCCCGACCCGTGGCGGCTGCTGCGCGCCTACCACTCCTCCGCGGTGACGCTCAACCTGATCCGGGCCTTCACCAAGGGCGGCTACGCCGACCTGCGCCAGGTGCACGCGTGGAACCAGGACTTCGTGGCCGAGTCCCCGGCCGGCAAGCGCTACGAGCAGCTCGCCCGCGAGATCGACCAGGCGCTGGCGTTCATGCGCGCCTGCGGGGCCGACCCCGAGGAGTTCCACACCGTCGAGTTCTACTCCTCGCACGAGGCGCTCATCCTCGACTACGACCAGGCGCTCACCCGGATCGACTCCCGGACCGGCCTGCCGTACGACGTCTCGGCCCACATGGTCTGGATCGGCGAGCGCACCCGCCAGCTCGACCAGGCGCACGTGGAATTCTTCGCGAACATCCGCAACCCCATCGGCGTGAAGCTCGGCCCGACGACCACGCCGGAGGACGCCCTCGCACTAGTCGAGAAGCTGAACCCGGACAACGAGCCGGGCCGCCTGACCTTCATCACCCGGATGGGCGCCTCCAAGATCCGCGACCACCTGCCCTCCCTGGTGGAGAAGGTCACCGCGAGCGGCGCCCAGGTGGCCTGGATCTGCGACCCGATGCACGGCAACACCTTCGAGGCGCCCAGCGGCCACAAGACCCGCCGCCTGGACGACGTGCTGAACGAGGTGGCCGGCTTCTTCGAGGTGCACCGCGCGCTCGGCACGCACCCCGGAGGCATCCACATCGAGTTCACCGGCGACGACGTCACCGAGTGCGTGGGCGGCGGCCAGGAGATCGTCGAGGGCGATCTGGCGCTGCGCTACGAGACGGCCTGCGACCCCCGCCTCAACCGGAGCCAGTCGCTGGACCTCGCCTTCCGCGTGGCCGAGCTCTACCGCTCCGCCTGAGCCCGCGCCTCCCCACGGCCCCGGCGGCCGCGGGGAGGCGGGCGGCCCGCCCCGGATACCGCGAAAGCCCCGCAGCCGTCAGGCCGCGGGGCTTTCCGCATTCCGGCTCCCGCGCGGTCCCGCGCGTCGGGCTCGCACGTCGGTTCTGCGGGCCGGTCCCGCAGGTCAGTTCTGGGCGCCCAGCTCGCTCGCGAGCTCGGTGCGGATCGCGTCCATGTCGAGCGCGCGGACCTGGGTGATCAGGTCCTCCAGGGCGGGCGCGGGCAGCGCGCCGGGCTGGGCGAAGACGACGATGCCGTCGCGGATGGCCATGACGGTCGGGATCGAGGTGATCTCGAACCCCTGGGCCAGCGCCTGCTCCGCCTCGGTGTCGATCTTGCCGAACGTGATGTCCCCGTGCTTCTCGGAGGCCTTCTCGAAGATCGGCCCGAAGGTCCGGCACGGCCCGCACCAGGCCGCCCAGAAGTCCAGCAGGACGATCCCCTGGTCGGCGATCTCGTTGAAGTTCTTCTCGGTTACCTCGATGGTCGCCACCACTGGCTCCTCTTGTTCTCGGGCGTCTGTACGGCTCGCATAACCCCGTACCCCCGCTGAGCATTCCATCCCTCCGTCCCCGGGAAAACCCCGCCCGGCCCGGCTGTCCGCCGCACGGCGGACCGGACCGGAGGGGGTCCCGCGCGGGGCCGGATGGGATCCTGGGCGGATGGGAGAGTCTACGAGCCGCTGGGCGGAGATCACGGGCGGGAACGCCGGGGAGCGGTATGCGGCGCGGTTCGCCGAACTGGCCGCGTCGGGGGCCGACGTGCACGGGGAGGCGCGCCTGTGCGCGACGCTGGCGCCCCCGGGAGCGCGGGTGCTGGACGCCGGGTGCGGCACCGGAAGGGTGGCGATCCGGCTGGCCGAGCTGGGCTACGAGTGCGTGGGCGTCGACATGGACGAGTCCATGCTCGCGGTGGCGCGGAGCCGGGCGCCCGGCCTGGTCTGGGTGACGGGCGACCTCAGTGCCCTCGACGCGGGAGCCCTCGACGCGGGCGCGCCCGCGGGGGATCCTGCGCACGGTCCGGGCGCCGCCCCGGCGAGGCCCTTCGATCTGGTGGTCGCCGCGGGAAACGTGATCCCGCTGCTCGCCCCGGGGAGCGAGGCGGAGGCCGTGCGGCGGCTCGCCGCGGTGCTGCGGCCGGGCGGGACGCTGGTGGCCGGGTTCGGGCTGGACGCCGAGCACCTCCCGATGGCTTCGGCCACCGTCGGACTGGCGGAGTACGACGCGTGGTGCGCGGCGGCGGGACTCGTGCTGGAGCGGCGCCTGGCCACCTGGGACGGGGATCCTTACGACGGCGGCGGGTACGCGGTGAGCGTGCACCGCGGCCGCGGGTGATCCCCCGACTCCCGGAGTCCGGGCCGCCGCCCGGGCGACCGGCGCCGGTGCGGGACCCGCCCCGCCCGTGGCGGCGGGGCGGGTCCCTTCTCCGGGGACGTCCGGCTAGCCCCTGCCGCCCGGCAGGTTCAGGCCGACGACCACCGGGTCGTGGTCGGAGGAGCGGAACGCGTTGGGCTCGTAGAGGCCCGGCGGGTTGTACTCCAGGTTGTAGTCGAGCGCTCTCGGCTCGTCCGAGTTGATGTGCCAGATCGTGGCGCCGGTCACCCGCTTGAGCAGCTGCCTGCCGACCAGGGCGTGGTCGAGCTCGCCGAGCTGGCCCTCGAAGAGGTAGCTGTAGCGCAGCGGCGTCGGGACGAACCGCTTGGTCACGCTGGCCAGGCCGCCGGCCTCCAGGATGTCGATCGGGTCCTCCTCGCCGTAGGCGTTGAGGTCGCCCAGGACCAGCGGGTTGGGCAGGTCCAGGCTGTCGATCAGGCCGAGCGTGGCCTGGGCCTGGCGGACGCGCTCGCCGTTGTAGCAGCTCTGGCCGTCGCCCTGGTCGGCGTCCGGGCCGGTGGCCTCCTCGTCGCAGCCCTTCGACTTGTAGTGGTTGACGAGCACCGTGAACGACTGGCCGCCCTGGGCCCGGCGGAAGGTCTGGATCAGCGGGGGCCGCCGGAAGACCGGGTCCGTCGAGGACTGGGCCGCGCCGACGGGCTGCACCCTGGCGGGCTTGTAGATCATCGCGACGTGGATGACGTCGGTGCCGGGGTACGGGTGGGCGAGCGCCGCGTAGGTGCCGGCGCCGACCTCGGCGTTGAGCGCGTCGACGAGGGCCTGGACCGCGGTCTGGCCGTTGTTCTGGACCTCCATCAGGCCCACCACGTCGGCGTCCATGCCCTTCAGCGCGGCGACCAGCTTGGTCAGCTGCCGCTGCTGCTCCTCGGCGGTGCTCGCGCCGCGCGAGCCCAGGGTGGTGAACCAGTTGAGGGTGTTGAAGCTGGCCACCCTGACGTTGCCGCCCACCGGGAGCGGCTTGGGCAGGCGCGGGCTGGTGCGCAGGAACGTGACCGGCTTGGTCGGCTGGAGCCGGTACTTGCCGAAGCCGTAGCCCAGCACGCCGGTGACGCCGAACGCGGTGTCGCCGAGACGGACCACGCGCGGGTCGGTGTGCGGGATGACCGGCGGGTTCTCCACGGTGGAGCCGTCGTCCACGAGCAGGGTGCGGCGCGCGTTCTTCGCGGCGTCCACGCCCGGCCGGTCGGTCGGCTGGTAGATCCGGCCGTCGGAGGCGAGGTTGATCTCGCCGTAGCGGCCCAGGTTGTAGTGGTCGGTGACGGTGAGCGGCTCGGGGAAGGTGACGAGCATGTTCTCGACCGGCTCGAAGGTCGCGCCCTCGGCCCGCGGAAGGTTCTGCCGGGCCGGGGCGACGGTGCCGGTGCCGCAGACGTCCACGGCGGTGACCGGCGAGAGCTCGGTCCAGCCGCTGAACTCCACGACCCTGCCGGTGACCAGCACGCGGTCACCGACCTTGACGTCCTTGAAGGAGGCGCGGGCGAAGGCGAACAACCCCTCGGAGGTGGCCGGGTCGGCGTCCGGGGTGGGGTCCTGCAGGAAGAACCCGTTGAGCTGGCCGCTCTGCTGGAAGTCGGCGGTCACCACGCCCTCGACGCGGACGGTCTGGCCGGCGATCGGGCTGGCGTCGCCGCCGCCCTGCACCTGGGCGATCTGGTGCGTCGCCGGGGTCTCGCACGGCTCGCCCGTCGGGGTCGGGGTGGGGGTCGGCGTGGGGGTCGGGGTCGGGTCGGCGTCGCCGCAGGGCGCCGGGGCGGTGGCCCGGTTGCGCGGGGCCGGGGCCGCGGCCTCGATGTCGGCGCCGTTGGCGTCGGTGTCGGCGCAGCCGTGGTCCTTGCGGACGCCGGCCGTGGTGCCGGACAGGATGGGGGCGGCGGCGGCGCCCTCGAAGTAGTTGGCGCCGCCGTAGCCGACGAGGTCGGCGATCAGCGCGGTCTGCTCGGGGGTGCAGGGCACGGAGCCGCCGTTGCAGGCCAGCCCTTCGGCCGAGCGGGCGAGGACGACCTTGCCCGCGCTCCCGCTCATGTTGATCCCGCCGGTGCCGTCGGGCGCAGGCAGCGCGGCGCCGTTGGCGCCGCCGGCGAGCTGGACCAGGTGGTACTGGCCGGGCGCGAGGGTGCCGGACAGCGCCACCGTGTTGGCGGCGAAGGTGCCGGTGCCGGTGGCGCTGCCGTACTGGACGGACCAGCCGTCCAGGGCGACCGGTGCGGAGCTGCGGTTGAACAGCTCGACGAAGTCGTTGGCGAACGGGGCGCCGGTGTTGCCGCCGCCGCCGTAGACCTGGCTGATGACGACGGAGCCCGGCGCGGCCAGGGCCGGGGCCGAGGTGAGAGCCGCGGTACCGGCGACGGTGACGCCGACGGCCGCGAGGGCGGCGAGCGCCCGGGATAAAGCACGCATGGCAGGAGCGTAGAGCCCATTCGATCCGCCTACGTCCGCCTATAAGTGGACGGAAGGTGAAATCGGAAAATATTGACACTTGGTGTCGATCCGCGGCGGCCAACATCGGCTTGCCTTGACCTAGCCGCGGGCTTGCGGGGTATCACTGGGATATGCGAACCCTGGATACGGGTTGGGTCACGTGCGCCGCCTCTCCCCAGTGCGCGGGCGCGGCGCGGCAGCCGTACGGCCGCTGCCTGGCCCATCTGGACCACGATGAACTCGACGAGGTCGTAGACGGCCTCTCTCCAGGCTCGCCGGTCGACCTGCGGGGCACCGTCGTGGGCGAGGTCCTGCTGGAGCGGATTCTGTCCGCCACCCGGCGCACCCTGGGCAGGGCCTGGTTCGAGCGGGCCGTCTTCCCGGACGGGGCCCGGTTCGGCGGCGTCGTCTTCGCGGGCGACGTCTCCTTCGATCACGCCGGGTTCCATCGCCTCGCCTCGTTCGTCGAGGCCCGGTTCGCGGGCAACGTCTCCTTCCGCGAGGTGAGATTCGCCCGGGAGCTGTCCCTGCACGGCGTCGCGGTGACAGGGCACGCGGCCTTCGACCGGATGGTCTCCGGCGGCGACGCGCTGTTCGGCACGGCCCGCTTCGGGCGGACCGCCTCGTTCGAGCACGCCGAGTTCCGGGGGTTCGCCGCCTTCGACGGGACCCGGTTCACCGGCGATGCCGCTTTCCGGGGGTGCCGGTTCGGCCGGACGGTGTCGTTCCGCAGGACCGCCTTCGGCGGCACGGCCGGGTTCGAGGCGGTGCGGTTCTCGGCCAGGGCCTACCTGGCGCCGGTCACGGTCGGCAGGCGGCTCACCCTGACCGGGGCCTGGTCGGGCGGCGATCTCCATCTGTCCGCCACGGGTTGCGAGGTGGACCTGCGGCGACTGCACGCGTCCGGGAGGCTGACCGCCGAGGTGGAGGACGCGAGGATCAAGATGGAGGGCGCGGTGCTGCGCGGCCCGGCCGCCGTCACCGGGCGGAGCTCGGCCCGCGCGGCCTCCCGCGTGCCCTCGCTTCATGGCGTCGACGCCGAGGCGCTGGAGCTGGTCCGCCTGGATCTCAGCGCCTGCCGGTTCGCCGGGCTCCTGCATCCCGAACGGCTCCGCCTGACCGGCTGCACGTTCGCCACCACGCCGCGGGGCATGCGCCTCGCCCTGAACTGGCCGCCGCTGCGCTGGTGGACCCGGCGGCGCGTCCTCGCCGACGAGCACACCTGGCGAGGCTGGTCCTCCTCGGAGACCGACCCGCAGGCCCCGCACCGGCTTGCGGCGCTCTACTCCCGGCTGCGAGCGGGAGTGGACGACGCGGCCGTCGCCGCCGACTTCCGTTTCGGCGCGATGGAGATGCGCCGGCTCGCCAGCCGCTCCCCCGGCCGCTGGCTGCTCTCCCTCCACTGGGTGGTCAGCGGGTACGGCCTGCGGATGCGGCGCGTCCTGGGCTGGTCCGTCCTGGCCGCGGTCCTCGCCGCGGGGAGCCTCCTGGCGACCTCGGCCACGCACACCGCCCGGCACGCCCCCTTCCCACCGGCCCACCTCTCACACTGAGGGTCGTCGTTGCCGGAAGATCCGGACTTCCGCGGATCCGGGTCATCTCAGGGTCGTCCCGGATGCGGAACCCCCTCAGGAGGACCAGGATGGGTGCCGAAGACCCCGGAGGGGGGACCGCGCACCTGGAGAGATCATGGCGAGCACCGGAGTCATCGACGACTACGTCACCGGTCTCAGCCGTGCGCTCAGGGGGCCGAGAGGCGCCAAGCTCGACCTGGTGGCCGAGGCGCGCGACAGCCTGCTCGACGCCGCCGAGGCCATGGAGCACGACGGCCTGGACCGGGCCGAGGCCGAACGGGCGGCGGTCGAGGAGTTCGGCACGATCGCCGAGATCGCGCCGGGATACCAGGAGGAGCTCTCGGCCTCCGCGGGCCGCAGGCTGGCCGTGCTGCTCTTCCTCGCCGTGCCGCTCACCGCGCTCATGTGGACCCTGATCTGGAAGCTGTTCCCGATGGACCCGGTCTCCTACGCGGCCAAGCCCGCCTGGTTCGTCCCGGTGGCCCGTGCCGTGGACGTCCTGCAGCTGGGCCTCGGCGTGATGGGGGCCCTCGCGCTCTTCGCACTCGGCCGGGGACGGCGCAGGATGCGGCGGCCGCGGCTGGTCTCCCGGGCGCTGGCGCTGCTCGTCTGGACCATGCTGCCGGTCATGCTCGTGCTGTGCGGCGCCCTGATGTACGGCTCCGGCAGACCGGCCGGCCTCTCCGGCTACCCGCCCGGCATCGCGGCCTCGGTGGTGAGCTACGGGTTCTGGGGCCTGCAGGTCTACTGCGCGACGCGCTGCATCGGCGCCACCCGGCACCGGCCCGCCGCCGCCTGAAACCCGCCCCGCCGCTCGTTCGCCGGCCGCCGCAGCGCCTCTCCCGTCCGATCGGCGCCTTCGTCTGACGGTGCGTCCCGGAGCGGCGCCCTCACTTCGCGGAGCGCGGCTCCAGGACGCTGCCGATCGTGCTGGCGAACCGCTGCCAGGCCGAGCGCTCGCCGGCGAGGGCCGTACGGCCCGCGGAGGTGAGCCGGTAGGTGCGGCGCTTGCGCCCGCCCACCGTGGCCCACTCGCTCGCCAGATATCCGGCCTGCTCCAGCCTGCGCAGGGCGGGGTAGACCGTGCCGGTCGGCACGGCCAGGACGCCGCCGCTGCGCTCCTGCAGCGCTTCGATGATCGCGTATCCGTGCAGGGGCTCGCTCTCCAGGACGGAGAGCAGCAGGGCGTCCATGTGCCCGCGGAGCGCGTCGGTGTTCACGTCGTCACCCTACCTCTCGAATAGACAGCCTACATGTAGATGAGCTACATGTAGAGTGTCTATAGGTAGACAGGCACAACAACGGAGGTGGCGCCATGGACGTGCTCGACCTGGCCCGGACGCAGTTCGCGGTGACGGGAAGCCTGCACTTCCTGTTCGTCGTGCTGACGCTGGGCCTGGCCCCCCTCGTGGCGATCATGCAGACCGTCTGGACCGTCAGGGGCAATCCGGTGCACGAGCGGATGACCCGCTTCTGGGGCCAGATCTACGTGATCAACTACGCGCTCGGCATCGTCACCGGCCTGGTGATGGAGTTCCAGTTCGGACTGAACTGGAGCGGGCTGTCGCACTACGCGGGAGACGTCTTCGGCGCGCCACTGGCGATCGAGACGCTCGGCGCGTTCTTCCTGGAGTCCACGTTCCTCGGCCTGTGGATCTTCGGCTGGCACCGGCTGCCCCGCGGCCTCCACCTGGCGTGCATCTGGATCGTCACGCTGACCGCCTACGCCTCGGCGTTCTGGATCATGGTGGCCAACTCGTTCCTGCAGAACCCGGCCGGGACCGTGGACCGGGGCGGCCACCTGGAGCTGGTCGACTTCGGCGCGCTGCTCACCAACCCGATGCTGACCATGGCACTCCCGCACGTGATCGGCGCGGCCCTGCTCACCGGCGGATCCGTGGTCATGGGGGCCAGCGCCTACAACCTGTTCCGCAGGACCGCCGAGCAGGAGTTCTTCACGAAGTCCCTCCGGCTCGGGGTGGCCGTCGCCGCGGTCGGCGTCGCGGTCACGGTCGCGTTCGGCTTCGCGCAGTTCGGCCCGGTCGGGCAGTTCCAGCCGGGCAAGTTCGACGACAAGCCGCTGGCCGGGGCGGGACTCGGCTTCATGATCCTGATCGGCGAGCTGCTCCAGTTCGTCATCGTGCTCTTCCTCCTGCCCGTGATCCGCTGGCTGCCGCGCTGGCGGTGGGCCCACCCGATCGTGATGCTGGTCACCCCGCTGCCGTTCCTCGCCGCGGTCCTCGGCTGGCTCGCCCGCGAGGCCGGCCGCCAGCCCTGGCTGATCCACGGGAAGCTGACCGTGGCCGACGCGATGTCCCCGGGGCTCACCTCAGGGATGGTCACCGCCTCCCTCATCGCCTTCACCGCCGTGCTGGGCCTGCTCGCGGTGGTCGACTACGTCCTCATCGGCCGTGTGGTGCGCCGCGGCCCCGCCACCGTCGCCCTGGGCGCCGGCCCCGCCCCCGAACCCGAGCGCGCCGCCGCGCTGAGCCTGTAAGGAGACACCGTGGACATCCTCTGGTTCGGCGTCCTCGCCGTCCTGCTGCTCGGTTACTTCGCCCTGGAGGGCTCCGGCATCGGCCTCGGCATGCTCCTGCCCGTCCTCGGCAGGGACCAGGAGGGCCGGGACCGCGTCGTCGCCGCGATGGCGCCGTTCGTCCTGGCCAACGAGGTCTGGCTGGTGGCGGTGGCCGGGGTGCTCTTCGGCGCCTACCCGCGCGCCGAGGGCGAGGTCCTGTTCGGCCTCTACCCGCTGGTCGTCTCGCTGCTGGTCTCGTGGATCGTGCGCGACGCCGGGCTCTGGTTCCGGCGCCGCCTGGACGGCCGCGCCTGGCGCGCCGGGTGGGACGGGGCGATCTGCCTCGGCTCCTGCGGCCTGGCGTTCAGCTGGGGCGCCGCCCTGGTCGCGTCGGCGAACGGGATGTCGATCACCCCGCTCGGGCTCGCCGGAGGGGCCGCGGTCGCCGCGGCGCTCGCCTTCCACGGCTGGACCTTCGCCTCCTGGCGGCTGCCCGGGCGGGTGACGGGCGCGAGCCGGGGCACCGGGGCGCTGCTCGTCTCGGCCTGCGCGGCCGCCGCACCCGCCGCGGCGCTGCTGGCCGGGGCCGCCCCGTGGCTCCTGGAGCGCACCGCCCCCGCCGATACGCTGACTGTGCTCAATCTCATGATTCTTCCGTTCGCGCCGCTCATGGTGGCCGGGCAAGTATGGGTGTGGCGCACGTTCGGTCCCGGGCGGGCACCGGAACGCATCCCGTCCTTCTTCTAGGGCTCCTCCGGAGACCCCGGACTCCTCGTAAGGCACGCATGCACAAGGATCTCCTCCGGCTGGCGCGGGGCGAGCGGACCGTCCGCCGCCACCTGGCCCTCTGCCTGGCCGCCGCGGCCGGGGCCGGGCTGCTCGTCCTGGTCCAGGCCGAACTGCTGGCCGGGGTGCTGTCCGGCCGGTTCGCGGCCTCGGCCCTCGCCCTCCTGGCCCTGGTGGCCGGCGCCCGGGGGGTGCTCGGCCTGGTGCAGGGCGTGGCGGCCGGGCACATGACGACCGCGGTGAAGTCGGTCCTGCGCCACCGGCTGCTGGCACGGCTGCGGGACCTGGGCCCGGCCCGGCTGACCTCGCACCGCTCCGGCGAGCTGGTGACGCTGACCGGCCGGGGCCTGGACGCCCTCGACCCCTACCTGAACGGCTACCTCCCGGCGGTCGCGGTGGCGGGCGTCGTGCCGGTCGCGGTGCTCGTCCGGTTGTTCACCGCCGACCTGGCCAGCGCGGTGATCGTGCTCGTCACGCTCCCGCTGATCCCGATCTTCGGTGCGCTGGTCGGCATGCACACCAAGACCGTCACCGAACGCCAGTGGCGGGCCCTGTCCCGCCTCGGCGGGCACTTCCTGGACGTGGTCCGGGGCCTGCCCACGCTGCGCGCCTTCGGCCGTGCCCGCTACCAGGCGGACGTGATCCGGCGGGTCGCCGACGAGCACCGGGCCGCGACGATGCGCACGCTCCGGGTTGCGTTCCTGTCGTCGCTGGTGCTGGAACTGGCCGCCTCGCTCTCGCTGGCGCTGGTCGCGGTCCCGATCGGCCTGCGGCTGCTGGGCGGATCGCTGGACCTGACGACCGGGCTGCTGGTCCTGCTGCTGGCCCCGGAGGCGTACCTGCCGCTGCGGAACATGGGCAACCGGTTCCACGCGGCGATGGAGGGGGTCGCCGCCGCCGACCAGGCCTTCGCCGTACTGGACAGGGAGGCCGTCGCGGACGGGGAGGCCGGGCCCGGCGGAAAGGCCGCGGCGGGCGACACCGCCGTACCGGACGCGGAGAGCCCGGCCCGGGACGCCTCGGCGCCGGGCGCGGGACCGGACGGCGGGGCGGCGCCGGACGCGTCCCGCGCCGGGAGCCCGGAGATCCGGCTGGAGAACGTCACGGTGCGCTACCCCGGCCGCGAGGAGGCCGCGCTGGAGGACGTCTCCCTGGTGATCGCGCCGGGCGAGCGGGTGGCGCTGGTCGGCGAGAGCGGCGCGGGCAAGAGCACCCTGCTCCACCTGCTGCTCGGCTTCGTCTCCCCGGAGAGCGGGCGCGTGCTGGTCGGCGGGACCGAGCTCGCCGCCGGATCCTGGCGGCCCGCGTTCGTGCCGCAGCGCCCGCACCTGTTCGCCGTCTCGGTGGCCGACAACATCCGGCTCGGCTCCCCCGGCGCGACGATGGAGGAGGTCCGGACGGCGGCCCGCGCCGCGCACGCCGACGGATTCGCGACGGAGCTGCCGGAGGGCTACGACACGGTGCTCGGCGAGCGCGGCGCGAACCTCTCGGCCGGGCAGCGGCAGCGGGTCGCGCTGGCCCGCGCCTTCTGCCTGCCCGCGGCGGACGCCCTGCTGCTGGACGAGCCGACCGCACGGCTCGACGGCCGGAGCGAGGCCGCGATCGTGGCCGCCACCCGCGACCTCGCCGAAGGGCGGACCGCGGTGATCGTGGCCCACCGGCCCGCGATGATCGGCCTGGCCGACCGGGTGGTCCGGATCGACGGCGGACGGATCGTGTCCGACCGGAAGGTCTCCCGCGACGACGGCCCGGGCGGTCCGGACGGCGGTGTCCCCCATGACGGCGGTTCGGACGGCGGTGTCCCCCTGACGCGGACCGGAGGGTCGCGATGAGCCGGACGGGTGGGCGGCTCGCCCTGGCGATGGCGGCCGGAGCCGCGGCGGAACTGGCCGGGCTGGCGCTGATCGGGTCGGCCGCGTGGCTCATCACCAGGGCGGCCGAGCAGCCGCCGCTGGCCGCGCTGAGCGTGGCGATCGTCGGGGTGCGCGCGTTCGCGACGAGCAAGGGCGTGTTCCGGTACGGCGAGCGCCTGGCCGGGCACGACGTCGCGCTCCGCGCCCAGGCGGCCACCCGGGAGGACCTCTACCGGGCGCTCATCCCGGCCGGCCCTCGGGACCGGCACGGCGCCGACCTGCTCAGCCGGATGGTCGACGACACCGACGCGGTCCAGGACCTGCTGGTCAGAGGCCTCCTCCCGGGGGTCGCGGCACTGGTGACCGGCCTGGCGGCGGTCGTGCTCGGGCTCTTCCTGCTCCCGGCGGCGGCGCTGGTGCTGCTGGCCGGGCTGGTGGTCGCCGGCGTCGTGCTCCCCGCCGGGGTGACCGCGGCCACGCGGCGCCGGGCGGCGCGGATCGCCCCGGCCCGGGCCGAGCTGGCCGCCCGGGTCGCCGACCTGCTGCACGGGGCCGCCGACCTGGCCGCCTACGGGGCGGGCGGGCGGGCCCTGGCCGCCTCCGCCGAGGCCGGCGCCCGGCTGGCCGCGCTGGAGCGGGGCCAGGCCCGGGTGAACGCGGTCGCCGCCTGCCTGGGCGTGCTCACCCAGGTGCTGACCGTCGCCGGAGTCGTGCTGGCGGCCCGGGCGGCGGACGCCGGATCCGTGGCGACCGCCGTGCTCGCGCTGACCTCGCTGGTCGCCTTCGAGCCCGTGCTGCCGATGGCGGCGGCCGCCGAGCGGATGGCCGGGGTGCTCGCCGCCCTGCGCCGCCTGCGGGAGGTCCGCGCGACCCCGCCCGCCGTCGCGGAGCCCGCGACCCCGCGCGCCGTCCCCGGCGGACCGCTCGCGGTGGAGGTCGAGGACCTGGTCGTCCGGCACGCGCCCGGCCGCCCTCCCGCCCTGAACGGCGTCTCCCTGGCCCTCACCCCGGGCAGGCGGGTGGCGGTCGTCGGTCCGAGCGGCGCGGGCAAAAGCACCCTGCTGGCGGCCCTGATGCGCCTGGTGGAGCCCGAGTCCGGCACGATCCGGCTGCGTTCCGGGGAGGGGCCGGCGAGCGATCTGCGGGAGCTGCCCTCGGACGAGGCCCGGCGGATGATGACGGGCCTGACCCAGGACCCCTACGTGTTCCAGGCCTCGCTCCGGGACAACCTGCGGCTGGCCGGGCCGGAGGCCGGCGAGGAGGAGCTGGCGGAGGCCGTACGGCGGGCGCGGCTGGAGGAGTGGGTGGAGCGGACCGGGTGGGACGCCCCGCTCGGGGAGGACGGGCGGACGGTGTCCGGCGGGCAGCTGCAGCGGCTGGCGCTGGCGCGGGCGCTGCTGAACGACCCGCCCGTGCTGCTGCTGGACGAACCCGCCGAGGCCCTTGACGAGGAGACCGCCGACGCGCTCATGGCCGACCTGCTCGACGCCACCCGGGGCCGTACGACGCTGCTGGTCACGCACCGGCTGCGCGGCCTGGAGGAGGTGGACGAGATCGTCGTGCTGGAGAACGGCTCGGTCGTCCAGCGGGGCACCCACGGCGAGCTGGTGGGCGCCCCCGGCTACTACCGGGACCTGTGGCGCTCGGAGGCGCTGGTCGCCCGGCGTTAGCCCCGCGGCGGCCGCGGCGGAGGGGACGGGCGGCCGAGCAGGACTCCCGCCGCCGGGTGCCGGCGCAGCGCGCAGACGGCGCCCACCGGCTCCGGGCCGGGAGCGGGAACGGCGGCGGGCTGCGTGTCGGCGATCCGGGTGCCGGCCGGCCCGGGGGTTGAGTTGGAAGCACAGTGTGGTTTACAGTTCAAACCACATGGTTTGCGACACAAACTGCTTTGAGCTCCCAAGGGGGTCGCGTGGACGACGACGAGCGGGTGCTGAGCCCGGAGGAGACGCTCCGGCTGATCGAGCAGCAGGGCGCCACAGCGGCGCACCGGCTCATGCCCGACCCGGTGCCGCACTACCTGGCGTGGGGTGTCGCCTGGTTCGTCGGGTTCGGCGTGCTCTTCCTCCACCACGGCCTGTCCGGCACGCCGTACGCGCCGGTCCCCCTCGGCGTCGCGCTGGCGCTGCTGTTCGGGCTGATGGCGATGGCCATGCTGATCAGCGCGATGACGATGTGGCAGCTGCGCAGTCCGGTGCGCGGCGTGTCCCAGGAGCGCGGCATGATGTACGGCTTCGCCTGGGGCTTCGGCTTCTTCGCCATGTGGATGATCGCCGTCCGTTTCGGCCAGCTCCTTCCCGGGTCTGAGCGGAACCTGCTCTGGGCGAGCCTTTCGATGATGGTGGTCGCCGTCCTCTACATGGCGGGCGGAGCCATCTGGCTCGTCCGGCCGATGTTCGTCCTCGGCGCGGGGCTGGCCGTGCTCAACGCGGTCGGCACCGCCGCCGGACCGGGCTGGCACGCCCTGCTGATGTCGGTGGGCGCGGGGGGCGGGTCCGTCGTCGCCGGGCTCGTGCTCCGCCGGAGGATGCGCGCATGACGCCCGAGCTCGACCCGGTGATCCACGCGCAGGCCCGGCTGCGGGTGGTCGTCACTCTCAACACCCTGCCGGAGGGCGACCGGATCGCCTTCCCCGGCCTGAAGGACCTCCTCGGCATGACGGCGGGAAACCTCTCGGTGCACCTGAGCAAGCTGGAGGAGGCCGGATACGTGGAGATCACCAAGACCCACAGGGGGCGCACCCCTGTCACCTATGTGGCCCTCACCCGCCGGGGGCGCGTCGCGTTCGAGGACTACACCGCGGCGATCCGCGGGCTGCTGGACACCTCGGTGCCGCCTGCGTCCGGCGTCACCTGACCCCCTCAGAGAGAGGCCCTTCCGATGACGGAATCCACAGCGGCACCGATCACCGCTCCGGCGGAGACCCCCGGGGCCGGAGACAGCGCGCGGCCGGCGGCGGCCCGGACTCCCGCGGCGGGAGCGGAGGCCGGGCCGGAGACGCTGGCGCGCGCCGTCGGCGTCAGCCGGCGCTACGGGGACGTCCTGGCGCTGGACGAGCTCTCCCTCGACATCCGCTCCGGCGAGCTGGTCGGCCTGCTCGGCCCGAACGGCGCCGGCAAGTCCACCCTGATCAACCTGTTCGTCGGGCTGCGCAGGCCGAGCTCCGGCCGGGTCGAACTGCTCGGCGGCTCCCCCGCCGACCCCGCGCGGCGGCTGAGCATCGGCGTCACCCCGCAGGAGACCGGCCTCCCGCCGACGCTGCGGGTCCGCGAGGTCGTGGACTTCGTCGCCGCGCACTTCCCGCGGAGCGTGGAGCGCGGGGCGCTGCTGGAGCGGTTCGGCCTGTCCGGGCTGGAGCGCCGCCAGATCGGCGGGCTGTCCGGCGGGCAGAAGCGGCGGCTCGCGGTGGCGCTGGCGTTCGTCGGCGATCCGCGGATGGTCTTCCTGGACGAGCCGACCACGGGCCTGGACGTCGAGGCGCGGCGGTCGTTGTGGGAGGCCATCCGGCACTTCCACGCCGAAGGCGGCACCGTGGTGCTGACCAGCCACTACCTGGAGGAGGTCGAGGCGCTCGCCGAGCGGGTCGTGGTCATCGGCCGAGGCCGGGTGCTCGCCGACGGCAGCACGGCGGAGGTCCGGGACATCGCGGGCGTCCGCCGGGTCACCATGACCGCCGACGACCTTCCCGACCTGCCCGGCGTGCTCGGCACCGAGCGCGACGGGGACCGGATCCACCTGCTCACCTCCGACGCCGACGCCCTGGTCCGGGCGCTGGTCCGGGCCGAGGCCCGCTTCTCCGGCCTGGAGGTCCGCCCCACCTCGCTGGAGGAGGCCTTCCTGACCATCACCGCCCGCGAGTCCCCGGCCGCCTGACGCGCGGCCCGCGCACCGCCGTACGGCCCGGTCTCCCGGCCGCCCACCCGCACGAGAGGACCGCCCCCATGTCCCTTCTTCTCACCCATGCCCGGTACCAGTTCCTGGAGACCGTCCGCGTGCCCATCGCGGTGATCGGCAACGGTTTCTTCCCCGCCGCCTCGATGCTCTTCTTCGTGGTGCCCTTCGCCGGGGACCACCCCGTCGGCGCGACGATGGCCACCGCGTCCATGATGATCTTCGCGGTGATGTCCAGCGGCCTTTTCACCCACGGCCTGGGCGTCGCCGAGGACCGCGCCCAGCCCTGGGACCCGTACACCCGCACCCTGCCCGCCGGGCCGTGGCCGAGGCTGGGCGGCCGGATCCTCAACGCGGTGGCCATGACCCTCATCGGGGTCGTGCCGGTGCTGCTCGTCTCCGCGCTGCTCACCGAGGCCACCGTGACACCGGTCCGGCTGCTGCTCGGCCTGGGCGCCCTGCTGGTCGCGTCGGTCCCGTTCCAGCTCCTGGGGCTGTTCATCGGCTACGCGCTGCCGTCCAAGGCCGCGATCGCGGTGGTGCAGCTCACCCTGTTCCCGATGGCGGTGGGCGGCGGCCTGCTGACGAACCCGGTGGACGCCCCGGCGTTCATCGACGCGGTCGCGCCCTTCCTGCCCAGCCGGGGCGCGGTCGAGCTGGTCTGGGCGGCGATCGGCCACGGCACCCCCGGCACGCTGCCCCTGGTCATGTTCGGCGTCTGGACGGCGGCCGCCGGGGCCCTTGCCGCGTGGGCCTACCGCCGCGACGAGGGCAACCGCTTCCGCTGAGGGTCCGCCCGGAGACGCCTCCCCCGACGAGACGTTCAGGCGGGGGCGCCGTCCGGACCCCGCAGCGGTCCGGACGGCGCCCCCGCCCTCCGCGAGCGGTCTCCCGGGCTTCCCGATGCCCGGGAGACCGCTCGCAGGTCTTCCCGCCCCCGGCGCCGGGGACTACTCGCCGGTCTTCTCGACGAGGGTCGCGGTGACGGTCTGGGTCCGGCCGTCGCGGACGTAGGTGATGACGATCCTGTCGCCCGGCTTGAGGCCGCGGATCGCGCCGACCACGGTGGAGGAGCCCTCGACCGCGGTGTCGCCGATCTTGGTGATCAGGTCGCCCTGCTTGAGGCCGGCCTGCGCGGCGGGGCTGCCCTCGGTGACCTGCTGGACCATGGCGCCGCCCGCGTCGCCGATGGCGTCGGCCATGCTCACGCCGAGGAAGGCGTGGGTGACCTTGCCGGTGTCGATGAGCTGCTGGGCGACGTGCTTGGCCGTGTTGACCGGGATGGCGAAGCCCACCCCGATGTTGCCCTCGCCGCCGTTGGTGGCGATGGCGGTGTTGATGCCGATCACCTGTCCCTGGGTGTTGACCAGCGCGCCGCCGGAGTTGCCGGGGTTGATCGCCGCATCGGTCTGGATGGCCCCGCCGATGGTGGTGGCCGTGCTCCCGCCCTGCTGCTCGCCGCCCCAGCCGGGCGGGAGCTGCTGCCGCCGCTCGCCGCCCACGTTCAGGGTGCGGTCGAGCGCGCTGACGATCCCGGCGCTGACCGAGCCGGACAGGCCGAGCGGGCTGCCGATGGCGAGCACGGAGTCGCCGACCTTGATCTGGTCGCTGTCGCCGAGCGAGGCCTTGGTGAGGCCGGAGACGTTCTCGGCCTTGATGACGGCGAGGTCGGTGGCCGGGTCGGTGCCGACCAGCCTGGCGGTGGCGGTCTTGCCGTCGCTGAACTTGACGGTCAGCTGGCCGCCCTGGGCCGCGGAGTCCACCACGTGGTTGTTGGTGAGGATCATGCCGTCCTCGGTGAGGATCACCCCGGAGCCCTCGCTGCCGCCCTGGCCGCTCTTGACCTCGATCGAGACGACCGAGGGCTGGACGGCCTCGGCGACGTCGGCGACCGTGGCGTTGTCGCCCACCGGGCGGGCCACCGGGACGGAGGAGGCGACCGGGGTGCCGCCGTCGAAGGCGGTGGCGGTGAAGGCCCCCACGACTCCGCCGCCCACGGCCATGGCGGCCAGCGCGAGCCCGGCGCCCAGCTTCTGCGCGGCGCTCAGCCGCGTGCGCTGGGCGGGCACGATGGGCGCGGCGGGCACAGTGGGCACAGTGGGCGCAGCCGACACAGTGGGCGCAGCCGGCGCGATGGGCGCAGTGGGGAGCGGTCCGGCGGCGTGCCCGGCCGGGGGCGCCGCGACCGGCTCGGCGGGCCGCTCGAAGACCGGCTGCTCGGCCGTGTGCCGCCCGGCGGCCTGGTCCGGGACGGGGTGGACCTGCGTCTGCTCCTGACCGGAGTCCTGGCCGGCGCGGAAGCCGCCCGCGCGGGGCGGCGTCGCGCCGAACTGGGTCCAGCCCTCGTTGCCGTAGGCCCCCTCCCCCGAGGTGGCGCCCTGTGCCGGAGTCGTGCCGTGCTCGTCCTTGTTGTCGTTCATGTCATCCCCCATGTGCTACGTCCACCCGTGGACGCCACGGTGACGACCGGTTCCTCCGGTGACATCCACGATGCCGGGTCCGGTGTAAGAACCGCTTAAGAGGATGATCTCGGTGATCCGCGCCCCCTGACGGCGGCTTTATCAGCCGTGGTCAGGGGGCGGGGCGCACGCCGTACGGAAACCGAAAAATCATGGTTTCGCGGGCCAGTACTCGTCGCGGAGCAGCCGCTTGTACAGCTTGCCGGTGGGGTGGCGGGGCAGTTCCTCCCGGAAGTCGACCGACTTCGGGCACTTGTACGGCGCCAGCCGGGCGCGGCAGTACTCGATCAGCTCGGCCTCCAGCGCCGGGCCGGCCTCCTCCATGGAGAGCGGCTGGACGACGGCCTTGACCTGCTCGCCCATCTCCTCGTCCGGGACGCCGAAGACCGCCACGTCGGCCACCTTCGGGTGGATCGCCAGCACGTTCTCGGCCTCCTGGGGGTAGATGTTCACCCCACCGGAGATGATCATGTAGGAGCGGCGGTCGGTGAGGTAGAGGAAGCCGTCCTCGTCCACGTAGCCGATGTCGCCCAGGGTCGTCCAGCCCCGGCCCCGCGGGTCCCGGGAGGCCTTCGTCTTGTCCTCGTCGCCGTGGTAGACGAACGTGGGCCCGTCGGAGAAGTAGACCGTGCCGTGCTCGCCCGGCGGCAGCTCGGCGCCGTCCTCGTCGCAGATGTGCACGACGCCCAGGAGCGGGCGGCCGACCGTGCCCCTGTGCTTGAGCCAGTCCTCCGAGCCGACGTAGAGGAAGCCGTTGCCCTCGGTCCCCGCGTAGTACTCGTGGATGATCGGGCCCCACCAGTCGATCATCTGCTCCTTGACCGGCACCGGGCAGGGCGCGGCGGCGTGGATCGCGCACGCCAGCGACGACAGGTCGTAGCGGGCGCGGGTCTCCTCGGGCAGCTTGAGCATCTTGATGAACATGGTCGGCACCCACTGCGAGTGCGTGACGCCGTACTTCTCGATGAGCGCGAGCGCCTGCTCGGGGTCGAACCTCTCCATCACCACGATGGTCGCGCCGAGCCGCTGGAAGCTCATGCAGTAGCGCAGCGGCGCGGCGTGGTACAGCGGCGCCGGGGAGAGGTAGACGCTCTCGGCCGAGGGCGCGAAGAGGAACTGGATGAGCTGGAGCAGCGGGCCGGGGGTGTCGAGCGGGGCCGCCGAGAGGGCGGGCTTGACGCCCTTGGGGCGGCCGGTGGTGCCGGAGGAGTAGAGCATGTCGGCGCCCTGGCACTCGTCGGCGATGGGCGTGGCCGGATGGGCGGCGACCGCCTCCTCGTAGGAGTCGAAGCCGGGGGCGGTGCCGTCCAGCATGAGCCGGCGCTCGACTCCGGGGGTGGCGTCGGTGATGGAGCCCGCGACGTCGGCGAGGCCGGCCGAGGAGATGAAGATCCGGGCCTCGCAGTTGTCGACGATGTAGGCGAGCTCGTCGGTCGTGAGCCGCGAGCTGATCGCGGTGTAGTAGAGGCCCGACCGGTGCGCGGCCCAGGCCACCGCCAGGAACAGCGGATGGTTCTCCAGCATGAAGGCGATGTGGTCGCCCGGCCGGAGCCCGGCGGCGCGGAACAGGTGGGCCAGGCGGTTGGACTCCTCGTCCAGTTCGCGGTAGGTGACGGTCCGGCCGGAACCCGCCATGATCACAGCGGGCCTGTCGGGGGAGATTGCTGCGATGGCTCCGGGGTGCATGAAACCGAACGCTACTCGGTTTGTTCTCCGGTGAGAAGTAGGCGCTTACCACGGGATATGTGCGCGCACACGGCGGGGCCGCGACCTCGCGGGAGAGGTCGCGGCCCCGCTCTCGGACGACGGCCCGGGACGGCCCGGGTGCCGCCGGGTAACCGGTCAGACCTGGCTGTAGACGCTCTGCCAGCCACCGAAGTAGCTGTTGGGCTCGGACGGGTTGCCGCGGCTCACCTGGACGTAGATGGCCTTGGCGTCCTTACCGCTGAACGAGTAGAACTTCGCGTGCTTGTTGCAGTTCTTGAAGCTCTTGTAGTGGACCGAGTCGTCGAAGTTCACGACCTTGAAGGTCTCCCACGCGCAGTGGTGGTTCCACTTGCCCCACCACTTGTGGTTGATGAGCTTGCTGTCGACGGTGTAGGGGTACTCGTGGACCCACTTCCAGACCTTCTTCTTGTGCCAGGTCTTGACCCACGCGCACTTCTTGTGGCCGTTCTTCCACCAGCACTTCTTGACGGTCTTGGAGTACTTCTTCCAGTACCAGTGCTTGAAGGAGTTCTTGTGGACCGTGACCTCGCCCTTGGCCTCGGCCTTGTGGTTGCTGGAGAAGTACGGGCCCCAGGTGTCGTGGAAGTAAGGGCTGGTGGCGGTTGTGGCGGTTGTTGCGGGAGCGGCGGGAGCGGCGGTCTGGGCGTTTGCCGCGACCGGGGCGCCCATCGCCAGAAGGGCGGCCGCACCGGCGCCGACCAGGATACGGGTGGCGAATCGCATTGAGGGGTCCTCTCGGGAATGAGGATTTTCTGACGCTCCCGTTGTATGACCCGTCGATTGCCGCCCGCTTACAGTTCGCTTTAAGGGCCAGGCCACGCCGCGATTCCGGTAAGGGAACTTTCCTGATCTTCCGCAATGGAAGATCAGGAATTCGCCGGCGTGGCCCGGCGGTTCTCAGTCGCCGCTCGCCGGAATGACGGAGCCGCTGTAGGTCTGCTCGATGAACCGCTTCACCTCGGGACCGGTCAGCAGCGCGGCGAGCTTGGCCACGCGCGGGTCCTGCTCCTTGCCCGCGGCGACGACCAGGCCGTTGGCGTACGGGTTGCCCTCGGCCTTCTCCAGCACCAGCGCGTCGGTGGCGGGCTTGAGGCCGCCCTCGATCGCGTAGTTGCCGTTGATGACCGCGGCGTCGACGTCCTCGAGCGAGCGGGGCAGCTGGGCGGCCTCCAGCGGCTGGAAGGTCAGGTTCTTCGGGTTGGCGGTGACGTCGCGCTCGGTGGCGGCGGTGCCGACGCCCTCCTTCAGGGTGACCACGCCGTTGTCGGCCAGCAGCTTCAGCGCGCGGCCCAGGTTGGTGGCGTCGTTGGGCACGGCCACGGTCGCGCCGTCGGCGAGCTCGGCGACGGCCTTGACCTTCTTGGAGTACAGGCCCAGCGGCTCCAGGTGCACGTCCTTGACGTAGGTCAGCTCGGTGCCCTTGGAGGCGTTGAAGTCGTCCAGGTACGGCCGGTGCTGGAAGAAGTTGGCGCCGAGCTGGCCGTCGTCGAGCTGGACGTTCGGCTGCACGTAGTCGGTGAACTCGACGATCTCCAGGTTCAGGCCCTGCTCGGCGGCGAGGTTGTCCTTGACGAACTTCAGGATCGCCGCGTGCGGGACCGGGGTGGCGCCGACCTTGAGCACCTCCCCCGCGGCGGGCGTGGCGGCGGCGGTGGTGCCGGACTCGGTCGAGCCGCAGGCGGTCAGCGCCAGCGCCAGGGCGGTGGCGGCGGACGCGACGGCGAAGAACCTGCGCATGGTGCACTCCTTTTTCGGGGTGTGAGAAGCCGGGGCCCCCGCTCGTGACGGGGTCCCGGAGAGGGCCGGAAGGCCCCGGGGAAGGTCAGCGGCGTGCGAGCCGGCGGGCAACGGCGTCGCCCAGGGTCTGCACGAGCTGGACGAGGACGATCAGCACGATGACGGTGACCACCATGAGGGTGGTCTCGAAGCGCTGGTAGCCGTACCGGATGGCCAGGTCGCCCAGACCGCCGCCGCCGATCACCCCGGCCATGGCCGAGTAGGAGATCAGCGCGACCACGGTCACGGTCAGCCCGGCGACCAGGCCGGACCTCGCCTCAGGCAGGAGGACCTTGCCGACGATCGTCCAGCGGCCGGCGCCCATGGCCTGGGCGGCCTGCACCGTGTCCCGGCCGACCTCGCGCAGCGCGGTCTCCACCAGCCGGGCGAAGAACGGCGCGGCGCCGAGCGTGAGCGGGACGACGGCGGCGAAGGTGCCGATGGTGGTGCCCACGATCAGCCGGGTCAGCGGGATGACCGCGATCATCAGGACGATGAAGGGCAACGACCGGCCGACGTTGACGATCATGCCGAGCACGGCGTTGAGCGGCCGGGAGGGCAGCAGCCCGCCCCGGTCGGTGACCACCAGCGCGACGCCGAGCGGGAGGCCGGACAGCACGGTGAACAGTGTGGACCAGACGACCATCTGGGCGGTCTGCCCGGTCGCCTCCCACAGCAGCGGGCTCATCTCCTCCCAGGTCATGCCGCCACCTCCACCAGCAGGCCGCGCTCGGCCAGGTAGCCGAGGGCCGCGGCGCGCTCGCCGCCGTCGAGGCGGACCCGGAGCCGGCCGACCGAGACTCCGGCCACCTCCTCCAGCGCCCCGCCGAGGATGCTCACGTCCACGTCGAACTTGCGCACGACCTCCGAGACCACGGGCTCGTCGGCCCGCCCGGTGAACGTGATCGTGACGTTCCCGGGCTCGGGCTCGGGCAGCGGGAACAGCTCGGCGGCCAGGCGCGAGCCGGGCCGGGCGATCAGCTCGGTGATGCCGCCCGACTCCTCGACCAGGCCGTCGCGCATGACGGCGACCGAGTCGCAGACACCCTTGACGACGTGCATCTCGTGGGTGATCAGCAGGACGGTCAGGCCGAGCTCGCGGTTGAGGGTCTTCAGCAGCGCGAGGATCGACTGCGTGGTGCCCGGGTCGAGCGCCGAGGTGGCCTCGTCCGAGAGCAGCACCGAGGGGTTGCCCGCCAGCGCCCGGGCGATGCCGACCCGCTGCTTCTGCCCGCCGGACAGCTGCCCCGGGTAGGCCCCGGCCTTGTCGGCCAGCCCGACCAGCTCCAGCAGCTCGGCCACCCGCCTGCCCCGCTCGGCCCGGCCGGCGCCCATCACCTCGAGGGGGAAGGCGACGTTCCCGGCGACGGTGCGCGACGACAGCAGCGCGAAGTGCTGGTGGATCATCCCGATCCGCTGCCGAGCCCGGCGCAGCTCGGCCTCTCCCAGCGCGGTCAGTTCCTGCCCGGCGACGGAGACGGTACCCGCGGTGGGCCGCTCCAGCAGGTTCACGCAGCGCAGCAGGGTGCTCTTGCCGGCGCCGCTCTGCCCGAGCACGCCGAAGATCTCGCCCTGGCGGACCCGGAGGTCGACGCCGCCCAGGGCGACGACCTCCCGTCCCCGGTCTCGGTAGACCTTGCGCAGGTCCGACACATCGATCACAGCGGTTCCCCCAACATGGATGGATCGTGAGAAGAGACTTCGGAAGGGGGGACGGCTAGCGCGTGCCGGGGTGGAACGGCAGGTGGCTCAGGCGGCGCAGGACGAGGGTGTCCGCGGGGCAGTTCATGGGGCAGGGCCTTCTCGGGGAGGGAACGGGCTTCGGCGCGAGGGGGACTCAGCGCATGGAGGGCATGCCGCCCATGGCGCACATGCGGGCCGTCCCGCACATGCGCGTGCCACGACACATGACCCGGCCCTGCGGGGTCATGTCGATGCCGTGTGCCACGTTCACGTCCGCCACAACGCCTCTTCTCCTCCCCGCATTCCCCGCAGGCCGCGTGACGCTCGCCACACGGCCGTCCGGTGCTCCGGGAACCGGTGGAGCCGTCAGGAGGGGTGCGGAGGAAAGGCGTCCGCCAGACCGGCCTCGTGGGCGAGGATCGCCGCCTGGACCCGGTTCTCCAGCCCCAGCCGGGTGAGGATGCGGTTCACCCGGCTCTTCACTCCCGCCTCGGAAAGGCCGAGGCTCCGGGCGATCCGCGTGTTGGACAGGCCCCTGGCGACCAGGACCAGGACCTCGAGCTCCCGCGCGGTCAGTTCGCCGATCCGCCGGGCCGCCTCGGACCGCCCGTCCGGCCGTGCTTCTCCCGCGGCCGACGCCGCCGTCCCGGGTCCCGCCGCGTCCGCGGCGGTCTCCCCCGCGCCGGGCCGCCGGGCACCGGTGAGCAGGACGGGGGGCAGGGCCGCGACGACTCCGATGATCCGCCGGGTGACGGCCGGGGCGAGCGCGGCCTCTCCGGCCGCGACCGCGCGGATGGCGTCGGCGAGCCCGTCGGGCGAGGTGTTCTTCAGGACGAACCCGGAGGCGCCCGAGCGCAGGGAGGCGTGGACGTACTCGTCGAGGTCGAACGTGGTCAGCATCAGCACGCGGGGGCGGGGGCCGTCGTGCGGCCAGTCGGCGAGGATGCGTCCGGTCGCCTCGACGCCCGTCGTCCCGGGCATGCGTACGTCCATCAGCACCACGTCGGGCCGCAGGTCGAAGGCCGCGGCCACCGCCTCCTCCCCGTCGGAGGCCTCCCCCACGACCGTCAGATCGGCGCGCCGCTCGATCATGACGCGCAGCGCCGCCCTGACCAGTTCCTGGTCGTCGGCGACGAGCACGCGCACCGGCGTCATGCCGGACCCCGGGGGACCGCGGCCGCGGCGTCCCCGCCGGGCGGGAGGCCGCCCGCGGCCGCGGCGTCTCCGGAGGACGCGGGTCCCGCCGCGGCGTCCTCCGCGGGCCCGGGATCCCCGCAGGACGGGTCGGAGAAGGGGAACAGCGCCTCCACCCGCCATCCGCCGCCCTCGACGGGACCGGCGCGCAGGACGCCGCCGAACAGCGCGACGCGTTCGCGCATGCCGACCAGGCCGAGCCCGGAGCCGGCCAGCGGCGTGTGCGCCGGCGCGGGCGGCCCGTTGCCCACCGTGACGGCCAGCCGCCCGCCGTCCCGGCGCAGGACGATCCGTACGTCGGTGGCGCCCGCGTGCCGGAGCACGTTGGTCAGCGCCTCCTGGACGACGCGGTAGGCCGAGACCTGCACCGCGGGCGGGACCCCGTCCACCGGGTCCGCGTCGGCGGTGACCCGGCACCCGGCGGCGCGGGCGGTGGCGGCGAGCCGGTCCAGGTGGCGCAGCGACGGCTCCGGAGCGGGGTCCGGCCCGTCCCGGTCGTCGGTGAGCAGGCCCAGCAGGCGCCGCATCTCGGCCAGCGCGGTGTCGGCGGCCCGGCCGATCGCGGCCACGCCCCGGTCGGCCAGACGGGGGTTGTCGTCCAGCACCTCGGCGGTGACGCGCGCCTGCATCGCGATCGCGCTGACGTGGTGGGCGACCAGGTCGTGCAGGTCGCGGGCGATGCGCGCGCGCTCGGCGAGCACCGCGCGCCGGGCGCTGACCTCCTGCTCGGCGCGGAGCCTGCCGGCCAGTTCGCGCAGCCGGGCCGCGTCGGCGTGGATGTGCCGCCGGGAGGCGCCGAGCCACCAGACTCCGGCCGACAGCGCGACGACCAGCGCCACCCCGGTGGGAGCCACCACCGGCTCCCTCGGGGAGGGCAGGCTCAGCCACGGCCCGGCGAACTCCGGTGCGAGCACCGCGGCCGCGACCACGCCGGCCGCGGCGGCGCTCGCCGGGGGACGCGCGTACCGGGCGACGGCGTAGCCGGCGAACAGGATGCACACGCCGTCCTTGAAGTCGACCAGGGGATCGACCAGCTCGTAGGCCACGTAGGCGGCGGCGACCACCGCCAGGACCGGCCACGGACGCGACCGCCGCCAGGCCAGCGGCACGGCCTGGGCCAGCAGCAACGCGACCGCCGCCACGCCCCCGGCCCCGGGAGTCCCCTCACCGTGCCGCAGCAGCAGCGCCAGCGCGGCCAGCACCGCCGCCGGCAGCGCGTCCGCGAGCAGGGGACGGACCTGCAGCCCCCGCCGCAGCGCGGAGACCGTACGGGGAGGCCGCGTCCGGAGGGCCGCGAGGGGGACCCGCGCCCGGGGAACCGCGCGGGACGGCGGCGTCCGGGAGATCGATCCGGGGATGGGTGCTCCTCCGCTTCGCAGGGGGACCGGGGGCGGCCTTCTACGCCGCCAAGCGTAGGACAGCGGCCTCGGCGGAGGAACGCATCCAAAGTTGCGCCGGTGCCCGCCCGGTCCTCCCCGGGGCCGATACGGGTCCGGGCTTATGGCCGATCCGGCCGGCGGTCTCCCTTCCTAGGGTCGAACCACCCGCCGGGCCCACCGGCGCCGACCACGGAGAGGACCCTTCCATGAACCACCCCGTTTCCCCGCGCTCCGCCGCTTCCCGGCCTTCCGGCGCGCCGGCGCCGCAGAGAGGCGGGCGGCGTCTGGCGGCGCTCTCCGCCGCCTGCGCCGTGACCGCCGTCCTGGCCGGCTCCCTCATGTCGCCACCCGCCTCCGCGGCCGCCCCCGCCGCGGGAGCCGGGGGTGACGCCGCCGCTCCCGGGTACGGCCGCGCGCAGCTCCAGCGCGACGTCGACGCCCTCCTCAAGATCGGAGTCATCGGCGTCGACGCGCAGGTGGTCACCGCCGGCGGCGGGCGCCTGGTCGCCACCGGCGGCGTCGCCGACCTGCGGACCAGGCGGCCCGTCCCCGCGGGGGGCTACACCCGCATCGCCAGCGTCACCAAGACCTTCGTCGCCACCGTGGTCCTGCAGCTCTCCGAGGAGGGCGCGCTGTCCCTGGACGACACCGTCGAACGCTGGCTGCCCGGCGTGGTCAGGGGCAACGGCAACGACGGCCGCACGATCACGATCCGCCGGCTCCTGCAGCACACCGGCGGCGTCCCGGAGGCCTATCCGGCCTTCACCACGGTGGAGCAGTACCTCAAGCACCGCTACGACCCCTTCACCCCCGGGCAGATCGTGGCCGACGCCATGAAGAAGAAGCCGGACTTCGCCCCCGGCAAGGGCTGGCTGTACTCCAACACCGGCTACATGCTGATCAGCATGATCATCGAGAAGGCCACCGGCAACCCCTGGCACGTCGAGGTCCGCGACCGCATCAGCCGGCCCCTCGGGCTGCGGCACACGCGCTGGTCGGGCACCTCGGTGGACGTCCCCTCACCCCACGCCAAGGGCTACCTGGTGGGCGTGCGGAACACGCCGCTGGACGTCACCAAGCACTTCGACGGCGACGCGGCCGGCGGCCTGATCTCCACCACCGGCGACGTCAACCGGTTCCTGCGCGCCCTGGCGGGCGGCAGGCTGCTGCCGCCCGCGCTGCTGGAGCAGATGCGCGCCACCGTCCCGGCCACGGCGTTCGAGGCGACCTGGCCGGGCGTGCGCTACGGGCTGGGGATCATGTCGCGCCCGCTGTCGTGCGGCGGCGTCTACTGGAACCACGGCGGCGACGACCTCGGGTACAGGACCCGCGTCGGCGTCACCGCCGACGGCCGCCGCAGCGTCGTGCTGGCGATGTCCACCCAGTTCGGCGACGCCCGCACGCAGGCCCAGGAGAAGGCCGCCGGCGACCTGGTCGACCGCGCGCTCTGCGCCGCGGGCTGACCGGGCCCGGCGCGCGGCGGCGGTCTTCGGTCGCGCCGTACGGCCGGTGTCATCCGCCGAGGCGGACCGGCATCTCCTTGATGGAGTTGACGAAGTTGGAGCGCAGGCGGCGCACCGGCCCGGCGGGCGCGATCCCGGGGGCGCGCTCGGCGAGGACCTCGAACAGCACCCGGACCTCCATGCGGGCCAGGTGCGCGCCCAGGCAGAAGTGCGGGCCGCCGCCGCCGAAACCGATGTGCGGGTTGGGGTCGCGGCCGATGTCGAAGACGTCCGCGGCGGCGAAGACGGCGTCGTCGCGGTTGCCCGACGGGTAGTAGAGGACGACCTTCTCCCCCGCCGGGATCTTCTGGCCGCCGAGCTCGGTCTCGTCGAGCGTGGTCCGGCGCATGGTGATGACCGGGGAGACCCAGCGCACGACCTCGTCGGGGAGCGTGCGCAGCAGCGACCGGTCCTCCAGCAGCCGCCGCCACTGCTCCGGGTGGTCGAAGAACGCCTGGAGCCCGCCGGAGGCGGCGTTGCGGGTGGTCTCGTTGCCCGCCACGGCCAGCAGCATCACGAACACCCCGAGGGCCAGGTCGTCCATGCTCGTGCCGTCCTCGCCGGGGGCGACGAGCTTGCTGACGATGTCGTCGCGCGGCTCGGCCCGCCGCTGCGCGCCGAGCGCGGCGGCGTAGGCGAGCAGCTCGAAGGCGGGCGTCTGGTCGCCGGTGGCGAACTCGGGGTCGTCGGCGCCGATCAGCGCGTTCGACCAGGTGAAGATCCGTTCCCGGTCCTCGGCGGGCGCGCCGAGCAGCTCGCAGATCACGTACAGCGGGAGCGGGGCGGCGACGTCGGCGACGAAGTCGACCGGGCCGCCCGCCGCGCCGCGGGCCAGGGCGGCGCCGACCAGCTCGTGGCAGATCTCGCGGATGTGCTCCTCCAGCTTGCCGATCATCCGGGGGGTGAAGCCGCGGTTGACGATGCTGCGGGTGGCGGTGTGCTCCGGCGGATCCTGGAAGAGCATCATGAACCGGTTGCGGGAGAGCTGCTCCTCGGTCGGGTCGGGCACCATGATGCCGCCCGCGTGGGAGGAGAAGACCTCCGGGTGCCGGGAGACGTGCTGGATGTCGGCGTGCCGGGTGACGGCCCAGAAGCCGGGACCGCCGGGCTCGGCGTGCCGGTGGACGGGCGAGTTCTCCCGCAGCCAGGCGTAGCCCGCCCACGGCATGCCGGTCTCGTACAGCGAGGGGTCGTAGATGTCGATCTCGGGGGTCATGGGGAGCCTTCTGTGCGTCATGTCCGTGCCGTGATGAAGTCTCCCAACTCCCCCGCCGCGGCGGGACCCCTCCCGGCAAATCGTGATCTTGCCTTGCCCGCCGCGGATCCGGCGCCGGTACGGCGACGCGGACGGCCCGCCCTCCCCCGCGGAGGGGAGGGCGGGCCGTCCGGCGGGCCGGCCGCCTCCGTCCGGCGGTCCCGGCGGAGGCGGGCGGTCAGGCCGCGGCGGTCTCGGCGACCTTGGCCGGGGTGAGCGCGATCTCCAGGACCTCCCGCACGTCGCTCACCGTGTGCACGGTGAGCTCGTCGCGGACGGCCTGGGGGACGTCGTCCAGGTCGGGCTCGTTGCGGGCCGGGATCAGCACGGTGGTGATGCCCGCGCGGTGGGCGGCCAGCAGCTTCTGCTTGACCCCGCCGATCGGCAGCACCCGGCCGGTGAGGGAGACCTCGCCGGTCATGGCCACATCGCCGCGGACCGGGCGCCCGGACAGCAGCGAGGCCAGCGCCGTGGTGAGCGTGATGCCCGCGGACGGACCGTCCTTGGGCACCGCGCCCGCCGGGAAGTGCACGTGCACCGAGCGGTCCTTCAGCGAGGAGACCGGCAGCTCCAGCTCCGCGCCCCGCGAGCGCAGGTAGGACAGCGCGATCTTCGCCGACTCCTTCATGACGTCGCCGAGCTGGCCGGTGAGGGTCAGGCCGGTGTCGCCGGTCTCCGGGTCGGCCAGCGACGCCTCCACGTAGAGGACGTCGCCGCCCGCGCCGGTGACCGCCAGCCCGGTGGCCACACCCGGCACCGCCGTACGCTGCCGGGACTCCGGGAGGGAGGACTCGGGCACGTGGCGCGGGCGGCCGAGGTAGCCGACCAGGTCGCCGGCCGCCACCGTCACGGGGAGCCCGCCCTCGCCGAGCGCGGCCTTCGCGGTGACCTTGCGCAGGACGCGGGCGATCGAGCGCTCCAGGGAGCGGACCCCCGCCTCCCGGGTGTACTCGCCCGCGAGGCGGCGCAGGGCCTCCTCCTCGACCGTCACCTCGTCGGCGGCGAGACCGGACTTCTCCAGCTGGCGCGGGAGCAGGTGGTCGCGGGCGATGGCGACCTTCTCGTCCTCGGTGTAGCCGTCGAGCGTCACGATCTCCATGCGGTCGAGCAGCGGGCCGGGGATGGCCTCCAGCACGTTGGCCGTGGCGAGGAAGAGCACGTCGGACAGGTCGAGCTCGACCTCCAGGTAGTGGTCGCGGAAGGTGTGGTTCTGCGCCGGGTCGAGCACCTCCAGCAGCGCGGCGGTCGGGTCGCCCCGGTAGTCGGAGCCGACCTTGTCGATCTCGTCGAGGAGCACGACCGGGTTCATCGAGCCGGCCTCGCGGATCGCGCGGACGATCCGGCCGGACTGGGCGCCGACGTAGGTGCGCCGGTGGCCGCGGATCTCGGCCTCGTCGCGGACGCCGCCGAGGGCGACGCGGACGAACGTGCGGCCCATCGCGCGGGCGACGGACTCCCCCAGCGAGGTCTTGCCGACTCCGGGAGGGCCGACCAGCGCGAGCACGGCGCCGCTGCGCCGCCCGCCCACCGCGCCCAGGCCCTTGGCGGCCCGGCGCCCGCGGACGGCGAGGTGTTCGATGATGCGGTCCTTGACGTCGTCGAGACCGGTGTGGTCGGCGTCGAGGACCTGGCGGGCCGTGGCGATGTCGACAGCGCCCGCTGGCGCGCCTTCGGCACGACGTTCCTCGGTGTACACGTTCCACGGGATGTCGAGGACGGTGTCGAGCCAGGTGCGGATCCAGCCGGTCTCCGGCGACTGGTCGGAGGTCCGCTCCAGCTTGTCGACCTCCTTGAGCGCGGCCTCGCGCACCTTCTCCGGCAGGTCGGCGGCCTCGACGCGGGCCCGGTAGTCCTCCTCCTCGGTCTCGGCGGAGTCGCCGTTGAGCTCCCGCAGCTCCTTGCGGACCGCGGCGAGCTGCTGGCGGAGCAGGAACTCGCGCTGCTGCTTCTCCATGCCCTCCTGGACGTCCTTGCGGATCGTCTCGGCCACGTCGAGCTCGGCCAGGTGCTCGCGCGACCACTCGACGAGCATCGTAAGACGGTCCGCGGGGTCGGGGGTCTCGAGGATCTCGGCCTTGCGCTGGGTGCTCAGCCAGGGGGCGTAGCCGGAGTTGTCGGCCAGGACCGACGGGTCGTCCATCGCGTTGACGGCGTCGACGACCTGCCACGCGCCCCGCTTCTGCAGGATCGTGGTGGCCAGCGCCTTGTACTGCTTGGCGAGCTCCTCGGCGCGCTCGCCCGCCGGGACGGGGTCGATCCGGGTGGCCTGCACCCACAGCGCCGCGCCGGGGCCGGTGGTGCCGGCGCCCACGCGGACGCGGCCGACGCCGCGCACCACGGCGGCGGGCTCGCCGCCGGGCAGGCGGCCGACCTGCTCCACGACCGCCCGGACGCCCACCGGGCCGTAGCGGCCGTCGATCCGGGGAACGAGCAGGACCCACGGCTTGTTCTCGTCGAGTGCCTGGGCGGCCTCGATCGCGGCGCGCACCTCGGTGTCGGACAGGTCCAGCGGGACGACCATCCCCGGAAGCACGACCGCGTCGTCGAGCGGAAGGACCGGGAGGATCAAGCTCTCACTCATCTGCACTCCAGGGGGTTGAGTTATACCGACTCAATTAACAGGAGCCCTCGAATGTTCCCGGACTTGAGCCTTTTCGCTGTGAGCGATCGTAATCGTGTAATCGAGCCCCGGGTGCCGCGGCGGCGTCCCTCTCCGGGGTGACGCCGGCGGTCCCCCCACGGTGCGATCCGGGTGATCGCCGAGCTCCCTAGACTGACCGGATGACCTCTCCCCCCGCCCGGAGCCTGCGGCCGCGGCGGCCTCTCGCCCGGCTGGCGCGGGCGCTCGGCGAGGCCGTGCTGACCGGCAGGTCCGGCCCGGCCCATCCCCGCCCCCGGTGGCTGTCGCCCCGCGTGCCGGGATTCCTCGGGCTGCTGCCGTTCCGGACGGTCGACCTGGTCCCCATCGCCGATCTCGTGCTGGCCTTCGTCCTGTTCCGCGCCGTCCAGTCGATGAACGCCGGCGGGGCCGAGCTCTCCGCTCTGACCGCCGCGCTGCCGCTGGTGCTGCGCAACCGGTGGCCGCTGGCGGCGTGGCGGCTCGCGGCGGTGCTGGCCCCCCTCGACGCCGTCACCCGCGAGCAGTCCACGGACCTCATCTACTCCGCCGACGTCGTGATCATGTATCTCCTGGTGGTCTACGCCGTCGCGGTCCGGTGCGAGCGGCACATCACCATCGGCGTGTGGATCATCTCGATCGCCGGGCTGTGGATCATCGACCTCTCGCTCGAGGCCGTCGGCACGCTGTTCCTCGGCGGTACCATGGTGACCGTCGCCGTCCTGCTCGGCTACAACATCCAGGCCAGGCGGACGGCCGCCGGGCGCCTGGCCGAGGAGGAGCGGCGCAGCGAGCGGGCTCTGGCCGGCCAGGCCGTGCTGGAGGAGCGGGCCAGGATCGCCCGGGAACTGCACGACGTGGTGGCGCACCACATGTCGGTGATCGCCATTCAGGCGGAGGCCGTGCCGCTGAAGGCGAAGGGGGAGGTCAGGCTGCTGGAGGAGGGCCTGGCGGAGATCCGCACGCTCTCGCTGGCGGCCATGACCGAGATGCGACGCGTGCTGGGCGTGCTGCGGGACGCCGACGGGGCGCGGGACACCGGGCCGCAGCCGGGCCTGGGGCGGCTGGAGGAGCTCGTCGCCACCGCCCGCTCCGCCGGGCTCACCGTGACGCTCAGCCTGGGCGGCGACCTGCTCGAACTGCCCACGGCGGTGAGCCTGTCCGCCTACCGGATCGTGCAGGAGTCGCTCAGCAACGCCATGCGGCACGCGCCCGGCTCGACCGTCTCCATCAAGATCGGCCGGTCCGGCGACGAACTGAACATCCACGTGGCGAGCAGCGCCGGGACCCGCCCCGCCGCGGAACCGGCGACGGCGGGTCGCCCCGGGCACGGCCTGATCGGGATGCGGGAACGGGTCTCCATGCTCGGCGGGAGCCTGTGGACCGGCCCGGTCGGCACGGGCTTCGCGGTCACCGCCATACTGCCGATCACACAGGACGACTCGGCGGCCACGGCCTGACGGCCGCGGCCCCCACGCTGGAGGCTATCGGTGACGATCCGGGTGCTCATCGCGGACGACCAGGGAATGGTCAGGACCGGGTTCACCGTGTTCCTGGACGCCCAGCCGGACATCGAGGTCGTGGGCGAGGCGGTGGACGGACGGGACGCCGTCGCGCGCACCGCCGAACTCCGGCCGGACGTGGTCCTGATGGACGTGCGCATGCCGGTCATGGACGGCCTGGCCGCCACCAGGGAGATCCTCTCCCCCGGCGGACGCGGGGACTGCGGCGGGCGGGACGGCGGCGGTCCGCCGGACGGGAACGGGTTCCCGGGCGAGGGCGTCCCGCCGGGCGGGCACCTGCCGAAGATCCTGATCCTGACCACGTTCGACCTCGACGACTACGTCTACGAGGCGCTGCGCGCCGGGGCGAGCGGCTTCCTGCTCAAGGACGCCTCGGCGCAGCAGCTCGCCGAGGCCGTCCGGGTGGTCGCGTCCGGGGAGGCGCTGCTCGCGCCCTCGGTGACCAGGCGGCTCATCGCGGAGTTCGCCCGTGTCGGGCCGAGCCGCCCGCGCGCCCGGCTGGACGAGATCACCGAACGCGAGACCGAGGTGCTGGTCCTCATCGCCAGGGGCCGGTCCAACCAGGAGATCGCCGAGGAGCTGGTGCTCTCGGAGCAGACGGTCAAGACGCACGTGGGCCGGATCCTGGCCAAACTGGACCTGCGCGACCGCGCCCAGGCGATCGTGTACGCCTACGAGTCCGGGCTGGTCCGCCCCGGCGAGTGAGCCCCCGGGGTCCGCCCGTGCTCCCGCCGTCCGGAACCGTCCGCCCGTGCGGCGCCCCGGGTCCTCCGGGACGGTTCCGGCCGCCGGACGCCCGGCCGCCCCGGACCCGCCGGCGCCTCCGTGAACCGCGTGCCGTGCCCGGTGTCCCTCCCCGGGGGGAGGCGGAGGTGAGCACCTGAGGGTGACGCGGGCGACCGATCTTGGTTCGTAGCGTCCTGTCCCGTTCCCCCCGAACGGACAGGAGACCCCATGTTCCGCCCCTCACTCGCCGTCGCCGCCGTCGCGGCGCTCACCTACCTGGTCGTCCCCTCGCCGCAGGGCGACCGGATCATCCAGGTCTACGGTGATCTCGGCACGGCGGAGCACGTGGCCGTCATCGTCCCGGGCGCCGACACCACGGCCGCCACCTTCGACGGCGGGCGGGCCAAGCCGTACAGCACTCCGGGAGGCGGGGCGCGGACGCTGCTGGCCCAGGCGCGGGAGCTGGACCCGGGGGCGCGGCTGGCGGTGGTGGCCTGGCTGGGGTACGACAGCCCGGCGACCGTCAGCCTGGAGGCGGCGACCGGCTGGGCCGCGGAGAAGGGCGCTCCGGCGCTGCGGAGCTACGTGAACGGAACGCTCGGCGGCAAGCGGGTCAGCCTGCTCTGCCACAGCTACGGGTCGGTGGTCTGCGCCAAGGCCGCGCCGGGGATCCGGGCGGACGACCTGGCCGTGTTCGGCAGTCCCGGGCTCGGCGTGTCGTCCGCCGCCGAACTGGGCGGGGTACGGCTCTGGGCGGGGAGCGGAAGCACGGACTGGGCCCGCGACATCCCCAAGATCAAGATCGGCCCGCTGGGCTTCGGCCGCGACCCCGCGGAGCCCGGGTTCGGCTCCCGCGTGTTCGCCACCGGCGCGGCCGGGCACAGCGACTACCTCGCGCCCGGCAGCGAGTCCCTGCGCAATCTCGCCCTGATCGCCCTCGGGCGGGAGTCCGAGGTGTCCCATGGCTGACCTGGGACACCGTACGGCGGAGCCGGATCTGGGACACCGTACGGCGGAGCCGGATCTGGGACACCCCACGGCGGAGCCGGATCTGGGACACCCCACGGCGGAGCCGGAGGCGGGGCGTCCCGGGCTGCCGGGCGAGGGCCGGGCGGGCGCGGAGCGCGCCGGAGGCGGGCGCAGGGCCGGGGGGAAGGGGCCCGGATGGGCGAGGCGGGTCGAGGCGATGACGCCCGCGGGGCGGGACCGGGGGGTGGATGCGCTGCGGGCCCTGGCGATCTGCGGGGTGGTGCTGGGGCACTGGCTGGTCACGGCCTGGGTGCCCGGGCCCGGCGGGACGCTCTCGGTCTCCAGCCCGCTCGTCTTCCTGCCGGGGCTCACGCCGGTGTCGTGGGTGCTGCAGACGCTGGCGGTGTTCTTCTTCGTGGGCGGGTACGCGGCGGCGCGGAGTCTGGGGGCGGCGCGCGGGCCGTTGCGGGCCGGAGCGGGCGGTCCGGCGCGGGACGGGAGGGGCGGTCCGGTGTGGGTGCGGGCCAGGATGGGGCGGCTGCTCCGGCCGGTGCTCCCGCTCGTGCTGGTCTGGGCGGGGATCGCGGCGGGCCTGGCGCTGCACGGCACGCCGTACGCGTCGATCAGGGCGCTGGCGCTACCGGCGCTCGGGCCGCTGTGGTTCCTGGCGGTCTTCACCGCGCTCACCGCCGCCACTCCCCTGCTGCTGCGGCTGCGTCCGGGTGTGACGGCCCTCTCGGCGGCCGCGGTGGTGCTCGCGGTGGACGCGGTCAGGTTCGGCCTGGACGGGCCGGCCTGGCTGGGGTGGGTGAACCTGGCGGCCGGGTGGCTGGTGCCGTACGCGCTGGGGATGGGCTGGGCGGGCGGCGGGTTCGCCTCCCGGCGGGCGGCGGTGGTTCTGCTGGCCGGAGGCGCGGCCGGGGCGGCGGTCCTGGTGGGCGCGTTCGGCTATCCCGCGAGCATGGTGGGCGTGACCGGGGCGAAGGTGTCGAACCTCAGCCCGCCCACGCTCGCCGCCGTGGCCTTCGGGGCCGCCCAGGTGGGGCTGGCGATGCTGGCGCGGGGGCCGCTGGGCCGGCTGATGCGGCGGCCCCGGCTCTGGGCGGCGGTGGCGGCGGTGAACCTGTCCGCGATGACGATCTTCCTCTGGCACCTGACCGTGGCGGCGGTGGCCGTTCTGGCCGTGCTCCGTTTCGGCGCCGTCCCGGGACTCCTCGGCCCGCCCGCCCAGCCCGTGTGGCTACTGCACCGCCTGGCCTGGGTACCGGTGTTCGCGGTCCTGCTGGCTCTCGCGTGGACGCGGGCGAGGCGGTTAAATGACAGGGCGTCGCCATCCGCTTGACGCGCCTTCCGGTTCTTTGTGACACTGTGTCGTGAAACACCCCTTCGTCGCGGAGTGATCATGACCGAGTCGCCGTTCTCCGAAGTGCTCAAGAACTCCACGTGGGGCGAGCACGCGTCGGCAGAGGACGAGAGCTACCTCAAGGCGCTGATGGCCGGACGGCTCAGCCGCGAGGCCTACGGCGAGATGGTCGCCCAGCACTACTTCGCCTACGTCGCCCTCGACGGCGCCTCCCGGTCCCTCGCCGGCGACCCGGTCGCCGCACCGTTCGTCTTCCCCGAGCTCTACCGCGAGGAGGCCCTGGTCCGCGACCTGGAGGCGATCTACGGCTCCGGCTGGGCGGGCAGGATCGAGCCCTCGAAGCCGACCCGGACCCTGGTCGCCCGGATCGAGCAGGTCTCCTCCTGGCCCGGCGGCTACATCGCCCACCACTACACGCGCTACATGGGCGACCTGTCCGGCGGGCAGTTCATCCGGATGGAGCTGGAGAAGATCTACGGCTACGGGACGGGCGGGGGCGTCGACTTCTACCGCTTCGACGCCGTCGGCAGCCTCCCCCGGTTCAAGAACGAGTACCGCGCCCGGCTGGACGCCCTGCCCGTCGACGAGGCCGAGAAGCAGCGCATCATCCGCGAGACCAAGCTCGCCTACCAGCTCAACACCGAGGTCCTGACCGAGCTGGGCCGGGTGGCGCGGGCCGAGGTCGCCGCCTGACCCGCCGGCCGCGACCGCACCTCTTCCGGCGGCGCAGTCGCGGCGGTGCCGCACTCCGGCGGCACAGTCACGGCGGTGCCGCACTCCGGCGGCACAGTCACGGCCGCCCGCGTCACGCCTTCGGCGTCATCCCTGCGGCGGCGCGAACACGATGTCGCAGACCTTCGCCTTGGCCGCCGTGAAGGCCAGCATCGCGGCGCCCTCGGCACTCACCGCCTCCTCCTCGGCACCGGTCAGCTTCCGGAACGGGCGTACCGTCAGCGTCGCCGTCCCCCGTTTCACGACGGTCCTCCAGGTCGCGGCGACGAGGCCGTCCACCAGGACCATGCACGGCTCCTCCCCGGTCATGCCGAACCCCTGGGCGGCGACGTTCACGGTGACCAGCCGGCTCAGGTCGGCGTGCGAGCGCAGCACGTTGTCGTAGTCGTAGACGAACCGCACCGGCGCGGGCGTGTCCGGGTCGGGGCGCGGCGCGTCCGGCAGGTCGAACAGCTCACGGCCCTGCTCGTCGCGGAAGACCGCCAGCTGCGGCCGGAGCCTCTCGACGATCTCGGCGAGCCGGGTCAGCCCGCACCAGTGCTGCACGTCGCGGACGGTCGCCGGGCCGAACGCGGCCAGGTAGCGCAGGACCAGTCGCTCCAGCGAGGCGGCGGCGTCCACCGGCCGCCCGAGCCACGTCTCGACCGCCTGGTGGGCGGCCGGTCCGCTCTCGCCCCACACCCCGCGCGGCGGCACCTGCACCAGCGGCACGTACGCGCGGATCGCCTGGGCCATCGAGGCGGGATCGTTCTCCGGCCACCGCTCGGCCAGGGCGCGGCCCAGCGCGCTGAAGGTCAGCGGTCCGTCGGCGAGCAGCCCACGGCCGGCCGCCACCAGCTCCGCGAGGTCCAGCCCCGCCAGACCGCGCCGGAAGTTGCCCATCGTCATGCGCTCGATGACCGGGTCCACCAGGGGCCGCAGCCACAGGCAGTCGTCCGGGGTCACCAGGTGGATGGTCGAGCGCATCAGGGCCATGCGCACCGCGCCCCGCTCGCGCAGCAGCTGTGCCGTACCCTCCGGCCGGTAGTCCGCGAGCCGGGACCACAGACCGAGGTACCACGTGTGCGGGGTCTGCGCCTGGAGCCCGACCAGGTGCTCCAGCGCCTGCGCAACCGTCAGCTCCGAACGGCGCAGCAGCAGCTGCCTGTCCAGGGTGGCGCGGTTGAGCGCCCTGGAGCCGAGAGTCGTCATGTGTCTCCTCCGCGTCCCGGTGGATCCCGCCGTCGTCGAGGGCATCCGCCGTCATCGAGGACAACAGTGCCACCCGGCGCAGGGATACGGCACCCGCAATCATGATCGGATCAGAGCCGCGGGCCGGTGCCGCCGTACCTGTGCCACCATGGGACCATGCCCCGCATCTCAGCCGCGACGATCGGCGAGCACCGCGCCCAGACGCAGGACCGCATCCTGCAGGCGGTCTCCCGTCTCTCCCGGCACCAGGGCATCGACTCCATCTCCATGACCGACGTGGCGAACGAGGCGGGCATCACCCGGACCGTCCTGTACAACTACTTCCCCGACAAGGCCGCGCTGCTGCTGGCCTTCACCGAGCGGGTGACGCACTACTTCATCGAGTCCTACGAGCGCGAGCTGCCGGAGGACGCCTCCCCCGCCGAGCGGCTGCGGGCGTTCGTCCGGCTCCAGCTCGCCGGGCTGCTCGCCCACCCGCACCCCGGTCCCGCCGACCTCTCGGCGGCCCTCGGCCCCGACGCCTACCAGCGCCTGGCCGAGCACGTCGCGCCGATGCAGGCCATCCTGACCGGCATCATCGACAGCGGCGTGGAGGCCGGCGCCTTCCGGGCCCCCGACGTGCCGGCCACCGCGCGGATCATCATGGCCGTCATCGGCGCCGAGCGGCTGCCCCTGCTCGGCGGCACGGTGACGGTGGAGCAGGCCGAGGAGACCGTCTGCGGGTTCGTGCTCCGCGCCCTGGGCGCCTGAAACCGCCGCGCGGACCGCGCCTCCCGAAGCGGAGGACCGAGGCCGCGGGAACCCGGAGGATCGAGGAGAGCCGGCTCGCCTGACCGCCGCGCCCGCCCCCGCCGAACGCCGGGGGCGGATGGCCGCGGCCCGGTTCCGCCGCGCCGACGAACTGTCCGCGCACAACCGGGAGCTGCGGCAGGCCGACGCGCTCCGCGACCACCTCGTCGCCGTGGTCTCGCACTTCATGGTCACTCTGCCCCTGGCCCGGACGGCGCAGCCCCCGGCCGGGGGACCCGGAAATGTCGGTGGCGGGGGATAGTTTCCGATCAACCCCCGATCCGAGGAGCAGCGACGCATGTACCGCCAGGGTGACATCCTGATCGTGCCCGTTCCCGAAGAGGCCGTGCCGCCCGCGGTCCGGTCCTCCCCCTCCGCACCGCGCGACGTCCGCGGCCGCCTGGTGCTGGCTCTGGGCGAGGCCACCGGCCACGCCCACGCCGTGGTCGGCCCCGGCGCCCTGGTCCGCTCCCCGCGCCCGATGGACCCCGACTTCCTGCACGTCCCCTCCGGCGGGCGGGTGGTCCACGAGGAGCACGCCGCGATCTCCCTCCCCAAGGGCTGGTACCGCGTGCAGCGCCAGCGGGAGTACGTCCCCGGCGCCTTCCGCGTCGTCGCCGACTGAGGTCCCGGCGGACCGTCTCACCCGATCCCCCCGACGACAGGAGCTGTCACGAATGACCGTCACGATGGAACTCGCCGACGTGCTGACCGAGGCGGCGCTGCGCTGGGAAGGCGTGGCCTTCCAGACCGGTCCCGCCGACCGTCCAGGAGCCGAGGCGGGAGTGCGGCTCGCCTACCGGGCCGCCGGACTGGCCGAGCCGGAGAAGATCATCTGGGTCGACTCGCCCGCCGCGGGCGCCCGGGCGATCACCACGCTGGGCGCCGGGAGGTCGGTGCGCGAGCGGGTGCGCACCCGGCCGTGGGAGCTGGCCAGGGCCGAGGTTCACGCCTCGCTGGGCCCGGTCGACTGGCCTGTGGCCTGGTCGCTGACCGGTGGGCGGCTCTGGGATCCGGTGAACGCCCTGGTCACCCGGGTCCGTCAGGGCATCGCCGCGACCGAGGAGTCGGAGGCCGCCGGGGCGGCGCTGCGCGCCTCGACACTGGACGCCGTGCTGGGCCAGCAGGACGCGCCGTGGCTGGCGCTGTTCGAGGCGCTGGACAGGCCGGAGGTGGAGGGCCTGGTCCGGGTGGCCCGGTCGGCGGGCTGGTGGTGGCCGTTCGAGCACGTCGCCATCGTCTGCGAGCGCCCCGCCGAGCTGCACCGCGACGAGCTGGGGCGCCTGCACCGCGCCGGCGGCCCGGCCCTGCTCTTCCCCGACGGCTTCGCGGTGCACGCCTGGGGCGGCATGCCGGTCCCCGCCGACTTCGCCGCCTCCATGGCCACGCTGACCCCGGAGCGCATCCGCGCCGAGGACAACGCCGAGCTGCGCCGGGTCATGCTGGAGCACTTCGGCTACGACCGCTATCTCGCCGAGTCCGGCGCGACCCCGCTGCACCGGGACGAGATGGGCGTGCTCTGGCGGATCGACCTGCCCGGCGACGAGCCGGTGGTGATGGTCGAGGTGGTCAACTCCACCGCCGAGCCCGACGGCGGCTTCCGGAAGTACTGGCTGCGCGTCCCGCCCGGCACCCGCACCGCCCGCGCCGGGGTGGCGTGGACCTTCGGCATGGCCGAGGCCGACTACCGTCCGGAGCGGGAGACCTGAGTCCCCGCGCGACCGGTCGACACGGCCGGAGGAGTGGGTGAAACACCGACACCCGCTAAGAAAACATCACCAGCCTTTGGCCGAATGCGGCGGAAGTCTCCTGGAACGCCGTCTCAGGCAGATGAGAGCATTTGTGACGACGAGAGACCGACCGAACACGGTCGGTCACGAACGTCATAGATGATTCTCTGTTTCCATGGAGGAAAACTCATGATTCGGCGCATTCTGGCCGGTGCGGCCATCGCAGGCTTCGCGGGCCTGGTCTTCGCAGGTCCCGCCGCCGCGGGCTGCGACCGGGACCACGGCGGTCACGGCGGTCACGGTTACGGCGGTCACGGCGGCGGCTACGTCTTCATCGACGACAGCAACCACAACGAGGTCCTGAACGACCTCCTCGACCTCGCCGTCCTCGGCATCATCGAGAACTGACCTTCCCCGGAAGGCGCCGGGCGCCCGGTTGAACACCGGGCACCTTCGCCCGGAGGCGGTACGCCTCCGGGCGCTCGTGCCGACCGATAGACCCAACGAGGAATTTCCCAAAAAATCGGGAGAGAACCTTCCTTCTGCGACACGTTCCCCATTCAGGGGACACTTCTGGCATTCAAAATATATGTAAAAAATCAGCTCTGCGATCATATTCAGATCGCAGAGCTGATTTTTTGCATGTGCGCTCCCGTGGCGTCATTCCCGTCCCGACGAGCAGGAAGGACGGAGAGTCGCCCCCCTCCCGCACTTCCGGGGAAATGCAGCCGACACGGCCGCGGAGAAGCACGCAAAACGCCGACGACCAACCAAAAAACATCACCAGCATACGGTCGAATGTGACGAAAGCCCCCTAGAACGACCCCTGGGACAAGTGAGACTATTAAGTACGACGAGCGATCGACCAGCCACGGTCCGTCGCGAAAGTCATCGATGATTCTCTATTCCCATGGAGGAAAACTCATGATTCGCCGCATTCTCGCCGGTGCAGCCATCGCAGGCTTCGCCAGCCTGGCCTTCGCAGGGCCCGCCGCGGCCGGCGACCGCGACTGGGACGACTGGGACCGCGGCTGGGGCCACGGCGGCTACCACGTCTACATCGACGACAGCAACCACAACGAGGTCCTGAACGACCTCTTCGACTTCGCGTTCCTCGGCATCATCGACAACTGATCCTTCTTCGGAAGGCACCGGTGTTCCCGGCCGCGCATGCCGGGCGCCTCCGTCCGGAGGCGCCCGCCGCCGGGCCCCGTGCCGACCGGGAGGTCACCGAGGAGTTCCCCGAGAACCAGGAGGTCATCTTCTACGACATCACCCCGACCAGAAGACGCTTCCGACTTCACGACCGGACAGAAGCGGCTTCGCCGCCGGGAACACGGCTGCGAAGCCGCTTCTTCGTCCGCAGAGCCCCCGTCCGCAGAACCCGCCGGCTCCGCCGTTCCCGCGCCCGCACGGGCGGACACGGCGGAGCGGGGCCGCCTCAGTGGCCGTGCGGGATGCGCTCCAGGACACCGCCGGCGAAGACGTCGTACAGGCCGGTCGGCTCCAGGTGGACGTACCCGATGTGGCAGTCGCACAGCGCCGCCGGACAGGGCCTGGCCCGGCTGCGGAAGGTGCCGTCGTAGAGGTTGCCGAGCACGGCGGGGACGAAGTGGCAGCGCCGTACGGTGCCGTCGCCGTCCACGGAGACGACGCTGTCGCCGGTGCGGCAGGCCTGTCCGGCGCTGCGGTGCGCGGTTCGGCTGTAGTGGAACAGCGGGTCGACCGCCGTCCATCCGGCCGCCTCGGCATCGGTGTAGAGGCGGCCTTCGGCGGCGTTCACCCACAGGTACACCGCCTCCGGCAGGTCGGCCCTGAGCCTCCGGGCGTGTTCCAGATGCTCGGGCAGGCCGACGATGCCGACGCTGAACCGCACCCCCCTCCCCGAAAGATCAAGGCATTTCTCGATGAATCCCTCGTAGGCGACCTGGCCGGGGTGGTAGGTGACCCAGAGGGCGAGCGTGCCGAGATCGGCCTCGGCCAGCCAGTCCGGGCGGCAGCTGAAGTTGGTCTGGATCGCGACCCGCCGGACGTGGGGAAGGTGGCTGAGCTCCACCATCGCCCGCCGGTACCAGGACCGGACGAGCCCCTCGCCCCACGGTGTGAACAGCACCGAGACCGGGTGCTCCCGCCCGGCGACCCACCCGGTGAACCGCTCCAGCGCCGCCCGGTCGGCCCGCAGCCGCTCCGGGCTGTCGCGGCGCTTGGCGAACGGGCAGTAGGGGCAGTCGTAGTCGCAGCTCGACAGCGGCCCCCGGTAGAGGATCGTCAGGTGCCCGGGGTCGTCCACCGGACCCGCGTCCGCCGGACGGCCGCCCGCCGCCGGACCGGGCCTCCGCCCGATCCGCAGGAGCTCCGCAGGGACGCCCGGCCCGCGGACGGACGGTGATCCGCTGCCGGGGCGGGTCTCATCGGGCTTCATACGCGGCCATCAGCTCGCGGACCCGGCCGGAGAACAGTCCCGGGCCGATCGCGTCGGAGTACGCGAGGCCTTCGGCGGTGAGCCTGAGCCGATCGCCCCCGTGGCCGGACCCGGCCCGCCCGGGCTCCGGCGGGGTCCCGCCCTCCGCGGCGGCCCGCTCCAGCCAGCCCCGGTCCGCCAGGCGCTCCAGCTCGCCGCCGAAGTCCTCCGTCACCTCGGTGCCGAAACGCGCCCGGTAGGCGGCCACGTCGAGTCCCCCGGCCTGGAGCAGCGACTGGATCAGGTGGCGGCGGCGCCGTTCGGCCCCGTCGAGGCGGAACCCCACGTTGGCGAGCGCGAACTCCTCCGGCGCGAGCCGTACGTAGTCGTCGATGATCCCCCGCACCTGTCCGGCCGCGACCGCGTACTCGTAGGAGTAGTGCAGGGTGGAGGTGTAGGAGCGGGCCCCGCAGCCGAGGCCGACCATGCCGTCGCTCTGGCAGCAGTACTCGGTGGCGCTCCCCGTCCCGGGCAGCCGGAACATCCGCATCGACACCTGCTCGTACCCGGCGGCCAGCAGGTGCTCGCGGCCGCTGCGGTAGAGGCCGAGCCGGTGGTCGTCCCAGTCGCGGGCCCGGCGGCCCAGACCGGTGAGCGGGCGGACGTACAGCGGGTAGAGGTAGACCTCCTCGGGCTTCCACTCCAGCGCGGCGTCCAGCGAGTACCGCCAGGACTGCTCGGTCTGGCCGTCGATGCCGTAGATCAGGTCGAGGTTGAGCGCCTCGAACCCGGCGTCCCTGATCCGGCCGAGCGCCGCCTCGACCTCGGCGCGCCGCTGCGGCCGGACCGCGGCCCGCGCCTCGGCGTCGACGAAGCTCTGCACGCCGATCGAGATCCGGGTGGTGCCCCGCCCGGCCAGGACCGCGAGCCGGTCGGCCGTCGCGGTCGCGGGCGAGGTCTCCACCGACAGAGGAACGGCGCGCAGGTCCACGCCCATGATCCGCTCGGTGAGGTCGAACATCCGGGTGAGCTCGCCCGCGTCCAGGTAGGTCGGCGTGCCTCCGCCGATCGCGGCGGTGGCGAACCGCGGGGAGTCCAGCGCGTCCCGTACGGTGTGCGCCTGCCGCTCCAGCGCGTCCAGGTAGGCGGCGACGAGCTCCTCGGGGGCGCCCGTCCGGGTGAACAGGTTGCAGAACCCGCAGCGCATCTCGCAGAACGGGATGTGCAGGTAGAGAAAAAGGCTGCCGGTCGGCTCGCCCGCCCACACCTCGCGCAGCGCCGGGCGCGGCTCCAGCGGCCGGTAGGCCGTCTTGTGCGGGTAGGCGTAGACGTATCCCTGGTAGGGGCCGGACGGGGATCCCGCCGTCTGCCCGGACGATCCCGATGTCACCGCCACGTTCCCCGCCTCAGCTCGAACTCTCCGTACGGCACCGTCCAGACCACCTCATGGCCGATTCGATGTCCGATATATCCGTCTTCACCGTAGGCCGTACCGTGATCGGAGCAGACGATCGCGAACCCCGGCCTCTCCTCGCTCACCAGCGCGAACAACCTGCCGATGTGCCGGTCCACGTACTCCAGCGCGGCGGCGTGGCTCTCCCTGCCGTCCCCGTGCTCGCGGGTCGCCCCGGGCAGGTGGAACCAGTTCGGCTGGTGCAGCGCCGAGACGTTGACGAACAGGAGCACCGGCCCGCCCGTCTCCGCCCTCGCCCGCGCGAGCGCCCGCTCCGCGCACGTGATCTGCTGCTCGAACGAGGTCGGCGAGGCGACGCCGTACCCCGGCTCCCAGTGGCTCTCGGCGAACATGCCGGGCAGCGCCGACCCGAGCGGGGTCAGCTTGTTGAAGAACCCCACTCCTCCCACGCAGATCGTGTGGTACCCCGCCGCGGCCAGCCCCGCGGGCAGATCGGGCGCGTCGAACACCCAGGTCCCCGCCGCCGTGGTCTCGCTGCCGGGGAACGTGGCGGCGAACAGCCGGGCGTGCGGGCCGGGCGCGGCCGGCGTCGGCAGGAACCCGGCGAGGATCGCGGCGTGCGCGGCGTAGGTGAAGCTCCCGGGGCTGTGCCGCCGCTCCCACCGCCCGCCGGGCAGCGCCCGCGCCAGGTTCGGCAGCCGTCCCGCCCGGACGAGTTCGTCGGCCACGTCGTAGCGGAGCGTGTCGAGCGTCACCAGCAGCAGATCGTGGCTCCCCACGATCGTGTTCATGTCCCGCATCCCGCTCGCTTCCCCGCTCCCGTCTCGCACGACCGCCCCGCACCCGGTGCCCCGCCTCTCCTCACCCGGACGCTCCGCCCGCGTCCGGCACCGGTACGGCGAGCGGGCGGTCGGCGCCCGGCGCCGCCGCATGGCGCGTCAGGATCGCCCGGACCTGCGCATCATAGGTGTCCAGACCCTCCGCTCCGCTCCCGGGGAAACCGGTCAGGCCGGGCAGCAGGTCGCCGAAGGCGTTGACCTCGGCCACCGCGACCGACCTCCAGTCGATGCCGATCATCAGGTCGACCCCGGCGGCCGGGCTCCCGGGGAAGCAGGCCGCCGCCCGCTCGCAGGCGTCCAACACCCGCCGCCAGCCCGGCTCGCCGAGCCGGGCCCGGACCGCGCCGAGGTCGCCGCGCGCGCCGCCCAGGTGCAGGTTCGTCATGGGGGCGCGGCTCGCGCGGACCACCGCGTGCGTGGGCCTCGCGTCCACGGCGACCACCCGCAGGTCGAACGTGAGCCCGTCCATGCCCGCCTTGGGGAACCAGCGCTCGACGTGGAGCCCGTCCCCGGCCAGCCGGTCGACGATCACCGCCAGGTCGGCCTCGGTCTCGTAGCGGCGCACTCGCAGCGAGTTGTGCAGCCCGCCCGGGGACAGCTCCGCCGACGTCACCGCCGTGACCCTGCTCCCGGCGGCGTGCAGGGCGATCACCCCGGACGCCGACGAGCCGTGCGCGGGCTTGACGAACACCCGGCCCCACCCGGCCCGGTCCATCTGCTCGCGCAGCGAACGGTACCCCTCCACCGGCCCGGGCAGCGCGGGCGGCACCGGCACCCCGGCCTCCGCCAGCCGCGCGTGGCAGAGCCGCTTGTCGAACATGACCGCGATCTCGTCGACGTCGCCGAGCAGCGCCGCTCCGGGCGTGCGCTCCACGGCCTCCCGTATCCGCGCCGTCCCGGCGGTGAACGCGGCGTGCCAGCGCGCGCCGCCGCCGACGCGGGACGGCTCGCCGGGCCCGCGCAGCAGCGCGTCGGCCCCGGCGTCCTCACCGGGCGAGTCGAGCCGCACGAGCGTCCCGGGCTCCAGGGTGATCTCCTCGCCCCGGAGCACGGAGGTCCAGGGGACCACCCGCGGCGCGGGCAGGCCGTACCGGGCGCAGGCACCGGCGAACATCGTCACCCGCCGGTCCCCGGGCATCCCGACGACCGCCAGGATCGGACCGTTCACATCGGCACCGCCGGTTCCTGCACCATCGGTTCCCACACCCCCGGACGACGCGGCGCCCGGGCGGAGTCTCCACGGCCGGCCGTGATCGCTCTCATTCGGAGACCGCGACGTAGCGCTCGTGTTCCGTGCCCGTCTCCTGGCCGGACAGGTCGATCTCGGCTCCGGGCAGGGCCTCGCGGACGCGGTCCATCATGGCGTCACTCAGATAGTGGTGGTGCAGGTCCAGGCGCTTGAGATGGGTCAGCGGCTGGCCCGACAGCAGCGCCTCGGCGCCCGTGTCGCCCAGGGCGCCCATCGACAGCGCCAGCGACTCCAGCCGCGCCACCACCGGGGCCGACGCCACCGCCGCGGCGATCTCGTCCTGGAACTCGCTGTCCTGCAGCCCCAGATGCCGCAGCGCCGGCAGCCGCTCCCCCGACAGGATCGGCTCCAGGTCTGCCACCGTGGCGTCACCGCCGTACCAGGAGACACCGAGCCACATCTCCAGGTACTCCAGCGCGGGCAGGTCGCACGCGCCCACCCCCCGCACGACCGCGGCGGGGAGCCCGCCCGTCTCGAACCGCAGGACCCTCAGGTTCCCGTGCCGGACCCGCCGCAGCTCCAGGCCGCTGCCACCACGCACCTCCAGCCGCTCCAGCAGTGGGAACGCCTCCAGCAGCGGCGTGACGTCACCCTGCTGGATCCAGGAGATCTCGCACTCCTCCCTCGTCATCGCGCCCAGGAAGACCGAGCGCAGCTCGGGGAAACGGTCCGCGTTGTCCACGAGCACCTGGACGACCGAGCCGTCGTCACCGGAGGCATCCGCCCACTCACCGATGATCAACGCTCTGACGGCCGCACCGTCCACTCTCTGCAGGAACCCCGCCAAGCAGTCCTCGAAGAGCTCATCTTCGTAGGACGGCACCGAGAGCCGCCACGCCACCCGGTCCGCGGCCGGGATCTCCTCGCCCTCCTCCTCGGGCGCGGGCACGATCGGCAGGCCCGCGTAGGTTCCCTCGGAGAGGTCGTCGACGCGGTCGTCGAACTCGGAGTAGTCCATCCATGGCTCCTGGAGGAGAAAACACGATGGACCATGTCCTACCAGAGACAACCGACACTCCAGGCACATCCATCTCACCCGCCGCAGGAGCGGCCGCGACGCTGCGGAGACGACCAGACCCCGGGAGTCACTCCGCCACCGCGACGTAGCGCCAGTCGTTGTCGATGTCCTCCTGGTCCGACAGGTCGATCTCGACTCCGGGCAGGGCGTCGCGGACGCGGCCCATCATGGCGTCGCTCAGGTAGTGATGGTGCAGGTCCAGCCGCTTGAGATGGGTCAGCGGCTGGCCGGACAGCAGCGCCTCGGCACCCGCGTCGGTCAGCATGCCCATCGACAACGAGAGCGACTCCAGCCGGGCCACCACCGGCGCCCCGGCCACCGCCGCCGCGATCTCGTCCTGGAGCTCGCTGTCCTGCAGCCCCAGATGCCGCAGCGCCGGCAGCCGCTCCCCCGACAGGATCCCCTGCAGGTCCGCCACCCGGGCGTCGCCGCCGTACTGCTCGATGCCGAGCCAGGCTTCCAGGTACTCCAGCGTGGGGAGGTCCGCCTCTCCCGCCGCCCGCACCACCCCTGCGGGGAGCCCGCCGGACTCGAAGCGCAGGACCCGCAGGTTCCCGTGCCGGACCGGCCGCAGCTCCAAGCCGCTGCCCCCGCGCACCTCCAGCCGCTCCAGCAGCGGGAACGCCTCCAGCAGCGGCGTGACGTCACCCTGCTGGATCCAGGAGATCTCGCACTCCTCCCCCTCCATCGCGCCCAGGAAGACCGAGCGCAGCTCGGGGAACCGGTCCGCGTTGTCCGCGAGCAGCCGGACGATCGCCGCGCTGCTCTCCTCGTAGGCGTCCTCCCACCCGCCGATGATGATCGCCTTGACGGCGGAGGCGTCCACCTTCTCCAGGAAGCGGGTGAACTGCTCCTCGAAGGTCTCCTCGGCGTCGTAGGTCTCGACCGAGAGCCGCCACGCCGTCCCGCCCGCGGCCGGGATCTCCGTGTCCTCCTCGTCGGGCACCGGCGCGATCGGCAGCCCGGCGTAGACCCCCTCGGAGAGGTTGCCGACGTGGTCGTTGAACTCGGTGCGGTCCATCCATGGCTCCTGAGGGGCGGGAACAGTGGACCCTGTCCTACCAGAAACCACCGACACCCCTGACATCCCGGACGCCACGGGCGGATCCGCACGGGGTCACTCCGACACCGCCACGTAGCGCTCGCCCTCGATGATGTCCGCCTGCTGCGACAGGTCCACCTCGACGCCGGGCAGAGCCCGCCGGACGCGCTCCATCATCCCGTCGCTCAGGTAGTGGTGGTGCAGGTCGAGCGCGCGCAGGTGGGTCAGCGGCTGGCCCGACAGCAGCGCCTCGGCGCCGGCATCGGACAGGGTGCCCATGGCGAGGCTGAGCGCCTCCAGCCGGGCCACCACCGGGGCCGACGCCACCGCGGCGGCGATCTCGTCCTGGAACTCGCTGTCGCGCAGCCCCAGGCGGCGCAGCGCGGGCAACCGCTCTCCGGAGAAAATCCCCTCCAGGTCCGCCGCGGTGGCGTCACCGCCGTAGTGGGAGACGCCGAGCCACAGCTCCAGGTGCTCCAGCCCGGGCAGGTCGCACTCGCCCACCGCCCGCGCCACGGATCCGGGCAGCCCGCCCGACTCGAACCGCAGGACCTTCAGGCTCCCGTGCCGCACCGGACGCAGCCGGAGCCCGTCCCCGCCCCTGACCTCGAACCGCTCCAGCAGCGGGAACGCCTCCAGCAGCGGCGTCACGTCGGTCTGCTTGATCCAGGAGATCTCGCACGCCTCGGCGGGGATGTCCCCCAGGAAGATCGAACGCAGGCGGGGCAGCCGGTCCGCGTTCTCCGTGAGGACACCGATGACGTCGTCCGGGCCGTCCTCGATCGGGTCGTCCCACCCGTTGATCACTATCGCCCGGGCGTGCTCGGCGCGGTCACCGCGCACGAACCCCTCGCAGACACCGTCGATCTCCTCGTGGTACATCAGCCAGGCGACGGCTCCGGGGTCCGTCACGGTCCCGGCGCCGGCCTCGTCCGGGGCCACCAGGGGCAACCCGGCGTAGTGGCTCCGGTAGCCGTAGAACTCGGCGGCGGACGGGAACCAGCCGTCCCACGCCCCTCCGGCCGGGGATTCCGGGCCGCCCCGGCCCGCCTCGCCGTACGGATCGCTCATTCGGAGACCGCCACGTAGCGCCGGTCGTTCCTGACGCGCTCCTGGCCGGACAGGTCCACCTCGACCCCGGGCAGCGCCCCGCGGAGTCGCCGGGCCATGGCGTCGCTCAGGTAGTGGTGGCTCAGGTCCAGCCGCTTGAGACGGGTCAGCGGCTGGCCGAACAGCAGCGCCTCCGCCCCCGCGTCGCCCAGGGCGCCCATCGACAGCGCGAGCGTCCCCAGACGGGCGACGACCGGGGCCGCGGCGACGGCCGCGGCGATCTCGTCCTGGATCTCGCTGTCCTGCAACCCCAGGTGCCGCAGGGCGGGCAGCCGTTCGCCTGCGAGGATCGCCTCCAGGTCCTCCACGGTGGTGTCACCGCCGTAGTCGGAGACGCCGAGCCAGAGCTCCAGGTGCTCCAGGGCGGGGAGTTCCGACGCGCCGACCGCCCGGGCCACACGCCCTGGCAGGCCGCCCGACTCGAACCGCAGGACCTTCAGGCTCCCGTGCCGCACCGGACGCAGCCGGAGCCCGTCGCCCCCTCTGACCTCCAGAACCTCCAGCTTCGGGAACGCCTCCAGCAGCGGGGTGATGTCGCCGTGCCTGATCCAGGAGATCTCGCACTCGTCGTAGGGGATGTCGCCGAGCGCGATCAGCCGCAGCGCCGGGAACCGGTCCGCCGCCCCGGAGAGCAGCCGTACGGCCTGTTCCGACGACTCGTGCGGCGACCCCCACATCTCGAAGGTCAGCTCGCGGACCGCGGTGGTGTCCACCTCGCCGACGAAGCGGGCGAAGTAGTCCTCGAAGGACTCCTCCCCGTCGTCGTAGTACTCGTTCAGCCAGAGCGACCACGCCTCCGCGCGGGGATGCTCCTCGGACTCCTCCTCGTCGACGTCGGCGAGGCAGGGAAAGCGGTCCACCGGCAGAGTGCCGAACCTGCACAGAGCGGCACGTGTCATCCGGTCACCCCTCCCGGTGGCACGGCGCCGGGAAGGGCCGCGGCCGGCGGAACGGCGTCGCCGCACCGGTGGGAGCCGTCATCGCGGTCGTCGAACTCGGCATGGTCCATCCGTGGCTCCCGTCAGGCGAAACACAACGGATCATGTCCTACCAGAGATCTCCGACATTCCGGCCCCGGGACCGGTCACTCCGATACCGCGACGTAGCGCCAGACGTCCTCGTCGTCCTCCTCGTCCTCCTGGCGGTCGGACAGGTCGACCTCGACTCCCGCCAGCGCCTCGCGGACGCGTTCGATCATCGCGTCGGTCAGGTAGTGGTGGCTCAGGTCCAGCCGCTTGAGATGCGTCAGCGGCTGGCCGGACAGCAGCGCCTCGGCGCCCGCGTCGCTCAGCGTGCCCATGCCGAGGCTGAGCGCCTCCAGCCGGGCCACCACCGGCGCGGACGCCACCGCCGCGGCGATCTCGTCCTGGATCTCGCTGTTCCGCAGTCCCAGGTGCCGCAGGGCGGGCAGCCGCTCCCCCGACAGGATCGCCTCCAGGTCGGCCACGGTGGCGTCGCCGCCGTACTCGTCGACGCCGAGCCACATGTCCAGGTCCTCCAGCGCGGGGAGCTCCGACTCCCCGACGGCCCGGACGACCTCGGCGGGCAGGCCGCCGCTCTCGAACTCCAGCGTGCGCAGCGCCTCGTGCCGCACCGGCCGCAGGACCAGGCCGCTGCTCCCCCGGATGGCCAGTCCCTCCAGCTTCGGGAACGCCTCCAGCAGCGGGGTGACGTCACCGTGCTCGATCCAGGAGATCTCCGACATCTCCTGGCCGATGTCGCCGAGGTAGATCGAGCGCACGTTCTTCAGCCGGTCGGCGGCCTCGCTCAGCAGCCTGACCGGCAGCTCGGACGAGCGGCCCTCGTAACCGGCTCCCCACCAGCCCACCACGATCCGGCGGACCCGGCCGGGATCGCCGGTGGCCATGAAGTCGTCGAACTTCCGGCGGATCGAGGGCTCCTCCCCTTCGGCCGCGCGCTCGAAGGGATCACCTGCCAGGTTCCAGGTGCCGTCCTCCGTCAAGCTCTTGTCGGTCATCTGCGTCCCTCTGCGAGATCGGGGTGAACGCCTATGTCCTACCAGAGATCACCGATCTCTCCTGCCCCTTTCGACCGGCTTCTCCGACAGGAGTCTCGCGAGCGCCCGGCTGGGAATCATGTGACAGGCGCCGTTGTTGCGGTGGTCCTGCCCCCTGACTTCCGGGCAGGGAATCGCCGGACGCCGCACGCGGGCGTCGGAGAGGACGGGCACCATGGACGACGGCCGCATCCGGTTCGCCTCGCCCGCCGGACGGTGGGTGCTGCTCGCCACCGTGCTGGGCTCGGGGGTCGCCATGCTGGACGGCACCGCCGTCAACGTCGCGCTGCCCGCGCTCGGCTCGGACCTCGGCACCGACATGGCCGGGCTGCAGTGGACGGTCAACGCCTACACGCTCACCCTCGCGGGCCTGATCCTGCTCGGCGGCTCGCTCGGCGACCGGTACGGCAGGCGCAGGGTCTTCCTCGCCGGCGTCGTCTGGTTCGCGCTCGCCTCCGCCCTGTGCGGTCTGGCGCCCGACGTCGAGACGCTGATCGCGGCCCGGGCGCTGCAGGGCGTGGGCGGGGCGCTGCTCACCCCCGGCTCCCTGGCGATCATCCAGGCGTCCTTCGACCGCGAGGACCGGCCCCGGGCGATCGGCGCCTGGTCCGGGCTGGGCGGGGTGGCGGCGGCGGTCGGGCCGCTGCTCGGCGGGTGGCTGGTGGACACGGCCGGCTGGCGGTGGGTGTTCCTGATCAATCTCCCGGTGGCCGCGGTCGTGGTGGCGGTGGCCGTACGGCACGTGCCGGAGAGCAGGGACACCGGGGCGGGCGGCCGGTTCGACGTGTTCGGCGCCGTCCTGGCCGCCGCGGCCCTGGCCGGGATCACCTACGGGCTCGTCGACCTGCTCGTGCTCCCGCTCGTGGCGGGCACGATCCTCGGCGCGGCGTTCGTCCGGGTGCAGGTCCGGCGCTCGCCGGACGCCCTGGTGCCGGTCGGGGTGTTCGCGTCCCGGGTGTTCACCGCCGTGAACGCGGTCACCTTCGTCATGTACGCCGCGATGGGCGTGGTGTTCTTCCTGCTGGTCGTCCAGCTCCAGGTCTCCTCGGGCTTCTCGCCGCTGCTGGCGGGATCGGCGATGATCCCGGTGACGGTGCTGATGCTGCTGCTGTCGGCGCGGGCGGGCGAGGCGGCCAAGCGGATCGGGCCGCGGATCCCGATGACGGCGGGCATCGCGCTCTGCGCCGCCGCCCTGCTGTGGATGTCCCGGATCGGGGAGGGCTCCGGCTACGTGGTGGACGTGCTGCTGCCGGCGTCCCTGTTCGGGCTGGGACTGTCGGCGGCGGTCGCACCGCTCACCGCGACCGTGCTGGCCACCGTCGAGGACCGGTACGCCGGGGTGGCCAGCGGCGTCAACAACGCCGTGGCCCGCACCGGCGGTCTGCTCGCGGTGGCCGCGATCCCGCCGCTGACCGGGCTGACCGGTGACGCCTTCACCTCCGCGGCCGCGTTCACCCCGGGGTTCCGCACGACGATGCTGGTCGGCGCGGCGATGATGGCGGTCTCCGCGCTGATCACCTTCCTCACCGTCCGGGAGAACGTCCTGGCCGTCTCCCGGCCGTGCACGAGCTGCCCGGTCGAGGCCCCGCCGCCGGCCGTTCCCGCCGGCGGGGACGCGTAGCGGGATCGGCCCCCCGGACCGGGGAGCGAACGCTCCGCCCGTGACCGGCCCCGGCCCGGCCGCGGGCGCCCGGGCCCGTCCCGCGCGGGAGCACCCCGCCGCGGCCGTGCTCACCGCGCGCCGAAGTACTCCGCCACGACGCGGGTGTGCAGCGGGAACGCCAGCTCCCGCTGCCCGTCGATCACCAGCCACTCCGTCGCCTCGGCCGTGGGCGCGACCGGCGGCAGGCCGGCGGCGGCGGTCCGCGGGCCCAGGGCGAAGATCAGCACGGTGCCGTCGGGGGCGCTGTGCACGTCGAGCAGCCGCACGCCGTCCGCGTCGACGACGACGCCCGTCTCCTCACGCAACTCCCGGACGGCCGCCTCCTGCCAGGACTCGCCCACCTCGATGAAGCCGCCGGGCAGGGCCAGCTCCCCGCGGCGCGGTTCGATGTCGCGGCGGACCACCAGCAGGCCGCCGTCCAGGGGCAGCACCATCACCGCGACCGGCAGCGGGTTGAGGTAGCTGGTGTTCCCGCAGCCGGAGCAGGTGCGCGGCCACGCCTGGCCGACGGCGAAGGAGGCGCCGCAGAATGAGCAGTGCGCGTTCTTGATCGTCACGACCACGAGCCTAGGGCCCCGCCGGGGTGCCGGATCAGAAGGCGAAGCGCTGGCTGCGGACGCTGTTGTCGAAGTTGGACAGCAGCAGCTCCGGCTCGCCCACCGAGCGGATCTCCGGCAGCCGGGTGAACAGCTCCCGGAACATGGTGCGGATCTCCTGGCGGGCCAGGTTGGCGCCCAGGCAGAAGTGCGGGCCCGGACCGCCGAAGCCGACGTGCGGCTTGGCGTCGCGGGTGATGTCGAAGCGGTCGGGGTCGGGGAAGACCTCCTCGTCGCGGTTGGCCGAGCCGTAGAAGAGCACGACCTTGTCCCCGGCCTTCAGGTGCAGGCCGCGCAGGTCGTAGTCCTGGGTGACGGTCCGGCGGAACTGCATGATGGGCGAGACGTAGCGGACCATCTCCTCGATCGCGCCGCCGATGCGCCCGTCGAAGTCCTCGGCCAGCAGCGCGCGCTGCTCCGGGTGGTCGGTGAGCAGCTTGATGCCGTGCGCCATGGTGTTGCGGGCCGTCTCGTTGCCCGCGACGAGCAGCAGCGCGAAGAACGAGCCGAGCTCGCGGTCGGTCAGCCGCTCCCCGTCGACGTTCGCGGTGACCAGGGCGGAGACCAGGTCGCCCCGGGGCTCCCGGGCGCGCTCCCGGCCCAGCTCGATCACCATGCGCTGCAGGGCGAGCAGGGCGAGCATGTTCTGCCCGGCCATCCGGAGGGTCTGCGGCAGGCTGGGCCGCACCCCCGTGTAGGCGGTGGAGACGTCGACGTGCCGGTGGACCTTCTCCCGGATCGTGTCGGGGATACCCATCATGTCGCAGATGACGTGGATGGGCAGCCGGGCGGCCACCTGGGTCACGAAGTCGCCGCCGGGACCGGCCGCCACCGCGTCGTCGACGATCCGCCCGCACGCCTTCTCGATGTCGCCCTGCAGGTTCGCCAGCATCTTCGGGCTGAACGCGCGGGAGACGATGCGGCGCAGCCGGGCGTGCCGGGGGTCGTCCATGTTGACCATCGACTCGCCGAACACGTGCTTCACCCAGCCCGGCGGCTCGGGGTTGGTCACCGCGGGCTCGCTGGAGAACACCTTGGCGTTGCGGCTGGCCTCCACCACGTCGGCATGCCGCACCAGCGCGTAGAAGCCCTTGCCGGAGCGGAGCAGCGGCACCCGCTTCTCGGGGAAGAACACCGGCCGGTCGAGCTGTCGCAACCGCGCGAACGCCTCGTGCCGCTCGGTGAGCGGGCGCCGCCAGAACCCCAGGTCAGCAAGGTCGATGTCCATACTCCAATCCTGGCACGTTCTTTACGCGCCCCGGTCACCGACACGTCATCTCCCGGTGGGGAGGCCGTCCGGAACCGCGGGGACCATCGGAGGCATGAGAGCCGCGCTCCTCGCCTCCCCCGTCCTCGCCTCCTCCCTCCTCGCCGCCGCCCTCGCCTCCCCGTCACCGGCCGCGGCCGCGCCGCCGCTCTCCGGGCCGGTCTCCGGCGGACGGGCCTGCTCCGGCGTGTCCTCCGACTTCGACGGCGACGGCCGCGCCGACCTCGCGGTCGCCGCGCCGTACGCGACGGTGCGCGGGCACGCCCGCGCCGGCTCCGTCACGATCCTGTACGGCATGCGAACCGAACGGCGGCTCACCCAGGACGGCCCCGGCGTGCCCGGCGAGGCCGAGACCGGAGACGCGTTCGGCTCGGCGCTGGCCACCGGCGACTTCGACGGGGACCGCTGCGCCGACCTGGCCGTGGGCGTCTCCGAGGAGGACCGGGCGGGCTCGGGCGCCGACGGCCGCGGAACCGTGCAGCTCTTCAGGGGCTCACCGGACGGCCTGCGGCCCGGGGCCGTACTCGACGCCGGCGACCTGGGGCGCAGACGCGGCCCGGACCGGTTCGGGGCCGCGCTGGCCGCCGGAGACCTGGACGGCGACGGCGACGACGAGCTGGTGATCGGGATCCCCGGGCTGGGCGGAGGCGGCGTCGGCGTGTACGGCCTCGCCGGGCGCAGGCCGTACGTGATCACGCAGGAGAGCCGCTGGGTGGACCAGTCCGAGCGCGCGACCGACCAGTTCGGGTCGGTGCTCGCGACCGGCGACTTCGACGGCGACGGCCGGGCCGAGATCGCGGCGGGCGCTCCGGCCGACACGGTCCTGAAGAACGGGCAGGGCTCGGTGACCGTGCTCGACGTGCGCCGCCGCAGGGCCGTCCAGCTCACCCAGGACAGCCCGTGGATCACCGGACGGGCCGAGCCCTGGGACGCCTTCGGCGCCGCGCTGGCCACCGGGGACTTCAACGCCGACGGCCGCGGCGACCTGGCGATCGGGGTGCCCGGCGAGGGACTGACCGCGAACCAGCGGGCGATGGACTACGGCGACGGCACCGTGGTGGTCGTCTACGGCGCGCGCGGCGGCCTGCGGACCGCGACCTCGGAGGCCTGGTCGCAGCGGGGGCTGAAGGGCAGGCCCCGCTACTCCGACCGGTTCGGCGCGGCCCTGGCCTCCGGCGACTTCAACGGCGACGGCGACGACGAGCTGGCGATCGGGGTGCCCGGCGAGAACGCCGTGCAGGTGCTCGCCGGGACCCGCTCCGGCGGCCTGACGAAGCAGAACGACCTGCTGGTCACCGGAGGCGGCGGGGACTTCGGCGCGGCCCTGGCCGCCGTCCCCGGGCGGGGCCCCGGTCAAGGGCTCGTCGTCGCCGCCCCCGGCGACGGCAGGCTCACCCTGCTGCGCGGGAGCGTGCGCAAGGGCGCCCACCCCGGCCTGCGCCCCGCGACGGCGGCGACCTTCGCCACCTCCGCCGGGGACACCCTGTTCGGTTACGCGATCACACGATCCGGGTCGTGAACTTCGCGAAGCGCACCCTGTCCCGCGTCCAGACGTGCCCGCCCGGGCCCTCGGCGTAGTTCAGGCCGAACTTCGCGACGTACTTCCCGCGCCGGGCCGGCGACAACCAGGCGCGGACCGTCAGCGAGACCCTGTCTCCCTCGCCGAGGGAGTCGATCTCGCAGTCCAGCTTCCGCGCCCGGACCTCGCAGCTCACGCCCCGAGGCTTGCCGATCACCCTGACCCTGCGCGTACCGGCCGGGAAGTCCCCGGCGACCAGGGCCGCGGCCACGCCCCCGTAGTTCCTGTTGGCGACCCTCACCTTGTAGGTGACGTGGCCGCCCCTGCGGACGTACTCGTCGAAGGTGACCGAGGCGCTGACGCCGGAGCCGTACGAGCCGGAGGTGACGACGGCCGCCGAGTCCGCGGAGGTGACGACGGCCGCCGAGTCCGCGGCGGAGGGACTCCCCGAGAGAAGACCTCCGCCCAGGGCGGCGGCGAGGGCCGCGACGGCGACCCGCCGTACAAAGCTACTCATACTGGGTTTTCACCACAGATCAGGAGTTCCCACAAGGAGATCAGCGAGGATCGAGCTGGCTCTCCCCCGCCGGCACGGTGAACCGGGCGCCGGTCCTGGCCGGGGCCCCGCGGCGGCTGATGTACTCCAGCACCCGGAAGTCGGCCTGCAGCTCCTCGGCCGTCAGGCGGCAGACGATGTAGCCCCGCCGCTGGTCCAGGTAGGAGATGTGCCGGTTCTCCGCGGTCAGCTCGGCGACCCGGCTCTCGTCCCGGTAGCCGTCGCCGTCGCTGGAGATGGAGGAGGTGACCAGCTCCACCGCCACCCGGGGCGAGTCCGGGTCGTCGAAGTCGAGCTTGAGATCGGCCGCGTGGTGCATGTGCGCGTCACCCGTCAGCACCACCGGGTTGGCCGCGCCGGAGTCGCGGAACCCGGCCAGCAGGCGGGCGCGCTCGGCGGCGTAGCCGTCCCAGGAGTCCAGGTTGACCTCGGTGCCCGGCCCCGCCCGGTGATCGCGCTGGGCCATCAGGATCTGCTGGCCGACCAGGTTCCACCGGGCCCCGGAGGCGGCCAGCCCGTCGAGCAGCCAGCGCCGCTGGTCCTCCCCCAGCAGGGTGCGCTCCGGGGCCAGCCGGTCGTCGCAGCCCGCCCTGACGCCGTCCTCGCAGGCCTGGTCGTCGCGGAACTGGCGGGTGTCGAGCAGGTGGAAGCGGGCCAGCGGCCCCCAGTCCACCCGCCGGTGCACCCGGATCGACGCCCCTCCGGGCACGCTGGAACGCCGCAGCGGCATGTTCTCGTAGTAGGCCCGGAAGGCGTTGGCCCGGCGCCGGTTGAAGGCCGGCGCCCCGGTGCTGGAGACCCCGGCGGCCCAGTTGTTCTCGATCTCGTGGTCGTCGAAGGCGACCAGCCAGGGCGCGACCGCGTGCGCCGCCTGCAGGTCGGGGTCGCTCTTGTACTGCGCGTGCCGCATCCGGTAGTCGGCCAGGGTCTCGCACTTGCCCCAGGTGTGCTGCCGGACGCCGCCGCCGAGGGCGGTGTACCCCTGCGGGGCGTACTCGTACATGTAGTCGCCCAGGTGCACCACCAGGCCGGGCTCCTGCTCGGCCAGCCGCCGGTAGGCGGTGTAGTAGCCGTGCTCGTAGTGGGCGCAGGCGGCCACGGCGAAGGTCAGCGGGGAGAACCCCGCCGGGGCGGTGCGGGTGCGGCCGGCGGGGGACAGCCGGCCCTCGGCGCGGAAGCGGTAGAAGTACTCCCGGCCCGGCTCCAGTCCGTCCAGTTCCACGTGCACGCTGTGCGCCTGCCGCCACCGCGCGGTCTCGGTGCCGGAGCGCACCACCTTCGCGAACCGCTCGTCGGCCGCGAGCTGCCACTGCACGTCCACGTCCCGGGCCGGCATGCCGCCGCGCCCGTTCGCGCCGAGCGGGTCGGGCGCGAGCCGGGTCCAGAGCACGAACCCGCCGGCCGACGGGTCGCCGGAGGCGACGCCCAGGGTGAACGGGTCCGCGGCCAGGGTCCGCGATCGCGGTGCGGGGGCCTGCCCGGCCCCGGTGACCAACAGGCCGCCCGTGCCCGCGGCGGCGGAAAGGAACACTCTGCGTGACAGGTTCTGCTCCACCCACCCAGTGCAGCCGCTCCACCTTTCCCCGCTGTGGCCTGCGAATCAAGGGAGAATGAACAGCCGCCGCACAGGCAAGGGCGTTACCCGCCGTGAGTTAACACCGGCCGGCCACCGGAAGACGTCATCCCTGTCTTCCGGTGAAGAGAACCTGTCAGGACAGGTACGGCCTCAGATGGTCGTTGAGCGCGCCGCAGCCCAGGTACTTCTCCACCGTGTGGAAGTCGATCCAGTCGAGGTCGACCAGGAACTCCTGGTCGACTCCGGTGAAGCAGGCCCGCAGGCCGGGCGGGATGGCCGCGATGTCGTGCCGGTCGGCGATGTTGACCCACCGCCCCACCTGGCGCGGGCGCTCCCCCCAGCCGTTGACCGGGGCGGGCAGCAGGTGCTCGAAGACCACGTTGCGCATGCCGAGCGGGCTGCCGAGGGTGATCAGCAGCTCCACCTCCAGGTCCGGGTTCTCCCAGAGCGTCTCGTAGGCGACCACGCTGCCGAGCGAGTGCGCGACGACCACCCGCGGCCGGTTGCGCCGGATCACCCCGGCCACGGCCGCCCGCGCGCCGGCCCGCGCCTCGCCGCCGGCGTCGAGGTAGGCGGCGACCTCGGGGGCGAAGACCCGTGCGAAGTCGGCGGCCCGGTCCGGGAGGCGGTCCAGCAGCCAGCCGGCCACCCGGTGCAGCGCGCCGGTCAGCCCCTCCCCCAGCGCGTCGAGTTGCCTGGCCCAGGCGACGAGGACCTCCTGCGAGCGCGCGTCCATGCTCTGCACGGCGCGCGGCGCGTCGCCCCGGTGCTCGCCGTCCTTGTGCTCGCCCAGCAGGTGGGCGTAGTAGGCGATCTCGGCGATGTAGCGCTCTCCGGCGTGCGGCATGCCGCCGGTGAGCCCGCCGTGCAGGTACCGGTCCCACTTGCCGCGCATCGCCGCGGCCGCCCCGGCGACCGAGTTCCCCGCGTCGCGGTAGTAACGGTACTTGCCTATCCCGTGCACACCCACGATCGCGCTCATGCTCCCCCGCCTCTCATCCGCCGGCACGTACGGCCCGCCCCTGCGAAGCCACTGTGACGGAAGGAGTCGAACGCCACAAGACCACCGCAAGCCCGACAAGCCAGAGGCTCCACAGCACGTACCCCCCGAAGTTCGCCAGGTCGGCCCCGGGCACGCCGAACGGGACCAGCACGCCCGAGGCGACGAGGGCGGCCGCCGCCAGGCCCCACACCCTGAGCAGCCGGCCCCCCACCGCCCCGGCCACCAGCACCGTCCAGAGGGCCGTCAGCAGGTAGCCGGCGGTCTCCCCGACCACCGTGCCGAGCACGGTGCCGAGCGTCCGGAAGGTCTCCGGATCCGTCACGAAGGGCACGACCAGCGGCCAGCGCAGCAGCCCCACGACCTGGACGGCCGCCGCCGCCACACCGACGCGGAGGGCGAGGCGGCCGGTCAGCGGGGCCAGCCCGGCCGCGACGGGCGCCAGCAGCCCCGCCCCGAGCGCCAGCAGCAGGAACAGCGCGCTGACGGCCGCCTGGTGGTGGTGGAAGTCGGCCATCACCTGCACGGCGGGGGCGGCCAGCACGTCGGGGTAGTCGAAGACGGCCGCCAGCCCGGCGAAGGCCACGTTGGCCGCCAGGGCGCCGAGCACCAGCAGGATCGCCGTTCTCTTCATGATCACTCCTTCTTTGTACGGTGTACATTGTGCACTGTACAGAATTTATACACCGTACAATGAGAAAGTGAAAGGGCCCAAGCGCAGCCTCGACGTCTCCAAGATCGTGGACGCGGTCATGGAACTGCTCGACGAGGAGCCCTCGGCGGCTCCGACTCTCCGGGGCGTCGCCGCCCGCCTCGGCGTGCGGCCGAACACCCTCTACACCTACGTGCCCGACCGGGTCGCCCTGGAGGGGGTCGTGGTCGAGCACCTGCTGGAGCTGGCCGGGCCCGCGGCGCTGACCGGTGGCGCCCCCTGGCGCGAGCGGGTCACCGGCTACGCCATGCGCCTGCGGGCCGAGCTGCTGGCCAGGCCCGGTGTCGTGCCGTTCTTCTTCTCCGGCCCGATGAGCGGCCCGAACGCGGCCGCGGTGGGCGAAGGACTGCTGACCGCCTTCACCGAGGGCGGTCTCCGCCCCGACGACGCCGCGCGGGCGGCGTACACGGTGATCGTGCACGTGCTCGGGTCGGCCGCCCTCGCCGCGGCCGACCCGCCGGGGCCGGGAGCGAGCGAGGCCGAGGTCCTGGCGGTCCTGGAGGCGCGGCGGGCCGCGCTGGCCGCCGGCCCCCCGCTCACCGCCGCGACGGCCGCGACGGCCGCGGCCTGGAACTCATCGGAACAGGCCGAATGGGGCATAAACCGGTTGATCGATGGGTGCATCGGTTCGCTACCCTGAACGCCCGCCCCCCGCCGAAGGAGTCACCCGCCATGCCCGGCCCGCTTCAGATCAGCGGCTCGGTCTCCATCCCCGAGGCCGAGCTCCGCTGGAGGTTCTCACGTTCTTCGGGACCCGGTGGCCAGGGGGTCAACACCACCGACAGCCGCGTCGAGCTCAGCTTCGACCTGGCCGCCACCGAGGCCCTGCCCCCGGCCCTCAAGACCCGCGCCCTGGAACGCCTCGCCTCCCGCCTGACCGGGGGCGTCGTCACCATCGCCGCCTCCGAGTTCCGCTCCCAGCTTCGCAACCGCGAGGCCGCCGAGATGCGCCTGGCCCTGCTCCTGCGCGAGGCCGTCGCCCCGCCGCCCAAGAAGCGCCGCCCCACCAAGCCCAGCAGGGGCGCGGTCGAACGCCGCATCACCGCCAAGAAGCACCGCTCCGACCTCAAGCGCCTGCGCCGCGACATCTGAACGCCGCGTTCCCGCCGGTCCCGTCAGACCGGCCCGGCAGCTCCCGTCAGGCGGCGTCGGCCTGGGCGAAGCGGCGGGCGGTGAACGCCGTCACCGCCCCGGCCAGGACGACCAGCCCGAAGGCGGTCATCGCGATCCGGTAGCCCGCGGCGTCGCCCAGCGCGTACAGGGCGATCGAGGCGAGCGTGCCCAGCCCGATGCAGAACACCGCCCACGCGTAGGCCTGCGAGCGCACCTCGCCCGGGGAGACCCGGCCCACCAGCGACAGGTAGGCCGGCAGGAAGCTCCCGCCGCCCGCACCCATCAGGAACATCACCGCGAACGCCGCCGCCGGGACCGGCGACCAGCCCAGCACCACCAGCGCGGCGGCGAAGACCAGCCCCGAGCGCCCCGCGACCGTCGCCACGCCGTGCCAGTCGTCCCGCGAGGAGGCCCGGCCGGCCCAGCGCCCGCCGAGGAACAGGCCGGCCATCTGGCCGGCCCCGGCGACGGTCAGCGCCGCGCCCCGCTCCGTCGCGCCGAGCTGGAAGACGTCGCTGAGGAACAGCGAGAGCATCTGCGGCAGCGCCACCAGCCCCATGCCCGACAGCAGCGCCGCGAGCCAGAGCCGCCGCAGCGTCCTGATCCGGAACAGCAGCCGGGTCGCGGCCGTGAAGGGCAGTCCGCCCCCGCTCCCGGCGGGGGCGGCCGTACGGGACCGGGCGCGTCCCGGATCGCGGAGCCGTACGGTCAGGCAGAGCAGCAGGAACGTCGGGACCGCCAGCACGGCGAACGCCCAGCGCCAGCCGTAGGCGGCGGCGAGCGCGCCCGCGACGACCGCGGAGACCTGGCTGAGCGGGTTGGCCAGCCGGTGGAACTGGAAGACCCGCGGGTGGACCTCGGGCGGGTAGTAGTCGGTGAGCAGGCTGGAGTGCACGACCTCGTTGCTCACCCGGCCGAGCCCGGCCAGCAACCGCACCGCGAACAGCAGCGCCACCGCGGTCACCAGCCCGGTGAGCGCGCTCATCGTGCCCCACAGCAGCGCCGCCCCGGCCACCAGCCACACCCGGTTCACCCGGTCGGCGACGTAGCCCAGCGGGACGGCCGCCAGCAGGATGAACACGCTCACGACCGACCCGATCGCACCGATCCCGGTGTCGGTGAGCCCGAACGCGTCACGGATCTCCGGCGAGAGCGTGGCGAAGGCCAGCCGGTCGATCTCGTCGACGAAGTTCAGCCCGAACAGCAGGGCGAGCGGGAAGGCGGGAGCGCCGGCGGTGACCGCGCCGAGGCGGCCGGAGGCGGGTGCGGTCGTCACGGGAGCTCCCCCATCTTCCGAACCTTGTTCTGTTGTCTAGAGCCCGCCGAAGATCGCGTCAAGGGGTGATGGGAGAATTCTGAGATGCCGCTCGTTCCCAGCGTCCGCGCCCTCCTGCTCGACGGCGACCGGCTCGTGCTGTTCCGCCGCACCGTCCCCGGCAGGGAGCTCTACTGGTCCGTGCCCGGCGGCCACGTCGAGCCCGGGGACGCCTCCCTGGAGCACACCCTCCGCCGCGAGCTGATGGAGGAGCTGGGCGCCACCGTCTCCGACGTCACCCCGCTCGTCACCCTGAACTGCGTCCGCCACGGCGGCCTCAAGATCCAGCACGTGTACGGCTGCCGCCTGGTCTCGATGGACCTCGCCCTGCGCTCCGGCCCCGAGTTCAGCGACCCCGCCAAGGGCCTGTACGAGGTGGTGCTGCTCCCGCTCGTCCCCACCGAGATCACCGCCCTCAACCTCATCCCGCCGGAGCTGGGCCCCTACCTCGCCGACACCGTCACCCGCCTGCCCGAGCTGATCGGCTGACGGGCCCGGGGCGGGGCTCCGCCCCGGGCCCGTCACCCCGCTCAGGGCGCGAGGGCCTCCAGCGCGGCCTCCGCCCGGCGCATCGACTCCGCGGGGTCGGCGTCGGGCGAGCCGATCTCCGGGTCGAAGTTCAGGTCGTGGAAGACGTCGGTCACCCCCTGCTCCGCCAGGCGCGCCACGTCCGCCCGGATCTCCTCGAACGAGCCGGTCAGCGGCGCGCGGCCGGGGCTTCCGGCGGGCCGTACCCGCGTCACCCCGCGGGTGACGAAGCGCAGCGCCCCGGGGTCCCGCCCGGCGTCGAGCGCCGCCCGCCTGACGACGGAGACCTTCTCGCCGATGCGGTCCAGGTCCTCCCGGCTCGCGCTCACCCAGCCGTCCGCCAGCCGTCCCGCGCGCCGCAGCGCCGCCGGCGCGCCCCCGCCCAGCAGGATGGGCGGCGGCACGTCCGGCCTGGGCTCCTGGTGCACCGGCGGCAGCCGGTAGAACTCGCCGTCGTGCTCCACGGCCTCCTCCGTCCAGAGCCTCCGCAGCACCCGGAGGAACTCCTCCCCCCGCCTGCCGCGCCGCTCGAACGGCACCCCCGAGGCGGCGAACTCCTCCGGCAGCCAGCCCAGCCCGAGCCCGGCGTCGAGCCGGCCGCCGGAGACGGCCTGGAGGGTGGCGAGCTGCTTGGCCAGCAGGGCAGGCGAGAAGAACGGCATGTTCAGGACCGCCACCCCCAGCCGGATCCGGGTGGTCGCCCCGGCCAGGTAGGCCAGCGTGACCACCGGATCGTGCACGCTGCGGTACGTGGGGCCCATCGGATGCCCCTCGGGGTACAGCAGCCGCTGGAAGGTCCACACCTCGTGGTAGCCGAGCTCCTCCGCCCGCCGGGCGATCCCGGCCATGTTGGCGGGCGTCGCCCACGACCCGGACACCGGCACCGCGAATCCGATCCTCATGCCGGTACCCTACGCCGGGCCGCGATCTTCGGGCCGGTACGGCCGCGCCGCGCCGTCAGCCGACCATGCCGATGAGGTCGGCGACCGAGTCGACCACCTGCGAGGGGCGGAACGGGAAGCGGTCGACCTGCTCCTTGGCCACCACGCCGGTGAGCACCAGGATCGTGTGCAGCCCGGCCTCCATGCCGGAGACGATGTCGGTGTCCATCCGGTCGCCGATCATCGCGGTGCTCTCGCTGTGCCCGTCGATGGCCCGCAGCGCGCTGCGCATCATCATCGGGTTGGGCTTGCCCACGAAGTACGGCTCGACGCCCGTCGCCTTGGTGATCAGCGCCGCGACCGCCCCGCAGGCCGGCAGGGAGCCCTCGTTGGAGGGGCCGACCGGGTCGGGGTTGGTGGCGATGAAGCGGGCGCCGCCCTCGATCAGCCGGATCGCCCGCGTTATCTGGGTGAAGCTGTAGGTGCGGGTCTCGCCGAGGACCACGTAGTCGGGGTCCAGGTCGGTGAGGACGTAGCCGATCTCGTGCAGGGCGGTGGTCAGCCCGGCCTCGCCGACCGCGTAGGCCGAGCCGCCGGGGCGCTGGTCGTCGAGGAACTTGGCGGTGGCCAGGGCCGAGGTCCAGATCGACTCCGGCGGGATCTCCAGGCCCGCCGCGCGCAGCCGTACGGCCAGGTCGCGCGGGGTGTAGATGGAGTTGTTGGTCAGCACCATGAACCGCTTGCCCGTCTCGCGCAGGCGGCGGATGAACTCGTCGGCGCCGGGCACGGGGTGCCCCTCGTGGACGAGGACCCCGTCCATGTCCGACAGCCAGCACTCGATCGGCCTGCGCTCGTTCACCGTTCCCCCGCGTCTCGTCCTGGTGTGCAGGAGACAAGGATGACAGGTGCGAAGCGGTCATATGTCGTCAGGCATGCCATATCAGCCCGATTCCCCCGGGCTTCACGGACGCGCCCGCCGCACGGGACCGGCACCCGGCGCTCAGCGTGCGGTGATCAGCGCGCGGCGATCACTGGATGGTGCGCCAGGACTGCTCCTCGACGAGTTCCCGGCTGCGCCAGCCGTACATCGTGCGGACCATCCGGTGGCGGTACCAGCCGCCGCCCCGGATGAGCCCGGCGGCATCGGCGGCGACCATCTCCCTGGACGGGGCGAGGACGTCGGTGAAGGGGGCCGCGACCGCGGCCTCGTCGCCCTCGAACCGGATGGTCGCCGCCCCGATCAGGTGCTGCCGACCGGGCCACTGCGGCAGCACCTCGGCCAGCCACGCGCGCACCTCGTCCCGGGTGCCCCTGATCCCGCCCGCCGCCGTGTAGTCGATCACCGCGTCGGAGGTGAACACCAGGTCCAGGCGCTGCCAGTCACCGGTGTCGATGGCCCGGGTGTAGCGGGCGAGCAGGTCGCCGATCTCCAGCCGGTCCGCGATCTCCTGTTGCCTCATGACCCGTATACAACCAAACGCTTGGTATATACGCGAGGGGCCCCGCCGCCCCGGCCCCGAGCGGCTCCGGCGCCTCCGCCTTTACAGTGTAGATTATCGTTCGGCGCCGGACGCTGTGGTTCACTTTGCGGGTGAGCGAGAGCGAGGAGCTGATCTCCGAGATGGGCCGGATCGGCCTGCGGTACGGCGACGCGCCCCCCGAGGTGCTGCCGACCCGGCCGGACGTGGTCATCGTGCGGGCCGGGTCCGTCGTGGTCAAGGCGCACGCCCCCGGGACCGACCGGGAACCGCTGGTGCGGCGGATGCGGGCCGTGCGCCACCCCGTGCTCCGCGGCATCCTGCTCGACCCGGTGACCGAGGAGGTCACGGAGGTCTGCGGCAGGCTGGTGACCGTCTGGCCGACCGGCGTCCCGGTGGACCACGACGACCCGGACTCCGCCCCCTGGGAGGCGAGCGCCCGGCTGCTGGCCAGGCTGCACGCCGTACCGGCCGGGGCACTCCCCCCGCTGCCGGCGGCGGGCGGGCCCGCGCGGGTGGGCAAGACCGTCGCCCGGCTGGACGGCGGCACGGCGGCCGGGCGCGTCGTGCTGCGCGCCTTCGACTCCCTGGCCGCCTTCCTGCCGGGCCCCGGGGGCGCCCCCGGACCGGACGCGCGGGACGGGGCGGACCTGCTGGCGCACGGCGACTGGCACATGGGGCAGATGGTCCGCCTCCACGGCGAGTGGATCATCCTCGACACCGACGACCTGGGCGTCGGCGACCCGGCCTGGGACCTGTCGAGGCCCGCGGCCTGGTTCGCGGCGGGCCTGCTGGAGCCGCAGGTCTGGCACCGCTTCCTGGACGCCTACCGGGCCGAGGGCGGGTGCGCGGTCCCCCCGCACGGCGAGCCGTGGGAGCGGCTGGAGGTCCCGGCGCAGGCGATGACGGTGCAGCTCGCGGCGGCGGCCGTGGCCGCGGCGGGGCGGGAGGGGCGGGAACTGGACGAGGTCGAGCAGGTGCTGGTCGACACCTGCCAAAGGATTGTCCAGTTCCGGCGTGCCTGCCATAGTGTGCCAACGCAGTAGGTTGTGGTTAGCACGGCGACCACGATGCCAAGGCAAGGAGACAACCAGATGCAGTGCCCGAAGTGTCGCGGCAACATGCGCACTTATGAGCGCAATGGTGTCCATATCGACCAGTGCGACGGCTGTCGCGGGATCTTCCTGGACTACGGCGAGCTCGAGACCCTGACCCGCATGGAGAGCCAGTGGTCCCAGCAGCACGCGACCCCGCCGCCCCCGCCGCCGCCGCCCGCCCACGGCGCCCCGCCGGCCTGGGGCGCTCCGGCCCCGCACTACGGCGGCCACTACGGCCACCACCGCCAGCGCAGCTGGGTGGGAATGCTCTTCTCCACCTGATCCGCCCAAGGGGGGACGACGAGACCGCGATCTCCAGGAGGTCGCGGTCTTCGCCTTTCCCCCCCGGCCTCAGCCCGGGAAGTCGTCCGGCTTGAGCGGCTTGGAGCGTACGGTCCCGCCCTTGACGGAGTGCAGGGTGATGGTCCAGTTGTTCCAGCGGACGTACGCGCCGGAGTAGGTGGTCTTGAAGGGCACCGTCTTGCCGAACTGGGTGAACTCGCACGACCGGGTGAACGCCCTGGAGTCCCAGTCGGTCCCGGTGGTGTAGAAGACCTTGTACTTGCCGTCGCGGACCCCGCTGATCGTCGCCTTGCTCTTCCCGCGCACGTAGACGGTGACGACCCGCTTGCCTCCGCGCAGCATGACGATGACGGCGTCGCGCTTGCCCCCGTTGTGGATCTTCAGCGAGCCCCGGCCGGTGCGGCTCTCCGAGCGGATGATCCTGCCGTTGGGAAGCCGCCGGTTCCGCTGCCCGGCCGCCTTCACCGGTACGACGTCGGCCGGGTAGCCGCTCATCGCGGCGGCGGCCTCGTCCATCCGGGTCAGCTCGCCCTGCTTCTCCAGCCCGGTCAGCACCGCGGGGCCGGTGCACGCCTGCTGCGTCTGCACGTCCTGCAGCGCCCCGTCGAAGGCGGTGCCGAAGGAGCGCAGCGCGCCGACGTAGTTCCCGTGCTGGGCGGCCAGCTCGGCGGGCGGCGCCAGCGGCTCCAGCCGGGCCACGGCGTCGTCCACCGCGGCGGCGACCCCCTTGACCCGGCGGTCGAGGCTCTTGCCGCCGGTCCCGGCCAGCTTCTTCAGCGCCTCGCGGACCGGGCCGCGCGCCTGCTCCAGCTCGGCCCGGTAGTCCTCGGGCGCCAGCGCGGCCGGGGAGGGCGTGGCGCTCGCGGTGGACGACGGGGCGGCACCGGTCGGGTCACCGCCCTGGTCACCGCCCCGGTCACCGCTCTGGCCGCCGAACGCCCCCACGACCCCGCCCGCGGTGGCCTGCCCTCGGACGGGCTCGGACGGGGGGAGCAGGGAGGAGCAGGCGGTCAGGGCGAGCATGGTGGCCGCGGCGCACGGGAGCAGACGGCGAGCAGCCGGGGGGATACTCATTTGCCCCACTATCGTGGGGTCGGTCAGTGTCCGTCAAACTCCTTTCCCTACTGGTCATCCTGTTCCTCCCGCAACGTCCCCTCCCGGTCGAGGACCAGCCTGCGGGTGATCCCCGCGGCCTCCAGGAACGGCAGGTCGTGACTCGCCACGATGAGCGCGCCCCGGTAGGCCCGGAGCGCCTCGGCGAGCCGGCGGACGCTGGCCAGGTCCAGGTTGTTGGTCGGCTCGTCCAGCAGCAGCAGCCACGGCGGGGGCTCCGCCGAGAGCAGCGCCGCCAGCGTCGCGCGGAACCGCTCGCCGCCGGAGAGCGTCCCGGCGGGCCGCTCGGCCCGCTCCCCCCGGAAGAGGAACCGGGCCAGCCGCGCCCGGACGGCGTTGACCGGCGCGGAGGGCGCGAACCGGCGGACGTTGCCGACCACGCTGAGCGAGTCGTCCAGCAGGTCCAGCCGCTGCGGGAGGTATCCCACCCCGGGCACGCCCACCTCCACCGAGCCCTCCGCCGGTTCGAGCTCCCCGGCGACGGTGCGCAGGAGCGTGGTCTTGCCGGAGCCGTTGGGGCCGAGCAGCGCGATCCGCTCGGGCCCCCGGACGACCAGCTCGGCCACGGTCGTCCCACCCGCGGTCCGCAGGCCGGTCACGGTCAGCACGGTCTTGCCCGGCGGCACGGCGGTCTCGGGCAGCTCGATCCGGATCTCCGCCTCGGCGCGCACGGCGTCCTCGGCCTCGCCGAGCCGTTCGCGGGCCTCTGCGAGCTTGGCGGCGTGCATGTTCCGGTGCTTGCCCGCCGCCACCTGCGCCTGCCGCTTGCGCTCCTGCATGATGATCTTCGGTTCGCGTTTCTGCGCGTACATCTTGTTGCCGTAGCGCACCCGGCGGGCCAGTTTCACCTGCGCCTCCTCCCATTCGCGCTTCTGCCGCCGCACGTCGGCCTCCGCGACCCGGACCGTGCGCTCGGCGGCCTCCTGCTCGGCGGCGAGCACCTCCTCGTAGGCGGAGAGGTTCCCTCCGTACATCCGGACCGCGCCGCCGGTCAGGTCGGCGACGGTGTCCACCCGCTCCAGCAGGGTCCGGTCGTGGCTGACCACCACCAGCACCCCGGTCCACGCCTCCAGCGCGGCGTAGAGCCGCCTGCGGGCGTCGAGATCGAGGTTGTTGGTCGGCTCGTCCAGCAGCAGCACGTCCGGGCGGCGCAGGAACTGCGCGGCCAGGGCGACCATGACGGTCTCGCCGCCGGAGAGCGCCGCCACCGTCCGGTCGAGGCCGACGTGGTCCAGGCCGAGCCGGTCGAGCTCGGCGCGGGCGCGCTCCTCGACGTCCCAGTCGTCGCCGATGACGGCGAAGTGCCCGGCCAGTTCGTGCTCCGGGACGTCGCCGCGTTCGAGGGCGAGCAGCGCGGCCCGCTTCTCCGCGATGCCGAGCAGTTCGCAGACGGTACGGCCGGCGCCGAGCGGGAGGTTCTGCGGCAGGTATCCGACCTCCCCGGCGACGGCGACCGAGCCGGAGACCGGGACGAGCTCGCCGGCGATCAGCCTGAGCAGGGTGGACTTGCCCGATCCGTTGACCCCGATCAGGCCGGTACGGCCGGCGGGGAAGGCGGCGTCGAGGTCCTCCAGGACGGGCGTGCCGTCCGCCCACGCGAACGAGAGACCGTCGCAGACGATGGAGGTGAAGGAAGAGGACATGGGGCGGCTCCAACGGTGTGTCGTGATTCATCGGGACACGGGAGACACCGCGGGCGCGCACGCCGTCAGAAGCGGTTCCGCACGGAAAGAGCCGTCACCGGGCGCGGGGCGCCGGAGGCGAGGGGCCGGGACGGAGAGCGGAGTGCACCGAGGTCAGCTGCGCGCCGGGCCGGGGAACGGCTCTCATGGCGCGGTGTCTGGAACCTCAGAACTCCAACGGGCTCTCCTACGGACGGCAGTACGACATCGTCGAGAGTACTGATGCGACTCATGTCGCGTCAAGCTCTTTTCGTCCGCCCCCGGAGACCGCCCTCGGGACACCGCACCCGGGACACCGCACCCGGGACACGCGCCGCTCAGGGCCGGACGATCGCCCAGACCGCGTGCTCGACCTCGGGCCGGGCCAGCTTCAGGTCGAAGGAGTCCGGCCCGGCCAGATAGCGCCGGGCGCACTCGTGGGCCGGGCCCATGACCACCGCGTCCAGCGCCCAGGGCGGGACCGGCCGGAGCTCCCCGCGGGCCGTACGGGCTCCGAACCACTCCGCCAGCGGCGCCATGACCCGCGCCTTGAACTCGGCGGTCCCGTCCTCGGGGAGCAGCCCGGCGACCGAGGCCCGGTAGACGAACTCCCCCCGGGTCGGGTTCTCCACGATCCAGTCGAGGAACCGCCCGGCCAGTTCCGGCACGACCGTCGCGGCCGGGCGGTCGTCGAGGGCGAGGGCCATCGCGCCGACCAGCTCGGCGAAGCTCTCCCGGTACAGCGCGGCGACCACCCCGCCCCGGCTGCCGAAGTGGTGGTAGATGCTCCCGTTCGAGGCCCCGGAGACCTCGGCCAGCCGGCTGACCGTCATGGCCTCCAGCCCGCCCTCGGCCACGATCCGCAGCGCCGCGTCCAGGACCGCCTCGCGTGTGGCGCCCCTTGCCATCGCTCTTCCCCCGATTGCTAGAGTGACGCTCTAGAGTGCCACTCCAACCGAGGTGCGTCATGAGCGTCGAATACACCGGTTCCCTCCCCGCCCTGCTGCGGAGCCGGGTCCGAGCGACACCGTACACGGAGGCCTTCCGCCACCCGTCGGGCGACGGCTGGGCCTGTCTCACCTGGTCCGAGACGGGCGAGCGGGTCCGCGCGCTGGCCCTGGGGCTGCGCGAGCTCGGTCTGGAGCCCGGCACCCGGGCGGCGGTGCTCTGCGGGACCCGGGTGGAGTGGATCGTCGCGGACCTGGCGGTCCTGTCCACCGGCGCCGCGACCACCACGATCTACCCGTCCAACACCGCCGCGGAGTGCGCGTTCATCCTCACCGACTCCGGCAGCGTGCTGGTCGTCGCGGAGAACGACGACCAGGTGGCCAAGCTCCGCTCCGTCAGGAGCGAGATCCCCGCCGTCAAGCACGTGGTCGTCATCGACGGCGAGGCGGACGAGGAGGGCTGGGTGCTCACCCTCGACCAGGTGGCGCGCTCCGGTGAGGAGGCCGCCGCGGGCGGGGCCGGCGAGTACGACCGGATGGTGGACGCCGTCACCGAGGACGACCTGGCCACCCTGATCTACACCTCGGGGACGACCGGCCGCCCCAAGGGGGTGGAGCTGACCCACCGCAACTGGCTGCAGACCGCCCGCGCGGCCGCGCAGATCGAGCTGCTGACCCCCGACGACCTGCACTTCCTCTGGCTGCCGATGTCCCACTCGTTCGGCAAGCTGCTGGAGTCCGTGATGATCGCGGTGGGCACGCCGACCGTGGTCGACGGCCGCCTGGACCGCATCGCCGCCAACCTCGGCGCGGTCCGGCCCACCGTGATGGCCGCCGCGCCCCGGATCTTCGAGAAGATCCACAACACCGTGGCCGCGACCGTGCAGCGCGAGGGCGGGATCAAGCTGAAGCTGTTCCGCTGGGCGCGCGGCGTCGGTCTGGAGACCGTCCGCGCCCGGCAGGAGGGCCGGGCCCTCTCCCCCGGACTGCGGGCCCGCCACGCGCTCGCCGACCGGCTGGTCTTCGCCAAGCTCCGCGCCAGGTTCGGCGGGCGCATCCGCTACTTCATCTCCGGCTCGGCCCCGCTCTCCCTGGAGATGGCCGAGTTCTTCGACGCCGCCGGGCTGACGATCCTGGAGGGGTACGGACTGACCGAGTCGTCGGCCGGAAGTTTCGTGAACCGGCCGGGGAACGTGAGGTTCGGCACGGTCGGTCCGCCGCTGCCCGGCGTCACCGTGCGGATCGCCGAGGACGGGGAGATCCTGATCGGCGGGCACGGGATCATGCGCGGCTACCACGGCCTGCCCGAGGAGAGCGCCGAGGCGCTCCAGGACGGCTGGCTGCACACCGGCGACATCGGCGAGCTCGACGAGGCCGGGCGGCTGCGCATCACCGACCGGAAGAAGGAGCTGATCAAGACCTCCGGCGGCAAGTACGTCGCGCCCCAGCACCTGGAGGGCCGGATCAAGGCCGCCTGCCCGTTCCTGTCGCACGTCGTCGTCCACGGCGACCGGCGCAACTACTGCACGGCGCTGGTGACGCTGGACGCCGACGTGGTCGCCCCCTGGGCGCAGGCGGAGGGCCTGCCGTCCGACCCGGCCGAGCTGTGCGCGCATCCCAGGCTCCGCGAGGAGGTACGGCGGGCGATCGAGACGGTCAACGCCGATCTCGCCAGCTACGAGACCGTCAAGGACTTCGCCGTGCTGCCGGCCGACTTCACCGTGGAGAGCGGCGAGCTGACCCCGAGCATGAAGGTGCGCCGCCGCGAGGTGGAGGAGCGCAACCGGGAGCTCCTCGACTCCCTCTACAGGAACCCGGTCGAACGCGTCTGATCCCGCCGGGGAGCCCCGGGCCCGGCCTCCCCGGTCCCGGGCGGCTCTCCGCGCTCCGCGGCCCCCCGGATGACGGGTGAATGAACACGGATTGAATTCTCCCGCCCGTCGCCACCTGGAGAACACGCCTCTTTTCTCTGGCTCACATAATCCCATTCACGGGGTTATTCCAGAAAAAGGAGTGTGATGAAACGGTCGATCGGCGTCGTCCTCGCGCTGCTGCTCGGCGCCGCGGTCGTGGTGGCGGTCGTCCTCGGCAACGGGGGCGGCGGACCGGCCGTGGTCCGGGGCGTGATCGGCTCGGAGAAGAAACCGTTCTTCGACGACCCCCGGGTGCGCGCGGCATTCGAGAAACACGGGCTCCGGGTGGAGGTGGAAACCGCCGGATCGCGGCAGATCGCCACCGAGGTCGAGCTGGACGGCTACGCCTTCGCGTTCCCCTCCAGCCTCCCCGCCGCGGAGAAGATCAAAAAGGAGCGCGGGGTCTCCCAGGTCTTCTCCCCCTTCTACTCGCCCATGGCCGTGGCGACCTTCCGGCCCATCGCCGACGTCCTGGCCAAGGCCGGCCTGGTGCGCGACTCCGGTCACGGCTACCAGGTGCTCGATCTCGCCGAGTACCTCAAGCTGGCCGCCCAGGGCACCCGGTGGGACGAACTGCCGGGCAACACCGCCTACCCGGCGCGCAAGCGGGTGCTGCTCACCACCACCGACGTCAGGACCTCCAACTCCGCGGCCATGTACCTGGCCATGACCAGCTACGTGGCCAACGGCGACGACGTGGTCACCACCGCGGCCCAGGTGCCGAAGGTCGCCGAGACGGTGGCCCCGGTCTTCCTCGACCAGGGCTACTCCCAGTCCTCGACCGAGGCGCCGTTCGAGGACTACCTGGTGATGGGCTCCGGCAAGACCCCGATGGTCATGGCCTACGAAGCCCAGTACCTCTCGCGCCTGTTCTCCGGAGACGGCTCGATCACCCCCGACATGCGCCTGCTCTACCCGGCCCCGACCGTGCTCAGCAAGCACACGCTGGTGCCGTTCACCGAGGAGGCGGTCCGGGTCGGGCGGCTGCTGACCGAGGACCCCGCGCTGCGGAGCCTCGCCGCCCGGCACGGCTTCCGCACCGCCGACCCCGGCGCCTTCGCGGACCTGGCGGCCGAGCACCGGGCCCCGGTCGCCCGCGACCTGGTCGACGTCGTGGAGCCGCCCGCCTACGACCGGCTGGAGCAGCTGATCACCACCATCGAGCGGCTCTACGCGGACGGCACCGTGCCGCAGGCCGGAGGAGGGTCCTGACCGTGCCCGAGAACACAGCGCCCGGGAACACCGGAAACACAGCGCCCGAGAACACAGCGCCCGGGAACACCGGAAACACAGCGCCCGAGAACACGGCGCCCGGGAACGGCCTGACGCTCACGCCGCCCGCACCGGTGACCGCCGTACCCGCCGAGCGGGTCTCGGCCCTGCTGCCGCTGCCCGACGGACGCGCGGACGAGCTCGCCGCCAAGGCCCGGGAGTTCGCCGGAGAGCTGGCCGGGATGGACCCCAGGGTCCCGGACTTCACCCGCAGGGTGCACGACATCTCCTCGATGGGCGACTCCGAGATCCGCGCCGCCTCCCAGGTGGCCGACCGCATGCTCAAACGCCCCGTCGCGGCCCTGGCCTCGGCCAAGGGCGAGGCGGCCGACGCCCAGGGCCGGGTGGCCGGGCAGCTGGTGGCGCTGCGCCGTACGGTGGTGGACCTCGACCCGAAGCAGGCGGCGAGCGGACCGCGCCGGCTGCTCGGGCTGGTCCCGTTCGGCGACCGGCTCCGCGACTACTTCGCGAAGTACGCCTCCGCCCAGAAGCACCTCGACGACATCATCCGCGCGCTGAAGTCCGGCCAGGACGAACTGCTGAAGGACAACGCCGCGATCGAGGGCGAGAAGGCGAACCTGTGGGAGGCGATGACCCGCCTGCAGGAGTACGCGGTGCTGGCCGCCGGGCTCGACGCCGCGCTGGAGGAGCACCTGCTCCGCCTGGACGCGACCGACCCGGAGCGGGCCGCCGCGCTGCGCTCCGACGCGCTGTTCACCGTGCGGCAGAAGCACCAGGACATCCTCACCCAGCTCGCCGTCTCCGCCCAGAGCTACCTGGCGCTGGACCTGGTCCGCAAGAACAACCTGGAGCTCAGCAAGGGCGTGGACCGGGCGACCACCACGACCGTCGCCGCGCTGCGCACCGCGGTCACGGTCGCCCAGGCGCTGGCCAACCAGAAGCTGGTGCTGGACCAGGTCAGCGCGCTCAACGCCACGACGAGCGACCTGATCCTGGCCACCAGTGAGATGCTCCGCACCCAGGCCGGCGCCATCCAGGACCAGGCCGCCTCGACCGGCGTGGACATGGACTCCCTGCGCAGGGCCTTCGACAACGTCTACGCCACCATGGACATGATCGACACCTTCCGTTCCCAGGCCGTGCAGAGCATGGCCGTCACCGTCGAGAGCCTGAACGCCGAGCTGGCCCACGCCAGCACCTACCTGGAGCGGGCGGAGGCGGACCGGTGAGCGCCCCGCGCGGGGCCGCACGGCGGGGCGCCCGCGGGGCCGTACGGCGGGCGGGCGCCCGCGGGGCCGCGCTCCGGGCGGCGATCGGGTCGCTGCTGGTGCTGCTGCCCGCACTCGGCCTGGCGGCGTGCTCGGCGGACGGCACCGTCGCCGACGGGCCGGACGTGCTACGGGTGCTGGCCGGCAGCGAGGTCAAGGACCTGGAGCCGCTGCTGGCACGCTCCGGGGTGAAGGTGAAGATCTCCTACACCGGCACGCTGGACGGCGCCGAGCAGGTCGCGGGCGGCGGCGCCGACGGCAGGTACGACGCCGTCTGGTTCTCCTCCAACCGCTACCTGTCGCTGATCGACGGCGCCGCCGCCCGGCTGTCCACCGAGACCAAGGTCATGTCCTCCCCGGTCCTGCTCGGCCTGCGCACCGCCAAGGCCGCCGAGCTCGGCTGGGCGGACGGGAAGGCGACCTGGAAGCAGATCGCCGCGGCCGCCCGGGACGGGAGGTTCACCTTCGGCATGGCCAACCCGGCCTCGTCCAACTCGGGGTTCTCCGCGCTGGTCGGCGTGGCCGCCGCGCTCTCGGACGCCGGCGAGGCGCTGGACACCGCCCGGGTCGCCTCGGTCACGCCGGAGCTGAAGGAGTTCTTCTCCGCGCAGAAGCTGACCTCGGGCTCGTCGGGCTGGCTGGCCGAGACCTACACCCGGCAGGGCGGGGTGGACGGCCTCGTGAACTACGAGTCGGTGCTGCTGGGCATCAAGGACCTCACCCTCGTCTACCCGAGCGACGGCGTGGTCACCGCGGACTACCCGCTGACCCTGCTGGCCTCCGCCCCGGCGGAGAAGAAGGAGCTGTACGGCAGGCTCGCCGCCTGGCTGCGCACGCCGGACGTGCAGCGCGAGATCATGGCCTCCACGCACCGGCGGCCCGGCATCCCGGAGGTCCGGCCCGGCCCGGAGTTCGGCTCCGCGCCCCTGCTGGAGCTGCCCTTCCCGAACCGCAGGGCGGCCGCCGACGCGCTCGTCACCGCCTACCTCGACGAGGTGCGGACCCCCGCGCACGCCCTGTTCGTCCTGGACGTCTCCGGCTCCATGAAGGGCGAGCGGATCGAGGCGCTGCGCCAGGCCCTGGTCACGCTGACCGGCGCCGACCGCTCGCCCTCGGGGACGTTCTCCCGGTTCCGCAGCCGCGAGCACGTGACCATGGTCCCGTTCAGCGGAGGCCCGCACGAGCCACGCGCCTTCAGCCTGCCCGAGCGCGGTCCGGGGCCAGTGCTGGAGGAGATCAGGGCGTACGCCGGGGAACTGCAGGCGAGCGGGGGAACCGCGATCTACGACGGGCTCCGGGCCGCCTACACCGAGAGCCTCCGGGGCGACCCCGGCCACTACACCTCGGTCGTGCTCATGACCGACGGCGAGAACACCGACGGCTCCTCGTTCGAGGACTTCGAGCGGCTGTACCGGATGCTCCCCGAGGCCCGGCGGCCGCGGACGTTCGTCGTGCTGTTCGGCGAGAGCGACGCCGAGGAGATGAACAGGGTGGCCGAGCTGACCGGGGGCGCCGTCTTCGACGCCCGCGACGGCTCGCTGGCCTCGGCGTTCAAGGAGATCCGTGGCTACCAGTGACGGCCGGAGCGGCCGGGCCGCGCGCCCGCTCACGGGGAGGGCCCGCGCGCATGGCTGACCGGGTGCTGGGCTATCTCGGCTCGACGCGGAACATCACCGGCTGCGCGTTCGCCCTGGCCGGTCTCCTGGCCCACTTCCTCGGGCTGGCGGGCGCGTTCTGGCCCGCGGTGGTCGCCGGGCTGTACGGCGTGGGCGCGCTGCTGGCCCCGCCGGACCGGGTCCGGCTCGCCGTCTCGCACGCCGAGGTGGAGACCGGCCTGCTCCGCGCGGACCTGGGGGCGCTGCTGCGGAAGGTCCGGGGCTCCCAGCGCTTCCCCGGTGACGTGGTGGCCCGGGTGGAGACCCTGGGCGAGCTGGTCTCGGGGGTGCTGGACCGGGCGGAGGTGCTGGTGACCTCCCCCGACCACCTGCACGTCGTCTCCCAGACGATCCGCGACTACCTGCCGGCCGGTCTGGAGGCGTACGCCAACCTCCCGCGGGGCTACGCCCTCACCCGGCGCGGCGACCGCGAGCGCAGCGCCCACGAGGAGCTCCTGGCCCAGCTCGATCTGCTGGAAGCGGGGCTGCGCCGGGTGGAGCAGGCGGTGCACCGGGGCGACGAGCAGGCGCTGCGCGACCAGAGCCGCTTCCTGCGCGACCGTTTCGGCCCCTCCGGCCTGGACCTCTGACCCGCACCGACCGGCCGCTGCCCGTCCCCGTTCCGGGCGAACCGTCCCGGCCAGGGGGGACGCCCCTGGCCGTGCCGCGAACCCGGCCGGTCCGGGTTTCACCCGGGGGACACGGGTAGGCCACGCGTGCGCAGAACACGCGAGAGGAGAACGAGATGGTCAAGGCCCGTCCTCGGCCCGAGGCGATGGAGGAGAACGACGTCGTCGACCTGCTCCTGGCGCAGCACGCGATGATCAGGGACATGTTCGACGAGGTCGAGAGAGCTTCCGCGGCCGACCGGCCGGAGGCCTTCCGGCGGCTGGTGCGGCTGCTGGCCGTGCACGAGACGGCCGAGGAGGAGATCGTCCACCCGTACGCCCGCGGGAAGCTGGAGGACGGGGACGCCGTCGTCGGCGACCGGCTGGCCGAGGAGTACGAGGCCAAGCGGCTGCTCATGGAGATGGACGAGGCGGGACCCGGGGACGCGCGGTTCCTGACGAACCTGGCGGTGCTGCGGGCGGCCGTGCTGGCCCACGCCCGCAGCGAGGAGCGCTACGAGTTCACCCGGTTGCGCGCGCACACCTCCGAGGCCGAGCGCCGCGCCATGGCGGCCGGGGTGAAGGCGGCCGAGGCGATGGCCCCGACCCACCCGCACCCCGGGGTGGAGTCGGCGGCCGGGAACCTACTGGCCGGCACGCCGGTGGCGATCATGGACCGGGTCCGCGACGTGATCCGCGACGCCATGGGCGAGAACGGCTGAGAAGCGGGACGGCCGACGCGCCCGGGCCCTTTCCGCGCCGCGTTCTATCCCCGGCGGCACTTTTCATCACGGACCGTCGGCAAGACCCTTGTTCGTGTGACGCGACCCCCGTCCATCGCGGAAAAGCGGTGACCGATGTTCCACGAGACGGTGTCCTTCCTGGAGCGGAGCTGCGAGGCTTTCGCCGCGGGCCTGGATGCCGCGGTCCTGGACCACGACGTGCCGGCGGGGGCCGCCCGGCTCCTTGAGCTCGTCGGTGACGAGCGCTCCGTTCTGGGCGGGCCGGAAAGGCGCATGAGCACGCTCGACCTCGTCATCCGGGTCCACTGGTACCGCTTCCTGGCGCTTCCCGAAGAGCTCGCCGAGCCGGAGTGGCTGACGGTGATGAGCCTGTTGCCTCGGCGGCTGGACGGCTGTTCCTCTCCGATGCCGGCTGATCTGGCGGAAGACCTGATCTCACAGATCATCCGGAATCTCCGTAACCACCTGGAGGGCGCCGACCCCCGGAGGCTCCTGTCCGGTGCGGTGACCGTGGAGGCCGGGTGCCTGGCCGATCTCCGCGATCACACTGCGGAGTGCTCCTTTCCCGCCGGAATCTCTTACGTCCTGGCGCATGTGCACTGGTCGCGCTACATGGCCATGTCTCCGGACGGAGGCGCCGCGCTGATGGAACTCATAAGGGCACTGGAGGAGTTCGAGAGGACGCGTCCCTTCCATCCGTCGCTGCTGCCACCGCTCGTGTGCGACTACCTGGACCGCGCGCTTGCCGAAGGCGATCCGGATCTGGTGGCGAAGGACTACCAGTGGTACAGGCAGGTCGTCTCCACGGCCGAGCGGCGGCGGCTCACCGGCAGAGCCGTCATCAGGGCCCGCAGGCGGCTGGAGTCCGCGGTCCCCGGCCGTCCCGAGCACGCGGAGGCCGTCGCGGACCTGTGCCACGCGCTCTTCCTGAGGTACGGCATGAGCACCCATCCCGACGACCTGGACGAGGTCATCTCGAGAGGGGGCATCTCCAGCGGCGTGCTGCCCTCCTGGGAGGCCCGGAAGAAGATCACCACGGCTCTCGCCGGATGCCTGGCGTTGCGTTCTCGCCGGGACGGCAGGGCCGAGGACGCCGGACTCGCCCTCCGCATCCTCGAACGGGCCCTCGCGAGTGACCGTCAGCGCCGTAAGACGGCGCAACTGCTGGAATGTCTCCACATGATCGCAGGCATCCTGGTCGAAGGTCCGGACGGCCTCCACCTGCTGGACCGGACGATCGCGATCGTCCGCCGCCGGGCGTCGAGATCCGCTGACGAGACCGACGCGCAGGCCTGTCTCCTCTCCCTGCTCCACAGCCGGTCCAGGATGGTACCCGGCTCGGAGGACCTGGATGCGATCATCTCCCAGGCCGCCGCCCTCTCCAGATCCCTCCCACCGGACACCCCTACCGGCAGGTACCTGCGGCTCTCACTGGCGTCGGCACTACACGACCGGTTCAAGGCCGCGGACGGGCTCGATGACCTGAACGAGGCGATCACGGTCATGCGCGGGGTGCTCCGCCATGGCAACGAGGCGGGCGATCCGCAGTTCAGAAGAGAACTGGCCTTATGGCTCTACGAGCGGTACCGGCGGTGCCACGTTCCGCAGGACCTGCGGGAGGCGCTGCGGATCCTCGCGGAGCTCGTGAAGGACCACGGGCCGACCAGCCCGAATCTCCTGTACAGCGTCGCGGCCATGGCCCTGGAGACGAAAGCCTTCACGGGCGTCGAGGGCCTGGACTCCCTGATCGGCGTTCTCCATGGGCTCATGTCCGTTCCGGAGACGCCCGAGCTGCCGACCCGCGCACAGCGGCTCGCCAACCTGAGCACCGCCTTCCTGGAGCGGTACGACCTGTCCGGCGATCGAGCGGACGCCGACCGGGCGGTGGAACTCGCACGGGAGGCGGCCGGTTGCTCCGAGGAGGCGGCAGGCCACTTCGCGCGTGCTCTCTGGCGGCGGGGTTCGCGTGACGACCGCCTGGAAGCCCTCGCCGTCCTGGGTGAGAAAGTGGACGGCGGGAGTCCGCAAGAGCACCAGGCTCACGACCGGTTTCTTCTGGGATGCCTCCGTCTGGACAATTACCAGAAGGGTTACGGAAGTCTCACCGACTGCCGGAGGGCGATCCGCCATCTGCGGCCGGTGGCGACCGGAACGGAGCCTATCCCGCCCGAGACCCGCCGTACGGCGGCCCTCGCCTGGGCCGAGGCGGCGATCGAGCTCGGCTACCACCCCCAGGCCGCAGTGGCGTACGAGATCGCATTGCACTTGGTCGACGATCTGGAGTGGCATACCGCGTCGCTCGCGGAGCGACGCGATCGGTTGACGCGGTGGGCGGCGGTCGCACGTGACGCGGCCGCGTGCGCGCTGCGCTCGGGCCGGCCGGAGGACGCCCTGGAACTGCTGGAACGCGGCCGCTGCAGGTTGCGCAACACGACGCTGCAGAAGCGGAGGGACATCGACCTGCTGCGCTCGGTGAGACCCGACCTGGCGGAGCGCATGGCGATCCTGAGCAGAGCGGTCGAGGCCTTCGACCTGGTTCCCTCCGCCGAGCGGTTCATCGATTACCTGAGATGCACCTTCACCATCCTCGCAGCCCAGCACGAATATCACAAAGACGACTACGAGTGGCACAATCCCGATATTTTTCTCATGCCCGGCGGTCTCGATAAGCTCCATTCCTTTGTTTCATCACTGTTCGACGATCAATGGGAACACCCCCACGACCTCAAGGTGCGGCTCCATTCCGACTGGAACGTACTCACCGCGGAGATACGCCGGGATCCGCGGCTGAGGAGTCTGGGCGTTCCGCCACGGATCACCCCCATCAGGGCCCTGCACGGACAGGATGCCGTCGTCGTGGTCAACGTCAGCCGGATCGGGTGTGACGCCATCGCCCTCACGGCTGACCGCACGGAGAGGATCCACCTCCCCGATCTCACATTTCACACAGCCCAGGAGCAGGCCTACGAGCTCCAGCGCGCGATCATCGAATGGGAGTTCGCCCCCCGCCCGTCCCTCGACCCGAAAAGTCTCAACCGGCTCGTGCAAGACCATCTGGCATGGCTCTGGGAAGCGGCGGCCGAGCCGATCCTCCGCGCGCTGGGGCATGTCCGCGCCCCGGCGGAGGAGGGCCCATGGCCGCGCATCTGGTGGTGCCCCACCGGCGTGCTCTGCCTCTCCCCTCTGCACGCGGCGGGGCGCGGGTACCACTCCGGTGGAGAGAACGTCATAGACCGGGTGGTCTCCTCGTACACGAGCACGGTGAGCGCCCTTCCGCTGGCGGCGCACGAGGGCTCCGGAACGCATCACGCGGCCGGCGAACCGCACCTGTTCACCCTCGGCATGCCGTCGACGCCGGGTGGCCCCCCGCTCCCGAGCGTCACGGCGGAGATCGAGGAGATCCTTCGGAAAGTGGGCCGCGGCACGGTGGTCACGGGGGAGGACGCGACAGTGGACGCGGCACTGCAGGGGCTGGCGACACATCCGTGGGCGCACATCGCCTGCCACGGGACGCCGGCCGTACCGGGCAAGCGGCCCGCGCAGCTCTATCTGTCCGACGGCACCCTGGACGTCGACCGAGTCGGCCGATCCCACTTTCCGGCCGCGGAACTCGCCTACCTTTCCGCCTGTCACACCGCGGCTCCCTCGATGGACCGGCTCGACGAGGCGGAGCACCTGGTGGCCTCGTTCCAGGCGGCGGGATACCGTCATGTGATCGGTTCCCTGTGGGGTGCCACCGACCACATATCGCGGACCGTGGCAGCCGACTTCTACTCGCGCCTCCCGAACCGCCCGCGGCATCGTGCCGACGCCGCGGCCCAGGCGCTGCACGGAGCCGTGCGGAGACTGCGCGACCGACGTCCTCAGGCCCCGATCGTCTGGGCGCCGTTCGTGCACTCCGGCTTCTGACGTCCGCGACCGCCGAAGGGATGGTCTCGAACAGCGAGGGGGAGGATGCTCACTTACCAGGAGAGCCTTCACGAGACGGCGGAGCTGCTCGGGCGGGTCCGAGGATGGTCACTGTCCGCCCGGGAGTGGGAGCAGGTCTCCGCTGAGATCACGGCATTGGAGCAGGCAGTCGAGGCGGGCGACACAGCCGCCGTCCTCGGGTGCCTGAGCCAGATCGAGTCGGCCGACGGGAGAAGGGGCGGACCTCGGCCCATCACCTCGGGAGACGCACCCGAGGACCCGGTGGAGATACCCGAGATGATCAACAGGACGATACGGCGCATCGGAGCGTTCGTCACCCATGCCCTGCGGGAGGAGGAGGCCGCCGTTGACGAGGATTCGTGAGCAGGCATTGCTCGTTCACGCCTTCACGGCCGTGGGGGACGACGGTGATTCGTGGCGGGAGCCTGTCCGCCGTCTCTGGCAGATCTTTCTGGATCTCGGCGAAGCACGGGCCATAAGCCCGCACACCGCGCTCGACGTGCCCGCGGAGCTGCCTCCGGCCGGCCGCTTCACGGTGCTCACCGCGGCGGAGATCCCCGGTCGTGGGACCTACCAGGCGGTGCTCTACCGCGAGCACGACGTCATCGGCTTGATGGTGATGCTCGCCGCGGAGGAGGCGAAGGGCTGGGACTTCCTCGACGGTCAATGGCCCCATGAGGCGTCGGGAGGGCTCGGTACGGCCCGGATCCATCTGGGGGTCACCGTCCCGCGCCGGCTCCGCCTGCGACGGACGAGGGATGTCCTCCCCGACCGGCTCGGGCCGGGACCCGTCTGGAGCAGGGGCGGCATCACCGTCCGGGAACTGCCTTCCGCGCGGGCACCGCGCCGTCCGGCCACACGCCGTCTGGTCGTTCTCGCCGAGCCGGGCGACGAGGAGGAGATGTACACGTGGACGTGGTCCTCCGGAGCGGCAGAGCTCCGCCCGTTCGGCAGGTACCTGCTCCACTCCGCGAAGATGCGCTGGGCATGGTGGCTGATCCTCAACGAGGACCGGTTCCGAAGGGTCAGCGTGGAGGTGGACACGTTGACCGACCGCCTCGCAGGGCTGCTCCATGATGCCGCGGCTCGGGGAGGCCGGGTCACGACCGCCGAGCTGGCACACGGGCAGGCGGCCGTGGTCTCCGCGGTCAGCGGGAACGCCGGGCTCGTCACGGCGCTTCGCGACCTGCGGACGATTCGCCTGAGCGTGAAGATCGCAGCGGAGAACATGAGGGCGGCGATCCGCGAGGACGCCGCCGCAGGCACCTTCCTCGACCACGATCGGCGCCTGAGCGATCGGCTGGCCGAGCAGCTCGACGCCGACATCGTCTATGTGGAGGCCACCAGGGACAGCGCGACCGACGTCGCCCAAGCGGCCCGGACGATGATCGAGGAGCGGCTGCGGCACCGGGAGCAGCGGTTGACCCTGCTTCAGGCATCACTGCTCGGTGCCCTCCTCATGGCGCTGGGTGCCATCCAGTCCCTGGATTACCGGGTCCCCCTCCCGTCGCGGAGCCAGGCCCCGGTGATCGTGCTGCTGGCCGCACTGGCATTGACGGCACCCCCGATCGTCCACCGCTTCGCATCGTCCCCGGCCCGGCTGAACGCCACCGACCGAATCCTCACGGCGCTGTCGGGCGGCGCTCTGGGTTGGTTCGCCTGCTCGGTCGCCACCTACGGCTCGGGCCGTCCTCCCCTACCTCCGGTTCAGGCCCTTGCCGCTTCATCGGCCGGGGCCGCCCTCCTCCTCGTCACTCTCCACCTGGCGTGGTGGCTGCTGCGGCGGAGGACGACTCCCCACTCCCGCCACCGGTCACGTCAGTCGTCGCCGGCGGAGCCCGGGGCGGGGTCGGTCAGGTCGTAGCCGCGGGCCGTCAGCTCGGCCTCCACCGCCGCGCAGACCGTCTCCACCACCGCGACCCGGGCGTACCGCTTGTCGTCCCCGGCGATCACGTGCCAGGGGGCGTCCGGGTGGTCGGTGCGCTCCAGCATCTCCTCCACCGCGGCCTCGTACTGCGGGCGCCTGTCCCGGTTGCGCCAGTCCTCGTCGGTGAGCTTCCAGACCCGGAGCGGGTCCGCCGCCCGGTCGCGGAAGCGGCGGAGCTGCTCCTCCTCCGAGACGTGCATCCAGAACTTGACCATGATCATGCCCTCGGCGGCGAGGGTCCGCTCGAACTCGACGATCTCCCCGTAGGCACGGGACCACTGCTCCTCGGTGGCGAAGCCCTCCACCCGCTCCACCAGCACCCGCCCGTACCAGGAGCGGTCGAGCACCGCCATGCCGCCCCAGCCGGGCAGGACCTTCCAGAACCGCCAGAGGAAATGGTGGCGCTTCTCGTCGTAGGTCGGCGCGGCGAACTGGGCGACCCGGACGTGCCGGGGGTCGAGCGGACGGACCAGCCGCTTGATCGCGCCGCCCTTGCCGGAGGCGTCCCAGCCCTCGAAGACGACGCAGAGCGGAGGGCCGATCCGCTTGTCGCCGATCTGCCCGCCGAGCATCAGGCGGAGCCGGAGCAGCCGCCGCAGGGCCGCGTCGAGCCGCTCGGCCGCCTCCTTCTTGGACAGCGTGACGGACAGGTCGGTCTCAGCAAGTCGGTTCATGCGCACCAGGGTCCACGATTTCCCCGCCCGGGCCGAGTAATTCCGGCATTCCGGGCGTGGCGCGGGTGCGGCTCACTTGACGGTGATCCGGAAGACGGCGTCTCCCGAGAGGCGTCTGCTCTGCTCGTCGGAGGGCACCCGGCCGGCCGTGCAGCGCCAGCAGTTGGAGAGGGTGACCGCGGTGGTGCCGCGCTGCTTGGCGTTGAAGACGAAGTAGCGCACCCCGCCCCCGCCGGTGGTGTCCTCCCCGCCCTCGCTCTCGTACTCGGCGCTGATGAACGAGGCCACCTTCGGGTCGGGCAGCGGGCCCAGCTTCCAGCTGTCGCCGACCGAGGCGTTGTCCTCCACCGCGAGGGAGAAGCGCTGGCCGGGTGCGACCTCGACCTCGGTGCTCCGGCCGACCCCGCCCTCGACGACCTCGCCGTAGTCGTACACGGCCGATCCCGCGCCGCAGCCCGCGACCGGCCCCGCCAGCGCCGCCAGTGCCAGGGCGGCGATCCCCGTTCGGTACCTCACCCGGGCAAGGGTACCGAGCGGGTCACCCGCCTCCCGCCCCGGGCGGGGGCGCGGGGGGCGGTCGGCCCAGCCGGCTCCGGTAGACCGCGCGGGCCCGGCCGTACAGGGCCAGGTGGTCGTCGAGCTGCCGCTCGCTCTCGAACCTGCCCTCGGCGCGGACCATCGCCTCCAGCCCGTCCAGCCACTCCAGGCACCAGCGCACGTCCTCGGCGCGGGCGACGCGGCGGCCGCCCGCGTCGAGGTAGACCGGGCTGGTGTGGGCGTGCACGCCCGTGGGGTGGAAGGTGCGCTCGTGCGGGCCGCCGGAGGCGGTCGCGACCACGTAGTCCGGCCCGTCCACGACCAGCTCGGCGGTCAGCTCGCCGCCGGGCCCCTCGGCGAGCACCCCGGCGGAGGTGCGGATCTCCAGCCGCTCCACCTCCGGGCCGATCGACCGGACGGTGATCGCGACCCGGGTCCCGGGTTCCGGGCTCAGGGTGTCGCCCGTCCCGTGCCCGTCCACCGAGAGCTCCAGCCAGGGGCCGGTGGTGGCGAAGGTACGGCCCCGCCGGATCGCCTCGGCGAAGGAGGCGGCGGTGAGCGGGCCGTCCACGCGGGCGTAGACCCGCTCCCAGCCGGGCGGGCTGGACTGGCTGCCCCGGCAGGCGAAGGAGAGCATGGTGTCGGTCCCGGCGGTCACCGCCAGCCGGTTGCCGGCCCCGATCAGCCGCCGGTAGACGAGCGCGGTGGCCTCGACCGAGGAGTGGTTGAGCACGTCCAGGGCGTCGACGAGGCCGAGCGCCGCGTCGGCGACGATCTCCCGGGCCGAGCAGTTGCGCCGCCAGAGCAGGGCCGCCTCCGGGCCGTCGCCCTCGGAGATCGGCACGTGGAAGGGGTGGCTGTAGCCGGTGACGGCGCCCAGGGCGCGCAGTTCCTCGCAGGCCGCGCTGTTGGGCGGCCAGTCCGCGGTGCCGAGGAAGCCGGTGTGGAAGCGCGAGGGCGGGGCCTGGGGAGCGAAGGCGTAGAAGTGGCCGAGCAGGTCGTTGCGGTACTCGACGCCGACGCGGGCCAGGTGGGCGGCGTCGGACCAGGGCAGGTCCCTGCCCGCCCAGTGCTCCAGGGCCTCGGCGTCGTAGACCCGGGCCGAGGAGACGTTCCCGGCGACCAGGTTGAGCACGTGCAGGTCCTCGCCGTGCTGCATGGCGGCGGCGAGGGCGGGGGTGCCGACCATGTCCCCGGCCCAGTTGAGGTGGACGTGCATGTCCCCGCCGTACCAGCCCCGGGCCGCCGCGTCGTAGAGCCGTCCCGGGACCAGCTCGACCGCGGTCTCCTCCCCTGCGGCGGGGGTCACCGCCACCTCGGCGGAGCCGTACTCCATGCCCCGGCAGACGCGGACGGTCAGCGGCTCGGCCGGGACGTCCAGCACCAGGTCGTCACCGTGGAAGTAGGGCAGCACGTGGGCGTCGCGCCGGTGCGGGACGCCCTCGGGGTACCAGCCCTGGCCGTGCGCGCCGTACACGCTCCACCGGCAGGGCATGCCGGCGCGCACCCGCAGGCGGGCGGCGGCCGCCGGGCGGACCAGCGGCCCGAGGCCGACCGGCTCGCCGTCGGCGACGACCCGGCTCCCGCCGGTGATCCCGATCAGCCGGGCGCCGCGCGGGCCCACGACGTGGGCCCTGCCGTCCACCAGCACGGTGGACGGCTCGTCCCGGGAGGAGTCGACCAGCAGCGTCGTGCGCAGGCTCCGCCCGGGGAGCACGGCCTGCGCCCGCGCCTCGAGCGCGGCGCCCGACGGGGTGAGCCGGAGCGCGGCGAGGTTGTCGGGCAGGTCTCCGGCGAGGACGTCGCGGACCACCTCGTCCATGTCCAGCTCGCACAGGTGGTCCTCCAGTTCCCTGGCGTCCGCGCCCGGGTGGCGTTCGGCGACTTTCCGGTAGCAGACGCCCCAGAAGTCGCGGGGACCCATCAGGTAGGCGTCGGCCGCCATCGACTTCACGTAGAAGACGGGATCCTCGCCCCAGGTGACGCCGTGGGCGGCCAGCAGCGCCCGGTAGTCCTCCAGGGCCCGCGCCATGGCCGGGGACATGCCCGGATCTTCGCACATCGGTGTCTCCCCGTGTAGAGCTCCCCATGATCGCCGTTATCGTGACACGGTGTGCGCGGGCCGCGGAGGACGCGCCCGGCCGGCGGATGGATTCACCGCTACTCGGGTGGATGAATGTGCCTACCGGATGGTCTCCAGCCGTCCCGGGGCGGCGGACGGGGAGCCGCCGAGGCGCGTCCTCATCGCGTGCTCCACCAGGGTGATGAGGATCTCCTTGCCGGACTCCCGGCGGCGCGCGTCGCCGAGCACGATCGGGATGTCCTCGGGGATGGTCAGCCCCAGCCGGACCTCGTCCAGGTCGTACCGGGGGGCGCCGTCGAAGCAGTTCACCGCCACGACGAAGGGCGTCTGCCGCCGCTCAAAGTAGTCCAGCGCGGGGAAGCAGTCGGCCAGCCTGCGGGTGTCGGCGATCACGACCGCGCCCAGCGCGCCCAGCGCCAGCTCGTCCCAGAGGAACCAGAACCGCTCCTGCCCCGGCGTGCCGAACAGGTAGAGCCGGTAGGCGTCCCCGATGGTGATCCGGCCGAAGTCCATGGCGACGGTCGTGGTGGCCTTGCTCTCCACCCCCGACAGGTCGTCGATCCCGACGCCACGGTCGGTCAGCGTCTCCTCTGTGCGCAGCGGCTCGATCTCGGAGACCGCGCCGACCAGGGTGGTCTTGCCCGCTCCGAACCCGCCCGCGACCAGGATCTTGATCGCCTTGGGCAGCACCGCCCGCCCGGCGTCGCGGCTAGAGCGCACGGAGTCCATCGAGCACCGCCCTGTACATCCTCTCGTCGTGCATGTCCGTCTCCGAATGTGGTTCCTGCAGGGTGATGAGCCCGTGGTCGAACAGGTCGCTGAGCAGAACGCGGACCGTGCCCGCCGGGAGGTTGACGTGCGCCGCGATCTCCGCCACCGACTGCGGCTGCCGGCACAGCCGCACGATGGCGTGGCACTCCGGGGTGACGCCCGGCTCCCCCGGGGAGGGAGAGCGTACGGCCACCGCCAGGGTGATGAGGTCGAACCGGCCGCGGGTGGGTTCCGTCCTGCCCCGGGTGAGGACGTACGGCCGGACGATCGGCCCGGCCTCCTCGCCGATCCACTGGGCGTCGGGATGCTCGTCGCGAGGGTTCATCGCGGCGCGTCGCCTCCGCCTGCGGCGCCCACCGTCCGGGCGGGCGAGGTGAGGTACTGCCCGACCCGGGTGACGAGCATGGCCATCTCGTAGGCCACGAGGCCGACGTCGGCCTCGTTCGTGCAGAGCACCGCCAGGCAGGCGCCCTGCCCCGCGGTGGAGACGACCAGGTACGCCGAGCGCATCTCGATGATGGTCTGGCGCACCGCCCCGCCCCTGACCCGGTCGCTGACCCCCCGGCCCAGGCTCTGGATCGCCGAGCCCACCGCGGCCAGATGCTCGGCGTCGGCCGGGTCGAGACCCGCCGAGGCGGCCATGAGCAGGCCGTCGGTGGAGAAGACGATCCCGTGCTCGGTCTCCGCCACCCGTGCGACCAGGTCGTCCAGCAACCAGGCCAGGTCGGTGACGGACCCTGTTCCCTGCACCACTCGTTGTCCTCTTTTCTGCCGGCCGCCACTCGGGCTCCGGCGGCTCGTCGGCGCGGAGTCTTCATGCGGTCTTCATGCGCGAATCGAGATCATGGCTGGGGTCACATGGACGGCCGCCCGCCTTCCGGGGAGCCGCCGTCCTGCGGGGATCCCGGGCCGGTGCCCTCGCCCAGCAGATGCGCGGCGTCGGACCGGCCGCGCCGCGTCCCCGCCTGGAACGAGGAGAAGGCGGCGCGGATCTCCTCCGGCGAGCGTTCGTCGCCCCCGGTCGCGGGCGCCGGCTCCGGGGCCGGCTCGTCCTCCCGCAGCGGCGCGGCGAGGTGGGTCTGGGGCACGCGGCGGGGCAGCCCTCCGGGGGTGTGGCTGGTGTCCGGGGCAGGCATGAGGGGGGGCGAGGACGGTGACGGGGAGCCGGTGGACACGGGGGCCTCCGCAGGAGCGTGGGACACGGGGGCGGCGAGCGGACCGGCCGCCGAGGGGAGGCCCGGGCCGGGGGCCTCCGCAGGAGCGCGGGACGCGGGAGCGGCGGGAGCGGGGGCGCCCGGGCCGGGGGTCCCGGAGGACTCCGGGCCGCCCGCCAGCGGGTCCCAGCCCCGGACGGGCGCCGCGGGACCGGTGGCCGGGCCGGCGGGAGCGGGGGGATCCGCCGGGACGGCGGTCGCCGTACGGGCCGGGGGGACGCTCAGCCGGGCGCCCGCGGACGCCAAGACGGCGCGCGTCTCGGCGGCCCCCTGCACCGGGGCGGCGCCGCCGGCGGGGGCGCCCTCCCGGTCGCTGATCAGACTCTGCGGGATCAGGACGACGACGGTCGTGCCGCCGTACGGCGAGGCCTTGAACGCCACCCTGATCTCGTGCCGCTCGGCCAGCCGGCTGACCACGTACAGCCCCAGGCGGGCGTTGCCGGAGAGCTTGAGCTCGGGCGGGTTGGCGATGCGCTCGTTGGCCAGGGCGATGTCCTCCGGGCTCATGCCCAGGCCCCGGTCCTCGATCTCCACGGCGTACCCGTGGGCGACGATGTGGCCGCTGACCTTCACCGTCGTGTAGGGCGGGGAGAAGGAGGCCGCGTTCTCGACCAGCTCGGCGATCAGGTGGATGACGTCACCGACGGCCCGCCCGTCCAGCGACACCTCTCCCATGGGCAGCACGTCCACCCGGGTGTAGTCCTCGATCTCGGCCAGCGCTCCGCGGACCACGTCGAGCATCGGCACCGACTCCCGCCAGGCGCGGCCGGGCGCCGCGCCGGACAGGACGAGGAGGTTCTCGGCATAGCGCCGCATACGGGTCGCCAGGTGGTCCAGGCGGAACAGGTCGCGCAGCTCCTGCGGGTCCTGCTCCCGGCGCTCCATGGCGTCCAGCACGCTCAGCTGGCGGTGGACGAGGCCCTGGGTGCGGCGGGCGAGGTTGCGCAGGATGTCGGCGATGTCGCGCCGGAGCTGGGCCTGCTCGGCCGCGACTCCGATCGCGGTCTGCTGGACGACGTTGAACGCCCTGCCGACCTGGCCGATCTGGTCGTCGCCGAACTCCAGCGGCGGCGCCTCGGCCGCCACGTCCACGTCCTCGCCGTGGCCGATCCGGTCCACCACGCTCGGCAGCCGCTTGTTGGCCAGCTCCCAGGCGGCGTTGCGCAGCTTCTCCAGCTGCTGGACCAGGGCGCGGGCGGTGGTGATGGACAGCACGATCGAGGCGATGACGGCGATGAGGCCCAGGCCGCCGGCCAGCACGAGCCGGACGACGACGCCGACGGCGACCGGGGCGGCGCGCTCCACCACCCCGCTGCCGGCCGTGAGGACGGTCTCCGCGAACCCGGCCTGCACCGGCTGGGAGTCGGCGCTCCACCGCGCGGCGTCGACGAGCCCGGTCTGCACCGCGTTCCTGGTCCCGATCAGCAGGTTCTCCATGGAGCGCAGGCGGGTGAACCGCTCACCGTCCGCCAGCCGCCGGTAGGCCTCCTGGTCGGCGGCGGGCAGCTCGGCCACCGCCTGGTCGGTGAGGAACTTCCGCGCACCGGCGATCCGGGTCAGCTGGATCCGCTCGTCGTCGGTGAGCCGCCCCTCCGTCAGGGCGCCCATGACGAGGGCGTCCTCCTGGGCCAGCAGGTCGCGGGCCCGGTTCATCGCGATGAGCGTCCGGGTGTCCCTGGCGAGCTCCTCGTCGTCCAGCGTGGCCATCGAGTCGTAGGAGCGGAAGACGGCGTCGATGACGCCGGTGAACACCGCGGCGGCCTGCGCCCGGTCCGTCCCGCCCATGTCGATCGCCTTGCGCGCGGTGGCCAGCCCGTCCAGGAGGTCGCGGATCTCGGTGATGCGGCGCTCCAGGCCCGCGCTGCCGAACACGTCCACGCCGGTGCCGGCGGTGCGCTCGCGGAAGTCCGCGCCGGCGCGGTCGGTCCGCCCGCGCTGGGCGGCCAGCGCCTCGCGCCGCTGCCGCTCCGTCCCGGGCCGGCCGAGGGTCACCGCGGTGAGCCGGCGCTCGGCCTGCAGCTCGACGATGAGCGACTCGGCCGGGTCGGCCACGCCGGTGTTGAGAGTGGCCACGCCGAGCATGTTCAGACCGTCACGGACGGTCACCCATGCCGTGAACGCCCAGAGCGCGATGAGTGAGACCAGCAACGCTGTGACTTTGGTCCGCAAGCGCGCGTTGCGCAAGCGCATGGCATCCACCCCGGGAAAACAGAAAGAAGGAGGTAACACATGTCATGACAGCCAACGCCGGGCGTTGAAAACCGTCATATCTCCTGAGCTAACAAGACATCGCGATCACACTCGCCGAACCCTAGCAATGTCAGTAAACAGCCTCAAGCGGAACCGACCAGATACACACTTCTGTCCTATTTATGAATTTAATGCGGTTTTTCTGGGCCGGTCACCCTGCCGTAACGGACAGAGCGCGCCGCGCCAGATGAATCGCTCCCAGAATGGCCGCCCGCACGATCGCCACCGGCAGGTACAGGTCCTTGTCGACCCAGAGCGGCGGCGGCGCCCCGCCCGCCCTCAGGTCCAGCAACCGGCGGTACCCCCGGTCCACGGCCTCCATCCACCGCCCCTCGCGCGGGGCTCCGGCCAGCAGCAGAGTCTGCAGCGCGTAGGCGGTCTCCTCCGCGGTGCCCTCCCAGCGGCCCCACGACCCGTCCGGGCGCCGGGTGCCGAGCACCCAGTCCACGGCGGCCGCCACCGCGCCGGCGGACTCCTCGCCGCCGAACTCGTGCAGCGCGATCGCGCAGCAGGCGGTGGCGTAGTACGGCGAGGCGTGCCAGCGGTCCGTCCAGCTCCCGTCCCGGCCCTGGCGGTCGCGGAGCCAGGCCGCCAGCCCGGCCACGACGGCCGTGTGGCGGGGTTCCCCTCCGCACCTGCGCACGTACTCGCCGAAGGCGTCGAGCACGTGCGCGTTGGTCGTCAGGGACGTCCCCTCCTCTCCGCGCCAGGTGCAGAAGTGGGTCTCCGTCTCGAACCGCCACAGCCCTTCCGGCTCGCGCGCCTCGCCGAGCAGCGCCAGGGCGTACAGCGCGACGGAGGTGGTGTCGGCGTCGGCGGGCAGCCCCGGCCCGGTGGCGAGTCCGTCCGGGCCGAGCCCGTCCCGCAGGCTCGCGACCAGTTCCTCCGGCACCTCCACGGGAACGCCGGCGCGCCGCAGCCAGCTCAGCGTCCAGCCGCGCTCGAACACGGTGATGGGCAGGGTGCACGGCACCGGCCCCCCGCCGGCGGCCGCGACCGCCTCCAGGTAGCGCCGGACGGCCTCCTCCTGCCCGGCGGGCCGGGCCGGGCCGTACGGCGCGCCCTCCCCGTCCGGTCCGGGGTCCCGCCCCGCGCCCTTCCCCGGCCCCCGAGGTACGGCCAGCCAGGCCGCGCTCGCGGCGGGCGAGGCGCCCAGGGCCGCCATCCCGCCGGGCATCGGCGCGGGGGCGATCCCGCAGGCGGCCACCGCCTCCGGTCCCGCGACCTCCAGGGCGTGCACCAGCTTCTGCGGGACCTCCGCGCCGGAGGCGAGCCACGCCCTGACGGCCGCCAGCTTCGCGCCCCCCATGCCCGCGGGCGGCTCCGGCCGCAGCGCGCCCAGCCGGAGGTCGCCCGCGCCCGGAACCCCCCGGTCGAGGTGCGCGCCTATCCGGGCGACCAGGGAGGGCACGATGAGCTCGATCGCCGGCAGGTCCGGCAGGTCACCCGCCGGAACCGGCCTGTCCCGCACGGCCTCCAGCCCCCGGGCGGCGACCTTGGCCAGGAGGCCGGGATCGGCGCAGGGGCTCTCGCGCCGGAGCTCGGCCAGGAGCGCCTCGACCGCGCTCAGCGTCGCCCCGAGGCCGTAGCCGCCGGGCGGCCCCCAGCTCCCGTCCGCCCGCTGGGCGGCGACCAGGAAATCGACCCGGGCGGCGTGCCCGGACAACCACGGGGCCAGGCTCACCACCCGGCCGGTCTCGTACGGCGAGGCGGACACCTGCCCCCAGGGCTCGGCCAGCAGCCCGGCGACCAGCTCCCCCGCCTCGGCGGCCACGTCCGGATCCGGCGGCCCGGCGCTCACAGCGTCCCCCAGTAGTCGCCCACCCGGTAGAACCCGGCGCAGAAGTCCATCTGCCGCTCCATGTAGCGGGCCAGCTCCGGGTGCCCGCCGTACAGCGGGGCGAGCAGTTCCCGGCTCCGGGCGGCGAGCTCGGCGACCTGCCGCTCGACCCCGGCGCGGTCCGTGCCGAGCGCCAGGGCGTTGAGGTCGCCCCAGGCGAGGTCGCGCTCGTAGGTGCCCAGGTCGTTGAGGAGGCGGATGACCCGCTGCACGGCCCGGCCCGCCTCGCGCAGCCGTTCGACGTCCGCGACCTCCCCGCCGTCCGCGGTGTGGATCCAGTGGGCGGCGAACACGAAGGAGAAGCCGAGGTTGTCGGCGTTGCCGAGGTACTCCTCGAACGCCGGCACGGCCTTCTCGCTCTTCCAGCGCCACTCCGTGAGCATCCCGTCCAGCATGCGCTCCAGCTCGTCGCGCCAGACCGGCCCGAGCACGGCGAAGGCCGGCGAGGAGGCGAGCTCGTCCCGGATGCCGGCGAGCATGCGGGTGAGGTCGTCCCCGTCGGCCGCCGGGGCGCCCGCGGCCACGTCCAGGCACCGCCGGGCGATGTCCTCCACCTCCGTCTCCGAAGTGGCGACGTAGTCGACGAGCCAGTCCAGTCCGAACGCCCAGAGGGTGGTCTTGTTCGCCATCCGCAGCCGCTCCGCGGTGAGCCACGGCCCGCTGAACGCCATGGCGAGCGAGAGCGTGCTGTACAGCGCCGCGTCGAACGGCTTGGCGGAGAAAAGCCCCGGGTACTCCCGCGCCCACTCGGACATGTCCCGCTGGGCCCGCCCGGCCCCCGCGCAGACCGCTCCGCTCTCCGTCGCCGCCGGCCAGGAGCCGGCATCGGACCGTGCCGTCATGAGGGGACCACGCTCCGGTCGCGTCCGGCGAAGGAGACGCCCAGCTCGATCCTGCCCTTGGGCCGCAGCGAGGCGGCCCACGCGACGGTGAAGGGCCCCGGGGTGCGCACCGAGATGCGGTACCGGCTGAGGATGGCGGCGACCACGAGCGGCGCCTCCACGTAGAACAGGTGCTCGCCCAGGCACTTGTGCGGGCCGCCGCCGAAGGGGAAGTAGGAGTACCTGTGCCTGCGCTCCCCGTCCGGACCCTTGTCGGAGGCGAACCGCTCGGGGTCGAACTCGTTCGGGCGGTCCCAGAACTCCTCCAGCCGCTGCGTGGCGTAGGAGCTGATCAGCACCGTCGCCCCGGCCTTGATCCGCACGCCGCCGATCTCCGCGTCCTCCATGACCTGCCGGGGCAGGAGCCAGCCCGACGGGTACAGGCGCAGGCTCTCCAGCAGGACCATGCGGGTGTAGGCGAGCCGCGGGACGTGCTCGGGACGGGCCGGCCCGTCCCCCACGACCTCGTCGATCTCCGCCTGGAGCCGGGCCGCGACGTCCGGGTGCTCCTCCAGGATCAGCCAGAGCCAGGTGAGGATCATCGCGGTGGTCTCCGACGACGCGGCGTACACGCTGACCAGGGCGTCGCGGATCTGCTTGGCGGTGAGCGGCCGGCCGTCGGGGTTGGTGGAGCGGCAGAGCACGGAGATGACGTCGAGGCCGTCGTCGGGGTTCGCCATCGCCCTCTCGACCACGGGGAAGACCACGTCGTCGATCTGCTTGACGCCCCGCAGGCAGGCCCGGTCGCGGGGCACCCGGATGAAGTAGGGCATGAACGGCATGAGGAACCGGTAGACGAGCGAGTGGGAGACCAGGTCGAAGGCCGGGACGATGCGCTCCGCGTCCTCCCTGCTCAGCTTGTCCCCGAACAGCACCCTGTTGACGATGTAGGTGAGGATGCCGGACATCTCGGCGGTGGCGTCGATGCTCCGCCCCGCCCGGGCGTGCTCGTCCCACTCCTCGATGCGCCCGGCGACCCGGGCCGACACCTCCTCGGCGATCGTGGCGATGTAGCGGGTGGTGAACAGGGGCTGCAGGATGTCCCTGCTGGTGCGCCAGGGCTCGCCGTCGCCCATGATGCTGTGCCCGAACAACCGCTCCAGCGGCCGCCAGAACATCCCCACCCGCTGGTAGTTCGTCCACTCCAGGCGCATCACCTGCTGGACGTGGTCGGGGTGGGTCACCAGGTAGGGGCGGAACGGCCCCAGTTCCAGCCGGACGACCTCCCCGCCGGCCTCCTGGGCGAACTCCAGGAGGGCCTCCGCAGGGTCCTCCGTCAGCCTCCGCAGCGCCCTGCGGATCGGAACGGACCTCACCCGCCGTGCGGTCCCGGCCCCTGCGCCGATCGAAATCGCCATGCCTCTCCCACCTCGCACGACGTGACCGCGCGCAGCGTGAGACACCGTCCGCGCGGTCGCGCGGACGGTTCAGCACGTCCAGAGCCGGGATGCCTCGCCGTGCCCCGGCCTCTCTCGGGGACACCGGCCGGCGGTCCTCCGAGACGCCCTCGGGCCTCGCCGTTCACCTCGCCGGGCGCTATTCACCGAAAGCGCGTCACATCACATTTGCAGTTCTCCGGACGGAGTATCACACAGTCCATGATCGGTGATCAAGTTCGCATCAACCATGAATCGTGTCCAGCTTCGGACAAATACCACCGTTAACCGCGGGTTAACGCGGCCGTCAGCCGTCCCGGGTGAAGGCCGCGAGGATGCGGTCGGCGGCCAGGGCCGGGGTCAGCGTGCCGTCCAGGACCTCGCGCTCCGCCTCCCCCGCGACGGCGATCACGCCCGGGTGCTCGTGCAGCCTCCGGAGCAGGCGGTCGGTGACCATGGCCCAGGTCCAGCCGACCTGCTGGCGCCTGCGCCTGGCGGCCAGCTCGCCGGAGGCCTCCAGCGCGTCCCGGTGCGCGGCGACCTGCCGCCACAGCTCCTCCAGGCCCGTGCCCGCCAACCCGCTGCACGTCAGGACCGGCACCGCCCGCTCGGAGCGGAGCAACCGCAGCGCCCCGGCCAGTTCCCGGGCGGCCCGGCGGGCGTCCGCCTCGTGCGGGCCGTCGGCCTTGTTGACCGCGATCACGTCCGCCAGCTCCAGCACGCCCTTCTTGATGCCCTGGAGCTGGTCCCCGGTCCTGGCCAGCGCGAGCAGCAGGAAGGTGTCCACCATGTCCGCGACGGCCGTCTCCGACTGGCCGACGCCCACGGTCTCCACGATCACCACGTCGTATCCCGCCGCCTCGACCACCACCATGGCCTCACGGGTCGCCTTGGCGACCCCGCCCAGCGTCCCCGAGGTCGGCGAGGGCCGGATGAAGGCGTCGTCGTCGGCCGCCAGCCGGGCCATCCGGGTCTTGTCGCCCAGCACGCTGCCGCCCGTCCGGGTGGACGACGGGTCCACGGCGAGCACCGCCACCCGGTGGCCCCGGCCGGTCAGGTGGGTGCCGAGCGCGTCGATGAACGTGGACTTTCCGACGCCGGGCACGCCGGAGACGCCCACCCTTCGGGCGTTCCCGGCGAGCGGGGTCAGCTCGACCAGCAGCCGCTGCGCCAGCTCCCGGTGGTCGGCCCTGGTGGACTCCACCAGGGTGACGGCCCTGCCGAGCCAGCGCCTCGACCCGGACCGCACCCCCTCGACGTACTCCTCAAGGGCTCTCACGGCACCTCACGAGGCGTGGCCGAGCCGGGCCGACAGGTCCCCCAGCAGGTCGAGGGCGGCCTCGGCGATCACGGTGCCCGGCGGGAAGACCGCGGACGCCCCGGCCGCGCGCAGCTCGGCGACGTCGCCGGGCGGGATGACGCCGCCGACGACGATCATGATGTCGTCGGCGTCCAGCTCCGCCAGCGCCCGCCTCAGCGCGGGCACCAGGGTCAGGTGCCCGGCCGCCAGCGAGGAGACGCCGACCACGTGCACGTCGGCCTCGACCGCCTGGCGGGCGACCTCCTCGGGCGTCTGGAACAGCGGGCCGACGTCGACGTCGAAGCCGAGGTCGGCGAAGGCGGTGGCGATCACCTTCTGCCCCCGGTCGTGACCGTCCTGGCCCATCTTGGCGACCAGGATGCGCGGGCGCCGGCCCTCGGCCTTCTCGAACTCCGCGCACGCCGTACGGACTCCGTCCACGCCGGACCCCGCCTCCTCCCGGTACACCCCGGAGATCGTGCGGATCTGCCCGGCGTGCCGCCCGAAGACCTTCTCCAGCGCGTCGGAGATCTCGCCGACCGTGGCCTTCGCGCGGGCCGCGTCCACCGCCAGCGCGAGCAGGTTCTGCTCCAGGCCTGGCGCCCGGGTGCCGTTCACCGCGGCACCGGCGGCCCCGGTAAGGGCGGCCAGCGCCTCCTCCACCGCGCGCGGGTCGCGCTCGGCGCGCAGCCTCCGCAGCTTCTCCAGCTGGCTGGCCCGCACGGCGGTGTTGTCGACCTTGAGCACCTCGATCGGCTCGTCGGCGTCCGGCCGGTACTTGTTGACGCCGATGACCGGCTGCCGCCCGGAGTCGATGCGCGCCTGGGTGCGGGCGGCGGCCTCCTCGATGCGGAGCTTGGGCAGCCCGGCGTCGATCGCCTTCGCCATGCCCCCGGCGGCCTCGACCTCCTGGATGTGACCCCACGCCCGCTCCGCCAGCTCGTGCGTGAGCCGCTCCACGTAGTAGGAGCCGCCCCACGGGTCGATCACCCGGCAGGTGCCCGACTCCTGCTGGAGCAGGAGCTGGGTGTTGCGGGCGATGCGCGCGGAGAAGTCGCTCGGCAGGGCCAGCGCCTCGTCCAGGGCGTTGGTGTGCAGCGACTGGGTGTGGCCCTGGGTGGCGGCCATCGCCTCCACGCAGGTCCGCACGACGTTGTTGAACACGTCCTGCGCGGTCAGCGACCAGCCGGAGGTCTGCGAGTGGGTGCGCAGCGACAGCGACCTGGGGTCCTTCGCGCCGAAGCCCGCCACCAGCCGGGACCAGAGCAGGCGGGCGGCCCGCAGCTTGGCGACCTCCATGAAGAAGTTCATGCCGATGCACCAGAAGAACGACAGGCGCGGCGCGAACCGGTCGACGTCCAGCCCGGTCTCCACGCCCGCCCGCAGGTACTCCACGCCGTCGGCGAGGGTGTAGGCGAGCTCCAGGTCGCAGGTGGCCCCGGCCTCCTGGATGTGGTAGCCGGAGATCGAGATCGAGTTGAACTTCGGCATCCTCTCGCTGGTGTAGGCGAAGATGTCGGAGATGATCCGCATCGACGGTCCCGGCGGGTAGATGTAGGTGTTGCGGACCATGAACTCCTTGAGGATGTCGTTCTGGATGGTCCCGGCCAGCTGCTCCGGTTCCACCCCCTGCTCCTCGGCGGCCACGATGTAGAGCGCGAGCACCGGGAGCACCGCGCCGTTCATGGTCATCGACACGCTCATCCGGTCGAGGGGGATCCCGTCGAACAGCTGCCGCATGTCGTAGATCGAGTCGATCGCCACGCCCGCCATGCCGACGTCGCCGGCCACCCGGGGGTGGTCGGAGTCGTAGCCGCGGTGGGTGGCCAGGTCGAAGGCGACCGACAGGCCCTTCTGCCCGGCGGCCAGGTTGCGCCGGTAGAAGGCGTTGGACTCCTCGGCGGTGGAGAACCCGGCGTACTGCCGGATGGTCCACGGCTGGTTGACGTACATCGTCGGGTACGGCCCGCGCACGTACGGCACCGCGCCCGGGTAGGTGTGCGGGAACTCCAGGCCGGCGGTGTCGGCGGCCGTGTAGAGCGGTTTGACCCCGATCCCCTCGGGCGTCTCCCAGAGCAGCTCGTCCGGGGCCCGCCCGGTCTCCTCCCGCACGGCCCGCGCCCACCGGTCCGGACCGTCCGGCGCGGCCTGCGCCCGGCCGCCCAGCTCGATCCCCGAGAAGTCCGGAATCATCGGGTCACCCCCTGGTCTCGCACAGTCCCGCCGGACCGCGTGCCCGCCATGCCGCCTCCCGTCCGTCGATGGGATCTCACCGGGTCACCCCCAGGTCGCCGAAGGTCGTGCGGAGCACGGCCAGGACGTCGCATCCGGCGAAGAGGACGCCGTCCACGCCTTCGTAGGACCCCTTCCCCGCCAGCCAGACCTTCCGCGCCCCGGCTTTCCTGAGCGCCGCGGCCACGGCCTCGGCGTGCTCGCCGTACAACCGGTCGCTGGAGCACAGGCAGGCCACCGGCGTGCCGGCGGCGGCGAAGGCGGCGGCGATCCGGTCCGGGTCGGTCTCGGGCCCGCCGGGGACGGTGGCCAGCCCGCCGGCCTGGAACAGGTTGGCCGCGAACGAGGCCCGGGCCGTGTGCGCGGCCACCGGGCCGATCGTGGCCAGGAAGACGCTCGGGCGCTCGTCCCGGGCGTCGGCCAGGTCGCGCAGCGCCTCGAACTCCCGGGCGTAGGTGATCCGGGGCAGGCCGGTCCGCCCCGGCTCCGGCTCCGCGCCCGCTGCCACTGCCGCCTCCGCTCCCGGCTCCGTGCCCGCCGCTCCCGGCCCGGGCGCCCGCACCGGGAGCCGCTCGGCGAGGTTCGGGAACTCGCTGACCCCGGTGATCGGGTCGCGGCGGCGGGCGATGTTCGCCGACCGCCGCTCCCTCGTGGCGGCCAGCCGCTCCGCGACCAGCCCGGAGTCCAGGGCCGCGGCCATGCCGCCCGCCCGCTCGATCCCGCGGAACCACTCCCACGCCGCGGCCGCCAGGTCCTCGGTGAGCCGCTCGACGTAGAAGGAGCCGCCCGCCGGGTCGGTCACCCGGGCCACCCCGGCCTCCTCGACCAGCAGGGAGTGGGTGTTGCGCGCGATGCGCCGGGCGAAGGCGTCGGGCAGGCCGAGCCGGGCGTCGAACGGCTGGACGGTCACCGCGTCGGCGCCGCCCGCCCCGGCCGCGAAGCAGGCCAGGGTGGTGCGGAGCATGTTCACCCACGGGTCGCGGGCCGTCATCATGGCCGAGCCGGTCACCGCGTGCTGCACCTGCCCGCCCGCCGCCCGCCGCGGTCCGGGCCCGGCGGGATCCGCCCGGCCGGGGGCGGGCTCCCCCCCGCCGGCCCCGCACACCTCGGCGACCCGGGCCCAGAGTCTGCGCGCCGCGCGGAGCTTGGCGATGGTGAGGAACTGGTCGGCGGTGGCGGCGTAGCGGAACTCGAGCTGCCCGAACGCCTGCTCCGCGGTGAGCCCGGCCTCCGTCAGCGCCCGCAGGCAGGCGACGCCGGCCGCGATCGAGCAGCCGAGCTCCTCGGCGTCGCTCCCGCCCGCGTCGTGGTACGGCGTCGCGTCCACGGCCACCGCGCGCAGGCCGGGGAAGTCCGCCGCGCACCTGCGGGCCAGCTCCGCGGCCGCCGAGGGGTCGGCGAGCGGGTCGGCGCCCAGGTTCCCGGTGAGGGCGCGCACCCCGCGCTCGGCGGCGAGCGCGAACAGGGTCTCCGCCGCCTCGCGGGTCCGCTCCCCCGCGTCCAGCACGACCGAGACCAGCTCCAGGTGGACCCGGTCGAGCGCCCGCGGCAGGTCCTCCGGCGCCAGGGCGAGCCAGAGCGAGGTGACGCCGTTCTCCAGGTCGGCGAGGACGGCCTCGGAGTCGGCCGTCTCGTGGCGCTGCCGTACCTCCCAGCCTCCGGTCACCGGGCGGGAGCCGCGCGTGTAGGGGGCGAGCCCGGGCAGGCCGGGATCGCCGGGGAGGTCGGAGAGGTCGTAGAGCGGCGCGACGGTCACGCCGTCGTAGGTCGCCGAGGCCAGCGCCTCCTCCGGGGAGGCGGCCTCCACCCCCGACTTGCGCAGCACCCCGAGCGCCAGTTCCCGCCACCGCTCGCGCGTGGCCGGCGGGAACGGCGGGGACGCCGGGGACACAGGGGATGCCGGGGACACAGGGGATGCCGGCGGCACCGGGGATGCAGCGGCCGGTCGAAGCTCCTCAGGCGGCACGGTCATGCACCGGATAGTAGGCGCACCGTCTCCAGAACATTCCTACGGGGTCCCGCCGGACGGATGTCCGGCCGGCCGCCGTCTCGGCAGGCGGTCTACTCCGTCTCGGAGAGCGGGCGGCGGGGCGGGCGGAGCAGCCACAGGTACCCCTTCGAGAAGGCGACGAGGACGTCCACCACCTCCTCCAGGTCCGGGTAGCGCCCCTCCAGGTGGCCGACGGCCATCGCGTTGGTCAGCGCGTTGATCCCGTCGGCGATCATCTCGAGGCGGCGCCGGTCGCGCTCGGTCCCGGTCGGGAACCCCATGGCCGCCAGGTCGGCCGCCAGGTGCGCCCGATAGGCGGCCGAGGACTCGACCGCGAAGTCCTGCAGCGGCGAGGACGGGTCGTGCCGGGCCCGCAGGCCGATCCGGAACAGCTCCGGATGGCGGCGGATGGCCTCCAGCGGGATGCGGAAGGTGTCGCGGTGCCGCTCGCCGTCGTCCGGCGTCTCGTGCGCCCTGCGCCGGGCCTCGCGCATCGTCGCCCGCAGCCGCTCGCCCGCCTGGTCGCCGAGGGCCCGCAGCAGGTCCTGCCGGTCCTTGAAGTGCACGTAGAAACTCGACTGGGCGATCCCCGCCGCCCTGGCGACCTTGACGGTGGTCAGCCCGGCCTCGCCCTCCTCGTCGAGGATGGCGAACGCGGCGCGGATCAGCCGGCGCCTCGTCAGGTCCTTGGCCTCGCTGCGGCTCAGCGGCGTGCCGGTCACGGCCACCTCATTCCATGTTCGCCGATAACTCTACTCTCACGATCTCCGCCATGGCCGGTGCGAACAACTTCACCGAAGGCCTTGTGCGATTTTTCACCGATAGTACTATCGGTGAAATTGCTCTCGGGGGGATTACCGGGAGGAGAGGCGCGTGAGGCGCTTAAAGATCTTGACCGTCGTGTTCACCTCACTGATGCTGGCCGCGTGCAGCGGACCGCGCCCCACCGGCGAGACCACGTCACCGGACGCCGGGGCGGCCGCCCCGGCAGGAAGCCCCGTCGCCGGCGGGCGGCTCGTCTACGCGCTCAGCGCCGACGCCGCCGGATTCAACCCCGTGACCGACCAGTTCGCGGCCCAGAGCTACAGCATGACCGGGACGATCATCGAGGCCCTCGTCGGAGTGGACGCCGAGGGCGGTTGGAAGCCCGTGCTGGCCGAGTCGCTGACCCCCAACGCGGACTCCGACGAGTGGACCGTCAAGGTGCGTCCCGGGATCGCCTTCTCCAACGGGGAACCGCTGAACGCCGAGATCGTCAAGGCCAACCTCGACGCGCAGAAGGCCTCCCCGCTCACCGCGGCGGTGTTCGCGCCCCTCAAATCCGTCGACGTCGTGGACCCGATGACGGTGAAGGTCACGCTGAACAACCCCTGGGTGGCCTTCCCCTACTACCTCACCACGCAGACCGGGATGATCGTCCCCAAGTCGTCGCTCGCCGACCCGAAGGCCGCCAGCCGCACGCCGGTGGGCACCGGGCCGTTCCTGTTCAAGGAGTACGTGCCCGGCAGCCGGATGGTGGTGACGAAGAACCCGAACTACTGGCGCAAGGGCCTGCCGTACCTCGACGAGGTCGAGTTCCGGATCCTGCCCGACAGCCAGACCCGGGCGCAGACCCTGGAGGCCGGCGGCGTCGACGTGATCGGCACCTCCCGGGACGAGGACATCGCCAAGTTCGGCGCCCTCAAGGACGCCTACACCGTCGGCCGGTCCGCGGGGATGGCGGTGCCGGAGTACATGTTCATGCTCAACACCGCGGTGGCGCCCCTGGACGACCTGCGGGTCCGCCGGGCGCTCGCCCACGCCACCGACCGCAGGACGGTCATCTCCACGCTCCGCGGCGGGCTGACCGATGAGGCCGACGGCCCCTGGTCGAAGGAGTCCAAGTGGTACGCCCCCGGGGGCGACTACCCCGCCTACGACCCGGCCAAGGCCACCGAGCTGATCAAGCAGGTCGAGGCCGAGAAGGGGCCGGTCGCGTTCGAGATCGTCTCGCCGCCCGACCCCAACACCATGCAGGGCATCGAGCTCGCCCAGGACATGTGGCGCAAGGCCGGCGTGGACGTGACGATCAAGCAGGTGGACCAGGCCGACCTGATCAACCGGGCGGTGACGGGCGACTTCCAGGCGACCGTCTGGACGCAGTTCTCCGCCCAGGACCCCGACGGCGAGTACATCTGGCTGCACCAGAACTACGCCCAGCCGGTCGGCGCCGTCTCCCTCAACTTCAGCCGCATCAAGGACGCCGAGCTCAGCAACGCCCTCGACAGCGGCCGGAGCAACCCCCAGGAGGACGTCCGCAAGCAGGCCTACGCCACCGTCCAGCAGCGGCTGCGCGAGCTGGTGCCGTTCGTCTTCGTCGACCACCTCAACACCGGCGCCGTGATCGCCAAGACGAAGGTCCGGGGCATCGGGCAGCACGTCCTGCCCGACGGCTCCAAGGGGCTGCCGCTGACCGGGTCACCGGTGCCCTACCACCCCTTCGCCCACCTGTGGCTCAGCCAGTCGTGATCGCCCTGCGGCTGGTCCGCCTCCTGCTCGTGCTGCTCGTGGTGACCTTCCTGTCCTTCCTCCTGCTCAACCTGCTGCCGGGCGACCCGACCACGCAGATCCTGGGCCTGTCGGCGAGCGAGGAGGCCCGCGAGCAGCTCCGCCGGGAGCTGGGCCTGGACGACCCCCTGTTCACCCGCTACCTCGCCTGGCTCGGCGAGCTGGTCACCGGCGACCTCGGCACCTCCTACACCACGAGCGTGCCGGTCACCGAGGCCCTGGCCGAACGGCTCCCGGTCACGCTGGAGCTGCTGGTCGCCGCCCAGCTGGTCGCGCTGGGCCTGGCCCTGCCGATCGGCGTGGCGGCGGCCCGCCGGGCGGGCCGGCCGCTGGACCAGGCGCTGACCGCGCTCAGCTTCGGGCTGCTGTCCACCCCGGTCTTCGTGCTGGGCGTGCTGCTGATCCTGGTGTTCGCCGTGAAATGGCAGGTGCTGCCCGCCACCGGCTGGACGCCGATCTCGCTGGACCTCGGCTGGAACCTGACCTCGGTGCTGCTGCCCGCGATCACCCTGGGCTGCGCGCAGACGGCCGTCTACGCCCGGCTGCTCCGCACCGACCTGATCGCCACCCTGCAGGAGGACTACATCACGCTGGCCCGCGCCCGGGGCCTGTCGCCCCGCCGCATCCTGTGGCGGCACGCGCTGCGGCCCTCCGCCATCTCGCTGGTCACCGCCGTCGGCCTGAACCTCGGGGCGCTGATCGGCGGAGCGGTGATCATCGAGACGCTCTTCGGGCTGCCCGGCGTGGGCCGGCTCATCGTGGACTCCATCTTCGCCCGGGACTATCTGACAGTGCAGGGAGGCGTGGTGCTGATCTCGGTCGGCTACGTGCTCGTCAACTTCGCGGTGGATCTCGTCTACGTCGCGGTCGACCCCAGGATCCGGCGTGCGTAGGCGGCTGGGCTGGGGTTTCTGGCTCGCGCTGGGCTGGATCACGCTGGTTCTCGCCGCGGCGGCCGCGGCCGACCTGCTCCCGCTGCCGCGCTACGACGAGACGCTGGCCGGGCCGCCCCAGTCCGGTCCCGGCCCGGGCCACCCGTTCGGCACCGACGGGCTCGGCCGGGACGTGCTGAGCCGGGTCGTGTACGGCGCCCGCGTCTCACTCGGCGTCGGCGTCGGCGCGGTCCTGCTCGGCGTGCTGATCGGCGCGCCCCTCGGCGTCCTGGCCGGGTACCGCAGGCGGGCCGTGGACGCGGTCATCATGGGCGTCAACGACATCGCGCTCGCCTTCCCCGCGCTGGTGTTCGCGCTGGCCGTGGTGGCGTTCGCAGGGGCGAGCCTGCTCAACGTGCTCATCGTGCTGGGCGTGCTCGGCGTCCCGGCCTGGGTCCGGCTGGTGCGCGGCGCGACGATGGTCTTCTCCGAGCGGGAGTTCGTCTCCGCCGCGCGGCTGCTCGGCGCCCGGGACCGGACCGTCCTGTGGCGCGAGATCGTGCCCAACGTCTCGCTCCCGGTCGCCTCCTACGCCTTCATCGGCATGGCCGTGGCCATCGTGGCCGAGGGCAGCCTGGCCTTCCTGGGCCTGTCGGTCCAGGCGCCCACCCCCACCTGGGGCGGGATGATCAACGAGGGCCGGCCGCTGATGGAGACCGCGCCGCACGTGGTCCTCCTCCCCTCCTTCGTCATGTTCCTGACCGTCCTGGCCTTCAACCTGCTCGGCGACCGGCTGCGGGCCCTGACCGACGTGCGGCAGAGCGGCCTGGAGCCGGTACGGCGCCGCCGGGCCGAGCGGCTGCCCGCCCGGCCGCACCACGTCGAGGAGGACGTCCTCCTCCAGGCCGCCGACCTGCGCACGCACTTCACCACCGCCCGCGGCACCGTCCGGGCCGTGGACGGCGTCTCCTTCACCCTGGAACGCGGCCGGACCCTGGCCGTCGTGGGCGAGTCCGGCTCCGGCAAGTCCATGCTGATCCGCTCCGTCCTCGGCCTGGCCCCGGAGAGCGGGACGCTGCGCGGCGGGCACGTCTACCTGGACGGGCAGGACCTGACCGAGCTGGACGACCAGCAGATGCGGCGGCTGCTGGGGACGCGGCTCGCCGCCGTCTTCCAGGACCCGATGACGGCCCTGAACCCGGTCCGGACGATCGGCGCCCAGGTCGCCGAGCCGCTCATGGTCCACCTGGGCATGAAGCGCAGGGCGGCCCGGGCGCGCGCCGCGGAGCTGCTGGCCTCGGTCGGCATCCCCGAGCCCGCGCGGACGCTGCGCCGCTACCCGCACCAGCTCTCCGGCGGCATGCGGCAGCGGGTGACGATCGCGATGGCCCTGTCGTGCGGCCCGGACGTGCTGTTCGCCGACGAGCCCACCACCGCGCTCGACGTCACCGTCCAGGACCAGGTGCTCCGGCTCATCCGGCGGCAGCGCGAGGAGCGGCACATGGCCGTGGTCCTGGTCAGCCACGACCTGTCGGTGGTGGCCGAGTGGGCCGACGAGGTCATCGTGATGTACGCGGGCAAGGTCGTCGAGCGGGGCCCCGCGGCCACGCTGTTCGAGCGGACCCGCATGCCGTACACCGAGGCGCTGCTGGCGGCGGTGCCGAAGCTGACCGACCCCGCCCACCACCCGCTCCGCCTGCTGCCCGGCCGCCCGCCCGACCTGGCGAACCCGCCGTCCGGGTGCGCCTTCCACCCCCGCTGCCCCTACGCGCGGGAGCGGTGCTCGGCGGAGGAGCCGCCCCTGTTCCAGGCGGAGGCCCCCGACCACCTCTACGCCTGCTGGTACCCCGTGGGGACCGGGGCGGGAGCCGTCGAGACATCCGGCGTATCCGGGATGTCCGGGGCGGCCGAGGTGCTCAGGGCGACCGAGGCGGCCGGAGCGGAAGAGACGACCGACACGATCGAAGGAGCAGACAGCCGTGGCCGGTAGCGGGAACGCCCATCTCCGTCCCGCCGACGAGGTGGTGCTCCGGGTGGAGGACCTGGTCGTGGAGTTCCCCGCCGGAGGCGGCCGGAGCGTGCACGCGGTCTCCGGGGTGAGCTTCGACGTGGCCCGGGGGGAGACGCTCGGCATCGTGGGCGAGTCCGGATGCGGCAAGTCCACGACGGCGCGGGCGCTGATGCAGATGCCGCCGCCGCGGGCAGGCTCGGTCCGGCTGGACGGCGTGGAGCTGACCGCCCTGCGCGGGGAGGCCCTGCGCAGGACCCGCCGGCGGCTCCAGATGGTCTTCCAGGACCCGATCTCGTCGCTCAACCCCCGGCGGCGGGTCCGCGACATCGTCGCCGAGGGGCCCCGCGTCTGGGGCACGGGCGCGGACCTGGTCGACGAGATGCTCACGGCGGTCGGGCTGGACCCGGCCACCGCCGCCGCGCGTCGACCGCACGAGTTCTCCGGCGGGCAGTGCCAGCGCGTCTCCATCGCGCGGGCGCTGGTGCTCGAACCCGAGGTCGTGATCTGCGACGAGCCGGTCTCCGCGCTGGACGTCTCGGTGCAGGCGCAGATCCTCGCCCTGCTGGAGGAGCTCAAGGAGCGCTACCGGCTGACGCTGGTGTTCATCGCCCACGACCTGGCCGTGGTCAAGAACGTCAGCGACCGCATCCTGGTGATGTACCTCGGCAAGGTCTGCGAGCTGGCCTCCGGCGAGGCCCTGGTCGGGCGGCCCGCCCACCCCTACACCCGGGCGCTGCTGGCCTCGATCCCGCGCGGCGGACTCGGGCTGCCGCCCGCCGACCGGCTGATCAGCGGGGAGCCGCCCTCGCCGGTGACACCGCCCAGCGGGTGCCGCTTCCGCACCCGCTGCCCGGCCGCCACGCCGCTGTGCGCGGCCGAGGAGCCGGTGATGCGGCGGATCGGCGCGGACCACTGGGTGGCCTGCCACCACCCGCACGGCAGGGGGAGCAACGGCGGGGAGGTCAGGTGACCGGCTCCTGCCAGGCCGCGTTCCAGGTCGCGCGGTTGACCGCTCCGGTCACGGCCAGGTCCTTCTCCTGCTGGAACCCCCGGCAGACCTCGCGGGACCGCTCGCCGTAGAGGCCGTCGACGTCGATGTCCCAGCCGCGCTCGCTCATCTGCCGCTGCCAGGTCCGCACGTCCTCGCCGACCATGACCGGCGGGTACTTGAGCGTGCGGCCGGGGAAGGAGGGGTGCGGGTCGGGCGGGTCGGGGGCGCCGCCGGGACGCGGGGCGCCGCGCCGCACCCATGCGTAGAGCCGGTCCCCGGGGCAGGAGGTCGCGTAGCCGTCCCGGTGGCCCTTGATCTCGCGGCCCGCGCCGCCCCGCGCGCGGAGGTACTCGACCGCGTCGAGGACGGCGTTCAGGATCTCGTCGGTCGGCTGGACCAGCCCGGAGGAGCCGACCAGGGCGAGCACGGCGTAGTGGCCGCCGTTGAGCCCGGCGCCGTTGGCGGCGGGAAGGCGCTTGGGGCCTCTCCCTTCGAACACCTTTCTATGTGGACATGCCACCATTGAGTAACCTATGTCCATCCATCCGTTTCCATCCATATGCTGATTTTGGATGGATTTCATCAGGGTCACACACCTCGCGTGATCATTGACGATTCCCGGATCGACGCGCCCGCCCGTGTAGTGGACTTTCACACCCCTGGTCGAATTGATCGGGGTGTAGGAACCGCGCGGCTTGCGGGCCCCCCATTCACGGCGGGAAACGAGATCGATGGCCACGGAATCTCCAGGGGGTCGAGCAATGGTGGCTAACCGGAGCGTAATAGGTGACGCGTCACGGGAAGGGAGGTTTACCGATTGATCTACCTTTTGCCTTCACGGTATGGCCCCGGCCGCTGGTTCACTTTCCGTGACCGGCGGCACTAAACCCGCCCTATGCCATACCGAGCGGTATCGATAGCCTTGCCCCCATGGCCGCGACTCCCCTGACCTCCGACGACCCGGCACAGCTCGGCGGGTTCCGGCTGGCCGGACGGCTCGGCGAGGGCGGCCAGGGCGTCGTCTACCTCGCCTACGCGCCCGACGGCGGGCCGGTCGCGGTCAAGCTGCTGTACCGCGCCGACACCGAGTCCCGCAGGCGGCTGGCCAGGGAGCTGGCGACGCTGGAGAGCGTCGCCCCGTTCTGCACCGCCCGCGTGCTGACCGCCTCGGTCGACGGGCCGCGGCCGTACGTGGTGAGCGAGTTCGTCGACGGTCCCTCCCTGGAGCAGCGGATCAAGAACGGCGGCCCGCTGCGCGGCGGCGAGCTGGAGCGCCTGGTCGTCGGCACCGCCACCGCCCTGGCCGCCATCCACGCCGCCGGAGTGGTGCACCGCGACTTCAAGCCCGCCAACGTGCTTCTCGGCCCGGACGGCCCCCGCGTGGTCGACTTCGGCATCGCCAGGGAGGAGGGCGCGGCCACCCACACCTCCGGGCTGATCGGCACCCCCGCCTACCTGTCCCCCGAGCAGATCGCCGGCTCCCCGGCCTCCCCCGCCTCCGACGTGTTCGCCTGGGCGGCCACCATGCTCTGCGCGGCGAGCGGGCGCTCGCCGTTCGGGGCCGACACGGTGCCCGCCGTCCTGCACCGGATCCTCAGCCACCACCCGGACCTGTCGGCGCTGCCCGCCCGGTACGGCGCGCTGATCGCCTCCTGCCTCGACAAGGACCCGGCCCGGCGCCCCACCGCCCGCGCCCTGATGATCAACCTGGTCGACCCCGGCGCGCGCACCCCGCCCTCCACCGAGGACCTGGCGCGGATCGGCAGCGAACTGGCCTCCCCCGGCTCCCCGGGTCCGTCCGGCTCCCCCTTCGCAGCGGGTGTCCCCGCTCCCGGGCACGGCCCTCCCCCGGCGGGTCCCGGCCTCCGGGCCGACCAGGAACGGACCGGACCCGGCCGGTCCGCCCTCACCACCCAGGCGGGGCGAGGACGCTCCCGGGGGTTCGTGATCGGCTCGGTCCTGGTGGCCGTGTCCGTGCTGATCGCCGCCGGAGTCGCCGTCCGGCTCACCCTCGGCGACCGCTCCGGCGGCACCCTCGCCGCCACCTCCACCCCATCGGCCGCGACCGGCTCCCGATCCTCCGCGGCAGGCTCCCCCGACCCGGCCGAGACCACGTCCGCGGACCCCTCGGAAGCGGCCTCCCCCGCCCCTTCCGAGGCGACCGGCTCCCAGCCCTCCGGCGGCGGCCTGAAGATCCCCGCCTCCTTCGCGGGGAGCTGGGCCGGCGACGGCATCACCTCCACCAACCCGATCGCACCCGGCCCCAAGAGGATCGAGGTCGAACTCGAAGCGGGCAAGAGCGACGCGGGCTGGGCCGAACCCGGCTACAACTGCACGGGCCGGATCACCCTGCAGAAGGTCGAGAAGGACACCCTCGTCTTCGCGCTGGGAGCCAACAGCGGGGGCTGCATCGCGGGGACCATCTGGCTCACCAGGAAAGGTGACCTGCTCACCTACACATGGAAGGACGTGCCCGGCCCCGGAATCGTCACCGAGACCGGCGACCTGTCCGAGAAGCCGTAGGGCCGGAAAACCCTTCGACGTCCGCGGACCGGGGCGGGATCATGGGCGGCATGTCCGTGTTGAAGGAGGTCCGTTTCGCCCCGGAGCAGCGCCCGGCGGAGCTGCCCATGAACATCTGGATCGACGACACCGACGGCGCGGTCGACGTCATCGACGCCCTCGCGCTGTCCCCGTTCGCCACCGGCGCGCAGCCCTGGGCCCGCACGGCGAGCCTGGAGCGGGTGCGCTCCGACGCGCCGCTCATGCCCGCCGCCGGGACGCTCGTCCGGGCGGCCCGCGAGGAGGACGGCCGGGACTCCCGGCTGGTCACCGGGGAGGGCTGGACGCTGCGCGTGATCCGGTTCAAGAACCGGTCCGCCACGGTCAGCGTGACCGCGGTCAGCGAGGAGCTCGCCCGCTCGGTGGTCGAGGAGGTCACCAGGGACGCCGTCGAGCCCGCGCCGGAGAGCGACCACGTCGAGATGGGCTTCTGGTGGCAGGGCAGCCACGGCAGCCGCCGCTCCGGCAAGCCGATCACCACCTCCCCTTGGGCGGAGGTGAGCGGCAACTACGCCCGCTCCCTGCACGGCCCGCTCTCCCGCCTGATGTCGGTCACCCCGGACGACGTGCACGGCCGCCTGGTCCTGCTGCACGGCCCGCCGGGCACCGGCAAGACCACGCTGCTGCGCACGCTCGCCCACGAGTGGCGGTCGTGGTGCCAGGTGGACTGCGTGCTCGACCCGGAGCGGCTCTTCGGCTCGCCCGGCTACCTGATGGAGGTCGCCGTGGGCTCCGACTCCGGCGACGACGACGGCGGCGAGAAGTGGCGCCTGCTGGTGCTGGAGGACTGCGACGAGCTGATCAGGGGCGGTGCCAAGGAGGCGACGGGGCAGGGCCTGTCGCGCCTGCTCAACCTCACCGACGGCCTCCTCGGCCAGGGCCGCGACGTCCTGGTGGCCATCACCACCAACGAGGACCTCGCCCGCCTCCACCCGGCCGTGGTCCGGCCGGGCCGCTGCCTGGCCCAGGTCGAGGTGGGCGCGCTGCCGTACGACGAGGCGGCCGCCTGGCTCGGCACCGGCGAGGGCGTGGCCCCGTCGGGCGCCACCCTCGCCGAACTGTTCGCCCTGCGCGACGGCGTGGCCGACCGGCCCGCCGCCCCCGACACCACCGGCCTCTATCTCTAGGCGTACGTCCTCACCGGCCCGGCCGCCCGGGAGCTCGTCTCCCGGGCGGCCGCCACGCTCGACCCGGAAGAACGCCCGCAGCGGCACCCGGCCGCCGCGGTACCGCGTCCGGCGGGTCCGCGCCCTCCGTCAGGGGGTGAGCCGGTCGACGTGAACGGCGATCTCCTCGCGGCTGCTCCACCCGCCCGTCAGCTGGACATCCCCACCGGTGATCGGGTCCGTGACCCGCGGAACAGTGACGATCTTCCCGTCCACGACGACGGCGAGCTGGTCGAGGGGGTCGGACTGGGCCGCCAGGCGGCCGGTCAGCTCGCCGAACACGGCACCGTCGGCGGGGGTGAAACGGATGACGAGCATCCATTCACCCGTTTCGGCTTCCTGCTCCCGCAGGTCCAGGGCCTGTCTGACCGTCATCCCCTCGCCCAGCCGGTAGCACTGGTCTCCGCGGGGATTCGGCAGGTACCCCTCGGCGCAGGAGTCGTCGTACTCGGTTTCCAGCACGGGCCTCAGGACGAGCGGGGTGGCGAGCGTGAACGGGGGCCCGTCCGCGGCGAGGCGGTTCAGCACGACCGCCGCGACCGCCCCCACGACGACCACGAGCGACGCGATCGCGACGGCCGGCGCCGTCCTGCGCCGGGTCCCGGGAAGCGCCTTCTTCATCGAACCTCCTTGAAGCGTGGAGACTCCCGCCTTCAGGCGTGGGGAGGGGTCGGCCTCGCTCCGCAGAGGGGATGCAGAGGGGATCAGGTCGTATGCCGCGCACCTGCTCCCGGCGGGAGCAGGGCCCGGCCCGGTGGAGCCGGTACGAAAGGTAGCCCGCGCCGGGCCGTACGGCGTCCCTCCCGCGGGTGACCGCGGGTCCGTCACCCGGCCGACCGGCGGAGCCCCGGACGATGACGCCGGCCGGCGGAGCCCCGGGAGACGACCGGGCGCCCTGGAAAACGGGTCGCGTTCTCCTCCCGGCGGTCAATACCGTGAGCGGCCGTTCAGGATTCCCGACCGGAAACGAGGCCGCACCGCGTGACACTGGATCTGATCTTCGACCTCGAGACCCAGGACCCCGACGACGTGCTGACCCTCTGCCTGGTGGCGACGCATCCGGCGGTGCGGCTGCGCGCCGTCACCGTCACCCCCGGATCCCCGGCCCAGGTGGGGCTGGTCAGACGGGTGCTCGGACGGCTGGGCCGCGACGACGTCCCGGTGGGCGCCTGCGACCCCGGCACCGGGAAGGACCACGTGTCGGCCTTCCACCACCGCTGGCTCGGCACCCCCGCACCGGCCCCGGCGGACGCCGGGCCCGCCGAGCTGACGGCCCGGACCCTGCGCGACCATCCGGAGGCCGTCCTCCTCACCGGCGGACCCCTGCACAACCTCGGGCGGCTGCTCGACGGGCACCCGGAGGCACGGCTGAGCCGCTGGGTGGCGCAGGGCGGGTTCGCCGGGGACAACGTCGTGGCGCCCGAGCACCGGCTGCCCAAGTTCGACGGCCGCCTCACGTGCCCGACGTTCAACTTCAACGGCGCGCCGCGGGCCGCCCGGCTCGCGCTGTCCTCGGGCGGCCGCATCGGGCGGCGGGAGCTGGTCTCCAAGAACGTCACCCACGGCGTCGTCTACGACCGGCGCTTCCACGAGCGGTTGCGGCCCCTGCGGGACCGCTCCGCCGGCCTGGCCCTGCTGTTCGAGGGCATGGAGCACTACCTGCGCAGGAAGCCGGGCGGGAAACTGCTGCACGATCCCACCGCGGCCTGCGTCGCCGTCGACGGCGCCGTCGCCGCCTGGGCGGAGGTCGAGATGGTCCAGGACGGGAGCGGCGCCTGGGGCGCGCTCCCGGCGGCCGGGAGCGGGACGTTCATCACGGTGGGGATCGACCACGAGCGGCTCTTCCGGGTCTTCACCGGAGAGACCGCGGGCGGCCCCGGCGGCCGCGCTCAGGGCTCGTCCCCCTCCTGCCTCCCGGACGTCAGAAGAGCGTGCAGGCTGCGGCATTCCTGAAAAAGCCGGTTGCCGCCCCGCCGGGCGGCCACCGCGGCGACCTCGGGGATCTCCCCGGACGCCCCGGCCCATCCGGCGACCTTGCGGGCGAAGGTGAGGAAGTCCAGCAGGACCTTGCGGGGCCGTACGCCGGGGGCGGGGAGGACCGCGGGCAAAAGGGCGGCCGTCACCGCCCAGGCCTCGCGGTGGGCGCCCTGCCGGACGGCGTCCTCCAGGACCGCCCGTACGTTCTCGATCGCGGCCCAGCCCCGGCGCACCCGCTGCCCGAGCTCCGCGCCGAGGGCGGCGGCGGGCAGCGCCCCGCCGGCGGCGAGGTGCTGCAGGGCGCGGAGCGGGTGCACGGCCGGGCCCGCGGCGAGCCGCTCGGCCAGGAGCAGCGCGACCGCCTGTCCGGCCGGGCCCTGCAGCACGGCGAGGTCGGTGAGCCGTCTGTGGACGGACCCGGCGTCGCGTCCCTTCCAGAACCGGATCGGGACCAGGTGCGCGGCGACCACCTCCCGGTGGGACGGCATGACGCCCGGCCACCAGTCCGCGCATTTGCCGTAGTACCCGACCGCCTCCTCGGCGATCGGGAGCGGCGGGACCAGCAGCTCCGCGGTGAACGCGGCCACGGCGCGCCCGAGCGGCCCGGACCCGCCGGCCGCGGGCTCCCCGGGTCCGGCAGGGGCGATGGAGACCACCGCCATCGCCTGCCAGGGCTTCGGCTCCCCCGCCGGCTCGCACCCGTCGAGCCAGTGCCCGGCCGGGCGCTCGCCGCCCGTCCACCACTCCCGCGCGGCCTCTCCCCTCCACCAGCCGCTCTCCTGCCCGGGAGAGCAGAACCACCGGACGGTCACCTCCGGGTCGGGCAGCACTCCCCCGGCCAGCCACCGGGCCGCCTCGCGACCGGCGGCGGAGGTCAGCGCGGCGGCCCGGGCCGTCACGGCCGGGTCGGCGTCCGTCCGGGGCAGCCGCAGGAGCGCCTGCAGCAGGTCGGTGGGGAGCGGCTCCGCCCCTGCCTCCTCCAGCTCCGCCAGCCGGGCGACCAGCTCGGCCGGGTCCAGGTGGCCGGTGCCGAGCGTGGGCGTGGCCAGCAGCAGCGGCGGGAGCGCGCCGTCCCGCAGCGCGGTGAGGATCTCCGCGTACCGCCTGAGGATGAACCGGTGCGGCGCGGAGGCCTCCTGCGTGCCGGGGATGCGGTCCGCGGCGGGCCGGGGCGGTGCGGTGAACGGCGCGGACCCGGCCGTCCGGCCGGCCTCGTCCGGGAATCGGCGTGCCCCGTCCAGGAAGGCGGACCCTTCCGGAACACACCCCGCTCCGGGTTCGGCGAGCTCCGCCAGGAGCGCGGCGGCCCATTCCTCCGGATACCACCACAGGTCCCTGTCCGTGATCGGGGCCCGGTGCGCGGCCAGCGCGGCGCGGAGCCCGTCCCGGTCCCGCGCGGCGTGGCGGACGAACCCTGCGAGGAAACGTTCGGCGGCGGCCCAGCCGTCCTTCCCGTACAGCTCGGCCACCGCCCGGGGCGTCTCCGGCACCGGCGGGAACGCCGTGGGGGCGGGCAGCGTCGGGATCGCGCGCGGGACGAGGACCTCCTCCGGCTCGGGTTCCGGCTCGGGCTCGGGCCGGAGCTCCCCGCCGAAGACCCCGGCCATCCGGTTGTGCAGGTCCGGCGGGAGCGGCCCGGCCGCCTCCCGCAGCGCCTCCGCGCCGGGCGGGGAGAACAGCGCGGCGTGCCTGACCGCCAGCACCACGGCCTTCTCCTGTACGGCCCGCGCCTCGTGGCCCAGGGCCGAGGCCAGCGCCGGGGCCAGCTCGTCGGCCCGCCCCGGGCCCGCCGTCAGCCGCTCCTCCAGCCAGGCCAGCCCGGCCCGCACCAGTCCGCCCTCGGCCCGGAACAGCAGCCCCTCCAGCGCCTCCACCACGTCGGCCGGGTCCAGCGGCTCCGCGTCCAGGCGGCGCAGGTGCCTGAGCGCCAGCTCCGCCACCGGGCCCGGCGCCACGGGCAGCAGCCGCAGATAGTCCCGTGCCCGGCCGGCGACCTCCGCCTCGGACGGATTCAGCGACTCGTGCAGGCGCGCGAAGAAACGCAGGTCGGTGGCGCTCCCGCCGCGCAGGAACCGGCCCGCGCACCCGCTCAGCAGCAGCTCCCGGGAGATCCGCCCCTCGGCGGCCAGGGTCGTCAGCACTCCCAGCCACGAGTCCGGCGCGGGCGGATCGGCCCGCTCCTCGCGCAGCGCCCGGCCCACCCCCTCCGCCTGGAAGATCCTCGGCAGCAGCACGTCCAGGAGCGGGTCCTCCCGCAGCCGGTCGGCGTCCGGCCGCATCGACACCCAGCCCACCACCAGCGGGTCGTGCTCGGGCGGCGCCGTCCCGAGCCGCCGGAACAGCTCCAGCGCCAGCGGCAGGTGCCGGTCGACCGGGTCGCCGTACCACCTCACGTCTCCGCGGATCGCTCTGACCTTCAGCGCCAGCCGTACCGCCAGATCGGCCCGCCACGCGGCCGGGCGCGCCGCGACGGCCCGGGCCACCGGCCCGGCGGCGTCGGCGGGGGACCTCCAGCGGTCGAAGTCGCTCCGGTTCAGCCAGGAGATCACCGCCGTCACGCTCTCGATCGTGCCCGCGCCGGCGGCGCGCATCGGGTCGATCCAGGCGTCGCGCTCGGCGAAGCACGTGCTGGGGCCCGAACGGTCCAGCCAGTCGCCGTGCAGGTTGCTCGCCCAGCGGCGACGCCCCTCCCGGGGGAGCCCGCGCTCGGTGGCGTAGCGGTCGAACTCCTCCTGCGACAGCCTCATCGCCCGGTGACGCTCGGCGAGCAGTCGCTGCCTCTTCTCCTCCTCGGCCCGGTGCGCCGCCTCCCGCGCCGCGGCGATGTGGCCGGGCAGCGCCTGGGCGACCCCGCGCCGCTCCGTCCCGTCCAACTCCGCGACCCGGGCCGCGACCTTGTCCGCGTCGCCCGCGTCGATGAGCTCGCGGACCTCGTCCCACGCGGTCACGCCGGAACCTCCCGCAGGGCGATCCGGGCGGCGAGCACGTGCTTGCAGGGGCCGCGCGAGCCCCGGTGGTCGTACCACCACTCGCAGGTGCACGAGCCCTCCTCGATCCGGACCCGCCGCACGCCGCCGCCGGTGGTGACCTCCGCGGAGTCCCCGCCGGTCAGCCGGACGGCGCCCGCCTCGACGAGTCTGCGGGCCGAGGTGAGGCGGGGGTTGAGCGCCGCGACGTGGGCGCGGTCGTAGGGCAGCTCGCGGTGGAAGTGCGCGGCCTCGGCGAGGTCGTAGCCGACCCGGCCCGCGGTGCCGAGCTGGGTGAGGGCGGCGCGCACCCGCTGCGGGGACAGCCCGGAGCGCTCGGCGAGCACGCCCGGCTCCAGGGTGGGCTCGAAGTCGAGCAGGACGCCGACCAGGTCGGCGTCCTCGGCGGTCTCGTCGCGGGCGAGGTCGTCGAGGACCGCCCCCTCGCCGGAGAAGCCGCGCCAGGCCTGCGGGGACAGGGCCAGCGTGTAGCGCATTCCGGGCAGCTCCAGCTCCCAGGCGCTGGAGCCGGACCCGGCGGACGCACCCGCCGGGCCGTACACCCGCAGGGCCTTGGCGAAGCGCAGCAGCGGCGTCATCGTGGACAGCCGTCCGACCCCGGCCAGGTGCACCCCTCCGGCCGCGTGCCGGTCGGAGACCCGCAGCTCCCGCCCGGCCGGCACCGCCCACACCTCGGCCGCCGCCCGCCGGGGCAGGCTGCGCAGGAACCGAACGGCCTGCGGGCCGGGCAGCTCGGCGCGGAGGTCGAACCCGGCGGCGATCACCTGCACCTCGGCGAAGCCGCGCAGCCACCGGGCGGGCAGCGGCACCTTCTTCTCCACCACCGCGCCGTCCATCGTGGTCACGGTCAGCTCGTCGGGACCGACGCCGACGTGCAGCGGGTCCCGGCCGCCGACCCGGGCCAGCGCCTCGCGCAGCGGGTTGTTCACGTCCACGTTGGTGGTGCCCCGGTCGAACACCTCGCCGTCGAGGGCGGGGCCGAGCACGTCGAGGCGGGCGTAGACGCCGCCGCAGGCGGAGAAGGACTCGAAGCGGAGCCGGTCGCCGCCGCAGGTCACCACGGGGTCGCGGGTGAAGCCCGGCTGCGGCCGGTGGTAGCGGGCCAGCGCCACGTCCGCCACCGCGAGCAGTCCCGCCGCGGCGGGCGCGGCCTGGGTGAGCAGCCCGCTGAAGAACCGCGGGTGGTCGAGGAAGCCCGTGGCCGTCCTGCCCCCGGAGGTCGACAACCCGAGATGACCCTCCGCGAGGGCGGAGGGACCGGCATAGGTGTATGCCTGCACCGCATTCGTCATGCCGCGGACATTAGGGCTCGGCCCTGACAAAAGCGATTCAGGTGCGCCGCCCGTCCGCCCGTGACGGAACCGATACGGCCGTGGCGGCCGATCTCCGCGCGAGGCGCATAAAGTCACGGTTGGACGCCGTTCGCGTGGAGGACGTGCGCAGGGGGAATGGGGGTCCGGCGTTGAACCACCCACGGCCCGGTCGCGGCTCCGGGACCGCGTTCCCGCCGCCCGGCCTCCCCTGGTCCCCGCCGCCCGGCTCCCGCCCCGCCCCGCCACCGGCTCCGGGGCCGGTGCCCCTCCAGGCCCCGCCGTACCCGCCCCCTCCGGCGGCCGGGCAGGACCCGCCGTACCTTCCGGTCCCGCCGGTGCCGTTGCGCGCGCCGCTCCCCGCGGTCCTCCAGGCTCCGCCGCACGCGCCGCCTCCGGGCTCCTCCCCCGCGCCGGGGAACCCGGTGACCGCGATGTCCGCGCTGACGATCGCGGGCAGCGTGCTGGCGGGGGTGGTGATCTTCCTGACCGGCGGCTCTCCCCCGCCTCCGGCCGGGACCCGTTCCGTCCCGCCGGTCTTCACCCCGGCCCCGGAGGGCACCGCCCCTCCCGGCGGCACGCCGTTCCCGGAGACCGGCGCCCCCCGCACGAGGGCGCCCGCCTCCGGGGCGGACGGAGCCCCGTCCGCCCCGGAGCTCATCGTGCCCGACGTGCGCGGCGCGGACGGGGCGACCGCGCAGGACCGGCTGCAGTCGGCCGGGTTCTACGCCATCTCCCTCGTCCCGGCCACCGTCGGGGACCCTTCCGGCTGGCGGGTGACCTCCCAGTCCCCCGCACCGGACGCGAGGGCCGTGAGCACCCAGCCGATCACCCTGTACCTGGCCGAGATCCCGCGGTTCTGAGCGCGGGGAGCGGGCATGGCGGGCGGCCGGCGCACAGGGCCCGCAGGGCGGGCAACCGGATTCGAGGAGTGTTCTCCAATGAGCGAGGTCGCACGGATCTGCTCGGACCTGATCAGGTTCGACACCACCAACCCCGGCCCCGGCGAGCGCCCGGCGGCCGAGTACGTCGCCGGGCTGCTGTCGGACGCCGGCGTCGAGCCGGTCGTCTTCGAGCCGGCTCCGCACCGCACCAGCGTGGTCGCCAGGATTCCCGGCGACTCGCCCGAGGCCCTGCTGGTCCACGGCCACCTCGACGTGGTCCCCGCCGAACCCGCCGACTGGCGGATCCACCCGTTCTCCGGGGAGGTCGCCGGCGGCTGCGTCTGGGGCCGGGGCGCGGTGGACATGAAGGGCACGCTGGCGATGACGCTCGCCCTGGTCCTCGGCTGGGCGCGGCGCGGCGTGCGGCCCGGCCGCGACCTGGTGCTGGCGTTCCTCGCCGACGAGGAGGCCACCGGCGAGTACGGCGCGCGCCACGCGGTCACCCGCCACCGGGAGCTGTTCGACGGCTGCACCGAGGCGATCAGCGAGTCGGGCGGCTACAGCGTGCAGGCGCCGGGCGCGCGGATCTACCCCGTCGCGGTGGGCGAGCGCGGCACCGCCTGGATGCGGCTGACCGCCCGCGGCGTCGCCGGTCACGGCTCCCGCCCGCCGGTGGACAACGCGGTCGCCGAGCTCTGCCACGCGCTGTCCCGGCTCGCCGCCCACCGCTGGCCGGTACGGCTGACGCCCGCCGTCGAGGCGCTGCTCTCCTCGCTGGAGGAGATCCTGGGCGAGCGGGTCGACCGGGACCGGCTGGAGGCCGAGGCCGACCGGCTCGGCCCCGCCGGCGCCCTGTTCAGGGCGCAGATCCGCAACTCGGCCAACCCGACGATGCTGGAGGCCGGCTACAAGGTCAACGTGGTGCCCGGCTCCGCCGTGGCCCACGTGGACGGCCGGTTCCTGCCGGGGCTGCGCGAGGAGTTCCTGGAGACGGTCGACCGGCTGCTGGGTCCCAAGGTGACCCGCGAGTTCGTCAACCTGGAGGACGCCCCCTCCGCGCCGATGGACTCCCCCTTCTACGACGGGCTCTGCGCCGCGCTGCGGGCCGAGGACCCGGACGCGCGGCCGGTGCCGTACGTGATGTCGGGCGGCACCGACGCCAAGTCCTTCGCCGGCATCGGCATCGCCGGGTACGGCTTCGCCCCCCTGATGCTCACCCCCGGCCTCGACTACCACGGCATGTTCCACGGCGTGGACGAGCGGGTCCCGGTCGAGGGCCTCGAGTTCGGCGTGCGCGTCCTGGACCGCCTGCTCGCCTCTCCCCCGGCCGGGGCCGCGTCCCCGTGAGGCCCGCGGCTCAGCCGGTGAGGGTCATCGAGCCGGTGACGGTGAGGGGGTCGTACTTCCACGACCTTCCGATGCCGACGTCCTCCGGCTCGAACACCCGCCCGTCCCGCCACTCCTCCGAGCGGTCGAGGATGTGGATCTTCCTGTGGTCGCCGCCGGGGAGGACCTCGATGACGCCGTCCCGTTCCAGGGCCACGATGTCCGGTGTCCCGCGAGAGGTCATCTGGCGCCGGCGAGGCTGCGCAGGGAGACCCCGGCCAGCTCCGGCACGAGCTCGAACCAGACCTTGTTCATCCCCGCCTCCCTGACCAGGCCCCACCGGTGGGCCAGCGCCTCCAGCAGCGGCAGCCCGCGGCCCCCGGTGTCCTCGGCCGAGGCGTGGCAGAGGCAGGGCGCCTCCGCCGAGCCCTCGTCCTGCACGCAGACCCGCACGCAGCCGGGCGAGCAGGAGACCGTGACGGTGAACACCCCGCCGTCGCCCGACCGGGAGTGGATCACCGCGTTCGTGGCGATCTCACTGGTCAGCAGCACGCAGTCGTCGTAGAGGGGGTGGTCGCGCCCCAGGATCGCCGAAATCAGGCGGCGAGCCCGCGCCACCTGGTCGGGTGAGCCCGCCAGACGGAGGACCCGTTCGGTACTGTCGTACTCCTCGTCGTGCTCCGGTGAGTCGTTCATCCGGCCCTCCCGATGTCGTCCGAGCCCGTTGGAAGACGCGGGCCCCCGGGGGGTGAGATGTCTCGGAAAAGTAGGAATGGGATCGCTTACCGGACAGGCAGGTCGGGCTTGCCAGGCGGACCTCCGCCTGCGTGCCCGCACCTGCCGCCACGTGCGGTTCCTCCCGTCACCGGGGTTTCCGGAGAGCGCCCCGGCCGGTCGCGGAACCCGCTCTCCGCCCGGCGGGGGTCAGATCCGGTGCCAGCGCGCCTCGAAGAAGCAGTAGACCGCGAAGAGCAGCAGGCCGAGCGCGACGATCCCGAGGAGCCACGGGCCCGCGGGGGTCTCCGCCAGCGAGCGGAGCGTGGAGTCGATGCCCTTGGCCTTGTCCGCGTCGTAGGTGACCGCCGCCTGGATGACGAAGACGCCGGCCGCCGCGGCGATCACGCCTCGGGCGAGGTACCCGGCCAGGCCGAGCCGCCGGGCGAGTGAGAGCGCCTGCGGGGGCATCTCGCCGGTCCGCAGGTCCTCCAGGAACCTCTTCTTCCAGCCCTTGTGCACCCAGTACGCGCCGAGCCCGATCAGGCCGAGCCCGATCAGGCCGACCAGGAGCTGGCCGCCGGGCAGCTTCATCAGCGCGGCGGTGAGGTCCTGGGAGTGCTGGTCGGTCGAGCCTCCGTGGTCGCCGCGGAGCAGCAGCCCGAGCAGCGTGGCCGTGACCAGCCCGTAGACCGCCGTACGCGCACCCGACTCGACCCGGTCCTTGGTCCGGCCGCGGCCGATGACGGCCTCGGAGAGCTGCCACAGCGTGAGCGCGGCGAAGCCCACGGCCATCAGCCAGAGCATGACCTGGCCGAACGGCTGCTGCTCGACCATCTCGATCGCGCCGGTCTTGTCGGCCTCCTTGCCCCCGCTGCCGCGGCCGAGTGCGATCTGCAGGGACAGGAAACCGATCAACCCGTACAGGACGCCGCGGCAGACCATGCCCAGACGGGCCAGCCGGTCCAGCGTCTGACTGTTCGCCGCCCTGCGGGCGGCGCCTTCCACCTGAGCACTGTTCATAACAATCGCCCTTACCGGCAAAGTGCCCGGCAAACCTGCGGCGGCGCAATAATGATCTTCGATGCCCCGGGAGGCCGGATCAGCCCGGCAGGGTGTCCAGATGGCGCAGGATGATCCCCTCCCGCAGCGCCCAGGGGCAGACCTCCAGCTCCCCGACCCCGAACAGGTCCATGGTGGCGTCCGCGACGATCGCCCCGGCGGGCAGCTGCCGTACCCGCCCCTCCGAGACCCCCGGCAGCCCCGCGCGCTCGGCGGCGTCCATCTCGGCGAGCCGCCCGGCCCACTCGGTGAGGTCGGCGTGCCGGAGCGCCCGGCGGACGTTCGGCCCGTCGCCGGAGGGCGCGGCCCCGGCGATCCGCGCCAGCTGCTTGAACGTCTTGGACGTCGCGACGGCGTGGTCCGCCTGGCCGTACCTGGCGACGTCGCCCACCGAGCGCGCGATCTCCGCCCGCACGTGCCTGCGCAGCGCCCGCACCTCCTCGGCCGGGGGCGGGTCGGCGGTGAACCAGCCCCGGGTCAGCCGCCCCGCGCCCAGCGGGAGCGAGATCGCCACGTCCGGCTGCTCGTCGATGCCCGAGGCGATCTCCAGCGAGCCGCCGCCGATGTCGAGCACCAGCAGCCGCCCCGACGACCAGCCGAACCACCGCCGCACGGCCAGGAACGTCAGCGTCGCCTCGTCCCGGCCGGAGAGCACCCGGATGTCCACCCGCGTCTCGTCCTTGATCTGCGCGAGCACCTCCTCGCCGTTGACGGCCTCCCGGACCGCCGAGGTGGCGAAGGCCATGAGCTCCTCGACCCCCTTGTCCTCGGCGATCCGCAGGGCCTCCTCGACGCACTCGCGCAGCCGCCCGGCCCCGTGCGCGGAGAGGCGGTCGCCGTCCTCCATGTGCTCGGAGAGCCGCAGCTCCACCTTGTGGGAGTAGGCCGGCAGCGGCCTGGCCCCCCGGTGGGCGTCCATCACCAGCAGGTGGACCGTGTTGGAACCGATGTCGAGAACGCCCAGTCGCATGGGTCGAAGTTACTACCCCGCCGGAGTCGATCTCCCCGGGACGTCGGGCAGGCTCCGCTCCTGGATCTCGTCGAGGTGGCGTTCGACCCAGGAGCGCAGCGCCGCCAGGGGCTCGGCGACTCCGCGGCCCAGCCCGGTCAGCTCGTACTCGACGTGCAGGGGGACGGCGGGATAGACCGTGCGCTCCACGAACCCCGCGTCCTCCAGACGGCGCAGCGTCTGGGTGAGCACCTTGGGGCTGACGCCCTCCAGGCGGCGCTGCAGCGCCCCGAAGCGCTGCGGACCGCCCTCCAGCGCCCCGATCGCCAGGGCCGCCCACTTGTTGGCCAGCAGGTCCAGCACCCCCCGGCACGGGCACTGCGCCGCGTAGACGTCGTGCTTGTCGTGCCGCCCCGTGGCGCAGGTCGCGGACATGGGAGATCCTTCCCGGCGCGGGCTCGATGCTTTCCGAAAGGAAGTAGTAGCCCTTGATAGTTACTACATCCCTGAAGATAGCTTGTCCGCTGCCTGATCCGAACCTGCGAGGAGAACCGATGACGCTCATGCGCGCGATCAGCCAGGACGCTTTCGGCGGACCGGAGGTCCTGCGTCCCGTACGGCTGCCCCGGCCCGAACCGCTCCCCACCGAGGTCCTGGTCCGCGTCGTCTCGGCCGGGGTCAATCCGGTCGACCACAAGACCCGCGGCGGGGGCGGCATCGCCGGAGTGCTCGGCGGCCCGCCGTCCGTCCTGGGCTGGGACGTCTCGGGAGTGGTCGAGGAGGTCGGCTTCGGAGTGCACACCCTGCGGCCGGGCGACGAGGTGTACGGCATGCCGTGGTTCCCCCGCCGGGCGGGCGGCTACGCCGAGTACGTCACGGCCCCCTCCCGGCAGTTCGCCCGCAAGCCCCGCTCGCTGGGCCACGACCAGGCGGCGGCCGTACCGCTGGCCGCGCTCACCGCCTGGCAGGCCCTGGTGGACGCCGCCGCGGTACGGCCCGGCGAGCGGGTGCTCGTCCACGCCGCGGCGGGAGGCGTCGGGCACTTCGCCGTGCAGTTCGCCAAGCACCTCGGGGCGCATGTGACCGGCACCGCACGTGCGGACAACCACGGGTGGCTGCGCGAGCTGGGAGCCGACGAACTCGTCGACTACACCGCGACCCGTTTCGAGAAGGAGGTGGACCGGGTGGACGTGGTCATCGACCTGGTCGGCGACGAGCACGACTCGACCGGCACCCGGTCGCTGGACGTCCTGGCTCCCGGCGGCCTCCTCCTCGCGATCCCGTCCGGGGTCTCCCCCGAGCTGCTCCGGCGGGCGGAGGAGCGCGGCGTGCGCGCCGCCCCGTTCCTGGTCGAACCGGACGGCGCCGCGCTGGCCCGCATCGCCCGGCTGATCGACGACGGCCGCGTCAGGGTCGAGGTCGAGGAGGTGTTCCCGCTGGAGCGGGCCGCCGAGGCGCACGAGCGCCTCGCGCGGGGCCGCACCCGCGGCAAGCTCGTCCTGCGCGTCGCCGGCCCGGAGCCGGCGGCGTCCACCGCGGCCCGCTCGGCGTAGCCGCCCGACCCGCCGGTGGAGGTGACCACCCGCCTGCCGGCCAGGTCCTCCCCCGCCCCGGGGCCCACCGCCGCGACGACGCCGCCGACGCCGTTGCCCGGGATGACCGGGAGCCCGGCCTTGAACGGGCCGAAGCCCCCCGCCCGGAACTGCGTCTCCACGAACGTGATGTCGGCGAACGCCACCTCCACCAGCGCCTGCCCCGGACCGGCCACCGGGTCCGGGGCCTCCCCCGCGACCAGTACCTCCGGCCCGCCGAACTCCTTCAACCACACCGCGCGCATCAGATCGCTCCCGTCGGCTCGACTTCCGGTGGTGATCCTGCGGCCTCAACCGCTCTTGAGGTCAAGGCAGCGGGCCCGGTGCCGGGGAGCGGCCGTCCACCCGGGACTCAACCGCCCTGCGGACGGAGCCGGGGATGAGCGGCGTGTGCGACCTGGGTCGCGCGGGCGCGGGGCGCGGTGCGACCCCGGTGGCATGGGGTTTCGGTCTCGGGAGGGATGGGCCGGCACGGGTTCCCCGTGAGGATGGGCTCATGACCGAAACGATCACCGGCCTGGGCCTGTCCCTCCTAGAGCTCCTGGTCCTGCTGGGGACCGTGGCCCTGATGGCGGCCCGCCTGCTGCCGACCGGTGTCCGCCGGCCGTTCGCCCTGGCCGCGGCGGCGGCCGTCGTGCTGTGCGGGGTGGCGCTGGCCGTGTCCGGGGCTCGCTGGCAGATGCTGCCCGCACTCGCCGGTGCCGCGCTCGCGCTGTTGTTCACCGCCCCTTCCGCGCTGCGGCGCCGTACCGGGGAACCCGCGCGGCGGGCCCGGTGGGGGGCGATCCTGGGGGCGGTGGTGTGCCTGGGCCTGGTCGCCGGGAGCGCGGTGGCGGCGTGGGCGCTGCCGGTGCCGGTGTTCCCCGCGCCGACGGGCCGCTACGCGGTCGGGACCACCGTGGTGCAGTGGGACGACCCGGCCCGCCCGGAGACCGCCACCCCCGATCCCGATGACCGGCGCACGGTCGTGGTCCAGCTCTGGTACCCCGCACGCGCAGGCTCCGCGCGGGCGGGCTACCTCGGCCGCACCGAGCGGGAGGCGCGTACGGTCTCCCGCGGCCTCGCCGCCTACCTCGGCGCTCCCGGCTTCGTGCTCGACCACCTCCCGCGCGCCCGCACCAACGCGGTGCCCGGCGCGGCGGTGGCCGAAGGGAACGAGCGGTTCCCCCTCGTGCTGTTCTCCCCCGGGCTGGGCGGGGTGCGCACCCAGAACACCGCCTGGGCTGAGGAGCTGGCCTCCCAGGGTTACGTGGTCGCGGCCCTCGACCATCCCTACGACTCGGCCGCCGTCGTCCTCGCCGACGGCCGTACGGTCCGCACGCGGGTCGCGGCGACCGGCGACCAGGCCGAGGACGGCAGGCGGTCGGCCCGCTGGACCGCGGTACGGGCCGCCGACCTCAGTTTCGTCCTGACCCGGCTCGGCAGCCTGGACCGGGGAGAGACCCCCGGCCCGCTGACCGGACGCCTCGACACCCGCCGGGCCGCGGCGACCGGGCACTCCCTCGGCGGAGGCGCGGCCTTGCAGGCCGCCCACCAGGACCCCCGGTTCGCGGCCGTCATCGACCTGGACGGCTTCCCCCACGACCCCGACCCGCGGCCCTTCCACCAGCCGGCGCTCGCCCTCACCCAGGCCATCGGCCCGGACACCGACCCGGACTACATCCCCGGCCTCACCCGCGTCCTGGAACTCGGCACCGCGACGAACTACCGGCTCACCGTCCCCGGCTCGGAGCATCTGACTTTCACCGACGCACCGCTCTACCTGCCGCCCGTGCCCGCGCTCGCAGGCTCTCTGGGCCGCACCGAGGGGCCGCGCATCACCGCGGCCGCCAGCGTCGCGTTCCTGGACGCCGTACTGCGGGACGACCCGGCGGACCCGGCCGCGCCGCTGTCGGCCTACGGCGATCTCACCACCTATCGCGCGGACGGCTGAGAAGGGCTGGATGACCGGGCAGCCTCCCCGGGGCCCGGATCGCGCACCGTACGGGCGGCGCCGGATCACGCCGCCCCACGGCTCGCCGTACCGGCGCCGCTTTTTCAGCCCGGGTGCGCGCCGTACGGCCACCCGCGCCGTACTAGAACCCCTGGGCCAGGCGGTAGTAGGCCTGGTTCCAGCGGATCTCCTTGGTGAACTGGCGGGTCGTGGTGTCGGCGTCGATGACCAGCAGCTCGACGCCGAGCATGTCGGCGAAGTCGGTCAGCTCCTCGGTCCCGACCGCCGCCGAGAGCACGGTGTGGTGCGGGGCTCCGGCGGTCAGCCACGCCTCGGCGGAGGTGCGCATGTCGGGGCGGGGCTTCCACACCGCGCGGGCCACGGGGAGGTTGGGCAGCGGCTCGGCCGGGGTCACGACGTCGATCTCGTTGGCGACCAGCCGGAACCGCTCGCCCATGTCCGCCAGGCCGACGACCACGGCCGGTCCGGGCTGGGCGTCGAAGACGAGCCGGACCGGGTCCTCCCGGCCGCCGATGCTCAAGGGGTGGATCTCGCACGAGGGGGTGCCGGCGGCGATGGTCGGGCAGACCTCCAGCATGTGCGCGCCGAGGATGAGCTCCTGGCCGGGCACCAGGTGGTAGGTGTAGTCCTCCATGAACGACGTGCCACCGGGCAGCCCGGCGGACATCACCTTCAGGGTGCGCAGCAGCACGGAGGTCTTCCAGTCGCCCTCGCCGCCGAAGCCGTACCCGTCGGCCATGAGCCGCTGCACGGCCAGGCCGGGGAGCTGCCGCAGGCCGCCGAGGTCCTCGAAGTTCGTGGTGAACGCGCCGAAGCCGCCGGCCTCCAGGAAGCCGCGCAGGCCCAGCTCGATGCGGGCGGCGTAGCGCAGCGAGTCGTGCCGCTCGCCCCCCGCGCGCAGCTCGGGCGCCATCTTGTAGGCGTCCTCGTACTCCTGGACGAGCGCGTCCACCTCGGTGTCCGCCGCGGCGTCGACGGCGGCGACCAGGTCGTTGACCCCGTAGGTGTTGACCGAGACCCCGAAGCGCAGCTGCGCCTCGACCTTGTCGCCCTCGGTGACGGCCACGTCGCGCATGTTGTCGCCGAACCGGGCCAGCTTCAGCGAGCCGACCTCGGCGCGCCCGGCGGCGGCACGGGCCCAGGCGCCGATGCGCGCGGCCACCGACGGGTCCTCCACGTGGCCGGCGACGGTCTTGCGGGGCACTCCGAGCCGGGACTGGATGTGGCCGAACTCGCGGTCGCCGTGGGCGGCCTGGTTCAGGTTCATGAAGTCCATGTCGATGGAGCCCCACGGCAGCGCCATGTTCGCCTGGGTGTGCAGGTGCAGCAGCGGGGTGCGCAGCGCGTCCAGCCCGGCGATCCACATCTTCGCCGGGGAGAAGGTGTGCATCCACGCGATCACGCCGACGCACGCGTCCGCGGCGTTGGCCTCCAGGCAGATCCGCCGGATCGCCCCGGCGTCGGTCAGCACGGGCTTCCACACCACGGAGAACGGCAGCGCCCCGTCCAGCGCCTCGGCGATGCGCCGGGACTGCTCGGCCACCTGGTGCAGCGTGTCCTCGCCGTACAGCCCCTGGCTCCCGGTCAGGAACCAGATCTCGCGCGCTTCGGTGTTCAACGGGGGCTCCTCTGTCCGTAGACGTTCTGGTAGCGGTCGTACAGGCTGTCGATGTCGGCCTGCGCGATGGGCAGCGGCGTGCCGAGCTGCCGGGAGACGTGCACCGTGCGGGCGACGTCCTCGCACATCACGGCGGCCTTGACCGCCGCCTTGGCGGAGGCGCCGATGGTGAAGACCCCGTGGTTCTGCATCAGGACCGCCGGGGAGCGGTGGCCCTCCAGCGTCGCGACGACGCCCTTGCCGATGTCGTCGCCGCCGATCAGCGCGAACGGCCCGACCGGGATCTCGCCGCCGAACTCGTCGGCCATGGCGGTGAGCACGCACGGGATCGCCTCGCCGCGCGCCGCCCAGGCCGAGGCGTAGGTGGAGTGGGTGTGCACCACGCCGCCGACGTGCGGCATGGCCCGGTAGACGTAGGCGTGGGCGGCGGTGTCGCTGGAGGGGGCGTAGTCGCCCTCGACCAGGTTGCCGTCCAGGTCGCACACGACGATCGCCTCGGGGGTCAGGTCGTCGTAGGAGACGCCGCTCGGCTTGATGACGAACAGGTCCTCGCCCGGCACCCGGCCCGAGACGTTCCCGGCGGTCCAGGCGACCAGGTCGTAGCGGACCAGCTCGGCGTGGAGGGCGCAGACGGTCTCCTGCAGTTCACGCACGCGGGGGTTCACGCGGTCACCTCGTTCCGCAGGGCGCGCAGGCGGTGCAGGACGTCGTTTCCGGCGGGGTCGTCATGGCGGTGCTCTCCTCGCCCGAAGTGGTCGTGCAGGCGGCGGTACTCGGCGTACAGCCGGTCGTAGGCATCGGCGCGCCCGGTGTCGGGCGTGTAGGCGGCCTCGGTGCGCTTGCCCATGGCCGCGGCGGCGGCGGCGATGTCGGGGTAGGCCCCGGCGGCGACGGCGGCGTGGATCGCCGAGCCGAGGGCCGGGCCCTGCTCGGAGCCGATCACCGAGATGGGGCGGCGCAGCACGTCGGCGTAGACCTGCATGAGGAAGCGGTTCTTCAGCAGGCCGCCGGCGGCGACGAACTCCTCGACCCGCACCCCCGCGTTCTCGAACGTCTCGACGATCATGCGGGCGCCGAACGCGGTGGCCTCGATGAGCGCCCGGTAGGTGTGCTCGGGCCGGGTCGCGAGGGTCTGGCCGACGATCACGGCGGACAGGTCGTGGTCGACGAGGACGGAGCGGTTGCCGTTGTGCCAGTCGAGCGCGACCAGGCCGTGCTCGCCGACCTTCTGCGCGGCGGCCAGCTCGGTGAGGTGCTCGTGCACGCTGCGGCCGAGCCGCTCGGCCTCGCGCTCGTAGGAGGCGGGCACGCAGGTGTCGACGAACCAGCCGAAGATGTCGCCGACGCCGGACTGGCCGGCCTCGTAGCCCCACAGCCCCGGCACGATCCCGTCGCGCACCACACCGCACATGCCGGGCACCTCGGCGAGGGCGTCGGAGGACATGACGTGGCAGGTGGAGGTGCCCATGATGGCGACCATCTGGCCGGGCCGCACGGCGTCGGCGGCGGCCGCGGTGACGTGGGCGTCGACGTTGCCGACCGCGATCGCGATCCCCTCGGGAAGCTTGGTCCACTCGGCGGCCTCGGCCGTCAGGCGGCCCGCCAGGCCGCCGAGTGGAGCCAGTTCCCGGCCGAGCTTGCCGGTGAAACCGGCGAGGGCGGGATTCAGCCCGGCCAGGAAGTCGTCGGACGGGTAGGAGCCGTCCTGGTGGATGCCCTTGTACCCGGCGGTGCAGGTGTTGCGGGTCTCCACGCCGGTGAGCTGCCAGATGATCCAGTCTGCGGCCTCGATCCAGCGCTCGGCGCGGCCGTACACCTCGGGGTCCTCCTCCAGCACCTGGAGGGCCTTGGCGAACTGCCACTCCGAGGAGATCTTCCCGCCGTAGCGGGGCAGCCAGGACTCGCCCCGCTCGGCGGCGAGGGCGTTGATCCGGTCGGCGTGCGGCTGCGCGGAGTGGTGCTTCCAGAGCTTGGGCCACGCGTGGGGCCGCTCCGCCAGCCCTTCGGCCTCGCACAGGGGCGTGCCGCCGGCGGTGGCGGGCAGCACCGTGCAGGCGGTGAAGTCGGTGCCCAGCCCGACGACCTGCGAAGGGGAGATGCCGGAGGCGGCCACCGCCTCGGGCACCGCGGTGCGCAGCACCTCGCGCCAGTCCTCCGGCGACTGCAGCGCCCAGTCCGGCCCCAGCTTCACGTCCGTGCCGGGCAGCCGGTCCTCGATCACGCGGTGGGCGTACTCGTGTACGGCGCTGCCTACCTCGGCGCCGTCGGACACCCGGACCACGACGGCGCGTCCGGACAGGGTGCCGAAGTCGACGCCGATCACATAGTGATCGTTGTTAGCGTTCACATTCTTCCCCGAATCAGAAGGGACATAGAGGGCGACTCCATTTCGCGTCAGGACCGCCGCGCCGAGATCAGGCGCTGCAGCAGGATGAAGACGAACAGCAGCAGGCCAATGAAGATCTTGGTCCACCAGGAGCTGAGGGTTCCCTCGAAACTGATGATCGTCTGGATCAGGCCGAGGACGAGCACGCCGAGGACGGTGCCGAGCAGATAGCCCGACCCGCCGGTGAGCAGCGTCCCACCGATGACGACCGCCGCGATCGCATCCAGCTCCATGCCGAGCGCGTTGAGGCCGTACCCGGAGAGCGTGTAGAGCGAGAACAGCACGCCGCCGAGCGCGGAGCAGAAGCCACTGATCGTGTAGACCGCGATCTTCGTCCGGGCCACGGGCAGACCCATGAGAAGCGCCGACTGCTCGCTGCCCCCGATGGCGTAGACATTTCGCCCCAACCGGGTGTAATGCAGCATATATGCCGCAACGAGAACTACCGCCAGGGCGATGACGACGCTCACCGAGACGTACATCTCGCCGGGCAGGGCGATCTGCGTCTGGGCGACGGCCGTGTAGCCCTCCTCCGTGATCGAGATCGAGTCGGTCCCGATGACGTAGCACAGGCCCCGGGCCAGGAACATGCCCGCCAGCGTGACGATGAACGGCTGGATGTCGAAATAGTGGATCATGCAGCCCATCACCAGGCCCAGCGCCGAGCCGATGAGCAGCACCAGCGGGACCACCGCCAGCGGTGACCAGCCGTGGTCCGTCATGAGGGTCGCCGTGACCATCGTGGAGAGCGCGACCACCGCGCCGACCGACAGGTCGATGCCCCCGGTGAGGATCACGAAGGTCATGCCGACCGCGACGACCAGCAGGAACGCGTTGTCGATGAAGACGTTGAGCACGACCTGGCCGGAGGCGAAGGCCTCGTACCGCAGGCCGCCGACCGTGAACATGGCCACCAGCAGGCCCGCCGTCACCATGACGGGGAGGTAGCGCTGCCGGCCGCGCAGCGACGCGGAAGGGCCGGCGGTCAGGACGTCCGAGCTCATGCCGGCACCTTCACCTTCGGGTCGGCGCTCGCCGGCGCCGCCTGGGGACGGCGGCGGCGGCGGTTGAGGGCCTTCTCGCGGAAGGCGGGGGACTGCAGCAGGCACACCGCGGTCACGACGAGCGCCTTGAACAGCAGCGTCGTCTCCGGCGGGATGCCGATGGAGTAGATCGTGGTGGTCAGCGTCTGGATGACGAGCGCGCCGAGCACGGTGCCGCCGAGGGAGAAGCGGCCGCCCGCCAGGGACGTGCCGCCGATCACGACGGCGAGGATGGCGTCGAGCTCGATCCAGAGACCGGCGTTGTTGCCGTCGGCACTGGAGACGTTCGAGCTGATCATCAGTCCCGCGATGCCCGCGCAGAGCGCGCAGAAGGCGTAGACCGCCACGATCAGCCCCCGCGAGCGGATGCCCGCCAGCCGGCTCGCCACCGCGTTGCCGCCGACGGACTCGATGAGCAGCCCCAGGGCCATCCGCCGGGTGAGGAACGCGGTGATCCCGAGCACGGCCAGCACGATCAGCACGCCGAACGGCAGGGTGAGCCAGTAGCCGCCGCCGATGAGCTTGTAGGGGGCGCTGTTGACGGTGAGGATCTGCCCGTCGGTGATCAACTGGGCGAGACCGCGGCCCGCCACCATGAGGATGAGCGTGGCGATGATCGGCTGGATGCCGATCCCGGCGACCAGGACCCCGTTGCACAGCCCCAGGAACAGCGCGAGTCCCAGGGCCACGCCGACGGCCGTGAGCACGCCGGTCACGCTCTGCTGGTCCTCCAGGCCGGTGATCCAGAGACAGGACAGGGCCCCGGAGATCGCCACCACCGAGCCGACCGACAGGTCGATCCCGCCGGTGGCGATGACGAGGGTCATGCCGATCGCGACGAGGATCAGCGGCGCGCCGAACCGGGCGATGTCGATCAGGCTGCCGTAGAGGTGGCCGTCCTTCAGCTCGACGGACAGGAAGCCCGGCGTGAAGAACACGTTGGCCAGCAGCAGCAGGACGAGCACGGCCGCCGGCCAGAAGAGCCGGTGCCTGATCACGGCAGCGGCGCTCACGCGCGGCCCCCGCTCGCGGGCGTTCATGCGCGGCCTCCGCTCGCGATGGTCTCCATGAGGACTCCGGTGGTCAGGTCGTCGTCGTTGGGCAGCTCGGCCACCAGCCGCCGGTCCCGCAGGACCCCGACCTTGTGGCTGAGCCGGAGCACCTCCTCCAGCTCGGCGGAGATGAACAGCACCGCCATGCCGCCGTCGGACAGCTCCGCGACCAGGCGCTGGATCTCGGCCTTGGCGCCGACGTCGATGCCGCGGGTGGGCTCGTCGAGGATGAGCAGCTTCGGCTCGACGATCAGCCAGCGGGCCAGCAGCACCTTCTGCTGGTTGCCGCCGCTGAGGTTCTTCACCGGCCGGTCGGGGTCGGCCGGCCTGATCTTCAGCGCGTTGACGTACTTGTCGACGAGCTCGTCCTGGGTGCGGCGCGGGATCGGCCGGGCCCACCCGCGGGCGGCCTGGAGGGCCAGGATGATGTTCTCCCGGACGGTCAGGTCGGGGATCAGGCCCTCGGCGCGGCGGTTCTCCGAGCAGAAGGCGATCCCGTGGTTCGTGGCGGCGCGCGGCGTGCGCAGCGTCACGGGCGCGCCGCCGACGGACAACTCGCCGGTGGTGGCGTGGTCGGCGCCGAACAGCAGGCGCGCCACCTCGGTGCGGCCGGAGCCGAGCAGCCCGGCCAGGCCGACCACCTCCCCCTCGTGGATGGTGAGGGTGAACGGCTCGACGGAGCCGGGGCGGCCCAGCGCCCTCGCCTCGGCGAAGGGCCGCGAGCGCTCTGCCGCCGCGATGTCCTTGGGCGCGTTCTCGAGCGTCTCGAGATCCTTCAGCTCCTTGCCGATCATCTTTCCGACCAGCTCGACCTGGCCGAGCTCGCTGGTGAGGTACTCCCCCACCAGCCTGCCGTCGCGCAGGATCGTCATGCGGTCGGCGATCTCGTAGATCTGGTCGAGGAAGTGGGAGACGAACAGGATGGCGATGCCCTCGGCCTTGAGCCGGCGCATCACCCGGAACAGCTGCTCGACCTCGCCCGCGTCGAGGCTGGAGGTCGGCTCGTCCAGGATCAGGACCCGGGCGGAGACGTCGACCGCGCGGGCGATGGCGACCATCTGCTGGACGGCCAGGGAGCAGGAGGACAGCGGGGCCGACACGTCGATGTCGAGCTCCAGCCGGGCCAGCAGCTCGGCGGCGCGGCGCCGTACCTCCTTCCAGCGGATCCGGCCCAGGCGGCGCGGCTCGCGGCCGATGAGGATGTTCTCCGCGACCGAGAGGTTCGGGCAGAGGTTGACCTCCTGGTAGACCGTGCTGATCCCGGCCTGCTGCGCCGCCAGGGGGCCGGTGAAGGACACCGGCGAGCCGTCCAGCGTGATCTCGCCGCCGTCGACGGCGTGGACCCCGGTGAGGACCTTGATCAGGGTCGACTTGCCGGCGCCGTTCTCGCCCATCAGCGCGTGCACCTCTCCCGGCAGGAGCCGGAAGTCGACGTCACCGAGGGCTCTGACGCCGGGGAACTCTTTGCAGATCCCGCGCATTCGCAGGATCGGGGCGGGTGCGTCGTCCATGCGGCGTCCCTCTCCTCTTCAACTGGTCCTCTGGTCCGTGGGTTTCCCGATTCACCGGGTTCACGTGGTCCGCCGCGCCCGCCGGCCCGGATCTCACCGGGCCGGCGGGTTCCCGCGACGGGGCGCTCCGGAGTGCGAGTCCGGAGCGACCCGCCCGCGTCAGTACTGGCGGGTGGGCAGGGCTTCCTTCGCCTGCTCCTGGGTGAACGTCGTCTCCTCGGTCACGACCCGGGCGGGCACCTGCTCGCCCTTGACGACCTTCTGGGCGAGGTCCATCAGTTGCGGGCCGAGCAGCGGGCTGCACTCGACGATGTAGTTGATCTTCCCGTCGGCCAGCGCCTGCATGCCGTCCTTGACGGCGTCGACCGTGATGATCTTGATGTCCTTGCCCGGGACCTTGCCCGCGCCCTCGATCGCCTCGATGGCGCCCAGGCCCATGTCGTCGTTGTGGGCGTAGAGCACGTCGATGTCCGGGTTGGACTTCAGGAAGGCCTCCATGACCTCCTTGCCCTTGGCCCGGGTGAAGTCACCGGTCTGCGAGGCGATCACCTTGAACTTGGGGTCGGCCCCGATGACCTCGGCGAAACCGGCCTTGCGGTCGTTGGCGGGAGCCGAGCCGGTGGTGCCCTGCAGCTCGACGATGTTCACCGTGTCGGTGGAGTCCTTGTACTCCTCCACCAGCCACTGGCCGGCCTTCTTGCCCTCCTCGACGAAGTCGGAGCCGAGGAAGGTCTTGTAGAGGCTGGTGTCCTGCGAGTCGACGGCCCGGTCGGTGAGGATCACCGGGATCTTGGCGTTCTTGGCCTCCTTGAGCACGGTGTCCCAGCCGGACTCGACGACCGGCGAGAAGGCGATCACGTCGACCTTCTGCTGGATGAACGAGCGGATCGCCTTGATCTGGTTCTCCTGCTTCTGCTGCGCGTCGGAGAACTTCAGGTCGATCCCGGCCGACTCGGCCGACTCCTGGACGGACTTGGTGTTGGCGGTACGCCAGCCGCTCTCCGCGCCGACCTGGGAGAAGCCCATGGTGATCTTGTCGTCACCACCGCCCGGTCCCGCTTGCGACGCCGACGTCGTCCCGCCGCTCCCGCAGCCGGCCATCGTCATCACGGTGGCGCCGACAAGCAGCAGCGCCGACATCCTCTTGAACACGTGGGGGGTCCTTTCGTTATGTGAGCGCTAACATCGTTGCCCGAGGGCTGCGCCCTGTCATCTTCATGCGGCCCCGGGGGGGGCCGTCGTGCGGCTGTGCGCCGCGCGGTACGGCTACCGCCGGACCGGAGCGGTGCTGGCCCTGACCTTGAACAGCGGCGGAACCACCAGCCTCTCGCGTGAGCGGTCCTGCCCCGCCTCGATCTGCCGGAGCAGTATCCCGATGCTGTTGCGGCCCACCGCCCCGAAGTCCTGGCGGACCGTGGTGAGCGGCGGGGAGAAGAACTCCGACTCGGGCACGTCGTCGAAGCCGACGACGCTGACCCGCCCGGGCACCTCGACGCCCGCCTCGGCGAACGCCCTCAGCACCCCCAGCGCCATCTGGTCGTTGGCCACGAACACCGCCGTGACCTCCTCCATCTGCGCCAGCCTCTGACCCGCCTGGTACCCGGAGCGGGGACTCCAGTCGCCGGGCAGGATCTCGGGGACCGCCCTGCCGTGGGCGGCCAGCACCCCTCGCCAGCCCGCGATGCGGCCCTCGGCCTCCAGCCAGTCCGACGGGCCGCTGACGTGCCAGACGGTCTCGTGGCCCAGGCCGATCAGGTGCTCGGTGGCCAGCCTGGCCCCCTCGACCTGGTCGACGCTGACCACGGAGACGTCTCCGGCGTGGTCGCCCTCGACGGCCACCATGGGCACGTCCGCCGGCAGGTCGGCCAGCGCGCGGGCCGCCGACCGCTGCGGGGCGACCACGACGATGCCGTCGACGCCCTGTTCGGCCAGGTAGTCCAGCGCGTCGTGCACCCCGGCCCGGTCGATGGTCCGCAGGCTGACGATGCTGACGAAGTATCCCGCCTCCCTGGCGGCCTGCTCGATGCCGTAGACCGTGCTGGCCGGGCCGTACAGCGTGGTGTCGAAACTCACCACGCCGAGCGTGCGGGAGTGGCGGGTGACGAGGGCGCGGGCGACCAGGTTGCGGCGGTAGCCGAGCTGGTCGATCGCCGCCAGAACCCGGGTACGGGTCTCGGCGCGGACGTTAGGATGGTCGTTGAGCACACGCGAGACCGTCTGGTGCGACACTCCGGCCACCTTGGCCACGTCGGCCATCACCGGAGAGCGGCGCCCTCGGCTGATAGAGCTCACCGGTGCTCCTTTCCTCGTCTGAGGAGACTGTGAGCGTTAACATCCCTCACCGTCAAGGGGCTCTTCCATTACAGTGCGGTCACGGGCGCCCGTCCCGACCGCCCGCTCCTGATCTGCCCGAAACATGCACTCCCGGCGACTCCCCGCACTCCGGTGCGGCGGGCGAAGGTCACCGGTCGCCCGGGACCTCGGTCACTCCGCCCCGGCGCCCCTCCGGGCGGCGCCGCCCTCCCGCCGGCGGCGAGCCGGACCGCCTCCCCCGGTTTCTCCAGGGCTTCCCCGTCCCGCCGGGGACCGCGAGGGGGTTTTTCGAGAGTGACTTTGTACCCTTCTGACCGGTTAACCTCGATGTCACGTTGCTGTTACGAACCTTGACAGGCATCCGGAGCCCGCATTTGATAGCGCTCACACCCCAACCAGCTCGGCAGACGGGTGTGAGAACGATGTTGTGAGCGTTAACAAGGGCGGACGGGCCGGAGCGCCGGATCACAGCCGCTCGGGCGCCGCCGCATCGGAACGTTCCCGGAGGCCTACGGGCGGCTTCCGGGCCGCCGACCGCAGGCGACGAGGCCGGCACCACCCCCAGATCGATACCGCGTTCCTATGAAGGGCAGAACATGAGGTTCTCCAAGCTGGCCGCCGTCCCCGTGGGACTGGCTCTCGCGATGGTGATGACCGCCTGCGGCTCCGCCACCAAGACCGTCGACCAGGAGCAGAGCGCGGGCGGATCCTCGGCAGGCGCCCTGGTGGGCGTCACCATGCCGACCAAGTCCTCCGAGCGCTGGATCCACGACGGCGAGAACGTCAAGAGCTCCCTCGAGAAGCTGGGCTACAAGGTCGACCTGCAGTACGCGGAGAACGACATCCCCACCCAGGTCAACCAGATCGAGAACCAGATCACCAAGGGCGCCAAGGTCCTGATCGTCGCCTCGATCGACGGCACCGCGATCACCACCCAGCTCCAGCAGGCGGCCGACAAGAAGATCCCCGTGATCGCCTACGACCGCCTCATCCGCAACTCCCCGAACGTCGACTACTACGCCACCTTCGACAACTACAAGGTCGGCGTGCAGCAGGCGACCTCGCTGCTGGTGGGCCTCGGGCTGAAGAAGCAGGACGGCTCCGAGGGCGACGCCAAGGGCCCGTTCAACGTCGAGATCTTCGCCGGCTCCCCGGACGACAACAACGCGACGTTCTTCTACAACGGCGCGATGGACACCCTCAAGCCCTACATCGACAAGGGCACCCTGGTCGTCAAGAGCGGCGAGACCGACTTCAAGACCGTCGCCATCCTCCGCTGGGACCCGGCCACCGCGCAGAAGCGCATGGAGGACCTGATCACCAAGGCCTACTCCGACGCCAAGGTCCAGGGCGTGCTCTCGCCGTACGACGGCCTGTCCATCGGCATCCTGTCGGCCCTCAAGAGCAGCGGGTACGGCACCGCCGACCAGCCCTACCCGGTCGTCACCGGCCAGGACGCCGAGGTCGCCTCGGTCAAGTCGATCATCGCCGGCGAGCAGTACGCCACGATCTACAAGGACACCCGCCAGCTGGCCGAGGTGACCGTCAAGATGGCCGACGCCCTGCTCAAGGGCGCCAAGCCCGAGGTGAACAACACCGAGGACTACGACAACGGCAACAAGGTCGTCCCGTCCTACCTGCTCGAGCCCGTCATCGTCTACAAGGACAACTACAAGCAGGCCCTCGTCGACACCGGCTACTACACCGAGGACCAGCTCAAGTAGCAGACCGGCACCCCGTGTTCGGGTCCCCGGCCGGCAGGCCGGGGACCCGTCCCGGCGAGAAGAGCGACGCGGAGACGGACGCGATGACCGACCACATACTTCAGATGCGCGGGATCACCAAGACCTTCCCGGGCGTCAAGGCCCTCCAGGACGTCAACCTCGCGGTCCGGAGAGGCGAGATACACGCCATCTGCGGGGAGAACGGCGCCGGCAAGTCGACGCTGATGAAGGTCCTGTCCGGTGTCTACCCCCACGGGACCTACGAGGGCGAGATCCACTTCGACGGGGAACCGTGCCGCTTCTCCGGCATCAGGGACAGCGAGCGGCACGGCATCGTCATCATCCACCAGGAACTCGCGCTGAGCCCCTACCTGTCGATCGCCGAGAACATCTTCCTCGGCAACGAGCGGACCCGCCGCGGACTGATCGACTGGAACCGCACCAACGCCGAGGCCGCGGCGCTGCTGGAGCGGGTCGGGCTGCGGGAGAACCCGGTGACGGCCGCGATGGACATCGGGGTGGGCAAGCAGCAGCTGGTCGAGATCGCCAAGGCCCTGTCCAAGAAGGTCCGCCTGCTCATCCTCGACGAGCCGACCGCCGCGCTCAACGACGAGGACTCCGCGCACCTGCTCAACCTGCTGCGGGGGCTGCGCGACGAGGGCATCACCTCGGTGATCATCTCGCACAAGCTCAACGAGATCGCGGCCGTCGCCGACTCCACGACCATCATCCGGGACGGGCGGACGATCGAGACCCTCGACATGAGGGCCGACCACGTCACCGAGGACCGGATCATCTCCGGCATGGTCGGGCGCGACCTGGAGCACCGCTACCCGCCGCACGAGCCGACGATCGGCGAGGAGGTGCTGCGGATCGAGGACTGGACGGTGCACAGTCCCGTCCAGCACGACCGCGCCGTCGTCTCCGGCGCCGGCCTGACCCTGCGCCGCGGCGAGATCGTCGGCCTGGCCGGCCTGATGGGCGCCGGCCGCACCGAGCTGGCGATGAGCCTGTTCGGCCGGAGCTACGGGGTGGACGTCTCCGGGCGCGTGTACAAGGACGGCCGGGAGATCCGGATCGGCTCGGTCCGCGAGGCGATCGCCCACGGCATCGCCTACGCCACCGAGGACCGCAAGCGGTACGGGCTCAACCTCATCGAGGACATCAAGCGCAACGTCTCGGCCGCGGCGCTGAAGAAGCTCGCCAAGGGCGGCTGGATCAACGGCAACGAGGAGCACGAGGTCGCCGACGGCTTCCGGGCGAGCATGAACATCAAGGCCCCGAGCGTCTCGTCGATCACCGGGCAGCTCAGCGGCGGCAACCAGCAGAAGGTGGTGCTGTCGAAGTGGATCTTCACTGACCCCGACGTGCTGATCCTCGACGAGCCCACCCGCGGCATCGACGTGGGCGCCAAGTACGAGATCTACACCATCATCAACGAGCTGGCCGACCAGGGGAAGGCCATCCTGGTGATCTCCTCGGAACTCCCCGAGCTGCTCGGTCTCTGCGACCGCATCTACGCCATGTCGGCCGGGCGGATCACCGGTGAGCTGCCGCGGGCCGAGGCGACCCAGGAACGGCTCATGCAATTCATGACGAGGGAAAAGGAATAACGGCCATGACGAGCGTCGAGAAGGCCTCGGTGGAAACCCTGCCGGGCGGCGGATCTCCCCCGCCCCCGGCCGCGAAGGCGTCCGCCGGCCGTTTCTCCGTCAACCTGCGGCAGAGCGGCATCTACATCGCCTTCGCGCTGATCATCGTTCTGTTCTCCATCCTGACCGAGGGTGAACTGCTCAGTCCGCAGAACATCTCGAACATCATGGTGCAGAACTCCTACATCCTGGTCCTGGCGATCGGCATGATCCTGATCATCATCGCCGGTCACATCGACCTGTCCGTGGGATCGGTGGTGGCGCTCAGCGGCGCGATCTCGGCGGTCCTGATGGTCGAGATGGACGTCGCGTGGCCGCTGGCCCTGCTCATCACGCTCATCGCCGGCGCGCTGATCGGCGCCTGGCAGGGCTACTGGGTCGCCTATTTCGGCATCCCCGCCTTCATCGTCACCCTCGCCGGGATGCTGGTGTTCCGGGCGCTGACGCTGACCGTGCTCGGCAACCAGGGCATCGGCCCCTTCCCCGACGAGGTCCGCACCCTCTCCAACGGCTTCGTCGAGGGCTACCTCGGCAACGTCGGCCTGGGCCCGCTCGGCGGCGCCGACCTGATCACCCTCCTCGTCGGCCTCGCCGCCGTGGCCGCGATCGTCGGCAGCCAGTGGCGCGCCCGCCAGGGGCGCATCGGCTACCGGCAGCCGGTCGACTCGCCGCTCCTGTTCGCCCTCAAGATGGCCGCCGCCTCCGCCGTGGTGCTGGTGGTGATCGTGCAGCTGGCCCGGTTCAAGAACCTCCCCTGGGTCCTGGTCCTCCTGGCCTTCCTCGTCGTGGGCTACACCCTGGTCACCAACCGCGCCGTCTTCGGCCGGCACATCTACGCCATCGGCGGCAACCTGCACGCCGCTCGCCTGTCCGGCATCAACGTCAAGTCCGTCACGTTCTGGCTCTTCGTGAACATGGGCGTGCTCTCCGCGATCGCCGGGATCATCTTCGCCGGGCGCCTCAACCAGGCGGGCCCCACGGCCGGCAACAGCTTCGAGCTCGACGCCATCGCGGCGGCGTTCATCGGCGGCGCCGCCGTCCAGGGCGGCGTCGGCAAGGTGGTCGGCGCGATCACCGGCGGCCTCATCATGGCCGTGATCAACAACGGCATGTCCCTCATCGGCGCGCCGAGCGAGCAGGTCATGCTCTTCAAGGGCCTCGTCCTGCTGGCCGCCGTCGCCCTCGACGTCTGGGCCAAGCGCCGCGCCGGCGCCCAGGCCGGCTGACCGGCTCCGCGGCGGGCGGCCGGGGAACCCCGCCCGCCGCGGATCTTGTCCCGCCAGTCCCCGATGCCCTTCTCGAACGCGCCGTGGTCGTGCTCGCCGTACCTGAGCATGCCGGGGTCGAAGCCGATGCCGAGGAACGCGCGGATCCGGCGCAGCTCGCGCTCCGGATCCGCGACGAGCGCCTCGTAGGTCAGTTCGAGCCCGGCCTGCCGTACCGGCTCGGTGGTGAGGGAGACGGCGAGCCGCCGGATGTGCAGCTCGTGCGGGGCGTGGACGCGCGGATGAACACCGCCTGTGGATCCCCGGCGCCGCACCGGATGCCCGCACCGGCCGCCGCGTACGCCGGCGGCGCCGCGTACGCCGCCGGGACGCGCCCGCGGGCCGCTGCGAAAACCGATGGACGGGCCGGCCGGGCGGTGGGATAGTTCCCGCCGTGACCGCGACTGCCGCACCCCCGCCCATCACCCTGGCCGACGGTCTCGTCCTGAGGCAGGCCCGCCCCGAGGACCTCGACCAGATCGGCGCGCTCCTCGCCGAGCGCGGCGAGCCCGCCGACGCCCTCGACCACCGGCTGGTCGTGACGGATCCCGACGCCGGATGGCCCGCCTGCGCCGTGGTGGTCGACGGCGACCGGGTCGTGTCCACCGCGACGCTCCTCGACGAGGAACTGCGCGTCGCCGACGTACGGCTTCCCGCGGGCCAGGTCGAGCTGGTCGCCACGGACCGGGAGTACGAGGGGCGCGGGCTCGTGCGGGCGCTGATGCGGTGGGCGCACGAGCGTTCCGCCGCCCGGGGCCACGTGCTGCAGGTGATGATCGGGATCCCGTACTTCTACCGCCTGTTCGGCTACGAGTACGCCGTCGACATCCCGCCCGCGCCGGTCCTGCGCTCGTGGCCGGCCGGCGGGACCGGTGATGGTGCGCCCGGCGGTGCGTCGGTGTTCCGGGCCGCCCGGCCGTCGGACGTCCCGGCGATGGCGGCTCTGCAGGACGCGGCGCAGAGCGGGTTCGACGTGGCCGTGCCGCACCCGGCGGCGCGGTGGCGGTGGCTGCTGGCCCACGAGGCGAGCACGCTCTGGGTGGTGGAGCGCGGCGGCGGCGTCGCCGCCGTCGGGCGCGCCACGCCGCCGGACGACGACGAGGTGCTCCTGGCCGAGGCCGCCGCGCTCGACGAGGCGGCGGCGCTGGACCTGCTCCGCGGCGTGTCCGCCCTCGTACCCGGCGGGCAGGTCCGGGCCGTCGAGCGGGCGGGCACGGTGACCGCGGCGGCGTGGAGCGGCCTCCTCACCGGTGGGCGGCGGACCCAGGCCGAGCAGTACTACATCCGTGTCCCGGACATGGCGGCGTTCCTGGACCGGCTCCGGCCGGTGCTGTGGGACCGCCTCCTGGCGGCCGGGATCGACCGTACCGGCCGTGACATCGTCATCTCCGCCTTCGGCTCCCACTACCGGATACCGGTCGGCGCCGACGGTCTGGGGGCGGTCGCCGTCGGCGGCGCGATGCAGGGGCCCGGAGCCGCGGGCGGCGCGGGGGTGGCGCCCGACCACCTGCCGGCGCTGCTGCTGGGCCCGCACGGGATCGACGGGCTCTCCCGGATCCGTCCCGACGTCTATCCCGGCCCCGACGAGGAGCTGTTCCGCACGCTGTTCCCGCCGCTCACCGCCGACGTGCTCACCTACTACCTGCCGTACTGACCTGCCCGCCGTACCGCAGCAGGGCGGTGAGCTCGGCGTCGCCCCGGCCGTTGGGCTCGTCCGAGGCTGTTGATCTCGCCGACCCGGCTCCGCGCGGGGCGGCGGGCGCGGAGGCGGGTCAGCCGGGGGCGGGCGTCCCGGTCCTGTGGTCCTTCAGGTGCAGGTCGCCGCCCAGCTTCTGCCGGACGCGCTCCAGCACCGCGCGGCTGGACAGCGCGGTCCACAGGTTCCCGACCAGGTGCGGGTTGTACTCGGGAGCGGCGTCCATCCACTCGTCCTTGCCCTGCTGGGTGGCGAACGTGGTGAGGAAGAACTCCCCCGCCGATGTCCTGCAGTGCCCCTGCCGCAACTCGGCCGCCTCGATCTGGATCTTCGGCTCGCAGCCGACCTTGGCGGCCAGTTCCTCGACGGTGGGCGGCCTCCCCCCGGGCGCGGCCTGGCCGTACCCTCCGGCCGGCGCGTCCCGTGCGGACGAGCAGGCCGCGGAGAGGGCGGCCGCGAGAGCGAGGACGGCGATGCACGGATACGTCTTCACGTCCCGGGATACGCAGCCCTTGCCCGTCCGGTTCACCTTCCGCTCCCGTCCGCGCGGCGCCGGGCCGCGCCTTCGCGGGCGCCGTTCAGGAACGGCACGGCGGTTTCCGGCCGGACGGCGGGGAGCGCCGGCAGCCGTCACCTCCGGCGGACGCGCGCCTTCCGCTCGTCCAGGTCGGGCGGCGGGTCGAACCCGCTGCAGGGCTGGAGCGTCCAGGAGCGGGGTATGCGCGCGTCGAGCAGTTTCCGCAGCAGCCCTCCGTCCATCTCCTCCAGTATCCGGAGAGGCAGGCTGCTCGTGCCGCCCGAGCCGCGGTGCCCGGGACGGCCGGTGCCACGTGGGGTCATAGGTCCAGGGTGCGCCGCCCGCCGGAGGATGTCCAGCGGTCCGGCGGCCTCTCCGCCCCGGCCGGCTGCCTCGGCGGGTCACCCGGTTCCGTCTCCTCCGGTGGCCACCGAACGGGCCCAGGCGTAGTCGGGTTTGCCGACGGGCGTGCGCTCGATGTGCTCCACGAAGTGGAAGGCGCGCGGTGTCTTGTACCCGGCCAGCCGGGTCCGGCAGTGCGCGGCCAGCACCTCCTCGGTCACCGGTCCGGCGGGCACCACCACGGCGGTGACGCGCCGGCCGAGCCGCGCGTCCGGGACGCCGACGACGATGGTGTCGGTCACGGCGGGGTGGGCGCGCAACGCGGTCTCGACCTCTTCGGCGAACACCTTCTCCCCGCCGGTGTTGATGACCAGGGAGCCGCGGCCCAGCAGGGTGACCGATCCGTCGTCCTCGACGCGGGCATGGTCGCCCTGCAGCGCCCAGCGCCGCCCGTCCGGCCCGGTCACGAAGGTCTCCTCCGTCTTGACCGGGTCGTCCCAGTAGGCGAGGGGGATGTGGCCGGTCCTCGCCACCACTCCCTCCTGCCCGGGGCCGACCGGTGTGAGATCCGGGCCCAGCACCGCGAACTCCGGGCCCAGCCGGAAGCGCCCGTCACCGAGCGAGGGCCCCATGGCGCCGGTCTCCGAACCGCCGAGGTTGTCGGAGACGTACGCGCCGGGCACCGCCGCCGTCAGCCGTTCCTTGACGTCGTCGGACAGCGGCGCACCGCCCGATCCGAACGCGAACAGCTCGAGCCCGGGATACTCGCCGCCCTCCAGCTCCCGGACGACCGGGCGGGCCATGCCGTCGCCGACCAGCATGAGGATCTGGGAGCGCTCGCGTATCGCGAGGCCGAGGGCGAGACGGGCGTCGAAGTGCCGGCCGGTCCACAGCACCACCGTGCCGCCGGTGGTGAGGGTGATCCAGGTGATCCACTGGCCGCCGCCGTGCATGAGCGGCGCGTGCACCTGCGCCCGCAGCGGGTCGCGGGCGGCGCACGCCGCCAGTTCCTCCGGCGCGGACACCGGCGGCCCCCCGTAGTTCCCGCCGCCCATGGCGGCGACGAAGATGTCCTCGCACCGCCACATCACCCCCTTGGGCAGACCCGTGGTGCCGCCGGTGTAGAGCAGGTACGGGTCGTCCGAAGAGCGCGGCCCGAAGCCGCGCTCCGGCGACGCCGCCGCCAGCGCGTCCTCGTAGTCGTCGGCGCCGCCGACGGTGTCGCCGCCGACGGTCAGGACGTGGCGCAGCCCCGGGAGCCGGTCGCGGTCGACGCCCGGCAGCAGCGAGTGTTCGGCGACGAGCGCGACGCAGCGGGCGTTGCCGAGCAGGTACGTCAGCTCGCCGGTGACATAGCGGTAGTTGACGTTGACCGGGACGGCGCGCAGCTTGAAGCAGCCGATCATCGTCTCGACCCACTCGGCCCGGTTGTAGGCGAGGACGCCCACGTGGTCGCCGGGTCCCACCCCGGCCGCGGCCAGGTGGTGGGCGACCCGGTTGGCGCGCGCGTCCAGCTCGGCGTAGGTCAGCCGCCGCTCGGGCGGCCCTCCGGAGGCGACCAGCGCCGGCCGGTCGGGGCAGGCGTCGGCCACCACCTCGAACAGGTCGGCCAGGTTGAACGAGCGCCCTGCCGCGGGCGCGTCTCTCACCATGCCGTACTCCCGGAACGCGGGTTCCTCATGGGCTCACTCCTCGGGGGGCGCTCCGTGCAGCGCGTCGGCGCCGAACATGGGCTCGAAGATCGCGCGGTAGTCGGGACCGCGGCGCAGATGGTGGCCGCCGTCCGCGTCGACCACCTGGCCGGTGATCCACGACGACTCGGGCCCGGCCAGGAACCGGGCGGCCTCGGCGATGTCGCCGGGCTCGCCGATCCTGCCCAGCGGCATGCAGGCCAGGTAGTCGTCCAGAACGGGACCGGGGTCGGTGATGCCCGCGACCAGCTCGGTGCGGACCAGGCCGGGCCGGATGCCGTTGACGCGTACGCCCACCGGCCCCAGCTCGTCGGCGCCCAGCTTCACCAGGTGGTCCACGGCCGCCTTCGACACCCCGTACGCGCCGAACCAGCGGTGGGTGGTGGAGGCCGCGATCGACGAGATCGCCACGAACGCGCCGCCCCGGGGGTCGTTGCGGGCCATGGCGCGGGCGGCGTGCTTGAGGGTGAGCATCGTGCCGGTGGCGTTCAGCTCCAGCGTGGCCCGCCAGGCGTCGGCGTCCAGTCGCGGCAGGGGGCCGATCGAGGTGGAACCGCCCGCGCTGTGCACGACGGCGCGCAGCGGTGCGGGCGCGGCGGCGAACCGCACCGCCGCCGCGATCTGCTCCTCGTCGGTGACGTCGGCGACGACGTAGCGCGCGCCGATCGTCCCGGCGGCCTCCTTCAGCCGTGACTCGGTCCGGCCGCAGATGGTGACCGCGGCGCCGTCGGCGGCCAGGCGGCGCGCGCATGCCAGCCCGATGCCGCTGCCGCCACCGGTGATCAGCGCCGCCGTGCCGGCCAGCGGGGTGGTGCCTGCCATGGGGCCTCCTGGTCGGTCGCCGACGGCGGCGGCGCCGTCCGTCCGTCCGGGTGCGTGCGGAGCAGGGGCCCGCCCGCGGTTCCCCTGCGTGGGACTCACGTCGAGAGTAGTCCCTTAACCAAGCAAGCGGTAGGTTCAGGAGAGGACGGCCCCGCCGACTGGCCAGGAGGTTACTTTTCCGGCATTCTTCTCACCGGTATGGGAACCGCGACAAGAGTGCCGCAGACGCGGAGCATGAACGGCGACGAGCTCTCCGCCGACCATGCCTGGGAGACGCTGCGGGCCTACGGCCGCTGGCACCTGGCACGCGACTCCTACACCAGGTTCCGGTACGGCGACGGCCTCACCAACTCCCGCGCGCTGGCCTTCCAGGTCTGCCTGTCGGTCATTCCCGGCGCCATCGCCCTGGTCGGGCTGAGCTCGGTGATCGACCAGGAGCGCCTGGGCCAGGTCCTGGAGCTGACGCTGAGCCACCTGGCCCCCGGTCCCGGCGTCGAGGCCGTCCGGGACGTGCTGGGAGACAGCCACCGGCAGGCCGGCAGGACCGGCGGCACCCTCGCCCTGTGGCTCGGCCTGGCCACCGCGCTGGCCTCGCTGACCAGCGCCATGGCGCAGGTCGAGCGCGGCGCCAACCGCATCTACGGCGTCGAGCGGGACCGCCCGTTCCACCGCAAGTACGGCCGGGCCCTGCTGATGGCACTGACCGCGGGCTCCTTCATGACGGCGGGCTTCGTCGCGATGGTCGGCGGCGGCGCGATCGGCCGCGCCCTGGCCGAGGTCTACCTCTGGGACGAGGGCACCCGCAGCGCCTTCGCACTGGTGCGCTGGCCGGTCGGTTTCCTGCTCGCCCTGCTGTCCACCTCCGTGCTGTTCCGCGCCGCCCCGCGCCGCAGGCAGCCCGGCCATACCTGGCTGGCCTTCGGGGCCCTGGTCGCCCTGGTCCTGTGGACGGGCTTCACCCTGCTGCTGGCCCTGTACACCGAGAGCAGCGGAACCTTCGGCGCCACCTACGGCCCGCTCACCGCCGTGATGGCGCTGCTGCTGTGGTCCTTCCTCAGCTCCATGGCCCTCTTCCTGGGCCTGGCCTTCGCCGCCCAGCTGGAAGCGTGCCGGGCCGGCGACTCCACCCCCTGCGGGCCCGACCCCGGCCCCACCGCCGAGGAGGAGCGCGAGCCGCTGGTGGGCGCCGTGGGCTCGGCGGTCATCACGGCCGTGCGCACCGCGCTGCGGTTGTGGCGCAAGAGGGGCGCCTCCGGGTAGAGGCCCCCGCCGGGAGAGCGGAGCCCGCACCCGCCGCCCGGGAGCGGCGGGCGGTGGCGGATTCCGCGGTGCGCGGCACTCCGAACCGCGTCACAGCGGCGGCCAGGCGGGCCGGCAGGGCGGGACGCAACCACCCGCGCCTCCGCCGGAGGCGACGTCGTAGAGGACCGCCGCCGCCGGACCGGCCACCGCGACGAGGACGGCGGGAGCCAGCAGAACGGCCTTGAGCCAGCCGTGTCCCGCGAACCGCGGCAGGTGGGCGATCAGGCTGATCGGCAGGGAGGCGAGGGCCGAGCCGCACGCGACGACCGGGAGGACGACGAGCCGGCTCGCCGCCCAGACGAACCCGGCGAGTCCCTCCCCGGCGTCCAGCTCGCCGAGGCAGTGGCGCTGCGCCCGGACCACGAGGACGATGTCGAGAAACGCCCCGAGCATTGCGCAGATCAGTGCGACGACCGCCATCACCCCGCAGCCCGCGGCCCAGGGCACGTCACCGGTTCCCGGCGCGTTTCTCTCCGTCACGGCCCGATCAAAACAGACTCCTGTGACGGCCGGGCGCAGGGAATGTGAGAATACGGTGGAGACTCACGCCCGAGGATCGGCAGTGGAGCGGGACGGCCCCGGAGCGAGGCGGCGTCCCGGGGAACGGCGTCCCGGGGAACGGCACCGCGTCCTCCGCGGCAGGGGTCCGGACGAGGAGCGGGCGCTCCAGACCTTCCGCCGCGGGCGGGGAAGAGCCGGTCCGCGCCCGATCCGGAGTGAAGCCGGTCATCGGAGGCTGGCGCTGGTCATGGGAATGGCAGGTCTTCCTGTCGTAGGACAGTACGGATAAAAGCTGGCCATAAGGCAGCAAATGGTGCAGAAACCGTCACGGGAGCGCTCCCACAGCCCCTGAAAACGCCCCTAAAACTAGGCAGGAGGGGGAGGGGTGTCAAGGAATCGGGAAGGCTCCGTATCCCGATCTGCTGCAGCCCTCGGCGTAATCCTCAAGAAACACCAGGCCAGACGGGCGACGAACAGGTAATGCCAAAGTAACGCCTTGACGCCCTAGATCATGGCTACCTACCCTGCTCCGCAGTGGGAGCGTTCCCACGCTTTCCGGCGGCTCCTCGACACAGAGACGTCCGCCATCCCCGACCGCCTCGTCCCCGGCGGGTTCATCCCGATGCGAGGGAGAAAACCATGCTCGATGAGCAGGACTCACGCGTTGCCACGTTGAGTCCCGCCAAGCGCGCCCTGCTGCTCCAGCGGCTGCGCGGCGGCGCGGGCGCGGCGACCGCGCCGATCCCGCGCCGCCCCGCCGGCGCCCCCGCTCCGCTGACGTTCGGCCAGGAGAGGATCTGGTTCCTCGACCAGCTCGACCCCGGTGACGCGGCGTTCAACATGTGCCTGGCGCAGCGGTGGCGGGGGGTGCTGGACCCGGACGCGCTGCGCGGCGCCGTGGCGGCCCTCGTCGAGCGGCACGAGAGCCTGCGCACCCGGTTCCGGGACGTCGACGGCACGCCGGTGCAGGAGGTCGTCCCGGAGGCCGCCGTACCGGTCGAGTTCCTCGACCACGCCGAGGCCGGACCGGGCGCGCCGCCGCCCGAGGAGTGGGCGCGCGCGGCGGTCGCCGAGCGCACCGGCACCCCGTTCGACCTGACCGCGGCGCCGCTGCTGCGGGTGAGCGTGCTGCGCCTGGGCGAGGAGGACCACGTGGTCTGCGTGGTCTGCCACCACATCGTGGCCGACGGGGTGTCGCTGAACATCTTCGCCGACGAACTGACCTCCCGGTACGGCGCGGGCCCGGCGTACGAACCGCCCCCGCTTCCCGTGCAGTACCCCGACTTCGCCGCCTGGCAGCGGGAGCACCTGACCGAGGAGGCCGCCGGGCGGTCCCTGGCGTACTGGACCACGCGCCTGGCCGACCCTCCCGTGCTGGAGCTGCCCGCCGACCGGCCCCGGCCGGCCGTGCACTCCTCCCGCGGCGACGTCGTCGCGGCCGCGCTCGGCGCGGAGCCCGCCGCGGCCCTGGAGGAGCTGGCCGGACGGCACGGCGCGACGCTGTTCATGGTCCTGCTCGCGGCCTACCAGGCACTGCTCGCACGGCACACCGGGCAGGAGGACGTCTGCGTCGGATCCCCCACCGCGGGCCGGGACCGGGTGGAGCTGGAGCCCCTCATCGGCTTCTTCCTCAACACGCTGGTGCTCCGCGGCGACCTGTCCGGGGACCCGACGTTCCGCGAGCTCCTCGACCGCACCCGCACCGCGGTGCTCGACGCCTTCGACCACCAGGACATCCCCTTCGAGCAGGTCATGGGCGAGCTGCGCGTCGAACGCGACCTCAGCCGCTCGGCGCTCTTCCAGACGATGTTCGTCCTGCACACCCAGAACGACCTCCGGCAGCGGCCCGCGGTCCCCGCGGCCCCCCGGCTCCGCGGGCTCGAGGAGATCACCGGGTTCGACACCGGGTACACCGCGGCCAAGTTCGACCTGTCCCTCGACGCCTGGCGGACCCCGGACGGGCTGAACCTGCTGTTCGGGTACGCCACCGACCTGTTCGACCGCGGCACCGTCGCCGCCCTCGCCGACCGCTTCACCCGGCTGCTCGCCGCCGTCGCCGCCGATCCCGGGCTGAGGCTGTCGGAGATCGACCTGCTGTCCGGGGAGGAACGCCGGCGGATCCTGGAGTGGAGCGTCAACGCCGCGCCGCCCTGCGCGGACACGGTCCCCGAACTGTTCGCCGCCGCGGTGGCGGCCCGCCCCGGGGCCCCCGCGGTGACCTGCGCCGGCCGGACGCTCACCTACGCCGAGCTGGACGCGCGCGCCGACGCCCTGGCCCGGGCGCTGCGCGCGGCGGGGGCCGGCCCGGAGTCGGTGGTCGCCGTCGCGATGAACCGCTCCCCCGACCTGCCTGCCGCCCTGCTGGCCGTCTGGAAGGCCGGCGGCGCGTATCTGCCGCTCGACCCCGCCTACCCGCGGACACGGCAGGCCGCCATGCTCGACGACAGCGGAGCACGGGTGGTGCTCACCACCGCGGCGCTGCGCGGGCGCCTGCCGGACGGGCCGTACCGGGTGCTCTGCGTGGACGACGGGCTCCCCCCGGGCGCATCGGACCTGGGCGCATCGGACCCGCTGCCCGCCCCCGACCCCGGCCGCGCCGCCTACGTGATCTACACCTCCGGCTCCACCGGACGGCCCAAGGGCGTCGTGGTCGAGCACGCGGCGCTGGCGGCCCGGGTGGGCTGGATGCGGGAGGCCTACGGCCTCACCCCGGACGACCGGGTGCTCCAGTTCGCCACGGTCAGCTTCGACACCCACGCCGAGGAGATCTACCCCTGCCTGACCTCCGGGGCCGCGCTCGTGCTGCTGCCCGGGGGCGGGGAGTTCCTGCCCGACTTCCTGGCCACGCCGTACGCCAGGGACCTGACCGTGCTGGACCTGCCCACCCCCTACTGGCACGAGCTCGTCACCGACCTGGACACCGTGGACTGGCCGCCCGGCCTGCGGCTGACGATCCTCGGCGCCGACCAGGCGCAGGCCGCGGCCGTGACGGCGTGGCACCGGCACTTCGGCGGCCGGGTGCGCCTGATGAACACCTACGGCCCCACCGAGGCCACGATCATCGCCAGCGCCGCCGAGCTGCGCGCGGGCGACCGGCGCCCGCCGATCGGCAGGCCCATCGCGGCCACCTCCCTCTATGTGCTGGACGAGCGGCGGCGGCTCGCCCCCGTCGGGATCCCGGGCGAGCTGTACATCGGCGGGGCCGGGCTGGCCCGCGGCTACCTCGGCCGGCCCGGCCTCACCGCCGAGCGGTTCGTCCCCGACCCGTACGGCGGCGGCCGCCTCTACCGCAGCGGCGACCGCGCCCGCTGGCGGCCCGACGGGGAGCTGGAGTTCCTCGGCCGCGCCGACGACCAGGTCAAGGTGCGCGGATACCGGATCGAGCCCGGGGAGATCGAGTCCTGCCTGCTGGCGCACCCCTCGGTCGCCCAGGCCGTGGTCTTCGCCGAGCGGGGCAACCTGCTGGCCTACGTGGTCCCGGCGGCCGGCACCCTGACGACGGACGGCCCGGCGGCCGGCGCCGGGACGGGGCCGGAGCTGCGCGAGCACGCCGCCCGGGTCCTCCCCGCCCACATGGTGCCCGCCGCCGTGACGGTCGTGGACCGCCTGCCGCTGACGCCCAACGGCAAGCTGGACCGGGCCGCGCTGCCCGCCCCCGAGTTCGGCGGCGGCGGCGGCCACGTCGCGCCCGCGACACCCACCGAGCAGGCGATCGCCGAGATCTGGGCGCAGGTCCTCGGCGTCGAACGGGTCGGCGCCGAGGACGACTTCTTCGAGCTGGGCGGTCACTCCCTGCTGGCCACCCAGGTCATCGCCAGGATGCGGCGCGCGCTCGGCGCGGGCGTCTCGCTGATGGACCTGTTCCGGCAGCCCACCGTCCGCGAGCTCGCCGCCCTCGCCGACACCCCCGCCGGGGACCGGCGGTCCGGCCGCCTGCTGCACGAGCTCACCCCGCCGCTCCCGCAGGACCGGTGCGTGCTCACCTACGTCTGCGTCCCGTACGGCGGCGGCAGCGCGGTGGTCTACCAGCCGCTGGCCGACGCCCTGCCCGAGGGGTACCGGCTGCTCTCACTGGCCGTGCCGGGACACGACGTGGGCCTGGCCGAGGACCCGCTGCCCTTCGACGAGCTCGCCGCCCGCTGCGTGGCCGAGATCCTGCAACGGGTGACGGGCCCCGTGGTGGTCTATGGCCACAGCAGCGTGGGCTCGGCCCTCGCCGTGGAGGTCGCCCGGCGGCTGGAGGCGGCGGACCGGGTGCCGGAGGCGGTCTACATCGGGGCGGCCTTCCCGTTCGCACGGCCCCGCGGCCGGGTGATGAACGCGCTGTCCCGCCTGGCGCGGGCCTCCGCCGTCGCCTCCGACCGGGCCTACGGCAACTGGCTGGCCTCCATGGGCGTGGACCTCAGCGAGCTCACCCCCGAGCAGGCCCTGCACATCGTGCGCACCATGCGCGCCGAGGCCGAGCACGCCGAGCGGTACTTCACCGGGCTGCTCGACGGCGGGACCGCGCGGCTGCGGGCCCCGCTGGTCACGATCACCGGAGAGCGCGACCCGGCCACCGAGTACCACGAGGAGCGCTACCGCGAGTGGCACTTCCTGACCCCGACCAGCGTCCTGGTGGTGCTGAAGGAGGCGGGCCACTTCTTCGTCCGCTACCGCGCCGGGGAACTGGCCGCGATCATCACCACCGCGCACCGCGCCGCGGAGGGACCGGCGGCGGGGCCCACTGCGGAACCGGCCGCGGAACCGGGCGCCGGACCGGCCGGGGAACCGGCGCCGCCGCGCGAGGAGGACGGCGCGACCTGGTGGCTGGAGGGCGTCTCGCGGTCGCCCGAGGCCGTCCGGTCCGAGGAGGCCTCGGGACCGGAGCCCAGCATGAGGCGGTTCCTCGCGGTCGCCTCCGGCCAGCTCGTCTCGATCACCGGTTCAGCGCTCACCGAGTTCGCCGTCCCGCTCTGGGTCTTCCTGACGACCCGTTCCGTGGTCGACTTCGCCCTGTTCGCGGTGCTCGGCCTGGTCCCAGGCCTGCTGGTCGCACCGCTCGCGGGGGCGGTGGTCGACCGGGTCAGCCGCAGGAAGGTCATGCTCGGCGGCGACATCGCGGCCTTCGGCACCCAGCTCGTCCTCGGCGGCCTGCTCTGGACGGGGAACCTGCAGACCTGGCACATCTACCCGCTCCTGGTCTGCCTGTCCGTCGCGCTGACCTTCCAGCGCCTGGCCTACGCCTCGGCCATCCCGCAGCTGGTGCCCAAGCGGTACCTGGGCCACGCCAACGGGGTCAACCAGATGGTCACCGGCGTCTCCCAGCTGTTCGTGCCGCTGGTCGCCGCCGGGCTGGTGGCGGGCATCGGCCTGGAGGGCATCCTCATCCTGGACGTGGTGAGCTACCTGTTCGCCATCGGCGTGCTGCTGGCCGTGCGCTTCCCCCGGACCATGGCCCACCGGCGCAGGGAGACGGTGACCGCCGAGATCGTCGAGGGCTTCCGCTACTCCTGGGGGCACCGCGGATTCCGGAGCATGCTGCTCTTCTTCGCCGTCCTCAACGTCTTCCTCGCCCCGCTGTTCCTGATGATCTCTCCGCTGGTGCTGTCGTTCGGGACGCTCGACGACGTGGGGCGGGTCTCGTTCGCCTCGGGGCTGGGCGTGTTCCTCGGCGGCCTGGTGATGAGCGTCTGGGGCGGGCCGCGGCGGCTGCGGGTGCGCGGCATGCTGCTGTTCACCCTCGCCCTGGGCCTGTGCTGCCTGGTCACGGGGATGCGGGAGGACCTGCTCGTCATCGGGGCGGGGGCGTTCGGCATGGGCATGGCGCTCACCCTGCTGAACGGGATCTACGCCACCGTCGTCCAGGTCAAGGTGCCGCAGCGGTTCCACGGACGGGTGTTCGCGCTCAACACGATGATCGCGTGGTCCACCATGCCGATCGGGTTCGGTCTGGTCGCGCCGTACGCGTCGGCCGTACTGGAGCCGCTCATGACGCCGGACGGACCGCTCGCCCCGACCCTGGGGGCGCTCCTGGGCACCGGCCCCGGGCGGGGCATCGGGCTGATGTACCTGATCTGCGCCGTGATGATCGTGGTGGTCGCCGGTACGGCGCTGCGCCTGCGCTCGCTGGCCCGCTTCGACCGGGAGACGACGGACTCCCTGCCCGACGACGTGGTCGGATCCGCCGCGCTGGTCCGCCGGGACCGGGCGGGCGGCACGGGTGACGGCGGCACAGGTGACGGCGGCACAGGTGACGGCGGCACAGGTGATCCCGGTGCGAACGGCGGCGGGAGCGGCCCCGGCGTGAACGGCGGCCATGTGAACGGCGGCGCGGGCGGGCGCGACCCGCGCCCGGAGAGGGGGCTGCGATGACGGACACGCCGGTCGTGCGGACCGTGCCGGACCTGCTGCGGCTGCGCGCCGCCCAGGACCCGGCGCGGATCGCGATCGAGGTGGCGGGCGGGGACGCCCTCACCTTCGCGGACTGGGATCGGCGCTCGGACGCGGTCGCCCACGGTCTGCTCGGCCTGGGGGTGCGCCCCGGCGACCGGGTCGGGCTGCTGTTCGGGAGCGGGGACTGGACCGGCTTCGCCGTCGCCTGCTGCGCCGCGCAGAAGGCCGGGGCGGTGGCCGTGCCGCTGTCCGACCGCCTCGCCGCGCCGGAGGCCGGGTACATGCTCGAGCACTGCTCGGCCTCCGTCGTGCTGCACGCCGAGGGACTGACCCCGCCCGCCGGGCCGTACCCGGCCGTGCCCGCCGCCCGGCTGGAGGGCGGCGGCGAAGGACCCACCGGCGTCCGGGTCCGCTCGGGCGACCTGGCCCAGATCCTCTACACCTCGGGCACCACCGGGCGCCCCAAGGGCGTGGGCGCCGTCCACGCCAACCTCGTCCACGGCTGCGAGACCCGGCCGAACCGGCGCCGCTTCCGGCACTCCGAGCACCTGCTGCACGCCTTCCCGATCGGCACCAACGCCGGCCAGACGATGCTGATGAACGCCCTGGACGCGCATCCCACGGTCCTGACGCTCGGCGGGTTCACCCCGGGCAGGTTCGCCCGGCTGATCGAGTCGTACCGGGCCGGAACCGTGTTCGTCGTGCCCGCGATGGTGATCGAGCTGCTCAACGCGGGCCTGCACGAGCGCCACGACCTGTCGAGTGTCGTGCTCCTCGGCTCCTCGGCGGCGGCCCTCCCCCCGGCGCTGTCCGCGCGGCTGGCCGCCGCCTTCCCCAACGCCACGGTGACGAACTACTACACCTCCACCGAGGCGGCCCCCGCCCAGACGATCATGATCTACAACCCGGCCCGGCCCGCCGCGCTGGGCCGCCCGGCCTCCGGCGGCGCCCTGCGCGTCGCCGACCGCGAGGGCCGCCCGCTGCCGCCCGGCGAGACGGGCGAGATCTGGCTGCGCTCCCCCGCCGCCACCCGCAGCTACTACGGCGACGACCAGGCCAGCGCCGACACGTTCCGGGACGGCTGGGTGCGGATGGGAGACGTCGGGCACCTCGACGCCGACGGCTACCTCTACCTGGACGACCGGGAGAGCGACGTGGTGAAGACCGGCGCCTTCAAGGTCTCGACGCTCCAGGTGGAGGCCGCGCTGTACGAGCACCCGCAGATCAAGGAGGCGGCCGTGGTCGGCGTCGCGCACCCGGTGCTGGGCACCGTGCTCGCCGCCGCGGTCGTGCCGCGCTCCCCGGACCTGTCCACCGGAGAGCTGCGCGCCTTCCTGATGGACCGGCTGGCCCGGCACGAGCTGCCCGAACGGGTGCTGGTCATGGACGCCCTGCCCAGAAACCAGTCGGGAAAAGTCATCAAGGGGCATCTGCGGGAACTGCTCGACGCTCCCGCGGCCCAGGCACGAACGGAAGGCGCGTGACGCCATGCGATCATCGGTAACCGGGAGCCGGGCCTCCCTCGCCCAGCACGGGATGTGGCTCACCGAGCGGACGGGCGCGGGCGGGGGCGCCGCGCACCACATGCCGCTCGCCGTACATCTGGAAGGGCCTCTGGACGAGGACGCGCTCCGGGCGGCCTGCGCCGCCGTCGCCGCCCGCCACCCCGTCCTCGCCTCCGCCCTGGTGGAGGAGGACGGGGAGCTGCACCTCGTCCCCGGCACGGCCGGGCCGCCCTTCACCGTGCAGGACGCGGCCGAGGACGACATGCCCGCCGCCCTCGACAAGGAGGCGGCCCGCCCCTTCGACCTGTCCGCGGGGCCGCTCGTGCGGTTCACGCTGTTCCGTCTGGAGGCCAAGCGGCACCTCCTGCTGGTCGTCGCCCACCACGCCGCCTTCGACGGCATGTCGAAGGACCTCCTCCTGCACGACCTCGCCGCCGCCTACGGCGGCTCGCCCCTGGCCGCGCTGGAGACCTCCTACGGCGAGGCCGCGGCCGCCGAGCACGACCGCGTGGCGGCGAAGCTGGAGGCCGCGGCGGAGTTCTGGCGGTCCCGCTGGAACGACGCGGGCGGGCTGCTGCTCCCCGGACTGCGGCGCGTGTCGCTGCGGGCCGCCCCCGGCGACATGGTGGACCTCGCCCTCGGCCCCGAGCTCGGCTCCGCCCTCGGCCGGGCCGCCGAGCGGATCGGCGTCACCCGCTTCGAGCTGCTGCTGGCCGCCGTGCACACCCTGCTGCACGGCTACGGCAACGCCCCGGCCACCGTGTCCGTGGACGTCTCGACGCGGACCGAGCGGACGCGGGACCACGTGGGGGCGTTCGTCAACGAGCTCCCGGTGACCGCCTCACCGGACGGGACGTTCGCCGCCTTCGCCCGGTCGGTCCGCGACGAGCTGCGCGCGGCGTACCGGTTCAGGGAGGTGCCGGTCGCGCGGGCCCTGGGCGGCGTCTCGCCCCGCGCCTCGCTCACCCCGGTCTCGCTGAGCTACCGCAGGCGCGGCGAGGGCCCCCTCTTCCCCGGCCTCGGCTCCCGCGTCGAGTGGACGATGTCCGGCAACGCGGTCAGGGGGACGCTGCACCTGCAGGCCGTGGAGGCCCCGGACGGGATCACCGCCCACCTCCGGTTCGACCCCGGCTGCCTGGACCGCTCCTCCTGCGAGGTCGTCGCCGGGCACCTGACGGCCCTGCTGCGCGCCGTCGCCGCCCTCCCCGGCACGCCGATCGCCGAACTGCCTCTCCCGCCCCGGCAGCGGACGGCCGCCGCACCGGAGCCCGTCCCCACCGCCGGGCCCGCCTCCGGGTCCGCCGCGGGCGGGTCCCGCGTGGTGGACGAGGTCGTGGAGATCTGGCGGGAGGTCCTCGGCATGGACGACATCGGTCCCGACGACGACCTGTTCGACCTCGGCGGCCACTCGTTGTCCATCACGCAGATCATCGCCAAGGTACGCGACCGGATGGGCGTGGAGCTCTCCTTCGAGGTGTTCATCGACACCCCGACCGCCGCGGGCGTCGCCGCCGACGTCGACCGGCTGCGGGAGGAGGCGTGCTGAGGCGGCGCCTGGCCGAGCTGGTCTCCCGCGCGAGCGACGGCGACCTCGACGTGGAGGAGATCATGGCGGCCTCCGGCTCGCTGACCGCCCTGGGCGTCACCTCCCTCACCTACCTGCGGCTGATCGACGCGGTGGAGGAGGAGTTCGGGGTCGAGCTGGACGGCCCGGCCGTCCTCGACACCCTGGACGGGATGGCCGCCTGCATCGCCGACCGGCAGGCGGCACCGCGATGACCGGGCGCCCCTTCGCCTGGCAGCGCTCGGCGACGGTGGAGTTCACCGGGGAACGCGGCGGCGAGGCCCCGCTGACCTGGGGGCAGCGGTCGATCTGGCGCATCACCCGGTGGCTGGAGGACGGCGACCCCTACTTCAACACGCCGTGGGTGCTCCCCGTCCCCGGCAGGCCGGACCTCGACACCGTGCTGCGGGCGCTGGGAACGCTCGTCGAGCGGCACGAGTCCCTCAGGACCACCTGCCGGGAGACCCCGGACGGGCCCGTCCAGCGGATCGCGGCCGGCGGGCGGCTGACCGTCGAGATATTCGACGCGGTGGACGCCGCACCCCGGCAGGCCGCGGCGGAGCTCGCCGACGAGCTCGCCGCCAAGGGCTTCGACTACGCCGCCGAGCCGCCGCTGCGGTGCGCCGTCGTGACGGCGGACGGGCGGCCGAGGGCGCTGGCCATGGCCCTGTCCCACCTGGCCGTCGACGCCTGGGCGCTCGACCTGCTCGCCGCCGAGTGGCGGCGGCTGCTGGCCGGGGAGGAACTGCCGCCGCCCGCGTGGCAGCCGATGGACCAGGCCGCCTTCGAGCGGTCGGGCAAGGGCGCGGAGCGCGGCGAGCGGGCCCTGCGCCACTGGCGGGCGGCGCTGGAGCGGGCGCCGGCGGCGCTGTTCGACCACCCGCCCGGCACGCCGGAGGATCCGCGCTTCGTCAGGGTCGGCATGGAGTCGGCCGCCGTCGCCGCCGCCGCCCGGGTGCTGGCGGAGCGCTGGACGGTCAGCACCACCAGCGTGCTGCTGACGGCGAGCGCCGTGCTGCTGACCGCGCTGACCGGCCGGGGGACGGCGGTCATGCAGTTCATCGTGGGCAACCGGCACGACCCGCGGCTCCGCGACATGGTGGGCACCGCCGTACAGGACGGGTTGTTCGTGCTCGACCTGCCGGACGGCACGTTCGCCGACGCCGCCCGGGCCGGGCACCGGCAGGCGCTGGTCACCTACCGGCACGCGCACTACGAGCCGTACGCGATGATGGCGCTGCGCGAGGAGACCGGGCCCGCCGACCTGTCGGCCTACTTCAACGACGTGCGTACCGTCCCCGCCTGGCCGAACCTGCCCGCCCAGGCGGTCCGGGACCCGGCCGCGCTCACCGGGCGGACGAAGACCTTCTTCGTGGGCGCCTGGGCCGAGGTGGACGCGAAGGTGTTCTTCGCCACCGGGCCCGCCACCCACACCTGCCAGCTCTACCTGCTGACCGACACCGCCTACCTGCCGCGTTCCACCGCCTACGCGCTGCTGCGGGGCGTGGAGACGCTGCTGGTGCGCTGCCTGGCCGAGGACGTGCCGCTCGGCCGGGTCGCCGAGATCTGCGGCCTCGCCGGCACCCTACCCGAGGAGATGAGATGACCGACGGTCCCATGCGCGTGGTCGTCAACGACGAAGAGCAGTACTCCGTCTGGTGGCCGGACCGGGACCTGCCGCCGGGATGGACCGCCACCGGGTTCGAGGGCTCCCGGCAGGAGTGCCTGGACCACATCGCGGCGGTGTGGACGGACATGCGGCCGCTCAGCGTCAGGAACCGGGCGCTTTGACCGGACAGAACACCCTGACCGGGCAGGACCCTCCCGGCGGGCTGCCCTCCCCGGGCGGGCAGGGCGCATCGGGCGGGCAGGGCGCATCGGCCGAGGAGCGGCGCCAGGCGCTGCTGCGGCGCCTGGCCGCCCTGCCGCCCGCCCGCCGCGAGGCCCTGCGCCGCACGATGACCGCAGCGCCGGCCGCCCCCGGCCTGCCGCTCTCCTCGGGCCAGGAGCGGCTCTGGTTCCTCAACCGGTTCGACCCGGCCGACAGCAGCAACCACATCCTGTGGTGCCTCCGGCTGCGCGGCCCGATCGACCCCGGCGGGCTGGCCGCCGCCTTCACCGCGGTCGCCGGGCGGCACGAGGTGCTGCGCGCGCGGTACCGCATGGACGGCGACCGGCCGGTCCAGGTCGTGCCTCCGCCGGAGCCGGTCGTCCTGGAGCTCCCGGTCGTCCCGGAGGACACGGCGGGCGGCGCCGGCCCCGACGCGGCCGTGCTCGCCCTGTTCGACCGGCCCTTCGACCTGGAGCGCGATCCCCCCATGCGGGTGGCGCTGATCGAGCTGGGGGAACGGCACGCGCTGCTGTGCATCGTGCTGCACCACATCGCCGCGGACGGCTGGTCGCTGAACGTCCTCATGCGGGAGCTGGGCGAGTGCTACGCGGCCCACCGGGAGGGCAGGCGGCCCGAGCTGGAGGAGCTGCCGGCGCGGTACGCCGACTTCGTGACCTGGGAACGCGGCCAGGCCGAGCGGGCGGGACCGGCCAGGCTCGCGTTCTGGACCGAGCGGCTGGCGGGCGTGCCCGTCCTCGACCTGCCGGCCGACCACCCGCGCCCGCCCCGCTGGACGGGCCGCGGCGGGCGGGTGGAGCTGCGCGTGCCGGACGCGGAGACCACCCGCTTCGAGCAGGCGGCCAGGCAGCAGCGGAGCACCCTGTTCATGGCGCTGCTGGCCGCCTTCCAGGCGACCCTCGGCGCCGTGGCGGGGCAGGACGACTTCTGCGTGGGCGTGCCGGTCGTGGGGCGGAGCCGTACCGAGTTCGAGCCGCTGATCGGCTACTTCTCCAACACCATCGCGCTCCGCGCCGACCTGTCGGGCGACCCCTCCTTCCGCGAGCTGCTCGGCCGGGTCCGCCCGGCGACCCTGCGGGCGCTGCAGCACGCCGAGGAGCCCTTCGACCGGATCCTCGGCGCGCTGCGGCTCCCGCGCGACCTGAGCAGGCCGCCGCTGTGCCAGGCGATGTTCAACCTGACGCACAACCTGCCCAAGGACGACCTGCTGCGCACGGCGATGGGCGATCTCGGCGTGGAGGTCCACCCGCCGCCGGAGACCGGCCGGACCAGGGCCGAGATCTCGGTGGACCTGTACCGGGGGCCGGAGGGACTGGGCGGGTCCCTCGAATACGGCAGCGACCTGCTCTCGGCCGGGACCGCGCGGCGCGTGGCCGCCGCCTTCACCGGCCTGGTGACGCGCGCCGGGGCCGACCCGGACCTGCGACTTTCTGAACTTTCCGGTCTTTCCGGACTGAAAGGTGAATGACCACATGGGGACGACACTGGACCTGATCCGGCAGTGGTGCGAGCGCACGCCCGAGGCGGTCGCCGTACGCGCGCCCGACGGCGAGCTGACCTACGGCGCGCTGTGGCGGCGGGCGGAGGAGCTGGCGGCGGTGCTGCGGGAGCGGGGCGTGGGGCCCGAGACCCCCGTGGGGCTCTGCCTGGAGCGCACCGGCGGGATGCTCGTCGCGGTGCTGGCCGTCTGGGCCGCGGGCGGCGCGTACGTCCCGCTCGACCCCGCCTTCCCCGCCGACCGGCTCACGCTGACGCGCGAGGACGCGGGCGTCGGCCTGGTGCTGACCCAGCCCGGGGTGGACCGCGCCCTGCTGGAGGGCGTGCCCGAGGTGGTCGAGCTCTCCCCCGGCGGCGTCGCCTCCCTCCCCGCCGGTACGGCCTCCGCCGCCGGCGCGGCCCCGGTCTCCCCCGCCGCGGGCGACCTGGCCTACCTGATGTACACCTCGGGGTCCACCGGCCGGCCCAAGGGCGTGGCGGTCCCGCACGGCGCGGTGGTCAACCTGCTGGAGTCCTTCGCGGCCCGCCTGGAGCTGACCCCCGAAGACGCCTGGTTCGCGGTGACCACCCTGTCCTTCGACATCTCGGTCCTGGAACTGCTCCTCCCCCTGGCCTGCGGCGCGCGCGTGGTCGTCGCCTCCGCGGTGAAGACCGCGGACGGCCGCGCCCTGCGGGAGCACGCGATCGCCGAGGGCGTCACGGTCATGCAGGCCACCCCGGCGAGCTGGCGGATCCTGGTGGAATCCGGCGGGGTCCCGGAGGGGATCGGCACCCGCCTGTGCGGCGGCGAGGCGCTCCCCCGCGACCTGGCCGACGCCCTGCTCGGAGACGGGGTCCGGCTGTGGAACGTCTACGGGCCGACGGAGACGACCGTGTGGTCCTCGGCGGGCCTCGTCGCGCCGTCGCCCGCGGCCGTCGACCTGGGCGAGCCCATCGCGCGCACCCGGCTGCACGTCCTGGGCCCCGACGGCCTGCCGGTGCCCGCCGGGCAGGTGGGCGAGCTGCACATCGGCGGAGCCGGGGTGGCCCGGGGCTACCACGGCATGCCCGAGCTGACCGCCGGCCGTTTCCTCCCGGACCCCTTCTCCGACCGGCCCGGGGCCCGCATGTACGCCACCGGCGACCTGGTCCGGACCACGCCCGGCGGCCGCCTGGAGTACCTCGGCCGCGCCGACCAGCAGGTGAAGATCCGGGGGTTCCGGATCGAGCTCGGCGAGATCGAGACCGTCCTGCGCTCCCTGCCCGGCGTACGGCAGGCCGCCGTCAGCGCGTGCGAGGGCCCGGACGGGCTGCCCCGCCTGGTGGCCAACATCGTCCCCGAGACCTTCCCCATGCCCGGCGGGCTCTGGCCCGAGCTGCGCGGACGGTTGCGCAGGCGCCTGCCCGAGTACATGGTCCCCGCCCACCTGACCGTGCTGGAGTCCCTGCCGCTCACGCCCAACGGCAAGCTCGACCGGGCGGCGCTGCCCCGGCCCAGGTGGACCCGGACCGCGACCGCCGCCTACCGGGAGCCGCAGGGCGCCCTGGAGTCCGACTTAGCCGCCATGTGGGCCGAGGTGCTCGGCGTCACCGAGCCGGTCGGCGCCGACGACGACTTCTTCGACCTCGGCGGGCACTCGCTGACCGCCACCCAGATCATCGCCAGGATCCAGGAGCGCTTCGCGGTCACGGTGCCGATCGCGCTGCTCTTCGAGCACCCCACCGTCGCCGGGCTCGCCCGGGAGATGGACCGCCTGGACCCCGACGACCTGGACCTGGCCGAGGTCGCCGCGCTCCGCGACCAGTTGGACGGCCTCAGCGCCGAGGACCTGGAGGCCCTCTTCGACGAACTGGCGCCGGGCGCATGAGGGCGCCGCTCTCCCCCGCGCAGGAGCGGCTCTGGCTCCTGCACCGCATGGATCCCGACGACGCCTCCTACGCCGTGTTCCTCGTACGGCGGCTGCACGGCCCGCTCGACGAGGACGCGCTGCGCGGAGCCCTCGCCGACCTGGTGGCCCGGCATGAGAGCCTGCGCACCCGCTTCGTGGAGGTGGAGGGCGTGCCGTGGGCGGTCGCGGAGCCCGCCGGCGCCGCGGGACCGCCGGGGTCGCCGGCCCTCGAACGGCTGGCGGCCGACGGGCCGGAGGAGGCCGAGCGGCTGGTGGCCGAGCGGGTCAACGCGCCCTTCGACCTGGCGGCGGGGGCGCCCGCGCGGGTCGCCCTGATCAGGATCGCCGGCGACGACCACGTGCTCTGCTTCACACTCCACCACATCGTCGCCGACGGGTCGTCGCTGAACGTGCTCTTCGACGACCTGGCCGCCTGCTACACGGCCCGCGTCCGGGGCCGGGAGCCGCGGTTGCGCCCGCTGCCCGTCCAGCCGAGCGACTACGCGCGCTGGCAGCGCCGCAGGGTCGAGCGGGCGGTGCCGTACTGGCAGGAGAAGCTGGCCGACCCGCCGCCCCCCGACCTGCCCTTCGACCGGCTCCGTGAGGACCTCAGGCCGGGGCACGGCGCGTTCCACCACATCCGGGTGGGCGCCGCGGTGACGCGCGAGCTGGACCGCCTGGCCAGGGAGCGGCGGACCACGCTGTTCGCGGTGCTGATGGCGGCCTACCAGGTGCTGCTGTTCCGGCACACCGGTCAGGAGGACCTCCTGGTCGGCACGGCGGTCGCGGGCCGCGACCGGGTCGAGCTGGAGCCGCTGGTCGGGTACGTCGCCCAGACCGTCGTCCTGCGCGGCGACCTCAGCGGCGACCCCCCGTTCACCGAGCTGCTCGGCCGGACCCGGGGCGAGGCCCTGGAGGCGCTCGGCCGGCCCGGGGTGCCCTTCGAGCGGATCGACCACCCGCTGGGTTCGCTGATGCCGACCATGTTCATCCTGCACAACCAGAACGGCGGCGCGTCCCCGCCCTTCGGCGACCTGGCGGTGTCGGGGTTCGCCGACGGCTACCGGCAGGTCAAGGGCGACCTGCTCACCGAGGCGTGGTGGGAGGGCGACGAGCTGATCGTGTCGTTCTGCCACGACCCCGGCATGGTCGCGCCCGCGACCGTCCACCGGCTGGCCGACCGCTTCGGCCTGCTGCTGGAGTCGATCGCGGCCGACCCCGCCGTGCCGATCGCGCAGCTGCGGATCTGGACCGGCGACGACCACGCCGCGATCCGGGAGCTGGCCGGGGACGGCGCGGCGGAGCCCGGCCCCTCGGTGCCCGGGATGATCGCCGCCGCCGTGCGGCTCGCCCCCGACGCCGTCGCGGTGGTCTGCGGCGACCGGTCCGTCACCTACCGCGAACTCCACGCGGGGGCGGAGGGGCTCGCCGCCGCCCTGCGCCTGCGCGGGGTGCGGCGCGGCGACGTGGTCGGCGTCCGCCTGCCCCGCTCGGTCGAGGCGATCACCGCGCTGCTCGCGGTCTGGCTCGCCGGGGCGGCCTACCTGCCGCTCGACCCGGACGACCCGGACGAGCGGCTCGCCTCCTCCCTGGAGGATCTGGCCCGGACGGATGACGGGGCCGCGTACCTCATCGCCCCGGGCGGCGGCCCGGACTTCGCCGTCGTGATCGATCCCGCCGAGACGGCCCCGGTCCCGGAGACCGCCGATCCCGCGGACGCCGATCCCGCGGACGCCGCCTATGTCATCTCCACCTCCGGCTCCACGGGAGTGCCCAAGGGCGTGCTGGTGGAGCACCGCGGCGTGGCCGCCCGCGTGCGGTGGATGCGGCGGGAGTACGGCCTCGCCCCCGGCGACCGCGTCGTGCAGTTCGCGTCGTTGAGCTTCGACGCGCACGTCGAGGAGGTGTTCCCGGCCCTCGCGGCCGGGGCCACGCTGGTGCTGCTGCCCGACGGCGCCGCGACCCTGCCCGACCTGCTCGCCTCTCCCTCGGGCGCCGGGATCACCGTCCTGGACCTGCCCACCGCCTACTGGCACCGCATGGTGGAGGAGATCGGGACGGTCGCCTGGCCGCCGGCCCTCCGCCTGGTGATCCTCGGCGGGGAGCAGGTCGCCTCGGCCGCCGTGAACCGCTGGCGCGCCCGCTTCGGCGACGGCGTCCGGCTCGTCAACACCTACGGCCCGACCGAGACCACGGTGATCGCCACGACGGCGGACCTCGCGGGGCCCGGCGCCGGAGCGGGCACCGGCAGGGTGCCGATCGGCGTGCCCGTCGGGGCGGCCTCCGTCCACGTGCTCGACGCGCGGGGCGAACCCCTGCCGCCGGGCGCCGCGGGGGAACTCGTCGTCGGCGGGGCCGGGGTGGCCCGCGGATACCTCGGCCGTCCCGCGCTCACCGCCGCCTCCTTCGTGCCCGACCCGTACGGCCCGCCCGGCGCGCGCCGCTACCGCACCGGGGACCGGGCACGATGGCGCGCCGACGGGCGGCTGGAGTTCCTGGGGCGCTTCGACGACCAGGTCAAGGTCCGCGGCTTCCGGATCGAACCCGGCGAGGTCGAGAGCCACCTGCTCGCCCATCCGGCGGTGGGCCAGGCCCACGTCGCCGCGCGCGGCGACGACCTCGTCGCCTACGTCACCGGCACGGCCTCTCCCGACGAGCTCCGCGCCCACCTCGGCGGGTCGCTCCCCCGCCATCTCGTGCCGACCCTGTGGGTGCACCTCGACGAGCTCCCGCTCACCACCCGGGGGAAGATCGACCGTGCCGCCCTGCCCGATCCGGGGCAGGCCTCCGCGGCGCGGGCGGCGCACGTGCCGCCCCGCACCGACGCCGAGCGCCTGGTGGCGGCCATCTGGTCCGAGCAGCTCGGCGTCACCGCCGTCGGCGCGCTCGACGACTTCTTCTCCCTGGGGGGCCACTCCCTGCTGGCGACCAGGATCGCGGCCCGGTTGCGCGCCGAGACGGGGCTGGAGGTGCCGATCCGGATGGTGTTCGCCCACCGCACGGTCGCGGCCCTCGCCGCGGCGGTGGAGGACCTCCTGGTCGAGGAGCTGTCCGGCCTCACCGACGAGGAGGCGGTCGCCCTGCTCGGCGGGGCGCCGTGAGCGGACACGGCCTGCCGCCGCGATCGCGCCGCCGGAGGTCCGCGGCGCGGTCGTGGCGGGTCCGGGGACGCCCGGCTCAGGCCATGAAGATCACTCGGTCGATCACGCCGTCCCTGACCCGGTAGGAGACCAGCAGGTCGAAGTCGCCGCGGGCGGTGCCGACCGCGTGCTCGTGGTCCACCACCCAGTCGCCCTCGGCCGTCCGGCCCAGCAGGTCGGCGTGGCAGGACTTGGCGTCGAACTGCGGCGTGTACCGTTCGCGCAGGTAGTCGTGGCCCTTGCCCTGGACCTCCTCACCGCTGAGCACGAGGACGTCCTCCGCGTAGCACGCGAGGAAGGCTTCGAGGTCGTGGGCGTTGTAGGCGTCGAGCTGGCGCTGGGCGAGATCGGAAGGCGTGGCGGTCATGCCGCACAGCATCCCAGACCGCCGTCCGGAGCGGGACACCGCCCGGCGCCTGACGGCGCCGGGCGCCTGCGGGAACGGGACGGCCGAGGCGGTCAGGAGACGTGCCAGCGGCCGCCGCTCATGAGTTCGCGGTCCTTGAGCTCGTTGACCTCGCGCCAGGCCTGGACGCGTTGCGGCAGGACGCTGAAGTAGAGGTACGGGCTGCTCAGCTCGCGCGGGTCGAACCCGGTCTTGGCGGCGAAGGCGTCCGCCAGCTCGGTGGAGACCTCGGAGGCGGGCAGCCCCCGCGCCGCACCCTCGATCAGGGTCACGTCGCGCGTGGGGCCGACGGCGATCCGGGCCTTCCCCGTCGCCTGCAGGTTGCGGGCGGTCACGCTGGCGGCGGCGGTGGCGATGATCAGGGCGGCGCCGTCCCACAGGAAGGACAGCGGCACCATGTACGGCTCCCCGCCGCCGGGACCGGCCGTGGCCACCCAGGCGTCGACGTCGTGTTCGAGCCGGTTCAGGCTGTCGAGCTTGCGCTGCTCGGGACTGCGGGCGTCCGGGAGGGTCATCTCGGCTCCTCGATGCTGGGGATCCCGGGCCTTCAGGGCTCGGGAGGCACGTCGAACAGGACAGGTCGGTACGGCAGTCGAAGATAAGGCGTCGGTCGGGTGCCGTCCTCAGCCGGTGCCTCCTCTCTCAGAGCGTGACGAGCGGCCAGTCGAGGGGGACGCGCGCCGCGGCGGTGAAGCAGGAGACGAAGAGGCCGACCGCCACGTGGGCGACGACCTCGGTGACCTCGGCGGGGGACAGTCCGTGCGCCCGGGGCGTGCCGCCGCGCAGCAGCGCGGCGGCGTACTCCAGGGCGGTTGATCCTTCTCCGCGCCGGGCGGCGGCCAGCTCGGGTGCGCTCAGGCCGGTGACCTCCGCCGACAGGAACGTGTGCATCGACAGCGCGTACTCGCTCCGGAGGTGCTGCGCGGCGAGCAGGGCGATGCCCGCCTGGTCCCCCGGCGTCAGGCGGCCGTCGCGCAGCCCGTCCACGGCGGCCAGGTAGCCGGCGAGGACGACGGGGCTGTGCGCCATCGCCCTGGCGAGGTTGGGCGTGACGCCGAGCACCCTCCGGGCGGCGGCGAACTGGGCCCTCACCGGACCGGCGGCGGTGTCCGGGTCGATCAGCGGTAGTCCTTCCATGCCCGCAATGCTGCGGAAGGGGACTGATAGGTTCGCGATACGTCGGCGATGCACGCGGAATCGGAGTGGGGCGAGCATGGGGGTGCGGTTCACGGTCCTCGGCCCGGTCGAGGTCACCGCCGACGGGACCCGGCTGGACGGGCTGGCCCCCCGCCACCGGGCGGTGCTGGCCTACCTGCTGCTCCACGCCAGGATCGTGCTCGGCCGCGACCGCCTGATCGACGCCGTGTGGGGACCGGCCCCGCCGGAGACGGCCCGCTCCCAGATCCACGCCGCCGTCACCGCGATCCGGCGGGTGCTGCGCCGGGCCGGGGCCGCGGAGGTGCTGCAGACCCGCGACGCCGGGTATGTGATCGTTCCGCAGGCCGGGCAGCTCGACCTCGACGAGTTCACCGGGGCGCTGTCGGCCGCCGAGGACCCGCAGCGGATCCGCGCCGCCCTCGCCCTGTGGCGCGGCGAGGCGCTGGCCGACGTCAGCGCCGACTACGTCGCCGACGCCCGGACGAGGCTGACCGAACGCCGGCTGGCGGCGTTCGAGCGGCTCGCCGAGCTCGAACTCGCCCTCGGCCGCCATGAGCACCTGATCGACGAGCTGAGCGCGCAGGCCGCCGCGCACCCGCTGCGTGAGAAGCTCGCCTGCCACCTCATGCGCGCCCTCCACCTCGCCGGGCGCCAGCCCGACGCGCTCGCCGTCGCCCGCGCCTTCCGCGCCAGGCTCGCCGACGATCAGGGCCTGGACCCGGGCCATGCCTTCACCACCCTGGAGCAGGCGATCCTGGCCGGCGACACGGCCCCTGAGCCGGCCGGGCAGGGGTCGTTCCTGCCCTACGACCTGCCCGACTTCGCCGGACGCGGCAACGAGCTCGGCCACCTGACCCACCAGGCCGGCCAGGCCGCGATCTACACGATCGACGGGATGGCCGGCGTCGGCAAGACGGCGTTCGCCGTGCACACCGCCCACCGGCTCGCCGCCCGGTACCCCGACGGCCGGCTCTTCGTGGACCTGCGCGCCCACACGGCGGGGCAGCCGCCGCTCGATCCCGCCGCGGCCCTGGACATCCTGCTGCGCCAGGCCGGCGTCCCGGCCGACCGCATCCCCGCCGACCTGGCCGGCAGATGCGCGCTCTGGCGCTCGGAGCTCGCCGGGCGCAGGGTCCTGGTGGTCCTGGACAACGCGGCCGGCGCCGAGCACGTACGGCACCTGCTCCCCGGAGCGCCCGGAAGCCTCACCCTGATCACCAGCAGGCGCCGCCTCACCGACCTGGACGGCGCCCGTGCCCTGTCCATGGACGTCTTCCCCGCGGCCGACGCCATCGCCCTGTTCAACGGCATCGTCGGTGAACGCGCCGAACGGCGGCCCCTGGCCGTACTGGACGTCCTGCAGCTGTGCGGTTTCCTTCCCCTGGCCGTCCGCATCGCCGCCGCCCGGCTTCACCACCGCCCCCAGTGGACGGTCGACTACCTGGCGGAGCGCCTGCGCGCCGAGCGCCGCAGGCTCGCCGAGCTCTCCACCGCCGAGCGGGGGGTCGCCGCGGCGTTCACCCTCTCCTACCGGCAGCTGGCCGCCGACAGGCGGCGCACGTTCCGCCTGCTGGGCGTCCATCCCGGCCGTGACGTCGACCCGTACGCCGCCGCGGCCCTCGCCGGGACGGACCCCTACGAGGCGGAGGAGATCCTGGAGGACCTCCTCGACGCCCACATGCTCATCCAGCACGAGCCCGGCCGGTACACCTTCCACGACCTGCTCCGCGACCACGCCCGCTCCCTCGCCGAGCCGGAGGAGGCCTCCGGCGCCCTGACCCGCCTGGCCGGCCACCACCTGCGCACCGCGGTCGTCGCGATCGGCCGGCTCTTCCCCTACTCGCGGCACCTGCTGCCGGCCGCGCCGCCCGCGGACGGCCCCGCGCCGGAGGACCCGGTCAGCGCGCTCGCCTGGCTGGACGCCGAACGCGCCAACCTCATCGCCTGCGGCGTCCAGGCCGCGGCCGACCGGCCCCGGCACACCACCGACCTGGCCGCCGCCCTGTACGCGTACCTGGACGGCCACATCCACCACGCCGAGGCCCTGCCCCTCTACGACGCCGCCGTCCGCGCCGCCCGGGACCCGTCCGCCCAGGCGCAGGCCCTTCTCAACCAGGGCGTCATGCACGCCAGGCTGGGCGACCACGACCGGGCCCACCTCCACACCCCGCGGGCCCTGGACCTCGCCCGCCTGGCCGGCGACCGCCACGCCGAGGCCCGCGCCCTGTGCAGCCTCGGCGACGTCGCCTGGGAGGCCGGGGACATCGACCGCGCGCACGCCGACTACGACCGTTCCCTGTCCCTCTACCGCGAGGTGGGCGAACGCCGCGGCGAGGCCATCGTCCTGGGCAACCTGGGCCTGGTCCACAGCCGCCGGAACCGGCACGACCTCGCCCACCAGGTGCTCGACCAGGCCCTGGCCCTCTTCCACGACCACGGGATCCGCGCCGGAGAGGCGACCGTCCTGGGCAACCTGGGCCTGATCCACGAGCGGCAGGGCGACCGCGTCCGGGCGGCCGACCACTTCATCCGGGCGCTGGCCCTGTTCCAGGACCTCGGCTACCGCCCCGGCGAGACCGCCATGCTCGCGCACCTCGGCCGCCTGGGCCCCCGGCGGTGACGCGCAGCGGCGGTCACCGCGAGCCCGCGGCCCGCCGCGGCGCCCGGACCGGCTCGTTCAGCCCGCCGGCGGGCGACGGCCTGCTCCTCCGCCGGCCCGGAGCCGCTCCGGACCTCAGAGCAGTTCGGCCAGGACCTCCTCGACCGGCGTGGCCGTGACGCCGAGGAGCTTCTCGGTCTCGGTGAAGTCGGAGACGTACGGCAGGCCGGGGGCCTCCAGCACCTCGGTCAGCTCGGCCCAGAACGGGTCGGTGAGCGCCAGCAGCGCCAGGTCCCGCTCGGTCAGCTCCTCCAGCCGCGGCAGGGGCGCCCCGGCCAGCTCGGCCAGCCGCGCGGCCAGCTCGCGCACCGACGGCGTGACGGCCGGCGCGTGCCAGGCCCGCCCCCAGGAGCGCTCGTCGCGGCCCGCGGCGACCAGCGTGCGGGCCGTGTCGCCGATGGAGGAGTAGCTGTGCGGCAGGTCGAGATCCTGCGGCACCAGGGCGAGCGCGCCCGCCAGCACCCGCGGCTGGACCATGAGGCTGAAGACCGACACCGCGCCGGCGCCGTAGAACTGCGCGGCCCGCACCTCGGTGACCTGAACGCCCGAGGCCGCGGCCTCCTCCCACAGGCGTGCCCGCAGGCGGCCCTTCGGGCCGGCGGCCTCCAGCGGCAGCCCCGGGTGGAGCGGGCCGGTGACGAGGCCGTAGCCGTACAGGTTGCCCAGCATGACGTAGCGCGCGCCGGTGCGCGCCGCGGCGGTCAGAGCGGCGCCGGCCAGCGCCGGGAACTCCTGCGGCCAGCGGTGGTACGGCGGCGCGGCGCAGCCGTACAGCGTGGCCGCGCCCTCCAGCAACCGGGTGAGGCGGTCGGCGTCGGCGGCGTCCGCGGCCGTCTTCTCGACCAGGGGGTGGTCGGGCCCGCCGCCGCTGCGGCTGACGATCCTGACGCGCTCGCCGTCGGCGGCGAGCAGCAGGGCGGTGCGGGAGGCGGCGGCACCGGCGCCGATGATCACGTGGAAGGTCATGGACCCACCGTCCACCACCCGCCTAGGCTGACGACAGTGGCCAGAATGCCAGCTATCCGGAGGATCCAGCCAGTGCATCGCATCGTGCTCGTCGTCGTGACGCCCGTCATGAGCTTCGACGCCTCCATCCCCTACATGATCTTCGGCGGGGTCGAGGCCGACGGCGTCCCGGGCTACACCGTCCGGGCGTGCACGGCCGAACCGGGCATCGTGCCCACGGCCGGCGGCCCCGACCTGTTCGTCCCGCACGGCCTGGAGACGGTGCGGGAGGCCGACACCGTGATCGTGGCCGGCAGCGGCGGCGAGCCCGCCCACCCCGACGTGCTGCGGGTACTGCGGGAGACGGCGTCCGCCGGGACGCGCATCGCCTCCCTGTGCACCGGCGCCTTCGTACTGGCGCAGGCGGGCCTGCTGGACGGCCGCCCGGCGACCACCCACTGGGCCCTGGCCGAGGCGCTGGCCGCCCGCCACCCCGCCGTCGAGGTCCGCCCCGACGTGCTCTACGTCGACGACGGCCGGGTGCTGACCTCCGCGGGCGCGGCCGCCGCCATCGACCTGTGCCTGCACCTGGTGCGGCTCGACCACGGGGCGGCCGCGGCCAACGCCGTGGCCCGTGCCGCGGTCGTCTCCCCCGTACGGCCCGGCGGCCAGGCCCAGTTCATCACCACGCCGCTGCCGCCCGAGCGCGGCACCTGGCTGGCCGGGACCCGGGCCTGGGCGCTGGCGCACCTGGACCGCCCGCTGACCCTCAAGGACCTGGCCGCGCACACCGGCACCAGCGTGCGCACGCTGACCCGCCGCTTCCACTCCGAGACCGGGCTCAGCCCTCTGCAGTGGCTGCTGCACCGGCGCATCGACCGGGCGCGGGAACTGCTCGAGACCACCGACCTGCCGATGGACGAGATCGCCTGGCAGAGCGGGCTGGGCAGCGCCGACTCCCTGCGCAAACACCTGGTCGGCCGGGTGGGGCTCACCCCCAGCGCCTACCGCGCGGGCTTCCGCCGTACGGAGCGCTGAGCACCGCACCGGCTTCGCGGACGCGGTGCGCCAGGGCCCTGAAGCCCTCGGCGAGCGGGGAGGGAGCTCCGGAGGACTTCTGATCAGCGGGTCGAAGCCGGGCCGGGCCGGGGGCAGGTGTGCGGATACGGCCGCTCGGGGATGTGCTGCCGCCACTGCGCCTCGGCCAGGCCGCGGATGAGCACGGCGCAGATGTGCTCGGCCGAGCGCCGGGCGTCGGTCTGCCACAGGATGACGGCCTGGTCGGCTCCGGCGCTGGCCAGCAGGCGGCCGTCCGGGCTGAAGGCGACGGCCTGCACCGGCTGGGTGTGGCCGCTCAGACGGGCCGAGAGCCGCCGGCCCCTCAGGTCCCACAAGGTGATGGTGTGGTTGCCGCTGGTGAAGGCGAGGGTGCGCCCGTCCGGGCTGAACGCCACCCCTGCGGTGACGGCGTCGGCGTGATCGGGCAGGGTGGCCAGCCGGGTGCGCCGCGCCACATCCCACAGCATCACGGTGCGATCGGCTCCGGCGCTGGCCAGCGTGCGGCCGTCCGGGCTGAAGGCGACGGTGCGCACCCACCCGCCGTGGCCGACCAGCGGCGCGGCCAGCGGTTTGCGCGTGGCCACATCCCACAGCATGATCGCGGGGTCGTGCCCGGCGCTGGCCAGGATCCGGCCGTCCGGGCTGAAGGCCAGGCCGTTGACGGCCAGGCTGTGGCCGGTGAGCACGGCCAGGCGCGTACCGCGGGCGGCGTCCCACAGGATGACGGTGCGATCGACGCCGCCCGTGGCGAGCAGCCGGCCGTCCGGGCTGAAGACCGCATCGAGCACCGGGCCGGTGTGTCCGTCGAGCCGGAGGGCGGCGCGTCCGTCGCGCCACAGGGTCACCGCGCTGCCGGCGACGACGGACGGCAGCCCGACGATGCCGCCGGCGGTGGCGAGCGTGCGCCCGTCCGGGCTGAACGCCAGGGCGTTCACCTGCGGCGAGGGGTCGTCGTGGACGGCCGCCAAGGTGCGGTCGGCGCTGTGCCACAGCATGGTGCGCCGGCCGCTCGCGCCGGCCAGGGTGCGGCCGTCCGGGCTGAAGGCGACATCGGCGACCGCGGTGGCGTGACCCGCCAGGCTCGCCTGGGCGAGGTCCCACAGCAGGATCGTGCCGTCCTCGCCGGCGCTGCTCAGCATCGAGGAGGACGGATCGAAGGCGATCGTGTAGACGTTGGCCTGGTGACCGGTGAGGCGGCCGCGCAGCGTCCGGTGCGCCACATCCCACAGCAGCACCGTCGGGTCGTGCCCGGAGCCGGCCAGCGTGCGCCCGTCCGGGCTGAAGACGAGCGTGATGACCTGCCCGTCCTCGCCGTGGCCGAGCCGGGCCAGCCGGGTGCGACGCGCCACGTCCCACAGCTGCACGCTGGCCCGTCCGCCGGCGCTGGCCAGCGTACGGCCGTCCGGGCTGAACGCCACGGCGGCGGCCGTCTCGGGGTGCTCGCCCAGCAGCACCGGCGGCGCCTGCCGGGCCAGGTCCCACAGCAGCACGGCCCGGTCGTCGCCGGCGCTGGCCAGGGTACGGCCGTCCGGGCTGAACGCCACTCCGCGCACCGCGGCCCGGTGACCGGTGAGGGCGCGCAGGCGCACATGCCGGGCCGCGTCCCACACCATCACGCTGTGATCGTCACTGGCGGTGGCCAGCGTGCGCCCGTCCGGACTGAAGGCGATCTCCCGGATCTGCCGGTCGTGGCCGGGCAGCGCGGCGATGCGGGCGCGGCCGGGCACATCCCACAACACCAGGACGCCGTCCTCGCCGCCGGTGGCCAGGGTGCGGCCGTCCGGGCTGAGCGCCGCGGCCTTCATCCAGGTGTCGTGGCCGGTCAGGCGGGCCAGCAGAGCACCGCCGCGGACATCCCACAAACGCACGCTCCTGTCGCGGCCGACGCTGACGAGAGTGCGGCCGTCGGGAGTGAACAGCACCTGGGAGACCGCACCCGCATGGCCGGTGAGCGTGCCGCGGCGCGCGAGGTGCGGCGTCATGCTGAGCAGAGCGCTGCGGGCCTCGGTGGTCGGCGCCAGGGCGTGCGCCTCCACCGCGAGCGGCATGGCCGTGTCGGGCCGGGAGCCGGCCAGGTACAGCGCCTGCGTGGCGAGCTGGCGCGACAGCGCCACCCGGTGCGCCTCGACGGCCTCGCGCCACTTCACGGTCGCGAACACCCCCGTGGCCGTGGAGACCGCCAGCAGCAGCGCCAGGCCGGCCGCGAGCGCACGCAACTGGCGCCTGCGGCGCACCGCCCTGGTGTGCTCGGTGTCCTCCTGCGCGATGGAGGCGTGCAGGAAGGCCCGTTCCAGCGTGTTGAGCACGCTGCGGCGCGCACCGGCGTCCCCGCCGTACCGGCCCCCGGCCTCCTGGCGGCTCACCCATTCGCGGGCGATCACCAGACGGGCGCCCCGGTACAGCGCGCCGGGGTCGTGCTCCAGCTCCGCCCACGCCTGGGCCGCCTGGGTGAGCCCGCGATGCACGCGCAGGCCCTCCCGCTCGGTGGTCAGCCACTGGTGCAGCCGGGGCCAGGCCCTGATCAGCGCCTCGTGCGAGATCTGCACCGTGTCCGCGCCGAGCGTGATCAGGCGGACCCGGCTGAAGTGGTCGAGGACGGTACGGGTGTCGAGGTCGAGGGGGTCCAGCTCGGCGGGGGAGATCGGGCGGCCGGTGTCGTCCGTGCCCTCGCCGAACGCGGTCAGCCGTACGAACACCTCGCGGGCGCGGGCCTGCTGGGCCGGGGTGAGGGCCTCGTACGCCGTCTCGGCGGTCTTGGCCAGGGCGCCGTGGACGCCGCCCGCCGCCTGGTAGCCGGTCAAGGTCAGGGTGGTGCCGCGGCGGCGGCGCCAGGTCTCCGCCAGAGCGTGCGAGATGAGCGGCAGCGCACCGATCTGGCCGGCCGAATCAGCCATGATCGCGGCCAGCAGGGAGCCTTCGACGACGCAGCCGGCCTCCTGGGCGGGCCGGGTGACGGCCTGCCGGAGCTCCTCAGTGGTCATCGGCCCGACCGGCACCTGGGCCCCGGTCAGCGCCGCGGCCAGTTCGGGGTGGTCGGTGCAGTGGGCGTAGAAGTCGGCCCGCACCCCCAGCACGACGCGCCCCGCGCCCGCCAGAGCGGGCAGTGCCGCGATGAAGGCCGCCCGCTCCCCTCGATCCCGGCAGAGAGTGAAGACCTCCTCGAACTGGTCCACGATCAGCAGCAGCTCGGGGAGCACCGGGAGCCCGGCCGGATCGTCTCGCAACGCGGCGTGGAGTTCGTCCGCCGGGACGCCGCTCGCCTCGGCCAGGCTCTGCGCCCACTCCAGCAGCGGATGCGCGCCCGGGGTCATCAGCACCGGACGCCACCCCTGGGCGCACGCGCGGGGCAGCAGCCCCGCGCGCAGCAGCGACGACTTGCCCGCCCCGGAAGCGCCGCACACCGCCAGCAGACGCCGCCGGTCCAGCCGGGCCATCAGGTCGTCGACCAGGCTCTCCCGGCCGTGGAAGCGGGAGGCGTCCTCAGCCTGGTAGGCCGCCAGACCGACATACGGCGACCGGTCGTCCCGGCCGTCATCGGCCGGTGCGGCGAACCCGGCCTCCTCGGCCACGCACCGCCAGCGCTCCTCCCAGTGACCGGCGTCCCCGCCGCAGGCCCGGACGTAGGCCAGCACCACCGCCAGGCTGGGCAGCGCCTCCCCGCGTGCCGCCTGCGCCAGCGTGGTCGGCGCGTAGTGCGCCCGTCGCGACAGCTCCCGGTACCCCGGGTTGCCGGCCTGCTCCCGCAGCTTGCGCAGCTCCCACGCGAATCGCTGGAGGGCCCCTGCCTCCGGATCGACCGGACGCTCGGGACGCGGCATCTCCTACCTCCGGGTGCTACCAGGGCGACGCGGGCGACTGCGCAGTTGTGCGGTGTTGATTGTGCACCGGTCACCCCGAAACCGCACAACCCAACAAGCACTACACATATCGCTACACGGGCGAGTCAGACGGAAGCTCGCGCTTGCCCGAAAAACACCACGACCACCACGTCTCTGCAGGGAGGGCTCTTTTGAGCATCGGACGAAAACTCTGCGCGACCGGCTTCGCCACCGTGAGCGCCGCCGTTCTCCTGGCGGTGGGCACGGCGACCCCGGCCTCCGCCGGCATCGACGAGTGCACCGTCTTCTACGGCTGGACCACCTGCTCCACCGACTCGATCGCGGCCAACCCGAACACCGGCTCGGTGACCGTCCGGACGTTCGAGTCCTATATCGCCAACCCCATCTGCGACCCCAGCGAGATCAGATGGAAGCTCGTGGACTCCACGAACGGCAAGGTCGTGCGCCGCGGATCCGGCGCGGGGACCTGGACGGTCACCGGGCTCACCAACCGCTACTACGGCCGGCTCGACACCTGTCCGCGCATGAGCATCGAGGTGAGCAGCTGACCGGGCCCCTGCCCGGTCCGCCGGGCAGGGGTTCCGGCCACCGCCGAGGCCGAAACCGACGACGAACACCAGGCGTGTGAGGAGAGACCATGAAACGAGCCATCCGGGCAGTCGCCGTTGCCGCGCTGGTAGCGGGAACGCTCACCATCCCGGTCGGGGCGGCCCACGCCGAGCCGTGCGGTGCGAGCTCCTGGGTGTCGAACCGCGTGCAGTACGTCGGCTACCGCAACTGCGGCAGCACGAACTCGTTCAGGATGCGGGCGTGGATCGGCACCGGCATAGAACGCACCTGGGGCGGGTGCAAGATCGTCCAGCCCTACACGTCGGGGATCCTGCACTCGAAGGACACCCCCGTCATGGGACGGTGGGGCCTGGAAGGCTGCTGACACCCGACCTGCGGGCCGGACCTCCGGCACCCGGAAAACGGTCCGCCCGTCCCGCGGGGAGGGCGGACCGTACGCAGGTGGAGCCCAGGGATGCGACCGCAGGTCCGGGACCACGCGGCCGAATGGCCTCCCGTTCGGCTCCCGACGATCGGAAAAGGGGTTCCGGAGAACCTCCGAAACCCCTGCCGACCAGCGATGATCTGGTCGGGACGACAGGATTTGAACCTGCGACCCCTTGACCCCCAGTCAAGTGCGCTACCAAGCTGCGCTACGTCCCGGTCTGTCCGTTCGGCCCTTGCGGGCCGCCCCTCTCGGGCGGACGTCATAACCTTAGCGCAGATCCGGTGGACATGTGCACGCCGAGACGCCCGCCGGATGATCGTGATCATGTGAAAGCGAGGGCATGTGGGGCGCAGGGCGCTGATCGACCAGGAGGAGCTGCGGCGGCTGGCCGGGCGGGGGTTGTCGAACGCCGAGCTGGCCGCCAGGTTCGGGGTGAGCGAGTCGGGGATCCTGCAGGCCAAGCGGGCCGCGGGGTTGTCCAAGCCGATGCTCGACCACTCGCGGGCGATCCCGTGGAAGCTCGACCGCGCGCACAGCCAGTCCGGCCCGGCCACGAACCTGCGCAACCTGTCGTCCGTCGCCCAGGGGCGGGCGATCCCCGCGGAGAAGCTGAACACCGCGCTGCGCTGGGCCGGCCGGCTGGTCGCGGCGGGGCTGGACATCGCCTACGACTCCGGGCGCGGGTTCCACGAGGTCCCCGCCGCGGCGGGCGGATCCCTGGTGGAGGCGGTTCTCGCGGAGGCGATGACCGCCGTCGCCGGGAGGGAGGGCGCGGAGGGCGCGGCCACGGAGGACAAGGCCGCGGAGGACAAGGCCGCGGAGGACAAGGCCGCGGAGGACAAGGCCACGGTCATACCGGAGTAAGCGGGCGGTTTCGGAATGGTTCTCCGGGGCAGCGGGCTGTGACAACCGCTCACACGACCGGAGGCGCACATGTCCGCCGAGACCCTGATCTGGGTGGTCGTCATCGTGGTGGCGGTGGCGGCGATCATCGCAGTCGGCTACGTCGTACTGCAGCAGCGACGCCGGCACCGGCTCCGCGAACGATTCGGCCCCGAATACGAACGCACCCTGCAGGAACGCGAGAACCGGCGCGAGGCGGAGCAGGAGCTCCTCGCCCGCGAGCAGCGTTTCAGCTCCCTCGACATCCGCCCGCTCGACTCGGAGACGCGCGAGGCCTACGCGAAGAAGTGGACCGAGGTCCAGGAGCGCTTCGTGGACGCCCCCGGGTTCGCGGTGACGGAAGCCGATCACCTGGTGACCGCGGTGATGGCCGAGCGGGGTTATCCGACCGACGACTTCGAGCAGCGGATCGCCGACCTGTCGGTGGCGCACGGCCGTACCCTCGACCACTACCGGCAGGCCCACGAGATCAGCGGCCGGGCCGTGCGCAAGGCGGCCTCCACCGAGGAGCTCCGGCAGGCCATGGTGCACTACCGCGCCCTGTTCCAGGAGCTGCTGGAGGCGGAGGAGCCTCACGCGGTGAACGGCGACCACCACGCCCCGCGGCATGCCGGTCCGCGCCGCGAGGACGCCCGCCCCGTGCGGGGAGAGGACGAGCGGGCCGGTCAGAACGAGCGGAACGCCCCCCGCGACTCCCGAGGACGGTGACCCGGTGATGAACGACCGACCCGACAGGCTGGTGTACGGCCGCCCGGCCCATCCGGGCGACGGCTCCCCCGGCGAGGACACGCAGCCGAACATCCCGCCGCAGCGCGGCGACGCGGAGCGCCCCGGCTCCGGGGAGCCGTCCGGACGTCCCGGTGGCGTGCCCGGCCGGGAGACGGCCGCCGCGACCGACCCGGACCTCGCCGAGGCCGCCCGTCCCGTGCCGGAGGAGCACGCGGATCGGGTCTCCTTCCCTCAGCGTGCGGATCTCGACGACCGGCCGGTGCCTCCGGACGCGGAGGGGACCGGACCGGTCCACGCGGACCGGGACCCCTCGGCTCCGGAACACGCCGACCTGGAGAACGCCGGCCCCGGCGACCGGCCGGAACACCCGGCCGGCCCGTCGGACCCGGCGCACGGGGGCCCGCCGGCCGCGGTCCCGGACCCCGCACCCCAGCACGCCGCGCGGACGCCGCTGTTCGACCGGGATCCCGAGGACGTACGGCGGCGCTGGCAGGAGGTCCAGGTGGGCTTCGTGGACGACCCCCGCGACGCGGTGGAGCGCGCCCATTCCCTCCTCGACGAGCTGTCGGCCTCGATCCGGACGGCTCTGGAGACCCGGGCCGCCGAGCTCCAGGCTCTCTGGAAGGACGGCGGCGACAACGACACCGAGCGGCTCCGTACGGCCCTGCGCGACTACCGGTCGACGCTGGAGGAGCTGCTGGGCCTGCCCGTCACGTCAACCGGAAAGAGGTGACCCATGCTCGCCATCGCCGCCGCCATCGTGTTCGGCCTCGGCCTGCTGCTCGACCTTCTCGACGCCAGCCTCGGAGCCGGTGTCTCCGCCACGACCTTCCTGCTTCTCGGACTGCTCCTGCTCGCCCTGCACCAGGCGGGCGTCGGCACGGCCGGGTGGCGCGGGGGCAACTGGCGCCGCAGGAGGTGATCGCTCCTCCGGGAGACCGATCCGCCACCGCCTCAGGGGGCGCCGCCCGGCAGGGCGGCGCCCCCTTGGCGTGGTGTGCACCTGGCGTGGTCTGCCCGGGCGATGCGCTGGCCGGATCGTGCGCTGGCCGGTGTGCCGTCGCTGCCGGTGTGCCGTCCGGGTCGCGTGCGCGCCGCGCCGCCGCGCACGCGGCCCTCTCACCGCGCGCGGGTCACCGCTCGGGGTGCGTCCGGTTCACCCGGCGTCCGGCCGGGCCGGGTCGGGCCGGGCCGCGAACTCGAACTCCTGGCGGGGGTGGGCCAGCGCGCCGAGCGAGGTGATGTCGCGGCGGAAGAGCAGCGCGAGGGTCCAGTCGACCAGCACGCGGACCTTCCGGTTCAGGGTCGGCACCCGCGACAGGTGGTAGGTGCGGTGCATGAACCAGGCCAGTGGCCCGCGCAGTTTGCGGCCGTAGATCTGCGCGACGCCCCGGTGCAGGCCGAGGCTGGCGACCGAGCCGGCGTAGGCGTGCCGGTACGGCCTGCGCTCCGTGCCCCTGAGCGTGGCCAGCACGTTGGCGGCCAGTGTGCGGGCCTGCCGTACGGCGTGCTGGGCGTTGGGCGAGCACATTTCGCCGGGCCGGGTCAGGTCCGGTACGGCGGCGCAGTCCCCGGCCGTGAACTCGGTGGTGGAGCCCTCGACGAGGAGTTCGGCGGTGGCCCTGATCCGGCCCCTGTCGTCCAGGGGGAGGCCGCTGGCTCTCACCAGGGGGTGCGGCTTGACCCCGGCGGTCCACACCAGTGTCGAGGAGTCGAGTTCGGTGCCGTCGTCGAGGACGACGTGGCCGTCCTCGGCGGACTTGAGGCGCACGCCGAGGCGCACGTCGATCCCGCGGGCGCGGAGCTGCTCCAGTGTCCAGCGGCCCATCTCGGGCCCGACCTCGGGCAGGATGCGGTCGGTGGCCTCGACCAGGAGCCAGCGCATGTCCGCGGGGTCCACGGACGGGAAGTAGCGGCAGGCGTCGCGGGCCATGTCCTCCAGCTCGGCCAGGGCCTCGACCCCGGCGAAGCCCGCGCCGACGAAGACGAAGGTGAGGGCTCTGGCGCGGACCGCCTCGTCGGTGGTGGAGGCGGCCAGGTCGAGCTGGGCGAGGACGTGGTTGCGCAGGTGGATGGCCTCCTCGACGGTTTTGAAGCCGATGCCGCACTCGGCCAGGCCGGGGATGGGCAGGGTCCGCGAGACGGAGCCGGGGGCGAGGACGAGCAGGTCGTAGCCGAGGAGGCGGGGCGGTCCGTCGTGGGGGCGCATCTCGACGGTGCGGGCCTGCGGGTCGACGCCGACCACCCAGCCGTTGAGGATCTCGCACCTGTTCAGGACCTTGCGCAGGGGGACGACGACGTGCCGGGGCTCGACGTTGCCCGCCGCCGCCTCGGGGAGGAAGGGCTGGTAGGTCATGTACGAGTCGGCGTCGATGACGGTGACGCGGGCCTCTCCGGGGCGGAGCCCGCGCTGGAGCCGCAGGGCCGTGTACATGCCGACGTAGCCGCCGCCGACGATCAGGATGCGGGGAGGATTGGTCATGGGGGTGCCCCTACCCGGAAAAGCCGCCTCAGACCGTGAAGGACATGGTGACGACCGTCCCGTCGATGCCGGTCCGGAAGTCGATGGCGGAGCTGACCATCCGGGCCACCCAGAGCCCCATGCCGCTGGTGGCGTAGGGAGCGGGCGGCGTCTGCCCGGGGACGGCCTGCGGGGCCCAGCGTCCCTCGTCGCGGACCTCCACGACGAGGGAGTCGCTGGTCGTCCACATGCGCAGCAGTGCCTTGGCGGTGACGTGCCCGTGGGTGACGGCGTTGGTGGCCACCTCGTTGACGGCGACGAGGAAGTCGGCCAGGCGCTCCTGGGCCATCCCGCCGCGCAGGGCGTGGGCGGCCGCGAAGTCACGCACGTCGGGCAGGTCGGGCAGGCAGAAGGTGAGCTCGGCCAGGAATCCCCGGACAGGGGAGACCGACGGGCTGTCGCCATCCGTCCGGGAGCGAGCCGGACGAGCACCGTCCTCGTTCACCCGTGATCCGCCTCCCCTGTCCCGCGGCCTCGCCGCCTTGAGCGCCCGGGGCTCATCGAAACGCACTCTATGCCACCTAGCACTCCGCCGACTCCGATGCCCCATAACGGGCGGCGTATTCAGCATTCGGCGACGAGCTCCTCGCGGAGCTGGTCGAGCACCTTGCGGAGGATGCGGGAGACGTGCATCTGGGAGATGCCGAACTCGGCCGCGATCTCGGCCTGGGTCATGTTGCCGAAGAAACGTAGCAGGAGGATGTTCTTCTCACGGGACGGGAGCTTGTCGATCAGCGGCTTGACCGCCTCCCGGTCCACCAGTACGGCCAGCGTGTCGTCCTCGTCGGGGATGACGTCGCCCAGCGCGGCCGCGTCGTCGTCGGTGCCGAGCGGCGCGTCGAGCGAGAGCGCGCTGTAGGCGGCCGAGGCGTCGAGGGTGAGCAGGACGTCCTCTTCGGTGATGTTCATCTTCGCCGCGAGCTCCGCGACCGTCGGAGCGCGGCCGAGGTCCTGGCTGAGGTCGGAGACCAGCCGGTTCAGCTCGGCCCTGCGCTCCTGGTAGACGCGGGGCACCCGGATGGCCCAGGTGCGGTCGCGGAAGTGGCGCTTCACCTCGCCGGTCATGGTGACGACGGCGTAGCCGCGGAAGGCGTGGCCGAGGGTCGGGTCGTAGCCGTTGATGGCCTTCATCAGGCCCACGTACGCGGCCTGGAGGAGGTCCTCCAGGGGTTCGCCCCGGTAGCGGTAACGACGGGCGATCTCCATGGCCAGCGGGCGGTGCATCTCGACGATGCGCTCGCGCAGGCGCTCTGCGCGGTATTCGGAGACCTCAGGCAGGACCATCTCGGCGAGGAGTTCCTCGGCGGTCATGTCGTTGAGTTCGATTGCCTGAACAGACATCGCTGCTCCCTGCTATGACTGTCGGGCGGCGCCGGCGCCATCGGAGCAGTTTCCGGGCAGACGGCATCGCCTCGACCACTTTTCGAGGCGAGGCCCTCTGCTGGACCTCGGATCGAGTATTCCCCCGATTCCGGGTGTATTACTCCCTGCCAGGTAACAGTAAGGTTGCTATGCGGACGGCGAGGAGGGTCTGGGTGACGGTGTCGGAGAACGGCGATGGCTCGGCTGCCCTGACCCTGGAGTCGGCGGTGGCCGGCGGGGTCAGCGTGATCCGGGTGAGGGGGTTGCTCGACGCCACGACCAGGGACCAGTTCGCCGACTACCTGGCGGCGGAGGCCGCCGAGCACGGTCCCGACATGGTCCTGGACCTCAGCGGCGTCACCTTCATGGACTCCCGGGCGCTCGGGCTCATCGTCCACCAGTGGCAGGCCAGCACGGCCGGGGGCGGCAGGTTCGCCCTCACCGGGGTGGAGTACGCCAAGACCAGGGTGATGTGGATCACCGGCCTGGCGCAGCGGCTGCCGCTCTACGACACGGTCGACGACGCCCTGGCCGCGTTCGACCGGTCGGCCTGACGCCGCGCGGGGGCTCTTCGCGCCTCACACGGCGCTCCCCTCACCGGGCGCCCTCTTCACACGGCGCCCGGTGTCCCTCCGGCCCGGAAGAGCGGTCTCCCCCCTCACCGGGCGGCCGGTCAGCCCCGCTTCCCGGCCTGGTTGCGCTGGTGCTCGTCGACCAGGAGCCTGGCCAGGTCGGCCACCTTCACCTGGTGGTGCTGGGAGATCCGGCGCAGCTCGTCGAAGGCGGCCTCAGCGGAGCATCCGCTGGACTTCATGATGATGCCCTTGGCCTGGTCGATGACGGCCCGGCCGGCCAGCGCCTCCTGCATCTGGGCCGCGTCGGTCCGCACCTCGTCGTAGTCCCACATGTTCTCCAGGGCCACGGTCACCTGCTCGGCCAGCATGCCGGCCAGCGAGGGCACCTCCCGGGCGGCGAAGACGCCGGGGCGCACGCCGTACAGGCCGAGGACCAGGACCGCGCGCTCGACCGTGATCGGTACCGCCAGGACCGAGCGGACCCCGCAGCGGACCGCCATGGCCGCGTAGTCCGGCCAGCGCAGGTCCCGCAGCACGTCCGGGAGGATCACGTGGCCGCCGCTGACCCGGGCCTCCGCCGAGGGGCCTTCGCCGAGCTCGCTCTCGCTGTCGACGAGGACGACGAGCTCGCTGTGCGAGGCGGAGACCACCAGCCGTTCCTGCTGCCAGAGCTCGGCGGTACCGCCGGCGCAGCCGGGGACGCCGCCGGCGAGGGTGGCGGTGAGCCCGCGCAGTACGCTCTCGCTCGACGTCTCCTCGCTGACCCTGCCGAGGGCCGCGAGGTCACGGGCGAGAACGGGCGTCACCATATCCATGTCATGCGATCCCTTCCCCGTATGGATAACTTAATCACTATCTGACCGCACATCGATAAGCTTCACCGGGTGGCGTAGCGTCTACGACGGGACCAGTCCCTCCCGGCCGGCGACGAGGACGAGCATTGACCGAAGCCCTTGGCCTTCCGGCCCTGGAACAGGCGCTGAGTGCGCTGGCCGCCAGGGTCTCCTCGCTGCGCGAGACGCGCTCCGCCTACCCCGCGGACCCGCGCTCCACACTCGACGCGGCCCTCGCGGAGCTGGACACCGCCCGCGAGCTGCTGGACTCCGCCCTGCACGAGCTGCGCCGGACGCCCAGGCGCTCGGGCGGGCGGGAGAGCGGTTCGCAGCGGGAGCTGAAACTGCTGCGGCAGGTGTTCAAGACGTTCCCGGTCCCGGTGGCGGTGCTGGACGGCTCGGGGACGGTCCGGCGGATCAGCGCGGAGACCTCCCGGATGCTGGGCAGCCCGGCGGGATATCTGATCGGCCGTTCGTTCGCGCTGTTCGTCGACGTCTCCCGGCGGGCGGCGTTCCGCTCCCATCTCACCTCCGTGCAGCAGGGCGGCCGGACGGTGACCTTCCAGACCCGCCTGGCCCACCAGGGGCGCGCGCACACCGTGCAACTGGCCCTGACCCGGCTGACCATGCCGGGCGAACCGCACGAGATGACCGCGGTCCTGATCCTGCCGGTGGAGGCGCAGGTCACCGAGGGTCCCACGGGGCCGGTCGACCGCTCCGACGCCGCCCTGCTCCTCGCCGCCGCGCGCCGCCAGGAGCTGCTGTCCCGGATGACCCGCCTGCTGCTGGACGAGGACAGCCTGCACCAGCCGGTGACCGTCACCCGGGCCTCGCGGCTGCTGGCGTCCGAGCTCGCCGACTGGGTGATCGCCGACGTGGTCCGCGACGGGACACCCCGGCGGGCCTGCGTGATCGGTCCCGCGGACAAGCCGGTGGGCGAGCTGGTCCGCCTGGTGGAGAACCTCGGCCCGCTGTCCGCGCCGCTCGTCGCCCACGTGCTGACGGGCAGCTCCGGTGTGGTCCACGAGATGCTGGAGGACGAGACGCTGCTCGGCCGCGTCCCCGACGGGCCCCCGCTGCTGCGGGTGATGGGCGCCGCCTCCGTGCTGTGCGTGCCGATCGAGGGGGAGGGCGGCCCCGCGGGCTCCCTGACCCTGCTGCGGTCGCGCGACCGCGAGCCGTTGACCCTGGCCGATCTGGGCCTGATGGAGGAGATCGGCGCCCACCTCGGGCTGGCGCTGCGGGCCCGGCGCAGCTTCCAGGACAGCTCCCAGGCCGCCGACGCGCTCCGTACCAGCGTGGTGCCGCGCGCCCTGCCCGACATCCCCGGGTTCGAGGCGGCGGCCATCTACCACGCGGGCTCCAGCCCGGTCGGCGCCGAGTTCTACGACGTCTTCCCGGTCACGGGCGGGTGGGGTTTCGCGCTCGGCGGGGCCGCGGGCAGGGGCGAGGAGGCCGCCTCCGTCAGCGCCCTGGTCCGCAACGGGCTGCGCGTGCTCAGCGTCTGGGAGGGGGATCCCGGAGAGGCCCTGCGCAAGCTCAACCAGGCCCTGGCCGCCCAGCGCACCGGCATGTTCGTGATGGCCGTCGCCGGGTTCGTCAAGGGGCGGCGGATCAGGATGGCCAGCGCGGGCCACCACCCCGCGGCGCTGCTCCAGCCCGACGGCACGGTGCGCTTCACCGCCGGGGGCGGAGTACCGCTGGGCATCTCCCCCGACGGGGAGACGTTCGGCGAGGAGATCACGATGGCCTCCGGCCAGACGCTGCTCTTCTACTCCGACGGACTGGTGACCTCGCGCAACGAGCAGGGCGAGGCGTACGGCGAGGGCCGGCTGGCCGACGTCCTGGCGCGGTGCGTCTCGCAGGCTCCGGCCACCGTCGTCAAGGCGGTCGAGGACGACCGGCACGCGTTCTCCGGCGGAAGAGTGTGGGACGAGATCGTGATACTTGCCCTGCGCGTTGTGTGAGGATCGTATAACTTAGCGTTTCATCGCCCGGCACGCGCCCGGGGCGAGGAACGCGGAGACGAGGCAGTGCAGGCGGGACGACGAGATCACCGGCCGGGATCCGGCACCCCGGCCCGCGCCTGACGGGAGCGCGATGACTTCCATCCACCAAGCGGCGGTCTACGACTCCGACGAGCGGTTCCTGGCGATGGCGCTGCCTTTCATCTCCGACGGGCTGGCCAAGGGCGATCCGGTGCTGGTCGCGACCACCTCGGCCAACCTCGAGCTCCTCAGCGACGCCCTGGGGCGCGACGGCAGGCGGGTCGACTACGCGGAGACCGCGTTCCTGGGCCGCCGGCCGGTGCAGCGCACCACGGCCTTCCACCGCTACTGGCGCCGGCGCGGTCCCGAGGCGCCGTACGGCGGGCACGTCCGGGTGATAGCCGAGCCGATGTGGCTCGGCCGCTCCCCCCGCGACATCCGGGCCTGGAACCGCATGGAGTCGATCCTGAACCTGCTGCTGCAGGAGACCAACCTCTGGATGGTCTGCCCGTACGACACGCGGGTCCTGGGGCCCCATGTGACGGCGTCCGCCCGGCGTACGCATCCCGTGCTGCTGGAGGACGGCTCGGCGCTGCCCTGCCCGGAGTACACCGACCCGGTGGACTTCGTCCGGGAGTGCGACGCCGTACCCCTGCCGGAGCCGCCGGTGGAGGCGGTCTCCCTGCGCGCGGAGAGCCTGCAGGCGCTGCGTTCCTTCGTCTCCGACCAGGCGTCCTTCTTCGGGCTGAGCCGTGATCGGGCGACCCTGCTGGCGGTGGCCGTCAACGAGGTCGCCGCGCACCTGGACCCTCCGGTCACGGCGCACCTGTGGGAGAGGTTCGGCGCGATCACCTGCCAGATCCACCGCCCGGAGGGCGGCCTGACCGATCCGCTCGCCGGCTTCGTCCCGCCGAGCCCCAGCTCCGGGCCGGGCGACGGGCTCTGGATCGCCCGGCAGCTCTGCGACCGGCTGGACATCCACCATGACGGGGGCGGGTGCGCGGTCCAGCTCCACGTGCCGAGTGCCCGCGCGGAAGAATTACGACAGAGTCGGAAATACTGAGGTTTGCGCGCGGCAACGATCCGGGTATGGTTTCAGGCATACAGATGAGTGCCTAAGACGCAGGCACCCCTGGAAGTCCAGGCTTTCCATGCCTATCTCCCCCAGAGGTGTGCCGTGAATATTGCATTTGTCTCTTCCGACGCTCTGTCCGCCACCCAGGACCAGTCCGGTCTCTCCGCGCAGCGAGCCCAGATCCTGGCGGTCGCCCGCGAGCTGGGCAGGGAGCACAAGGTCACCATCTACACGCGCCGGGGTTCCGACTGCGGCAAGGCGCGCGTCCGCGTGGCCCACGGCGTCACCATGGAGCACCTGTCCGCGGGGCCGGCCCGGGACCTGCCCGAGGACGGCGTGCTGCCCTATCTTCCGGACCTGGGCGGCGAACTGATGCGCCGCTGGGGGCAGGACCGGCCGGACGTCATCCACGCCCACTCCTGGACCGGCGGCCTGGCCGCCATCGCGGGCGCGAGCGGCCTGCACGTGCCGGTCACCCAGACCTTCACCCGGCAGGGCGAGAGCGCCGGCGACGACAGGAGGATCCGGCTGCAGCGCGCGCTCGGCCGCCGGGCCAGCGCGGTGATCGCCGGCTGCGGGGACGAGGAGTCGGAGCTCATCCGGCTGGGCGTGCCGCGCCGCAACATCGCCGTGGTGCCCTGCGGCGTGGACGTCGAGCGTTTCCGGCGGCAGGGACCGGTCGCGCCGCGCGGCACCCGGCCGCGGCTGCTGCACGCCGGACCGCTCTCCGACGCCAGGGGCGTGCGGACCGCGATCCGGGCGCTGAGCGCCATCCCGGAGGCGGAACTGCTCGTCGCGGGCGGTCCCGCCGCGGCGGACCTGGAGCACGACCCCGACGCCTATCGTGCCCGGCTGCTGGCCAAGGAGCTCGGGGTCGACGACCGCGTCACCTTCCTGGGGCAGGTCCCGCACGCCTCGATGCCCAAGCTGATCCGCAGCTCCGACGTGGTGATCTCGCTGCCCCGCGAGGCCGCCGGGGGCGTCGTCGCGCTGGAGGCCATGGCCTGCGGCGTTCCGGTCATCGCCTCGGCGGTGGGCGCCCACCTGGACTCCGTCGTGGACGGGGTCACCGGCCTGCTGGTCGCGCCGGACCGCCCCGCGCAGACCGCCCGGCTCGCCCGTGAGCTGCTCGCCGACCCCACCCGGCGCACGGCGCTGGGCTTCGCGGCGGCCGACCGCGTCCGGTCCCGCTACTCCTGGGAGCGGATCAGCCAGGAGCTCGTCCGCGTCTACGAGGACGCCCTCGCCGCCCAGCGCTGACCCGCCGCCGTTCCTCTCCGCCCGGCCCCCGTACGGCCGCCGCTCTCCGGCCCGCACGGGGGCCGTGCCATGGCCGCGTCGATCACCTTTTCTGGATGGCTATACCCTTTACCGTATGTTGATTCATCCATGGGACGCCGCGACCGAGGACGAGGCACTGGCCTTCGTCCGGGCCAACGAGTTCGGCCATCTGATCGCCGCCGGCCGGGACCGCGAGGTCCCGGTCGTGGTCCCCACCCAGTTCCTGCTCGCGGGCGACCGCACGGTCCTGCTCCACCTGGCCCGGCCCAACCCGATCTGGGCCGCCATCGAGGAGAACCCGGCCGTGCTGCTGTCGGTCGCGGGCGACTGGGCCTACGTCCCGGGCTCGTGGAAGGTCCTGCCCGGCGAGGGCGATCCGCGGCTGGGCGTCCCGACCACCTACTACGCGGCCGTCCAGCTCGTCTGCCGTGCCGAGATCGTCACCGACGCCGAGGGCAAGGCGGAGATCCTCCGGGCGCAGATCGGCCGGCTGGAGCCGGAGGGCGCGCTGGCCGACCCCGTCGAGCACGAGCGGCGCTTCGCCGGGATCCGCGGGCTGCGGCTGACGGTCCAGAAGGTCGACGGCAAGTTCAAGTACGGCGGCAACGTCGACGCCGAGCACCGGCGGTACGCCGCCGAGCGGCTCGCCGAGCGCGGCGGCCCGGGCGACGCCGCCGCCCGGGCGCACCTCGTGCGGAGGCTGGAGGGTTGACTTCCTCCCCACGGCTGAAGCCGGGGGATTCCAACCCTCACGGGTCGGGTTTCCTGCTTCACCGCCAGTTGCCCGCCGGGCTTTCGCCCTTGAGGTCTTACACCGGCTCCACAGGCGTTTCACCTCTCCGCCAGCCCGGCGGCGAGGATGTTCTTCGCGGCGTTGACGTCCCGGTCGTGAACCGCGCCGCAGGCACACTCCCACGTCCGGAGGTTCAACGGCATCCTGTCTTGCAGTGCGCCGCAGGCCGAGCACAGCGTGGAGGAGGGGAACCAGCGGTCGATCACGACCAGTTCCCGCCCGTACCAGGCCGTCTTGTACTCCAGCATCGAGCGCAACTCTCGCCAGGAGGCATCGGAGACGGCGCGCGCCAGCGCGTGGTTCTTCACCATGTTGCGGACGGTGAGGTCCTCGATCACGACCGTTTGGTTGTCACGGACGAGACGAGTGGTGAGCTTGTGCAGGAAGTCCCGGCGCCGGTCGGTGATCCGCGCGTAGACCTTCGCGACCTTCAGCCGGGCCCTGGCCCGGTTGTTCGACCCCTTCGCCTTGCGGGCGAGGGTGCGCTGGGCCTTGGCCAGGCGGCGCCGGTCGGCCCGCTCATGCTTCGGGTTGGTCACCTTCTCCCCGGTCGACAGGGTGACCAAGGATGTGATCCCCGCATCCACCCCCACCGACTGTTTCGCCGGGTCGAGCGGGCGGATCGTCTCCTCCACCAGGAGGGACACGAACCAGCGGCCCGCCGCGTCGCGGGACACCGTGACCGTGGACGGCTCCGCGCCCTGCGG